>NZ_JAUCMW010000028.1 GCF_030372765.1 Labilibaculum sp. K2S | reverse complement strand
TTTAGTGGCACAACATCACCGAAATGGGTGGCACATATACACCGAAATACACACTCAAGGTGAAACAGTACTCAAATTTAATAACCTATCTCCTTTTATTGATGCCAAAAGTGTTCAGGTTAAAGCAAATGGAGATGTTACTGTTTTGTCTGTCAATCATCAACAAAATTTTTTAGACGAGCTTGAAAAATCAGAAGACGTTAAAATCATAGAATCAAAAATAAATGACCTTGATTCAAAAATAGAATTAGAACAAACTCATTTATCTATACTAAATGAACAACTAAATTTCTTAAAAGACAATAGAGTAATTGGGGGTAAAAACAGTGAATTAAGTGTCGCAAACCTAAAAGAGACTTCTGAATTTTATAGTACTCAACTCACGGACTTGATGTTGAAAAAAATTGAAAGAAATAAGACACTAGAAAAACTAAATGAACAAAAAAACAATCTTGAAAACCAATTAAATACAAGTTCAAGTAAAAAGGAATTTCCAATGGGAGAAATTTTAGTTAAAGTTGAAGCTAAAACAAAAACTTCTGCATCAATTGAAATTTCTTATTTAGTGGAAAATGCCGGTTGGTATCCAACATACGATATTCGTGCAAAATCAATTAATGACCCTGTTGAAATAATATACAAAGCGAATGTTAGGCAAGACACCAAAATTGACTGGAATAATGTCAAATTAAAATTCTCATCATCCAATCCCACGACCTCTGGAGTTGCTCCTGAATTAAAAACTTACTATTTAGATTATAATAATTTCCCACCTGTTTATAATACATCAATAAATTCCGTTACAGGACAAGTTGTTGACCAGGAGAACCAACCATTACCGGGAACAACTGTCATGGTTCCAGAAACAACAATTGGAGCTGTGACCGATATAAACGGGAGGTACTCCATTACCATACCAACAAATACAGATTATTTAAGCTTTTCATTTATAGGTTTTAAAACACAAACATTACCAATAACAAGTTCAGTAATTAATGTAAAAATGCAAGAAGAATTTTTAGCTCTTGATGAAGTTGTTACTGTTGCATATGGTGTTCAGGGAGATACTGATTATGAAGGTGCACTTCAAGGTAGACTCGCCGGAGTCTCGGTTCAAGGAAATTCCAGAATGAAAAGTAGAGAATCAGAGAGTATTGCAGTACCATTTCAAAAAACAGAAAATCAGACCACCGTTGATTTTGAAATTAAAACACCTTATTCTGTGAAATCTGATAATAAAAGTTATTCTGTTGATATGGCTGTTTATCAAGTTCCTGCCTATTATCAATATTATTCTGTTCCCAAAATTAACAGTGATGCTTTCTTAATTGCAAATATCACAGACTGGGAAAAATACAATTTGTTAGAAGGAGAAGCGAACATATTTTTCGAAGAAACTTATATCGGAAAATCATTAATTGATGTCAGGTTTGCATCTGACACCCTACAAGTTTCATTAGGAAAAGACAAAAATGTAAGTGTCAGCCGTAAAAATTTAAAAGACTTTACAACCCGACAATTCTTAGGTTCAAAGAAAGAAGAAACTAAGTCTTGGTTAACAATAATCAGGAATAATAAAAGTCAAGAAATAAATATGATAGTTCTTGACCAAGTTCCAATCTCCAAACTTGAAGAAATCGAGGTAGATATTCAAAATCTATCAGGAGGAAAACAAAACAAAGAAACAGGTGAAGTTAAGTGGGAGTTTACCCTAAAACCGTCTGAGGAAAAAGAATTTAATTTGAAATACTCTGTGAAATATCCAAAGTATAAAAGCTTAATAATAGAATAAAAAACTATGCATAATCGAATAGCCCGCCCCGCTAGTAATCATTAGCAGGGAGAGGCTTTCACACCACCAGATACTTCGCAAGCTCAGCATAAACTAAGCGGGTCTTCCCGATAAAAATCGGGACAGGCTGTATACGGTCCCGAGTGATCGGGATTAAGTTATGGGGAATAAAGAATCACGTCTATTAGGCGTGATTTGTTTGTAAATGTGGAGCATCGATTCAATACTAGTCATACCCTGACATTTACAGCTTGCCTATAAGTCAGAGCATGACAATTTAAGGCTGAAGGCCTGACAGAACCCTGCTGGTGCGCGATTAGCTTCGCTGATCTCCACTTCGTTTCGGTAGTATCGCGTTCCTTGCAGCTAAAAGCAAAAACTACAAGGCACAATACTCAAGGAGATAATTATTAAACCAAGCCGGTTTATTCAAGCAATAATTTCACCACAAGCTATTCATAAAGGCATCAATCTAAATAGAACTTCTCTTTTTTGAAAATCCGTTTGCCCCAATATACGAATGGGGTATCGGCTGCAGCAACAATAAATTTCAGGAAATAGGTGCTTAAAAATATTTCCCACATCACAGCAGTTTCAAATACGCCCCAAAAAGCAATAAGTACAAAAACAGTACTATCAATAAACTGAGAAACAAATGTGCTTAAATTATTGCGTATCCAAATTTGTTTGTCTTTTGGAAAATGTTTCCGCCAAAAATGATAAGCCCAAATATCATGCCGTTGGGAAAGTAAATATGCCGCAAGGCTGGCAATAGCTATGCGGGGCATTAAACTAAATATTGTATTGGTTGCTTTGTGCGCAATACCTGCAAACTCATCTCCTTCTAGCGGGATAAAAAGCAAGGACAGATTCATTAATAGGGTCATGGAAATGAGGCTGAAAAATCCTATCCAAACAGCCTTTTTTGCCTCTTCTTTGCCATAATTTTCCGACAAAATATCGGTCACTAAAAACGACGAGGCATAAACGATATTACCTAAAGTTGCAACAAGTCCAAAAAGCTCAACGGTTTGAATAACTTGAACATTGGCAACAATAACAGAAATTGGAATCCAAATAATAAGTCCCCATTTACCAAATATGCGGTAGGCTAAAATAATTAACAGGAAGTTTGCCAGCAACATGACCAGCCATAAAATTTCGTTTTGCATTTTTTTATTCTTTTAATTGAAGCATGAAAGGATACTCACAAACTATTAATTGTTGTTAGGCCTTCTTTTTACTTCACAGCAGGGAGATGCCACCTGCTTTGTTTGTACTAATACCAAATTCAGGATGCAAATGTAAGTAAAATTCATCGAGCATAAATTCCATAAATAATATCGCACAAACGCAAGATCTTGCGTCTCAAGCGCAAGATTTTTTATCTCCACTGAAAATCTTTCATTTCAATATAATTACAATTTGTTTTTAGTTGTGATAGGGTTTCGAAAGCTTTCGGGATTACCATGCTGGAATAATCATCCCCTTGTGTGTCACAAATTCCTGTCACGGGCGTTTCCTATTAAGTATTTTATTATTTAATTTTGCAACAAAAAAAGGATGATTTGTAATTTAGAGAAGAAAGATATTGAAGAATTTAAGACTACAAATATATTACCTCAAACGCCTTTCTGGGCACGCGTAAAAAGAAATCAAGGATTTATTCCAAAGGGATTTGAGTTGACAATCTCAAAGGATTTATTATTTAGCACAGCTAACTCTTTGGAAAAAAAAAGTGAAGATTTATTGGTTTTAATCAAGTACGTAGATAATGTTAATTGTTTTGCATACATCCCATACGGGCCAAAATTAGAACCTGCGTTTGAAAATCAAGGATTATTTTTAGAACAATTATCTGAATCTATAAAACCATTTCTTCCTCCAAATTGCATTTTTATTCGTTACGATTTGATTTGGGAGAATCAGTGGGCGCTTGAAGAGGAGTATTTTGACAATCATGGAAACTGGATAGGACCACCACCAAGTGCAACTCAAGAATACCGGCTAAATTTTAATACGGCTAATTGGAATTTACACAAAAGCATAGAGGACAATTTGCCAAAAAATACCTTTTTTCTTGATTTGACTTTAAAAGAGAAGGATTTGCTCAATAATATGAGATACAATACAAGGTATAACGTAAGAAAAGCAAATAAGAAAGGAATCAGAGTGCTTGAATATAGTATTGATCATATTGGACAATGGTATAAATTGTATCAAGAAACAGCCATGCGTCATAACATGCCATTGCAAAATCAAGAATACTTTGCTGCCATATTAAAAAATCAGGACAACAGTAAAAAAGGAGTAAGCGTTAAAATGTTAATGGCTGATTTTGGCGGTAGTTTTCTTTCATCAATGTTTTTGGTTTTATCAAAAAAACGGGGAACATATTTATATGGGGCATCTACATCCTGTAAAAATAACTTAATGGCGAGCTATTCTTTGCAATGGGAATCGATACGAATAGCAAAAGAATGGGGATGTTCTGAATATGATATGTTTGGTTCTGCTCCTAATTTAAATCAGGCTCATCCTTTACATGGAGTTCATATTTACAAGAAAGGATTTGGTGGAAATATTTACCATAGAATGGGATGTTGGGATTATCCGTACAATAAAAAGTTGTATAATTTATATCGGGTACAAGAGATTAGAAAATAAAGCCCGAAAGCCTAATCGACTGAATTGTTTGGAATAAAGGCTGCTGGCAAACAAGTAGACATTGCATTGATTGACAAAATGGATAAGACAAAAATAGAACAGCTTATTAAGTCGCAAAAATGGTTGGGGCGCACCTCTCACACCACATAAGCCCCAAGGGAATATAGAAAAGAAAAGCTTTACTTGTGGACAAATACCAGAACAAATACCGCATAAAAACCACCCGCCTGCAAAGCTGGGATTACGGAGTAAATGCGCCCTATTTTGTTACCATCTGTACGGCAAACAGGAAACATTTTTTCGGGCAAGTGGTAAATGGGGTAATGCAACTATCTGAAATTGGTAAAATGGCCGAAACCTTTTGGATGGCTATACCCGGACACTTCCCCTTTGTGCAACTGGATGCCCTTGTGGTAATGCCCATGCATGTGCATGGCATAATTGTGATTGACAAAGCTGATGAAGAACATAGTAAAGACACAAGATCTTCTGTCTCCACAAAAAACCAATTCGGGCCGCAATCCAAAAATCCGGCATCAATTGTCCGCGGGTTTAAAATTGGGGTGAAAAAATATGCAGCACTGCACCAGATCAACTTTGCCTGGCAATCTCTTTATCACGATCATATCATCAGAAATGATATTGCTTACCAACGAATTCATGATTATATTCTGAACAATCCCGAAAAATGGGAAGAAGATAAATTCCATAAATAATATCGTACAGACGCAAGATCTTGCGTCTCAAGCGTAAGATTTTCAATCTCAACGAGGAAATCTTTCATCTCAAAGGAAATACCGTACAGACGCAAAATTTTGCGTCTCAACCAAAAATCCCTCATCTCCACTGAAAACCTTTCATCCAAAACGGAAACTAAAACGCACTCAACGAAAAGGATATCAACAAATTCGCAAACATGCTACCCGTTTGATCCTCATATCCGACACGAATACCCAAATCGACAGGAGCCGAAAAGCGAAGCACATGCAAATCGGTACTTAGCTCAGCACCAAAGGATGTGAATGCATCATCATAGGCAAATAGATTCTGATTTACATCTGATACTTTTCCTTTCTGATATCCGTAATCTATAAAAGCATTCATTTTTATCCGCTTAAAGTAGGCCAATGGTCCCAAATTCCAATCCGGGTAAAACAGAGGCAATGCATAATCAAAGCCTGTCGAAAAAATATCCTCACCGTAAATATCAGTCATCCCTCTTGGACTCTTAATTGTATTTGAAAAACGGGAATTGTAACTGGAACGGTTTTGGTATCCGCCATACAATTTAATGCCATGATGCTTCACAAATCCAGGGAAATACAAGTGCCCTTCGGCCGACCATGTTTCACCCAATCTGGAGTCTCCAAAAGGCGTGTGACGATAGTTGAATTCGAACACCTGCGCCCATTGGTACTGCACATCGCGCGGAGCCGTTTTTGCAATGTTATAGGCAAAAATCTGATACTCCATAATCTCCTGAGTAATATTTTTATCGCCAAAATCATATTCTCCTAATCCTAATGGATTCGTTTGGGTCGTAGCCAAAGCAGTATATTTTATATTAGCCAGCTTTGCCAAACTGTAGGTTACCTTAGGAATAATCCGTGTGGAATATTTTCCTCCTGAAAGATCGAACGGCAACTTGATACTATTCTCCCAGCCCCATTGTTTTAGAGCGCGGTGCACTAGTATTGTGTCTTTTTGAGGGGGATAAATTCGATCGGCAAGGGTCGCAAACTGTGCTTCTTTATTACCAACAGTCAGTTTCGAATCGAAAATTGGAAACATTCCCTGATAAGATAGGTTCACATAAAACTGCCCGTTTTTATAGCCCTGTTCTTTCTTGTAGCCTACGGTGGTCAACAAAGTACTCAGCTTATTTTGCGAGGCTGCCGACACGCCTATATCGAATTGCTGTTCCAACCCATCGATAAACAGAGGTGCCCAGGAATGAAAATTGAATAAATGTCCCAATTTTGAGTAATTCTTCACCTCGAAACGATCCAGATTTGTTGTATCAGGAGCCAATTTTTCGCCCAATTGTTCAGATAGACCTTCCGCTAACGGGAATGACGAATAATCACCCTCCCACTCTTTCCAATTACTAACCCGGTAATCTGTCTTTACAGGCAAATAGCCATCGGATGTGTAATCGGAATAATAAAGTTGGTTTCCATTTGCATGAAGATCGCGTGCACCAAACCTTGATGATGTTACCTGATAAATTTTTTCGCTTGATTTATCAAAAGCAAAAACATTATCGATTCCTGTAAATCCGGCTGTAAAAAAGATATGGTCATGGCTTACCTCTAGCTGAGATATCTCCTGTTTCCCAGAAGAAAACAAGCAGGTTCTGTTTCCAGAATTTAAATCAACAGATACCAGTTGCTTTCCTTCTTTATTCAATAAAATGTATACTATCGATTGGTTTCCATTCCACTTTGGTGATAAAACAAATTCACCTTTCCCTGCTGCAATTCGTTGCTCTTCCAGCTTACTTTCCGTGTTGATAATTACCAGATGATTATCGCCCAGCTCATCTGTTTCCACTGCTGCAATCCGTTTCCCATCCTCTGAAAAAGCCGGTGCAAACAAAGAATTCCTGTTTTTAAACCTGCTTCTCTTTTTTGATTTGGTATCATAAATTACCAAGACACTTTTATCAGCTTTTTCCCAACGCAGATGATCCTTTCGTTCCGACCAAATCAGTTTTCCGTTTTTGTAATCGAAACCAGTATTAAAATCGTATCCGGGAACGAACAATTTCTCTTGTTTTCCTTCTTTACTGATTCTCTCAAAATAAGCAGCATCTGCCAAACCTTCTTTCAGGACAATTACTTCACCCGATTCGTTAACATGGGGAAAGCGTTTGTTGGTATAGATTTCCTCACGATTTGCCAATGGTTCAAAATCTGTCAGATTCAATTGAGCATCCTGAACTTCCCATTCCCATTGCAATTCCTTCATGGTATCGTAATACAACATCAGCTTGCCGTCGGCCCGGGTATTTTTCTCCTTTACCTGTTCCCAATCAATATCCTCTACCTTTATTCCTTGGGCAAGAATCTCTTTTTGCTTTTCGGATAAAGAATCAAATACGGCATCGCGATTTGCATTCATTCCCTGCTTAATTCCATCAGCAAAACTTGTAATCCCTAAAGGTCTTCGCCCAACCCGATTCAGTGATTTTTCCCACAATTCATCTCCGTAATGTATTCTTGCTTTACCAACCAAATAGTAACCCAATTTGTAACGATCGGTTGCATAATCCTGATACGATCCGTTGATTGCTTTATCGTAAGAATAGTTTCCTTTTTCAATCAATTGAGCCCGCAGTTCCTGCTCGAAAAACGGCAGACGTCCCCGTCCCGATTCGCTTAAAGCTGTTTCAGTACAAACCGCATCGCCTTCCAAAAACCAGGGAGGTAAATACAGCCCAACCACAACTACGGTAGATTGCTGACCAAATACATAGTTCAAGAAGCGCGTAAATCCTTGTTCTAATTTATCCATCTGAATAACATGCCGGTATTCATGCGTTGTTACATGATCAATCCAAACCTGAGCATCATTATCGGGTGCCGAAGTATTATAAACCTCCATTCGCTTCGGAGCCCATGCTACCATACCATTTGTGGTTGCACTTTGGGTATGTACTACAACAGAAAACTTTTTAGGTTGATGTTGAAGATCCTTCCCTCCCTTTAAAAGTAAATCCTGAAAAATGGCTGCCATATATCCGGCCTTTTGTTCATAACCTTCAGGAAATATAATTTGAAAATCCTTCGTATTAATTTGTTTCCAGTTTATGGAAGCAGGGTCTTGTCCCGTACTAAAATATTGCCCTTTGGCAAGGCTGTAAGTTGTTATCAAAAAGGAGAAAACAAAACATATTCTAACAAATTTCATCATATCAAAAGTGTAATTAATATTGATTGTACTTTTAAAATAGTACCGGGAAAATTTATCATATTTATTTATAGGAACAAAACCTCATGCACAAAGCATAACAATTAAACTGAATACCATCAAAACAGCGCAAGTAAGCTCACAATTCCAAATAAATATTAATTTTATAAGCCACTAAAAATACTTATTTTTAATTGAATATAAACTTCCCTATGAATATCGATCAATATAAAATCTCGAAAAAAATAAGCTTGGCAAAAACAGACACTTTCAAAGAAATTAATGATGCTAAGAAAAAATTAAAGCACATCCGCAAAAAAATCAGCGAATTGCAGGACACCATGTATGCGCATGGAAAATACAATATGCTTATTTGTCTGCAAGGAATGGACACATCTGGAAAGGATAGTTTGGTGAGAGAAGTGTTTAAAGATGTAAACGCCAGAGGTGTTGTGGTACATAGTTTTAAAACTCCTACTTCTGCGGAATTAAAACATGATTTTTTGTGGCGGCATTACATTGCGTTGCCGCAAAGGGGCAAAATTTGTGTTTTTAACCGCACCCATTACGAAAATGTTTTGGTTACACGGGTACACCCGGAATATATTTTAGGCGAAAACATTCCTTCGGTTACCAGTCTTAACGATTTGGACGATGCCTTTTATCACAAGCGCATGGAACGGATTGTTAATTTTGAAGAGCACATTGCCGAGAGTGGTACCATTATTTTAAAATTCTTTTTGCACCTTTCAAAAGATGAACAGAAAAAGAGATTGTTTCGAAGACTTCGCCGAAAAGAAAAAAACTGGAAGTTTTCCAAAGATGATTTAAAAGAACGAAAGTCGTGGAGTGCTTATCAGGAATGTTACGAAGATGCTATCAATCGTACATCGAAAGATTGTGCTCCCTGGTATGTTGTTCCTGCTGACGATAAAGCAACCGCCAGGTTGATTGTTGCTGAAACAATACTTAAAAGTTTACAATCTTACAAAGATATGGTGGAACCGAGCCTCGACGAAGAGACTCTGTCTCATTTAGATGAATTTAAAAAGCAACTCGAAAACGATTAATAAGCCGAATTCGCTTACGACCTCTTTGAATAATCGAAAAAGTAATTAGTAACCGGCGCTTAGTAGTCAGTTAACTAAAAACTGAAGTCATGTCAAACCTGATGATTGATTTAAGTGGTATGAGTTCGAAGCTCCTGACAGCGTTAACTTCACCAGATATCCAACTCGGTCGGATTAATAAATCACCTGAAATTTGAACCTTATTTGATTTGCATAATTCAATTTCTATGCAGACCTTTGCCTTTCTAAATATGCAAAACAATCAGGTTGTTGCGAACACAAAATTATGAGTAAAATAATTATTAAAACTCCGGAGCAAATTGAGGGGATTCGAAAAAGTGCTCAGCTAGCCGGAAATACTCTAAAATATATTAGCGATTTCGTTAAAGAAGGAGTTAGCACAGAATACTTAAATCAGTTGATTGAAGACTACATTCGAAATAATGGTGCAATACCTGCGCCTCTGAATTATCATGGTTTTCCAAAATCATGTTGTATTTCTTTAAATGATGTGATCTGCCACGGTATTCCGGATGAAAAAACCATTCTTAAAAATGGTGATATTCTGAATATTGATGTAACTACAATTCTGGATGGTTACTATGGTGATACCAGTACCATGTATACCATTGGTGAGGTTTCTCAGGAAGCTGCAAAATTGGTTGAAGATACCGAGCATGCTTTGTATTTGGGAATTGAGCAAGTGAAACCAGGCAACTACTTTGGCAACATCGGATTCATGATTGGAAGGTTTGCGAAAGGGAAAAAATACAGTGTCGTTTACGAATTTTGTGGTCATGGTGTTGGTGTCGACTTTCACGAAGCACCTCAGGTTGAACATATCGCTCCCAAGAATTCCGGCCCTAAGATGAAAGCAGGCATGATTTTCACCATTGAACCAATGATTAATCTCGGTAAACCAAGAGCCATTGTTGATGAAAAAGATGGTTGGACAGCACGCACGATTGATAAAAAATTATCGGCTCAATTTGAACATACCGTTTTAGTGACTGAAGATGGATATGAAATTCTTTCCGATGTAGGAGAATACGATATTTTCAAATAAACTTTAAAGATGAGACCTCAGAAATGAGATTGCAAAGGGCAGTTCTACTAAAATACAACTCCCCTACTCTTCAAAAAAAATAAACCGCTCCCATTTGGAGCGGTTCTTTTTTGCTTTTTAAAACGCCGATTTAATTGTAATTTCGAGACGTTAATTGATATCAGAAATATGAAACGTCCGTAAGTAAATAATTATTAACTCACAATGGGGATAATTATTTGCAAATGGTAAGTTCCATCTGACAACTGAATAAAAATTATAAACAGATGAAACGACCAGGTAAAAAGTGTTACACAAAGGTGGATGAGTGTAATTGGGGAGTTCCATATGGCAAATAAAAACAAATTATAATCACATGAAAAATGTAGCTGTTATATTGGCCGGAGGAAGTGGAAAACGTATGGGAGGATCATTACCTAAACAATTCCTGATTCTTGGAGAAAAACCAATTATTCAGCATTCTATTGAAGCGTTTGAAAATCATCCTCAAACAGACGAAATCTGCGTCATTATTCATGCCGATTTTATTGATGAAGTTGAATGCATTGTGAGAGAGAATAACTTCAAAAAAGTGAGGCACATTTTACCGGGAGGTAAAGAAAGAAGTGATTCAAGTCTCGCTGCTATTCATGCATATCAAGAAGAACAAAATATCAACTTAATCTTTCATGATGCAGTACGCCCCTTTGTATCCAGCGAAATTATCTCTAATGTAATTCGAGAACTTAATGCCGGAAAATCAGTTGCTGTTGCTATCACAACAGTTGATACCATTTTTGAAATTGATGAGAAAAACAAAATAGTTTCTGTTCCACAAAGAACTTTTTTAAGGAGAGCACAAACGCCACAGGCCTTCTCGTACCATGTGATTAAATCGGCTTACGAAATTGCTTTAAAAGATCCGGATTTTGTGGCAACAGATGATTGTGGTGTTGTATTGAAATATCTACCAACAGAAGCCATCTTCATTGTTGAGGGGCATGAATCCAATATCAAAATTACTTTTGAAGGAGATTTGGTGTTGGGGGAACAGATTTTTAAGAAAAAAACGCACGACATGTAAAATAAATACCCCTACTCAAATTGAATAGGGGTATAACTTAAGTATGACAACAATTTCGTCAAAATTATTTTTTATTCTTTAGTTTCTCTCTCTGAACCTTTTCAATATCCAAAATATCTTCACTTTTATAATTCAATGCCTTTTGAACCGCTTTAAGATCTCTAACTAATTTTCGAACACCAGCAGGTTCCAATGACGCAGCGTGATCAGTTCCTTTCCATGTTCTATCTAAAGTGTAATGTCTTTCGATCCACGTTGCTCCTAATGTGAAGGCTGCAACATCAACGGCAATACCTAAATGGTGGCCTGAAAAACCAATTTCCTTAACACGACTGGCATAATTTTCTTTGAGCCTGCTAATTTCCAAAAGACATACATCTTCGAACGGCACAGGATAACCTGATATACAAGCATACAATACCACGTCCTGGTTTCTTCCCTTTTTCTCAAAGAAACAAATCAAATCCTCAATCTCATCTTTACGTGTCATTCCCGTGGATACATGAATTTCTCCGGTGTAATTTTCACATAACCAGCCTAACATTTCATAATTATTATTACAAGCTGAAGGAATTTTAATTAATTTCGGATTAAGACTTGCAATCTCTTTTGCGGATGTAAGATCCCATGTTGAAGTAGAATAAACTATGCCCAATTCTTCACAATACTCTTTTAATTCCCTATTTTGATCTAGAGAAAATTCCAAATACTCGCGGTGTGCTCCATAAGTGTCTCCATAGGAATTAGCCGGATTAGGATGTGGCGCATTATATTGTTCCTCTGTCAACAATTCTTTATTATGTCTTTTTTGAAACTTCACGACATCAGCATTACAGAAAATTTTTGCCACTTTAATTAACTCTTTGGCAATTTCCATATCCCCTTTATGATTGCATCCAATTTCTGCAATAACCTTTGCTATCTTCATATACTAAATATTAATTTTTATCTAAACCTTTGATTATACTTGATAATAAACTCTGTGACTTCCCGAATAGCCATATCTCCACCTCTGTTAACCAAAATAAAATCACAATATGGTTTAACTGATAAAACTGCATCATTTGGACAAAATCCCCATCCAACAGAGTTTAGATTGACCAAATCGTTTATATCATCTCCTAAATAAGCCACACTATTGCGTTGTAAACCTTTATCAGATAATATCTTATTAAGACGTGAGTATTTATCTTTCACTCCCATATATAGATTTTGAATACCTAATTTAATCATACGCCTTTCTACAATAGGTGAATTCTCAGATGTCATTACAACAACTTCAACTCCATTATTTCTAAGATTTTCCAATCCCATTCCGTCTCTAAGGGAAAAGGTTTTAAAAAGTTCACCATTTTCAGAAACACCTACTTTTCCATCTGTGAAAACACCATCAACATCGAGAACTAATAATTCAATCTTCTTGGGATCTAACTTGTGTGAATTTAGTCGATTCAATAATAATTTTTCGATTATCAACATATCACTTACTTCATCAATTTCAGTAAGTGTATCCTCTGGCATTTCAACAATACCAATCGATCCGCCTAATCTATTTTTCCCTTCTAAAAAATGCTTTTTTCTTGATGCATAAACTGCCCCATTTTCAATACACAATCCATCAAAGTCCTGACGTCGTGGACGATTAAAGTGATCATAATTTAAACTTTCCCCCTTTTCGCTCCAAATAAACCTTTTGGTTCGAACAACTGTTAAGGCCGAATCAAACTTTTCTTTTGAAATTTTAAAAAGAGTGTTGTTAATATCTTCTTTTGTAGTTAATGGGGAGGTTGCCTGAAGCAAACAGATTATATCAAAATCCAATTGAATTTTTTCCGCAAATTCAAGCATTGCATCTTCGGTACTTGCTACGTCTGTTGCACTTTGCTCACTACGTAATAAAGCTTTCACTTTAGGAGTCCACGAGTATTCACTTTCTACTTGTTGGATTATTTCCTCATCATCTGTAAATACATAAACCTCATCCAAATCTGAAAAAATAGCAGCTCCTAAGCACCATTGATACAGTGGTCGGCCCAAAATCTTTTTTTTATTCTTTCCTGGAATTCCTTTTGATCCTTTTCTAAGTGGAATGATTGCTACTGATTTCATCTATTATTTTCTTTGAATATATTGGCACATGTAATACAATTTATAACCATCACATATTACAAGTTAACTTTGTCCATTTATCTTTTTGCTAAAATATAAAATATTGAACAGAGATAATATTTAAACCGTTTATTAAATTTATTTTGTACTCCCTCTATTTAATTAAATCGTGTATCAGTATTCCAATACTAGAGGAATTTGACTCTGGAGGCGAAAGATTTTCTTGAATAAATTTCGTATAAACCTCCTTCTCAACTCTCATCAACTCATCCAAATTAATTTTCCCCAAAATTTCATTAGAAATAGTTAAAGGTTCTTTATTAAATGTATGTGCCATATCGCTGATACTTGTCCCAATATAGCTTCTATTAAGAAGTTCTGATGTGAAAAAAACCAAAGGCTTATTGTAGACTGCCGCAAAATTAACTGCCGTTGAGTAATGTGCAATTACTAGTTTTGAATATTTTACAAGACTAGCTGTATTATTAGAACTCACCGGGAAATTATAATCGTTCTTCCCCACTCTACGCGGATGGGCTGCGATAAGAACCTTTAATCCTGTTTTTGTTGAAATCTCTTGCAAAGCAATATTTAATTCATTGTAATACTCTTCAGGAGTAAACTTTAAATCAATACCTCTTGAGACAAAATCGGGATGATACGGAATATATTGATCTATAAAAACCAAATAATTTTTATCTTCAATAATTTGATTTGAAGCATCATGTGCTGTGTTCCAATCACTAGAAGTGGTTCTTATAAATATAGTTTGATCATTACAAATCTTCAAAATTCGACTTCGAATCGGCGATTTCACATGTAATACTGCCACTGTGGGTTTAAGCAATAGTAACGTATAATAAAAATCTATACTTCTTATAAATTTATGCAGTAAATAAATAGGAGATATCTTTTCAAAATACCTTTTTATTCGAGTTGAAATGCTCTTAATTTTGTTTTTAGAACTCAATTTTGGGAAAAAGTTTACATCAAGAAATACATAAGGAATTTCAGCCTTACTTATGATTCGATAAAACCAAGCACTATTAACTTGTAAGCCTACACAGGTTGCCAAAATACTATCTTGCTTATTCGCGATAAGGAAATTACGGAATTCGGACTTACTCTTAATATAAATTACATCCTTTTTTAAATCGGGAGGGCAAGTATCTTCAAGACTTGAGGATTTAAGCAAACTAACCAAATCTAAATATTTCACATTATATCCCTTTTCTTTAAGGCTGTTAAAATCATCACTCTTATAATAAGACCGATTAAAGTGGAAACGATGAATGAAGAATATATTTTTAACCACAGCTACAAAATATTTTATTAAATGACCAATCAATTCATAATAAAAAAGCGCAAAATCTTATTATTAAATTCCCATTGATTATTATCCAGTCCACAATTGGCCAACAAGATTATCTGCAATTTACATGCTGACAAAACTAGATATTATAGTTTGGAATGCAACTGATTTGGTAGTTTTCTTGTGCGTCTAACTATAATAACCGAATTTACTCCTGTCTATATTGTTATCAATTTTAGCAGTCCATCTCTATTTGATTTCTTAAGAGGTTAAACCCGTATCAAAATATTATCAGTATATGAAAAGCTATTACAAAAAAAATGTGCTCACTTAAACATTAGCCATGCACTTGGATTTATTACTAAAAAAAGATTCAATCTGCTCAATAATTTCAAGTGGTGTTATTTGTGAAATAAACAAACGATCATCAAGTAAATTATTTTCTCTTAAAAATATTTCATCATAATAATTCAACATTTATCACCCTTTACACTTCTTTTAAATACTGTCTTCAATGCATTCTTTCGATTAATTTTAGTTTTGTGAGCAGTATCAAATTTGATTAACAATTGAACAGCCTCATCTTCATTTCTATTATTTATTCGAGCATACTCACGCGCAATAATCTCTAACTCCTCATCATCAGCCCAAATCTGAGAAAAATTACTAAGTCCTTTAAGATAGTTTAGTTTTAAAAATTTCAGTCGATTAATATCTACAATACTAAAATCGTATTTTCCATCCTGTATCCTCCTAATTAAAATATTCCCTCGAGAGTAATCTAAGTGAAAAATACCATTTTTGTGAAGTTTCTCATATGTATAAGTTACAAATTGACGCAAAATATTATCCTTATCTGGAAATTCAAATCCAATCAAGTCTCTTATCATAAAATCATACGGATAATGTATGGAAACATAATAACTCTTGTTAAACAACCCATTTTTAAGCAACTCCAAATAGGCTATTGGTTCAGGAGTGGATGCACCTCTTCGAATAATTTCCGTTCCATAATCATACGAGTGTTTGGCTTTCGAACCTCTTAAAAAAGCATAGGCCACTTTGTTGATAAAATGTGGAATTTTAAAGGATTTTACATTCACAATTAAACCATCATAGTTAAACGTTTTAATTGTATTTCGCCCCTCATAAATACAAGTTCCTCCTTTTTCAAAAATATCCGGAAGTCTTTCAATTAATTCTGTAAGAAAATTATATTTAGGATTTACATTATAACGCATTTTACGTTTTAATATCGTTTTCTCTTCTTCTATGCGCAATTCAGGTAATAATTCAATAATTTTATTTGCCACACGTTCTCCAGCCCGCCCATCTAATGTTTCAAACATTCGTTTATTTGCTACCTCTTGACCAATTTCCTTTTGGTTTATATTTTGGCAGGCATATTCTAACATTTCATCCAATTCGCTAACTTTCTCAATCTGAAAACTAATCGATTTAATAATTTCCCGGACTTCCAGAACAGTTCTTTTTACAAACGGGACTTTAAAAGAAACTATTGGTTTGTATAAAGCACTCATTTCTGATAATATTGAACTTGTATCTCCAACACAAATATCCGAAATCATGATATACGGCGTAATATCTTGCGACTCAATATAATTGACTCCCGGAGTATTCTTGATCACACTTTTGTATTTTTTTGAAGTCCAAACATGAAGAGTAACCAAGACATTGTATTCACTGGTGAAATTAGATAATTTATTGTACCATTCGTGAACTGCTGACATTTGCGAGCCATCCCAGGTAGCTGAAAACAAAACAGTCTTTTTATTAGGATCAATATTTAATTCCTCCTTCAACTTACCAAGAACCTCTTCAGAGTAAGTACCATTAAAAGCATCATCCATTTTCGGGAAACCTAAGCCAACCCCAGATGTAATTCCAATCAATCGGGCTTCCTCAACTTCTTTCGAACTTGTAAAATGAAATTGGTTAAACATATTATGTCCTTTCACATTGGCAAAAGGTTTAAAATGATATGCCCCATGACTGATCCCTATTCTCACAATTTTCGATTCTGGGAATAAGTAACAGGCTTGTCGACACATGATTACACCCTTCGGAAATACAGGCATAAGCTTTGCGTTAATGCCTTTTTTTAATAATTTCTTTTGAAGACTACGATTCTTCGCAACAACTGGAATTGGATTTAAATGTCTTTGTACATTTTTAAAGATTTCCAAATCCAATTCATTGGCACAATAAAATACAATATCAGTTCTTTTCTTAATTAAATTAAGAAAATTCCAAACCATTTTATAAGGAAATTTTACAATATAGTATGTTAAAACCATCCACTCAAATTATTTACTAGTTAACCTTTTCTTTCCTGTTATAATTCCTTTTTTCAACAACTTTATTTGAAACCCCACATTCTCCTCGAGGTATTTCCCTTGATCCAATGCAATACTTGTTGAAACTTCAAAAGGAAATTTTTTCCATTTTGGAAAAATCAGTTCTACGAGATAGGATTGTTGAGAAAGTCCATCTGGATGAGTATAACTTTTTGAATAGTTTTCTTCCTGATTCCCCTGCCCATCATTTACAAGCAATGCCTGTCCATAGTTCTCTGAAAAAGTGAGCAGTGTTTTGTACTTCAATTTCCCTATAAAACCGGTAATTCCAAAATGATGAGCCACAATAGCATTATTTGTAATTCCACTCACCATACCATCATTTAGAGATGGTGTAAACAATGGCAAACCAATAATTCGTTGATGATTTGTCCAGCCTGACCGAAAAACACCATTAGAGAAGTACCCATCAAAGCCAATTACCGGTTCAATTGGATGATTGGGGCGAATACTGTAGCCCCCTTGGTCTTTGGTATAATAATACTCATAAATAAAGGATGAAATCAATTTTGATTCTTTGAATTTAAGAAAAAAACTCATATTCCAATCCTTCACCTTATTGAGATGCTTAAAATCACCTGACTTATCCTCATACATATTTTTAAAACTCAACACCGATTCTATTTTCGAAGTTGAATATGAGAACTCAAACATATTTTGTCCGATATGATTTCCTGATTTATTGTAACTCTCTGTAATTGATTCATTACCGTTTTCGTCAACTAACACTTTACCTCCTCTTACAAAAACAGCATCTACAAACGCATCAAAACCACCTAAGTCGCCCCAAACAGGGGATGTTCCTCCCCATTGTGCATAGTGATCCAATCCTATAGTAAAAGACAGACCATCTTGTTTTCCGATTCTTAAAAATGCATTTTTATGATGTACATTCGTATGATTGACATATCGGTCATCATACATAATTCCATTACTAAAACTACCTTTAACCCATAACCATTTATTGGTAAATGCTACAGGAAGAAATTCCTTTAGCTGAAATTTTAATTCAGGATACATTCTAGCATTTCCTGAATAAAGCAAATCACCATTAGTTGCAGACAAACCATCAAATTTCACATCCCGATGTTGCATTCCTAAATCAACACTTACTCCATTCCATATTGCTGAAGCGTACAGTTCATCAATAAAAACCTCCGATTCTCCACCTTGACTTCCTATAATTGATGTCCCATAATTAAATTTCAGTCCTTGTTTATTTACATGTGAATCACTGTAAATTCGCAAATTTACAACACCACTATTTTCATTTGGTATAATACCATACTTATTACTAACCAACCAAAAAGGCATGGTGCCCTTATCGGAAAACTGGCTCATCACTTGAGCTTCATAGGTTATCTCTCTTTTTTGACTATAAGAGGAAACAACACCAAGTAACAATATGGAAAGAACAAAAACGTTTTTAAAATATTTAAATATCATGCTTGTATTTTTTTACAAAAGATTTAACAATTTCCTTCATTGAAACAGATCCTATTTCCTGATAAGGAATAGATTCTGTCTCATAAAACTTAAATCCAGATATGTCATCTTTTGCACTTATTTTGTTAAAAGAATTAATTTTACAAATATAGGCCAAATCTAAGGTAAATACAGATAATCCACCAAAAACATATTCGTTTGGATAAGACATAAAATAGGACAATTCTGAAACTTTTAAATTCAACTCTTCTTTAATTTCACGACAAAGGGCCTGTTCTGCAGTTTCCATTACATCCACAAAGCCTCCTGGTAAATCGAGCATTCCTTTCTGCGGCTCAACAGCTCGTTTGGCAAGTAACAACTCTCCTTTATCGTTAACTATTAACGCGGCGACTGCAGCAGAGGAATTTACATACAAATGAAAATTACAGTTCTCACACAAAAATGAATTATCACTTTTGTAAAGAAACTCCGCTCCACCACATTTGGGACAATATTTTATTACCTTTTGAGGGAATGTTGGGCTCATCTTCTACTTTTTTTATGAGCAACAAATCTACTGGAATGAAATTTGTTTCACAATAATCAAACGACATTTTTAACTGAATATTGGCATTACATTTATTTGGATTGACAAAAAATAAGCCTGTGATTCCTATTTAGCTGTTTGATATTTTGAAAAAGTTATTACTTTTAAAACGTAGCAAATTACTAATGGGACGAGCCAACCTCGTTTCTATCCTGACACTTTTTTGAGGTTTATCTTTTTCATGTTTCATTAAGTCGCTATTACTGATTAAGAAAAGATATCCAGGCCTCCCATTATTTTTTTACTGCTTAAACAAGAATAAATTTCTAACCCAATTACCATAAGTTCAAAAAAGGCAAATTTCAAATGAGATTTGCCTTTTTTACTAATAGCCAGACGCCCGGCTGTCCTTATGCCTTTTAGTATCTGCAACACCAATGTATTCTCCCGAGTCCGAAACAAAAATATCGGCCATCACTCCAATTTTGTTCTGAATTTTAATAATATGACCTAATTCTTCCAGTTTACTTTTAACTTTTGGAGAAAGAGCTTCGGCTTCTGCGTAAACCTCATCAGGTAACCATTGTGAATGAACGCGTGGCGCGTCAACAACTTGCTGCGAATCCATCTTAAAATCAATTTTATTAATAATATTTTGAAAGACTGAGGTTATTATTGTCGATCCTCCGGGAGAACCCAACACCATAAACAGTTTTCCATTTTTCTCAACAATTGTAGGTGTCATACTGCTCAGCATTCGCTTCCCGGGCTTAATGGCATTCGCCTCACCACCAACCAATCCGAACTGATTTGGGAAACCAGGTTTACTGCTAAAATCATCCATTTCATTGTTTAGAAAAAAACCACCTCCTTCAACCATCACTTTACTTCCGTAATTCCCATTTAATGTTGTAGTTACAGCAATAGCATTCCCTTCCGAATCAACAATAGAAAAATGAGTCGTTTCAAAACTCTCTATCAGTTCAACACTTCCAGCTTTTATATCCTGCGAATTTGTTTTCTTATCCATTTCAATAGTTGCAAATCGATTCTCTAAATACTCATCGTTAATTAATCGATCAACAGGAACCTGATAATAATCGGGATCACCAAGCCATGCAGCCCGATCGGCATACACCCGTCTTTCTAATTCCACCATTAAATGGATGTGCTCAAATGATCCAAAACTATACTTATTCATGTTGTACATCTCGCATCCTTTCAGCAACTGAATTAAGGCCACACCTCCACTTGATGGCGGAGGCATTGAAATGATCTTATGTCCCCGATAATCTCCGATTAAAGGAACTCTCCATACCGATTGATACCCTTGAAGATCTTCTGCAGTAATAATACCGCCATGCTTTTCCATCTCCGCAACAATCAATCCAGCAGTTTCCCCTTCATAAAATCCATTGCGTCCACTTGCTTTTATTCGTGATAATGTTCTTGCCAATGCAATATTACTCAAGGTATCTCCCTCTCTAAAAAGACCTTCCCTTAAATAAGGAACTAAACTCTTCCCTTTGTTTTGCTTTTGTATTTGATCGTGATAATCATTTAATTTATTTGCTTCCAACAAACTTAAAACCACGCCCTCTTCAGCGAGTTTAATAGCCGGTTCCAACAATTCTCCCCACCTCAACCTACCGTATTTCTGATGAAGTTTCATCATTCCATCTACAGTACCGGGAACTCCAACAGCCAAATCCCCATTTTGACTCAAATCAGAATTAACATTTCCATCCTTATCGCAATACATCTGTTCATATGCAGCTTTTGGTGCTGTTTCTCTAAAATCCAGCGAATTATAATCTCCGCCGGAAGTTCTGATAACGGCAAAACCTCCTCCGGCAATATTTCCAGCTCTTGGGTAAACAACTGCCAATGCAAATTGTACGGCAACAGCCGCATCGAAGGCATTTCCACCTTTTTGTAATATTTCCTTCCCAACTTCGGAAGCCAAATAATGAGCCGTTACCACAAGCCCGTTTTTATAGGATTTTGATTCAAGAGGAACACTACATGAAAAAAACAGAAGAATAAAGGCTAAAAGCCTTGAGGTTAATTTTGTTCTGCACATGTTAAATTTGCTAAATGATTCAGAATTCTAAAGATAAATAGGATTTTAATACAAAAAAAGGGCGCCACTTTTTGGACACCCTCAAATTTTCTTATTCACTCCATAACTTACTTTCATGATCGATATACCAAGTTTTCCCGGATTTTCCTTTTGCATAAATTAGAAATTGCTTTTTCGTTACTTCCACCTGAATTGGGAAAGTTGATTTTAATTCTTTTTGATAAGATCCTTTCTCGCTATAATACTGCTTCTGCTGCTTATACAATTTAATAAGTTCTTTTTTTAAAGGATAATCTTCGTCTGTGATAAATAAATCACTCCCCTTGCCTGCCTTTGTTGTTGAAAACTGCACATAGCCCCACGTTTCCGGCTGATGCATAGCAATCGCTCCTTGCGGAGACCACACCCAGTTGTGCTCCGGACAGGCTTTTCCTGTTTTAGGATTAATACATTTTGAGTATGTTCCCTTCTCCGCTTTTACATCCCAATTTACCCGAGAAAAATTGACCCGCCATTGTTCTCCGTTTTTCGGCTTTCGCTGTTCCGGAGCGCATTCTTTTAATACTTCCCAAGGGAAAGCAATTTCCAATGTCCACTTCTCATCCTTGTCCGAAGAATCATTTATTGTTCCGTAAATAGCTGTTGCCGATTTTAATCCTTTTATATCCCATGCATTAATTGCAGGAGCACCATCACGATATGGTTTTGCCAGCATTAAATCCCAAATGGTATTTAATGCATTCATTTCAAATTCATAATATCTGTGATTATCCCCCTGAGGGTCAATAAATACCTCGAAATCATTATCGTAAAATATTACTGTATCGCGTTGTTTTAACTTTCCCCAAACATGTGGTTCTTCAAGTTCTGCAGCCACATAAAAATAATCCTCATCCCACGCCATTTTAACATGAGTTTTATAGGCAGGCAAAGGTTTTTTATCTCCTTCTATGTCCACAAAATATTCTGACCAATTTACATCTCCCCACTCCGAATCACTTAAGACTCCATCTATATTTATTGGATTAGAAGTTTTATAGCACATATATGATCTTGCCTGATCCTGAGCCTTTCCCAAAGCAATAACAGTTAGCATCAAAACGATTAGTAATGTTGTTCTCATAGCAGGCAGTATATTTATTTTTAGTTAAAATTAAGTGACAAAATCATTCCTTTACCATTTTCAAATCTAAGGATAATTTTCAGCATTAAAATCCGAACTTTGCAACATTTACGGGAGTTTACAATTGAATTCCTCCACACCATCAGTACTAATCTGGTTTAGTAGGATGAAAAAAAAACATTTATTCCTACTTTTGGAACGAAGCTAAAAATCAAACTCATGTTAGACTTATTTTACAAACGACGAAGCATTCGAAAATTTACATCTAAACCGATCGAAGCAGAAAAACTTGAGCGCATCATGCAGGCCTCCTTATTGGCTCCCTCATCAAAAAGTGCATATCCATGTGAATTTATCATTGTTGACCAAAAGGAAATCAATGAAAAACTTTCAGCCTGCAAACCACTTGGAGCTGGATTCCTAAAAAATGCAGTTTGTTCTATAGTAGTAGCGGGCGATGCGAATAAAAGCGATGTTTGGATAGAAGATTGTGCCATTGCATCCACTTTTATTCAGTTACAAGCTGAAAAAGAGGGATTGGGAACCTGTTGGATTCAAATACGAGAAAGAGAATACAATGAAGAAAAATCGGCAGAATCTTATATTCAGGAAGTGATGAACATGCCTGAGAATGTTAAAATACTGGCCATTATTGCTATCGGCTATAAGGATGGTGAAAAAGCAGGTCGTGATGAAACTTTTCTCAAAAAAGAAAAAATTCATCTGAACACATTCTAAAATACTACTAAGAAGGTGTCCGAAAAGTTCAATTTTATTGTCATTCTGAGCTTGCCGAAAAATCTTTATGTTTGAATAACAGATGTTTCGACTTCGCTCAACATGACATTTCCAAGGGAAACTTTACTTTTCGGACACCCTCATTTTTTTTCGTTCAGATAAATTTTTATTTACTGTGACGTTCTACCAACAAACTTACAACTTCTTCCAACTTATAATCTTTCGCTGCAAGAAGCACTAAATAATGAAACATCAAATCAGCAGCTTCACCCATAAATAAATCTTTATTATCATCCTTGGCTTCAATCACGAGCTCAACGGCCTCTTCACCTACCTTCTGAGCAATCTTATTAATTCCTTTATTAAAAAGACTTGCGGTATAAGATTTCTCAGACAAATTCTTCTTTCTCTCGGTAATTACCTGCTGCAACTGCAGCAAAAAATCAATGGATGATGCTTTGTTCTCTTCCTGCCAGCAAGTATCCGTGCCTTTGTGACAAACCGGACCTACGGGAGCCACTTTTATCAGTAAAGTGTCATTATCACAATCTAAGCTTAAATCTTTCATCTCAAGAAAATTACCGCTTTCTTCTCCTTTAGTCCAAAGTCTTTGCTTACTCCGGCTGAAAAATGTCACTTTTCCGGACTCTATTGTTTTTTCGTACGATTCCTTATTCATGTATCCCAGCATCAACACCTTTTGTGTTTTAACATCCTGAATAATTGCAGGCACTAGTCCTTCTCCTTTTTCGAAATCAATTTGATTTGTCAGATCTTTAAAATTCATCTTTATGTAATTGTGGTTCGTTTATATTCTAACTGGTATATTTTTACTCTTTAGGTAATTTTTCAAATTGGGAATTTCTATTTCCTTAAAATGAAAAACACTGGCAGCCAAAGCGGCATCAGCCTTCCCTTCGGTAAATGTATCCGCAAAATGTTCCATATTTCCTGCTCCTCCCGAAGCTATAATTGGAATGTTGATCATCTCGGATAACTTCGCCAAAGTTTCATTTGCAAATCCATTCTTGGTTCCATCGTGATTCATTGACGTAAACAAAATTTCTCCTGCACCCAATCTCTCCGCTTCCAGAATCCAATCAAACAAATCAATTCCCGTAGCAAGTCTTCCTCCATTCAAATAGACTTCCCATTTGCCATCAGCAAAGCGGGCATCTACAGCAACAACAACACACTGACTTCCGAATCGGGAAGCCAAATCTGATATTAACTTTGGATTTCGAACAGCTGAAGAATTTATGGATACCTTATCAGCTCCGGCATTCAACAGAACGCCAACATCCTCCGGTGTAGAAATTCCACCTCCTACAGTAAATGGTATATTTAGCTCTTTGGCTACTTTCTGAACCAATTCAACAAGCGTTTTCCTCTTTTCGTGAGTGGCCGTAATGTCTAAAAAGACCAATTCATCAGCTCCTTGTTCTGCGTAATATGCAGCCAATTCAACAGCATCGCCGGCGTCTCGTAAATCGACAAAGTTCACGCCTTTAACTGTTCTTCCGTCTTTTACATCCAAACAGGGTATTATTCGTTTCGATAGCATAATTACAGGATAAATTCGTTAACCAATTCGTTCATATCAATTCGCTTTTCGTAAATCGCCTTGCCAATAATCACTCCCCAACAGCCAATCTCATTCAAAATACGAACATCTTCGATGTTGCCAACACCTCCGCTTGCAACCAGTTCTAAATTAGGAAATTCTTTCATTACAGATTGATACAACTCAACAGCGGACCCCTGCAGCATTCCATCTTTCGAAATATCTGTACAGATTACTGTTTTTACGCCTTTTCTCTGATAATTCTCTAAAAATTTGAACAAATGATAATCAGAATCTTTTTTCCAACCAGATATTGAAACCATTTCGTTTCGAACATCAGCTCCCAGAATCATTTTTTCCGCTCCATATTTACCCATCCATTTTTCGAACAGTTCAGGATTCGAAACAGCAATACTGCCACCTGTAACCTGATTCGCTCCGCACTGAAAAGCCAATTCAATATCTTCATCTGATTTCACTCCTCCACCAAAATCAATCTTCAGATTGGTTCCGGAAGCCACTCTTCGTAATACTTCCGAATTGCAAATATGTCCTGATTTCGCACCTTCCAAATCGACCAAATGCAGACGGGTAATTCCTAATTCTTCAAAGTCTTTAGCTACCTGCAACGGATCTTCACTATATACTTTTTCGGTATCGTAATCTCCTTTTGTTAATCGCACACATCTCCCTTTTATGGTATCGATGGCTGGTATTATTTTTATTCTGCTCATGACATTTTCTATAAATTGACAAAATTCTCCAAGATCTTCACTCCTACTGATCCCGATTTTTCAGGATGAAACTGACAGGCATAAAAATTATCTTTCTGAAGTGACGCACTGAAATTTAAAATGTAATTGCAGGAAGCGACAGTTTCTTCAGCACAGGGAACATAGTAGGAATGTACAAAATAGACGAATTCCATTTCAGATACTCCTTTAAACAAACTGCCTTTCAGTTTCTCCAACTGATTCCATCCCATATGAGGAACCTTACGTTCGTTGGTAAAGCGTTTTACTTTCAGAGGAAAAATACCCAATCCTTTAGTGTCACTTTCTTCAGAACTTTCACACATTAACTGCATTCCCAAACAAATCCCCAGCACGGGTTGTGTCAATTGAGGAATCAATTGATCCAAACCATTCTTCCGAAGCGAATTCATGGCCCAGGCTGCTTCTCCAACTCCGGGAAATATCACTTTATCTGCACTGCGAATCACTTCTTCATCATTTGAAACAACAGGTGTAATTCCCAATCGCTCAAAAGCATATTTTACAGATTGAATATTTCCTGCATCATAATCGATGATAACAATTTTCTGATTCTTCATATCTATAACGTTCCTTTTGTTGATGGCAATTGTAAACAATTTGCATCTCTTCGAATCGCCATGCGAATAGCTCTGGCCAAAGCTTTAAAAATGCCTTCTATTTTATGATGCTCATTTTGTCCTTCTGCCTTGATGTTCAGATTGCATGAAGCTCCATCGGAGAATGACTTAAAAAAGTGGAAAAACATCTCTGTTGGCATTCCTCCAATCATTTCGCGATTGAATTCAGCCTCCCAAACCAACCAGTTTCTACCTCCAAAATCAATAGCAACCTGAGCCAAACAGTCATCCATCGGCAAACAAAATCCATAACGATCCAATCCCAACTTATTACCAAGAGCTAACTTAAATGCTTCTCCCAAAGCAATTGCAGTATCTTCTATGGTGTGATGCTCATCAACTTCCAAATCTCCTTTTACAGTAACGCTCAAGTTAACTCCGGAGTGTCGGGCAATCTGATCGAGCATGTGATCGAAAAATCCGATTCCTGTATCGAATAAGCCTTTTCCTTCACCATCCAGATCCAAAACAATTTTAATTTGTGTTTCGCTCGTATTTCTTTCAACCGTTGCGGTTCGTTCACTTAAGCGCAAAAACTCATATATTTTCTCCCACGATTCTGTGCGTAATTCAATACATGCTTCTAGTTCCTGTTTCGATTCCGACAACTCTTCATCACCAATATTTCCACTTGATGAAATAAAAATTGCTTTTGCTTTAAGGTTCTTTGCCAATTCAACATCCGTCCAACGATCACCAATCACAAACGAATTTTCCAAATCATACTCCTCCGAAAAATACTTTGTCAACAAAGCCGTACCAGGTTTCCTTGTTGGTGCATTTTCATGCGGAAAAGTTTTATCAATGCATACATCTGCGAATTCGATTCCTTCACTGGAAAATGCCTGCATCATTTTATTCTGCGCCGGCCAAAAGGTATCCTCAGGATATGAATCGGCTCCCAAACCATCTTGATTGGTTACCATCACCAGTTCAAAATCAAGTTGTTTTACAATTTTTGCCAGTCCATTAAAAACACCCGGATAATACTCCAATTTTTCCAAACTATCCACCTGATAATCAACAGGAGGCTCCAGAATCAATGTTCCATCTCTATCAATAAACAGAACTTTCTTTTTTGTAGTTGTATCCTTCATGATTTCAATTCAAATTTTGTTAATGTCTTTTTCAGAATCGCATTTTCCTCACTTGTACCAATACTAATGCGAACACAGTTTCCCAGACTCCGAATTTTTGACCGGTCCCGAATAATGATTTCATCGGTAAGTAAATAATCATATAAACCTCTTGCATCATTCACACGTATCAAAATAAAATTAGCATCAGTAGGATATACTTTCTCAACAAAAGGCAAATCACTCAAAAAAGTGATCAAACCTTCTCTTTCTGTGATGATATTCTTCACCTGCTCTTCATACAAATCAACAGCTTCCAATAATTCAAGAGCTTTGGTCTGAGTTAGGCAATTCACGTTATAAGGTGGCTTTATTCTATTTAAAACATTGATGATTTCCTTCGAAGCCAACCCAATACCCAAACGAATTCCTGCCATTCCCCATGCTTTTGACAATGTTTGCAGAATCACTAAATTGGAATAATCAGCTAATTTATCTACCATCGTTTTGCCTGGAGCAAAATCAATGTAAGCCTCATCAATAATAACAATACCTTTAAATTTATCGAGTAATTCAACAAGCTTATTCTCGTCCAACAAATTTGCAGTTGGATTATTCGGCGAGCATAGAAATAACAGTTTCGAATTCTGATCAGCAACTGAAAGGACAGCACTTACCTCCGGTTGAAAATCCTTATCAAGTGGCACTTCACGATTCTCAATGGCATTGATTCCTGCCGCAACTTCATACATCCCATAGGTAGGGGTACAAATAATAACATTATCAATATTTGGCTCGCAAAATGCTCTAAACAAAAGATCGATAACCTCATCACTGCCATTTCCAAGAATTATATTTTCAGGATTCACAGCTTTCAATTCTCCTAAACGTGCTTTTAATGTTCTTTGCATAGGATCCGGATAACGATTTACTCCATTTTCATAAGGGTTTTCGTTGGCATCCAAAAAGACAGATCCCATTCCTGAAAACTCATCTCTTGCAGAAGAATAAGGCACCAGTCTTTTCACGTTCTCCCGAACCAATTTGTTCAAGTCTAAGCTTGATTTTATTTTTGCTCCCATCATGAATTCAATTTTATCTTGTTCAACCGAACCGTTACTGCGTTACTGTGAGCGTCTAATTGTTCGGCTTTTGCCATGATCTCGATTACAGGACCCAGATTCAGCAAGCCCTTCTCACTTATTTTTTGGAAACTGATGCTCTTCATAAAAGAGTCAAGACTCACACCGGAATACGCCTTTGCGGCTCCGTTTGTTGGTAAGGTGTGATTGGTTCCTGATGCATAATCGCCTGCACTTTCCGGAGTATAATTTCCTAAAAAAACAGATCCGGCATTTCTGATTCCGTCAATTAAAGAATTTTCATCTTTTACAGATACAATAAGATGTTCCGGCGCATACAAATTACTTAACTCAAGAGCTTCTTCCCTTGATTTTACCAAAATAATTTTCGAGTTTTCCAAAGCTTTGGCAGCAACATCTCTTCTCGAAAGAGCCTGCAATTGTTTTTCAAGCTCTTGCTCAACGCCTTCTATTAGTTGCTCAGCCCAAGTCACCAATATCACCTGACTATCAGCACCATGCTCTGCCTGAGACAATAAATCTGCAGCCACAAATTCCGGTTCAGCAGTTTCATCGGCCAAAACCATTACCTCCGAAGGTCCGGCCGGCATATCAATTGCCACTCCTATTCTATTTGCCCGTTGTTTGGCAGCTGTCACATACTGATTTCCCGGCCCAAATATTTTATGAACTTTTGGTATCGATTCGGTTCCATAAGCCATGCCTCCAATTGCCTGAATGCCTCCAATCTGAAAAACCCGATCGATTCCAACCAACTTACAGGCATATAGAATTGCCGGATTAATTATTCCATTCTTCCCTGGAGGTGTGCAAAGAACAACCTCATCACAACCGGCTAGTTTCGCAGGAATCCCCAACATTAATACCGTTGAAAATAAAGGAGCGCTTCCACCCGGCACATACAAACCAACCTTTTCAATTGCAGTAGATTTCCTCCAGCAACGAACCCCTTCGCTTGTCTCAATTATCTCAGACTTCTGAAATTGTGCCTCATGAAATGTTCTAATATTCTTTGCCGCAATTAACAAAGCTTGTTTTAATTCATCATCTAGCATGCTCTCCGATGCATCAATATCAGCTCGACTCACTTCCGTTTTATCAATTTTGACACCATCATACTGCAGGGTATATTTAAACAATGCATTATCGCCATCCCTTTTTATTTCTCCAAAAACCAGATTTACGGCATCCTCTAACTCATCCACATTAAAAAGCGGGCGACTCAATACATTATTCCAGGATTCTTTTGCCGGATATTTTATTACTTGCATTTTCGTAGGAATTAAACTTACAACACCATTTTCTGAATAGGAATAATCAATATTCCTTCTGCCCCATTCAATTTTAACTGATCAATGACTCCCCAGAAATCATTCTCGTTGATAACAGAGTGAATAGAACTCCATCCTTCCTGCGCTAAAGGCAATACAGTCGGACTTTTCATCCCCGGCAGTACCTTAATAATATCCTCTACTTTATCATTAGGAGCATTCAGCAAAATATATTTGTTGTTTTTAGCGGCTAAAACAGATCTCATCCGAAACAGTAATCGTTCCAGTATTGCACTCTTAAGATTGCTGATATTTTTGTTCGCAACCAAACAAGCCTCCGAAACCAAAACCTCTTCCACCTCAACCAGTCCATTCTTGAATAAAGTACTGCCGGAACTCACCAAATCGCAAATTCCATCGGCCAAACCAATATTAGGCGCAATTTCAACAGAACCGGAAATTACGTGAATTTCACAGTCCAAATTATTGGCATCTAAAAACTGCTGCAAAGAATTTGGATAGGAAGTGGCTAATTTTTTTCCGTTAAAATATTCCAATCCGGTATACTCCACATCTTTCGGCAAAGCCATTGCCAACCGACATTTCGAAAACCCCAGTTTCTGCAGAACCTCAAGTTCCTTTTGTTTTTCGATAATTACATTCTCTCCTACGATAGCAATATCGGCAACCCCATCCTGAACATACTGAGGAATATCAGAATTTCTTAGGTATAAAACTTCGAGTGGAAAGTTGGAAGCATTTGCTTTCAATTGATCCTTTCCATTATCGATGGAGATTCCACACTCTTTCAAAATTTGCAATGAATCTTCCTGCAGTCTTCCTGATTTCTGTACTGCAATTGTTAATTTTTCTCCCATGGTTAAAATTTTGGTGCCTTCTGGTATCAGTTTCAAGCATAAAAAAACGCCCGACTGTTACCAGCGGGCGTTTAAATGTTAGTTAAAATATCTTTATAAATACTGCATAACATCCTCAGCTCACCGGTTGGTAAGTATAATGATGATGATGATGAATTGCAGTAAATGTCATTTTCTTTTCTTTGATATGCCACAAAGATTAGTAAAATATTTTAATCATCCAAATCCAGACTCAAACAATTACAATAATATAAACTTAAATAAACAACACCTGATTTAGACTGCGTGTAACAAATCTCATAACGCTTTACGATACAAAACCACACCTCCTTTTGGGGTATATCCCAAAAAAAACAACTTTTATCCCTTCTACCCCCTTATCGTAATCGTTATAAATGCAAAAAACATCATTTTTTATAAATTACCCCCCATTTTCTTGTTGTAATTTTGATTTTTTTAATACTTTTACAGAATCAACCCATTAAAACAAGGGGTGTCTTAAAAAAAACCACATCTTTTAAGACGAACACCCCCCTTTTAAGGATAGGCTGATTAAAATAAACCATTATTACTAACTATTATAGAAAACCTAAATTTTTACCACATGCAAAAACATCATTTAGTTCTTCGAAACAAAGCCACATTGCATTCCGGAGATAAAAAAGAGCAATCCCTTTCTTCAAATTTTCGACAACGGTCGAATTTACGCTTGGTCTAAACCCGAAACCCGAGATTCCTTAATCCGGGGAATCTCGGTGTTTCAATTAGCCAAAAATGAAAGAGTATGATTTGAGAAACTATTAAAACAATTAGCTCATGAAAAAGATCGAAGCAATTATCCGTAAGACAAAATTTGAAGACGTAAAAAAAGGCCTGCACAATATCGGAATTGACTATTTGTCATTCTGGGATGTAAGAGGTGTAGGAAAATCAGTAGAAGAGAGAGTTTATCGAGGTGTAATATACGACACCAGCAGTATAGAAAGAACATTAATTTCTTTCATTGTGCGGGATAAATATGTTGATAGCTGTATTGTAAGCATTCGTGAAAATGCTTTCACCGGAGAAATTGGAGACGGTAGAATCTTCGTTTACAATGTTGAGGATGCTTACCGCATCCGAACAGGAGATTCGGGTGATCGTTCCCTATACGACGAAGAGTAATCAACAAGCATTTTTTCACAATTTAAATTACCTATCATGGAAGAAACACTTACTTTAAATACTTTACAAGCAGCCGTTGCCGAAACGGGACACTCAATTGATATTGTTTGGGTTTTAATAGCAACAGCACTTGTTATGTTTATGCAACCAGGATTTGCCATGGCAGAAGCTGGTTTTACAAGATCAAAAAACACAGCCAACATCCTAATGAAAAATCTTGTTGATTTTGCTGTTGGATCTATTGCATTTTTCCTAATTGGATACGCCCTTATGTTTGGCACAGATATAGGAGGGTTAATCGGAAAACTGCCATTTATGGAAGATGTAAGACCTGATATTGATTTATCATTTTTAATGTTCCAAACTGTTTTTGCTGCAACAGCAGCTACTATTGTATCTGGAGCTGTCGCTGAACGAACTGAATTTAAGGCCTATATCCTTTTTAGTATTGTAACCACAGCTATTGTTTACCCAATATCAGGACACTGGATTTGGGGTGGTGGATGGTTAAGCAATCTTGGTTTTCACGATTTTGCCGGATCAACTGTTGTTCACTCTGTTGGAGCATGGATGGGACTTGTCGGAGCTGCTATGATTGGCCCTAGAATTGGAAAATATAACGGTAAAGTAAATGCAATTCCCGGTCATAACCTTACCTTTGCCGCACTTGGTGTATTTATTCTCTGGTTTGGATGGTTTGGTTTTAATGCAGGCTCTCAATTAGCAGCTAACGGAACAGCAAATACTGTTGCAATATCTCATATATTCCTGACAACCAACCTATCAGCTGCCGCAGGCACTTTAGCCGCACTGCTAATTAGCTGGATTCGCTATAATCGTCCTACTCTTTCACTAAGTCTGAATGGTTCATTAGCCGGCTTGGTAGCAATTACTGCAGGTTGTGATATTGTATCGCCTGAATCAGCTATTATTATTGGATTAATTGCAGGTACAGCACTTGTATTTGGAGTAGAATTGATTGACAAAGTTTTACGAATTGATGATCCGGTTGGTGCTGTAACTGTACACGGAATTAATGGTGCTCTGGGAACAATTTTAGTGGGATTTTTCGCCAAAGAAGGTGGTGTATTCTACGGAGGTGGTTTCAGTTTGCTGGGAGTTCAGGTTTTAGGTGTTGTTGCTGTTGCAGCATGGGCCCTGGGAACAGCATATATTATTTTTAAAGTACTAAAGGTAACTGTTGGACTAAGAGTATCTGCCCGTATCGAAGAAGAAGGTCTTGACATCTACGAACATGGAGAAAAAGCATATCAATAACACTTTTTAATAAACTCGTTTCTCATAAATGGTAAGGTACAATATTTGTTCCTTGCCATTTTTTTTTTATTTATCCATGTTTTATTGCAAGTTACTTTGTAATTTCATGTAAAATTCTGCGTTAGATTAGAATGAGTAGTCACAAATTTTTAACCAAATTAAATCAAATGAAGAAAGTAAATGTATTTTTATTAGCCTGTTTTTTTCTAGTGCTAAGCATTGGACAATCCGGATGTTATGGACCATTTCGCCTGACAAAAAATTTACACGAATGGAATGGCACTGTAGGTGACAAATTTATTAACGCACTGGTATTTTTTGCTTTTATTGTAATTCCAGTTTACGAAGTTGCAGTTTTCGTTGACGGTGTTGTACTAAATACCATTGAATTTTGGACTGGAGACAATCCTGTTACAATGGGCGAAAATGATAAAGATGTTCAAATTGTAAAAAAAGACGGCAACAAATACCGCATCACAGCCACTCAAAATAAATTTCACATAGAACAACTTCAAGGTGCCAACAAAGGTGATACAGCGGAATTAATCTTCAATCCTGAAAATAACTCATGGAGTTTAAAAGATGGCAATAAAGAACTTCAAAAGCTTGTTGATCTTAATGTAGAAGCAAATTTAATTCACATCTACAAACCGGATGGTCAGACTGTAACTTTTGACCAGAATACAGATAATCTTGCAAGCATTAAAGCTCAACTAAGCGCAACATCAGTAAACTGGGCTCAAAAATAAACAATAAACCCAGCTAAAATGAAACTAACCCCAATTGTTGTATCTAACTTTTGGGGTTTTCTTCAATTGCTTTAGCCTCAACTCTAAAATTTTATAGTCTGAAATTTTTCTTTGAACTGATAAATGTAACTTTATTAGTAAGCGATTTATTTTTAGAACAGTATGAATACAATAGAAAATAAACCTATCAAAAGTACTTTTTCAAGGTGTTTTTTTTTATCCTTCTTTTACCTTTATCAAACTTATACTCTCAATAGCAGGATACACAAGCTAATCCAAGGACTTGAATCTATTCTTTTTAATTTTTTCCTTTCGGTGAAGAAACCCTTTACGCTCCATTTTACCCCAACTTCTATTTCCCATTAAATATTCTACATTTCCCTTTACAGCAAAAAATAAACTTATTGGATGAAGAATAAATGGCTCTAACAAGGCAGCAATCCACAAACGAAAAACATCCATTTTTCGTTCGTAACGATGAAAAGTTAATTCTTCATACAAAATTGCCCATGTAGAAAAAAACACCGCAAACGTATATACAAACAGAGAAGTAACCAATATGAAACTCACACTTAAATTATCTGTAAGAAACAACGCAATCATATAGATAATACCCACCACTTCCACCAGGGGGGCCAACCACTCAAATAAAAACCAAAAAGGATAACCCAACAAACCCATTGCACCATATTGCGGTGAAAGAAATATTTTTGAATGATCAGTCAGTGTTTCAATCGTACCACGGGTCCATCTACTTCTTTGCCTGCCAAATACTTTCAAATTTACAGGAGCTTCTGTCCAACACAAAGGATCAGGAACATATTCGATCTTATACTTTTCACGATTCTCGGACATGTATCTTCGAATTCGAACAACCAATTCCATATCCTCACCAATCGAATGTGCATAACCACCACTCTGAACCACCACTTCCCGATCGAACATTCCCATTGCACCTGAAATAATAATCAGTCCATCGAGCTGAGCCCAAGCCATTCTGCCCATTAAAAATGAACGCGTATATTCCAAAACCTGCATTCTGGCTAAAATATTCCGGGGAACTTTCACGTTGGTTATTCTTCCATTTTCAACCAAACACGAGTTGGCTATTCGAACAACACCCCCAGCTGCAATCACCCTTCTGTCGGTTCTTTCCAAGAAAGGTTTTACCAATTTCAAAACAGCATCCGGCTCCAAAATAGAATCAGCATCAATAGCCATAAATAAAGCTTTATCCGATACATTAATTCCTGCATTCAAGGCATCTGCTTTCCCTCCGTTTTCTTTGTCAATAACCACCAAATTGGAATAAGTCGAAAGCATTGATTTATATACCCCTCTCACCTCTTTGGTTGGAATCTCCATATTAACTGCAAAATTGACCTTCTCTAATTTAAATGCCGCTTGCATATCCTCAAATGTTGAATCTGTACTCCCATCATTAATAACGATAACATCAAAATTATTATAATGGATCGTATAAATAGACTCAATATTATCTACAATAGTTTTGGACTCATTAAATGCCGGTACAAGCACCGAAACAGAAGGAGCCAAAGGAGAATCAAGAATAACATTATAATCTACAAAGCTATTCTTCTTCAAATAATAATTCAAAGCAACTCCGGAAATAATACTCAGCGTTGTATAACTAAAGATCAAAAGAAATGCATAGGAGATAAAAATCCCATCCAAAAAATAACTTATAAATCTTATAAACTCACCGTAATTCATATTCTTGGATCTAAAACATGACTGATTATCCTCTTCAATTCTTCATCTCCGTTTTCTGAAAGTGATTTCAACTTCACAATACCAGACTCACCAACAAGTACCAGAGACTTACAGCATTCCATTCGAATCCTGAACTCTTCATTGTTGATATTTTCAATAAGGAAGCTCATCTCACTCTCCAAACGCAATTGACCAATCGATCTTATAATATTAATCTGATTAGGAAGCTCCTCTAATAAAAAAAGCTCTTTCAATTTAACAACAGCTTCCTCACTCTCCAAATCAACCAGAGTTTTAATAACCTTTCCTTTCACCAAATCATTGTCATGATATAGTAACTCCATCACTTTTGGTGCAGCTTCCCTTTGTTTTAAAACGCGTATCATGTCCAGACAAAACATCACTACAGAGTCATTCCAGTGATCAAGCCACAAATGAAATTCAGGTATTTCAATTCTCTTTTTGCGAATTAAATCAAAAACATTAATCTGCTCCCAAACGGTAAACGGTTTTTCCTGAGAATCTAAAAAAGCAAAGGGTACAAAAGGCAACAACTTAATTAATCCCATCTGAGATTCAATTCGAAGAATTTCATTTGGTCTTTTCAAAAAATCCATAATGTTTTTGTTCTCACTCTTCACTTTCATGTGACTGAGCTCACGAATCCCTCTAATTTTATGATGCCATCTCCTACGAAGTTTTCTTACGGAATCCTCATTTAATTTCATATCCAGATACAACTTTCTAATTTCACTGCTTACCAGCTTACTCTCTGCTGTATCAATTGAAATTAAAACTGCTGTCAATATCTTTCTATGAAATTTAGACTTGACATTTTTCAAATCTGACAATTCTTTCTCCGACAAATCATCGATCAAAAACCGAACAATGATTTTAGAATACTTTTGATGCAGCAATTCCGTTTTCTTCTTTCGATAAGAAAGGTATAATTTAGAAAAAAGAATCGATGGAAGAAGAAAAACCAATGCAACAAAGAAAACAATGATCATGTAAATGATCAATCCATTCAGCGCATTGTATGGCAACCTTTCAAATGCATAATTTACAATTGACTGAGCTTTCTCTACAAATGTCTTTAAAAAATCGAAAAATACGAGTAGTACTCCCTGAACATGATCAACACATCCAGACAGCTCAATTAAAATTATATATATCAATTTTATCTGCATCCTACTTCTTCCCCTCCTCCTTAATTTCAAATTCTTTTTTCACAGCCTTTATTCGTTGCTCAATAAATGATTCCCATCCAGAAATGTTTAGAATCATCTATTCATGAGATTTAAAATTGATATGACAACTTCACAGAGAAAGAAAGCACCTTTCTCTTTTCATTAACCCGATACTCTTCCTGTTCATAACCAAATTTCAGGAGATAAAGCAAGCGATCTGTCCCTAATCGATCCTGATAAGACAATCTTAATTTTCTACTTTTGTATTTGTACACATCCGGGGATGAAAAATTCCCTCTGGGTTCATCAGGCGAAAAACCTGTCGCTAATTCAAGTCCTATATAATTCTTTGAATCTCTTAAATACCTCCTCGTTTCCAACCAATACGACTGTGAGACATTCCCGTTTTCGGGGGTCAGGTAGGTCCGAAAAGAAAACCAGTAATTCCGGTAATATTTTTCCAGCGAAGCTGTATAAATGTAAATATTCTTATTCCCTGCATCAGAATCAAACTGAAGAAACCGCATGCCTGCAGACGCACCAAACTCCTCTGGTAATTTATGATACAATTCAGCTCCTGCACGATGTCTAGGAAACAAATTATCAGGAGAATATCCATAATTTAAATATGCATAACTCTTTTTAGTCACCCGCGGATAAGCATCTATTTCAAATTGTTTCGCCACCTCCCTGGACCAAAAACCTTCGCCATTAAAAATTAAATCACCCAAATTTATCTTCCCGATAACAGTCCCCCAACCATTGCTTCGAGCCAACTGAAATGAGCTTAAATGCCACTTTCTTTTGTAAGGTTCTTTGAAATATTCATAATCATGCTGATAAACCGCTTTATAAACCATTTTGGATAATCTATATTTTTTCATCAGAGCCAATCCTTCTTCATTGCCAGGATTTGACTTCAACAGTTCATCCAGAACAAGTAAGGATTTACTTTCCTCACCAATATCCTGCAGTAATTTAATTTTCTCAACCAAAAAGGCCTCTTCATTGGGAAAAAACGACAAACCATACTCACAATAAAAAATTGCCTTATTAGGATCTCCTGCCCATTTTTCCATATCAATCATTGCAAAGATGGCATCGCTATTATCAAAATCCTCATCCAAAACCAATTGTAACTCCTCTCTCCCAGATTGAAAATTTTTATCCCAGCCATAAGTTCTTCCAATTAGTATTCTCGCATCATAAAACTTTGGATTTTGATTCAAAATTTCATAACAGATACTTCTGGCTTCTTCACGATTCCCTGCAAAAGCCAATTCCCTCGCCCGATTAAATTCATCTAAGCTATTTTTCTTAGGCACAGAAGTTTCCTGAGCAAACCCTTGCCCAATCATGTGAAATAATAAAAGTGTTAAGAGAGATAAAAATTTCACCATCCAAAATATATTGTTTATGTTTATTTAAAAAATCAATTAAAGAAAAACAAAGCACAAATGTCCAACTTATACTTGACAATATCAAATTAGTTTAAGTTTAATCTACATACATTACCCTTCGAGCCTTTCTTGCTGATATACTATCCATTACAGCCCCCATAAATGGCCGGTAATACTTCCAGAAAAACATTTTCCTATCCTTAACTTGATTCGCATTGTAAAATGCACCACTCAATTTATTAACTCCATTAAAGTAGGAAGAATAGATTCCCATTTCGTTATCGGAAAAATCACAGGCAAAATAAATAAATCGATAATCCTGATCGTGCTCCAAAATTGCCGGAAACTTTTTTGGCAAATTAAACTGATCCAATAAGGCCTTTCCTTCCTCATTCACATCTAAATTAAACCACGCCAAAACATGATTACGCGAATCGGTTGAATTGATGTCAAACCAAAATGGATAATCTATCGATTCAGGTACATTATATTGCAATTGTGTACTCAATTCACTTTCCAACACAGGAAAATGTCTGTTTAAATGTTTTTTAGCATCCAGAATAACGATTCTCTCATTATTATCAACCAGAACAATTCCCGCATTTTTAAAATCATACTCTTTCTTATAATTCTTTTTATACAGATCAGGCAACCAGCGAGGAATTTCCGGATCAAGCACTGTATCCAAAGTATGATAATATTTACCAACCCAACCACTCCATTTTAGTCCCAGCAATTGTTCTGTTTGATTTCTAACCAATTCCGAAGTTGGTGCTGCGAAAAAGTTAAATTCTGCAATGATCGTTTTGCCTTTTCTCTTCATCTCTCTTATCAAGTTGAAATCTGCCTGTTGCAATCCACCATAAAATAAGGATATTGCATCCTTTCCATAATCCGGATGATCTTTCCAGTTGGAATTATAAATTCCATATGTATCGGCAAAAAATGCCAAATCCAAAGAATCAGCAAGCGCAGACAATCCCTGTTTTTCAAAAATGCGCAGATCCCGTATCACATAACTGCCATCATCTCCGGGATGAAAGCCGTAAAAATCCTCGGCAAAGTTATATTCCTCTCCATTCGATTTCACCCAGCGTTTTTGATTGGCAACCCAAAAAAAAGACAGATGCTCAGAATAATTGTCGTTTGGAACTGTTTTATCAACAACTAACAGATTCATTTGAACCTTATCTTTTAACTTCCAACTGATCCAGGAAATAACAGGAATCATCAGAAACAAGAGAATTAATATTCTTAGTAATTTCCACATTCGCTCTTTTTATTTTAAATTACCTGCAATATTCATCTTTATAACGGACTTAGTCAATATTAAGTTTGTTTTTTTTGATAAGTAATTTTTATTTAAGGACGTAAGGCTCTTTTTTTGACTTGACTGATTTTATCCTTTTTACAAAAGATATAAATTTCTTGGCCAGAAACCTGATATTCATCTATTAATTAAAAGCATTTCTCCATGAGAAACATTCTTACTACAAGATTTTTACTTCTTGCAAGTATCAATTTTAATTCAACGAATTCTCATTGTTAAATCAACAATATTCAAAGAATAAAATATGCACCATAACAAAAAACAAAAGTTAGCAGTCGTCTGGACAATCAGAGACTGGGATGTGTCCATTAAATGGTATTTATGTACACCTACAACCCTAAGAAAACGGGCTGGTGGAACGAAGTCAACCTCGTTGTTTGGGGGCCATCTTCACAACTGTTAAGTGAAGATGCAGAGCATCAGGCATACATAGAAAAAATGCAGCAAAAAGGAATATCTATTTTTGCATGCAAAGCTTGTGCTGATATGTATGGTGTTCTCCTCAATTTAAAGAATTAAATATTGATGTCAAATTCATGAGTGAACCACTAAGTGAATACCTTAAAAAAGACTATAAAGTAATTACCTTTTAACATTACAACATGCTAAGCAATAGTATTTACGAGTTTTTACTCGAACTAAGAGAGAATAACAATAGAGATTGGTTTCATACAAATAAGAAAAAATACGATAAGGCCAAAAAAGATTTTGAACTTTTCGTTGAACTAAGTATAGAACAAATCAAAGTTATCGATCCGGATCTATCTGGACTAAATGCCAAAGACTGCATTTTTAGAATATTCCGGGATGTTCGGTTTTCTGAAAACAAACAACCCTACAAAACACATTTTGGAGCTTTTCTGGCAAAAAATGGCCGGAAAAGCAAATACGGAGGTTATTACATCCATATTGAACCCGAAGGAAGCTTTTTAGGCGGCGGTTGCTACATGCCTGCACCTAATGTTCTTAAAGCCATTCGTGAAGAAATATTTCACAACCCATTGGAATTTAAAGAAATCATCACGAATAAAGAATTCTCATCTCATTTTCCTGAAATGTACGGTGAAAAACTAAAGACTGCTCCACGTGGTTATCCTAAAGATTTTGAATACATCGACCTGCTAAATTTCAAGAATTATGCGGTCGGGAAAATGGTGCCGGATCGAATCGTGTTATCAGAAAAATTTTCTGATGAGATTTTAGAATGCTTCGCCAGTTTACAAACTCTTAATGCATATCTAAACGAAATACTGGCAGATTTATAAAACGAAATTCTCTTTTTATGATGATATTTCCTTACTAATTATAAGCGGGAAAACCACAAAGAAAAGCCTTTTCTTAGTCGGAGCAGATCCCTCTTAGCCTCCTAAAAGAAAAAGTTTTTCTATTGATGGCTGTCGATACAATTAAAATTATCCATTCAATTTAAGTCGATAAAGCTTGGCATATGGAGATTTAGATTCATTCTTTTATGTTCGTTTACTATATTAGATGAGCTTTACAAGGCTCACTTAATTAAGTACAATTTGGATTGAAAATTTACAGCCTGCCACACTTATTAGATAAAAAACGAACAAAATGAAACGTTCATGCCAAAGATATTCTAACACACAAGGGGATGATTATTCCAGCATGGTAAGTTCCATATGGCAAACACTCAAAATTATAATCATATGAAACGACCATGTAAAAAGTCTTACACACAGGAGGATGAGTGTAATTTGGGAGTTCCATATGGCAAACACACAAAATCATAATCATATGAAACAAATCACACTACTAAGTCTAATTGCTTACTTTTTACTTCTTACACCTGTCTTTGCAAAAAAAGAAACATTTAAATATCCTGCATTTACCATCCCTGCTGAACTTAAAAAAAATGCCAATGCCGTAGTTCGTTTGGATGAAGCCGAATTTACAGTACACTCGAGAAAAAGCTCCAGTCTGACACAAAAAATGGTGATTACAATTCTAAATAAAAAGGGAGAAGCATACGCATCAATTCCATTTGGATACAGCAAATTTGAAACTTTAGAGAGTTTAAAAATCACCATCTATAATTCCCTTGGCTTAGTGATTAAAAAAGTAAAAGAATCAGAAATTAAAGATTACAGCTATAGTTCTGCAGGTGAACTGATCGGAGATTCACGTTTCAAAATTTACGAACCTGTTCAAAAGCAATATCCATATACTATTGAATACGAATCGGTATCAGACTACAAAGGTCTTTTTGTTTATCCAAGCTGGAAAGCCTATCCCGGCTATTTAGTAGGTGTTGAAAAATCCATCATGAAAGTCATTATTCCTTCGGAGGAAAAATTACGATACAAATGCATTAATTTTAAAGATTCGATCAGTACTACAACTATAAATGATCAAAATATCTACCAATGGGGTATCGATAGTTTACCTGCCTTAAAAAGTGAGCCCTATTCTACCGGTGTGCTCTCGCAATCACCTCAAATTCTTTTGGCTCCTCTCGATTTTGAAATGGATAATTATCCAGGCAGTTTAGAAAGCTGGAACAGTCTGGGCAAATGGTCGGCGGTTTTAAATCAAGGACGCGATCAGATTACTGAAGAAGAACAGGCTCATATTATAGAACTTACCAAAGACTGCCAGACAGATATTGAAAAAGTAAAAATATTGTATGAATACATGCAATCGAAAACACGTTATGTTGGTATCCAATTAGGAATAGGTGGCTGGCAAAGTTTTCCGGCCGAAATGGTTTCGAAAAAAGGATATGGTGATTGTAAAGCATTATCGAACTATATGAAGTCCCTGCTTAAAGTCGTTCATATTCCATCCAATTACACTTTAGTGAAAGCAGGTGAAAGCAATAATTTGCAGCATACCGATTTTGTACACAGCTATTTTAATCATGTTATTTTACGGGTTCCGCTGCAGAAGGACACCATTTGGCTCGAATGCACAAGTCAGAAGATGCCTTTTGGCTATTTGGGAACCTTTACCGACGACCGCGATGTGCTGTGTGTAAATGATGATGGCGGAGAACTATGCCATACTCCTATATATACAATCGAACAAAACCAGCAGATTCAAAATGGTACTTTTACCCTATTGGAAAATGGAGATGCCCATGCGGAAATCTCGACTATTTTCACTGGAATTCAATATGAAAACATTGAAACTCTTTACCATAGAAGCAGTGTGGATGATCAAAAAAAATTCCTTTACGAAGAACACATCAACCTACCCGATTTTACAATTAATGATTATCATTTTCAGGAAGATAAAAAACAAATTCCATCGTCAGTTTTAAGTGTAAACCTTGATGTTAGAAACTATGCTTCACAAACAGGGGATCGTTTATTCATTCCTTTAAATAAAATCAACAGAATTACTTACATTCCCCCCAAATTGGAAAACAGACTGACCGACATTCGCTATGCCAGAGCAATAGAAGATAGAGACAGTATCTGCTTTATTCTCCCTGAAGGATACAAAATTGAAAGTCTCCCTGAGGAAAAAATAATTGAATCGGACTTTGGATACTATCAAAGCAATGCTGAATTGGTTGACAATAAAGTTTACTACACACGAATTTTCCGCAAAAACAAAAATACATTCCATGCATCCCGCTACGAAGAGTTTCGATCATTTAGGAAAGAACTTGCAAAAGCTGATAAAGCAAGTTTGGTACTAAAAAAGATTACAAAGTCTCGAAGAGTCTGGAAATGTCGAAGGGGCTGGGAAAATCCATAAGTTTAAAAGAGTAAAACAAAATAATTATATGAGTAAATTAAAAAATTTGAAGAACTGGTGATTTGGCAAAATGCCCGGAAATTGATTAATGAGATATACAAAGAAATGAATGGGATTAAAGATTTTGGATTCAAAGACCAAATTCAACGAGCTTCAGTTTCTATCATGAATAATATTGCCGAAGGTTTTGAAAGATATTCAGACACTGAATTCAGACGTTTTTTGGACATTTCGAAAGCATCATGCGGTGAGGTTCGAAGTATGCTTTATTTAGCCGAAGATCTCCATTATCTTGATAATAATACAGCTGAAAATTTACGGAAAGATTGCAGGCTAATATCAGGTAGTATTCAGAATTTAATTAACAGCTTAAAATCCTAATCATTCAATCATAAGCCACTTCCATACTATTTTAACCTTTCGACCTTTGGATTGTTCAAAACTGTTTGACGCTTCGACATTTCGAGACTTTTCGACCCTTCAAGACTTTCGAGTTAGTACACCGGAAGCTGAAATGAAACCCGAACACCGCCCTCGCTAAGATTCTCAACATCAACAATGGCCTTGTGCAAATCCATAACCAATTTCACAACTACCAAGCCAGCGGTAAAACGTTTAAAATCTTGTCTTCGGTCTTCTTTGTTTAGTTCAAAAAAGTGGAATGTGTAATTCACTTCGGATGGAGTAAATTGTACTCCTAAATCCTGAACAAAAACCTTGACACTTTGACCTTCCAACGAAGCACCAACCAAAACTTCGGAACGCGAAGGTGCATTGGTAACTGCATTTTCAATTACTTTCTCCATGCTGATGCCAAACAATTTCTCATCACCACGAATAATATAATTTTTAGGGATCTCTACCTTTACTTTAATCTTTCGCTCAGCGATCAATGGTTTTAATTTTTCGATGCTGTCTTTCACTACCTCATAAACAGAAATTCCCAAAATTTTCATTTCGTAACGATCGAAACGTAAAGCAGAAAGAAGTAAGGCCATATCCGAAACACCAGTCAGCTTTTCACAAGCCTGAATAATGTAACGCACATATTTTAAATTGGTTTTATTTTTAATGGAAAATTCCAACATTTCAGCAAAACCCACAATCCCATTTAATGGCTCCCTCAGTTCTGTTGACATGAGTGACAGAAAATCATTTTTAGCATCTTCGAGAGTTGAAAGCTGGTGGTTTGCATGCTCAAGACTTTGGTTTGACTCAACCAACTCCATGGTTCGGGCAGCAACCCTCTCCTCCAATTCCAAATTCATCATCTTCAGCTCCTGATTTTTACTTTTTAAATCAAGATGCGTATTCACTCTGGCAACTAATTCCTGTGGATTGAATGGTTTGGTGACATAATCCTGAGCTCCCGCTTCAAAACCTTTAATTATGGATTCTTCATCAACTCTGGCAGTGAGGAAAATTACGGGTATATCTTTTGTTTTCTCTTTTGATTTAAAATACTCACAAACCTCATAACCATCCATTTCAGGCATCATGATGTCCAGCAAAATCAAATCAAAACTTTTTGCAACACATAGCATTATGGCATCTTTACCATTTAATGCGTAACTAATTTCGTAGGAGTCGTCGGAAAGAATGGATTGTAAAACTTTAATGTTATCTGGTATATCATCAACGATTAAAATCTGGTATTTCTTCATTTCCGGTAAATTATATAAGTAGTCAGTAGTCATTGAAACAGAAAATGTAAGAATCAGAATATTTAACATTCACATACCCTCACAATATTAATGGATAAATATAACACATAATTCTTTACATAGAAACCTAAAAACTGTTTTTTTTTGAATGCTTGTTTATTGGATTGAATCATCGAACATTCTAAAAGTAAAAAGTCCAAAAATCTGGAAAGCTTGAATGGTCAAAAGTCAAAACAAATACCTTGTTTTCTTTATAGATATTGGCTAAAGCCAAGTGACAATGAATTCGTCGCCTCTTTAAGCTCAGACAAATCAGACTTACATCGACAAAAAACAAAATCATGAATAGTTCGTCTTTTCAAGACACTTCAAGACTTTTGGACTTTCGACTTTGAATCCACGGCTAAAGCCAGGTGGCAATTCAAGACCTTCATCTTCAAACACCCCTCTGCCTGTCGGCATCTCCCCTTAAAATGGGAGTATTATTAGAATAAATATGGAATCTTCGACTTCTCTCTCATTCCACGAACGACTCCAAATCCACATTCAAAGGTTGTGAAATAAAGACAAACAAATTAATTTGACAAGTTTAACGGCTTGGCCTTTCTTTTTTTTGTTTAATTTTACAGCGAAATTATACACTACTATAAAAATTTTACCAATGGAAAATTTACCAAAGGAAATCGCCGATGCGATTAAAAATGGCATGGAAGAAAACCAATTGATTCAAATAGCAACCCGCCTTTTGGAAAAAGGAGATCAGGAAAATGCCGCTAAAGTATTGGATTTTTGCATTTAAGAATCCACAACATGCAAAAAGCTCCGAAAGATTATTTCTTTTGGAGCTTTTGTATTTTTGCTTTTACTACCCCTAAATACCCTGATGGGGACTTTTGCATCTTTCAAGACTCTTCAAGTCTCTCTATTTTTAATCCACAGGCTAAAGCCAAGTGGTAAAGCAAAGTCATCCTTATTTTATACCATGGGCTAAAGTCACATGGCAATCCAATCCTCTACCTCTTTTAATTACAATGGACTTTTGGACTCTTTGACCTTCCCAGACCTTTCACCTTCAAACACGCCTCTCCCTGTCGGGATCTCCCCTTAAAAAAGGGAGAATTATTACATGAGGCATTTCGACTTTGAATCCACAAGCTTAAGCCAAGTGGCAATGAATTCAACACCTCTTTAAGCTCAGACAAATCAGACTGACATCCATAAAAACAAAATCATGAATAGTTCGACTTTTCAAGACTCTTCCAGACTTTTGGACTTTTGGACTTTTGACTTTCGACCACACCAACAATGGATTAACAGATTAATTATCCTGACGAATAAGTGATTTTTAACGATTATTCACATTTGTTTTGGTTTTTTATTAAACATCTTACAGAATTATATAAATAATTTTATTTACATTTATTTTAGAATTATGTTACAGCTGTTTTAATTCTTTGTTTGCAGATTGATATGCCAAAGGAAAATATCAATTTGAATGTGATGCCGTATCGAAAGAAAAAATTTCTGATATAAAGCCGGACAAGTACCGTCTCCTGATCAGCATGGAAGATCAGGAATCAATCGGATGTCTCCCGATACAAGACCCAAATACTCTCTGGGTGATTTGCCAACTAATTCGTGCAAATCAACCCGCATCATCTGCACGAAGCTTTTTTTTTGCAAATGACTTACTTTCAACAATTGTCTTTATCATTAAACACTCAAAACTATTTCTTCAACAATTAAAACAGCTTCATTTCATTTATTTTCAGTTAAAAATTCTTTATAAACCATTGGTAGATTACAGGAACAGAAGTGCTCCGGTTAAGAATGAATGTCTCACAAGGAATAATGTTTCTCTGTGGCTCCATTTCTAATCAGTGAATAAAAAGAAGCCCATTCCGGCATCATTTGATGACCTGATGAAGTTTAAGAACGGCTTTGTATTTTCATTTGATCAGTTGATGAAGTTTAAGAATCACTCGGTGAAGTTCAGGAATCACATTGTATTTTCATTTGATCACCAGGTGAAGTTCAGGAATCACATTGTATTTTCATTTGATCACCAGGTGAAGTTCAGGAAGCACTTTGTTTTTTCATTTGATCAGTTGATGAAGTTCTGGAATCACTTGGTGAAATCCGGGAATCACATTGTATTTTCATTTGATCACCTGGTGAAGTTCAGGAAGCACTTTGTTTTTTCATTGAATCAAGCCTAGTTTCATTTTTGAGCTGTACTTCGCTCGAGTGCCCGAAGTACTGTTCCTGTTTTCTAACATTTAAAACAAAAAATTATGAAAAAATCATTAGAAACTCAAAAAGAAATGCAAAGAACATTTCGAGGTTTTATAAGTGATAATCAAGTTAAACTGGATGCAGTCCCAGTTGTGAAGGAAATCACTGATCTGCAGGTGACTAAAATGGATCGGTTCGATGTTCTGTGGGAGCTTACCCAAACGAATTACAGTGGTACCACCATCACCAAACGCAACACAAAGGCATTGGCAGCCAATTATCTCAACCGCATTAATCTTCTCTTCTACAATTATTGCCTGAAAAGCAACAAACTGAAAGATCTTCCCAATTTAAAGGGCAGTGTTTCGTTTTACCTGAGCCTTTCCGATGAAAAATTCATCAGCAAACTGGACTTTACCTGCAGATTTGGTGACAACTTGGGCGATCAACTGGCCGAAACAGCTGTGAGTACAGAAGAATTGGCAGATCTTAAGGTGCTGCGTTCAAGCTATATCGATCTGGCTCCAAGGCCCAGAGAGGTAAAGAGCAATACAAAAATTTCGAATCAGGAACTGAAAGATGTGGGGGCAGAAATTCTCAACATCAACAAAACCAGACTGGACAATGTGATGCAATCTCTCTTTGCCGGTTCCGATCCCGAATTTTATCAAAGTTATCTGGAAGCTACAAATATGATGAAAGTCGGGCGTCGAAAAACAGCTGTATCCGGAAGCATTACCGATAAGGAAAGCAAACTAGCGGTTCTTCAGGCGCACATCCTGATTCCTGAAGCGGGAATTGACCATTTGTGTACCAGTAAAAAAGGGGGATTCCGAATTGATAAACTGAACCCGGGTACCTATCAAATTCAGATTAAAGCGGTAACCTATAAAACCATTAGCATGGAATTGGTGCACCGCTACGGTGAAACGAATGTACTTGAGGTGGAAATGGAAACAGAGAACGGGCACTGAACAAACGGCCTGTGGCAGAAGTGCCACAGGCCTGAGTTTTATACCGTGTTTGTTAAAAAAAACTCACCCCAGCCTTTCCTCTATTAAACACCTCACCCCAACCCTCTCCTGAAGGCGAGGGAGTTTTTTGTATATACCATAGAATTCGGGAACTGAAGCAATCTGCTGCAAATTAAG
>NZ_JAUCMW010000027.1 GCF_030372765.1 Labilibaculum sp. K2S | reverse complement strand
TGCTGTTCCCGTTGCCATCATCAAAAGTCCAATTAATAACATGAGTTCCCTGAGTTGTATAACTTAAAGGATCAGTGGTTGTGCCTGTGATTGTTCCCGAACAATTATCACTTGTTGTTGGAGGAACTGCTGTTGCTGTGCATTCACCTGTTATATCAGATAGTGTTGGTTTTACAGGAAATTCATTATCTACTACAATAACAGTGATTGTATGATCCTCTATATTTCCAGAAAAATCCTCTGCTTGCCAAACAACTTTAGTTTCCCCAACTGGGAATTCCATTGTCACAGGTGCATTATTGGTAATTGATTTAACATGACAGTTATCTGCAACATCAGGCGTGCCCCAATTAACAGTACTGGAAACATTTCGTCCAGGATCGGTATAAGCCGTTATTTTATCCTCAGGAAGTGTCGGAAAAATAATGGTTGGTACAACATTATCAACCTTTGCTATAACATGAATATTGTCACTGGCTAAACAGCCAAACTCGTTTGTTACCTTTACATCAAAGTTTGCTCCTACCTGCTCTATTAATGTATGAGTAATCTTTTGACTTATTTGCCCTATTGCTTTCCCTCCCCAAGCATATGTCGCTCCTGAATTTCCAGCATCCAATTCGAAAGTTGTCCCCAAGCACATGGGTGAACTTTTATCTGAAATCTCAATAGTTGCAACTGGATTAGAATGCTCTTCTACATGTATTTCATCAGAACCACTACAGCCATTTTGATCGGTAACCGTTAATGTATAATCACCTGTTTTATCGGTTATTAAAACTGTTTGTCCGAATGCCGGAGCAGGAATTGTTACACCTGTTACAGAAGTGCTCCACTCATAATAAGGATTTGTTCCCCAAGCAGCATCAGGCACAAGTGTGAGATTTACAGAAGCTCCTCCCTCGCAAATATTCTTATCTTTTCCAAGATCGATTGCTAATTCATTGGTGATTTTTATGGTATCACTAGCAACACATCCTCTTACCGAAGTAACTTTCACACTAAAAGCACCTAAAGTATTCACTGATATTGTTTGGCTGGTTTCTCCTGTATTCCACAAATAAGTAGCTCCTGAATTTTCAGCATCTAAAGTGATTGTATTTCCTTTGCAATTAGCCTGGTTTTTGCCTAAGTCAATTACAGGTGCAAACGGAGCTTGCCCATTGTCGCTGATACTCCAACCATACTTATCATCTAAGATTTTTCTTCCAGAATTATCACAATACCAACTATTTCCCGCAAAAAAATATACATTATTCTTAACGGGCAGTTTGGCCCAGGCATTTAAGATGGAAGTGTAAGTGGCACGCGGAAGGGATATATTCTTTAAAAATAATCCCATAGTGGTAACATTTATAATATTCCATTTGTCAAGCCCCCTTCCCTTAAAAGAAGTTGCATCCCAAAACATTGCACCCATATTCTGAACATTGCTTACATCCCAACTACCCAAATCCACATCAAATTTATCTGCCTTAACAAACATTCCAGACATATCTTCTACACGGCTAACATCCCATTTGTCAATCCCCTTTCCTGTGAAAGAGGAAGCTCCTCCAAATAAACCGTACATATATACAACATTGCTTACATCCCATGCCCCAAGATCAGCATCCAAGCTAATAGCATTAGTGAAAATCATTTCCATACTTGTAACCTTACTAAGATTAGGAGGTGCAATGCCATCTTTTATCGTAAGATTGGAACAACCATAAAAGGCGCAATACATGGAACGCCACTCTATGTTTCCCCATTGCTCTATGATCTTTATTTTGTCCTTGTCGTTTCCATACCAAAAACATATTGCGGGGAATGTTCCTGAAATTTTTACGGTGTAAACTCCGGGGGCGGCATAGGTGTGCTCTGCATCTCCTGTTTGGTTAGTGCTGTTTGTTCCATCGCCCCAGTCAACCGTATAATTATAAGTGTAAGACTGCTTATCTGTCGGAATGGTAATATCTAAATCTCCCGCACTAACTTCCCATGTAGTTATGAATTCGTTTTGCAGGGAGTATGAATAGGTGGGGAATTCCAGAACATCTTTGCGTGTTCCTACTTCTAAGTCCCAGTCGCCATTTGCCCCGGTAATATCATCGGAAGCGGCAAGTGTAATGTTTAGTGATTTTTCGAGGTATGCTACTGCATTTTGGCCTTTTACACCTTTGCCAAATTCGCAGGCATAGATATTTAGGTGTGTGATTCCTTTTAGAAGTTTGCTTTTTTTTAACCATGTGGCTATTTGAGGTGCAGTAAACCATTCTCCATCAATCAGCAATTCACCTGCCCTGCCATGGCTAAACAGTTGAAATGATTCCAGAGTACTTGGTAGATTACTGAAACATTCTTTTGATTTCAGGTCCTTATCAATATATATGTTTGCGTTACTTTCAAAACAGGTAAGTGGGCTTATACTTACAAACATTATAAACAATAATAAAATCCTATTATTCATATTCGAAGAGAATTATGCAATCCTTACGTTCTTAACGTATAAAAAAATGCACTCAAACAAAAAACACAGATGGGAACTCAATGATTTCAATTTAATATTTAAAAAAATGCCCACAGAGATATTGATCAGATACATCATTCGAGAAATCTTTTCTAGAAGAAGATATAACTTTTACTGTTTCTCTTGTATCGGGAAGTTTTTGTTTTACTGAAATTTCGATCAGCAGCTCTTCTTTCTCTCAATCTACTCTCCCTCTTCATTTTATTTGGAATGTCGAAATTGATTCCTAATGTGATCTCATGAGTTCCATCACTGCTATCAGAAATTAAATTGTCTGTGTAATAATCGTATGAATACCCAATGTAATATTGATTGTAATTTACCCCTACCATTCCCACAATTTGATCGTTTGTCCTATACGATGCTGCAATCCAAAAATGATTGATAAACAACTTTGCTGACAGATCGTAATAAATATCAGAATCCATGGTTTTACGAACAATAACCGAAGGTTCGAGATCAACCAAATCTTTTAAATGAAAGGTATAACCGGCTGTAGCGTAAAAATGACGCTTCATAATATCATCACCAATTTTGTTATCGCCCATTTTAACAGAAGCTTCAAATAAATGTGCTGCTGATGCTCCAATAAAATAATCATCATTATATAAGTAAACACCAAAGTTTGCATCCGGTACATATGAGACTTCATCCGGCCCTGCTTTGGGATCATTAACCGGAATGTACCTTTTATCAAACTTAAACTGATAAAAAACGCCCCCAAGCCCAAATGAAAGCTTTGTTCCTGTTTGTCCCAATTTACTTTTGGATAATTGTAGGTGATAAGCATACGAAAACTCAATACCCGTTCTTGCTACTTCCCCCGCTTTATCATTAAAAAAATAGGCTCCCAAACCAACGCCCATTTGTTTATTTCGTCGTGATAATGGATTTCCTTTTACGTTACAAGTGGTACATTTATTACTCATATTTTTATTAAAACTCAATGCCTGTGTTTCAGGAGCCCCTTCTACTCCCGACCATTGCTGACGTAAACTTAAGCGCAGAGGTGAATACATCCGACTTCCGGCCATGGCCGGATTGAGTAAAAATCCGTTCTCCACGTATTGACTATAAAGTGGCAATTGTTGAGCTTTTCCTTGAGTGAATGCAAATAGTAACACTCCTAGAATTATCGTTATTCTCATTAGAATCTAAAGGTCAGGTTTAATAATATTACTTAACGGAGAATTGTAACAGTTCCCAGTATTGGTTTTTCATCATCAAGTTCTACAGCATAATAGTATGAACCTATTGGTAAATTAGTATTTCCATCAGCACCTGTCCATGGGGTACCGCGATACTGATTCCCAGTTCCACTAAATTTATAAACAGCTTTACCCCATCGATCGTAAATTACAATCTTAAGGTTCTGCACGAACTCAATTCTTTCAATATCCCAGAAATCATTATAACTATCATTGTTTGGCGTAAATGCTTTTGGTATTTTTATTCTGTTTTCATATAAATATTCCAGCACAATTGTTGAATCTAACTGACAATTATTTTTATCAATTACACTTACAATATAAGTACCTCTTCCTAAATCCTCAATACTTGTTCCATAATATGGTTTCAAATCCTGATCAGACCAATTAATGGTATAATCAAGAACCCCTCCTGTAACATCAATCCGAATGGAACCATCATTGGCATCAATTGTGGTTGGACGACTGGCTTCGGCTTCCAAATTCAAAGCCTCTGGCTGAACGAGCTCCACACTGGCTACATCTGAACAGCCATGATCATCAACAACCTTAACATCGTAAGTCCCAATAATTAAATCTGAAGCAATATCCGTTTCCTGTCCATCCGACCAATCTATTTTATAATCTGGTGTTCCTCCTGATATCTCTACTGTAGCACTTCCCGAATTTGTTCCATAACACAATACATCCTGATAATCATTAATTTCAGCGATCAATGTATCCGGCTGGTTCAATAACTTAGATCCCGAAGTTTCACATCCATTATTATCAACAACCACATAAGAATAATCCCCGGATTCAATATCGAAAATATCCTTAGTGATACTACCATAATTATCCCAGTTAATCAAATAGGGTTCGGTACCCTCCGAAATATCCAATTTAATCCAGCCATCTTCCAAACCATAACATGTTGGTTCTAAAAAACCTGAAACTGTAACAAAAACCTGCTTAGGCTCCACAATACTAATTGGTGTTATTTCTGATTTACATCCCTTGCTATCTGTTATCTGAACCGAATATGTTCCTTCCGAAAGTCCTTGCTGATCTTCATTTGTCCCGCTAACACCCGGTCCTCCCCACAAGTAGGTATAACCCGGAGTTCCTCCTTTAGGATGCAGGTTAATGTAACCGTCAGTCCTTCCAAAACAGGAAATATCTTTCTTCCAGAATTCAGCAACAAGCTTGTCTGGTTCATTAACCACAACCTGCAAACTCTGACTTTCATAGCCGGGATCACCTGCTGAATCGTATACTGTAACAGTATAAGTACCAGCTTTTAAACCGGAAACATCTTTATCTGTACTTCTAAAATAGTTATCTCCTGTCCATGAATAAGTTAAATTTGCAGGATCACTTTCGCCTAAAACATCCACGGTTACAGCACCATCATTTCCTCCCGGACAGGTAACATCTGTATTTGAAGTTACAAACAGCAGTAGTTTTTCAGGTTCGTGAACCTTTTTAGAATCTTCAATTCTACACTCATTTGCATCTAATACAACAACTTCATAAACGCCCATTTCCAACCCATTTACTGAAATATTTCCAGTGACATTTGCCGATTCCGCGTATGAATATCCGTTCGGTCCTGAAATTAAGAAAATATAAGGAGGGGTTCCTCCGGTAACGGCTGCCGAAATCTCTCCATCACGTAGGCCTACGGCAGAAATATCAAGCGGAGTTACGGTCAATGCAAGTGAAGTTGGTTCTGTGATTGCCTGACTCCCGGAAACAGAACATCCATATTCCGAAGTTATAGTATAATCATATGTTCCAGGTTCCAAGTCTAAAATATGTTTGGCAGATGATAAAAATCCTGCTCCATTAGTCCATGCTATTGTGTAATTTGCTGATCCAAAATTAACATCCAATTCAATCTCACCATCTGCAGCATTGTTACAACTTACATTTTTAACATTTGCTACACTTGCTAGTAAAGGATCCGGAGCAACTAATTCATATGTATTAGTTGCCGATTGACCAGCCGATGTTGCTGTAATATTATAAATACCTGTTGCCAATCCTGAGATTGTTTCTCCTGTTCCAGTGTATCCGGCAGGACCAGACCAAGCATAAGTAAATGTTCCATCACCTCCTGTGGCGTGAGCTCTCAATTCCCCAACCGGACTTCCTGCACATCCAACAGCTTGTCTTTCCTCTATATAAGTAAAAACCATTCCTGGTTCCTCAATTATTATCGATTTTTTCACTGTTGAACATCCCGAAGCGTCTGTTGCAGTAACGGTATAAACACCTCCTGCCAGATTCTCAATCAAGAAACTGTTGTCATCGTAATTATCAGGACTAACGGATGAATATCCTCCTGGTCCTGTAACGGTAAAACTATAAGGAATTGTACCTTCCAAAGTTTCAATAGAAAGAATACCATTTCTGGTTCCTGCAACTTTAATGTGTTGTTCTACAACTAAACCTAACTGGATGCTCAAACCTAAATTTAAGTCGACTCCGTTCTCCGAAGAGCAGTTATTCTTATCAGTAATCAGTAAACTATAATCACCGGCAACTACATTTTCAATATTTTGAGAATATGACCGATAATCGCTAGGTCCTGACCAACTGTACCTGTAGCCACTATTACCACCATAAGGTGTGATTCTAACAATACCATCATTGGTATTCTTGCAAGTTGGCAATACAATATCTTCAATATAGAATCCTATTTTCCCCGGCTCAGCAACAGTAACATTTTGTTCAAACACACATGAGTTTGCATCAACAATTCGAAGTGCATAATCTTTTGGAGCCAGCTTGGAAAAAATACCTGTTGCACTTTCAACTCCATCTAAATAATATTGATAGTTTGGAGTCCCCTGAGCTGCTTCAACAAAAATCTCACCTGAACTTTCTCCATTACAATTTGCAGCTTCAATTGTTAATTCGTTCGTAACTAATTCCTTTGGTTCAATCAATTCCTGACTCAAAACCGAAGGGCAATTAACTGCATCAGTAACGGTTAATTCATAAGTTCCTCCTGCCAAGCCTGAAATATTAGCTGTTGTTGCCGTGTATCCGGCCGGTCCCGTCCAAGCGTAAGTATAATCGGTAACACCACCTGTAACAATCGGATTAAACAATCCGTTATTATCGTTATAACAAAGCAAGTCTGTTCCATTCAGATCCATTACAATCTCAGGATTTGAATTTAAAGTAATATCCTGCTCTGGAGTCAAACACAAGTTTGCATCTGAAACATGAACTTTATAGTCTCCGGAATACAATCCTGTAATATTTTCACCTGTTTGAACAATGCTGTCCAGGAAATAGGATAAATTCCCGGTTCCTCCTGAGGCAGTAACCAAAATCTCTCCTTCAGGAATTGTAAAACAAGTCAAATCCCTTGTTGCAATACTATCGATTAACAATTCGTAAGCATCAAATATATTTACGATAGTATCAAATTCGCAATTCTTTCCATCGGCTACGGTAATATTGTACTTACCTGGGGTTAAGTTTAATGCTGTACTTTCCCAGGTTGTTTTGTTGGTTGAGGTTGACGCTGAAAAATCAGTTCCTGCCTCATCTTTCCAGAAAAATTTATATTCCGGGTACTGAATATTTGCAACTTTAGCAACAACTCGCCCATTTCCCTGCCCAAAACATTTTACATTATTGGCTGTAATCTCCAAAGAAACATTTGACTTAGTTCCTAGCTGAACCTCAATAACCGATTCGATTTTACACAAAGAACCATCTTTCGCTACAGTATTATAACCATAAATCACTTCAACTTTGTAAAATCCTGAAACAGTAACTTCAATTACAGCATTGGTTTCTCCTGGAAGATCTGTATAAGTTCCAACAGTTCCATCTGTGCTATAGTACCATTGGAATGTTGTATTGCTGTTAATAGGAAAACCCTTTACATGATCCAGAATAGCAACATCACTACACCACTCTTCACGAGGTTGATCGAAACTATCTTCAAAAGACGGTGGATCCTCATCTCCTCCGGGAGCACTCGGCACTAAAACGAAACCTGTAGTGTTATCATTATCAAAATGATAATTCACAGGATGATCGCCACCGGAACCTGATGATCCGGCAATATCTGTTAAAGCAGCATTGTAAATTTTACCGAACAATCCTGATGGTTTGTATATAAAAGCCTTAACTCCAGGAGTACTTGCTTTTAGGAAAGCATAAGAACAACGTACACCTTCCATTTTCAAATCATAAATAACGGTAATCGTTTTTCCTGATTCAATGGTATTGTTTTCGTATCCAAGCGTGAATTCCAAATTGGTAAAAGTATTATCACCATAAATCTGTCCTTGCTCGAAGAAAGTCACAGAACCAAAAGATCCTCGTCCTGCGCCTTTTATTCTTATAATCCCATTATTCATAAAATCAATAAAACCAAACGTCACTTCAGTATTGGTTTCACAATAAATTCCACCTCCATTGGCAAATGTAATTTTTGTATTTGCAGCAATAAAATTCAATCCTCCTGTAGTATTCATCTTCATGTTCCAGCCTGTTGGCTGATCGGAAATAACAGTCACGATAGAACCGCTCATATCAAACCTGCGTATTGCATCAGGATTCCCTAAAGACAAAGAGCTAAATCTACCAACAGTAAAATCATTACCTTTTGTTGTAACAGAACCACTCTCCAAATACAAATCACCGGAAGTGATCAGACTAGAATTCCAAACCCATGACTGTGCATCACCATCGAAGATCACATCGCCATCCATCGATTTATTCGCAAAATCGACTATTTTATCTCCTGCCAATCCATCTCCAATAAACTCGAAAACACCACGCATACTCATCGACATGTTTTCGGTTAAATCCATGAATCCACCAATTTGAAGATTTGCATCAACGATGAAGTTTGCATCAGGATCCACATCATCATACCAAGTCATGCTGTGACATTTTCCAGGTGCATTTAGCTCAACCAGTTTGCTTCCTAAAAATGAATTCGCAGTAAAAAAAACATCATCGTTTAAGGTAGGCACACAACCTTCTTCGCTGCCATCCTGAGCACGACTCCAGTTTTCATGATTGTCCCAACTATCGTCTGTTCCTTTTCCAACCCAGTATAAAGCGATTGGAGCAATTGCTCCATCAGTAATCCAACCTGTAACATTTCCTAAATCGAATGAATTTGTGGCAGTATAAGTTGCCCCTTTTGAACCATCGCCATTAATATCTTTCAGTTCAAGAAAATTACCTGTTACATTATTTGCCGCAAGTATTGTAGTTTGTTTAGTATCTTTATCAGAATGCAACGAGATTGGTGCAAAACAACTTCCTTCAGCAAGAAGGTAATCCATTTCATACGTTTTGCCATTCTGAAACTTGAATTCAAATCCCCGCCCCAATTCAACCGTTCCAAATTTGTCATTACCACTAACTTTGCCATTATTTTTAAATTGAAGATATTCAACATAAGGCACAAAACCAGGAACACTGTATGCTGAAAATTCACCCTCATCCTCAAAAACTATTTTATTAAAGTTAATATTATGAGACGCAGAACCTATAATTGATACTTTTGCATTATTTGTAAAGGTTATTGTACTATTATCCGACAATAACTCAAATCCAAGATCAGCATAGGCATCAGCAAGGTTAAAATAAACAGAACTACCAATTACATCTTCTCTTCCAGTAATTTTAACCTGTGAATTTCTTATGTCTAATCCTCTTGAATTAACACTATCAGTCGGATCAATAGAGGTGATACTTTTACATTCCAAATCGAAACCATCGGTTACTAATTTACCGTAGCGGATGAAACAATCACCTTCCATGATCATATCATCGAGTAATTTCCACTCTCCACCATTCCCATCAAACTCAACAATATTTGGAAACACATATCCAAATGTATTAATCTCCTGAAGTTCAGTTGCTCTAAAGTAAAAATTAACCACTGCAGATAGATTAATATCTACAGCCGAATTAAAAATAAGAGAACCATAAATATAAACGCCTGAAATATCAGTTGTGCCCATTTCAAAATTTGGTCTCGCGGCTTCAGATCCAGTCCAATCCATTGTTCTGCAACGAATATCACTGGCTCCAGTATATACTGTTTGTTCTGTATCAGTAAATGAGCCGTCATCAAAAAACACATTATCTTTTGCTGTTGGCACACAACCTCCCGATTTAATACCAGAAACCGTTGACCAATGATTTGGATCATCCCAATTTCCTGTTCCGCCAACCCAATACAAATTGGTTCCTGCAGGTTCATTTTCAAATTTCCAACCATCGGCACCACCCAAGTTTATTGAAGCATTTGCAACAAATGTATCTGCAGGCTTAGCATTTACATTTAAAATATTAACCGAATTTACTGTTATATTAGTTATACTAGTCTTCGCTTTAAAAATTGCAGGATCGGCACGCGAGCCTGTTATATCAATAGTTCCTTCGCAGGCTCCGTTAGCAATTACATTACCAAGCACAAAGGTCTGACTACTTTCAAACACATAGGTTTTCCCAACAGCCAATTGAATACTTTCGGCAACAAAACTTATTTCAGAAACATTCTTTTTTCTAAAATAAGTATTTCCATTCAACACAATATTATTAAATGAAATATCGTCTGAGTAAGTATCTATGTAGGCATTTCCATCAGTATCATCGAAAGCAACATTATAGAATACTACCGGCACAGCTCCTTTTGAAACAATTAAATCGCCTCCTGTGGTAAAAATTATCTCTGAAGTACCAGCATCAAAAGCAAATCCATCAGGTGAAATTTCAAATCGTTCCAATTTAAATATCGATGATCCTAATGTTAATGATCTCGTAGTAACAAAATTAGAAATAAAACGACCCGCCTCCATGTTATGGTTATTGGAAATCAAATCTCCATTTTGCAACAAAATTGTACCTGAAGTTTTTATCACACTATTCAAAGTCCAGCTTCCTGCAAGCCAAGAATCATCATCTTGTTTTGTTCCTTCAAAAACGAGATCGCTAAGTAATTCTACTGCACCCGCATTAATATTGGAAGGATTCTCTGATTTAAAATAAAAATCGCCTGAATATGAATAATTGGCATTTACCATACCCGAAAAATCCAGACTTCCAAAAATACATATTGGCTGATCTCCTGTGAAACTCATTAAATTGGCATTCGTCCAGATCATATCCAGACACTCTGCTGAACTCCCTTTTTTAGATATATTTACTTCATAACTGTTTAAGACTTTCGCATCTTCGAAAATAACCACATCTTTTCGGTTTGGCAAACATCCTCCCAGCCAGTTACCAGCCTTAAACCAATCATTATCAATATTTCCAGTCCAATAAATAGTACCTCCGGTTAAATCGTTGGGAAAAACCCATCCATCATATCCAGAAATACCTATCGATTCATTTGCTGTTAATGAACCAATTCCTCCAATAACATTTACATCCTCAATTCTTAGTCGAAAAAGATCAGATGACGACACATCACAATCAAAATAGGCAACACCATTTTCTCCTTTAAACGAAATGTATTCGGAACACGTACCATGAGCAATTAATCCATCCGCTTTTGTAATTTTCTGTCTACTGCCTACATTTAAAAAATAAGATTTACCCTTGGTGAAAATTAGCTGATCAAACTGATGATCACCTAATAATTTAGCATTCCCTTTAAACTCAAGAGACTCAAAAGTCGGCTGAGCAGAACCTTCATTCGTTAAAAACACCTGTCCATCAGGGTAATTGAACGTTACTTTTCCGTAAGAAATAAAATCAGAAGAATTATTATATAGTTCCGCACCATCCGACAACAATCGAATTTCAGAATTATTACTTAATAGAGAAAAATTACTGCCAGAAACATTCCATGCTTTGGAAACACCATCAACTACATCAATATCTGAATTTATCATATCCAACACTCTATTATAGGTGCTGTTTGAAATAAATTGCCCAACCGTTAATTTGTTTCCGTTAAGATGCAAGCTTCCTTTATACAACTCAAAATTATTCGTAACAGTAATGTTTGTTGTAAAAGTCCAATCACCATCACCAATAAAAGATACTGGGCCAACAAAATTATTATTGATTGTAATTGTATTGGTATCATCTCCATTAAACTGTGTTTCACCGGTAACATTCCATGTACAATTCCCTACTGCAAGAGATCCAAAAACCTCTATATTTTCAGCTCCCTGCAAAGTGGAATTATCATTAATTGAAAGGCCTTTACATTCTGCAGGAACATTAATAGTAACTACAAAGGTAGCTGGTATTATTACATTATTATTTCTGGATGGCACACAACCCGAATTCCAGTTGCCTGGTGTTCCCCACATTCCATCGCCTGCCCCACCTGTCCATGTATAATCTGCAGAAGATGGCGCAACAAAAGTCCAATTCGAATTATTACCTCCTAAGTTATAGGAATTATTTGCCAAAAAAGGAACCGCATTTCCACTTGCGTTGATATTTTTAACCTTTAAATAATTAAGGTTAACTAATTCAGCCGAAATATTTCCACCAAGAACATCTCCTATTATTGAAATATAGGCATAACATTCTCCCAGAGCCTCAAACTTAGTTTTTATATTTTGAGTACCATCGTAAATGGAATAACTGTGACCTGCAGTAAAAATCAAATTCTGAAAATCATTTTCACCTTTTATACTTCCATTCAACTCAAAATTTACATCATTAAATGAGGTAAGAATAACATTACTTTCTATAGCTCCATTATCTCCTTTGAATAAAACATCAAAAAAATCGACCCGTTTGGTACCGATTGTTTCAATAGTTGAATTTGTTGAGCTAACAATTATCTTTGAATCTCCCGGATACAGATTTAAATTATCTGTTTGAACAGAAAGAACCGATTCTCCGCTTTTTTGAAGATTAATTATTGAAGAATTTAAATAGAGCTCCCTGGATACCGGATTCTCAGAAACAAGACTTCCACAGGTTAATTCTGCTTCAATACTTAAGGTTCCTTGATTAAAATAAACCGTATTATCAAGCAGATTCATTTCACTGGTAATTCTCCAACCTCCATTGTTGTCAAAATAGAAATCCCCGTTGAATGAATTTCCTCCAAAATCAATAACATTACCAAGAGTATTTGCTCTAAAATAGAGAGGACGATCAAGATCTATGATCATCTGAGTATTAAATTTTACTCCTCCGTAAATTACCAAATAATGCGCAATATTATTATCGGTTTTCAGAACAGGCATGTTTTGTACATTGCCCCAATACATATTTAAACAACGTGCAACACTAGTGATTACAACTTCTGCTCCCGGATCAGGAAAAGAAAATTCATCAAAATACACATTATCATCTTTATCCGGCAACAGGGCACCTGGGTTTATCTTTCCACCTGGCTGATCGCTCCAATGCTGTATATCATTGAAATTACCCGAACCGCCAATCCAGTAGAAATCACTTGCTTCTGCGGATAAATATGCTAATTGTAAAAATAATATTAGTAGTAGACTTGCTCCATTTCTTTTCATAATAATCGGTTTTCCTATAAATCGACATGCTAATTGACCTAGGCAGAAACATATATTCCTTCGCGTTAAAGAATCTTTTGCTTTGACGAAAGAAAAATAAATAAGTTTCAAATTTGGTGAAAAATTTCAACATATTATTTATTACCCCAGAATATTTCTTTCAGTCAAAGTCTTATTTTAACACATTATATGCGTGAGAGTTTCGTTTAAATAATTTTAAACACTAATAAGCATAACTATATCAGTTAATTACAAAAAAATATCCCATTTTGAAAAAATCAAGATGGGACACCTATTCTAAATATGGCTATTTTCACATAAAATCGATACGTTCGATATCTTCCCATTTAAAATTTAGGTATTCATCTTCTTTTACAAAAATAATTACACCTGCATTTTTATTGGAAACATCTGTTTGATCACCAAGATACAACTTCATCCCATTTTTTAGTTCAACAAGACAATAGTTGTATGCCATTGGTTTAATACTTCCAATATTTCTGAAAGGGATAGCAAATTCCAATTTATCATTTAAACCATTTAAAATCTCCGAATCCATTGCCTCATCTAGATCGTAAACAATTACTCCTTTATACGATTTACCTTCCTTTGTAACTAATGTACCGAACAACCTTTGAGATACCCTAAATTCAGATAAACAATCTGTATTTTTGGAAAGAGGAAGAATCTCCAAAGAAAGAAAGTGACTCCATGGAAAATCTACTCTTCCAACATTTGGAATACTAACAATAATTCCTCTATTGTATTTATTAACATCATTCTCACCAGTCAATTCAAACTGTCGTTCGGAATGCAAAGTAATAAGACTTCCATTTTCTGTTTTTTCAATTTTTTTAATTTTATCAAAAGAGATGGACACGTCTCCATCACGACTTCTTCCATCCAATTTATCTCCTAAAAGACGCTCATCATGATCCCATTGAATAAAACCAGTAAACTCTCCTTTAGTTGTTGTAATCTTTCCATAAATTGGTTCTCCAAAAGTCTCCACATAATCAGTAGGTGTTGTTTCAAAATTGACTATATCAATACGATCCCAATCAATCTTCAACAAACCTAATTCCTGATCAATGATCCAAACTTTGGTTCCCACATCATTTGAACCGCCACTTAAGTTAATATACTTTCCATCTTTAAGTTCTAAACTTACCGATTCGCTTCCCGTTACAGATATTGATTTTATATCGCCAAACCGGCATTGAAATTTTCGATCGTAAACACTGGTTAAATTTCTCCTCTCATCATTAATTGTGACTTCGAAACGATCCCATGTTCTTTTTCTACTGTATCTTTCTTGATTATTTTTGATTTTGGATTCCGGAAGGTATTTCAGGTAAGGATTTTCTTCTTTTTCGGCATTAAACACATCAGTCAAAAATACTTCTTCATCATCCCAACGAATAGCACCTTTATACACATCGCCATCAATAGTAGTAATACTGCCATACAAATAACATGGATAGGTTTGACCAAAAACAGAGAATGAGCCAAAAAACAGTTGAGTTAAAAGAAAAAAGAATAAGAGATTTTTTGCTAAACGATCCATATTTCCTGATTTAAATTTATTGTTCTTTCCGCTCGTATGACGAATAGATACAACAAAAGTTACACAAGAAATAAATATATCTTCAGCTATTTTTTACGAAACAACACCTGAATGTTCTTTGATGACTCTGAAGGAGTAAAAATCTGTATCAATTCCCAATCTGAATCATAGTCGGCGATAAGCTTTTTTAAATTATAAATCTTGAGTAATTTCTCTGTTATATCATCTGATTTATCTGCCATTTCTTTGGATATATCCCACGAAAATGATTCCAATCTAAAAAACACAGATATTTTCTTATTCGCAAGTTTAACTTCCACTTCTGCAACTTCATTATCATCGCCAAGTGGTATCGGCACACATATTTCTCTCATGAGTAAAAAATTTAGAAGGTTTCTACCTTATTGAATTTATTCATATTTAATTGCCTTAATTGGGTCGGAACTTGCCGCCCGATAAGATTGCCATGCAACAGTAAACAATCCAATCACTAAAGAAACAATTAGGGTGACAACAAATATCCAAATGCCAATTGAAATGCGATAAGGAAAATCGTTCAACCAAGAACTTAAAGCCCAATAAGAGATTGGAACAGCTATGATATTGGCGATTAAAATTAACCTGATGAATTCGCGAGTCAGCAAATACACCAACTTACCTACCGATGCACCCAATACTTTCCGAATGCCCAGTTCTTTGGTTCGTTGTTCAGCCATAAAAGAGGACAATCCAAAAAGTCCCATGGATGCAATTAAAATACTTATTAAAGAAAAAATTGAAAAAATCCATGCCAGTCTTTCTTCCGGCTCATAATTTTCTTTCATTCTATCATCTAAAAAGGAATAACCAAACGACATATTGGGACAGAACTCATTCCATACTTTTTCAATATATTGTAGGGTCTCTTTTCTATTCTCAGAATTAATTTTCACGTGCAAATTCCTTCGGTAATCAGGATTTTCCGAAACAATAAGGTTCATCGGTTCAATTAAATCTTTAAGAGGCTGATAATTAAAATCCCGAATTACACCAATCACCTCTCCCAATTGAACGTCTCCTCCTTCTTCAACACCATCAATATCCACTCCTACCTGAAGCTTTTTCTCTAAGGCATTTTCGCCCCAGTTAAATTTAATTGCAGCCGACTCATTAACGATAAATGCATTAACGGTGTCCGACGGAATCTCCCGATTAAAATTTCTTCCTTTCAGAATATCCATTTCCATTAAATCGATATAATCGAAATCAATAACATTGAAATTTAATGCATACTGCTGCATCCCTTCATCACTCTCGTACAAATGCACCGTTTTCGATCCTCCAAAACCAATTAATGAACTCGAAGTTGCAACAGCCTTTATATTAGGGTTTTTCTTCAGCTCCATTTTCAACGCATCTATTCTAGTCCGCAATACTGAATCGCGAATAACCGAGACTACAATATCTTTTTTATTAAATCCCACATCCATACTATTCATATACAGGAACTGAGATGCAACAATGATAGTTCCGCTAATCATCATGGCTGAAACTGTGAACTGCGAGATCACAAGCAATTTTCGCAAAAACCCATTTGCCCCACCTCTGCCATTTCTTCCTTTTAGAATAAAAACCGGCTGAATTGAAGACAAATAAAAAGCAGGATAACTACCCGAGAAAAGACCTAAGAGGACGGCAAGAATTACATTAAACAGGATCACCTCCGGAGTATCCAAAACACTCAATGTAAGATCCTTATTTACCAACTGATTAAACAGAGGCAACAATAACTCAACGCATATTAAGGCTATAATAAGAGCAAACACTGTTAAAGATATACTCTCCATCATAAACTGACGAATGATATTCTCTTTTTGCGCACCAACAACTTTACGAATACCAACCTCCTTTGCTCGTTTAGAGGATCGTGCCGTCGCCATGTTCATGTAATTAATACTTGCTATGGACAAAATAAAGATGGCAATCGCTGTTAGAATATAAATGTATTTTATATTTCCGGTTGGAGCATCCCATTGCAATTGTGATCTTAAATGAATATCTCCAAGATGCTGAATTATTAATTTGTAGGAAACTCCCAGTTGATTTCCAAGCTCCTTCATGTATTTCTCATAGTAAGCCGGAAACTTTTCGAGAATAGCATCAGCTTCTGAATTTTCTTTTAAGAGTAGAAACGTGTAATTATTAAATGACCAAAATGAAATTGGTTGCTGACTGTTAAATTGCTCCGCTCCCCTTATGCTTTCCAATGTTTTCATGGAATAGAAAGCATTATATTTAAAGTGGCTGTTGGAAGGGAGATCTTTCATGACTCCACGAACTGTATAGGCTACATTTTCACCAACAAGCAATATCTTTCCTATTGGATCCTCGTCGTTAAAATACTTATCGGCCAGAGTTTCATTCAGCACTATTGAATAAGGTTGCGTAAGCGCTTTTTCGGGATCTCCTTTTAGCAAGGGAAAGCTAAAAATGGTAAACACAGAAGAATCAACAAAAGCGATATGCTCTTCATAAAACTCTTTATCATCATATTTAAACTGCTGTCTTCCTGAGCCTTGAAAACGCACAAATTGCTCCACCTCGGGAAATTCCTCAACAAAAGTTGGCCCGAATGGCAAAGGCGATGTCGCAACACGGTCTCTCTTTCCACTCAATGTAAAATCCGATCCCAAACGAATGATTCGTTCATGATTCACATTGTACTTATCGTATGATAATTCATCCTGAACAAACAGTAAAATCAAAATTGTACAAATTAACCCCACCGATAAACCAACAACATTGATTGTTGTATAGAATTTGTTTCTGGAAAAATTTCGAAAAAGTGTAATGAAGAAATTCTTAAACATACTTGCCTGATTAATATGTAGCTCAATTTTTCAGAATTTGAACCTAAGAATTGATTAATAACGATAATATTTTCTTTCTAAAGCTTTTGTCTCATATTCTCAGTTACAATATGTCCGTCAAACAACTGAATAATACGATGACTTCGATCTGCATCTGATGGCGAGTGAGTTACCATGATTATTGTAGTTCCTTCCTCATTAAGCTGAGTTAAAAGATTCATTACCTCTTCTCCGTTAGCAGAATCCAGATTACCCGTTGGCTCATCCGCTAAAATCAATTTGGGATTTGAAATAACTGCTCGCGCAATAGCAACCCTTTGTTGCTGTCCACCAGATAATTGCTGAGGAAAATGCTTAGCTCTATGAGCAATATTCATTCTTTCCAAAGCCTCATTCACTCTTCTTTTTCTCTCTGCTCCAGACACTTTCATATACAAAAGAGGCAATTCAACATTTTCAAAAACAGTCAATTCATCAATCAAATTAAAACTTTGAAAAACAAAACCAATGTTTTCTTTTCTCAAATTTGTTCTTTGCCTTTCAGTGTAGTTCTCTACCTGATAACCGTTAAAATGCAACTCTCCTTCACTTGGATTGTCAAGCAAACCAATAATATTCAATAAAGTTGACTTACCGCATCCCGACGGCCCCATTATTGCAACAAATTCGCCTTTATTAATTTCCAGATTGACATTATTTAATGCCGTAGTTTCCACCTCATCGGTTCTGAAAACTTTAATTAAATTTTTAGTATTAATCATAGCCATATCTATTTAAACAATCACTTATTCATACTTTAACACTCGTACAGGAGTTTTCAAAGCTAATTTCCATATTTGCTGATAAACTGTTATGAAGGTTATCAACAGAGACACAAACCCTGACAAGATAAAAATTCCAATTCCAATATCTATTCGATACGCAAATCCTTTTAACCACCACTCCATCACAAAAAATGAAAGTACCCAAGCAATGACATTGGAAAGCATTACCCATTTAAAAAATTCTTTCAACAACAACTGAAATACAGTATCCATATTAGCTCCAAACACCTTCCTTAGTGCCATCTCACGAGATTTCCGTTCTGTTACAAAGGAAACCAAACCAAACAAACCCAAACATGAAATAATAAAAGCTATTATTGTAAATGAAATAAATATTTTACTCATTCTTGATTCAGCCGTATAAAAATATTTAAAGTCCTCTTCCAAAAATCGATAAGTAAACGGAATATCCGGAACTGCTGAATCCCAAACCGTTCTTATTTTATTTAGAATTGGATCCACATCTTCTCCAATTCGAATACCTATATATTTAAAAGCATCCGGATTTCGCATCATAATTAAAGGTTCCACTCCAACCTGAAGACTATTAAAATTAAAATCCTTAACAATACCTATCACCTCGCCCGAATAGCCCCAAATCCGTAAAGGTTCACCAATGGTATGAACCATATTCATCTTTTCTGCAGCCGATTCATTAATAATAAATTTCAAGCTATCCCCGCCATGCAATTTGGAAAATCCCCTTCCTTGAATCACATCCATTTCAAAAGTCTCAATGAAATCATAATCCACAAAAGACAATTGAAACAAGATATCATCAGAATCTTTTATTTTTCCGGGCCAATCTACATCCCATGTTGAATTTGTAAAATTCACCGGCATCTGGTTTGCTGCAGTTACCCAATAAACTCCCTGGATTTTAATCAACTCATTTTTTAACTTCGGATAAATAGAATTAAAATCATCCACCATCTCAATGTAAATCAAATCGTTCTTATTGTAACCAACATCCGATTCCCTTAAAAATTTCAGTTGCTGATAAATAATCCCTGAACAAATAAACAGGGCTATCGACATGCTAAATTGAATAACCACCAACACCTTCCTGAGTAGAGCGGAATCTTTTCTTGAAACACCTTTAATTACATGAATTGGCAGAAAAGAAGACAGAAACAATGCCGGATAACTTCCTGACACAATTCCAGTAAGCAATACAATACCCGAAACACTAAATAAAAATTTTATATTATTTATCCCCAATGATAAGTCCCTTTCCGTTAAATCGCTAAAAACAGGCAGTAGTAATTCAACCAAAACAACAGCAATTCCTAAGGATATTAATGTGAAAAATATCGATTCGCCAAGAAACAAACCGATTAATCCTTTTCGCTGAGCTCCAACTACTTTTCTAATAGCAACTTCTTTTGCTCTTCTTTCCGATCTGGCTGTTGCCAAATTCATATAATTAAAACAAGCAATTAAAAGTATTAAAACAGCTACCAGAAGGAATACTCTCACATACCAAATTGAACCAACTTTATTCGTGTTAATCGCATACAAATGATACTTAACAAAAGCCTGAAGAGCAAGATCAACATTTGAATTCTTAATGCGATCTTTAATATATGCTTGTAACTGAACCTCCAAATTATCAGAATCAACCCCTTCCTCTACTTTAATAAATGTGTGAAAAGTATTTGCCTCCCAATCGTTTAAATCATAAGCCCACAACTTCCCAAAAAATTGAAAAGGAAGAATAAAGTCGAAAGTTATTGATGAATTAGCCGGCGGATTTTGAATCACAGCTGAAACGATATAATCAAATCTGGAATTTATCCCAATGTGTCTTCCAATTGGATCCAATTCACCGAACAATTTCTGAGCGAGCTTCTCTGTAAGTACAATTGAATTTTCCTCCTTAAAGGGATTCTCTTTTTCACCTTCTACGATAGGAAAAGTAAAAATCTGAAAGAAATCTGCGTCAACAATTTTCCCGCCATCTTCAACAAAACTTTTCCCGTCCACAGAAAGAATCAATTGTCCCCAGGTGGTAACCATTCTGGTAGAATACTTTATTTCAGGAAAAGTTTTTTTTATTGATTCTGCTAACGGTCCAGGCGTTGAATATACCGAAAAGACATCCCCATCTGCATAGTTTTGATTCTCATATACACTGTAAACCTGATCAATATCCTCATGAAACTTATCAAATCCCGTTTCATATTCTACCCATATTAAAATGAGTAATGTACATGTCACACCGGTTGCTAATCCTATAATATTCATCAAAGAATAGGCTTTTTGCCGATATAAACTTCGTAAAACGGTATTCAATAGAATTTTTAACATCCACTTACTTTAAAACCAATTTATCAACATCCCCGTAAGATTCATAGCTATTTGTTACAACCCTCTCTCCCGGTTTCAAGCCCTCAAGAACCTCATAATACATCGGATTCTGATTTCCCAATTTAATTGCTCGTTTCGTGGCAAAAGCACCACTGGGATCCACAACGAATATCCATTGTCCACCTGTACTTTGAAAGAAACCTCCTCTTTGAATCAAAACAGCCTCCCGAGGTTCTCCCAATTCTATTTTTGTTCTAAATGTTTGCCCGGTTCTTATTCCAGGAGGAAGCTCACCAACAAATTTCATATCAATTTCGAACTGACCACCACGTACTTCCGGATATACCTTATAAACCACTAAATTATAATCAACGCCACTAAAACTAAATTTAGCCTTTAATCCTTTATTTAACCGTGCAATGTAGAGTTCGTCAACCATCGCGTTTATTTTATAATTATCCAATACATTCACCTGTCCTAAACGCTGCCCTCTTGACTTCGACTCTCCCAATTCAACATTTAAAGATCCCAACTGACCATCAACAGGTGCTTTTACATTTAAATTCTGAAGTTTTGCACGAACCATTTCCAGATTGTTTTCCATGTTTTTCAAATTGGCATCCAATCGTTGAATTTGAATGGTACGTGCGAGAGAATCGGTTTTTTGTCTCTCCAAAAGCAACTCTCTGGTTTTTTTATAGTAATTGTAATTATCATTTGACTCGTCGAATTCTTCCCGGGAAATTAAATCCTTCTCAAAGAAAATTTTATTTCTCTGATAAGCTCTTTTACTCTTTGCCAAACTTAAATCTATATCCAACAAACTTCTTCTTACATTCAAACGATCCTGTTCCATGCTCAAACGGGTATCCCTTAATCTATTTACTTGCTCAGTAAAACCAGCTTCAGAATTTAGTATTTGCAAATTGAGCTCGGAATTGCTCAAACGAAGAATTACATCACCCTTTTTAACCATACTTCCTTCTTCCAGAAGTATCTCTTCCACACGTCCTCCTTCAATAGCATCTAAATAAACAGTGGTAATTGGATTAACCGTTCCCGTTCGCGCAATATATTCCTGAAAATAATCGGTTTTCACATCTCCAATTGAAATTTTCTCTGCATCAACACGCAGTCGGGATCCTGACTCTCCCAAAAATGCTGTATACAAGATAACAACGCCTAGAACGGCTCCCGCTAAATACCAATTTTTCCTTAGTAAATACCAAGCTTTCTTTTCAATAATTCTATCCATTATAATTTGACTTTTTTAATCCTTTTTCAAACACAACTGCAATATAGCCACTTTCATGCCAAAACACTTTTAACATTGATTAACAATTCCTTGAAAAACCAAAACCTATTGATTCCCACGCATCTGTGAACGAAAACAATACAAGAACTGTACGTATGCGAACATTTTTCTTTTATTTTCAAAATTTTAATGATAACTTGGATTCCTATTTATGTACTACAACCTGAAACGACAAATTAATTCAAATTATGGCAAATCAAAAAAACGGCAATATATTAGCTATTGATGATAACGAAGACATCCTGTTTTCTTTAAAGCTGCTTCTTAAACAACACGTAGAATTAATACACACAGAGTCTAATCCGGAAATGATTCCCAAGCTCATGAAACAAGATCATTATGATGTTGTGTTGCTTGACATGAATTTTACAAAAGACGCAATTAGTGGCCAGGAAGGATATCATTGGCTAAATAAAATACTTGAAATTGATCCACAGGCGGTTGTATTGTTTATTACTGCATATGGTGATATCGAAAAATCGGTAAAAGCTATAAAAGCTGGCGCTACAGACTTCATATTAAAACCATGGCAGAACGAAAAACTTCTTGCCACCATCTCATCAGCAATAAAACTACGCAGATCGAAAGATGAAGTCAAAGAACTAAAAACAAAACAAAAAGAATTAAATGCAGTTCTCGACCAACCGTTTAATGACTTTATTGGTACATCTCCTGAAATGCAGCAGGTATTCTCAACCATTACAAAAGTGGCGGTAACAGATGCCAACGTCTTGATTCTTGGCGAAAACGGAACTGGTAAAGAACTGGTTGCAAGAGCACTACATCGAAACTCATCAAGGAAAGATGAAGTTTTTATCAGCGTTGATCTTGGATCTATAAATGAAAACCTATTCGAAAGTGAACTGTTTGGGCATGTAAAAGGTGCATTTACAGATGCCCGTGCCGACCGTCCCGGCCGATTTGAGATTGCCTCCGGCGGAACCCTGTTCTTAGATGAAATTGGAAATTTAAGCCTGCCGATGCAAGCAAAACTATTAACAGTTTTAGAGAGAAGAGAAGTAATTCGAGTTGGATCAAACAAGCCAATTCCTATCGATATCCGTTTGATATGCGCAACCAATATGCCACTAAAACAAATGGCATCAGAAGACAGATATCGTCAGGATCTTCTATACAGAATCAACACTGTAGAAATAAGTCTTCCAGCTTTAAGAGAACGATACGAAGACATACCACTTTTGGCAAATCATTTTCTTGAAATATATTCTAAAAAGTATAAAAAAGGCATCAACCCTCTCTCAAAAGCTTGTTTAAACAAACTTTACGATTACAGTTGGCCTGGAAACGTGAGAGAACTTCAACATTTAATGGAGCGGGCAATCATTATGGCGGATGATCGAAATCTGGATCCGTCCGATTTCCAAGTCAGCATTGAACGAAATGGTCAGGATGATGTTGAATTTGACTCCTATAACCTTGAGGAAGTTGAAAAAAATATCATCCAGAAAGTATTGAAAACAAACAAAGGGAATATTTCCAAAGCGGCAGGAGAATTAGGTCTTACACGCACATCTCTTTATCGAAGACTAGAAAAATATGGTTTATAAAAGCTTCCGGATTAATTTTATAATAAGAATCATCGTGCTCTCAGCAACGATATTCTTATTATTTTACTTAATTGCAAAAAAGAGCCTCTACTTCACAGCAAGCCTTACCTTTATTGCGATTATTTATCAAATATATGAAATTATTAAGTACGTTGAAAAAACCAATCGCCTGCTAAAGAATTTTCTGGAATCCATACGATATTCTGACTTCACACGAAATTTCCAGGTTCAGGGTCTTGGAAGTTCATTTGATAAATTGCAGGAATCTTTCAATGCAGTAATTACTGATTTTCAAAAAATACGAGCTGAAAAAGAAGAGCATTATTTCTATTTGCAAACTGTAATTCAACACATTGGAATTAGTTTAATTGCATTTCACCGCGATGGCAAAGTAGAAATGATTAACAATGCCTCTAAGAAACTTTTTCAGGTAAGCAATCTTAAAAGAATACAAGACCTAAGCAATTTTAGCGAGGAGCTTGTAAATTGCCTGCTAAGCCTTAAGCATGGAGAAAATACTCTTGTTAAAGTTGTTGACAATGAAGATATCTTAAAGCTTGCTATTTACGCTACCGAGTTTAAAATTAACAACCGGCAAGTAATACTTGTATCAATTAAAAACATCCAATACGAATTGGAAGAACAGGAAATTGAATCCTGGCAAAAACTAATTCGGGTGCTTACTCATGAGATTATGAATTCAATTACGCCAATCTCTTCCCTTTCTACCACTCTAACAACAATTCTTGATGACTTTGGCGAAAACAACACCAACAAGTTTCAAGATGAGGATCTGGAGACACTGAACGAGGTTAAACTGGCTCTTGAAACAATCCATAAAAGAAGTTCCGGACTTTTGCATTTTGTAGATACTTATCGGAATCTTACAAAAATCCCAAAGCCAAATTTTGGCATTTTTCAGATAGAGAAGCTTTTTAGCAACATTCATCGTCTGATGGAGGAGGAAATTAAGAGAAAAGGCATCAAATGTGAGATTAGCATCAACCCTGAAAGTTTGGAACTGTCTGCCGACGAACAACTACTTGAACAGGTTTTAATCAATTTAATTAAAAACTCTATTCACGCACTAGAACACACTACCGATCCAAAAATTGAACTAAAAGCCTTTATGAACAAAAGAGGCAGAATATCAATTCAAATAAGCGATAACGGACAAGGCATTATAAAAGAAGTACTTGACAAAGTGTTCATTCCATTTTTCACAACAAAACCTAAAGGATCTGGTATTGGACTAAGTCTGTCAAAACAGATATTGCGATTACACGGTGGAACCATTACTGCACAGTCAATTCCAAACGAAAAAACCAGTTTTACGCTTACTTTTTAACATGATTTAACACCCCAATAATTTTAAATTAACAATTACTTTCGTTAAATTTAAGGAGCAAATCAATTTCCAACCTTTAATTAAAACTTAAGAGCATATGACTAAGACAATCACATTCAATAAGTTAAGAGAAATTAAAGATCGTTTGCCCGAAGGAAGTATGCAAAGGATTGCAGAAGATTTACAATTAGAAGTAGAAACCGTTAGAAATTATTTTGGTGGAACCAATTTTGACGAAGGCCAATGTACAGGAATCCATGTTGAACAAGGCCCTTATGGAGGAATTGTTGGACTAGATGATACAACTATTTTAGACCACGCCATTAGCATTCTAAAAGATTAAAATTGTAAACATCAATAATAAACAGGGCTGTTGAAAAATTTCAACAGCCCTGTTTTTATTTTATTACTAATTATCTTACTGAACTTCTTTTCTGTCGTTATGCAATTTATTAAAAATAATTGCCAGATTAGAATAGAGTGTTGTGTTTTGAACAATGATATCTTCCGGAACCTTAATTCTTGCCGGTGTAAAATTCCAAATCGCTTTAATACCCCATGCTACCATCAAATCAGCAACTGTTTGAGCATTTTCAGCCGGGACAGTAATAATTCCCATTACCACATTCATTTCCTGTGATAAATCCCGAAATTGATCTATATGAAATACTTCAATATCATTAAATTTTTTCCCAATGGTCGAAGAATTAACATCGAAAGCAGCAACGATATTTAAACCAAAATGTGATAATCCGCTATCATGCAATAATGCAGACCCCAAAGATCCAGCTCCTACAAGAAAAGCATTATCCATAATAGTAAATCCAAGAAACTCCGACAAAACATCTACCAACGCTTTAACTTCGTAGCCAACTCTTGTTTTTCCAACAATAGATGTATAGGATAAATCTTTTGTCACTTGTGTGGGGTCGATATTCATATAGTTTGCGATCTGAGTAGACGAAACAAACTGCTGCCCTTTCCTTAACAAGCCTTCTGCAAATGCTAAATATGAAGGCATCCGCCTAATCGTCGGCTCGGGAACCCCCTGAATTTTCTTAGAACTTTGAACCATAATTTCTTACTTACACCTTAAATGAGAACAAAAATAACCAAGTTTTCATTAAAGAAAAATTTCTTTAATGATTATTTTGTTATACAGATTTAATTTTAAATAAATGGCGCTGGGGACACTTCAAAGAATAATACAATAATCCTTTGTAAATGTGGGCGATATAGGATTCGAACCTATGACCCCTTGGGTGTAAACCAAGTGCTCTGAACCAACTGAGCTAATCGCCCTTAACGGCTGCAAATATAAGCAGAAAAAATTACCACAGCAATAAAAACCCTAGTTTTGTTTATACTACTTCAGCAACAACAAAAGTACTTCCTCCCACAAAAACCAAATCATTTTCATGAGCATTTGCCTTCGCTGCCCCTAGTGCTTCTTTCACAGACAGGTATGCATTTCCAAGCAATCCATAAGCTTTTGCCTTTACTGCAAGAACTTCCTGATCCAATGCTCTGGGAATATCTGCCCGACTAAAATAATAGCTCGCATTCTTCGGCATTAATTCCAAAATATCAGTAAGATCTTTATCATTTACAACACCAAAAACAATATGCAGTTTTCTGTAATCCATCGATTCAATTTGCTCTATTATTTCTTTAATCCCTCCAACATTATGCCCGGTATCACACACTACTCTTGGAGCATTGCCAATTGTCTGCCAGCGCCCTAGTAAGCCGGTACTTTTAACTACCTCAGAAACTCCCTGTTTTACAGTCTCTTTCGAGATCCCCCACCCCTTACTATTCAATTCATCAAATACACATAGAGCGGTTCTGATATTCTTAATCTGATAAAGACCCAATAAGTCACATGATAAATCGATTATTGAATTGTTCTCAAGAGACTGATAAACAAGATTTCTTTTGCTATCAATCAATTCTGATGACAGATTCTTATAGCTGTCTTCTGAAAATTTCAGATCAGATTTATTGTCAGCAGCAATTCTCAAAAAAACATCAATTACCTCTTCCTGTTTCTCACCAATAATAACAGGAACATTTTTCTTAATAATTCCTGCCTTTTCTCCTGCTATTTCTGCAAGCTCCGAACCTAACAAATTAGTATGATCCTTACTTATATTAGTTATCACAGAAAGTACAGGTGAAATAATATTAGTCGAATCCAATCTTCCACCTAAGCCTACTTCTACAACAGCAACATCTACCTTTTGAGCTGCAAAAAAATCAAAAGCCATCGCAACTGTCATCTCAAAAAAGGAAGGACATAATTCTTCAAATTTATTCTGATGCCTATGAATAAAATCAACTACATAATCCTCAGAAACAAGCTCGCCATCAACCTTAATCCTCTCTCTAAAATCTTTTAAATGCGGCGAAGTATATAGCCCAACTTTATAGCCCGCGGCTTGCAAAACAGAAGCAATAGTATGAGAAACTGATCCTTTTCCATTTGTTCCGGCAACATGAATCGATTTAAACTTCTTATGAGGATGATTAAAATATTCATCCAAAACCAATGTTGTATCCAAATTGGCTTTATAAGCAGCCTGCCCTGTGCGCTGGTACATAGGCAGTTTAGTAAACATATAATCTAAAGTTTCCTGGTAATTCATTTTTTATTCTCTACTAATTTTGATGATTTTACAAAGAAGAATAAAATTTCTTAAAATTTGTGTTAACAGGTTGAATTTCCTGCAAAAATTGCTAAATTAAAACTATTAAATGTTACTGTTCAGTTGAAAGCATCAAGCATGTTTCCTAAAATTAAACGATTTTAAATCGCTTTTAACACCCAACAATTTAAGCAACAGTAATTTACAATTATGATAAAGTAAAGCCCGGCACTAAACGCCTGTAGAAATTAACCTCTAACACCATTCATTATGGCAAAACTCAAAAAGGTTTTCGTTCTTGATACAAATGTTATTCTTCATGATTTTAATTCAATTTACAATTTTGAAGAAAATGATGTTGTTATTCCCATAACTGTTCTGGAGGAACTGGATAAATTTAAAAAAGGGAATGATCAGATTAATTACCACGCACGTGAATTCAGTAGAGAATTAGACCGTATATCCGGAGACCTGCTCTTTGCCGCCGGTGTTCCTCTAGGAAAAAATCTGGGTAAATTATCCGTTGAAACGGGAAAAGAATTTTCTCCTCAAATGAAAAGCTCGTTTCAAGAAAACATCCCTGACCACAGAATTCTGGCTATAGCAGAGTATCTACACAACCACCGCAGCAAAAAAAAAGTCATTCTGATTTCCAAGGATATCAACCTTAGAATGAAAGCAAAATCTTTAGGCATTCCTGCAGAAGATTATAAAAACGATCAGGTTAAGGATCTTGATGACGTAATTAGCCTGGGAATAACAACCCTTGAAGATTTTAATGATGAGAAGATCACTTCTCTATACAAATCAAACGAAGGAATTCCTGAAAAAGAATTTGGACTTGAAAAACCAATTAAAGGTCATGAATATTTTATTCTGAAAAATAATTCATCAAGTGCGCTTGCACATTTCGATCCGATTGAAAAAATAATATCCAGAGTTGAAAAACCAAATGCCTACGGAATTTATCCCAGAAATGCAGAACAGACTTTTTCCATGCATGCTCTCATGGATCCAAAAATATCCTTAGTTGCATTAACCGGACGAGCTGGAACCGGAAAAACATTAGTCGCTTTGGCTACTGCTCTTCAGCAAATCGACATGTACGATCAAATTTTCCTTGCCAGACCAATTGTTGCTCTGGCCAATAAAGACCTTGGCTATTTACCAGGCGATGCCAAAGAAAAAATAGGACCTTACATGCAACCTCTTTTCGACAACCTGAGTGTAATCAAGCATAAATTTAACGTCCATAGTAAAGAGTATCTCAGAATTGACGAACTTTTAAAGGATGAAAGATTACAGATTACTCCATTAGCATACATCAGAGGAAGAAGCCTTTCAAATACATTCTTCATTGTTGATGAAGCTCAAAACCTTACTCCTCATGAAATTAAAACAATAATTACACGTGCAGGAGAAGGTACTAAAATGATTTTCACAGGTGATATTGAACAAATAGATTCACCTTATCTGGATAAAAAATCAAATGGTTTAGCATACCTTTCAGACAGGATGCAGGGACAGGATATATTTGCTCATGTCAACTTAATAAAAGGAGAAAGAAGTCACCTTGCAGAACTGGCAAGTCACCTCCTATAAATCTATTTATTGCATTACTGGGAAATTTCATTTAAATTATATTCCTGAATATGTACATTTGACCGTAAATAAGGTGTTCCATGAAATTGAATCATATGACATATCTTCGCTCACTGAAAATCTAAATATACTCTTTATGAAAATAATGAAATTTGCCGCCATAGATATCGGATCAAATGCCATCCGGTTGTTATTTATGAATGTGCTTGAAGAAGGCGGTAATGCTCACTTTAAGAAATCATCATTAGTAAGGGTTCCAATTCGTTTGGGAACTGATACTTTTATAGATAAGATCATCTCTGCAGATAAAGCCGGGAAATTAATTAAAAGCATGAAAGCATTTCGCAACCTTATGGATGTTCATGAGGTTGTGAATTATCGCGCTTGCGCAACATCAGCAATGAGGGAGGCTGTTAATGGTGCTGAGATTATTCAAAGAATAGAGAATGAATCAGGGATAAAAATTGATGTTATCAATGGAAAAGAAGAAGCAAGCATTATTTTTGATAATAGAATTGCAGATACTCTCGATCCAAGCAAAGATTATTTATATGTTGATGTTGGTGGTGGCAGTACCGAATTAACTCTTTTTTCAAAAGGGATTTGTAAATTCTCCGCGTCATTTAATGTAGGAACTATTAAAATTCTTCGGGACTGTGTCCCTAAAGATGAATTTGTTCGTATAAAAGAATGTTTATTGGATGTATGTCCTAACTGCGAAAACATTGAAATTATCGGATCCGGTGGTAACATCAACAGATTAGTTAAACTCGCCTCACCAAAAAAGGAAAAATTTATTACATACCAAGAGTTTAAAAGCATTTACTACGACCTTAAACAATACAGCTATCAGGAATTAATGATTAACTTCGACATGAATCCTGACCGAGCTGATGTTATCATTCCTGCTGCAACAATTTTCCTAAGTATTATGGAATGGGCAAATGCAGACAAGATACATGTACCCAAAATTGGAGTTACCGATGGTATTGTTCATCAGTTGTATAAAGAATATATTTCCAACAGTCTTGTATTGGGGTAAAAAAGTAATTCTTTTTCCTAAATTTGCGCTTTAAATAATTTATATATTTTGAACTATTTCAAATTAAATTTGAGGTAGTTCATTTATTTTAGCTAGAAGCTGAATATCAGCAAGAAGGGAAAAACTATGTTACAAGGTAAAAAAGTAGCATTCTACACATTAGGATGCAAACTTAATTTTTCGGAAACCTCTACAATTGGCCGTTCATTTAAAGAAATGGGCTTCGAAACAATTAAGCATACAGAGAAAGCTGATATTTACATCATAAACACTTGTTCTGTAACAGATCATGCCGACAAAAAATGCAGACAAGCCATTAAAAAGGCAATAAAGACCAATGCTAATGCATTTATTGCCGTAATTGGATGCTACGCGCAGCTTAAACCTAATGAAATTATCGCGATTCCAGGAGTTGATCTCGTTTTAGGAGCTAATGAGAAATTCAACATCTGCAAATACATAGATCATCTTGAGAAAAAAGGCACCGGAGAACTGCACCCATGTGAAGTAGAGTCGGTTAAAGATTTTCATTCTTCCTATTCAATGGGAGACAGAACCCGTTGTTTTCTTAAAATTCAGGACGGATGCAACTATTACTGCACCTATTGTACCATCCCATTCGCCCGAGGCAACAGTCGAAACATGAGCATTAAAGAAACGGTACAACAAGCAGAGGACATTGCCAAGCAAGGCGCAAAAGAAATTATCCTAACAGGAGTAAATATCGGCGATTTTGGAAAAAGTACGAACGAAACATTTCTGGATTTAATTAAAGAGCTTGAAAAAGTGAAAGGAATCAGTCGTTTCCGGATCTCGTCCATTGAACCCAACCTTCTAAGCAACGAGATTATTGATTTTGTTGCCCAATCAGAAAAATTTGTCAATCATTTTCATCTTCCTCTTCAAGCTGGATCCAATAAAGTTTTAAAACTTATGAAGAGAAGATACGATAGAGAATTATTTGCTCAACGGATTGAAAAAATTAAATCTTTACTTCCTGATGCCTTCATTGGTGTTGATGTAATTGCCGGAAGTCGTGGTGAAAGTGATCAAGATTTCGAAGATGCATATTTATTCATCAAAGAATTACCCATTAGCCAACTACATGTATTTCCTTACTCGGAAAGACAAGGCACCAAAGCTCTTGAAATCAAAGAAGTTGTTCCTATTCCAGAAAGAAAAAGAAGAGCTAAAATGCTGCAAATCCTTTCTGAGAAAAAATTAAATGCATTTTATCAGGAAAATTTAGGCAAGACAGAAGAAGTCTTGTTCGAATCCTATAATGACAGTGGAAAAATGTATGGATTTACAAAAAATTATATAAAAGTTGAAATTCCGTATAACCAAAAGCTTAGCAACGAACTAACATTTGTTAACTTGCAGGAGGTAAATTCGAATGGCAATGTTTCAGGTTCTGTTATTGACAAAATACGATTCAACCTAAAGCCCATTTTGCAATAAATTATAAAAGCATGATCAATCTTAAAGAACTTTGTTTTAAAACAAATGACATAGCCCGAAAAGTTGGCCTTTTCATAAAAGAACAGCAAAGCAAAATAAAATCTGATGTTGTAGAAGTGAAAGGAATACACGATTTTGTAACCTATGTTGATAAAACGGCGGAAGAAAAAATTGTTGCCGAATTGAAACTGATTCTTTCCGATGCCGGATTTATTGCTGAAGAAGGAACAGAAACCTATCAGGCAGAACGTTACAACTGGATTATTGATCCTTTAGACGGAACAACAAATTACATTCATGGATTATCCCCTTTTGCTGTTAGTATCGCTCTACAGGAATACGACGAAATTATACTGGGAGTAATATATGAAATTAGCCTTGACGAGTGCTTTTATTCGTGGAAAGGAGCATCAGAAGCATTCTTAAATGGAAAAACAATTACCGTATCGAAGGCCAATTCGATTGACTCCAGCTTAATTGCAACAGGTTTTCCCTATTCCAATTACGACCAATTAAAAACATTTATGGCTTCTTTGGAATACTTCATAATTAATTCACACGGCGTTCGTCGCCCCGGTTCTGCAGCCACCGATTTAGCTTATGTTGCCTGTGGCAGATTTGAAGCTTTTTATGAATATAGTCTTCAGGCCTGGGATGTTGCTGCCGGCTCATTTTTGGTAAGCCAAGCTGGCGGGAAAGTCTGCGACTTTAAAGGAGGTAAGAATTTCATATTTGGAAAAGAAATTATTGCCAGTAATACAATGGTTCACGATGAGTTTAAAAGTGTTGTGATTAAACACATGATAAAATAACTTGCTGTATTTTCCTGCTTTCAGCAGATCATAAAAACATACTTCATTATAATGATAAAGCTTTTTTCCTATATGGTGTATGGTGTGGTAAGACTAATAAGTTACTTGCCATCTTCAATACTCTATTTCATTTCAGACATTCTTTTTCTTTTTGTTTACCACATTTTTAGATACCGAAGAAAAGTTGTTACCTCGAATCTTAAAAACTCATTTCCTGAAAAATCTGAAAACGAAGTCAAGGCAATACGAAAGGAATTTTACTGTCATTTCTGTGATACATTTATTGAGACCATAAAACTTTGGACAATTAGTGAAGAAGAAATTAGAAAGCGCTGCAAATTTATCGCCCCGGATATTCTCAACATATATAAAGCCTCTGGTAAAAGCATTGTAATTGTATTTGGACATTATGGGAATTGGGAGTGGCTGACATCCATTAATTTATGGATAGATGCATATTACCTTCCCATCTACAAACCTCTTCATAATAAGGTTTTTAATAAAATGTTTTTGCAAATAAGAAAACGATTTGGAGCCAGACCATTAGCTAAAAATGATACTTTGCGAACCATGATTTCCTATCGAAATCAAAATAAATTTACAACTACTATTTTTATCGGTGATCAAACACCAAACAAAAGCAACCTCAACTACTGGACCAAATTTCTCAATCAGGATACTCCTGTTTTGCTGGGCACTGAACGAATCGCAAAAAAACTTGATCAGCCAGTAATTTTTGTTCACATGAAGAAAATAAAAAGAGGGTATTACGAAGTACACTTTATTCCTCTTTTTGATAATCCTAAAGATACAGCTGAGTTTGAAATCACTGAAACACACACACGTGTGCTGGAAAATATTATCAAAGAGGAGCCTGCATACTGGTTATGGTCTCATAAACGATGGAAACACACAAAACAAAACTCACAATAAGTAATTATATTGTAATACATCAGTGAAAGAAAATGAATAGAATTGGAATTGTAATACTAAACTGGAACGGGAAAAAATTATTGGAAACATTCCTTCCTTCGGTCGTTGCTCACTCAAATCGGGAATGGGCTGATGTTATTGTTGCAGATAATGCATCCAGTGATGATTCCATAGCATTTTTAGAAAAAGAATATCCCAATCTTCAAGTTATTCAACTGGACAAGAATTATGGATTTGCTGATGGTTACAACAAAGCATTGGAGCAACTTTCACATACTTATTTCGTTCTTTTAAATTCGGATGTTGAGGTTACAGAAAATTGGCTTGACCCAATTTATAATCATCTGGAAAAAGATCCAGGCATTGCAGTTGCACAACCCAAGATTAAAGCTTATCACAATAAATCAGAATTTGAATACGCTGGCGCTTCTGGAGGTTTTATAGATTATTTAGGTTATCCATTTTGCCGGGGAAGAATACTGGATCAGATCGAAAGTGATCGCAATCAATACAACTCAGAGCTTGATATTTTCTGGGCTAGTGGTGCCTCTCTCTTCATTCGTGCCGACGTTTATAAAAAATCAGGAGGATTGGATGGTGACTTTTTTGCTCACATGGAAGAAATTGATTTGTGCTGGAGAATAAAAAATCAGGGACACCGGATAATCGTAGAACCAAAATCGACAGTCTATCATGTTGGCGGAGCGACTTTACCAAACCACAGTTCAAAGAAACTTTATCTAAATTTCCGCAACAATCTATTCATGTTGCATAAAAATCTGCCTAAAAATAAATTTTGTTACATTCTCCTGCAAAGGATGATATTGGATGGTATCGCAGCGATGAAATTTCTTTTGAATGGAGAATTTTCAAATTTTGCTGCTGTTTTTAAAGCTCATCTCTCCTACTATTCCATGTTCTCAAAAATGAGAGAAAAACGCAAAAAAATGATTCCTTTTGTCACAAAAACAGGTCACAAGGAAATGTATAAAAACAGTATTATTTTTGATTTCTACTTGAGAAAGAAAAAACACTTCTCAGATATTGCCTTCTAAAATTAAGAATTATTAATTAGTTCGCGGCAGTGAATTTAAGACCAATAATCGACACCAAAAGTAGAAGTAAAAAGAATATTCTTGAGAAGTGAATTGGCTCGCTGAATAAAACAACGCCCAAAATTGCCGTTGTAAATGCTCCTATTCCTGTCCAAACAGCATAAGCAGTTCCAACTGGTAATGTTTTTATTGCCAACGCAAGAAAATACAAACTTATCGCCATTGCAACAATCGTAATAACACTAGGCCAAAGCTTAGTAAACCCTTCGGCATATTTAAGCCCAATGGCCCAAACGGCTTCAAACAATCCTGCAATAATCAAATATACCCACGCAATAGCCATAGTTACAACTTATCAATTACCTGTTCCAAACGAATTCCTCTTGATCCTTTAATCAGAATATACTGGTTCAGCAGTTCTGTCTTATCAAGTTCCTTTATTAATTCGGAAGTATTTTTAAAGGTTTTGAACTGCTCATTAGAATTCACTTCTGTAAAAATATCACCAACTAAAAATACCGATTGCAATTGTCTATCCTGAATCAACTGCAATAAATCCAAATGTTCTTTGCGGGCATCAGAGCCCAATTCCAACATATCACCCAGGATAATAACCTTATTTTTCCTCGACATACCTGCAAAATTCTCAATTGCAGCCTTCATACTGGTAGGATTCGCATTATATGCATCCAAGAACAGTATGTTTTTCTCTGTTTTCTTCAATTGAGATCTATTGTTGCTGGGCACGTACTTTTCGAGCGCTTCCTTTATCTCAATCTCATCGATTTTAAAATATCGTCCTATAGTTACAGCCACTAAAGCATTTTCAAAATTATAGGCGCCGATCAGTTTTGTTTTAATATACAATTTGCCAATTGCTGATCTTATTTCTAAAACCAGATATGGTTCAGCCTGCAGAAATTTCGCCTTAGAAAATGCATTCTCCGAATTTCCATAGCTAATAAATTCCTGATCATTCAACATTTCAGTCAAGTAATCGTTATCAGCATTAACAAACACCTTTCCCCCATTCTTAAAAAGGAAGTCGTACAACTCTTTTTTTGTTTTTATAACACCCTCAAATGAACCAAATCCTTCCAGATGTGCTTTTCCAACATTCGTTATGATTCCATAATCAGGTTCAGCAATTTCGCATAACTTCTGAATCTCTCCAGGATGATTAGCTCCCATTTCGACAATCCCAAATTCAGTCTCTTTATTCATAGAAAGCAGAGTTAACGGAACACCAATATGATTATTGAGATTCCCAATTGTTGCTGCCGTTTGAAACTTTCGTTTCAAAACCTCATGAACCAATTCTTTTGTGGTGGTTTTCCCATTAGTTCCCGTAATGGCAAGAATCGGAATATTTAGTTGTCTTCTATGTTCTTTGGCTAAATCCTGAAGTGTCGACAAAACATCATCCACCAAAATAAAGCGATCGTCTATTGCATATTCATCTTCATCTATAATGGCATACTTACACCCCTTTTCTATTGCGACCAAAGCAAATTCATTCCCATTAAAATTATCGCCTTTCAAAGCAAAGAAAATTGAGTTGGGAACAATCTTTCTGGTATCTGTTACGACTATTGGATGCTCCTTAAAAAGAAGGTAAATATTTGACAATTGCATTGTGTTTTCAGATTTAGTTCGATAAACGAAATTAGCAATTTCCAACAAAAAACCCCATCTCTAAAGGATGGGGTTTAAAAATATTTAGAATTAACTACTTTGTTTTTTTATTTGCTGGGTGTCCTACATGAGTCATTGCACATCTAAATCCAACATCGTCACGTGCTTCTTTCTGATTTAAAAAGCGACGTGCACTTGGTGACATCCAGTAGGCACGATCTTTCCAGGAACCACCTTTATACACACGAGAATCATCAGTTACCATAGAACTAAAATCGCTTCCGTTCTGACCTCTGCCTTGAACATACATACGACTTGAACCTGTAGCCTGATGTTCTGGATTATTCCATGTATAATCTGAAACGATACTTGATTCAACATCACCATCCCGATAATTTCTATTATCCGCAGTTTTGTAGTTCTCACGCCCAACCAGCTCTTCATCTTTCTGATTTCTATAACGAATTCTGCCTAAACTATCCTTTTCTGCAATATTTCCTTCTTCATCTCTAACAGCAGTTTTAAAAACATTTCCTCTGTAAGGATTAAATTCCGAAATATCTTCAGGAGACATAGGACGATAAACATCAGCAACCCATTCGCTAACATTACCTGCCATACAGTACAATCCAAAATCGTTAGGCCAAAATGAATTTACAGGAACCGTAATATCACCGGCATCATTTAATGCACCAGCTGTTCCCATATAATCACCACGTCCACGTGCAAAGTTAGCCATCATCTGACCGCGAACATTTTTCTGATCATTTCTAACCCAATGCCCGTTCCAAGGGAAAATCTTGCGGTCTGTAATTCTTTCATCCTGAGAATTTCCAATTAAAGCAACCGCAGCATATTCCCACTCTGCTTCGGAAGGAAGGCGATATTTAGGAAGCAACATGCCATCACTCCATCGAACCGATCTTTCTTCATTATCCGGATTTAAATCCGTTAGATTCTTATTAACAGCACCTTCATACTGTCCAGCCAAATATGCTGCTGTATTAAAATTATTTTCATCGCGTTGAGTAGGATCATTATTTAAAATTCCTTTGTCAATAAGAATTCTTTCATTTACACGATCGGTACGCCATTCGCAAAAATCAACTGCCTGTTCCCAGCTTACACCAACTACAGGATATTCTCCATAAGCAGGATGACGAAGGTAATTATTTACGTAAGGCTCATTGTAAGCAAGTTCATCACGCCAAACCAAAGTATCGGGCAATGCTTTTCTATAAACCTCCGGGTAAGAAACAAATACTCTCTTAATCCAATGTAAGTACTCTAAATAATCAACATTTCGAACCTCTGTCTCATCAATATAAAAAGAAGGAACTGTAACTCTTCTTGGAACATTGTTCCAATCATACATCACGTCCTGTTGTGTTCTTCCCATAGTAAATGTACCTCCCTGAATAAATTTCAGACCAGGACCAGTTTCTTGCTGAAAACCGCTATGATATTCAAAACCCCCATTCTCAGGTTCGTTATAAGCCCAACCAGTGGTTTTAGATTTTTCTCCCTTTCCAACAAGATTTTTCACTTTCGAACAAGATGGTAAAATCATCAGTGAAATTGCAAAAACAAAGAGAATAATGCTCGATTTTAATTTCATAATAGATTGAATGTAGTTTATCTCAAAAATACTTAACTCAACAAATATAACTAAAAGAGTACAGAGTTTATTGTATTTAATTTTACTTTTTTACAAAATTATTTAACATTTCCAACGAATAATTCAGTTCAAAAAAATCACTGATTGCATGTTGCATGACTGCTTAAACATCTCTATCGCCCTAACTGTCTGATACAAAACAAATTTTAAAAAATATCCGGTTCAATCCCCAATAAAAGTCTTCCTTTTATCTTAATATCTTTTCTCGACTTTGTCTTAAGTTTTGCTTATTTTGCATACCTGCAATTCTCGCAAATTGCCAATTTGTTTAATTTAGATGTAAAATACCTGTAATTATTTATGCGTTATCTGGTAATATTATTATTCTCCATTATAAGTGTTAGTTCATTTTCACAAACTACAACTCCAATTAATTTGGATTGGACAGAAAGTTTAATTGTCCATCCTACAGGAGAAAAAATTAACACCCTAACTTTTACAGGAGCTTCTCTAAATGAGAACAACTTTTGGTTGCCGGAATATTCACACCTTCAATTAACAGGTTCAACCAACGAATTATTCACAGTTGAGTTATTTGATACGCAATTCAAATTGTTAAGTTCCACCGAAACGCAAATTTTACGAAATAAAACCATCCCCAATTCCATAAAACCTTCAATTAACACGGTTGTTATTCGAAAACAAAATTACCAACAAGTTAAATTTACGCCCATACGGAAGAATCCTTTAACAGGCCAACTCGAAAAATTGATTCAATTCTCTTTGAAATTTCAAAGAAAAAGTCAAACGAAATCAATAAAACAAAGCAAATCTTACGCAACCAGCTCTGTCCTTCAATCTGGAAAATGGGTGAAAATTGCTGTTGATACAACAGCTGTGCATAAAATTACTTATTCACAACTAATCGAAATGGGGATTTCCAATCCAGAAAATATCCGGATATATGGATCCGGGGGAGGAATGCTTGCCAAAATGAACTCTGAGGATAGTATGGATGATTTACCAAACAATTCCATTTACATGGATAATGGAAGTGATGGTATTTTTAATTCGGGCGACTTCATTCTATTTTATGCCAAAGGACCAAGATCATGGAAATTCAACAAAGCCTCCAATGAATTTGTCCACCAAAATCATTTATATTCTAAATTCTCGCACTATTTTATTAGTTCCGATATGGGAAGTCCGACACTCATTCAATCGGCAGCATCCTTATCTTCCTCTAATATAAATGTTACCGGATTTGATGATTATGCCGTATTTGATCAGGACGACACCAATCTTTTGGAGAGTGGCAGACTTTGGCTTGGGAATACTTTTGATGTTACAACAAATTACTCTTTCAATTTTTCATTCCCAAACCTAAAAACAGGAGCCCCCCTTTCAATTAGTACAAATTTAGTGGCTAGATCATCGTCCGCAACAAAATTCAGTCTGCTTTCCGGAACAAATTCAATTGGTGAAGTAGAAATTCCATCAGTAAATACAGGAAGCTATACGGCCGATTATGCTGCGAGTGTCGAAAAGAAATTCATTAATTTCATTCCTTCATCAGCTAATTTCAAATTGATTATTGACTATGAAAAAAGTTCCCCATCCTCAAAAGGATGGTTGAACTTTCTTCGGGTAAACGCCAGACGCAACTTGGTTTTTACCAGCAATCAGATGGCATTTCGAGATACAGAAACCATTGGTATTGGCAACAAGGCATCATTTACTCTTCAAAATACAAATGATAAAACTCAAATTTGGGATGTCACCACTCCTCAATCTGTAAAATTCATATCTGCAAATTACAGTAACAATACAACATCTTTTACTGCAGATGCAAGTTCTTTAAAAGAATATGTTGCGTGTAACCCAAATAGTGATTTTCCAACACCAACTATTATTGGATCGGTTCAAAACCAAAATTTACATGCTTTGGCTCAAACAGATATGATTATCATTAGTCCTTCCAAGTTTTTGTCTTACGCCAGTCAAATTGCAGATTTTCACAGAACCAAGGACAATTTAAAAGTTACTATTATTGATCCGGAGGAGATCTACAATGAGTTTTCATCCGGTTCTCCTGACGTGAGTGCCATTCGTAATTTTGTAAAAATGTTTTACGATCGATCGACAAATGAAAAGAATCTACCCAAATATCTTTTACTTTTTGGAGATGGCTCATTTGATAATAAATCTGACCGTGAAAACAACACAAACCAAATTCTAACTTATCAATCGGAAAATTCTATAAGTCCGACTCAATCTTTTGTAACTGATGATTTTTTCGGACTACTTGACGATAATGAAGGTGAGGCAACAGGCATGGTAGATATTGGCATTGGACGTTTTCCTGTGAATACTGCTGAAGAAGCACAAATCGTCACCAATAAAATTTTAAACTACAACAATTCAGAGTGGGGAGATTGGAGAAGCAAGATCTGTTTTATCGGAGACGATGAAGACAATAATACGCACATGAGGGATGCTAATAAGTTAGCCGTACAGGTAGAAACTGACTATCCTCAATTTAAAATACAAAGAATTTTCCTTGATGACTATGAACAAATAACAAGTTCTGCCGGACAGGAATATCCTGATGTCAATTTAGCAATCAGCGAAAGCATAAACAAAGGAAGCCTGCTTATGAACTACACAGGACATGGAAATGAGAACGGACTGGCACATGAACACATTCTAATGCTCAACGATATTTTAAGTTGGAAAAACCCAACAAAACTTCCTTTGTTCATGACTGCTACCTGCGAATTCAGCCGTTTCGATAATTACAAAAAACTCTCTTCTGGCGAGATGATTCTTCTTCGTAACAACGGTGGTGGCATCGGTCTGTTCACTACCACCCGGCTGGTTTTTTCATCTCCAAACTTCAGCTTAAACCAAAATTTTTATCATCATATTTTTGATAAAGATTCGGATGGAAATTTTCTTCGTTTGGGTGACATCATGAGAAAAACAAAGAATGAAACCGGATCGGGAATTAACAAAAGGAATTTTACCCTTTTGGGAGATCCGGCTCTTCGGCTGAATTATCCGACTCATTCGGCCAAAACACTTCAGATTAATAATGTAGATATCAGTCAACCTACAGATACTTTAAAAGCTTTGAGTAAGGTTCATATTTCCGGTGATATAATTGCAAACAGCGGTGAGATTTTGAATGATTTTTCGGGAACTGTTTATCCAACTATATACGATAAAGCAACAACTAAATCGACCCATGGAAATGATGGTGAACCATTTGAATACACGGTTCAAAACAGTGTCCTTTTTAAAGGAAAAGCCAGTGTTACCAATGGAAAGTTTAATTTTAACTTTTTCGTTCCTAAAGATATTAATTATCAATATGGAAATGGAAAAATCTCCTACTACGCAAACAGCATGAATGCTGATGCGGCCGGATACACCAATAGTATTGTTGTTGGAGGTACAAACCCAAATGCGGATAAAGATAAAATTGGTCCTGAAATTGAACTTTATATGGACGATGAGCAATTCACTCCAGGCGGTATGACAGGCACATCTCCTCTTCTGTTAGCAATCGTTCAGGATTCCAGTGGCATAAATACTGTTGGAAATTCCATTGGTCATGATATTATCGCCATATTGGATCAAAAAACAGATCAGCCATATGAACTTAACGATTCCTATGAATCGGATCTGGATAATTACCAAAAAGGAAAGATCAGCTACCGACTTTCCGATCTGGAAACAGGTGAACATGAAATTCAAGTTAAAGTTTGGGATAACGTGAATAATTCATCAGAAAATATACTTGAATTTATTGTTGCAGATAATGCCGATCTTATTCTTAAGCATGTATTAAATTATCCAAACCCATTTACAACCAATACTGGTTTTTATTTTGAGCACAATCAAGCCTCCAGAGAATTGGATATTTTAATTCAGATACTCACCATATCCGGAAAATTAATTAAGACCATTGAAACGACTGTAAATTCGTCGAGAAATCGAGTTGGTCCTATTCAATGGGATGGAAAAGACGATTTTGGCAATTCCATTGGTCGTGGAGTTTACTTCTATCGTGTAAAAGTTAGAGCCGATAATGGAAAAGTGGTGAATAAATTTCAAAAATTAGTAATCCTAAAATAATAAAAACCAAATTTAACAGTTTATTGAATATATTTGCAGACTATTATATTAAATCACTATGAACTACAAACTAACTCTAATCACAAGCCTTTTATCCATTTTGCTATTTACAAACATGGAAACAAGTTGGGCACAGACCTCAACATCGGGAGCTAATTACATTTCAACAGCCGTTCCCTTCCTAACAATTACTCCCGACTCCCGTGCAGGTGCGATGGGAGATATTGGTGTGGCTACATCGCCTGATGCGAATTCGATGCATTGGAATCCTGCTAAATTTGCCATGATTGATGGTAACTACGGAGTTGCGGCATCCTATACACCTTGGTTAAGAGACCTAGTTGATGACATGAGCCTTGCCTACTTAACCGGATATTATCGTTTGGATAAGAATCAAGTTCTTGCCTCGTCGCTTCGATATTTTACTTTGGGGGAAATCATATTTTTAGAAAGTGAAAATGCAACACCTGTTTCAAGAAACCCAAATGAGTGGGCTTTTGATATTGCCTATTCAAGAAGATTAACCGATAATCTATCCGGAGCCATTGCATTTCGATACATCCGCTCAGATCTTACCCAAGCTCAATATGTTGCAGGAGTAGAAACTCAGGCCGGAAATGCTTACTCCGCAGATATTTCTGTTTATTATCAGAAGGAATTTAAAAGAAACCGAAAAGAAATACTTTGGTCGTGGGGATTGAATATTTCAAATATCGGTTCCAAAATAAGCTATACAACCGATGATGAAAAGGAGTTTATTCCTACAAATCTTAGACTTGGTTCTGCACTCAAATTTGAATTGGATAATTACAATTCATTAACTATTGCTGCCGATTTTAACAAATTATTAGTTCCAACTCCTGCTAATGGTTCTCTTCAAGATGGTGAAGATAACGGAACCGTTATAGTTGGTGGACAAGCATCTAATAAATCAGTAATGAGTGGTATTTTCGGTTCTTTCTCTGATGCTCCCGGCGGGATGAGTGAGGAATTTAAAGAAATTACATGGTCGATTGGTCTTGAATATTGGTATCAAAAACAATTTGCATTACGCACAGGCTACTATTACGAACACGAAGAAAAAGGAAACAGAAAATATTTCACAGCAGGATTAGGTGTAAAACTAAACATGTTTGATTTGGATTTTTCGTACCTAATTCCTTCAACTCAAAATAATCCGTTAAAGAATACTTTGCGTTTTACACTTACTGCCAATATTGATAAAATTATAAAGTAAGATGAAGATTAGAGTAGGATTTGGTTACGATGTTCATCAATTAGCCGAAGGAGAAGAATTTTGGCTGGGAGGAATAAAATTAACCCATAGTAAAGGTTGCGTTGCCCATTCGGATGGTGATGTATTGATTCACGCTATTTGTGATGCTCTGCTTGGTGCAGCCAATATGCGTGATATTGGATATCATTTCCCGGATACTTCCAATGATTTTAAGAACATTGACAGTAAAATACTTTTGAAAGAAACAGTTAGGCTGATCGCCGAAAAGGGTTTTTCAATTGGAAATATTGATGCAACAATAGCACTACAACAACCAAAAATTAAACAGATAATTCCTGAAATGCAAAAAGTGCTTTCGGATGTAATGGAAATTGATTGGGAAGATTTAGCAATAAAAGCAACAACAACGGAAAAACTGGGTTTTGTGGGTACCGAAGATGGTATTGTCGCTTACGCCACAGTTTTAATCCAAAAATAAACACACTCAGTAGTTTTAATTGGTTAAAAACCTTCCATGAAGTAATTTCAGGAAGGTTTTTTTGCGTAAAATAAAATCCATCTTATCTCTTACTCCTCTTTGATAATTTCTCCATTTTACTATATTTGTTGTATATAGATATATAAATACTTAAACTACTCCACAATGAGAAAGACAGTTGTTATTGGTGCCAGTCTAAACGAGGAAAGATATTCAAATCAATGTGTGCGTTTGCTGCGTGAGCATGATATCGAAACCATTGCTGTTGGAAACAAAGAAGGCAAAATTTCCGACGTTGAAATTAATGTCGGTCGTCCATATGAAAGAAAAGTTGAAACGGTTGCTGTTTACCTTTCTCCAAAAAATCAAGAACCCTATTACGATTACATAATAGGTTTGAAACCTGAAAGAATTCTATTCCCTCCGGGAACCGAAAATCCGGAATTCTACCGAAAAGCAAATGCTTTGGGAATAGAAACAGAAGAGGCCTGTCCTCTGGTAATGCTTCGCACAGGAGTTTATTAGATAACGATATAGAGAGACGCTATGCTTTGGCGTCTCTAATCAAAAAGGAGCCCATAGGTACGTCTGATCTCCTCTTCGACTTGCGTTACACTAATTGCACGGCTTCTGCGTAAAAATTCTTTTCCATCCAAATAAACCAATAAACCTGGATTGGTATATAAGCCTAATTGTGCCGCAATTTCGGGTTGTTGCGAATTATCAACATGAAAAGCTTTCAAATTTGGAAACTGTTCCCTCATCATGCTCTTAAGTTTTGGTGATAACACCTCGCATACTGCACAAGAAGGCGCCGAAAAGTAAATATAAAATGATTCCCTTTTCTCTTTAAGAGCTTCCAATCCGGACAATGATAAGTTCATAACGCAAATTCCGTTTTAAGATAGATTCCAAAAATAATAAAAACACGGGGAAGATTTTTTAAGATGCAGACAATTCGTACAACTGCAACAAAATATTCACATCAAAAAAAGCTGTTTCAAAAAAATGAAACAGCTTTTTATATGATATTAAGAATTGTATTATTCTTTTTTACGAGTTCTTCTTTTTGGCTTTTCAGCTTGTTCAGCTTTTTCTGCTTCCTCCATGCTATTGTCATAATCAACAATAAAACGATCTACCAAAATTCGTCCGCAATATTCACAAACGATAATCTTTTTACGAGAACGAATATCCATCTGGCGCTGAGGTGGAATCTTATTGAAACAACCACCACATGCATCACGCTCAACAGTCACAACTGCAAGACCATTTCTTGCATTTGAACGAATTCGTGAATAAGCTGTTAACAATCTTGGCTCTATTTTTTTTCTATACGAAGCAGACGAAGCAACCAATTTTTCTTCTTCAATTTGAGTTTCTGATACAATTGCATCAAGCTCACCTTTTTTTCCTTCTAAATCAGCTTTTCTATCAGCAAAAACTTTATCTGAGTTTTCAATTACAGCTTTTTTAGTGGCGATTTCCGAAGTAAATTCTTTAATTCTCTTTTCGCACAATTCAATTTCTAAATTTTGAAATTCAATTTCTTTTGAAATAGAATCAAATTCACGATTGTTACGAACATTCATTTGTTGAGCTTCATACTTCTTAATAAGTAATCCCGCTTCTTTAATTTCTTGTTTTTTCTTCGCAACAGTTTCAACTAAATCTTTTACCTCATTATTTAGGTTGGCAATCCTAGTATCAAGACCTGCAATTTCATCTTCCAAATCCTGAACTTCTAATGGAAGCTCTCCCCTTAGCGTTCTAATTTGGTCTACTTCAGAATCAACACATTGCATTTCGTACATTGTGCGCAATTTATCTTCTACTGAAATATCCTTAAAATCTGAAGCCTTTGGATCTTGTGTAGTCATATGTTTTACAAATAATTTATTGGATTCGAATTTATCTCTGAAATATAAACCGCAAAGTTAGGGAATTTTTTTGTAACAATCTCATAAAAAATATCTCTTGTAAATTGTTCACTTTCGTAATGTCCGATATCGGCAATTATTATTCTGCCTTCGGCATCAAAAAACTCATGATATTTAAAATCTCCTGATACAAAAACATCAGCTTTCCGGCTGATAGCCTTACGCAGCAAGGAGCTTCCACTCCCACCACATACTGCAACGGTTTTAATTTTTCTCTTACTAATTTGGGTGTGTTTTACACATGCCGATCCGAATATTTCCTTTATCCTTCTTAAGAAGAAAAGTGGCTCTTCGGGTACTGCAAGTTCACCAATCATACCCAATCCTACCTGCTTGTTGTCATTTTCGAGTCGATAAATATCAAAAGCAACTTCCTCGTAAGGATGATTTTTTAGAAGTGCCGAGCATATTGCTCCCTTTAAATGCTTTGGGAAAATAGTTTCGATACGAACTTCAGGCTCTAAATGCAATTTCCCTTTTTCACCCACAAACGGATCTGTATTCTCTCCGCCTCTAAAGCTTCCTGTGCCTTCAACAGCATAACTGCAGGAATCGTAATTCCCTATGCTTCCGGCTCCTGCTTCAAACAAAGCATCTCTAACTTCTTGAGCAAACTTATTGGGTACAAATGTTACCAACTTATAAAGATCTTCGCTTACCGGAGATAAAATCCTCCTGTTTTGAAGTCCGATTAAATCGCAAATACGATCGCTCACTCCACCTTTTACTGAATCTAAATTGGTATGGGCGGCATAAATTGAAATATTATTTTGAATGGCAAGAATTACTGTTCTCTCAACATAATTACTCCCATTAAACCGCTTTAACCCTTTAAAAACAATAGGATGATGAGCAATAATTAAATTTACCCCTTTCTTAATGGCTTCCTCAACTACACTCTCTATAACATCCAAACAAATAAGAACACCGGCAACATCTGAATCGTAACTACCAACCAGTAAACCTGAATTGTCGTATGATTCCTGATAGGTCAAAGGAGCCATCTCCTCGATAGATGAAACAATATCTCTTACTTTCAATTTCAATAAAATTTACAAATTACAATTCTTCCTTAATTTCAAGAAGAAGGCCTTTAATTTCCTGTAAACGGGTAACAACAGCAAAATTATTCTCAGTATCTTCTTTATTTTCTTTCAACTTGAGCTGAGCTCCTTTAAGAGTCATCCCTCTTTCTTTCACTAAATGAAATATCAAATGAAAATTTTCAATATCCGCTTGTGTGAAAAACCGATTTCCCTTCTTATTCTTTTTAGGTTTTATAATATCAAATTCCTTTTCCCAAAATCGAATCAAAGAAGTATTTACCTGAAACATCTCAGCTACTTCGCCAATGGCATAATATAATTTTTCGATTTTTTTTTCTTTGTAAGGCACCGATGTTACGATTTAAATTTCACAAGCCAAATAAATTGTATAGAAATGAACCGATTAGGACAATTTATCATCTAAAGTAACAAATAAAATGGCACGAAATAATATTTCCCGTGCCACTTTTTTATGCTTTCCTATTTTCTTTCGATAGAACTAATCCATTGTTTGACCAGTGTTAGCAGCGTAAGCAACCATACTGTCATACTCGTCGGCTGTTAAATCGTTAAAAAAATAGTTGATAGGATCAATCGTCTTATTATTCTTCCTTACTTCATAATGGATATGAGGTCCCGTTGATGAACCTGTATTCCCAAGGAAAGCAATAACTTCTCCCCGTCTTACTTTCTGTCCGGCTTTCACGTTGTAGCCATCAAGGTGAGCATATACGGTTTTATATCCAAAACCGTGGTCAATTACAATTTTTTTGCCGTATCCCCTCTCCGTATTCTTATAGCTAACCACACCATCACCAGTTGCATATATTGGCGTTCCAATGGTTCCGTTAAAATCCATTCCATCATGAAATTTACGGGTTTTATAAATTGGATGAATTCTCCATCCGTAACCTGATGAAATTCTTCCAAAATCTTTTATTGCAATAGGCATAATAGCAGGAATAGATGCAAGCATTTTAAACTTGTTCTTTACCATTACTTCAACGTCATCGTAAGATTTGGTCTGAACGTACATCGACTTGGCAATACGATCAATCTTTTTATTGGTTGAAATAACCAATTCTGAATTTTCCAGATTCTCCAAATTACTATATCGGTTTACACCTCCATAACCAGCTTTTCGAATATTGGAATGAATCGGTTCCGCCTCAAAAATTACCCGATAAATATTATCATCCCGTTGCTCAAGATCCGTTAAAACGTTTTGAAGTTTTGCCAACTCTGAATTAAGGCGGGTATATTGTGCAATTAATTGCTGATTTTCACGAATGAGAGATCTCTCTTTTGGAGATCCGAAAAAATAGAACAATACCACAACCATTACAATGGCGAGTACTGAACTTGAAGCCATGTGTTTAAGAACGTTTATTATTTTCGTCTTAAAATTGGCCTCTACTTTTTCGTAACTAATAGACTCTGGGTTAAACCGATACTTAGTCTTCGCCATGTAATATTTTTAGATTTTTTTTACAGAAAAAAGCCTAAACTTTTTCCCTCCACAGCTAACAAAATTAAGGAAATAATCTAACTTTGCAAGCTAAGTCTACAAATCAGATTGATATAAAACATAGTAACACATGAATTCTAACGAAATCAGACAGGCATTTTTGGATTTCTTTGCCTCAAAAAAACATAAGACTGTTTCTTCGGCGCCAATGGTTATTAAAGATGATCCAACTTTAATGTTCACCAATGCGGGAATGAATCAATTTAAGGATATTTTTTTGGGTAACACACCCATTAAATACAAACGAATTGCCAACTCACAAAAGTGCCTGCGCGTTTCAGGAAAACACAACGATTTAGAGGAGGTTGGTCACGACACCTACCATCATACCATGTTTGAAATGTTGGGTAACTGGTCGTTTGGTGATTACTTTAAAGAAGATGCCATCAATTGGGCGTGGGAACTTCTAACCGAAGTATTCAAATTGCCGCAAGATAGATTGTACGCTTCTGTTTTTGAAGGAAGTGCTGATGATAAATTAGGCCGTGATGATGAAGCGGCTGAATTATGGGCTAAATTTCTTCCTGCCGAACAAATTATAAACGGAAATAAAAAAGATAATTTTTGGGAAATGGGTGATACAGGGCCATGTGGACCTTGTTCCGAAATTCATGTTGATTTACGTAGTGATGAAGAACGAAAATTAGTTGCCGGACGTGATTTGGTAAATAAAGATCACCCGCAGGTAATTGAGATTTGGAATCTTGTATTTATGCAATACAATCGCAAAGCAGATAGTTCTCTGGAAGCTTTGCCTCATCAGCATGTTGATACCGGGATGGGATTTGAGCGTTTGTGCATGGCTATGCAGGGAAAAACATCAAACTATGATACTGATGTATTCCAGCCAATTATTCAGACAATTGCAAAAATGAGTGCAAAGGAATATGGAAAAAATGAGGAAATTGATATTGCCCTTAGAGTAATTGCCGACCACATTAGAACCATTGCTTTTGCAATTACCGACGGACAATTGCCTTCAAACAATAAAGCTGGTTATGTAATCCGAAGAATTTTGAGAAGAGCTGTTCGTTACGGCTATACTTTTCTTGGTTTTAAAGAGCCATTTATGTATCGTTTAATTCCGGTACTAATTGAAGTGATGGGAAAACATTTCCCTGAACTGATTAAGCAACAAAACTTAATCGAAAAGGTAGTAATGGAAGAGGAAAACTCTTTCTTAAGAACACTCGAAAACGGAATTCGCCTATTGGATCAAATTATTGATAAAACAAAATCGGAAGACTACAAAGTTGTATCAGGCAAGGTGGCTTTTGAATTGTACGACACCTATGGTTTTCCATTGGATTTAACTGAATTGATTTTGAAAGAAAATGATTTGGTTATTAACCGCAGAGAATTCAATGAAGAAATGGAAGCTCAAAAAAATCGTTCACGTTCCGCAACATCTGTTGATACCGGCGATTGGATTGAGATTTTAAAAGATGACGTAGAAGAATTTGTTGGTTACGATTACCTGACTACTGATGTAAGAATTACCCGTTACCGTAAAATTTCTTCGAAAGATAAAGACCAATATCAAATGGTTTTCAATATCACACCTTTTTATGGTGAAAGTGGCGGACAAATTGGAGATACCGGATACATTGAAGCGAATGAAGAAAAAATCTCTATTATCGACACGAAAAAGGAAAATGGATTAATTGTTCATTTTGCAAAAGAATTACCAAAAGATCCGACTGTTATATTTAAGGCTGTAGTCAGCGAAAGCAAAAGAACTTTAATTGCAAATAACCATACGGCAACTCACCTAATGCACCATGCACTTCGCGAAATATTGGGCGAGCATGTTGAACAAAAGGGATCTCTTGTTAATGCTGATCATTTGCGTTTCGATTTCTCGCATTTTCAGAAACTTACTGAAGAAGAAATTGCCAAGGTAGAAGAAATTGTGAATGTTAAAATTCGTGAGAATATCTCTATCGAAATAAAGAATAACATACCAATGGCTGAGGCTGTAAACCTTGGTGCAATGGCTTTATTTGGTGAAAAATACGGCGATTTGGTTCGTGTTATTAGATTTAATGATTCAGTTGAGCTTTGCGGTGGCACGCACGTAGAGGCCACTGGTCAAATCGGGTATTTCAAAATCACATCGGAAAGTGCGATTGCTGCCGGAGTGAGAAGAATTGAAGCAATTACTGCTGTTAAAGCCGAACAATTTATCAACGATAAGTTGAATACCTTAAAAGAGATTGAACGCATTTTTAAATCAAATCAGAATCTGATTAAGAACATTACTGATTTAATGAATGAGAATTCAGGTTTGAAAAAGGATTTGGATGGGTTCGTAAAAGATCGTTTGAAAATCGTTAAGAATGATTTGAAAGGAAATATCTCGGTAACGAATGATGTTAATATTATTGCTGAATCAATTGCCGTTGCCAGCGCAGGTGATATTAAAGATATCGCATTCCAACTAAAAGGAGAAGTAGACAATCTTGTATTTATTTCGGGCGCCGATTTGGATGGAAAAGCAAACATTACCATCATGTTCTCGGATAATCTGGTAAAAGAATACGATTTAAATGCCGGAGCTATTATTCGTGAAGCTGCCAAAGAAATTAAAGGCGGCGGTGGCGGACAACCATTCTTTGCATCTGCTGGTGGTAAAGATCCTCAGGGACTTGAAAAAGCAATTGAAGTTGCCAAAAAAATGGTTCTTCATAAGATTGAAGCTTAATTACGGACAATTAGCAGTTAGCAGTTAGCAGTTAGCAGTTAGCAGTTAGCAGTTAGCAGTTAGCAGTTAGCAGTTAGCAGTTAGCAGTTAGCAGTTAGCAGTTA
>NZ_JAUCMW010000026.1 GCF_030372765.1 Labilibaculum sp. K2S | reverse complement strand
TCTAGTCTTATAATCAGTGTAGATCTTACAAAATCATAAGGATCTGCGTCTACCTTTTTTATAAAAACTAGCTCATTAATTCGAATACTGCAATTTGGTTCCCTCTCCTAAAGGAGAGGGTTAGGGTGAGGTGTTAACTTAATTCGAATACTGCAGCTGAATCAATTTGTTGTATTTCCCGTCAGTAATATTCATTAAGGCCTCGTGCGTGCCTTGTTCTACAATTTCGCCTTGTTCCATTACAACAATTTCATCTGCCTTTCTAATGGTCGACAATCGGTGGGCAATTACAATGGATGTTCTCCCTTTCATCAGTTTTTCGAGAGCTTCCTGAACCAGCATTTCCGATTCGGAATCCAGCGAGGAGGTAGCTTCATCCAATATTAAAATTTTAGGATTTTTAAGAATCGCACGGGCAATGGCAATTCTCTGGCGCTGACCACCCGAAAGCTGTGTGCCGCGTTCGCCGACAATGGTTTCAAATTTTTCTGGAAAGCGTTCAATAAATTCCAGGGCATTGGCCTTTTGTGCAGCTTCGTAGATTTCCTGCTCACTGGCATCCGTTTTTCCGTAAGCTATGTTTTCACTGATGCTTCCTCCAAACAGAAAAATATCTTGTGGTACCAATGAAATTTGACTTCGTAGGGCCGATAAGGGAATGTCGTGACTGTCATGCTGATCAAAAAATAAGCTGTTCTTAGGTGGCTTGTGCAGCAACAGAAGGAGTGAGGCCATGGTGCTTTTCCCAGCGCCGCTATGCCCAACCAAAGCAATCATTTTATCGCTTTCTATTTTTAAATTGATATTGTTTAAAACAGCCTGTTCGCTTCTCGAAGGGTAGGCAAAATTTAAATTCTTCAGGCTGATTTCTCCCTGCATTTTATATTTCGGATCAATTTCGTTGATGTCCTGAATGTCTTCAGGTTCTTCATCATAAATCTTAAACAGGTCTTCGGTGGCACCAATAAATTTCTGAATGTTGGTATATACATTGGCCAATCCGCTGATAGTGCCGCCTACAAACACAGAATAAATAACAAAGGAAAATAAATCTCCGGCCTGCATTTCACCCGCCTGCAGTAAACGGGAGCCTTGCCACACCATAGCAGCAATGGCACCAAAAAGTCCGAGAATAATAAAAGAGGAAAATGCTCCTCTGTATTTGCCTCGGGTCATGCCCAAATCGGCCATTTCCAAGGTCTTTTTTTTGTAGCGTGCAATTTCAACATATTCATTGGTAAAAGCTTTCACGCTTTGTATGCCTTGCAGGGTTTCTTCAATAATTGTGTTTGAATCGGCCAGCTTGGTTTGCACATCTTTGGAAAATTTGCGGATAAACCGGCCAAAAAACCTGGCAACAATCATGGTTGGCGGCAGTGTAATCAGCATAAAGGCGGTAAGCTTTATCGAGATAATCCCCAAAAGGGTAATACCGCCTGTTATTACGATAATCTGGCGGATGAATTCAGCCAAAGTGCTGGTCATGGTTTCCTGCAGCAACACCACATCTGCCGATATTCTGCTATTGAGTTCTCCCACTCTTCGCCGTTCAAAAAATTGCAATGGAAGTTTTATTAAATGGCGGTAGGTTGCTTGCCTCAGTGCGGCTAAAGATCTCTCTGTTACGTTCACAAACAATACAATGCGGAAATAGGAGAAGGTGGCTTGAAGAATCAATACACAGACAATTAAAACAGCAGTTTGATTCAAACTTTGCCCCAGTGTAGTAGTATTGCCTGAGTTCACCAAATCGCCTAATAGCTTTGGGAAAGCCAAACTCGCCAAACTGGAACCCAATAAGAAAAAGATCCCTAAAAAATATTGTCCCCGGTATGGTTTAATGTATTTGTAAAGTCTAAAGGCACTTTGTAAACCACTTTTATTTATTTTTCCTTTCGGAACATTCGATGTATCTGTTGCAGTCATTCTTGAATATCACTATTTAAAACAATTCCTAATAATAAGAAAATTAGTCGGAATTATCTTTGTCTGCGACATCTTTTATTGGTTGCCCATGATAAATACTTTTATACTGAATATTTCTTTGGAACAGTGGAGGACAAAAATAGATTATTGGTCGACAAATAATTTTTCGATTTCTTTTGTCACATAGTTCAAATGGCAATTGTCAATGTTAAGCCATCTAATTGAGGCCTCTACGGTGCTGAATGTTTTGTAATGAAGTGGTGATATGTTTTCGTTTAAAGTGAATAGGATTGTTTTTGTCACATGGTCGGGGGTAGAGGTTAATAAAACAAGTCGCATTAGTCCTGTTAGCTTTACGTTTGCTTTCACCCAATTGCCATATTCCAACAACTCATCTTCTGTCAAATTTATATACGCATTTCTAAGATCAACAATAAAACCAAACTTAGGATTAAAATCTTTATCATTAATAATATCACTCTTTAGCTGTTGCATCTTGTTTTTAGTGATATTGTTTTGATGATATTGAATAATTAAACCAAGATCCTTCAAAATAGAGTATCTGTAAACATCTGACATTGTCTGTAAAAATTAAATTAGTATTGTTTTTAGAAAAAAATGAAGAATACGATTTTTATTTGCTTATAACTTGTTTGCACTTTATTTTGAGTTGTATAAAGGCAGGGTAAATTTAAAAATACTCCCTTTTCCTATTTCGCTTTCAGCCCAAATGTCACCCTTGTGTTTTTCCACAAATTCTTTGCAAAGAATCAATCCCAAGCCAGATCCGTTTTCCTTTTCTGTGCCTTTGGTAGTTGTGTTTTCAGAAATATCAAATAGCTTTTTAAGAGTTTCGTTTTTAATCCCGACTCCATTATCCGAAACAGAAATCTCGACATACTTGTGTTTCGGAATTGCAGAAACGGTAATACTTCCTCCTGGGTTTGTGAATTTGATTGCATTGGAAATAAGATTTCGTAAAACAGTTTTCATCATGTTTTCATCGGCATTAACCGCAATCTCATCAGTTTGAATCTGATTTATAGATATGTTTTTAATTTTTGCCGTTGAATTGGAATTTTTTATTGTCTCTTCGATAATGGATGATAAAATATATTTTTTTGGCTTATAAATTATTTGTCGGCTTTGTGATTTGGCCCAATTCAATAAATTGTCAAGTAAAATTAGTGTGCTTTTGGCAGTTGTATTTATCAATTTTAAATACTCTTCCGTTTCTAACTCATTAAAATCTTTTGCGTCTTCAATCAGCAGTTCCGAAAATCCTAAGATACTAGTAAACGGCGTTCTTAAATCGTGCGCGATTATTGAAAAAAGTTTGTCTTTTGTTGCATTTAGTTCCAGTAAATTCTTTTGGTTTTCTTTTAGAGTTTGTTCTGCATTTTTACGTTCTGAGATGTCAAGCATGATGCCAACAATTCCACAAAACTCATTTTTTTCATCGATTATATTGGCCTTATGAAAAATGATATCATGCAAAGTTCCGTCAGCATATTTCACATTGCATTCATAGGTTTGATTTTTCGGACTGTCACGTAATTCGCAATCCGCAAGGTAATATTTGTCAGCAAGTTCCTTTGGAGCAATATCGTAAACACTTGAATTTATAATTTTTGATTTGGGTAAACCCAGATACTCTGCAAAAGCATCATTGCAATTAGTATAGATAAAATCTTTGTTTTTTACGAACAACGGATTAGGAATAGTATTAATCATTTTATCCTGAATTTTTAATTCAAGCTTTAATTTGATTATTTCTTTTTCCAGATCCTGATAGGTAGGGGTGTTGTTGGTCATTTTTTATTTGCTTGAAACTTTTATAAATGTGCAAGATAAATGTTTGTACGGTAAGCCTTGTGCTCTTGTTTGTATTTTGAGTTTTATTGTTGCTTTTAAATTCTCCTTAACCACATTCAATAGTGAAATCCGCAGCTTATTTTCTATAACGACTTTTTCTGGTGTTTGTATTGGGTTTTTCCGAAGAACTCCTTTTTGTGACATTCTTTACTGTAGTATCAGGATCATCGCTTAAGTAGATGGCATCCTCGTTACTGGATGTAATTGCAAGAATCTGTCCATACTTTTCAGGCAGGTTCAATTTTGCAGCATCTTTCCATTCTCCCTTTCCAAATACAGCTACTTTTTCTCCCTGCTCAAGAATTCCTTCTTTGTACCGAAGTGTTTTATTAAAGCCCCAAGAGCCCTCACTTTTATATCCTTTACTGTTTAGATAGTTTTCAAGATTTTCGGTAGCATCGGTAAAAAATCCGGTAGAATAGCTTTGGTCCTGAACGATATAAGATTTAATTCGATCGTCATTTATAAATGCATAGTTAGCATCTTCCTTAATTAAAAATTTGTTCGATATTTCCTCCTCAATAATCGTTTCCCATTTTGAACTTTTGCCTGATGCCACTTTTTGCTCAACATGCACATAGTAATAAGAACATTCACGGTTTGAAAGAGGAGATAGAAGGGGAGCATCAACAAATTCAACAGTTCCTACAATTGTAGCCAGCTCACTATTTTTAAAATCTGCAATTTTCCGAAGTTCCGATTTTTTTAGCTTTCGTTTAATAATGGCTTTTTTACTGAAAAAAACTGCTGATAGTAAAACAGTAATGACAATTGCAAAAATAATAAAGAAGAATACTGGTTCCATTTGTATTGATTTATTTAGGGTTTGGGATTAATGATTTTTTGTTAGTCACTTTTTTTATTTGTTAATTTCTTTACCACAATGAGGACAATTGTGTTTTTTTTCCACCTTATTAATAAATCCGGCACTAATAAGTCCAGCAGGGAATTGGTATATTTTGGTTTTTATCATATCAGCTTGTTATCTTATCGTTCATAATCGGCACTGAAAGTAAAGGTTTTTTATGATAGTTCCAACGGTTAAATGTTTACTCAAACTAAGGCATGAACGAAAACTATTTTGTTGTTTTTTTTCTGTGTTCTCCGTGCTCAATTCTATTTTAATTTCTTCTATGTATTATTTATCAGATTTTTCTACCACAGAAGGCGCAGAGTTGCACAGAGAATAGTAGGTTGATCTGTACTTTCAACTGAATCCTATTTTATTGTCTTTCCGGTGCTTCCTCTCAAGAAGCAAGCAATTTAAATTTGAAATTCATATCAGAACGCATGCAAATCAAGTAAAAGCGAAAAGAGACCATCCCTTGCGGGACAGTCTCTGTATCATTTAAAGCTACCAGATTATTACATGTAAAAGTCATATTTTACGGTCAACTGCTTTAATCGTGACCTTGTGTTTCTGTGCTGTTTTTATCAGTAATAGTTATTCTTGTTTTAGGTAAGCTGTTCGGGTAATTGTTTTGGATGAATTCAATCATTTTTTCCCGGATATAAACTCTTAAATCCCATGCTGTCGGCGAATTTTTGGCACTTACAAGTATTCTTATTTCCAGGGTATTTTCCTTCGAATCGGTTACCTGAAGAACATTTACTTTTTTATCCCACAAATTACTTTTAGTTAACAATTTTGTTAGTTCTTTTCTTAAAGCATCAAATGGAATTGTATAGTCTGTGTACAAAAAAACGGAACCAATAATATCTGCATTATTTCGGGTCCAATTTTGAAATGGTTTCTCTAAAAAATACGTTGATGGCAATACCAAACGTCTTTGATCCCACAGTCGGACTACTACGTAGGTTAAATTGATTTCTTCAATCCATCCCCACTCATTTTCAACAAGAACAGCATCGTCAATTCTGAATGGCTGCGTAACTGCAATTTGAATTCCGGCTAATAGTGTACCAACAACTTTCTGTGCCGAAATACCTATTATAACACCTGCTAATCCTGCCGAGGCAAAAATTCCAATCCCAATTTTCCTGATATTCTCAAAGGAAAGCAATATCAATCCTATGGCAGAAAGTACAATCATAAATACGAGTATTTTTTCCAGAATATTGAATTGTGTATGTAATTTTCTGGATTTAAGATTGTCCTCCTTAGAGATATCAAACCTTTTTAAAAACATTGTTTTAATTCTTTTGATTACTTCAATTATGAGCCATGCAAAAGCGATTATTAACAGATTGTTTTTTTGCTCAATCAGCAGGGAGTCTTCCAATCCTGAAATGTTTAAAATTGAGTCTAATAGAGGCTCAATTGCTAATATTATTAATATGATTAAAATGATTAATGTGAGTTTGAAATATTTTTTCATTTTTTCGTGTTTTTTAATGGAATTTTCCTTTTTGCTTGAAATGTGCAGGTTTTTCGATATGTATTCATTGCGATTAAGCATTGAATTTATGCAATATTTATCATTATATAGTTGTGATAAGGAGTAAACACGTTTTTTTAGGCCTAAAAATAAAAGAGACCATTCCTTGCGGAACAGTCTCAATCATCTATTTTAATCGTTTATTACTTCAATTCTTCCAAAGCCTCTTTAGCTGCATTCAATAGTGGTGCAGCCGATAAATCGTTACCGGTAGCTTCCACCATCCACTGGTTAGGAGTCAAACGTCCTTGTTTAAAGATTCGGTCTATTTCGTTAGGGAAGCTTTTTCCCTTTAAGTGCTGCTCCAACTGGAATTCGATTACATTTCCAAAAGCATAGTTCGATAAATACAACGGACTGTTCAGCATGTGTGAGTATACGGCTAAAATGGTCTGATCTTTTACGCCGTAAACAGGAGCGTAGAACTCATTCCAAACTTCTTTTGCAATTCGAATAGCAGCATCGCGCAATTGTGCCGAATTGGCTTCCGGATTTGCATACAACCATTTCCACATGCGGATATCCAGTACCGAAACACCCATTATTTCGTAAGCACTCCAGAATAAATCAAGCTTTTTTAAAGCATCTTCCTGAGGTGAATCGTTATGAATTCCCAGCAATAACATGTCTCTTTTCTGGAAAATGAAAGCCAAAGCTTCGGTAAATGCGGTGTTCGGAACTCCATTCATTACAAAATTGTCTACATCATAAAGCGATATGGTTTGCTCTACATTGTGCCCAAATTCATGAACTGCAATGTTGTAGCCTTTGTAATCCATGCCCTTTTCACCAATTCGGGTACGCAGGTGAGCCTTTTGACCTTTGGCAGCACCGCCCCAGGCGTGTCCCGAGCCTCTTGCCGGATCAACCGCAATATGATCACCCAACCATTGTGCTCTTTCCTTATCGTAACCCAGTTTTACCAATAGATTTGGTAAATCTGCTTCCAAAGCAACCGCGTTAGGGTACAATTTACGGGTCTGGGCATCCAGTTTCGACTCATCCATTCCGCTGCGGGCTTTAAAACCATCGTACCAAATGTCGAAAGGCTCCAAATCACGACCTAATCTTTGCTTAATTAGTTCACCAACTTTTTTAGTTTCCTCGGAGCGCATAAAATCCGTAAAGATTTTTTCAGTTGCTTCCGCAGATATTTCTTTGGCACCATCATATTGTCTTTTGATGAAGGTATTCTGATCCGGATAGTAAGAATCGATTGCCTTATTGGCATGGAAATTATTCAGAATTTGCTGATATCTTTCATTTGGTTCAGGAGCAGCTTCAATTGTTTTTCCATCCTGATAAACCAGATTGGTATACGGATCCCATTCCAAATTCCCATTGTTAATCACCTTTTCAGGGATTTCCTGAGAGATAATGCGCTGCATCACCTGATAAATCATCTTCTGCTTTTCTAAACCATCCTTTTTGTTGGCATAGTTGGCTTTAAGCTCATCACGCAGGTTCCAGTGCGACAAAAGAACTTTGTCTTCAGGGAAGAAACGATTTCCTTCAGCATCAGTTAAATGACCTACATAAATGTTGTAATCCATAATGTAAACATCCGATTCGGCAGCAACCTTACCTGCTTCCTGTAAAAGTTCTGCAGGAACTCGGGCTGTAAAATAATCACCCAAACGGGCATAAGCCCATTGCTGACGAGTCCACTTCTTAGCATTTGCTTCTTTTTCGTCCAAACTAAAGGGCGGAAAATTCAAGGCAATAATAAAAGCAATTTTATTTTGGTAGAAATCATTCATCCAGTGCGAATCTACGCTGTAAGCACCAAATGCATTATCAATAGCATGTTGTTCGAAGGTGTTCAAGTGCACCGGTTCCAGTAACTCAAGAGTAATTTTGTTGAAATTACCGGTGATGATCTCAATGTTTCTTGAAATCTTTTGAAAAACAAGTTCTCTTTCCTCCTGATCGGAGATATAGTTTTCTTTACAGAAGGTTTTAAAATCTTCTTCTGAGCCATCACTGTCGCGCCAAAGGTTGGCGGCATGTTTTACGCCTTTTTCCATAAGGGATTTGTTTGTGCCTGCATTTGAATTTCCAAGCTCATCAGTTACCTGAGCTATGGTTTTGGCCGAAATAGCAGAGACATCTGCCTTTTTATCCATTTTTACTTGATTTCCGCAGGAGGACAGCAGTAATGCTGCAGAAAACAGAATGATCATCTTTTTCATTTGATTAGGGTTGTTATTTGTTTGACTATGTATCGCTAAAAATACGAATTCAAGCTCATTCAAACAATGAGCTTTTTCATGCTTTATAGTTGCGTAGAGGGACCGAAAACAGAAAAAATGAAATGCAATTTGTGCTGTAAATAAATCATTGAAACACAACATTTATAATTCACTCTTTTACCCAAACTTCATTTACTATTTTAAAAAAAATGTACTTTCGTTTTACAGATTGAATAACATGTGCTATTTTTGCGCAAAATATTATATACATAAATTATGGGAAGAGCATTTGAATTTAGGAAAGCGCGAAAGTTTAAGCGTTGGGATAAGATGGCCAAAGCCTTTACACGAATAGGAAAAGATATCGTGATGGCAATAAAAGAAGGTGGCCCTGATCCGGCAACGAATTCTCGTTTGCGTGCAGTTATTCAAAATGCGAAGGCAGTAAACATGCCTAAGGATAATGTTGAAAGAGCAATTAAAAAAGCAACTTCTAAAGATCAGAAGGACTATAAGGAAATTATTTACGAAGGATATGCTCCGCATGGTATTGCTGTTTTAGTTGAAACTGCAACCGATAACCACACCAGAACGGTAGCAGATGTTCGTTCTTATTTTTCAAAATGCAAAGGTAGTTTAGGTACTGCCGGTAGTGTTGAATTCATGTTTGAACACAAATGTCATTTTCAGATTGAAAACAAAGGTCAGGATATTGAAGAGTTGGAGTTCGAATTAATCGACATAGGAGTTGAAGAGGTATTTGCAGAAGACGAAGGAATTATGCTTTACGGTAATTTCCCTGATTTTGGAAAAATACAAGCTTACCTGGAAGAAAACGAAATTGAGGTAATTTCATCAGGTTTCGAAAGAATTCCAATGGATACTAAAGAATTAACGGAGGAACAAGTTGCTGATGTTGAAAAATTGCTGGAGAAACTCGAAGACAATGACGATGTTCAGAATGTTTACCACAATATGGCATAAGAAAATCGTCGTTTAATTTATAATTTCATGATATAGAGCCTGATTCGTTTAACGGATCAGGCTTTTTTATTATACTAAGGTGTAGAAAAAGAATTAAGGGTCTTTTTTTGACTTTTTTTATTTTCTTAAAGCCTTGTAAATGTTGGGGGTGTGAGCTAAAGTCGTGTCAGTCAGAAATCTTACCTTTTGAAAGTTAAGAGTTTTTATTATATTTAGATATGTAGATGAAAAAACATCTAATAACACACCTATGAAACCTTCATCTTTGAATAATTGTGAATTCTATTTTAAAATTCAAAGCATGATAAGTTCCATGTGGCAACTATAATTGAATTATATACACATGCACTTTAATTATTTAAAATTTGAAAAAAGAGACAAAATAGGAATTTTGACTCTTAACCGTCCTGAAGCCTTGAACGCCTTAAATGAGGGTGTTTTTAAAGAGCTGGACTGTTTTTTTAACAGCAAAGAAATTATCCAAAGCATTAGAGTATTAGTAATTACGGGAGAGGGCAAAGCCTTTGTTGCCGGTGCTGATATTAAAGCCATGCAGGAATATTCTCCGCAGGCAGCCTATGATTTTTCTGAAATAGGAAAACAGGTTTTTGATCAGATTGCTAATTTGGAGATACCGGTTATTGCTGCAATTAATGGTTTTGCCCTTGGGGGAGGGTTGGAATTGGCACTATCATGTGATATACGTGTAGCCAGTGAGAAAGCCAGGTTGGGTTTGCCTGAAGTGAATTTGGGTCTGATACCCGGATTTAACGGTACACAAAGATTGCCGCGTTTGGTTGGAGCCGGAAATGCCATGTATCTTATGATGCTTGGAGAAGGCATAACAGCTGAAGAAGCCTATCAATTGGGAGTGGTTCAGAAATTGGCGCCACCCGAAACACTTCTCGAAGTGAGTTTGGATTTGGCCGGAAAAATAGCCTCTAAAGGTTCCAATGCCGTGCGGTTAATTAAAGAAATGGTTCGCGAAGGTTTGGAGTTGTCGGGCAAAGATGCAGGCAAAATGGAATCCAAAGAATTTGGCCGTCTTTTTAAGGAGGATCAGACCGAAAGGGAAGAAGGCATAAGCGCCTTTTTAGAGAAGCGAAAACCAAACTGGTAACAATCAAAAATTGTAGGGAGGTTTATTGTTCTTGGAACAATAAGCAGGAAGTGCAGATGGGTTTTTGATTTAGCTCAAATGGGAAACATGTATCACATCAAATAATCGTAAAATCAAAATTTAAACAATAAACAATATGGATTTGATCCGAAAAATGGAAAATGTTAGTGTATTGGGTGCCGCAGGAAAAATGGGAAGCGGTATTCTTGTTTTATTATCTTTTGAAATGGCCAAATTAAAAATTGGCCAAAAAGAAGATAAGGACTTTGTCTTAAACGCTGTTGATGTATCACAATCAGCTTTAAACAGCTTATTGGGTTACGTAAAATCACAATTGGTAAAGCACGCAGAAAAAAATATAGTTGAATTACGAACCTGGTACGAGGATCGTGAGGATTTGATTGATAATGATGAGATTATCAGTCAGTTTGTATATGATGTGATGGAGATGATACAAACATCAACCCGTATAGAAACTGCTTATGACTCTCAATTGATATTTGAAGCCATAAAAGAGGATAAAGCTCTAAAAGTAAAATTGTTTTCTCAAATCAAAAAAAATAATCCTGATGCTTGGTTTTTAACCAATACTTCATCCATTCCAATTGGTGAAATCGAAAAGGAAGCTGGATTGAAAGGTGATATCATTGGTTATCATTTTTACAATCCTCCGGTAATTCAAAAATTGCTGGAGATCATTAAAACGGATCATACGAATGATGATTTAGCTGCCTTTTCGGTGAATTTAGCCAAATCGATGCGCAAAATTGTCGTTCAGTCAAGAGATGTTGCCGGTTTTATAGGAAATGGTCACTTTATGCGTGATGCTTTGTATGCGCTTAAATTGGCAGAAGAATTAGCAAAAACAGAAGGATGGGCAAAGGCCTTTTTCTTAATTGATACCATAAGCCGGGATTTGCTGGTGCGGCCAATGGGAATTTTCCAATTGCTGGATTATGTGGGAATTGATGTTACCCGATTTATTTTGGAGAGTATGCAGCCCTCATTTCCGAATGAAAAATTATCACATGCAGCCTTGAATCAATTGTTTGATAACGAAGTGAAAGGTGGTCAGTTCGCTGATGGTTCTCAAAAGAACGGTATTTTCAAATATCAGAAAGGTAGAATTACAGAAGTTTATGATTTGGAAAACGCGAAGTACGTTCCAACTGAGAATATTGAAATGGATTGTGCTGCCTTACTGGGAGAACTGCCAACGCTTAAAATCTATTGGAAATCTGTTGTTCGTGATGTGAAGAAAGCCGATCATTTAAAGAAGTTTTTTAATGAACTGCATCAAATAGATAGTGTTGGCGCGAATTTGGCGATTGCGTACGGTAAAAATTCCAAAGCAATTGGTCTGATGCTTGTTGATACAAAAGTTGCGGAATCAAAAGCCGATGTAAACACTGTTTTGCAAACAGGTTTCTTCCATGCCTACGGACCTATTAACGATTATTTTTAAACTGGATTATAAATGTTAGAAGTGAGATTCATAAAACAGATCTCGCTTTTAACACTGAATTAATGTTTGATTTACTGGATTGCCGAAATTTTATTTGTAACCGATACTAGATGATTATCTGATGTTCTGAAATTTTTCTCACTCACATCTCATATCTGTTATCTCATATTTATAAAGAATGAACGTTTTACGCAAAAAAATATACATGCTGGCCGGTTACAATACCATTTCGATGGGAACCGGCAGAAATGAATTTCATCCCAAGAAGCCTCGTCCTGGTCTGGAACACTATATTCAGGAAGCCGGTCAGGCAACTTTAAAAATGATTGGCGGTGCTAAAAATGTTGATGAAGGAGTAATCGGGAATTTTATGGCTTCGCGCTTTAATAAGCAAGCCAATTTGCCTGCTTTTTTGCCAATGATTGATGCGGGATTGAAGTACAAACCATCCGTTAGCGTGGAAGGTGCTTGTGCATCAGGCGGTTTAGCGCTGACTACAGGAATGAAATCGATTCTTGCAGAAACGGCTGATGTGGTGCTTGCTCTTGGTTTTGAAGTTCAGAATAGCATGAAAGCCATGTATGGAGCGGATGTTCTGGCTGGTGCCGGATGGCAAAAAACACGTAAAGAGGGACATGCATACTTTTTTCCGGGTGTGTTTAGTGACCGGGCAGGTGCTTACTACGAGAAATTTGGCAGGGAAATTACCCGCAAAGCCATGGCGAAGTGGTATTGCAATGCTATTGAAAATGCACGTTTGTGCAAAACAGCACAGGAATTTCATAATACAAATATGGATTTGGAAGGGACAGCAAACACTCCTGTAAATCCAAGAGCATTTGTGGATCATTTAAATGTTTTTGATTGCTCTAAAGTTTCCGACGGAGCTTCGGCGATCGCAATAGTGTCAGAGGAAGGATTAAAAAGAATTGGATTAAATGCAAAAGATGCAGTTGAAATTGTTGGTTTCGCTCATGTTGCAGCAGATATCACTCAAAAACCAGAGGTAATGACCGGTTTAACGACCATGAAGGTGGCCGTAGAAAAAGCGATGCGAATGGCTGGGATTACTATTGATCAGTTAGGAACTGTGGAAGTTCATGATTGTTTCTCTATTGCCGGAATAATGGCTATTGAGGCTATTGGTTTAGCCGAAGAAGGAAAAGGTCCTGAATTTGTTTTGGAGGGTCACACCTCCAGATGCGGGAAAATACCAGTAAACACAACGGGTGGTTTAATTGGTTGGGGGCATCCAACCGGAGCTACCGGAGTTCATCAGGCTGTAACTATTTGGGAGCAATTAACAGGGAATGCCGGAGAGGCACAAATTGAAATCATCAAGGAAAGACCCTATGCAATGTCTGTGAATATGGGGGGAGATGATAAGTCTTTAGTTGCTGTTGTTTACAAACGGGGGGAATAAATGGATGTATTACTGAATAATTAAATTGTTACATCATGTAAATCAGCTAAAAACTAATTACTATCAGCTAATAGCTTTTAATATCACACCTAAAAATTAAAACTATGAATTTTGAATTTACCGAAGAGCAGTTAATGATACGGGATGCTGCACGGGATTTTGCACAACGCGAGCTGTTACCCGGAGTAATTGAACGAGATGAGAAATCAGAGTATCCAACTGAGCAGGTGAAACGTTTGGCGGATTTAGGTTTTCTGGGAATGCTTGTTGGATTGGAATACGATGGTGGTGGAATGGATACCATATCCTATGTTTTGGCAATGGAAGAAATTTCAAAGGTCGATTCCTCGGTTTCTGTAATCATGTCGGTAAACAATTCATTGGTTTGTTGGGGGGTTGAAAAGTATGGTACAGAAGAACAAAAACAGAAATTCTTAAAACCAATGGCCCGGGGTGAGAAAATAGGAGCCTTCCTGTTATCGGAACCTGAAGCAGGCTCTGATGCAACTTCACAAAGAACTACTGCTGTTGATATGGGAGACCATTATCTGGTAAATGGTACAAAAAATTGGATTACAAACGGCAAAACGGCTTCTACTTACATTGTAATGGCTCAAACCCATCCCGAATTAAAACACAAGGGAATTAATGCTTTGCTTGTCGACTCCAAATCGGAAGGGATTACTGTTGGACCACATGAAAATAAAATGGGAATGCGGGCATCAGATACCTGTTCCGTAATGTTCAATAATGTTAAAGTCCCAAAGGAAAATCGTTTGGGTGAAGAAGGCTTTGGATTTAAACTGGCTATGCAATCGCTGGAAGGCGGTAGAATAGGGATTGCTTCTCAGGCTCTTGGAATTGCTTCCGGAGCCTACGAGCTGGCATTAAAATATGCTCAGGAAAGAAAAGCTTTCGGGAAAGAGATTATTCATCATCAGGCAATCGCATTTAAATTAGCCGATATGGCCGTTGAGATTGAGGCTGCGCGCTTTTTCTGTTTAAAAGCAGCCTGGTTAAAAGATCAGGGCAAACCGTACGGACAGGCAAGTGCCATGGCTAAATTATATGCTGCCGAAACTGCAATGAAGGTAACCACTGAGGCAGTTCAGATTCACGGAGGATACGGATATGTAAAGGAATATCATGTAGAACGCTTAATGCGTGATGCAAAATTAACTCAGATTTACGAAGGTACTTCTGAGATTCAAAAGATTGTAATTTCAAGAGGATTAATGGATTAATAGAATGCTTGCAATACATTCTTACTTGTTGTAAAATGTTCTTAGTAAGTTTCTTGACGTATTTTTAATGAATAGATAGTTTAAGTTGATTGTTAATATAAACTGCTGTAGCCGGAATTAGTTTTTACACTACTATTTCGGTACCGGATACAAAAAATAAATGCATATGAAGATACTGGTCTGTATAAGTAACGTTCCTGATACCACAACTAAAGTGAAATTCAAGGAAGATAATACTCTGTTTGATGACTCAGGTGTTCAGTGGATCATTAATCCATGGGATGAGCTGGCATTAACCCGGGCTTTGGAATTGAAAGAGGATGCCGGCAATTCGGTAGATGAGGTTTGTGTGATTCATGTCGGCGGTGCGCAAACTGATGCAACCTTACGAAAAGCACTTGCTATTGGTGCTGATAAGGCGTTTCGTATTGATGCCTGTGCAGCAGATGCATACTATGTGGCCGGACAAATTGCATCATATCTAAAGGAGAATCCATTCGATATTGTTTTTAGTGGAATAGAATCAAGCGATTACAATGGATCATCAGTAGGTGCAATGATTGCAGAGTTTATGGATTATTCTGGAGTTTCGTCTGTAACCAGTGTAAATCTTGATGGTGATGATGTTATTCTTTATCGGGCTATTCCAGGAGGAAAGCAAAAAATAAAGACCGGAGTACCATTGGTTGCTGTAGTTCAGAAAGGAATTGCAAAGGAACCAAGGATTCCTGCTATGCGTGGAATAATGATGGCACGTAAGAAACCTTTGGAGGTGATAGCGGCAACAGAGATGGAAATGCTGACTAAATCGATAAAATTTGAATTGCCAAAAGCCAAAGGAGCTTGTAAAATGATTGATCTAGAGAATGTTGAAGAGTTGGTTAAGCTGTTGAAAAACGAAGCTAAGGTATTGTAAGTGATATAATTATAATAATTAATAAATGTTGATGGATTTTGATTGTGAATTTAGTTTCATTTCTAAGATCTATTATCTCATATCTAAAAGAAAAGCTTATGTCAGTAATTGCATTTGCCAAAAATTGGAACGGGAAATTTAAGAATTCCACCTATGAATTGGTATCCTATACGAAAAACTTAGCCAGCCAATTAAATACACAGCTTATTGTTGTTTCTATTGGCGAGGTAAAGGAGGAAGAATTAAAAAGTTTGGGGAAATATGGTGCGGAGAGAATTATTTCCGTGAATGATTCTCAAATGAATACGTTAACAAGCCGTGTTTATGCTCAGGTAATTTCTGAATTAGCAGAAAAAGAAGGCGCAGACACAATTGTTATGAGCGATAATGAGAGTGGTAAAGCCATAGCTCCAAGAATTTCAGTTAAAATGAAAGCAGGAATGGCATCTGCCGTTTTGGAACTTCCGATATCGATGAATCCGTTTGTAGTTAAAAAAGGTGCTTTTTCAGGAAAAGCCTTAGAATATGTTCAAATTGATTCACCCGTAAAAGTGATAACCATTGCTAAAAATTGTTTTGGTTTTATCGAAGATCAGGTTGATGTATCGATTGAAGAATTTTCGTCGCATTTGGATGCTGCTCTTTTTAAAATTCAGGTTCTGGAGGAAGAAAAGCAGACAAATAAAGTGAACCTTGCTGATGCAGATATTGTTGTTTCGGCTGGTAGAGGGATGAGAAGTCCCGATAATTGGGGTGTTGTGGAAGAGCTTGCAGACGTGTTGGGAGCAGCAACGGCTTGTTCACGTCCGGTTTCGGATGAAGGATGGCGCGGACATGAGGAGCATGTTGGACAAACAGGGAAAGTAATAGCACCGAATTTATACTTCGCAGCAGGTATTTCCGGCGCAATACAGCACGTTGCAGGTATCAGCAGGAGCAAATGTATTGTTGCCATTAACACAGATCCGGAAGCACCTATTTTTGGTGTTGCTGATTATGGGATCATTGGTGATGTTATGGAAGTATTGCCAAAATTGACAGAAGCAGTTCGAAATTCAAAATAATAATAAGCCTGTGAAAGAGTGCTAAGTGTTTGTTACTAATTATATTAATTATTGAATCATGATAAAACAAATCCTCTTCATCATCACATTATTGATCACATTTGGCGTGTTTGCCTATTCAGTAACGCGTTTGTGGGGATTCTTTCGCTTGACAAAGCCAGCTTATCCAATTAAAAATATTGGAGCGAGAATTTCCCATACTTTGAATGTGGCATTTGGGCAAGCCAAAATATTTCGGAAGCCTGTCATTGGTTTGATGCACGCATTGGTGTTTTGGGGTTTTTTAGTGATCACTCTTGGCAGTATCGAGATGGTTGTGGATGGCGTTAGCGGATTGGACAGGGCTTTTGCCTTTACAGGATGGTTTTATGATGTGGTGATAGCTTCCGGAGATGTATTTGCCTTGTTGATTATCATTTTTATCAAGCTTTTCAGCATTCGCAGAATGTTTTTAAAGGTGAAACGCTTTTCTGGAGTGGAAATGACTTCCAAAGCCAATTGGGATGCTCAATTGTCCTTATTCTTTATTGGATTTTTAATGGTTTCCCTGATTTGTTTCAATATGGGATACATTAGCAATCATCCAAATGGATATGAAGGCGTTTATCCTGTTTCTGCCACTTTGGTGAATTTATTCGGCTGGGATTTTAGCTGGCTTCAAGAGCCGGGATGGTGGGTGCACATTTTATTGATATTCACATTTGCTAATTATCTGCCTTATTCGAAGCATTTTCATGTTTTTCTATCTATCCCTAATGTGTTTCTGGCGAATTTGGAACCAATTACAAAATATCCAAATTTAGAAAGTATAACCCGTGAAGTGAAGCTAATGCTTGATCCGGAAACTGCCTATGACGAAAATGCAGAAGTAGCCCGTTTTGGAGTTAAAGACGTTGAAGATGTGAGCTGGAAGAATTACATGGATTCCTTATCCTGCACACAGTGTGGCCGATGTACGGATGTCTGTCCTGCTAATATAACAGGAAAGCTTTTGTCTCCAAGGAAAATATTTGTTGATCTGCGAAAGCGAATGGATGAGAAAGGACCCTTGGCAATTGCAGGCAAGGAAGATAATAAATCACTCTTGCGCGATTACATTTCCGAAGAAGAGATTTGGGCTTGTACAACCTGCAATGCCTGCGCTCAGGAATGTCCGATAGATATTAGTCATCCTAATTTAATTATGGATATGAGAAGGTATTTGGTGATGGAGGAATCCGCAGCGCCAGCTGGATTAAATGTCATGTTTGCAAACATTGAGAACAATGGTGCACCCTGGCAATTCTCTCCCGAGGATAGAATGAAATGGACTGAATAATTATTTTAACTAGTTGTTGTGAAGTTGATTGATGTATTTTAAGATAAGTTGTACTTTAATTACTGTTTTGAAATGACAATAGAAACAAAAATAGATGTGCCTGTAATGGCGGATGTAACAGCGAAAGGTGAAAAGCCTGAATATTTGTATTGGGTTGGTTGTGCCGGAGCTTTCGATGACAGATATCAGAAAGTTGCACGGGCATTTGCAAAAATATTGAATCATCTTGGTGTAAGTTATGCTGTTTTAGGGAAAGAGGAAAGTTGTACTGGCGATGCTGCTAAGCGTGCCGGGAACGAAATGCTTTTTCAGATGCAAGCCATGCAAAATATTGAAATTCTTAATGGATACGAGGTGAAGAAGATCATCTGTACTTGTCCGCACTGCTACAATACATTGAAAAATGAATATCCTGACTTGGGTGGAAACTACGAGGTGATCAATTACGCGGTGTTTTTAGATGAGATGATTCGAACAGGGAAACTGAAACTGGAGAACAATCCATTTAAAGGCGAAACCATCACTTATCACGATCCATGTTATCTGGGAAGAGGAAATGGAATATATGATGCACCGAGAAATGTTGTGAAAGCAGTTTTTGGGGAAGTGAAAGAGATGAAACGGGCGAGAAGCTACGGTCTGTGCTGTGGCGCAGGAGGTGCTCAAATGTTTAAGGAAGCTGAAAAAGGAGATAAGGAAGTCAATATTGAGCGTACCGAGGAGATTATCGAGCGGAAAGTAGATAAAGTTGCATCAGCTTGTCCGTTTTGCATGACTATGTTGACGGATGGAATTAAATTAAAGAACAAAGAAGCGGAATTGCAAAATTTAGACATAGCAGAAATTATTGAGAAAGCCTTGAACTTATAGACTTTACAACTAAAGCATGACAGCAAATACGACATACAAGCTTAAAAATACGGTTCGAATTGTAACAGCAACTTCGCTTTTCGATGGCCATGATGCATCGATTAATATCATGCGAAGAATTATTCAGGCTTCGGGTGCTGAAGTGATTCATTTGGGACACAACCGCTCTGCCGAAGAGATTGTAGATTGTGCTATTCAGGAAGATGTACAAGCCATTGCCATAAGCTCTTACCAGGGTGGACATATGGAATTCTTTAAGTACATGTATGATTTATTGCAACAGAAAAATGCCGGACACATTCAAATTTTTGGAGGTGGCGGAGGAGTTATTCTACCATCTGAAATTAAAGAATTGGAAGCTTACGGAATTGCTGGTTTGTATTCTCCTGATGATGGTCGTAACCTTGGTTTGCAGGGAATGATTAATGAGGTTTTGGAGCAATCGGATTACTCATTGAATGATTTTGATTTGCCAAAAGCATCAGAAATTACAAGTGAAAATGTTAATTTACTATCAAGGTTAATCACCTTGGCTGAACATGATCTGCTTCAGGATTCGGATTTGTATCTTGAATTGAAGAACAGCGCTAAGGTCAATCACACGCCCGTAATTGGAATTACAGGTACAGGTGGTGCCGGAAAGTCTTCCTTAACGGACGAACTGATTCGCAGGGTTCAGATCGATTATCCTGAATTGAAACTGGCAATTCTTTCTGTAGATCCTTCAAGGAAAAAGAGTGGAGGTGCATTGCTTGGTGATCGAATCCGAATGAATTCCATTCATCATCCGAACATTTATTTGAGATCTTTGGCTACACGCCGTGCCAATCTGGCATTGTCTAAACATGTTGATGATGCTTTGATTTTAATGAAATCGGCAGGATTTGATTGTATTTTTCTTGAAAGTTCAGGAATTGGACAGTCGGATACTGAAATTGTGGATCACAGCGATGTGAAAGTGTATGTGATGACGCCCGAATTTGGGGCGGCAACACAGTTGGAGAAGATCGATATGCTTGATTTTGCTGATTTAATTGCCATCAACAAATTCGATAAGCAAGGGGCACAGGATGCTTTGCGCGATGTGAAAAAGCAATATCAACGAAACAACCTCCTCTGGGATCGAAATCCGGACGATATGCCGGTTTATGGAACAGTGGCCTCTCAGTTTAACGATCATGGCGTAAACGAGCTTTATCACGCCTTAATTCAGTTTTTAAACTCAAGTAATGCTACCGGATTTGCTCAGAATGGAAAACCTCTTCTTGAGGCGAGTCAAAAGATAGAAATTGTACCACCAGCCAGGGTAAGATACCTCTCAGAGATCTCCGAAACCGTAAGAAGATACAACAGAAAGGTGGAAGAGCAATCTGAATTAGCAGATCAATTGTATGCTTTAGATAAGTCTATTGAAATATTTGAAGATGATGGCGTTAAGGATGCTTTATTAGGAAAAAAACAATCTCTTTCGAAAGATTTTAAGCATCAGAATATTATAGATTCCTGGGAAGAAAAGAAAAAAAGATACAAAGAGGATATTTTCAAATATAAAGTTCGTGGTAAGGAGTTATTGGTGGAAACACATTTTGAAACTCTTTCGCAGACCAGAATCCCTAAAATCGTATTGCCGAGCTATAGAAGTTGGGGCGATATCGTAAAATGGAATCTAAAAGAAAATGTTCCCGGTGAATTTCCTTACGCAGCAGGTGTTTTCCCGTTCAAACGGGAAGGGGAAGACCCAACAAGAATGTTTGCAGGAGAAGGAACTCCCGAAAGAACGAACAAGCGATTTCATTATTTGGCGGCTGGTCAGCCTGCAGTTCGATTATCAACCGCATTCGATTCGGTTACTTTGTATGGTGCAGATCCTGATTACCGGCCGGATATTTACGGAAAAGTTGGTAATGCCGGAGTTTCTGTCGCTTCATTGGATGATGCCAAGAAACTATACAGCGGTTTTGATTTGTGCGATCCGAAAACTTCGGTATCCATGACGATTAATGGGCCGGCTCCAATGTTGGTAGCCTATTACATGAATGTAGCTATCGATCAGGAATGTGAGAAATATATTCGGGAACATGGACTGGAAGAAGAGGTTAAAGTAAAACTTGAAGTAATCTTCTCTGGGAAAGACAGAGTCTATTATGTAGGCGATTTGCCAAAAGAAAATAACGGATTGGGACTGTTGTTGTTAGGAACAACCGGAGATCAGGTATTGCCTGCTAAGGTTTATCAGAAAATTAAGGAAGAAACCATTTGTAAGATTCGGGGAACGGTTCAGGCAGATATGCTGAAAGAGGATCAGGCGCAGAATACCTGTATATTTTCTATTGATTTTGCTCTGAAAATGATGGGAGATATTCAGCAGTATTTCATCGAAAATCAGATTCGGAATTTTTATTCGGTTTCTATTTCCGGATATCATATTGCGGAGGCAGGAGCCAACCCGATTACTCAATTGGCTTTTACATTATCAAACGGATTTACCTTGGTTGAATATTACATTTCAAGAGGTATGAAGGTTGATGATTTTGCACCGAATCTTTCCTTCTTTTTCTCCAATGGAATGGACCCGGAATATACGGTAATCGGTAGGGTAGCGAGAATAATATGGGCGAAGGCCATGAAATATTTATATAAGGCCAATAATCGCTCCCAAAAACTGAAATATCATATCCAAACTTCGGGCAGATCGCTGCACGCACAAGAAATCGAATTCAACGATATCCGAACTACATTGCAGGCTTTAACCGGAATTTATGATAATTGTAATTCGCTTCATACGAATGCTTACGATGAGGCTATCACGACACCAACCGAAGAGTCGGTAAGAAGGGCAATGGCGATACAAATAATCATTAATAAAGAACTTGGTTTAGCCAAAAACCAGAACCCTTTGCAGGGATCATTCATTATCGAAGAATTAACCGATTTGGTTGAGGAAGCTGTCATGGTAGAATTTGATCGATTAACGGAGCGCGGCGGTGTATTGGGAGCTATGGAAACCATGTATCAAAGAGGCAAAATACAATCAGAATCTCTTCAATATGAGAGTTTGAAGCATAGTGGTGAATTACCAATTGTTGGTGTGAATACATTTTTAAGCTCAAAAGGTTCTCCTACAGTTCAGCCAAAGGAAGTTATTCGTTCCGATGAGGAAGAGAAAATCAATCAGGTGAAATTTAAAGACTTAGTGCAGACTAATCAGAAGGAAAAGGCTGTAAAAGCATTGGAAGAGTTGAAAGAGACAGCCTTGAGGAATGAAAATATATTTGCCTCCTTAATGGAAGTTTGCAAATTCTGTACATTAGGTCAGATAACCAATGCTTTATACGAGGTTGGTGGTCAGTACCGACGAAATATGTAATTATTCAGTAGGGACACAAGATCTTGTGTCCTGAATAAAATAATTCATTTTTTTAGAATTAATTAAGAATAAAAGATCTGATTAAACCGAAGTAAAAACAATATAGCTTTGAATCAAATAGAATCAAAAATAAACGTAAACTCTGCGGATTTCTTGAATAATAAGAAGTCTTACGAGAAATTGATGAAAGAATATCGCCATCGATTAAAGTCAATAATGCATGGTGTTGACGAAAAAGCCAAAGAGCGTCATTTGAAGCGCGGAAAGTTATTGGTAAGAGATCGCATTGAGTTATTATTGGATAAGAATACGCCTTTTTTAGAACTCTCAGCAATGGCTGCCTGCGATCAATATGAAAATCAATTTCCTTCAGCAGGCATTGTGACTGGTATTGGCGTAATTCATGGCAGAGAGTGTGTGATCGTTGCTAATGATGCAACGGTGAAAGGCGGTACATACATCAAGGAAACCATCAAGAAGCACATTCGGGCACAGGAAATTGCCATGGAAAATCATTTAGCTTGTATCTATATGGTCGATTCGGGAGGTGTTTTTCTTCCTGAGCAATCGAAGGTATTTCCTGATAAGTATGATTTTGGACGGTTTTTCTTCAATCAATCGAAAATGTCGGCCAAAGGAATTCCTCAAATCTCCATTGTAATGGGATCGTGTACCGCAGGTGGTGCCTATGTGCCGGCCATGAGTGATGAAACCATTATTGTGAAAGGACAAGGAACCATTTTTATTGGCGGACCACCATTGGTGAAGGCTGCAACAGGTGAGGATGTTACTGCTGAGGAATTGGGCGGAGCTGAAATGCATACTTCTATTTCCGGGGTAGCAGATCATTTGGCTGAAAATGACAGACATGCGGTTCAAATATGCAGAAATATATTTGAGTCGATGCCGAAAGTTCGAAAAAAAGGCTTGGAGCGTGAAGAGGTGAAAGCACCCGTGTATCCTGCTGATGAATTGTACGGATTGGCTCCAATTGATCTGAAAAAGGCCGTTGATGCCAGAGAGCTCATAGCCAGAATTGTGGATGGAAGTTCTTTTCAGGAATTTAAAGAGCGTTATGCACCAACCATAGTTACTGGTTTTGCAAAGATCATGGGTTTTCCGGTAGGCATTATAGCCAACAACGGCATTATTTTCTCTGAAACATCGCTGAAAGCAGCACATTTTATTGAATTGTGTTGTTTTCGTAAGATTCCATTGATCTTTCTGCAGAATATTACTGGTTTTATGGTGGGAAAAGAATATGAGCACAAAGGAATTGCCCGCGATGGAGCCAAAATGGTTCATGCAGTTGCAAATGCTCAGGTTCCTAAATTCACGGTAATTGTTGGCGGCTCTTTTGGAGCAGGAAACTATGCAATGGCAGGACGGGCTTACGAACCCAGATTGTTGTTTATGTGGCCCAATGCCAAAATTTCGGTAATGGGTGGCGAACAGGCGGCAGGTGTTTTGGTACAAGTGAAAGAACAACAACTTCAGAAAAGCGGGAAAGAATTCCCGAAGGAAGAACAAGATCAGTTGAAAAACAGCATTTTAGCTAAATATGAAGAGGAGGGTTCAGCCTATTACAGTACATCACGTTTGTGGGACGATGGGATAATCGATCCAGCCGATACAAGAAAAGTCTTGGCAATGGGAATAGCAGCTTCAGTAAATAAAGAGTTTGGTGAGCCTGATTTTGGAGTGTTTAGGATGTAATTGAATTTTTTAAGTCTCTTTTAGGGGATTTAGGGGTAAATAAAAAGAAAATGAAACAATTTAAAACCATAGAATTTACTATAGAAGATAAAATCGGAACGATCATGTTGAATCGTCCCGAGATACACAATGCCTTTAATGAGGTGATGATTGGCGAAATAATTGATTGTTTTGAAGAAATTGAAAAGATGAATTATGATATCATTCGTGTGGTGCTGATGAAGGGAAAGGGAAAATCATTTTGTGCCGGAGCAGATTTAAAATGGATGAAAGGCGTTGCCAATTATTCTTATCAGGAAAACTATTTGGAGAGTTATAAGTTATCAATGTGCTTTAATGCTGTTTATTCCTGCAAGTTTCCGACTATTGCTGTTGTGCATGGTGCTGCAATTGGCGGGGCGAATGGATTATTGGCAGCCTGTGATTTTGTTCTGGCACATAAGAATACCGTTTTCTCATTAAGTGAAGTGAAAATCGGCATTGTTCCGGCTTGTATTTCTCCTTACGTGATGAAGCGTGTTGGTGAATACAAATCGAAAGAGTTGATGCTTACCGGAATGAGATTGGATGGGAAAGAGGCGCAGAAAGCAGGTTTGGTGAATTGGTCTTACAGAGATAAAAAGCTGAATGCCAAATTGGAAGATCTGATTTCAAAATTAAAATCGAGTGGACCTATTGCAGTTTCTACCTGCAAGCAATTGCTTTACGATGTGGAGAATGTTTGGAATCACGAAGAAGCGATGGAAAATACAGCCAAAATGATTGCAGAACTTCGCCAATCAGATGAAGGTCAGGAAGGAATGAATTCATTTTTGGAGAAACGAAAACCTAATTGGCTAATTGAGAATTAATAATTTGTAATTATTAATTACTAATTGAATTTGAATGTACTACAAAAGACTATTAATAGCGAATCGTGGCGAAATTGCCCTTAGAATCATGCGAACAGCAAAAGATTTGGGTATACATACCATTGCCTTATATTCTGAACTCGATAGGCAGGCAGAGCACGTATTGCAGGCCGATGAGGCATATCCTTTAAAGGGAAATAATTTACAGGAAACATATCTGAATTTAAATCAGATCGTTGAAATTGCACGAAAAGCAAAAGCGGATGCTATTCATCCGGGATATGGGTTTTTAGCTGAGAATGCTGTTTTTTCTCAATTATGTGCCGATAATGGAATTGATTTTGTGGGTCCGGATGCTAATGCAATCGAATTGATGGGGAATAAGGTAAATGCCCGTGAATTTGCGAAAACCATAGGTGTTCCTGTGTTAGAAGGTGTTGTTGGAGACTCTGTGAAATTGATAGAGGAAGCGGGAAAAATGCAGTTTCCACTTTTGATTAAAGCTGCTGCAGGTGGCGGTGGCAAGGGAATGCGGATCGTTCATAAAAAAGAAGAATTACAAGCAGCTTTGGAGTCTACATCGCGCGAAGCTGCAAGCTATTTTGCTGATGGCACCGTTTTAATTGAAAGATACATACAAAATCCACGACATATTGAAGTTCAGATTTTAGCTGATCAGCATGGAAATGTGGTGCATTTATTTGAGCGGGAATGCTCGATACAGCGACGCTTTCAAAAGGTGATTGAAGAAGCTCCTTCGCCAACATTAACGCCTGAATTGAGGAAGGAAATGGGGAACATGGCTGTTTTCCTGGCTCAGGAAATGAATTATACCAATGCGGGAACTGTAGAATTCTTGGTAGATGAAGACTTGAATTACTACTTTCTGGAGATGAATACAAGAATTCAGGTAGAACATCCGGTAACGGAAATGATAACCGGAATTGATTTGGTGGAAAAACAGTTGTCGATAGCTTCGGGGCGAAAATTGAAGTTGAGACAGGAAGATATTCACATGAAAGGCCACGCCATTGAAGCCAGAATCTATGCTGAAGATCCTGAAAAGGGGTTTATTCCATCTCCTGGAGAAATTAGTTTTTACAAATCACCAAAATTGTTTGATGGTCGATTGCGTTTGGATTCTGCTATAGTGGGGGCATGCACGATTCATCCTGATTACGATCCGATGATAGCAAAATTGGTAGTTTGGGACGAAAACAGGGATCTGGCAATTGAAAGATTGCATCATGCCTTACACAATTATGAGATACACGGGATCAAGAATAACATCATGTACTTGCATACATTGCTGAATACTGATCATTTCAAACAAAATAAAATTTCAACACATTTTTGTCAGGATCATAACGATGAACTGATGCGGAAAATGAAGGATGATAAGCTTGAAATACCAGCATTCCTTTTTCAAATCAGCTTTGCATTGTTTGAGTTGAACAGAGAGAAGGTCGATTCAATTTGGGAAGAGATTGGCTATTGGAGACAGCAGGGAACAAAACTTAGAATTGTAGATGAGGAAGTACTTGATATTGAAATAATCAGTGAAAAACCATATAACATCAAAATTTCAAACTCTTATTATATTGTTGATAATGTGAGTATTGATGGCTTTCAATTGATGTTGGAGTTTAATGGTGTTAGATATCAGTTTTACCAGTCGAAAAATACAGAGGGAAAGAGTTTTGTGAGTTGTCAGGGGATAGTTCGTGAGATGATTCGATGGTCGGAGATTCAATCCAATATAGCAGATGTTGGGCTTTCTGATCAGAAAGAAGGTGATGGAAGAATTTTATCACCAATGCCTGGCAGAGTTGTTAAGATTGAAGCCAAAACGGGACAAATCGTGGCTAAAGGTGATGTACTGATTATTGTGGAAGCCATGAAGATGGAAAATAGTATTCGTGCTCCTTTTCAAGGGAAAGTTGAAAGTGTATTGGTTTCTGAAGGAGATCAGGTTAAGAATAGAACAGAATTGATAAAGTTAATGATGGATTAAACAGATCAGGTTATATGTTAACCTGAAAACTAAGCATATATTATTTTGAATTTAACGCCAAATCAAAAAATATGAAGGATAAAATCAGAATTGCAAATGCCGGTGGTTTCTGGGGCGATGACCTTGGAGTACTAAGAAGACAGTTGGAAGGTGGAGATGTGGACTACATATCTTCTGATTTTTTAGCTGAAGTAACAATGAGTATTCTTCGTAAACAACAGTTAAAAAACGAATCTTTGGGCTATGTCACTGATTTTGTTGATCAGATTGTGGATGTAGCTGATTTGATGAAAGAGAAAGGTGTAAGAATGATTACAAATGCCGGAGGAATTAATCCAATAGGCTGTGCTCGTAAAATTCTTTCGGAATTGAAAAAGAAAGGGGTTTCGATTAAAATTGCTGTAGTCGAGGGGGATAATATCATTGAAAGAATAGACGAGTTTTATCCTGCCAAAACCAGTTTTAAGAACATGGATACCGGAGAGGATTTTCAGGACATTTTCGAAAATATACAAAGTGCAAATATTTATTTAGGTGTGCCTCCTTTGTTGAAGGCTTTGGAGAGTGGTGCAGATTTGATACTGGCTGGCCGCGTAACCGATACCTCGGTAACTATGGCACCAATGATCTATGAATTGGGCTGGAAACTGGATAATTGGGATCAATTGGCTGCAGGTTTGGTGGCTGGCCATATTATCGAATGCGGAGCGCAATCAACAGGTGGGAATTTTACCGATTGGCAAAAAGTAAAACGTTGGGATAACATGGGATATCCTATAGTTGAAATGAATAAAAATGGTGAATTTTCTGTCTACAAGCATGAGAATACAGGCGGGTTAATTAGTATTGATACAATTCGCGAGCAATTGGTATACGAAATGGGTAATCCAGCTCAATATATCAGTCCAGATGTTGTTGCCGATTTTAGTCAGTTAGTGCTCGAAGAGCAAGGTGAAAATAGAGTATTGGTGAAGAATGCAAAAGGTCACCCTTCCACGCCGTATTTGAAAGTTTCAATGGCATTTGAAGATGGATACAAGGCAACAAGTTCTATTGTGATTAGTGGTGGAAAAGTATTGAACAAAGCGCAGGAGTTTGAAAAAATATTCTGGCAACGATTAAAGCATACTTATTTAAAGAAAAATACTGAATTTGTTGGGTACAACGCCTGTCATCAGCATCTGGCTGAGGATATTGATCCCAATGAAATATTACTGCGCTTATCTGTTTATGATACTGATGTATCAAAAATAAAAGACTTTTCGATGAGTATTGCTCCCTTGATCCTGAGTGGGCCTCCGGGAGTTGCCGTAACGGGTGGCAGGGCGAGAATGCAGCAGGTAATTACTTATTGGCCTACTTTAATCCCAAAAACTTGTATCTCATCAATGGTATATGTTTTGAATGAAGATGGTGAAATTAAAGAAACATCAGAAATACCTTCTGTTTTAGGAAATGAACAGGAATTAGTAGTTGCACAATCATCGAATTTTGATCATGACAATGTGAAAAAAACGAAAGGTGTAAAAATGTGTGCTGTTCCATTTCGGGAAATTTGTCTGGCCCGTTCCGGAGATAAAGGAGATACCGTAAATATTGGAGTATTGGCTCGATCGAAAGCGGTATATGAATTTTTAAAGACGGAATTAACTTCAGAGAGAATTACTGATATGTTTTTCGGCTTATCAAAAGGAAAAGTCACAAGATTCGAAATTGACAATTTAATGGCATTGAATTTTCTGTTGGAAGAAGCTCTTGATGGTGGAGGAACAAAATCATTAATGATTGATGCTCAGGGTAAAACATTTGCATCTGCACTTTTGAATCAAGAAGTTGTGGTTCCTGAGGATGTTCTTGCTACTATATTATCTGGGGAATTTCAAAAATAAATCCAGAATGGAATTTGCGAAATGATTGATAGTTGCTAACTTAATATTTGTGAATGAGGAAGCCTAAAGATTGAAGTAACAGACATATTTTCTCATTTCTGAATTATTAATTACTAATAGAAATAGATATGTTTCCATATTTGAATGATGAACATGATACGATAAGAAAGGCTGTTCGGGATTTTGCCGAACGGGATATAAAACCATTGGCTCAGGAATTAGACGAGAAAGAGGAGTTTTCTATTGAATTAACACGAAAAATGGGCGAAATGGGATTGTTTGGCATGACACTTCCTGAAAAATATGGCGGACACAGTACCGATTATTTGTCTTATATTATTGCAGTCGAAGAAATTGCAAGAGTTGATGGTTCACATGCAGCCACACTTGCTGCTCATAATTCGCTGGGAATAGGGCCATTGTATGAATTTGGCAGTGAAAAGCAAAAATTAAAATACCTTCCCGGACTTTGTTCTGGCAAAGAACTGTGGGCTTTCGGATTGACAGAACCTGAGGCTGGTTCTGACTCCCGTGGATCAAAAACATTTGTAAAAGACATAGGAGATCGTTGGGAGATTAACGGTTCTAAGATTTTTATTACCAATGGATCAACCCCTTTGTGTTCTGGTGTTACAGTTCAGGCAGTAACAGCAATAAATGGCAAAGAGAAAGAATTTAGCACTTTTATTGTTGAAAAAGGAACACCGGGTTGGAAATCCAAAACCATGCATGGCAAAATGATGTGGAGGGCTTCGGATACCTCAGAAATGTTCTTTGATGCTTGCCGCATACCCAAAGAAAATATGTTGGGAGAACGGGGAATGGGATCCAAAGTAATGCTAAAAACTTTGGATTCAGGAAGATTATCCATTGCTGCCATGGGACTTGGATGTGCTCAGGGTGCCTACGAATTGGCTCTTGCTTATGCAAAAGAGAGAAAACAATTTGGAAAAACACTTTCGAAATTTCAAGCTGTTTCTTTTAAACTGGCTGATATGGCATTGAAAATTGAGTTAGCGAGAAACCTGTTGTACAAAGCATGCTGGTTGAAAGATACAGGGAAAGAATATGGAAAAGAAGCGGCCATGGCTAAGTTGTATTGTTCAGAAATTGCGAAGGAAGTTGCAGACGAGGCAGTTCAAATTCACGGTGGATATGGTTTGATGAAAGAATATCCGGTGGAACGGTTTTATCGTGATCAGCGCCTTCTTCAAATTGGAGAAGGAACATCTGAAATTCAAAGATTGGTTATTTCAAGATATATTGGATGTTGAGATGTATTACAATGGAATGCATGTAAAATAAACTAAAACAAAAGACGAATTGTCAGAGACTGTTGTCTCCAACTTTAAATCATATAACAACACTAATATTAACACTATGAGTAGAGAACTGATACTTGCCTTAAATCCGCGAATGCAATTTACACGAATAGCTGTTTATCGGATGAATTCTCCGGTTTTTTTAAAGAAAATTAACCATAAGCCAGAGGAGATCGGTGATTTTAAATGCTTTTGCGATCAAACAAAATACCGGGCAAAGGTGATTATGGATGAGTTAAAGGCCAATGATATTTCTATTGATGAAATAAAAATTATTATTGGCAGAGGAGGACTTATCAAGCCAGTAAAATCGGGCGTTTACCGCGTTAATGAGGCAATGATTAAAGACCTTTCGAATTGTGAGTTCGGCAATGACGTTGTGAACCTTAGCGGATTACTCGCCTATACTATTTCGGAACAAATTGATGGTGCAGAAGCTTTTGTTGCCGATCCTGTTGTGGTTGATGAATTAGAAGATATAGCAAGAATAACAGGTCGCCCTGAGTTTAAAAAACGTTCTATTTTTCATGCTTTAGATCAGAAAACAAGTGCAAGAAGATATGCTCAGAGTATTTATAAGAAATATGAAGAATTGAATCTGATTATTGCTCACTTAGGGGGAGGTATCAGCATTGGAGCTCATAAAAAGGGGAGAGTAGTAGATTCAAATCAGGCATACGATGGTGATGGTCCGTTTTCACCGATTAGAAGTGGAAGTTTGCCTATGGGTGAAATGATTCAAATGTGTTTTTCAGGAAAATACACTCAGGAAGAGATGATGAAAATGCAGACAGGTGAAGGTGGTTTGTATGCTTATTTTAAAACTTATAGTGGATTTGATGTTTGTAAAATGAGAGATGCAGGTGATTCTAAAGCTAAAGAGGTATTATCGGCAATGGCTTATCAAGTGGCTAAATCAATAGGTTCAATGTATCCTGTATTTGGAGGTGAAGCTGTTGATGCTATAATTATTACCGGTGGTTTGGCTAAAGATGAAACATTGGTGAAAGAAATAAGAGGAAGAGTTGAAAAAATTGCCTCTGTTACTATCTACCCTGGAGCAGAAGTACTAAGTGCTCTTAGTGATTATGGTAGAATGATTTTGAGAAATGAGACAGAAATATTAGATTACTAGAAGAACTTATTTTAATTTATTATCAATAAGAATCAGCTTCGGCTGATTTTTTTATGCCTGAAACAAAACGAATTCCTTGTTTTTGTTCAGTTTATTGCTGATATATCACTGATACACAATGTTTTGTAAGTATGTTCGATAAAAATCGTCCTTTGAATGATAAATGTCGATTTAAAAACCAAATTCCTCGTTTTTTAAACAAAACAAACCTCTTTCCTGTAGTTTATAAATCTCGCCAGCCATTTATTGATAAGGCATTTGCATTCATATATATTTAAAAAGTATAAAGAGTGTACTCTTTGTGTCAAAAATGGAACTACTAAATTTAATCTTATATTTTTTATTATGAAGAAAACTCGCTCATTTTTTCAATTTGTAGGAATTGGAGTTTTTGCAATTTCTCTGTCAATAGCTGGTTGTACAAAAGAAGGACCTATGGGACCAGCAGGTGCTGATGGCACAAATGGAATTGATGGAACCGATGGAAATTCAACCTGCTTAGATTGCCACTCTGGAGATACCAGAGCAACTATTGAATCACAATTTGCTATGTCTGTTCATAGCAGTGGTATCAATGCAGTTGATTATGCCGGAGGAAATGCTTCCTGTGCACGCTGTCATTCGCATCAGGGTTTTGTGCAGTATGCCAATACCGGTACTGTTGCAGGAGCTATTACAAACCCAACTGCATGGGAATGTGCTACCTGTCATGGGTTACATGAATCATTTGAAGCAACAGATTATGCTTTAAGGCTAAAAGATCCTGTACACCCAATATTCGATCCTGCAATAACAATGGATTTAGGAGGAAACTCAAATTTATGCGCGAATTGTCATCAATCAAGAAGAGCTGAGCCTATTATTGACAAACCGGGTGATACATACAAAATTACCAGTACTCATTACGGACCTCACCACGGAGCACAGGCTAATGTTGTTGCAGGTGTTGGTTTTGCTGAAATTGAAGGTTCTGTTGCTTATCCTATAGCTGGTTCTGCTACTCATTTAGCTCAGGCTTCTTGTACTGGTTGTCATATGGCAGAATTTGATAATGAAAAAGATCAAGGAGGGCATACATATAATCCTTCTCTTTTAGCATGTAATACATGTCATGGTGTTACAGAGACAGATTTCAATTATGGAGGAGTACGATCAATTGTTGAAGGCCAACTTGAAACTCTAAGAGATGAATTAGTTCGTTTAGGTGTTGTTGAGTTTGCTCAAGAGTCTGTTTATGAGTTAAATGAAGAGACAGGTCTTATTGAATTAGTTGCACTTCCAGGAGAATACGTTCCAGTAGTAGGAACTTATCCTATGGTTCAGGCACGTGCATTCTTTAACTGGGCTGGATTAGAAGAAGATCGTAGTTTAGGAGTACACAATCCAAAATATGTGAAAGCTTTATTACAAAATTCAATTGAAGCTTTAGAAGCTGAGCCTACTCCAGGGAGTTAATTTACTTACAATATAACTAATAAAAGAAGTTGCTCATCTGATAAGATTGAGCAACTTCTTTTTTGCAATATTGAAGATAAGAGCTTCGATAAACTTCCTTACTATATTTTACTCTTCTCTCTGCTTATTGTTCTGGCAGAACTTCTTCTTGTGCTGGTCTAAATACCAAAAACGCCTAAAATTCCTCTGGTTAATTCACGAATAATGGTTGTACCAATAGAACTGGTCATGATTTTTTTCAAACTAATTTTTCTCTCCTCTCTTGGTTCTTGGAGTCGCCTTACGTCTGGCTGTTTCTTCTTTATCTTCTTTCTCTTTTCCCAGCATTGTTCAATTCGCTTCATCAATATTTCGTGGGCGCTTTCGCGATCTATTTAAATTATTTGCAAATTTGAGATAGCCACTCCTAAACAAGCAAGCTTAGGGTGTGAATTAAAGAATAGAGAGAAGCATCTTGAAGTGAGAATAAAAAAAACCGAGAAATTTCTCGGTTTTAAAAATAGTGAAATTCAAATGTAAAGTCATTATTCCTTTAGTTCTTGTACTTTAAATTCTAATTTTTCGACAGCCTTTTTTAATTTTTCTTTGCTGGTTACTTTAGTTTTGAAAGTAATACTTACCTGTTGTTTTTTGAAATCAACTTTCAAATCTTTAACGCCTTTTTCGAAAGGAATATTTTTTTCAATTTTGCTGGTGCATCCCACACAATCCATTTCTACCTTGAATATAACGGTGTCAACTTTCTTCTCTTTTTGGTTGCCTGCAAAAACAGTAGAGGTGATTAATAGGAAACTAAGAGCTACAATTGTTCTTTTTAAAATCTGTAATAGGTTTTTCATGATATTTGTTTTAATTATTTGTTATTCAATTGTTAAGCGAACACCTAAATAAATTTTTCGCTCTTGTATTGGTCCCCAAATCATTGAAGCATCAAAGTGTTCCTTAAAAGGATTTTCAGCTTCGATAATTGGATTCTTTTGAGTGTAATTGCCCAAATTTTCAGCTCCAAAATATAATTCCCAAATGCGAAAACGTTTTGTTATTTGAGCATTTACTAATGCATAAGATGGAGATTTTGCTCTTCTTTGAAAATTATCCGGGTTTTCTTGAGTCGATGGAATTCTCATATCACCATTAAACTGAGTTGAGAAATCAAATTGCCATTTATTAAAGTTGGTTGCGTATGATAAATTGATCAAACCTTTGTAACGATTTACGTATGGAACTTTTCTGAATTCATTATTGATATCTGCCTTAACATCCGAAAAGCGAATGGCAGTGGTTACATCAAAACGTTCTACGATCTCAAATTTTAATTCTACTTGATAGTTGTTTGCCCACGATCTTCCATCCAGGTTGTAAAACTTCACTGAATTCACGCTGTTATCCAGATCAACTATTACCTGATTGTCAAATGTTGTTCTATAAAAATCAGCGGAAGCAGTGAATCCTTTTCCAAATAGATTGAAATACTGAGTTAAGCTCAATCCAAAGTTCCATGCTTTTTCTTGTTTTAAATTGTCCGAAATTTCAAATGATCTGTTTGAAGCTAGTAAAAAGCTATTTTCAGCAATAGGGTTAGAGGTTCTACGGCCACTACCACCAGTTAATCGAATTGTTGTTTTTGGTGCAAATAGATATCTGAAATGTACGCGTGGAGTTGCAAAACCACCAAAAATATTGTTATCATCGTATCGTAATCCTGTTTGTAAGGTGATTTTTTCATTAGGAAGCCATGTGTATTCTATATATGCACCTGCAACTTTCTCTGTGCGGTTGGTTCCTAAATTATCTCCCGATAAATAATCTTTAAAGTCATCGTATATATACGATAAGCCAGCAGTATATTTGTATTTTAAATTTCCGATATATGATTGGAACAACAAATTGGCATAGAAATATTTCTGATCCGCATCGTAAGTTCTTAATCCATAAAAAGAATTTTGCTTGTGAGAGGAAAAGTTTGTGATTAATGCAAGGCTTTTATTGTCATCATTAGGAAATAAGTAACCAATTTTTGCAAATGCTTCATATCTGCGTGTATCAATATTGATACGGTATTTGTTGTTGATATCATTCGGTTGATTTGTTTCATAGCCTTTTTGACCACCAATTCGTTGTTCGTCAATGAATTTAACACCAAATTGGGTTTTGAAATTTTCACTGACATCCCAATTCCAGCGGTTCACAAAATTGTATTGTGTTACCATCGGATCATCTAAAAAGTTATCCTTGTTTTTATCTATTTCTCGATCGTTATCTTGAATGTGAGCCAGGATAGAAGTTGATAATTTTGGAGAAAACTTCACGGAAGTAATTGCATTAACCTCAGCCATTCCCATGTTATTTGCATAAGTGTTTAGATAAAATTTTGGTGATTGTTGAGGTTTCTGATACTCAATATTGATTTGGCCTGTAATTGATTCGTATCCATTTATAACAGATCCTACGCCTTTAGAAACCTGTATGGATTCCATCCAAGGACCTGGAACATATTCCATACCATAAACAGATGCTAATCCTTTGAAACTTGGATTTTTCTCCATCATCATTTCGATGTATTTACCTGTTAAACCAAGAAGTTTAATTGATTTGGCACCTGTTGCAGCATCAGCATAAGATACATCTACTGAGGCATTTGTTTCAAAACTCTCGGAAAGGTTGCAACAGGCAGCTTTACAAAGTTCTGCACCCGTAATGTTTTGCGATTGTATTGGGTTATTTCGATCTAAAATGGTCCCCAATTTACGTTTCGAAATAATAACTTCGTTTAAAGAAATGTTTGGAATAAGTTCAACCACTAACTCCGCTTTATTGATTTGTTTAATGGTTATTTCTTTTGTTTCATAACCAACAAATTGGACAACCAAAATATCAGATTTGTTGGTTAAATTCAAGGTGAAATCGCCATTGGTATTTGCGGCAGTTCCAATTGTTGTGTTTTTCCAAAATATTGAAGCTCCCGCCAGAGGAATAGTTTTCCCCGAAGCAGGTTTTTCAATTATTTTCCCTTTGATATCCTCTGCAAAAGAAATGATTGGAAGTATAGAAAGGATTATTGAAATAATTCTAATTTTCATACGTAAATAGCTAAGCACATTAGATCAGTGAGGTCATTATAAACGACGACCTATCTAATTGAAAATTTAATACAAAGTGTTTTTGATGTAAATAAAAATCCTACATGACTTCTTTATTGAAAAGAAATCGTGGAATTAATCTGATAAATGAATAGGAGGTATCAACAGTTGAAACAGCACAATACATCAGGTTTGATGCGTCTTTTCTGGTTGGAATTATAGTCTTTAAATTCCTCAGCATGTGGTTCTGGAGTGAAAAGAATTTCGATGCTTACTGCATAAGATATAAGAAGAACCAATTTTGAGGCATTTGGTGCTTTATTCGTTTTATTGATAATTGATCTTGGGTTAGTTTTAAGATATACTAAATCAAAATCACAACAAAGGTTATTGGCTTGATCATATGAATGATTTTCATCCGAATGATGATTTGTTTCACAGGGACAGTTAGAACATTCTGTATCTGAATTAATCAATACTTGCACCTCTGAATGATCACAAGAAGAACAACTATGCTTTAAAAGATGAATACCACAAAATCCTGCCAGATAGAATACCAGCAGAACAATTGATATGATATTTTTTATTGGTTGTTTCATCTTTTAAAAGACAGCTTTATTTGTGATTTGCTATTCGTAAGACAATCGTTATTCGAAATAGGGTGAAGCGTGATTTCTATTTTTTTTGTTGGTTTTAAATCTATAAACAAAAATAGTAATCATTTATTGATTTCAAATTTATATTTTCGACAAAATAAAAACCGAATCCAATGGATCCGGTTTGTTATTTAAGATAGAGTTGTTAATGCCAACCTGTTATCATGCTTTTAAAATTACTGCTAATAGAGCTTCCTATTGTACAAACATACAAATGGATGAACAAGAAAAGGGATAAAATAAAACCAATAATCACATGTACTATCGCCGTAATTAATAAACCGCTGAATCCAAATATTTGAGGAATAATGATTTCAGGAAATAGCATAGCTGTGCCACTGGCAATAATAATAGGAAATCCAACATACATAGCGGTAGAGTATATAAAACGTTGCATTGGATTAAATTTATTTTCAGCCGATATTGGATAGGGTGCATCCTGTTTTTTAAACATTCCGAAAAGATAGTATACCGATTGGTTGAAGATTCTGGTCAATAAGCCTTTGGTTTTCATTTTATACTGTTTTCCGTTTGATGTAAGCAAATTCCCAATAATAAAAAGAAGGTAATTCAGACTTATGAGTATGCCACAAAGGTTATGAAGCTCAACAGATCGTTCAAAGGAAATTAATAGGGGATTCTCAGGATTTGAATATTGCATACTGACCCCTGTAACCAAAAGGGTAATAAAAAGTATTGCATTCATCCAGTGCCAAATACGAATCCAAATTGGATATAAATAAAGTTTTTCGCTAGCCATACTATTTACGTTTAAAGATTCTGAAAAGGGTGTGAATGAAAATTCCAGATAGCACCAATCCAAAAATAATTACACTTAATATATTCAAATACTTATTACGGTTCGCACCTATAACGTACGATTCATTTATAATTACCGCGTTAATGAAACCATTGCTTTTTCGGGATTCCATACTTTTGTACTTATACAGACTGGCCATTAAGCGCGAGTTTTCGGAATGACATTTAGTACATTCACGAATAGCATTTTCTTTTGGCATAACAACGTGGCTTATCAGCAGGCTATCATTTAGTTGTGTGTGACACTCAATGCATCTAACATTTTTAAAATGAAGTTCTTGGTTTGGTAGCCAGTCGTGTGTTTTAAGAATATTGATGTTTTCCCTTTCAGTAAGTAATTCAAATTGACTTATATCAGCATGACATTTTAAACAAATATTATTGTCGTAAGTAACTGTTTCTGAAATTTTACCACCCTTACTTGCCTGTGTTTTGTAGGAATGTGGATTATGGCAGCTCCAGCAGTTGAAGGCATCAGGTGCCCGATTGTAATGCATACTCTCATAAAACGCTTCTTCAATCTCATCAAAATGAAATTTAGCATACTCCGGATCACCACCATGGCAATCATTACATGCATACATAAGTCCCATTCGTAAATTTCCAGCATGAGGAAATGATTCATATTCCGGTGAATGGCAGTCAGTGCACTTGAACATTCCATGGTTCGATTGAGCAAAAGCGATTGTGTCAATAAATCTATTGTTACACATTGCCTCTTTTATCTCAAGGCCAAAATCTTCATTCATATATTTGAATGTGTGATTTCCATGACATTTCAGGCATTTTTGGTTTTTGTCGTTACCAGATTGATTTTTTTCATTTGTTTCCTGCCCGAAACCAAGAGAAACAGTGCAAAGGAAACTAACAATCAGAATAATATGTTTAAAATTGCTTAGATTCATGCTTAAGTTATTAAGTGTTGCAATTTGGCTTTATTAAAATTTCAGAAAAAAAGGGTATAATTATTATACCCTTTTAATTGAACGATTTTCGATTACTTTTTAAATGTACGCATGTAGTTTACAACAGCCCATCTTTCTTTTTTACTAGGAATTTTAGTCTCATAGCCAGGCATTTCATCTCTTCCGGTGATAGTTTTGTACATGATCTCACCATCAGGTAGACCTTGGAAATCAGCACCTGAAAAATCACCAGGGAATGTTTTTAGACGAGCAGCTTTAGGCCCGTCTCCTAATCCTGCATTACCATGACATGAACGACAATGTTTCATGTAAACCATTTTTCCTGTGTTCACACTAGCTTTATCATTAGCCAATGGGTTTTCCATGCTTTTATATTCTGCAGGTATTTTCCAGGCTTCAGCTTTTTTCTGTTGTGCGGTAAATGCAAATCCAACAACCGCAATTGCGATAAGGATAAAAAATTTCATCTTTTTCATAAGTAATTTCTTTTAATTAAGGAGAATGAACTAGAATCTTACTAAGATATTGAACCCTACAAGAAAGTCGCCGTCTCCAATTTTGTTTTTATTGTATAAAATGTTCCTTTGCGGAGTAATTCCCTCATAGTTCGACATAAACACCTGGAACACGTGAGTACTAGTGCCAATTTCCATACCAAAAGTTAAATTGGCTTCAGGATCGGTTTGATCTGAATTGGTAAATTCTCTCATATTATCAATATTTAAAGGCTGATCATATTCAAAAAATACTGACATTGAGGATGTAACTTTTGTTCTACCAGAAAGGGTTATTGCTATTTTATCATGTTCAACTAAAGAATCTGTTTTATTAAAATGTGTAAAGCTGGGAGCTAATTGCAATGAGATATTATCATTAAATTTGTGTGCTACTATTAGTTGTGAAAAATATCCCAATCGATCTGAGAAAGCATAGTCATTACCAAAAACAACTTTATCTTGAGAGTTAATAGATAAATTTCCGTATAATGCCACAGAAACTGGAATCGAATTGGATTCGGTTTGTGTAAAAATTCTATATTTTCCCTGGAATTCCTGCAATTTATAGTCCTTAGTATATCCGTAGCCCAGCATGAATTTTTCTGTAATACCATAGTTTACTCCCATGCGAATGTTTGAGCTAGCATAAATACCAAAAACGTCTTCCAATCCATTCTCGACTAATCCAAAACGGTGTTGAATATGTAATTCAAATTCGCCGGCGAATGGAGTTACTGTAGTTTGAGTTTCTCCAAGAAGTCCAGACTCAAAAGTACCGGTAACAGGATCGTTTGCAAATTCATCTTCCTGAGCAAAGCAATTTTGTGATGCACTCAAGACGATAGCAAGAAACAAGAAAAAAGGGAACATCCATGAAAAAGTCATTTTCATAAATTTTTGAATTGAATATTTAGATCTGATCATAGTGTATAGTTTTAGTTGTCGTTGGCACCTCGGGTTATCCACTCAAGAATTAATTGTTTTTCAGTTAATGAAGCTCGGGTACTGTGAGATCCTGATTGTAATTGTGTATACAATTTGCTGGAGCTTGGAAGATCAACATTTATATAACCTCCGTTTGTTAATGCATTGAATGCATTTGATGCTCTTAAATCTGGATTAATTCCACCATCATGACAGTTGATGCAATTGGAAGTGAATATGGGTACGATATCTGTACTGAAGGATATTTCCTGATCTGGCGGGATCACGATTTGATCTACTTCAATGGTGTCGTATTCGCACGAAACAAAACACAGACTTGTCAGGAAAACCAGTAAAAGACTTACTAAGTTGTTCTTTTGCATAGTATTGAGATTTAAATTTAAGTTCTAATTATTGATGATCGTGATTAATTCATCTAGACTAAAGATAAATATTTGGCTTTGTCGCAATGGGTTTGGTACACCGAGATTTATTTTATGAAAAAAAGGAATTTGTCTAATACAAATCGATATTTATCAGTCTTTTACTAGGCTTATCTCAGTCTTTTTTTTATATTTAATAGTTGTTAGAAAAAAAAACAAATTTTCAGTGGCAGTTGACAAGCAATTTTTATTTGAAATTCACTATTTGTTTTTGGGTAATTTTCTGATAGATTTGAGAACTAACTACTAATTTGTACTCTATATCTCTAAACTACTATGGCTAAATTTTCAAAATCCGATAATTGCAAAAATTGCCTCGATTGCAATATGCGGATCCCAATGTTAAGTACTCTTTCCCGCCCGGAACTAATTGAATTGAATGAAAATAGATTTGAAGTAAAGTTTAAGGCTGGAGAAACAATCTTTAAACAAGGAACTTCTGCAACTCATCTCTTAATTTTGACAACTGGATTGGCAAAGTTATATGTGGAAGGTGTTCAGGATAAGCAGTTGATAATTAGGATAATAAAGCCTTGGGAAATTGTTGGGCAGGCATCTTTGTATTTCGATAACAGACACCATTATTCAATTGCAGCACTTAATAATACCACAGCTTGTTTTATAGAAATAAACGCTTTTAAAAAAGCCATACAAGCAAATACACTCTTTGCCGAGGAATTCATTAAGAATTGCACACAAAAAGGAATCTTTTCCTTTGAAAAAATGGTCAGTTTATCACAAAAGCAAATGCACGGACGCATAGCTGACGGACTTATTTATCTTTCGGGCAAAGTGTATGAAGCTTTAAATTTTGATTTACATCTTTCAAGACAAGATGTTGCAGATCTGACTGGCATGTCGAAGGATAGTGCCATTAGAATTCTAAAAGAATTTCATAATGAAGGCATTATTGAACTGGATGGAAGGAAACTAAAAATATTAAATTACGCACAACTGGAACGAATTAGCGAAACTGGTTGAAAATATAAGAAAACGAGAGGATATTTCCTCTCGTTTTTATTTTACAAGAAGTTCATCAAGATTTCTTTCGATTACTTTTTGATTCAGATTTTTCCCAATGATTACAATCTTACTTTCCTTTATTTCACCTTCTTCCCAAGTTCTTCCAACGGTTGCTTGTATTTGAGTATGTACAGATTGTAGTATAATTCGTTTGTCAATTCCTTCTAAAAATAGAATTCCTTTAATTCGATAAATACTTTCCTGATTAAATTTAAGAAATGGATCCAGCCACATACCCAGTTTTATTTGATCCATAGGAGTGGCAGAGGTGTAGCACATGTTTTCAATTCCATGCGTTATTTTGGTCGGGGCACTTGAGTTTATTTCAAGGCCTAATACAAATCGGTAAACCTTAGCAGGATCATAAGAGAAAGAATCAAGCAAATTTTCGTTTCCCGGTTTTGCAAATACACACTCTTCAATTCTGGCAAATTTGTTAATTTTTTCAACTTCTGTTTTAACAGCATTTGTCTTTTCACGACCAGCTACATCTGTTTTATTTATTAATATTTGATCTGATATTGCAATTTGTTTAGTTAGAACAGCTTCCTTCTCTAATATATTTGATGCATTTTCAGCATCAACCAAACAAATTACTGCGTCCAATTCAAATTCCTTTTTTATGAACGGATCAGTAATAAATGAAGCTAAAATACTACCCGGATCTGCAATTCCGGTGGTCTCAATAAGCAGGTGATTGAATTGATGATTTGATTGAATCAGATTCTTCAAAACAACATACAATTCATCATTCAAACTACAACAAATACAACCATTACTTAATTCAAAAATATCTTCATTTTTAACGTTGGCAACTAATTCAGCATCAATATTTACTTCGCCAAATTCATTTTCGATAACGGCAAATTTTTTATTCGGATAGCTTGATATTAAGTGATTAAGCAGACTGGTTTTTCCTGCACCTAAGAAACCGGTAATTACAGTAACTGGAATTTTTGACATACTCATATTCATTTAAAACTTTTCCCAATGTACAATTTCATCTAATGATTTTCTTTTCTTTTGAGGAGGTATCTTGTCCGCTGGATATCCTAAAGATAGAATTGCAACAGGTTCAATATAATCAGGCAAATTGAAAAAATCAATGCATTTTTGAATGTGAAAATTACAGACCCAACAAGTCCCCAAGCCAAGTTCAGTTGCTTGAAGAGTCATGTGATCGATGACAATCGCGGCATCAATATCACAATGATCTTTACCATCTTCAGTTCTTTTCCACGATTGGGTGTGATCACCACAAATTACGATGTAAACAGGAGCTTCATTAAACCAATTACGATGATAAATTTCAGAGAATTTATTGTGATTCTCAGGCTCACGAACTACAATAAGATGCCAAGGCTGATTGTTCACTGCTGAAGGTGCAGTTTGTCCTGCTTCCAATATTTTAATCAATTTTTCTTGCTCTATCTCTTTCGATTGATAGGAGCGAACTGAATATCTTTTCCGGCTAAGTTCCTTAAAATTCATTTTCTTTTGATTTAATGATATTTGGTACAAAATTGTAAAATAAATGATACATCCAACTAATGAATTTTCATTTTGTTTAGCATGTTGGTTTTGTTCTGTGCCATTCATAACAATTTAGTACCTTTGGCAATCAATTTTTAGAAGAGAATAAAGATGACTCAAGAGCTTAAGAAAAATATCATGTTCCAATATCTGATGTTATTGGTAATAGCAGCCACAGCGGGACATCAGGGTTGGAGAACCTTATTTAATAATTTTGCGGTAGAGGAAGTTGGCATTAATGGATTTCAGGTTGGTGTCATTCAATCTGTACGGGAAATCCCTGGTTTTTTGGCTCTTTTGGTTGTGTATTTATTGTTGGTGATTAAAGAACATCGCCTGTCGGCATTATCAGTTTTAATTGTTGGTTTGGGAGTTGCTTTAACTGGTTTTTTTCCTTCGTTTTTAGGTTTAATAATTACAACAGTTATCATGTCTGTTGGATTTCATTATTTCGAGACAACAAACAAATCTTTAACACTTCAGTATTTTACGATTGAGCAGGCACCTGTTGTATTTGCTAAGCAAAGAAGTTGGTCGGCCATAGCAAATATTAGTATGGGTGCTTTTGTTTATGGAATTGCACATTTTATTTCGCTGCAGGCAAGCTTTATTTTAATTGGTGCAGTTGTTTTTTGTCTTGGCATTTGGGCATTTTTTTGGGATCCGGCAGATAAAAATATTCCTCTTCAAAATAAGGGGATGGTTGTAAGAAAAAAATACTGGCTTTTTTATGTTTTGAATTTTTTGAGTGGCGCCCGTCGTCAGATTTTTGTTGTATTTGCTGTTTTTATGTTGGTGCAAAAATATCATTATACAGTTCAGGATGTAGCAATTCTATTTGTAATAAATAACGTTATAGCCTATTTTGTTTCACCCATGATTGCAAAAGGAATCAATCGATACGGAGAACGAAAAATGTTGTCACTGGAATATATTGGCTTGGTTTTCGTCTTTTTAGGATATGCTTATATCGAAAATGCTCTTATTGTAGCCGGATTATATATTTTGGATCATATCTTTTTTGGTTTTTCGATGGGAATCAATACGTATTTTCATAAAACAGGCGATGCAAAAGATATTGCGCCATCAATGGCGGTTGGTTTCACTATTAATCACATATCTGCTGTTGTTATACCAGTTGTTGGAGGTTTGTTGTGGATGGTAAACTGGAGAATTCCATTTGTATTTGGTGCCGTTCTATGTTTGATATCACTTGGCTTTGTTCAAAAAATAAGAACAAATACTAAAATTTAATTATGAAGGAAAAAGAAAAAATATATCACTCTCTGATTGAGATGTACAATAATGGGATTCAATCGAAAGACCCAAAAAAAATTCGTGAATTCTTAAATGACAATTCCGTTGATCTTCTAAAAGAAGAAGCTCGGTTTTATTTGGAAATTCTTCAATTACGTGCTGCTTCATTTTCTCTGTTTGGAGAGTTGAATGAAGCAGGCGAAGAGTATCGTAAGGGATATTCATCTTGTTCTACAAGTGGGAAGTGGGTTTATGGTCTGAATTGGGCTTTGCAGTTTATGGCAGAATTTTCGTTTAAGCGCGGTAAGGAGAAAATTCACGAATCAATGAACAATGGAATTAAAGTTCTGGATCAGGCGTTAATTGATTTGCCGTTCGATAAATACCGCGACTTTTATTATTTGTGTCTTTCAAATGTGAAAGCATTTATGCTTTTAAATTCTGATAGAAGAGAAGAAGGACTAGGAGTTTATACCGATTGTAAATTTATACCGGTTCCTATTCCTGAATACAATGATAAGGAATCTTTACAGGTTCTTTTTGCTCATTTCACAAAGGGGATTGCTGTTGCTATTGAGTTGAAAAACTATGATTTATTAATGAATCTGATGAAGGTGATCTCCATCGATGATCAAACCTTACAATCTGACGGGAGTTTGTTCCGGATTTTCTACGAGACGCTGGTAAGTGCCTTCGATATGCGGGCTGAGTTTATTACAGAGTTTAATGCGATGTTTAAAATTAAGGATGTTTTAGAAAGTACGACTCCTCATTTTGCTAAGTTTTTAGCTTTAATCGGGGAACAGGATTTGGATAAATTGGATCTGTTTTTTCAGGAATCTTATAGTTAGTTACCGATGGAGAATAATTGTTTTTGCGGCAATAATATAGCATACAAAGAGTGTTGTGGTGCAATTCATTCAGGCAAACGAAAAGCGATTACGGCAGAAGAGTTAATGCGCAGCAGGTATTCTGCTTTTGTTCTTGCCGATGTTGATTACATTTTAGCTACTTATTCATCTGAAACACGCCCTTCCGATCAGAAAGAGGAGATTTTAGAATGGGCTCAGTCCGTTGAATGGCTTGGATTGAAAGTGATTCACACCGAGAAAGGAAAAGCATTTGATTCTGTTGGATGGGTAGAATTTCAGGCCGGTTTTATAGAAAACGGACAGAAGCAAGTTATGCACGAAAAATCCTTTTTTAATAAGGAAAGTGGAGTTTGGGGTTATGTTTCCGGGGAATATCCAAAGCTTAATAAGGAGGAAAAAGAGAATTTGCCAAATAGAAATGATCTGTGTGCCTGTGGAAGTGGCAAAAAGTTTAAAAAGTGTTGTTTAAAATAACAATGAAATAATAAAAGAGGCTGTCTCAATAACTACGAAACAGCCTCTTTTTATATGTCCCTATTCGAGAATATTTTCAAATATTAGAATCTCATTTGAGACATCCTCATTTTTATTTAAATATATTTCTAATTCTTTCCCATATTCTTTAGAACAGAAAAAGTTTTATCTATATCAGTATCATTTACAACAAGAGTAAATTCATTTGTGGTTGAGATTACCTCACGAATATTGATGCCGGCCCAAGCGATGTTTTTAAGGATAAAATAGTAAAAGCCAAGTTGTTGACTATTGGTTGAAGGTAGTTTTAATGTGACGGATGATAAATCTTCGCTTTTACTTACAAGCATTTCATTACTAAATACTTGTTCCACTTTTTCTCTTAACGTATTGCTTACAACTAAATTGGATTCGAAAACACCCTGAACCATGGTGTAGAAAAATTCCTGATTCGGACCAATAGATTTTAACAATTCTGTGTGTTTTTCAATCAGGGTATTTGAGTTTTTATAGGTAAAATCGACCAATTGTGAGCGAACAATAATATCACCTACATTAGTAATAACTTCCTTTAAACCTGGATTTATTTTTACTTCCAAACTTGGAGCTAACCTGTTTAGTGCCATGATGATTGCACCTAGTTTAACCGGCTTTTTTACGCTCTGCTCAACCTGATTCTGAATTTTACGAGCCAAAGACGAAATGTTTATTAAACCATCTACCAAAGCCTCAGCCAAAAAGGGTTGTGAGCTAACTATTTTTTCTACAACTTGTGGAATTGTTATCATGAATTGAAGTTTGTGTTGAAGAACTACACAAAGATGTTCAAAAATTAACAGAATGTAGAATTAATGAATAAATTTTCTAAAAATTTCGTTCATTTTATTGTAGAATCTATCTTTGCAGCCGTTAATAAAATCTTGCGGATGTCTGCAAGTAAATAATCAAGGAGTATATATAAATGAGAAAAGCTTGGCAAGGATCTATTGTTGCTATTGTAACACCCTTTAATATTGATGGTAGTATTGATTATACTGCGTTTGATAATTTGATTGATTTTCATTTGAAAAATGAAACTGACGGAATTGTAGTTTGCGGAACCACTGGGGAAGCTGCCACTCTTACTAAAAAAGAGTATGCGGAACTAATTAAACATACAGTTGAAAAGGTGAATAAACGAATTCCGGTGATAGCCGGCTCCGGGACAAATTCAACATCAGAAGCAATTGAAAATTCTTGCTTGGCTGAATCTCTTGGTGTTGATGCAATTTTGGTTGTGTCGCCTTATTACAATAAACCAACAAGAAATGGTTTGAAAGATTATTTCTCTCAAATTTCTAAAGCGGTTACTGTTCCAATTATTCTTTACAATGTACCTGGAAGAACCGCCGGCAATATTCCTGCTGATTTGGTTGTGGAATTAGCGACAGAATTTGAAAATGTCGTGGGCATCAAAGAAGCATCCGGGAATTTAGAACAAATGGCTTGTATTTTGAGAGATAAACCATCTGATTTTATGGTTTTTTCGGGCGATGATGCTTTGGCTTTTCAAGCTGTTTGTATGGGAGCAGATGGTGTTATTTCTGTTGTTGCAAATTTAATACCTAAGGAATTTCATAATTTAATGACGGTAGCCTCTAAAGGTGACCTGACTAAATCAAAAGAAATTTATTTTAAATATCTGAGATTAATTCAATTGTGTTTTATAGAGTCGAATCCAATACCGGTGAAAACAGGTTTGGCAATAATGAATAAGTTAAGGGAAGAGTTTAGATCTCCTATGTGCAGAATGATGGACGAAAATAGAATTTTATTAGTAAATGAAATGATCAAATTGAAAATGGTCTAAATATTCACAGCTATTAATCGAATTATAGAGCCACTTTTTAAGTGGCTCTTTTGTTTTATTATTATTATTTGAGTGCTGTATTTTACTGTGATGTAGTTGAATAAGCTTATATGGACTGAGCTTCGCCTTTCATTTAATTAGGAAAAATAACTTTGTTTTTAAAAATCAAAATGATAAATTGAAACCAATCAGATGATAATAAGTACAAGTGCTTAGAATCACAGTGGTTTTTTCAAAATAGTGACGATTTCCTAAACTTGAATTCATTTGTTAGGAACGCTCAATGAAAGTGATTATATATTTTAAAGAATTTGTTGATAAAATGCTCTGACTATTACAACAAAAGTTGTCATTTTATTAATAAGTTTAGATGTTACAAAATGATTTAAAGGAAGTTTGCCAAATATGAATAAAGATTTACTCTTTGCATTAATTCAAAATCCTTACTTAATTCCCGGTATTTATAATTATTGTGATGGTTGGTGTGAAAGATGCAGTTTCACGGGTAATTGTCTTAATTATAAAATGATGGAAGAGGGTGTTCCTGATTTAGATACTTCTAATTCAGATGCTTCTTCTGCAATGGATAATCTGGATGAGATGTTTCAGTTAAGTATGGAGTTGCTGAAACAAGCAGCAAAGGATTTAGGAATGGAAATGCCTGAACAGGCTGAAAATTTTGATATTGAAGAAGAGGAGAAAAAAGATGATTTGATATTTAAAGGCCAAATAATGAGACAAGCAGATAAATATTCTGAATTAGTTGACAACTGGTTTGCTGAATTTGAAGCTCTCCTTTTTGTAGGTAGTATTAGCCTAAAAGAGTTGCTGGACTACAAGGATGAAGAGGAGATGAGTGAAATTGAAAAAACAGTCTTTAATTCTTATGAGATAATTCGCTGGTATCAGTTTATTATTCCCAGCAAGCTCTTTCGCTCACTTAGAAGTAAGACGAATACAGAAGAAACAGGGAATGAATTTTACAAACATGACAGTATTGCATCTGGTAAAGTGGCATTGCTGTCAATTGATGAATCGATTAAGGCTTGGACTTGTTTTATGCAGAAATTTCCTGAAACAGAGGATCGAATGCTGCCATTATTGCTGATACTCTCAGGTTTACGAACTATAGTCGAGAAGGTATTCCCCGAATCAAGAGATTTTATAAGACCAGGTTTCGATATCTAATCATTCCGCAATTGATGAAATCAGATATTTTTTAATTGCATAACCTCTCTTCAAATAGGAATCAAGTAATAGTTAAGAAGATGATAAGGAATTTTTTACGGGTTGTTAAATCCTTTTGTAAGATAGCCCTATGTAGATGCTTTGTTGTGAACTCTTTTTTATAGAAGGTTGCTTCCAATAAAGTGTTGCTGTTTATTAAAATGAATTTTAGAAGGTCATTTTTGTTTTAAACAGGAAAGTATATCACACAAAAAAAGTCGGTAACCAGCCGACTTTTTTTCTACTCACTTTAAACCTTAATCTACTATATGAAAAAACTACTTTTTGTTCTTTTGTACATTACAAATGTATGCATGAATCAAGTTAATTGGTCTAAACAAGTGTTAAAGAAGATTAAATCTTTAATTTGACCTTATTTTAAGATTAAAACCATTGGATTATAAGTAGAGATTGTTGGATTTTAAACCAGCATTTAAAGTTTGTTTGTTAAATTTGTTGAAATTCTAAAATTACTAAAATTGAATATCACCATAGTTACAGAATACTCATTATGGTGGGTATTGCCCTTTGCTTTAGTTTCTTTATTGCTTATTGTGTTGGTTTATTTTTTCAAAAAGCCATACCATAAGGATCTTTCTCTGCCTAAAATTTACATTTTAGCTTTTTTGCGGGGGCTTTCCATTTTATTACTTCTGATACTACTTTTGGAGCCAAAAATTAAATACTCTTCAGAAAAAATTGAAAAACCATTATTAGTATTTGCTCAGGACAATTCAAAGTCTCTTAAATTAACTAATGATTCTTTATTTTATTTGAATGAATATCCTACTGAAATCGAAAAATTTCTTGAGACTTTAAGTTCTGAATTTGAGATAAAGAAAATTAGTTTTGGAAATAAAGTAGAGGAACTATCTAATTATAATTATTCTGAGACGAATACAAATTTTTCAGATTTGTTTGAATTTTTGAAGAACAATTATGGAAATTTGAATAATGTTCAGGTTATTCTTGCCAGCGATGGACTTTACAATAAAGGAGGTAATCCCAGATATGATGTACAAGGTTTGAATTTTCCCATTCATACGTTACAGTTAGGGGACACGGCGCGCATCGAGGATGTTTCAGTTATATCGGTTAAAACAAATAAATTAGGTTTTGTAAAAAGTAAATTACCTGTTAGAATCGGGATTAAAGCAAGCAATTTTGATTCGGAATTAGTACAATTGAAAATTTACAATGGGTTGTCGATATTGATTGATGATGAAATTCAGATTAATAGTAATTCATTCTTTATCGAAAAAGATTTTTTTATTACTCCGGAAAAGGCCGGTTTGCAGAAGTTTAGGGTAGAAGTAATTGCACCAGGAAAAGAAAGCACCAAGAGAAATAACCAATACGAGTTTGTGGTTGATGTATTGGATAATCAGAGAAAAATAGCAATTTGTTTTGATAAATATCATCCGGACATAGCCGCGATTCAATCGGCGATTAATGAAAATTTAAATTTTACTGTCGAGTTAATTAATCTTGCACAGAAACAAGCCGATCTTGAGAAATACAATCTGGTAGTTCTGTATCAAATCCCATCTCATCTCAATTCATATTCAGGTTTTTTGCAGCAAATTCAACAAAAGGAAATTCCAGTTCTAATGGTTGTTGGTGGTAATTCGGATATTGAAGCTTTAAACAAGTTGAATTTTGGTGTTAATTTGTTAAGAAATGAAGGTTTATACACTGAATCATCCTTTGTAGGCGATGAAACTTTTAACTTGTTTGATTTAAAGAAATCGAAGGTGGAAATTTTAGAGAAAATGCCACCCTTGTTATCTCCTTTAGTGAGTTGTGTATTTACTTCGGAACATCATATTGTTGGATATCAGAGTATTAAATCGATACAAACAGAAGAGCCTCAAATTGCTTTTTCATATGCTGATAATCAGAAGATTGCGTGGATTTTTGGTGAGGGAATCTGGCGATGGAAATTGTACTTGTCTCGAATGAATGATTCCCCTGAAGTATTTTTTGATTTGATCAATAAAATGGTGCAGTATTTATCTTTGAAGATTAATCGTAACCAATTGGTGGTTAACTACTCAAAAAACACCTCCGAAGGAGATGAAATTGTGTTTGATGCTGAGATATACAATAAAAGCTACGAGTTGGTGAATCAAACGAATTTGGATTTTATTTTGACAAATCAAGCAGGTAAGTCTTTCAATTATAATTTTGAAAAACGCTCAGATAAATATCAATTAAGAATAAGCTCTTTGCCAAAAGGCAATTATTCATTTGTTGTAAAAACGCAGGATAGTGAAAATGTTTTGGAGCAAAAGGGACAGTTTATTGTTAGCTTAAATAGTAATGAAGCTAAAAATTTACAGGCCGATCATAAAATACTTTCGCAAATTTCAAGTTTAACCGGAGGCGAGGTGTTTAAACTTGACGAACAATCGGAAATGCGGACCAACATTAGAAAAAATGAGCATTCGAAATCTATTTTATCAGAGCAAACGAAATATGGCAATTTAATTGAGATGTTATTTGTATTGATTATAATTATTTTATTAATGATATTGGAATGGTTTTTGAGAAAATATTGGTTGGGAATTTAAACTTCAAGGCGAAAAAATTAATCAAATGAATAAACGTCCATCTGTTGTAAGGTCATCTATTAAAAGGATATATCTATTTGTCATCTCCTTATTTGTATTGTCATCCTGTCAAACTCTTTCGTTGTATAGTTTTCAAGGACTTAATGCACCCAAAGTTTTAATTCCTGCTGATGTGAAAACAATTGGTTTTGTTGATAGAAATACCAGTTTCAAGATTGATTCCATAAGTCAATACTATCTTGTTAACAGCAAACTTCTTGCCGACACAACTGATTATAGTACCGATATTTCAACAAGCTGTTATTTGGGTTTTACGGAGAACTTATCGGAGTATTTAGCCATGGATTCTATTCCATTTATTCAGTTGGATAAAAAGGAAATGTCAGGTGACAGAGATTATAAACCAATGAAATGGGAACTGGTTGACAGTATCTGTGAGAGTAATGGATCTGATATTTTAATTTGTTTGGAGGATATACAGTTATATAATAAATACACAGTATTTGAAGATGTATTGAACTATGGAATTACTGATGCGAATTATTTTGCAGTATGGAGAATTTACGATCCGTTAAATAAGATATATCTGGATGAACAAATTGTAATTGACAGCTTGTTTTCTGAAATAACATCACCATCATACAAAAGATTAATAGAAGAAAAACTGCCCAAAAGAAAAGATCTTTTTAAGGATGTTTCTTATGAGATTGGAAATCAATATGCAGATATGCTTGCACCTAAATGGATTGATATTACTAGAAAGTATTTTGCCTCCGGAGATGATCGCTTAGCGATTTCAAAATACTATATCGATCAGGAAGATTGGGAGAGTCCAATAGCATTATGGACAGAAATATCGAATGAAGATGACTTTAAACTTGCAGGAAGAGCTTGTTATAATTTGGCCGTAGCCTATGAAATTAAAGGAGATTTTATAACGGCAAATCAATGGATTCGAAAATCTATTTACTATTATAAAAAACTTAAATCTTTACCTTCCGAATTCAAAATTGTTGAAAAATATACAATGGAACTTATCTTGAGAACTAAAAATAAAGAGAAATTAGATCGCTTTTTTGGAGAGTGATTTTATTTTTTTTAAATAAAAAGCCTGATGAGTTTTATTTTGTCAGGCTTGTTTAATTTTGAGAGTTCAAATTTTAATACAAAACTACATGACATCAACGGTGCTGCTTTATATCATATTGGGAATTTTAACTGCAGATTTTATTTTAGAACGATTTCTTGAATTTTTAAATCATAAGAAATGGTCGCCAATTCTTCCTAAAGCATTAGAAGGAATTTACGATCAGGAAAAATATAGTCAGTCACAAAATTATCAGAAGGACAAACTTATGCCTTCGTTACTTTCGTCAGGAATCGGTTTCACTGCCACAATTTTGATGATTGCGCTTGGTGGTTTTGCATGGGTCGATGAGTTAGTCAGGAATTATTTTGAACATCCAATAGCAATTGCTTTAGCCTTTTTTGGTGTGATTCTGTTTTTTTCCAGTTTGCTGGGATTGCCTTTTTCTTACTATTCAACATTTGTAATAGAGGAAAAATATGGGTTTAACAGAACAAGCTTAAAAACCTTTGTATTGGATAAATTAAAAGGGGGATTGCTAAGTACTGTAATTGGTGGTGGCATATTGGCTTTATTAATATGGATTTATTTGCAGACCACCACAAACTTTTGGTGGATGGCGTGGCTGGTAATTGCCTTTTTCATGATTTTTATGGCCATGTTTTATTCTTCCTTATTGGTGCCTTTATTTAATAAGCAAACACCTCTGGAAGATGGAGAATTAAAAGATGAGATTAGTAAGTTTGCAGGTAAAGTAGATTTTAAATTGGATAATGTCTACGTAATGGATGGTTCTAAACGATCATCGAAAGGAAATGCATATTTTAGCGGACTTGGATCTAAAAAGAGAATTGTTCTGTTTGACACATTAATTAATGATCTTACAAAGGAAGAGATTGTTGCGGTTTTGGCACATGAAATTGGACACTATAAAAGGAGACATACACTTAGCGGCATATTTTTATCCCTACTGCAAACCGGACTGATGTTTTATATTTTTTCTTTGATAATTGCCAATCCCTTACTTTCGGAAGCATTGGGAGCGAAGCAACAAGGATTTCATTTGGGATTGATAGCCTTTGGGATTTTATATTCTCCGATATCAACCTTTTTAAGCTTGGGAATGAATATTTTATCACGAAAGAATGAATATGAAGCCGATGATTATGCCTTAAAAAATTATGATGGGAAAGCTTTAGGAGATGCTTTAAAGAAACTATCTGTTAGTTCTCTTAGCAATTTAACGCCACATCCGGTTTATGTGTTTTTTTACTATTCACATCCAAGTCTTTTACAACGATTAAAAGCATTACAATTAATAAAATAAGCAAATGCAAGCAGAGATAATTACAATTGGTGACGAAATTCTGATTGGTCAAATAGTGGATACCAATTCAGCATGGATGGCCAAAGAATTAAATGGAATAGGTATTAATGTCGGGAAAATAACCAGTATATCAGATCAGGAAGCTGATATAGTAAGTTCCCTGAGACAGGCAATGGAAAGAGTTTCCCTTGTTTTAATTACAGGTGGTTTAGGACCAACGAATGATGATATTACTAAAAAGACATTAAGCGATCTTTTTGGAATGAATCTGGTGCAGGATGATTTGTTATTTGCTAAAATTGAACAAAGACTCGCACAGAGAGGGATTCCTATGAATCGTTTCAATCGGGAACAGGCTTTGATTCCGGATGGTGCAAAAATAATCACTAATAACCATGGTACAGCTCCTTGTATGTGGTTTGAGAAAGATGGTAAGGTAGTTATCTCGATGCCTGGTGTTCCTTTTGAGATGAAGGGAATTATGCAGGACGAAATTTTACAATCATTAAAACAACATTTTTCGACACCGGTTATTTTGCACAAGACAGTAATGACTCAAGGTATTGGAGAATCTGTTATGGCGGAAATGCTTGAAGATTGGGAAGGGAATTTACCCGCTTGCGTAAAATTGGCATATTTGCCTTCTCCGGGAGTTTTGCGCTTACGAATGAGTCTTTCGGGAAATGACTTGGCAGAATTGGAGAAAATTATAGAGGAGCAGTTGTCCGCGTTAAAAAAAATAATTTCTGAGAATATATTTGGCTATGATGATCAACCAATGGAATTGACTGTAGCTAAACTTTTATCCGATAAGGGAAAGACTTTGGGCACAGCAGAGAGTTGTACCGGAGGGAAAATTGCTCACTTGATAACATCTCATGCGGGCAGTTCTTCTTATTTTAAAGGTGGTGTAGTAGCATACTCAAATGAGGTGAAGGAAAATATCTTAGGTGTGAATGGTGAGGATTTGGAAAAATATGGAGCGGTAAGTCAGCAGGTAGTGGAACAAATGGCAATTGGAGCCAGAAAAGTGCTAAATACCGATTACGCAATTGCAACATCAGGAGTCGCCGGACCCGATGGGGGAACACAGGAAAAACCGGTTGGAACTGTCTGGATTGCTGTTGCAGGGCCAAAAGAACTTATTTCTCATAGATTTGATTTGTATAAGAATAGAGAACGAAATATTCAGGTGGCATCTTTAAATGCATTAAATATACTACGGAATCTACTTCAAAAGTAAAGGATAATATTGTCTTTATATAGAGAGGCTTTCCATTTATTGGAGAGCCTTTTTTTTTATCAATTTAGAATGTGAGAAATTTCACTTTATTTAAAATTAATATTGCTATTGGTATCCTAAATATCTAAATTTCAGTTACTATAAATAAAATCAAAGTTAAGATAGAAATATATTAAAACTACAAACATGTAGATATTTGGATATGTGGATATTGTTGCTTAGATTTGAACTGAAATTAAAAGAACTAATAAATATGCGAAACCTTAGAATTTATTTCATTTTACTTTTAGTTATGGGCTTTTCAGTAAAAGGGAAATCACAAGCTGTAGAAATGAAGTTGAGTTTGAAAGAAGCTTTAGTAAAAGCTTCCGAAAACAATTGGGAAATTAATAAGGCGAAGGCTGAGGGGAGAGCTGCCAAAGCTGAATTCCGTCAAACAAACTCTGTTTTCCTGCCCATAGTGAATCTTTCTCATTCGGGAGTTGTTACCAATGATCCATTGAGTAGTTTTGGATTCAAATTAAAGCAGGAGATAACCACACAGGCTGATTTTAATCCATTGTTGTTAAATGATCCTGGTCAGACCAAAAATTTCAATACTAAAATTGAGGTTCAGCAGCCATTAATTAATATTGATGGAATTTATGGTAGAAGGGCTGCGAATGCAAAAATGCAGGCTGTTGATTACAAGACTGAGAGAACGATAAATTTTGCAAAGTTTGAGGTGAAGAAAGCCTATTATCAGCTCGAATTGGCTCAAGAGGCAGTTTTGGTTCTTCAATCTTCAAAAAAGGCTGCTGCTGAAGCATTACAGGTTACTGAAAATAATTTGGCTCAAGGTTTTGTTCAGGAAGCGGATCTGTTATCTGCAAAAGTACGAGTTCTGGAATTGGATAATCAGTTATCAGATGCAAATAATAATCAGAAGAGTGCAGGAGAGTTTTTAGCCTACCTTTTAGGTTTGGATATTAATGTGGTGATTGTTACTACAGATTTTTTGGAGAAAAAGCCTTCCTTGTTAAATGGTTTGGAACAAGATTTTCAAATTGAAAATCGTTCGGATTTGAATGCTTATAGAAAAAGCGTAGAGGCAAGGGAAAGTATGCTGAAATCGGAAAAAATGCAGTTCCTTCCGCGATTAAATGCATTTGGTGCTTACGAATGGAATGACGATAAACTTTTTGGAACATCAGCAAACAGTTACATGATTGGAGCAAGTTTATCGTGGAATTTATTCAGCGGTTATAAGAACATTGGGAAGGTTCAGAAGGCGAAGGCCGAGTTGAAAATATCGGAATTAAACTTCGCTGAATATGTATCCAAAAACAGTATGGAAATTCAATCTGCCAAAAGAAACCTGAAAGTGGCATATGATAAGATTGAATTGAGCAAATTAGCCAAAGAGCAAGCGGAAGATGCACTTCGAATACGTACTAACCGGTACAAGCAAGGATTGGAAAAAACGACTGATGTCTTATATTCTGAAACGGTTTCGATGGCACGGAATCTTGATTATATAAACAGTTTATACAACTATCATGTTGCAGTTTTTCAATTGGAATTATTACTGGAAAAAGAATTACAATAAACAATCATACTAAAGAATCTACAGATATGAACTCAAGGAATTTTTTAATTATAGCACTAATCACTTTAGGTGGATTATTATTACAATCCTGTGGAAGTGAAAGCAAGGTAAAGGAGACAGAGAAGGCTGATGTTAGCGTAGCGGTAGGAATAGCTAAATTAACAAATCAAGCTGAAACAATGAGTTTTTCAGGTAAACTGGAAGCTGAAAACCATTCGAATCTTAGTACACGAATTATGGGACAAATTGCTAAGATTAAGGTAGAAACAGGTCAAAAAGTAAATAAAGGTCAGGTTTTGGTTGAGATTCATGCAAAAGATATTCAAGCGAAAAAGGCACAAGTGAAAGCTAATGAACTGGAAGCAAAAGCTGCTTTTACAAATGCAAAGAAAGATTACGATCGTTTTACTGTATTGTTTGAGCAAAAGAGTGCTTCACAGAAAGAGTTGGATGATGTAACAACACAATACAATATGGCAAAAGCCAGATTGGAAGCTGTTAAAGAGATGGGTATTGAGGTTGAGGAAATGCTTAGATACACCACTATAAAGGCTCCATACAATGGTGTAATTACCAGAAAATACATGAACGAAGGTGATTTGGCATCACCGGGAATGCCATTGGTTGCTATTGAAAAACAAGGCGAATTTATGGTAATGGCCCGAATTCCTGAATCCGAAATTTCGAAAATCAAACAAAACGATCCGGTATTGGTTCAAATTAGTGCACTGGGTAATGTTAAAATACATGGTTTTGTTTCGGAAGTGAATCCATCTTCTCAGTATACAGGAAATCAGTTTGAAGCAAAAATAGTTTTGAAGCCTACCAACGAACAAAAAAATAATTTGTACAGTGGTATGTATGCAAATGTTTTGATTGAAAAAGGGGGCGTGCCATCTATAATGATCCCTGAAAGTGTTTTAATTCACAAAGGGCAATTGACAGGTATCTATACTGTTAGTCAAGGTGGAACAGCGATATTGCGATGGCTAAGACTGGGGAAAACTATTGGTGATCAAGTTGAAATTCTATCGGGCTTAAACGATGGTGAGAAATACATTATTTCCTTTAAAGGGAAAATTTGGGATGGAGCAAAACTTACTATTCAATAATTACAGCTGGTAGTTACAATCAAAATACAATCATATGAAAACAGGATTTGCAGGTCAAATGGCCAAACTATTCATAAATTCTAAATTAACTCCACTCTTGATGGTTGCCTTCATGGTGATTGGCGTGTACAGTGCTTATTTAACGCCAAGAGAAGAAGAACCACAAATTGATGTACCCATTGCTGATATTTTTCTAAGATATCCGGGTGCCAGTCCGGCTGAAATTGAGTCGAGAGTTATGCAGCCACTTGAAAAAGTAGTGGCAAATATTCCTGGTGTTGAATATGTTTATTCTACATCAATGCCGGGGCAGGCGATGTTAATTGTTCAGTTTTATGTTGGTGAAGACATTGAAAGATCTTTGGTAAAGATGTACAATGAAATCATGAAACACATGGATGAAATGCCAAAAGGCACTTCAATGCCACTAATTAAAACACGTGCAATTGATGATGTTCCGGTATTGGGATTAACATTTTGGAGTGAGAATTATGATGATTTTCAATTAAAAAGATTAGCACAGGAAGTAAACAACGAAATAGAAAAAGTTAATGATGTTTCGGAAACCAAAATAATTGGCGGACGTTCACGTCAAGTGAGAGTTATTTTGAATCGGGCACAAATGGCTGGCTATAATATTGATGCTTTGAGTATTGCCCGGCAAATTGAAATATCTAATCAACAAATAGGATCAGGAGCATTTAATAAACATGACACAGAATATTTAGTTGAAACAGGTCGGTTTCTTGAAAATTCAGAAGATGTTGCAAACCTGGTTGTTGGCGTATACAATGGCAGTCCAATTTATTTGAAACAAGTTGCAGAGGTTATCGATGGTCCGGAAGTGCCGTCACAATATGTGAGTTTTGGTTATGGGAAGGTAAATGAGGCTAAGGAACTTGCAAAAGGAAATTACCCTGCTGTTACCATTTCAGTGGCCAAACGCCGGGGTGCTGATGCAATGAAAGTGGCGGAACAAATTTTAACAAAAATAGCCGTTTTGGAACAGGAATTAATTCCTGCCGATGTTCATGTTGAGGTGAGCAGGAACTATGGTGAAACCGCTTCAGACAAAGTTTCCGAGCTGTTGATGCACCTTTTAGGAGCTATTATTGCCGTTACATTTGTTGTGATGCTGGCCATGGGATGGCGTGGTGGTTTGGTGGTGTTTTTGTCAGTACCAATCACTTTTGCCTTAACCATGTTTAGTTACTATTTTCTGGATTATACATTGAACCGGATTACCTTATTTGCTTTGGTCTTTGTTACCGGAATTGTGGTTGATGACTCCATTATTATTGCGGAGAATATGCACAGGCATTTTAAAATGAAACAGCTGCCGTTTATGCAGGCGGCCTTGCGTTCAATCGACGAAGTAGGAAACCCAACAATTTTGGCAACTTTTACTGTTATTGCTGCAGTTTTACCAATGGTATTTGTTTCTGGTTTAATGGGACCTTACATGAGTCCGATGCCGATTGGAGCATCTATTGCAATGATTTTTTCCTTACTGGTAGCGCTTACCATTACTCCTTATTTGGCTTATCGTTTGTTACGATTTAAAGAAAAAGAAGATGCTGATGAGAAGGCTTTTAAGTTGGAAGACACAAAGGTATACAAACTGTATTCAGCAACAATTTCGCCCATGTTGGAATCAAAATGGAAGAGGTGGAGTTTTATTGGTACAGTGGTTGTTCTTTTGCTGGCTTCAACTACATTGGTTTATTTTAAACAGGTTGCTGTTAAAATGCTTCCTTTCGATAATAAGAACGAATTTCAGGTGGTTATTGATATGCCTGAAGGAACTACCCTTGAGCGTACCGCTGTGGTTGCTAAAGAATTGGCAGTTTACATTTCTCAACAAGAAAATGTAGTTGATTATCAGACTTATGTAGGTACAGCAGCACCAATGAATTTTAATGGTTTGGTTCGTCATTACGATTTGCGTCATGGTTCTAATGTTGCTGATATTCAGGTGAATTTAACGCATAAAAATGAGCGTGACGAGCAAAGTCACGATATTGCAAAGTTAATGAGACCTGCACTGCAGGAGATTGGAAAGAAATTTAATGCAAATGTGAAAGTTGTTGAAGTTCCACCAGGACCACCGGTAATGTCGACCTTGGTTGCTGAAATTTATGGTCCGAATTTAGAAGAACAACGAGATATTGCAGCTCAGGTAAAAACTCTTTTTGAAAAAACGGAAGATGTTGTTGATGTTGACTGGTTGGTTGAAGATGATCAAACTGAATTTCAGTTTAATGTGAACAAAGAAAAGGCAATGTTGGCCGGAGTTTCGACTCAGCAAGTGGTTCAAACTTTAAATATGGCATTACAGGGACAGGAAGTTACCCAGTTGTACCAAGAGTCTGAACACAATCAGGTTGGGATTGATTTACGTTTGCAGGAGAAGGATAGAAGTAGTGTTGCCGATCTGAAAAGAATCAATATTCTGTCACAATCGGGGCAATTGGTTGCGTTGGGCGATATTGTTGATGTTCATGAGAGAATTAAGGAGAAAAGTATCTATCGTAAAAATCAGAAACGAGTGGTATACGTTACTGCCGATGTAGCCGGTAAATTGGAAAGTCCGGTATATGGAATTATGAATATCGCTAAAAACCTAAGTGATATTAAGCTTCCTGAAGGTTATGATTTGAAAGAGGAGTATACCCAACAGCCGTTTTTAGAAGATGATTACAGTTTGAAGTGGGATGGGGAATGGCAAATAACCTATGAAGTTTTCCGCGATTTAGGAACAGCCTTTGCTGTGGTGTTACTGGTTATCTATTTGTTGATCATTGGATGGTTCCAGAATTTTAAAGTTCCTTTTGTGATGATGATTTCAATTCCATTATCTCTTGTTGGAATTTTGGTTGGACACTGGTTGATGGGAGCTTTCTTTACCGCTACATCTATGATTGGATTGATTGCCCTTGCGGGGATAATGGTGAGGAATGCTATTCTGCTTATTGACTTTATTAATCTTCGTCTGGAGGATGGCATTCCGTTAAAAGAAGCTGTTATTGAAGCTGGAGCCGTGCGCACAACACCAATTCTGCTTACTGCAGGAACTGTTGTAATTGGAGCTGTTGTAATCCTGTTCGATCCTATCTTTCAAGGTTTAGCCATATCACTGATGGGAGGTTCTATTGCTTCAACATTTCTGACTTTAGTTATTGTACCTCTTATCTATTATATGACTGAAAAGAAAAAATATCCTGTAATTGAATCCGAATCAAGTGTGATTAAGGACGAGGAATAAAATCTTAAACTAATCTAAACTCTAAGCATATGAAAGTTGTAATTATATTTTGTGTGAGTGCTTTTTACAATGATTTGAAAAAAATCTATCGCAACTCTGGTGTTGAGACCTATAGTGAATTTGATGTAAAAGGATTTACCCGAAAATACGATAAGGATGGCGCAGCTACAAATTGGTTTGCTTCCAGTAAGGAATACTACGATTCAATAGCAACATTTACTTTTTTAGAGGAAGAAAAAGGATCCGCTTTATTGAATCAGATCTCTAAATTCAACCAGGAATTAGAGTGTTGCAGTCCAATGCATGCTTATATGCTGGATGTTGAAAAGTTTATTTAAATGATTTAGTATAAAATAAAATGAGAGAGAGAATTATTAGAGGCATTGCAGGAACATTAGTGTTGGTAAGCATTTTATTGGCATTTTACGTAAATATAAACTGGTTGCTGCTGACTGCTTTTGTTGGTTTAAATCTGTTACAATCATCAATCACCAAATGGTGCCTGATGGATGATATTTTAAAGAAGATTTTTAAAGTGGAGGATTAATCCATTTAGTTTTAGTTTGGGTATAAAGCTCTGAATGCAAATTCAGGGCTTTATTTTTTTTTGAATTCTGCTGTAAAGAATAGTCTAAATTCATGAAAAGCCTTAATATTCTATATCTTTGCCGGATAATACAGAATTATGATACGATCTACTGAACACGCATTCGAAATAATCGATACCCAGCTTAAGGGAATTCCATACGAAGCAATTGATTTCTTGAGAAATCAGGAAAATAGCGAAGAGTTAAGAAAGAAATTGGTTTTCGCCTTTACAAATGCTTACAATGGTGAGGCATACTATTCTGACGAGTACAGAGTGATGTTGCCGGCACCATTATGGTATTGCATTGTTGCAGAGAAACATTTGTCGGAGGAATTGTTCGGGCCATTATTGGAACTGTTTACTGTTGAGGAAGATTGGGATTTGATGAACGAACAGGCTGTTTATTTGGCAGGACTGCTTGCCAGAAAATATCCGGAACAATTCGTAGGTAAGGTGCTCGGTTTTATTGAAGAAAACATTAAATCAGATAATAAAAAGCCTTATCTCTATTGTTTTGAGGCATTGTATTATGCAGCTGATGAACAGTTTGATCGAATTCATTCCATATTGGATAAGGAGAATTTTCATTGGGTAGATCATTACATTCGTGTATTGGGTGATTTGCAACGTGATGATACTCTTCAAAAATTCAAGGAGATTCTGCCAAAATTCGAAGGCAGGCACACTGCGGTTGAGTTGCAATACTATATTGATGTAATGGAAGGTAAGATTTCTGATTTTGAGAAAGGTACTGCATTTTGTGAAATGCGCGATGCGGAATGGAAGAACCATTATCAGCAGATGGAGCATATTTTTGCTTTTTCGGAATCTCCGGTTGAGCAAGGCACAAAAATCAATAGGAACGACCCATGTCCATGTGGTTCAGGGAAGAAATACAAACAATGTTGTTTAAAGAATATGTCGTAATCAGATGTTAATTCTATGAGCAAATACTTAGAAATAAAAAAAGAGTTGTACCTGTATGTATATCAGACAATAGAAGAGAAGTTACAACACAATAAACTGACTTTGCAAGAACTGAAAGAATCAGCAGGAAGCGAAACCAAAAGCAGTGCGGGAGATAAGCATGAAACCGGACGGGCAATGGTTCATTTGGAACAGGAGAAAATGGCTCAGCAATTTGCTGGCAATCAAAACATGCAAAGCATACTGGCTAAAATTGATCCTGAAATTTCGAATCCTTCTATTTCTCTTGGATCTCTTGTAATTACTGATAAACTTCGATTTTTTGTTTCTGTTGCTTTGGGAAAAGTTGAATTAGACAAAAAAGAATACTATCTGGTTTCTCTTACATCTCCGCTTGCAAAACAATTTACCGGCAAACAAAAAGGAGATACTGTTCAATTCAATAATCAAGACTATGCAATTGAAGAGATTGTATAGTTTGTTTTAATTTGCACATAGAAAGTTGATTATACGCTTTCTAAGCATGTTTCATGTGCAATTTTGCTTATTTCCTGAATTGCTCCAAATAAGTCAACTAAATCTTCGTCAGTGGGTTCCGAACGATGATACTTTTCCAAGGAACAAATAGATTGGATGTTTTCGTATTTTAAAATACGGGTTTTAAGGGTTTCGTCAATTGGCATCACCTCTTCCAGACCATAAATAAGATCACTGTAGGTATGATTTTGAGGCATGTTTTGATGATAGTCCAGTATCGCCATGATGTATCCTTCTAAAGACATCGATAACATATTGTATCTAACCGTATTTCCCAAGATGCTTTTTTCACCTTTTGGTGTTGCTCCTTTTAGAAATTGGTCTCCATCCTGCATCCATCGGTTCCAGTTTAATTTTCTTGCTGTCATATCGGATTATTTACGTGCAATGATTGGTAATAGAATTTAATTAATTGGGAACTAATATAACTAGCATCCGGAATTGCAGGAACTACAAGATGTACTGCAATTTGAAACGCTTACATGTGTCACATTGCCATTTACAATTGTGAGAGGATGCAATTCTTTTTTGTCGAACAGTTTAATGTTTTCGTCTAAATTATTTCCCTGAGCGGGATACAAGGCAATTCCCATTTCGGTAAATAAATGAATGGCCATGATTGGCATTTCTCTTATTATCACCGAAAGAATCCCTTTACGTTTTAATGCAAAACTGATGTTGCCAATTTTGCTTGTTAATGCATTGGTTGGAAGCCATTCATAAGTTTTATTCAAGCTATCATATATGCAGTAAGAGGCCGCATCGTCAAATTCTTTTGTAATCTTATTTTTTTCATTTTCATGATCAACCACTGGTATCAATACTTTCATAATTCATTTGTTTGTTGGCAGTTCTAAAAAAGATACAAGCTAACAATCAAAATAAGTACCGTAAACAGATAGCTGTTCTGTTTCAGAGCATTAACAAATTATAGGGATACAGAAAATTTCATTTTTGTAGGGGTTTTGATCGAAAATCTACAAAAATGTATGATTGCCTGCATTGGTACACGGTCGGGATCGTGTTGAGAATTCCTAAGGAATTGATGATGCGGAGAGTAAAGCTTATTTAGCACCCAACCAGGTAGCTTTGTGCCAGATAGCCTCCAAGGGGCCGTGAGAATGTTTCTTATCCCACCAGGTGCAAAACAGGCCTAGAATTAGAGCAAGGCTGATACCGATTAACAAACTATAAGTCGCACCTGTGTATTGATACATTCCCAAACCAAATCCGTAATAGATGCCGGCACCTAACATGGATTGAAATACATAGTTGGAAAGGCTCATTTTACCTATTGCTGAAAATGGTGTCAGAACATTTCGAAATGCATTGGTGTTGAAGAGTAAAACAAATCCTGATACCAAAAACACCATGAATGATAGATTACACCACGAGGTTTCGATGATTTGCACTGAGCGACGAATGGCTTCACTACCAATTAATCCGCCAAGGTTTTTTTGAAGAATAAATAAGGGAATAAATGCAATGATTGAAATAATAAAAGTCTTTGTCCAAAATTTGGTGTTTTTATCTGATTTAGAAAAAAGATTCATACGACCGGCCAGCATCCCGAAAAGAAAAGTTGAAAGAATATGAAAAAAACGGCCATTTTCCCAGCTCCAGGCAATAACGGCTCTCTTCCCATTCGTTAAATTGCCGTATACAGTACTTAAAAATGAATCTGCTTTTACGTATTCATCCATTCTGCCGAAATAGGTCCATGATATGGGGTTGGCTATTTTAATATCAGGATTTTGTATGGCTTTAAACAGGGTAAATAATTCGTAAGGCTGAATGAACAGGAGTAAAGCAACAGCAAATATCCACTTGTTGTTTAGTTTCACCAAAGGGATCAAAAACAAACCCACGAAAGCATAAAGAGTAAGTATATCACCTTGGTAAAATGCTGAGTTTATAATCCCAAAAATGAAAAGAAGCAGCAAACGCCAGGCAAAGCGTGCTCTAAAATCATTGCCTCTTTTGTTTTGATTATTTGTCTGAATAAAAAAGGTTAAGCCAAACAGTAAGGCGAATATCGCGTAGGATTTACCTCCGAAAAGGAAAAACAAAGAATCCCAAATTATTTTATCTAAAGAAACCATCCATGCCGGAAGATTCGCGGGCGAAAAATAGACGTCGAAATGCTCAATATTGTGCAGGAGCATAATGGAGACAAGTGCAAATCCTCTTAAGGCATCGACAACATGTAAACGATTTTTGATTACCGGGGCATTCATTTGTGATTGGCTTGCACTAGTGTCCCATTAAAATATAAAAAAGTTCTTTGAAAAAATTGAAATTTAGTT
>NZ_JAUCMW010000025.1 GCF_030372765.1 Labilibaculum sp. K2S | reverse complement strand
ATCAGTGGCACACTTTGAACCGAAATGGGTGGCACATAATGGAGCGATTTATCCACAATGGTTTGAAAAAAAGTATATTTTGCAAACCTCTATTTATCTTCACGATTTCTATGAGGGGATGGAAATCAGGGCTACACAAGAATTACCCAAAGATGATCCGAATCACTTAAAACAGCCTTTGCAACATGCGGTTCAGCTCATTAAAAGATACCGAGATGTCTATTTTGAAGGAAAAGAAAAACTAGCACCATTAAGTATTATACTCACAACTCTGGTTGGACAGATGTACCAAGGAGAAAGTTCCATTTATGAGACCATTAATAAAATTGTTGAGCGATTTGATTTGGCCGTGATGGAGAACAAACGATTTTTTAGACAGTTTCATATTTCCAACCCTGTATTATCGGAAGAAATATTCACCAAAGAATGGGGTAATAATCCTCGCTTATTTCAAGAGTTTCTATCATTCATGAAATCGTTACGTGAATTATGGATAAAGCTCAACACAGCACAAGGCGAAAATTTATTCGAGTTGTTTAAATCAAATTTTGGAACAGGCGCTTTTGAAAATGCAATAAAAGAACAAGGTGTGTTTGTACAAAGAATGAGGGATAAAGGATTAACCGGAGTTCATGTTGGCAACGGAATCGCTAGTACTAATTTTGGCACAAACAAACAGAAAGATAAACCAAATATTTTTCACGGAGGTAATTGATATGGTCATTTCAGTATATAGACAATTAAAGAAAATCAACCAGACTTATAGTAATTGGTCTGGAAAAATAAATTTTCGCAAATTATTGGTTGTTCGTGGGAAAGTAAAACCAACAGCCATCAGCCCTGAGTATGATGTACGCATTACTTATTGGCAAAATAAACCTCCCATTATTGAAATTTTATCTCCAAAGTTAAAAATCAGAGAAGGAAAAACAAGCTTACCTCACGTTTATCATTCAGATCAATTATGCCTTTATTATAAGGATTTTAATATTCTAACTGATTTCCTTGCTGATTCTATTATAGTGTGGGTTACATGGTGGCTATACTATTATGAGATATGGTATCAAACCGGAGAGTGGGTTGCTCCTGGCACACATCCTAACAGATGGTAATCAAGTCTGCAATTACTTTGATACTAAATCTCAAATTTCATCTCAGTTCAATACCTGAGAATATATTCAAGAAGTAGAAATAATAAAATAATTTAAAAGATGATTACAATAACTTTAGCAATATTTCTTGCTTTGATCATTAACTCATTTTACCAATTCTTAAAGAATTTTGACAAATTAGTGCAAATAGCATTAACAGTGTCAGGAAAATTTTTAGCAATAATTATGGGTTTTTATTTTAATAGAATTGAAAATGCAACAATAGAGCATACAAAAACGGTTGAACTTATTGAAGCTGGAATCGAAGAAATTAAAAACTGTCAATCACTATTAGGTAATGGGTATTTAACTGAATTAGCCAAATATGATGGTAAATACAGACAAAATCAAAATGTTACCTATATGGGGAATAGTTTAGGAGTTACTTATCCTTTTCCATCTTTTCTCGATGGGTTTTGTAAAAATGAATTATTGCTAAGAAATACATCTTTTTTGATGCAAAGCAGTATTCAATATGCGTTGCATAACATGAATAATACAGTTCTGTTTATGAATGAAAATAATCGTTACAAAGGAAATAAAGATGAACAATTTTTACAGGACTATAGAGATTATTATAGTTTCTTCAGCTATTGCTTTCAAATTCTAAAAACTGAATTGAATTCGTTAAAGAATGCCAAGAAAAAAGGAAGTCAAGAAAAAGAGTTTAGACGATTAACCAAAGAAATGATCGATTTCACACAACGAAAAGCTCTTAACGAATTTTTGAATATTGATTTTAAATTACATGTTGCGGTTCCAAGTGAGTTATTAGATAATAAGTAAATAATTTTCAATTAGGTAAGCATAACTCTGACAGGTGCAAAAGCACGCTGTCAGGTTATAAAAAGACACACCCCGAAAAGTATTTGATTTTGAGAAAGTTGTGCTCTAGCTTCAAAAATAAGATCAAAATACATTTTACCTTTTTCTTTGTCTGTTGTATTTCTTTGGTAATCGACAACTTTTATTCCTTTTTTGCTCTTGATGCTTTGTTCTATAATTATTAAATAATTCTTTTAAGAACTCGTCGGTAACTCCCCACTTGAATCCGACTATTCTCCTTGCGTTCTCTTTTGGTTCTGAGTTCTGTTTTTCTGACAAATAAAAATTAGGCATTTCCTTAAATTTCGACAGACAAATCGGATAGCGAATCACCTTCCCCTTCCCATCTGTCACGACAACAAGATGACCTCTGCCCGATTTTCTGATTTCCACATTGAACAGTCTCAGAGTTTCGTTATACAGTATTTTGGAATTTACTTCTTTCAATTGGTTGATATGAAAAAAAAGGTTTTCCAGACTTTGTTTAATGTTTCTGCTTCTTGCTGAAAATTTAAAAACTGGCTTCTCTGATCTTTTACTATTATCCAACTGATGTCTAAGCTCTAATTCTTTAATGAAATTCTGAGCCTTCTGCCGCTCATGATTATCTTTTATTTTCTTGCCAGTTATATGATCAATCCGGGTAGATACAATGTGAAAATGCATCCGCTCCAGATCCTTGTGCTTGTAGACTAAATAAGTCTGATCCCCATAGCCCATGTGCTGCATAAACTGATCCATTTCCTTTCGTAGAATCTGGTCATTTAATTTCAGTAAATCCTCTGCAGATGGATTTACAGATATGTGAAGGCATTTATTTTTTACTCTGAGATTAAGCTTTTCAACATCTGTAATCTCTTTTAGTCGGTGCTTTTTATCGTAGAAAAAAGGATTAATGGCTTTGGTGTTTCGGCTGTGAAAAAATGTTGCCACCTTCTGCTCTACTTTCTTCTCATTATAAAGAAAGGCATTCTCGGTACTGGTAGTTTGATGAATAACGATAACCATGAAAGAAAGGAGCTTTTGTTTTTATTCAATTACATCCATGTAGTTTTGCAAAACGGAAAAACAGTTTCGAAGTTCCTGCAGGACTTTTAGAAAGACTTCCCGATCCGAAGGACCAAATTGATAAACCTGTTGGGCGTTAATATTTCTGGAAACCTGATTGAGGTTCACGCCAATTTTATTGAGCTGGTAATCCAGTTTTTTAGTAATCCGAACAAAGTCTTTACTTACTTCAATTTTTCGGATTTCCCGTTTTTTCACCAGCTTGGCACGGCAAAAATCACTCATCGTTCGATAGCCTTCCTCCTTGCATCTTTTTAGAAGAAGTCTCTTTTCCAGTTTGGTCAAACGAACAACAAGAAGTTCATCCAACAACTCGTATTCTTCGGTTTTGGGTCTCATATCTATTCCTCCTTGTCCATTGGACAATCAAGCTTTTCATCCCCGGATGAAAAGTCCCTGCCGGAAGGCACAAGAGTTTTTGTATTACAAAAACACATCTTGCATTCCCCTCTTTAAATTTTAAATCCAGTCCTTGATTCAGTTTATTTTTTCAAAAAAAGGGAAGACCTCCCAACCAATAGAAATGTCTTCCCTCACCTTAACCGAAGCATGAGTAAATCATCCAACTTTTTGTTTGTTTCCTCTTTTTTTCTCTGGCTTTTGTTCCTTTTCCTTCTCTTTCTCCTGTTTAAAACCAGAAAAATTGATGCTGCGATTGGCTGCATCCACCTGAAGGCTTGCCGAAAATTTCTTCCCGTTTTTTCCTGTCATCCCATCCAGATGTATTTTCTTTCCAGCTGCCAATTGCTGCTTTTGTTCTTCAGAAAGACTTGCTCCCTTGATCTTTTCCGGCACTCTTATGTGTTTGGAACGAAGTGGAATCAGCTCATTGGTTTTGGGATCCAAGGAAAGATAGTAATTGTCCTTTTCTCCCTTCTGATTAATCATTTCAATTGTTTTTCCTAAGTGTTTATCTTCCAAAAGAGCCGTTTTTTCTTCCTTAGTGAATTTGTGTCCCAAATATTCATCAGGAATGTGCAGGCGTTGAATGGGATGCACCTTTACTTTCACGCTGCCATCTTCCTCTTTCTGTAATCTGATTTTAGTAGGAATCTGATACTGCTCATCATTGATTTTAGCATTGATCGTGTATAGTTTGGCAGATCGAAAGCCATTTAAAAAATCTTTTAATTCCTGACTTTCCATTCGATCTACAAAATCTTTTTTGATCCCGGCTTTCTCCAGCTTCTCAAAAGGGATCTCTTCCTTGGTAATTCTTGTTGTTTGTTCCATCATTTCAAATTTTACTTGTTAGCATTCTAGGTAAACAGAATTCACTCATTGCGCATTCCTTTTACATTCCAATAAGATTTTCTGTATGTCCTCACAGATTCGGCTGCGATTGTTTTCCAGGACAGCTTCCACATCATCGAAGAGATAAATATCCGGGATGGACTGATAGTGCTTCTCCTCCCTTTTCACCTGATGGGCATCCACCTGAATCAAAGCGTTGAAATTCTTTTGGGTGATCTCCTGTTCAAAATTATCGGCGATCTGTCCTACCATAACTCCTTGTGGCAGAGTAGCAATTTTCCCTTCCGGAACCAGATAATCCATCTGCGTTGAGAAAGAAGTCGATTGTGTGTTTTTGTTGATCGTAACGGACTGTCTCTCCTGCAGAATTTTCCCCATTCTGCTTTGGATCAACTTGGCCGTATCGCCTACCGACTGACCAGCAAACACATTTCCAATATTGGTCAAAATGGCATTGGCCTGCTCCTTCCCATAATCACGAATCAGCTGATCGATGGTCTGCATGCCCAGCAAAATGGAAATCCGATTGCTTCGGGCCGTTGCAATCAGGGTATCCAAACCGCGAAAATAGATGGTTGGCAGCTCATCAAAGATCAATGAAGTTTTGTGCTGCCCCTTTCGGTTCATCACCTTGAGCATTCTGGTGATGTACAGGGAAAGTACGGCTCCATACATCTCAATTCGAAGGGGATTGTTGGCCAGGCAAATCACCTTTGGCTGTTTGGGATCATTGATGTCCAATGAGAAATCATTTCCTGAACAAATCCAGTAAATCTCTTTACTGATGATCTTGGAAATGGCGATTTTCAAACTTCCCAACTGTCCTTCCAGCTGCTCACTCGCTCCTCTTTGGTGCGCATTGAGAAAAGGGTTGATGATGTTCACCACATCTTTTTCCTGAGAGAGCACTTCAAAAAGATCATCATAGTCCAGCTGCAATAGTTCTATGGCATGAGGCAGTGTGCAATACTGTCCCTTTTGGTAACGCTTCAAAAACCAGATGACCGCTGCAAAAAAGGAGACGGCAGATTCGGAAAAGAACTCCCCTTGTTTTCGGATCCATTCCCGGTTCAAATTGTAAAGAACCGTTCTGGAAGATTCAAAGGCATCAATGGGGCTTTCCATGAGTTCTGGTGCCAAAGGATTGCAGCGATAAGATTTGCGAATGTCATCAAAGTTGATCATGTAAAAAGCCGAACTGGCTGGCAGCTTCTTTTTCTTTTTTGCTTTCAAAAAATGATTGTAAGCTACTTGTGATAAATCTGGAAATTTAAAATCATACACGCACATACAAAATTCTTTGTTCAGATGTTGTTTAATAAAAGGCAGTACCACAGAAAAGGATTTCCCGGATCCAGGTGTTCCAATCACCATACTTCCCCGAAAAGGATTGACCACATTGATCCATCCCTGCCTGATCTCTCCTTTGTACTGAAACTGAGTGGGCAGATTGACCGAATACTCATTTTCCTTCAGCTCCTGGAGTTGGGGAAAACTTTCATTCTCACTGTTGAAACGATCTTTCATCAGATTTACATTGATCAGTTTAGAGATATTGTCAAAGGCAATGTTCAGAATTACAAAGCCCCAAAAGGAAAACAAAAGATAAAGGCCTGCCTGCCATTTGACTAGCAACAAGCTTCCCCAGTAAAAAATCATGCCAAACAGGATCTGAAAGATCAGAGTGGAAATTTTCAGTTCCCTGTCCTTTTTAGCTTTAGTTCCAATGCAGGTAATGATTAAAAAAACCAAGCAGACCGTCTTGGAGTAGACAGGATGAGCCAAAAACTCAATACTTATCAACTTTATGAACAGAGCTTCCAGTTCGATCTGATAGATTCCCAGGCCTTTAAAAAATGTCATTTGACTCAAGTACAAAGACAGGATCAAAAGGAAGTAGGAAAAAAATCGAAATCCCTCATGCAGCTTTACCAATTCTCTTGATTCATCACTCATCTTTTTCCTGTCCTTTTTGACTTATAAATTTTCGGCCTTAAGAATATCTCTGTTTTCCAGTTCCAGACTAAGCTTTCGCCCAGTGTTCCCCAGTGCTTTTTCCAGCATTTCAATGCGCAGTATCCGCTGATCGGGAACATTCAGTTTGGGCAGAACAAAAATTTCCCTGACACTGCTTTGGGCTGGAACATAAGCCAGAGAGTAATATTGAAATCGGGGGCGCAACTGATACTCCTGAGTATTGCCGGCCCGAAACTGTCTTTTGTCAGCGATCCACCATTGAAAGCTTTCCACATCATAGCCCATATCTGTGTTGTTTTTGATTCCAACTTCAAAAAACAAAACATCATTGCTCTGGTAGATATTCCTTAGCTCCAAACTGATACCGTCTTTGTCCATTTTATGGCTTCTGCCCCTTCGTTTTTGATCTTCCAAAATCCTTCTGCAATTCTCATCCAAATCTTCCCTGCTCATCAGCTGCCCCAAATATAAATCCGCCTCTCTGGACTCAAAATCCTGAAGTAAATATGCGTTTTCCGGGTCTGTTCCATAAGTCAGAATCAGTGTATAAAGCTGCCCGGCGGAAACCAAAGTAATAGAAGTTTCTCCTTCAAACTCTCCCTGAGCTTTTATGCGTGCCAAATTGGAATGTTCAGGTACAATTTCAGCCAGGAGTAAATCCTGGTTACCTAACTGCAAATAGGTTATTTCCTCCTCTGAAATCAGATGAATAACTTTGTTCTCACAAACCTTAATCTGATTTTCTGCAAACAGTATTAAGGGGAACAAAAGGAAAAAGGTAATGTTGTATTTTTTCATGGTTGCTGCTTTTTATTGATTAAATAAACAAGAGTATTTTCCTTGATGCTGACTTTTTTAAGCCTTACTCTTTTCAGAAGGCTTCGTGTTGTTTGATCAGCTGCTGAAATGCCCATATTAGTTATTGGGTCATTACTCATCCCCCATAGACTTGAAGCATTGGTTCTACTCCCCACTTCTTTGCTCACTCTTCTTGCCACATTATCAGGGATGTATAAACCTGGAAGACCATCCAGATCATGAATTTCCAAGTTCACAGGCAAAAAATAATCGGCAACAGGAAAATTGGAAACTTGTATTTGCAGACGCTCATTATTGATCTTACAGATCCCGTATAAAAAAGAATTCCCAGGCACTTTTTGTCCGTCCAGCCAGACATCTTCCAAGAGACGCATTTTGATGCGGTTCCCGTCCAAAACCTTGGTAGTTTCGTAGACCTCAGCTCTGATCATGGAGTTGGAAGTAATCTTCCCATTGAAACTTATCTCCTCTTTCTTTTTCAATGTGAAGCTCCTTAATCTTTGCTTTTTCAGCTGAGATAGCTGACCCTTTGCTTGCTCCAGATAAAATTTCAAAGAATCATTTTCCTGATTCAGGCTGATATTTTCATCAAAGACCTCCTCCAATTTTTCCAATCCTGTTTCGGAATCTACCAATTTGCTCATCCGTTGTTTTTCTTGAGGTATTGGCCTTCCCGTTTTTTTAACTGGACTTTTCTGGATTTTCTTTTGACTTGGAAAAACTTCCTTTTCCAAATCATTTCTAACCAGTATTTCCTTTTGTCGAATGTGTGCCAGCAGTTGATCAGAAACATCTTCCTTCTTATTTTTTTGCAAAAGGACCAAAAGACTGTCTGTTCCCGCAACTGAGTCACTTCCTTCCTGTTCTCCTTCCTTTAAAACATGCTCTTGCTGAACGTTTTCATTTCCCAATTGGACAGCCAGATCCTGCTGTTGATAGGCTTCCATTTTATCAAATATTTTTATGCTCTTTTCTGCTTCTGGCAGAAAATAATTGGCTCCTTCTTTTTTGGCCTTGTTATCTAGGGCATTTTGCTGTAAAGCCTTCTCTCCTCCTCCCAATATGTAAAAAATGAGTACTACAAAGGGAAGCAGTACCAAAGGCAGGAATAGTAAAGACTTATTTTTCTTTAAGTAAGTTCTCATGTAAATTTCGTTTAAGTTGATTTTCAAATGAATCCACGGGCATCTCAAATGTTGACGTGTCAGTTTCTTTCTTATTTATTTCAAAGACATTTACAGCGGGTGATTCAAGCTGATGCCCAACAAATTGCGCCATTGGCAACCAAATAAAATAGCTGCCGAAAAGAAGGAAAAATGCAATCACAATCAGTGCCCATTTTCCTTTTCTGGCATCTGGAGCCAACGCTTTGTCCTTTTCATCGGCTCTTCTCAACCAGACATCAAAAAGCATTATAAAACTCTTTCTATATTTTGGAGATTGCTTCGTTTCCATAATGATGTTTTTTAGAATTGTTTTCTTCTGATGGTTTCAATGTCCTTATTGTCCTCTATCCTCCAGTTCTCCAATAAAAAACCATGGGGATTGTTATCCGTTCTGGAAATGTTCCGCATAGCTCCGGAAGTACTTAAATTCCGAATGGTAATGTTGGACTTGCGCACAATTTTCTGCTTTCCAAAAAAATAGAAACGGTAGGGATAAGTGGAAAAATCCAGCTCTATGGAATCGGTCTGCACAGTCATGCTGATATCTGAGGCGATCACCTGATTGTAGACATTGTTCTCCTTGAAAGACTGGTATTGATCCATGGCGGAACGATCAGACAAATAAAGTGCTTCCCGTAGATTGTTTTCGATGTATTGCTTGTCGGGTTCCAAAGTAAAAAACAACTCATGAAAGCGTTTTACATGATCCCTGGCTTCTGCATTTCTATTCTCGGTAATGTCTTCCCGAAGCGCTACCAAAAGAGATTTCCCATTGTCCAGCACATAGATTTTTTGTTTGGACCGTTCCACCAGATTCAAGGAAATGGTAAACACATAGACATTTAGCCCAATCATCGAGAGACTGGTAATGAACAGCACATAAACTGTAAACCGAAATTTTCTTTGGATATCAAATAGTTTTTTCATGATATTTATTTTATTTCAATATCCCTTTGGTAATTGCCATGGCAGCCGCAGTTCTGACCATTCTTCCTCCTCCGGAACCTGTTCCCGAGGCCTGTACAATCCAGGAGGCAATCTTAGGAACTAAACTCAAGCCTATGATTCCGCAAACCGGAACAATCAGGCTGGAAACATAGAACATTTGAGGCTGATAGATCATCATGCTGTTGATCTGAATAATCTCCCATTCCAGCATGTAGATCAGCACCTCCTGATCCAGTGAAAGGATCAGAAGAGCAATGGGCAGATAGAGATTTACATTGATAAAACGGGCAATCCATTGCAGGTAGTTGTCCTGAAATCCATCAAAAATTGAAAGGGCAAAAACCAGAGGGCCAAAGATCACCAAAAGGACACAAAAGACTGTACGCAAAAAGGCAATCAAATAAACAATGGCTTCAAACAGTGATTCCAGCACCTGCCGGATGGCATCCATAATGTAAAAGTTGATCTGGTTTTGAATAGCCCTTCCGGTGAAGATGTTGTAGGTAGTCAGCAGTAGATTAACGCCCTTGTCCCAAAGGGCCGCTTCCTTCTCCTCATTTTCATAGAAAATGGGTAAATCCGATGCCAGCATGGCATCCTGCTTTTCCTCCAGCAATTGAGCCACCTCCAGTTTTTTATTGGCGTAGATGCTTTCTGAAAGTGAAGCCAGGCCTTTGGTCGGCACCAGTAGCAAATTCACAAAAACACCCCAAAAACTCAGCACCAATACAAAGGCAAAAGGACGCAATAGAGGCAAAAGTGAAATGGGATTGTCTGCAATGAGCTCCTCATAAATCCGCTTGGAAATGTAAAAGAAGGCCGCAATTCCTCCAATGGCTCTGGCCATATCCACCAAAAGCCTGGCGTGATCGATTCCACTGGCAATCAAAGTATCTGTAAAGGCAAAAAACTCGTCTGTTGTGAGTACTTGTAAGAGCATGACATTCGTTTTATTGGGTTAAAAAGGCATAAGAACTGGTATGCTGCGTCGTAAATAAATTGAAGAATTTCAGTTTGTTGCAGGTATAATCCAACTCACCATTGAATTTGTGTACCGAGATTTTCAGATCTGTGAAAGCTTGTAATTTGTCTCCTTGCTCAGATTCTAAAAAGTTAACCATTAGAAACTGCTCCAACATTTCATTAGCATCTTTTCGAAGTAGTTTTTTTACTTGCTTTCCCTTTTTCAAATGCTCCAGACCATCCATTTTTGTATACAAACTGATGAAAGATTCAGTGAGGCCATAGAGGTCTTCCAATTGATCAAAACGGCTGTCATACAATTTCTGATCGATCTTTTTTTGAAAAGTATTCATGATTTTGATCCAGCCTGTTTCCTTATATCTTCCTTTGAATTGAGAACGTTCCATGAGTTTGGCAGCCAATCGCATCAAGCCTGTTTTTATTTTTCCTGTGATCTCCTTAGAATCCGTTACAGGCACGGACTTCACTTTCCAGTAGTAATGCGTGAGCGGTGTTTTAACAAACAAGTGAGGCACAGGAGGCAACCATCCCTTAAAGGCAATGAATGTATGCGGATAATTGTTGTTCATTTTGGGATATCTGCCCTTCCATTTTTTGATGGCAACAGCTTGTCCATTTACTATTCCTACTGACTGAAACTGCAGAAAAACTACGAACAGGATGCTGACTAATTTCGATTTTTTCATGGAAATAAATTTATTTGTACAAAGAATAATACATGGCAAAACCTTCCAGCGTATTGTTTTCATAGCTTTTCAGATAGGAAGCATAAAGCAGCTTGTTGTAGAGGTAACAAATGGTTCCGTAATGCTGTTTCACACTCAGATACACTCCATTGATGGTATCGTAGCGCTGTTTGTCATCCATCATCAAAAGATTGTCTTTCAAAATGGTTTTCAGGATGGTATTCACCAGTTGTCTGCTGTCGTCCAGAATCAGATCAAAAGATTGAACGATGGCCACAGCCTGCTCATTGGTGAAATTCTCATCTTGTATGAGCTGAGGCAATTTATCAGTATAGATGTTCATGACTTTATCCAGCATCTTACGGGTTTCCTGTACCCTTTTGTAATCCTTAATCAAGGCAGATACTTTCTCCAGACTTTCCAGCATCTTCTGGTCAATGCCCAACATTTCACCGGTCAGACCTTTGATGTCTCCGTTCAAGGCTTTGATCAGCACATTGTACCAATTGATTTTGGACAGGATGCCTTTTTCCTTTGTCCAAAGGGCTTCCCTTTGAATTCCTGCTCCCACATCGGTAACAGCTGCTTGCGCTATTGCTTGTTGAAACAGGCTTCCAAAAAGCAAAAACATCACTATCAGTATTGTAATTTTTGTTTTCATCTTCGTTTATTTTTTGATTACATATTTGTTAGTATTTCAATCAGGGAATTTTCCCCGGAGAGTTTGGTCAGAATCATTTCTTTTTCTTTCTGTTCTGTGGTATAGCAGAAATATTCTGCACGACTCACCTCCAGTGCAAAGACTCTGGAATAGGATCCCAAGGCAATAAATACCTCTTTTAGTTTCCGATCTCCCGGCAGGTTTTTGTTAATGGAGAGAATTTGTTCTTTCTGAAAATCTGACAAACCCAAAAACTGACTGATCTGACCAAATTTATTTTTGAACTTACTCATGTCCAACAAAATTCTGGTATCTGCATTGTTGATGATGGCATCTCTAATAATGGGAGAAGAGATGATATCATCTACCTCCTGAGTAACCACCATAGCCTCTCCAAAGAACTTGCGAATGGTCTTAAAAAAGTATTTCAGATAAGATGCCATTTGCGGAGTCGCTATGGCCTTCCAGGCTTCTTCAATGCAGATCACCTTTCTTACTCCGCTAAGTCTTCTCATTTTCTGAAGAAAAATATCCATGATGATCAAAGTGGCTACCGGAAAGATCACTGGATGATCTTTAATATTGTCCAACTCAAATACCAGAAATGGGCAATTGAAAAACTCATCCGTCTGCATGGGTTTGTTCAGAAGGTAGTCATACTCTCCTCCCTCAAAGTATTTGCTGAGAATGAAAAAATACTCATGCGTGTTGAATTCCAGTCTTTGCTTTTCCACCAAGTCTGGAATGTAGTCCTTACAAAAGCTGTAATAGTCATTAAAAGAGCGTTCCAAGTCTGGTGTTTGCAAAAAATCCGTAACCGAATGAGCAATCACATCTTTTTCCATGTCTGAAAGCTCTTCCTTGTAGATGGTATAAATGACCGATAAAATGGTCTGTTTACGTTCCACACTGAGTTCCCCTTCCAATACAAATGGATTAAAAGAGATGGGGCTTTCTGTTGTAAACTCTACCATCATGGCTCCCCCCTGCTCCTTCAAACTCTCATTGAGATATCGGGTCAGCATCTCATAGCTGCGTCCCACATCCAGAAGTACCACGTGGCAGTTGCCACTCTCGGCATATTGGCGCAAAAGATGGTTGGTGAAAAATGATTTCCCGGAACCTGATCCCCCAATGATGAGTTTGTTCCGGTTGTGGATCCAATGCTTTTCCATGGGTTCGTCCGAAAGATCTATTTTCACCGGACAACCCTCCATGCGATTGGAAAACTGAAGGGTAAATTCCGAATTGGAATTTCTCACTTCTCCTTCAAAATTACAAAGACAACAGGCCTGAGGAACCTGGGTAATGAAAAGTTCCATTTCCGGCAACTGGGTAGAAAAAGGCAGGCAGGAAAAAAACAGCAGGGGCAAATCAAAGCTGTGTTGGTAGGGAAAACAATTCATCAGTGAAAAAGCAGAACTGCATTCGCTCTTGTTTTGCTTGAGCCTTTTGATGGACTGATCCATCACCATCACATTGAAATGAGTTTTCACGATTTTCTCTCCCGAAGTTTGCACCGTATCCAGAAAGTTTTCGATCAATCCGGAATTGATTTTGTTTTCAGAGGAGAAACGGGACAAGCTGTAAATTTTCTTGTAATTGCTCTCCAGCATAGCTTTTATCTGTTGTTGTCCTGGCATGTAGATGAACTGGTTGGTGATGTGGGAAAATGGCAAATGATAAGTCAGCGGATAGACGAATGAACAGGGCAATTCTGTCCCGGGATGTCCGCCCACAGGTTTTACACTGGAAGGCATATGTGAAAAATCGCTCAGACTTAGGATTTCCACAAACTGATCCATCACCCGCAGCCGGTCCCGAAAATCGATTCCTCCCAGCAAGGTGTTCTCCCTTTGGAAATTAAGGGTCAGATAGGATTCGATGAGTCCCGTAGATTCTTCCGTTCCGACGGCCTGCTCCCGGCTGATGATTTCACAGGAAATGTCCGATTGAGAAAACAAAGCCATCAAATTGGACCGGAGCTCCAAAGCCTTTTCACTTCGGTACTGATCTGCCTGCCTTACTTTGGGAGAAAAGATCAAAGAGGAACCCAGGTAATTTTTCATTAGACCTTTGTTGAGTAGACTGATATAGAGGTAGCATTCATGCCTGAGGTAGTCTCTTCCCTTGAAATGATTTCCATAGCTTTCATCCAGTTTTGATTGTTTGCTGCCAGCAGCAGACTCTTCTGTCTTAAATTGTTCCACAAAAAAGAAATCCTGTTTGTGCAAAAAGCTGTCTTGTGGCAAAAGGTTCACCACACGCTGAAAGGTATCATGCAGCAGGTACAATTTTTCCCGACTGCAAGAGAGCAGCTCCGGCAATTGCAGTTTCAAACCAAAACTGAGATCCAGGTTGTTGGAAATTAAAAAATCACCGTTGAAGCCCAGTATGGACAAACTTTCTTCTATTGATTTTACATTCATGACTTAGCTTTGACAGATTCTTCTTTTCACAGAGATAAACTGAGGTAGTTTTTTGGCATGTCTCTTTTTGGTCCAGCCTTTGTGACCGTATTTTTTCTGAATTCGGTTCAGACGATAGAGAGTGGCAAAAAATGAGGGGAAACAAATGGCAACAGCAGGAAAAACACCAGCCAGTATGTAAAGCAAAACAAACAGGATAAAAGTACCGATGATACTGTACAGAGCTAAATAAACCAATTCACCTGAAAAACCTTTCACATACAAGCTGGTGTCTATCTTTTGAATTTGATAGCTATCCATCAGGAAAAAAATGCCTTGATGACAACACCTACCAAAATTAGAAACAGGCAAGCACCAAACCAGCCCATGATGGCTTTTTGAGTGTCCTGATCTCCACTTTGCCATTTGATGTAGACTCTGACTCCTCCAATTAAGCCAACCACCGCTCCAATGGCAATGATCAAATTAGATACCGGATCAACATAGGAATTGATTTCGCTGGTAGCTTGATCAATTCCTGTTGCACTTTGTCCCAAAACAAGTGATGCCATGAAAAGCATTCCAATCAAAAGAGTCATCCCCTTTTGATAAATTTTCAATCTGTTTTTCTTCATGGAAATTAATTTTTAGTACTTATTGTTGATATTGAATTTGATTTAAAATTTCTTTAAACCTTAATTCATCAGGCTGTAAAAAGGCATCCAGCTCAAAAGCTTTATCCATGCCCATTTCTTCCTGAAAAGAAATATCTGGCAAGATCCCTGACAGGGAAAGAGGCGGGATCAATTCTGAGGTAAAATCTTTTGCAGAAACCAGTATCGGCTGAAACTCTTGCTTTTGAAAATCATCTTCTGATTGATCTTCAAACTGAATTGGCTGATCCTTGTGCTTGCTTTTCAACCAAGCCAGCACCATCAATCCCAGATACCATGTAATCAAAACAAAGGCCGTGAGTTTTAAAAAATTGGCCCAGCTAATGTGATCGAATCCAAACATATGCTTATCCGTTTTTATTAAACCATCTAATAACTATTCGAAACCAAGAGAATCCCCTTTGAATCGACAGGATAAATATCTGGAATCCAAATACAGAAAACTCCCAAGTTGTTCCCAACTGGGGAGTTTTTTATTGTTCAGATAAAATCAAGTGATTTGTAGAGAATTGATCTGATTTCATCTGAATTGACCTCCAAAAATCATCTTCCATCCCAAGTTGAGGTTTTAAACCACTCAACTTGCTTCTGTTTATTTCTATTTGTTTTTGTTTGTTTGTTTTTGTTTTTCAAAAAAAGAAGAGAAAAAACGGTCAAAAAAAGAAAAGAAAGTCAATTCGCCAGCCGATGACAGGCTAAAATACAAGGCTGCCACAGCTCAATAAAAAATAGGGAAGCAACTGAAAACATAATTTACCTGTGGCACAAAGCCTGGCCTTGTATTTTAAAAGGGGTAAGCCTGCGGGGTAATCGGCTATATTGGGCTTTCTTTTTGTCTTTCTTTGGCTGATTTTTAAACCAAAATAATCTCTTGAAAGCGTTGGAAAAAGTAAGTGTAGGACTGGAATGAAATGCAAGGGATACTCTTACTGCAGAGTGTCCAAGGCTTGTTTGGTGAAGCGATGAAATCAGCATCCCTAAGCTGAGCGCAACAAACAGCATGGGAGCTTAAAAAGCTGAGCCAAACAGGCCAGCACACAGGCCTCAAGCCCTAAATATCTAGGCAGATATCCTTGAGTTATCAACAACAAAAAACTTCTTCCTGAAGGTAGGAAAAAGCAAGTGCAGAACTGGAATGAAATGAAGGGGATGCTCTTGCTGGAGGGATGGGAAAGGCTTTTTCCGAAAAGAAATGCAAATACTTAACTCACACAACTGAGTATACGTGTGAAGATGATGCAAACTAAAATGAATAAAAGGAACAGGCCTTTCCCATGAGGGGTGAAAACTATAGTCTTTTATCTTTGGAAGTCTTCTCAAATGCAATGAGATTAAACAGTTCCCGCATTCTACTGCGGACGCGGTTCCCATAAAGTGCCTCCAGCTCTGAAGCGGATAAATTTGTAGTCAGGTGGGTCACAATTTTCTTTTGAACGAAAAGATCATAACGGCTAAGCAAGATTTCAGCCATCACATTGCATTCATTCCCATAGTACTTTTGACTTTGTTCCACACCCAGATCATCAAAACAGATAATTCCCGATGTTATCGTCCCTCCTGTGCTGTGCAGAAAAGTATTTCCATACCGGCTAACCACTTTGCATCCTTCCCGTTCGAACTCAAAGCTCACTTCACGAGAAGATTTCATCTGAAATTGCCGGACTGGAGGACAGAATTGGTTAGTCAGCCTCATCAAGGAGGTTTTCCCACAGCCAACCGGCCCTATCAATACAATTCCTTTGCGTAAACAGAGTCCCTTCTTTTTGCAATTCAACTCATCACCGATAGCATAAATCAGTAGTTTATAGATCAAGCCCACATCTTCTTTGTGAATGGTGAAATGGGAACCAAATTGCTTCTTACCCACCTTTTCCAACCAATTTAAACAGGAAGGAAAATCGAACTGGTAGTTATTCCCAATCAGCTTGGCTACATCCTCATAAGGGTTCTGAATAATCTTTGTCGAGACTGGCATTCAATCGATTTTTTCTATTTCCATTTTTTCCTCTTTCCTTTTTCAAATTATCCGAATACCCTTCTTTGTTTGTAATGTTTATTAAAAGTGTATCACTTGCTGTATCAGATCCGGTATCTGTTGTAATATCAAATCTGATACAGCTAATGTGACTGCCGGAATGTAAATTGGCCGAAGGAAAATACTCAATATAGCTCCACTGATTCAATTCTTTCATACAACGGGCATAGGTGTTTACGAATCCTATTCCGGAGAGCGTCATCATCTCAAAGCGATTCACCGAAAAAGGATTTTTGAAGCGATTCATGTTCCAGTCTTTGGAAGAATCCATTGAGATGCCGGATGTAATTCATCAATGACCATTAATGGAAAATCGACACTTGACTAGATTCTTATCCAGCATTTTTTTGATGTCTTCAAAATTATAAAACATCATGCCTCCAATTTTTGTGTAAGGAAGGGTTCCGTTGGATCTCAGGGTTTGCAGAGTTCCTGGTGAAATCCCCAGTAGTTCACGCACTTCGTAAGATTTCAGCCATTTCTTGGCTGGCTGACCATAGTGCTCTTTTAGAATTGTTTTGAATTCATCCAGTAATTCAATTTTGAATTCTCTCAAATCATCTGTCGTTACAATTTCTGTTGGCATAGGATTCTGTTTTAAATGATACAAAATAACTTAGCCCTCAAATTGCAATTTTTAACAAATATTTTTCCCCAAGTATGTCCCAAGTTGGGAAAGAAATTCTCGCATGAAATTTATTCACTCTTAAGAGATTAATGTACTATTTTTCATCAGTTTCCTTCATCTTATTTAAAAGTGAATCTTTTAGAAGATCAAGAAACTTAGTTTGTTCTATTTTCCGATTTCGAACTTCAGAAAAGATATGGTAGACATCTCCCAAATCAACACCAAACATACTTTCAAAAACCTGAGCTATTTTTTTAATCTCTACTCTCCCTTCATTAATAGATTGGGAACTATGCAAAGCATAAATAAGTTCAACCATCGCAGTTTTACTTTCTGTCCACTTCAACCGATCAGAATTAATTGATTGAAATTTGGAGTCTTCAATAAATTTCCGTTTTTCATTAGCAACAGGAACATCCACCAGAACTAACAATAAATCTTTAAGACATTCAATACGTGACTCAAAAAAGAAATTTAAAAGTGATGAATATAAATTCTTTCCTTCTTTTTGAAATTGTTTTGAAAGATTTCTTCTTTCCTTTTGTAGATACTTTATCTTTTCAGGTAATAATGAAAATTTATTAGTCCTATCTTTTATTCTTGTCATAGTGGGATAAAATTCCTCTAGCTCATTCTTCCAAGAAACAACCTTAGTATTATTGTTTAATTGAATCTTCTTTCGTTGCTCTTGTATGACCAGAATGAATTGCACAGACTTATGAATGATTCTTTTTTGATATTGGAAATATGCTAACAACTCTGAAAAATCATCACAACTGAAATGGATACAAGATTGTTTCAAATTACTTTCTGAAACTATTTTCACCTTATTAAGTGGCTGTACAAAATCAGAACATCCTTTTATTTGCCCATCTAAAATTTCAAAAACATGCAACAACATTTCTAAATAAATCTCCGCCTCATTATCTAACTTAAAACTGATTAAATTATTTCGAACTTCATTAATAAATTCATAATACAAAGTCCCCAAATAATACTCAAAATTACGATAATCTGAATAATTATTAAAATAGATATTGTATCCATTATTATTTTTTTCAAATGCAATAGTAGCTTTAGACAATTCAGCTTTTAGATTTAAAAAATTATCTTCTTTAATCATAAATAAATCCTCCATATCATCTTTTATAAATGAAGCTGACGATCTTATTCAACCACACACCTACACCATAAAATTAATACTGTTCTTATAAATTTATGAAAACTAAGATAAATTAAACGAATATTTTAAGAGAAATATCAATTATTCTGTTTATTATATATTTTCTACGCATAATATTACATCAATATTTACCTTTTGATAATAATTTTCTCAATAGCAACAATTATTTTTCCTTCCAGAGTATTCCACTCTTGCTTAGTAATGATTGTTAATTCTAACATAAATTTGAAGTTTTACTCCAGTCTTTTTCGGGGCTAAACTAGTGTGTACTGTTTATAACCTTAAGAGGTTCTTTAAAATGCAAATGACCCAAATGATTAAAGCCGGAAGTCTCAATTGTCTCATGAGTTGAATTTTCGACGATTATCAAGATGGATTTCCGACAAAAACATAAAAAAAAATGATTTAACTCAAAAGGTTGACTACATATTATCCTGCCAATAATTATCCTAAATATGATGAAAACATGGCTGGGAATTAAGTCCGACAGACTGCTAGCATACTTTAATTCATTATAAATATAGAATCACAAATTGAACCTTCTTGCCCATTGACATAATGAGAAATATTCAAAGAGAAAAACATCAATTCCTCCATGGTATTCATCGCCTTCTAAATTATAGCTCACATAAGCATAATTATCAACAATTTCTAAGTGTGTCGATAGAACAGACTGACCATCAAACACTGGAGCATCAACTTCAGCTCTCAAAACTAATCTACAGCTTTTTGCTATTGACGCCTTAGTTTGGGTACCAATATTATTTAAGGCTATTTTTGTTGTTCTGATAAATTTACACGAGAATTGGGATCTCCACTTATAATACTAATTCTATCTTTCTTTTGTTGAGGTGTAGATTTATCCCCATCGTCGCTGCTACAATATGTCATGAAAAATAACGTAATAATCAAATAGTAAATAGCTCTCTTCATATAAATCCTTCTAAATAATTTGTTGAAAAAAAATTGCAATTTTAGCTTGTTTACACGAGAAATCCACCGAATGGTTTTTGTTTTAATCTTACTAAAACATTCAGTCAAACAATATTTCATTATATATTATTACGACCAAAGAATACTATAGATTAGGAGCAAAAACATAGAATTTCGACCAATAAAAAAGAGACTGTTCCAGTAAATAATTTATCACTAAAAATCATCGCTCTTTATGGCAAAAGCATGAGATGAAGAGACATTCAGATCACATAAAAGAGATGTACAATGTTGAGGTTTCTGCAAGCACGCTAAGTGAAATAACCAATCGTGTAATTCCTAAAGTGAAAGAATGCCCAAATCGACCTTTAGAAAACCTGTATGCAAGTGTCTGATTAGATGCAATGCACTCCCACAAATTCAATAAAAAAACTTTATATTCGTCTATTACACTTACTGTTTTTTCTCCTCAACTTTGTTTTGTTCCAACTATCTCATTTAAAGTAAAAGTAATTTTGTGAACCGCATTAACCAAATTCAAAAATACCTTTTCAGACACTTTCCGTTGCCCTCCCAAATAATAACTCAAGCAAACACTTGTTAATCCTGCAAAATCAGCTAATGTTTTCAATTTAATTAATGGACGCACTTCATCCAGTAATTTATTAACATTATATTGATAATTTACCGTTGGATACATGTCCCGGTTAAAAGAACAACAGTGAATATTTTTTAATTTATTAAAGAGATAAAGAGAAACTTCAAAATTCACCATTCTTTTTACCTGATCAATACTCTTAGCCTCAACGCTAAAATTCCAATTCCCTTTATGATATGCACAAAACCCACATTTTGATTTTTCTATAATAACCAATAATTTCTCCATAACAAGCTGTTTTAAACTACATCTAAATATTCTACATGTCAAACCCCAGCATGTAAACAATATATTTACAGGTACAAAAATTATTATCTTCAAATTTCACTGCATTATCTCACCCAAACAATTCAAAACTTTCTGATATACGTTACTGATGTATTAATCCGGTTTCCGAAGGTATCTTTTCTAAATTCCTGATTAATGACAGACATTGAAAGACTAATTACATCGAATTTAGTAATACTTTTTCGATAGCCTGCAGAAAACTGTACAGAACGCAACCTGTAATCACTGGCAAAACTTTGAGCTGAACCAGCATCATCGGGCGAAAGACCGTAACCAACACCAAATTTCCAGTAATCATCGGCTCCTCCAAAATAATAGCGAGTAGTGAATGAATAAGAATGTGATATCTTTTGCTTATCCGGCACAATGTATACTCGTGCGTTAAACAAAAAGTTTTTATAGTATTTTGATACACTTCCTACATAAATCCATGTACTGTTGCTAAAGTGCAAAAAACGGAAACCTGCTTCTGCCTCATAACTATGAGGAAGACTAGCGTATAGGGACATACCCGCCCTGTGCCTTGGAAAAACAGCAGACTGATCTGAAATTCCAAAGTTTACATAAGCGGATAGATTCTTGAATAAACGCGGGTATGCATCCATTTCGAACTGAAAAGCCTTATTACCAAAGCGGTTTCCATAGTTTAACCGGGCAATTACAGATCCTATTCCGGCATACCGACTATAATCCACTGCAATAATATGCCAGGGAGATTTATGCAGGTAATCACCATAATTCCCGTCAAACCAACTAAAATCATGAGATAAGCTGACTTTATTAAGAGCCGAATCAAAACGTATTGCTTGCTGTAACGATCTAGCCGATTCGTTTTTCGGATATTTTTCAATTAAATCAGTAACTACGCTGTAAGCTTCCTTGTATCGTCTTAAAGCATTTAGTATTTTCCCTTTCTTTAACAACAGCTCTTCTGAGTTTGGATGATATTGCAAGCCATTATTACAAAACAACAGAGCTGAATCGTAATGATCGTTCCAATATTCCAAATCAGTAATGGCTAATGTGGCATCTTCATAATCAGGATTTTGTTTTAGCACGTAAAGAAAACTCTCTTTGGCCAAATCATATTTATCACTCCAGGTGTATAAACGTCCCAGAAAAATTCGCACATCACTATAGTCCGGACTCATTCCCAGCGCCTTGAAAACAAGGCTCATTGCTTTTGGATAATCTTTTTGATCGAAAGCAACCGAACGGGCTTGCTGAAATAGTTCGTCGGATGTATAATCAGTCTGAGCATGAATCTTTTCTGAAAAGATGTTAATTAAAAGTAAAAGGATAATTCCCCGCCATATTGAGCGGTTTCCAATAAACTTTTGAATGCTTCTTGCTTTTAAAGAACAGAAATAAAGTCTATTTTGAATCATATTTTCTAAATACATAAGTTAAATAAATTTATATTCAGTTTTGTATATTGACAAATAGTATGACCTAAAAATCAACAAAAGGCTTTCTCAATTATATACTGTAACGATTTTTAAGAAATTCAATAGGCAAACGTAAAAGATAGATTTCCCCAGACCATATAATTAAGTAACTCTTTTATAATAATCCTATCATACTTTTACTCTTTGATTGATAAATACTTTTAAAATTTCATCTGTTTTTCAATTCAAGAGTCATGAGTAATTCGCGAAACAGACTTGACAACTCCAAACTTAATGCAAACATCAAGTCCATTTTTTTTATTGAAAATTAAGCTCTAAAAAAGGCTTAATAAACCTTTTTATAACCAAATCCAAAATGAATATCCCTGAGGAGGCTTTATAAAAATTCATTTTTTATTTCCTGTGGTCGCGAGATACTGTTTCACAGAATCCACATACAGAGAGTCAAAATCTCGAAAATGAGACGTAATCCATTTTCTTAATAAAGAAACCCTTAGATTAACCGATAAATCAGTTAAATATTTACTATTATACTGATCCAATTTTCGGATTTCAATTAGTCGATTCCTAAAAAAATCATGTTGTTGTATATGTTTTTCAATATCAATTGTTCCAGCACTTCTCATTAAGTTTTCTTCTGTTTCAAAATGATATTTTAAATACTCATCCAATTCATCAAAAATAACTAATCTGGATTTGTAATTTTTATGCTCACTTACTTCTACCATTTTATCAAATAACTCATTTATTTTACTGTGCTGTTCATCAATAATCTCAATGCTTAACAGTAGTTTACCATAGGATATATTAGAATCACTCTTATTAGCAGGATTTTTATTCATAATAACATTATTAAGATTAGCATTTATTTATTCAATGATGTATGTCACTATATTGTTCTAAAATGGAAGATACCATTGGTTGAAACAACTTGTAAAAAAACAAATTACTTGAGGTTCCATCTAACATAAGAGAAAGATATTGTCCTCCAACAAAATATGAAGAATTCAACGGGACTTTATTGTCACAATAATTACCGCAAAAATAGTAAAACTTGTAATCCTTGTCATTATGCATAATGACAGCAGGAAATACAGCCGGTATTCCATTTTTGTTCAAAAGTTTCTGGCCACTGTTGTTCACCTTCAATTCGTATGCAGAAATAGCATGATTAGTAGAATCAGTAATTTGGACAATATCGAACCAATACGAATACGGCATCCTTTTCTTCATTCCCAAGCTATTAATTCCGTAAGAAAAGGTATGTATCATCGGTACGGGATTAATTAGATCCCTCTTTCCATCCAATACTTCCACGATCCCCTTCTCGTGTATAAATACTATCCCAGAGTGAGAGAAAGGCCATGTCCCGGCATGTTGTTTCTTATAGTTATTAATTATCCCTTGGGGCAGTTCGGTACTTGTTGAATCCAAAGAAGTAAAATACTGACCCAGCCAGCCACTCCAATGTATTCCAAATTCATTTTCAAAATCCCGTCTTACATTTGCTTTGGTAGGCGAGGCTATTGTATTAAATTCTGCAAAGATTAGCTTTCCATCGGTCTTCATTTTTTTTAGAAAACTCATATCTTTTTCAGTCATGCCTCTCTGTACAAATCCTGAATGTTTGGCGATATCTGCAGAGACACCTGCCGTGCCGATATAGTAAGTAACATCAATATTTGACACGACATGTTGAATTTCAGTTTCAGTCATATGCTGGAAATCTTTAACACGATACTGTTTATTTTCTAAGGGAAAAAAACCTAGGTAATCTCTGCGTCCATCGTACAACAGTCCGTTTTTCCGAACGTATCTATCATTATTCAATACCCAAAACAAAGGTTGCTTTTCTTGTCCTTCCGGAGTCAAACCTGTTTTATCCATAGCAAGTACTTTCAATGGTTTCTTAGGTACAAACCACCAGCCAACTCTCATACCTACCAATGTCATTACAGGTAGAGCAAGCAAAAATATAATAGTCCATTTTCGTAATTTTTTCATATTTTATAATTTAAATCCTTCTTTAATACAAAAATGATTCATCTATTTGATTCTCTTTTCATCCAACTATTAAATGTGATTGATTAGATTTGACAATGTTTATTACGAAAGAAATATTCACAGAAAAAGATTTACTACACGTAACTATTTGTTCAGAACTAAATACTCCATTTAAAAAGCCTTACTAAAAATCAAGAATAGTCAATTTAATATTTCATCAATATACTGTCCGGCAACATTACTTTCTTTGTCAGCATTATATCATTTCGCTCTATAAATTTTTCCAGAAGAAACTTTACTTTAGTTCTTTGTTTGTTCCCATTTTCAACAGGATCCAATCCCATGTTTTCAAATAATTGAAACAATTCACCTCCACTCAACATATAATTCCCCGATAAATATTCACTTACACCTTGTTTCGTAGGCATTAGTGGATAATTACTGATGTTTCTGAAAAAACGAACCGTATCCAATCCGGCCCCAATCCATGTTACCAAAGAAGGCGATTTAAAGTGATGTTGATTCTTTACATAGGCCAACAGACTTGGGGTAATATCCAAATGCGACACCACTGCAGAAAACTTTGCAGTCCGCTTCAGCAAAGGACTGTATATAATCAAAGGCACGTGATATCTATCGATTTTTGTGCTCATTGGAATATCCGGCATACGATGATCGCCGGTAATAACGAAAATAGTATTCGCAAAGAATGGACGTGAAGCATAGGATTTAAAAAAATGGCGCAAGGCATCATCCATGAACAGAATACTGGCATATTGTGCTTTATAGTCCCGATGTTGACTAATAGCTGCATCATCAAACTGCAAATCGTACATTCTCTCTTCGAACATTTCATCGTATTTATGTTGATCGTTTACTTTGAAAGGGCTGTGTGTTGCAACTGTAAGTAACATGTTAATATGGTTATCATTAGGATGCTTATCCAACTCTGTAAAATACTTTCTGTATAATTCAAAATCGCCATAGCCCCAGGAAAATCCACTAGCATTTCCAGGTAACCGTTCATAGGAAGAATCAAAGCTTGATTCATCACAAATCTGATTGATGTGATGTTGCTTCATAAACATATTCATATTATCAAATTTCGAATCTCCGGCGTAAAAGAATGAAGAAGAATAGCCATTGGCTGCCAATACATTAAGAATACTTAGGTTTGAAGGCATTTGCTCTCCGAGCTCCGCAAACCCGTGTTTACCATAGGGAAGAGATCCCAAAATAGATGGAGAAACACCAAAAGTCCGTCCGGCACTACTGATGCAGTTCTCCCAATAAAGACTATGTTGCGATAATGAATCCAAAAATGGGGTAAAACTTCCGAGATGTGCATTCTCATTGGTAAAAGCCCTCCCTAAACCTTCAACAACAACAAAAACAATATTAGGATGTGCTTCACTTTTTTCAAAAAATGGAGATAATACATCCTTACTGCTTTCTGTATGAAGAAAAGGATAATTTGCAGCATCTGTAAATTCAAAATCATTGACACGCTTGTTATCGGAACCATTACCAACCAGTTCGTCTGCGAACATTGCCGACATTTCATCAAAAATATCAGCCTCAGGTTGTTTGATATAATTCTTCAATACAGACTTGTAGAAATAAGCTGATTTATTTAATGCCAGCTTATTGTTATATTCCGAACCAAAGTCAGGAGAGAATGATATTTCACTAAAACTTACAAGAACACCCGCAAAACCAAAAACCAACATCGTTAATCCTACCGTTTTAGTAATTTTTACAAACCGGGGTAAAAAAACAAAAACCAATATAATAACAACCGTAATACCACAAAAAAGAAAAAACATATTAAGATTGACCGCAGTTCCCAGAATTTGCTTAATTTCCGGCAATGTGTATTGAAATGCATCTCCACCCAGAGGGTTAAGAGCCTCTGAAAAATATTTTATCAGAAAAATATTTATTAATGAAACAATAATGAACAATACGTTTGCCAAAATTTTTGAAACTTTTGGCAAAAAGACAGATACAATTAAGGTGAAAATCACTAAATATCCTATTACCGAAAAGTAGAAAAGCAAATCGAATAGTAATGATGTGCTTATATAACTAATCAAGTGAGACTTGATCCCTGTATCTATTTGATTAATGTTTAATTCGTAAACCCGCATTGCCAAAATAAAAACCAGAAAAATAAAAGCGTATGACACGAAGTTTTTTAGCAGAGCAAAAAATCGCTTGTCTTCCGGCTGAGAATCATCTGTACTTTTCTGAGTTTTTTTTGAGCCCGATATGACTTCTTTTGCAGAATCTCCCGAAGACTGCATAACCTGTGGCAACTCAACATCTGGTTCATGTGACGATCCCTTTACTTCAACTATTTGTGTGGGCAAATTGGCCGACACAATTGAAATCGAAACCGCAAGCTCGGTTTCGACTTCAATTGGTTGATATTTTACGTACAATGTGCCTCCTTCCGGGGCAATGCTTGTCTCGTTTCCCCATGTGATGTTGTCGCAACTTACCTGATAATTGTCTGGAGCAATCGCCTTAATTTCCGACAACAAATTCGTCCCTTTAAGTATAAAAGCATGAACTGCTGACTCATTCCCAACTTCTGAAATAAAAAAATCAGTAGCTGGTATTACACTTATAGTTGGTGCTAATCCTTTCAATAGTGGCGAGGCACTGTTTACATTCTCTAATTTGGATTCTATCTTTTTGTTTTTCATATTTGAGCCATTGGGTTCTCTGTTTAATCTAAATTGATCGTATTCCATGATAAACATGTTAAGATTAAATAAGTCATACTCATATAAGTATACTATCATATTTAACAATCTGTTTTGTGAAATCAATACACAATTAAACAGGTTTGTAACTACTTATATATTATTTATCGTTTCATCTCTAAGTTTTGTTATTTCATCTTTAACCGCATCGTAAATGCAACAACAAATACCGAGGGCTTTGGGAAGCTCATCAAGATCTTCTCTATTTATTGAATTTACTTCGATTACAGACAGTTGTTTAATCATTTCATTCATTAGCAATATACCGACGCTCCCCTTAAGCTTATGAGCAACTTTGGTAACCGTATCCCAGTCTGTAGCCTGAGCAATAAGAATTGTCAACTCCTGCAATGCTTTAGGAACTATATCTAAGAACATATTCAAGATTTCCAGTTTAAAATCAGCATCGTCGATGTCCTCCACATTCATCATGCTGTATAAAGGCTCATCTCCAAATTCCATTTGGGGCTTTGTCGTTTCCGATTGAAGCACTTCAGGCATAACATCGGTTAAAAGTGGTTGCGATAAAGACTTCTCTTTCTTACCTTGTTCTTTAGTCAACTTCCTAATGACATACAGTAATTCTTCAATCATAAATGGTTTCGGCACAAAGTCATTCATTCCTGCCTCTAAACAACTTTCCCTATCCCCTTTCAAAACCGAAGCAGTCATTGCAATAATAGGTATTTGTAAGCCAAGCTCCTCTCTTATGATAATGGTAGCTTTATAGCCATCCATCACCGGCATTTGAATATCCATAAGCACAAACTGATATAAAGCAGCCTTTTCCCTGAGAATTTCCACGGCCTCTTTCCCATTATTGGCAATGTCCATAGATATGCCAACTTTTTTTAGTACATGAAATACAACTTTCTGATTAATCAGATTATCTTCTGCAAGAAGACAACGCATAGAAGGTAATTCCTCAAGGGAGACAGAGTTTTTGATGCTTTGCCTGTGACTTTGAATATTTGCTTGTTCTGCAATTAGGTAAGAGATATTAAATCGAAAAATGCTTCCTTTGTTCAATTCGCTGCTAACGCTTATTTCTCCCAGCTGCAATTCAACCAAACTCTTACATATAGACAATCCCAAGCCTGATCCACCAAATTTGCGAGTGGTATCGGAACTTGCCTGCATAAAAGGTTTAAATAATTTCGTCAGTCCCTCTTCGCTTATTCCAATTCCTGAATCTTCTACCACAAACTCTATGTTAACTTTATTCTCTGTCAGAACTTTATAAAATAAGCTTAACTTAACAAACCCTTTAGCGGTAAATTTCAACGCATTCCCAATCAGGTTATTTAATATCTGGTTCAAACGGGAAGGATCTCCCTCTAACATAGTTGGCATACCAGAAGCAACTTCAATCGAAAAACGCACTCCTTTCTCTTTAGCCTCGTGCCTAAAAACATTATCAATCGAATGCAAAATCTCATCCAAATCGAACAGTACGCTTTCAATATTCAATTTCCCGGCCTGAATTTTTGAAATATCAAGAATGTCATTAATCAAAACTTTAAGATTATAGGAAGATACTTTCATTGCATCCAGATATTCTTTTTGTTCGGCCGATAATGACGTTTGCTCCATCAAATTAACCATCCCCACAACACCGTTAAGTGGAGTACGCATATCATGACTCATAGAAGCCAGAAAACGTTCCTGAGAACTTGCCGCCTCTTCAGCTATCTTTCTTGCTTCTTCCACTTCAATTTCGCGAGTAACAGAATCTGTTATATCATTTGTAATGCCTCCAACAGCAATCAATTTTGACTCTGGGTCATAAATAGGAAATTTCAGCGTTTTAAAATATTCCATTCTTCCGTTCTCTCTTTCAATAGAATCGAAAAACTCCAATACTTTGCCCGCTTTTACAACAGAAAGATCCTCATCATTAAAATCATTCGATGGTGATCCTTTCAGTAATTTCTTCCTTGGACCCTCAGGCAATGATTTCTTTTTCAGTGCATGAAACTCTTGTTTTTTATTATTAGTCAATAAATATTTCCCACTTAAGTCTTTAGCAAACATAGCTGCAGATGCGTTATCCATAAAACTTTGCAAGAACTGCTTTCTGTTTTCACTTACTTGTTTCGCTTCCTTCAGTTCATTTTCCCTATGAATTTGCTCTGTAACATCATCAATAATAACCCCTATATATGAAAACTCATCTTTAGAGTTATAAAGTGGAAATTCAATGGTTACAAAATGATATTCTTCACCATCAGGACTAACATCTGACACCTCAGCCCTCAAAGACTCTTGATTACTTAGAACATAAGCATTGCCTTCACTCGCTTTCCTTTGTAATTTTTGAGAGGATATGTACTCGTTATGATGCTTACCGATTAACTCTTGTTTGGTTGAAAAATTGATCTTGGAAAATGGTTCATTCGCAAACAAAAGCCGTTCTCTCAAATCAAGTATCGCAACAGAATAAGGAATATTATCAAGAAAGTCTTGAAGCAAACGCTGAGCAGTTGCGACCTCTTCCTCCTTTTTTCTCAATTCCGAGATATCTACAATAACCTCCAGAGAACCAACCAACTTTCCATCAGAATTCCATTGTGCAATTGCCGACAACATACAAATGATGATTTCACCATTTTTTTTAACAAACTGAAATTCTACATCAGTACAACTGCCATTTTTCAAAAAAAGCGGCCATACAACTTCCCTTGAATATTGAAGAGATTCCTTTGTTACAAAATCAGATAATGCCCGCCCAAGCACCTCTTCACGGGTATATCCCATAACAATAAGCCAATAGTCACTTACAGTGAGCAAGTTACCTTCCTGGTCTATTGAGTAAAGCATTGCCGGAGTAGAATTGTACAGCAATCGAAATTTCTCTTCGCTTTGACGCATCATCTCAACCACTTGTTTGCGTTCGGTAATATCTTCGTAAGTTCCCAACACACCAATCACATTCCCTTTACTATCATGCATTGGTATTCTACTGATTTTCTCCCAAATTTGATTACCTTCCGGCGTCATTTGTGATTCTTCGAAATTAAGTTTCGGAGCATCATTGGTCATTACCAACTGGTCATCTGCACGATACAAATCGGCCTGCGAAGCGCATGCCACATCGTAATCCGTTTTACCAACTATTTCATCCGACGATACAAGCCCTACATCTTTTGCAAAGGAAATGTTACAACCCAAATAAATCCCATCTTTATCTTTCCAGAAAACCGATTGCGGAATATTGTCTAAGACCGATCTGAACAACTGTTGACTTTCCCATAGTTTTTCTTCATCACGCTTGCGCTCTGTTATGTCTACTATTGCACCAACCAATCCTCCCAGTGTTCCATCCTGGTTGAAGAATGGGGCTTTATTAAATATAACATCATTGAAACTGCCATCTTTATTTTTAATTTTCGCCTCGTAGCTTTGTGCCTGGCAACTTTTAAACACCAATAAATCTGCCTGATGATATATTTCTGTTAAATCATTATTTGGGAATAAATCAAAAACAGTTTTGCCAATAAATTCATTTTCCGAAAATCCTATTGAATTTGCAAAAGCTGTATTTCCGCCCAAATATACACCATTCACATCTTTATGATAAACCGGTAATGGAATATTATTCATCAATGCGCTTAGTAGGCGTTCAGATTGTTGGACTTTATTAAAAAAAAGTCTACTTTCTTCTTCTACCCGTTTCCGTTTAGATATGTTAGCTCCGATGATTCCTACAGCAAATATTTTTCCCTCTTCGTCAAACAATGGAAACAGATTTGAATGAAAAGTAAGTTCCCCTCCATCCCCATTGATTAGAACATTTTCACTCTCAACTTCTTTATGATTATTTAGCACGAATTCCACATCCATAATCATACTATTCAAATAATCATTGCATCTTATAAATTCGGTATAATGTTTACCAATAGCGGACTCTCCGGTGTCTTCGAACAACCCCAAAGCATACTTATTTATAAATTTATAAATTCCATCCAAGTCAATGATACTGGCATAAAACGGTATGCTATCCATATATGACTGAAGCAAATATTCTTGGTATCTTGCCTTCGTTTTGAATATATCCGACTGCTTTTCAGCGTAATTTAATCTATCCTGATATTCTACAAACTCTGCTACATCAGTAATAATAGTACCTGTACCCAATAGAGTAGTACCATTGTCGGAGAAAAGTGGGAAAACAGTGTAATGGGTATGAGTCAATTTATTTAAAACCGGTTGAAACGTAGCACACTCAAATGAAAATGTTACACGATTGTCAGAAGCTTTACGAAAACCTTCCAAAACATCTTCGTGGATATAAAAACCTGTAAGTGTTTGAAATTCCTCGACACTTTTACCATAAAGTTCTTCTTTCTGCAAGCCATGACGATTAATAAAAGCCTGATTCATCAAAATAAATCTGTTATCCAGATCCAAAGCAAACATTGGATTTATAGCATTATCTACAAAACCCGATAACAGTTTCCTTCTATTCTCAATCAGATTATGAAACAAAAAATCTTTATTATGAGCTTCTTTGAGCAATAGGTCTGTTTTAGCCTGCAACTCTTTTTCCCGTGTAATATCTCTTAACACACACTGAATCAAACAATCTCCGTTAACACTCTTTTTATTGCAGGTAAACGACTCAATGGCCACCCAACCTGCTTCACCTGTCTTCCTGTGAAATTGAATCTCAAAAGCGTTGTCTTCACTCTTCTGTCTTTTTAACAGGTTTGTAAATATTGTGTTTGGGTCTTCTCCAACAGATTCCCACTCAAAAATAGAAAAAACAGAAACACTTACTATTTCTGAATACGAATAGCCAAGCATATTAAGAAATGATTGATTTGCATATGTAATCACTCCTTCTGAAGAAAGAAAAACAACAGGTAATGCCAAATTTTGAATAAAATCCTGACATTGACAGTCTTCTATTTCAAACCGCTCTGAATTAAAATTATCAGACAGTTTTTTATTTAATTTTGCCGGTTTATTTTTCATGATTCTCTTCTTTTACATGATTGGCTGTTTCTTCTGTTTCAGTTTGCAACTTCTGATTTTCATCCGACTTTACACTCTCATTCTTTTTTGCAAAACCTCCTCTAGTCATTTCACCCCAACCTGTTTCTGACTTTAATAAAATTTTCAATATTCCTCTAATAGCAGCGGCAACCACATACAAATGGAAAATAACAGGTTCATACAATACGGCAAGAAGCAGTTTTAGCACATCTCTTTTTTCCTTGTACTGCCGAAAAGTAAATGTTTCTATTAAAATTGAGGATGCTGAAAATAGATAGCCAAAACTTACTATAAAGATCAGTAAGAGAAAGTAAAATTTCCATATTACCATTCCCAATACGGCATAAACGATCAAAAATACCCAACCAAGAAGTTCTACAATGGGAGCTAAAAACTCAAAGAAAACCCAATACGGATAGCTAAACAAACCAAGGACACCATATTTGCGGTTGAAAAACATCTTTTTGTGGGTCCAAAGTGTTTCTACTGTTCCTCTCATCCACCTGTCGCGCTGACGCCACAGAACCCTGTAGCTGGTTGGCACTTCCGTCCAACACAATGGGTCTGAAATATATCGTACAGCATAAGGGCGTTTGGCATCTTCCATATAAAGCCGCATACGCACGATTAGCTCCATGTCTTCTCCAACTGTTTTAGTGTCGTAGCCACCCGCATCTATTGCTATTTCTTTGTCGAACATGCCAAATGCACCTGAAATAATCAACAGTCCGTTTAGCTTGCTCCATGCCATTCTTCCCAGTAAAAAAGACCTTATATACTCTACCGTTTGTATTCGTGCCAGCATATTTTTAGGCACATGTACTTTTGTGATTTTTCCTCCACGCACTTCGCACGAATTTGCCACACGAATAACACCTCCGGCAGCAATAACATGTTTATCCGGGCTCGACATAAAAGGTTTTACCATACGCAACAAGGCATCCTGTTCTAAAACGCAGTCTACATCAATACAGGTAACATATTTTTTTGTCGCAATATTTAATCCTACATTCAGTGCATCAGCTTTACCACCATTATACTTGTCTACAACTGTCAATTTTTTATACGCCGCATTTGTGCTTTTATAAACACCTCTTACCGGTTTCGTTGCAATTCTTTCATTTACAAAATAGGGGACTTTAACTAAATGATATGCATCGATCAATTTTTGCAGGGAATCATCTTTACTTCCATCGTTAATTACTATAAGTTCAAGATTATTATAGTATATTGAAAACAGAGATCGCACATTTTCGACAATCGAAGCACTTTCGTTATAAGCAGGGGCAAGAATGCTGATTGCAGGAACAACAGAAGAACTCGCTACCATGGAATAATCGGTAAATTCATGTTTTCTCATGTGATTAATATTCTCATAAACAGAATAAATACCAATTAGTAGATATATACATATTAACATGATAGAGTATATCAATATACCATAGGTAAAGAAATAAAAAAACCAAAGTTCCCAACACATAGTAAAAGTTTAATTATATTGTAATTTTTCATTATTAATCTGTTCCAACATTTGGATTACAGACTCTTTAATTTCAGGCTCCTTTTCTACGGCCCTAATAATATCAATACCTTCACACAAGCCATTTAAGATCCTTACAATACTAAAACGTATTTCTAACTCACAACTAACTAAATACTTGTACAGAAAAAATACACTATCCTGAGTGGCAAGTGATTTCAACACCTCCAAAACGGCTATCTGTACCCGTTTACTTACTACCTGATAATAAGCCAACAGCTCCAGTTCAGTATTTTCATTGTAGATGTTTTTCAGGCACAAAACAGCTTGTATTTTTACCGTTTCGTTGGGATGGTAAAGACAATGACCAATTTTCTCCAACAATTCAAAACAATTATATTTATCAGCCAGGCGGAGTGAAAAAATAACTACAGAATCATTCTTTGAATCGAGCCATCGCTCAATATCCACCGGTCTTTCATTTTTCATATTGGTAAGCAGGTAAAGTAAAGTCATCTGCTGCCATTCCGAAATCGTGTATGTTACACGGGAAAGAAACCTTAATCCCTTTACGCCAAAGAGCCTTACAATAGCAAGCTGAGCTTCTATTCTGACATCTTCCTGCACATGATTGGTGCAACGATATATTGATCGATAGTAGACTTTATGATTCATCTCAGACAACTCTCTTATTCCCATCACCATAAGCTGAAAGTGATTGTTTGTTAGCTTTTTATAAGAATCTTTATACAGTCTCAACTCTTCGTAGAGTTTATATAAATCTTCAAGCCCGGCTCCAGACAGATTTTTTTTCATCTTCAATATTTCGTCAATCATGATTTGACGAAGCATTTTTCGTTTCCCTTTTCGTAGGCCATTCCCTTTTACATCTATATTGAATTCCTTGAAACCAACCAATAAATCATCCTTTTCCGAATTTTCCTCAAACAATATAGTAAGCAATAAAGATTCCCTTTCGTCCCTTTTTTCCAGAATTGCATCTTCCTTTTTTTGCATCAGCAGTGAAGAAAAATAAGCAATGAAAAATATTGCGCTGACAGCACCAATAAATAAGATGGCGAAAAAAATCAACTGTGCTTCTAAATCCCACCTAACAAGTATTAATAACAACATAAATTCACTATTAAAATAATAAGAATACTCTGAAAAAATAGCTTAAAATATTATGCGTTAAACAATCGCTTCACTCTTGAAGATAATTCAATGGGACTAAAAGGTTTAGTGATATAATCGTCAGCTCCCAACTTAAAAGCCTCTTCCACAGAATCTTCTTGTCCCATAGCCGACAAAACAATAATGGGAATTTTACTCTTTAAATCTTTACGGATTTTTTCGACCACTTCAAGTCCGGAATAAAAGGGCATCATAATGTCCGTAATAACCAAATCCGGACAGGCATTTTTTTCAAGATAATCCATTGCCACACCTCCATCTTCAGCCTGAATTACTTCATAGCCATCTTTTTGTAGTTTCATCGATAACATTTTGAGAGTCATCTTCTCATCTTCCGCAATTAATATTTTCATTCCGTTTATTTTAGTGTGATTCAATAAATTTTGCTTGTTGTTGTTTCCATTTACATAATTATCTAAGTAAGCCATTTCCTCTTACCTAATATCATGAGCCAAGTAATCGCTTTACTCTCAGAAACAATTCTCCCGGTTTAAAAGGTTTAGTGATATAAATGTCAGCTCCCAGCATTAAAGCCTCTATCACAAAATCTTCTTGCCTATTAGCGGACAAAGCGATAATGGGAATTTCACTCTGTAAATCTTTCCGAATTTTTTCAATCACTTCAAGTCCAGAAAAAAAGGCATCATAATGTCCGTAATAACCAAATCAGGACAGGCATTTTTTTCAAGATAATCTATTGCCATTCCTCCATCTTCAGCCTGAATTACTTCATAACCATCTTTTTCTAGTTTCATTGATAACATTTCGCGAGTCATTTTCTCATCTTCCGCAATCAGTATTCTCATTCCTTTTTTTTTAACGTGATTCGATAAATTTTTCTTATTCAACCCATTTACTTACTAATCTGAGTTAGATTAGTAAGCATTTGATTAATAAGTACTCTTTAATTAAAGCCTGTTTTGAAATTAAAACAGGTCTAAAGAACAATTGCAACTTTAGCTTTTTTACGGGAGAAAGCCATCTAAATGTTTATATATTACTCTTACAAAAGCATTCGATCAATCATAAATTCATTACATATTCTTACATACATAGATTTGCCTCAAAATATTAGAAAAATATTTAGAATTCAGTACGAAAAAGAATTATAATTAGCCATTACGGTGACGTTACTGTAGTTTTTCAAAATATTCTATGATCAGCACGTCAAATAGAATTCATTTACTGAATTTACGACACATTAAGATTTTAAAGCATGCTAAATTTCATGCTGAATAAGTTTAATCGTTTTTGATAATCTTTCTCACGATATTATTTTTATTACCATATAACTTAATGGAATAAACACCTGAATAATACGATTAAGCTTATTTCATTTGCTTCTCTTCCTATTCGGCCATTTTTAACTAATATGCCTGCTGAATTGAAAACACTATAATTTTGATTGCGATCTATTTCAATAATTAATTTTCCTTTTGTTGGATTCGGATAAATTTCAGTCTCATTATCAGCCAAAACATTCTCTCTTAACACAATACCAGAATAGTTGACATTCGCAATAGTAGTCTTACTTTCTCTCGTAATCTTTACCCACAAAGAACAAGTATAAAATCCTGGTTCAGACAATAAAATCACTTCAGGTTTTATTGAAATCCATTTGTTTGAAGTGTCACTTTTATTTTACAATCTCAAATCCTTAGCTTTATATGCTTTCTCTGTAATCGACTCTTTCTTATGAAGAAATCAAAATTGGGAACAGGTAATTAGTTACCCCTCTTTAATGGTATTATTAAACTAAATTGACTCCCTTCATCAAGTTTTGAATTAACTGTAATCTTCCCTCCCATAGTTTGTATTATTTTCCTGGTTAATGACAATCCTATTCCCAATCCTCCATGTAATCTTCCCCGAGGATCTTTCAGCTGAAAAAAAGGTTCAAAAATCAATTCTTGTTCATGCTTTTCGAAACCTATCCCTGAATCAGTGATAGAAATAACCAACCATTTACACACAACTCTAAATTCAACTAAAACAGATCCAACATCGGTATATTCAAGCGCATTTTTCAGCAGGCTCAAAACCATTTGTTTGATTCTTTTTTCATCAAACAAGTATCGATTACTTAGGTGTTCGTCTACCTTACCTTTCTGCGTAATTTTTAGAAATGTTCTTCCATTATTGTGTGCATCATAAAACTGTTTTACATCGGTTGAAATTATACGCAACAGATGTTCCAAATCAATATTCAATTCCCTAAGCACCAAATTACCAGATTCAATTTTAGCAATATCAATAAGATCATCAATCACTTCAGTTAATTTATAACCTGCTGCTTGTACGTGATTAAAATATTCCAAATCACGACCAGAAAAAGCCATATTTTCTTCAATAAGTTTTGAAAATCCCAGAATAGCATTTAGAGGTGTTCTAATTTCATGACTTACAAGGGATAAAAAAGTTGTTTTTAACATTAAAGCTTCTTTGGCCAATTCTTGAGCCTTTATTAATTCTTTCTCCTTTTCCTTTAAACTCGTAATGTTATTCCCGACAACTATAACTTCAGAGTTTTCTTGCTCTTGGTTATAGTCTGGTAGAACATTTACATCTAGATACATCAATTGATTTGTAATCTTATGTTTCAATACAATTTTCCCCTCAACCAAACTTCCCGTTAAAAACGATTTTTCAATTAACGCTGATAAATAATTTGCAGCTTCCTTATTATCAGAAAAAAAAACACAAGGTTGAAGGCCAACAATCAGAAATCGTGACATACCAGTTATATCATTAAATGCTTTATTTACATACAAGCATTCCTTTCTCTTATTAAACCGGAATATAATATTAGTTGAATTTTCAATTACCGATTTAAAATTTCGATCATAGTTTTTAACAAGATTCATCAATTCTATATTTTTTTGATTGTCGTAAATAACACAACTATAAAATAAATCATTATCATACATGAACCCCTTGACTACAATATCTACGTATACTGTTTCACCACCCCCTTTCTTCATCCAGGCAGTAATACTCTTGTTGTTCCAATTATTATCACCAAACTGAGAATCATCCCATCCTATCCTATTATTTCCAATTAAGTCCTTAAAATTTGTCCCTATAATTTTACTCCGGTTGTAAGAATACAAATCACAAAATCTATCATTCACTCTATCAATTAGAAAATCTTTGGTTAGAATTATAACAGGATCTACATACTCCTTATATGCAGTCAATATAACACTGGAGCTATTATTCACTTCCCTTTTGTACATTTCGCAATTATTATCGTTTTTTTTGCAATACTCAGTTAGGTTTTAGGTAGCTATTACGCCTAATTTAGTGAGAGGTCTTATTCTGTTTCTATTTTTCATACTGCTTGGATCAATTGACAAACATATCTAAAATCGATCGAGAAATAACTGATTAGAAAGCGCTGTATTTACACTTGCCATTGAAAATGTTCCCCGTTCTTCTTTTGGCATTTTTAACAAAAATGTCATTTTAGCCAAATTGACAGTAGCTTAGAATATGTTAAAATGAAAGTTCAATTTATTTTCATTTCGGACTTAAAAATTATTCAATCCTTTATGCTGTTTACCATCTCGATATATTAATTCAATTTGAATAAAGAACCCAAATATTTTAACATTCTAAACAGTTACTAGAGTACCTGTATTAATTTTACCTGATTTATCAACAACCCGGTAAAAATAAACTCCCTGAGGAAGGTTTTGGGTGTTAACTCTATTTTTTCCCTCTTCAAGTTTTCTTTGAATGAGTACATGACCTGAAACATCATATAACTCAAACTGCGCCCCTCTATCAATAACAACAATTATATGATCCTTGCACGGATTAGGATAAAGAGTAAGTAATTGTTTTTGTTCCATATCATTTATCCCTACAGGTAACAATCGTTGCACCGTCCAACTTGTTGATGAACCATCAGCTGCAGTAACCTGAAAAGTTTGTTCTCCATTACCAAAGTTAAACATACCGCTTTCCGAAATATCGGTACTTGCCCCATAACTCAATTGGAGTGAATACGGAATTCCCAGCTCTAAATCACCTGTATTTTCTTTAATGAAAATTATTTGTTGCTCCCAATCTACAATCTCACTTTCCAGATTAGCAATTCCGGTTGAAAACACCTTTTTGTTATTCACAGGTATTCCATTTGCATTAGCACCACCAAGAGCATCAACCTCATTTTCGCTTACTGAGTAGTTGCGTAACTGCAGGGCATTTACGTATATTTCAGCAGTTTCACCATCATCATCAGCAAAGAATAACAAACCATGTTTTCCGTGATAAGCCATATTATTAAACACTGTCCAACGCGTACCCTCAATAGCAATGTCCCCAACAGAAAAACCATCGATATACATTCTCAGCATGTTTCCATCATGAACAAATACAACACGATGCCACTCATCAAAGATAAATTCACCAAAATAATTGCCATATGTTCCGATACCAGCATCCGGTCCAATAAAAAAGTCGGCATCATTCAGATTATCCGGACTTGTCTGAATCAAACTTATATAATCCCCTTCATATTTCGACTCAATTAAAATATCCATAATCACCGAATAGGAATGATCAACAGATCCCGAGTCCTCCATCATAAAATTATCGTATGCGAAAAGTCCGTTATTGAAATCGAAGGCTGGTACCTTTGCTACAATTGTATCAATTCCATCTACAGGCACAATGCCGAATTCTCTGGTATTTCCAAAAGTCAATGGCTGTAGTACCGAATTATCATTGCTTAAATATTTTAGATTGGAACCAACACCTGAACATACAAGATTACGCTTCTTAAAATCCCAGTTTCCTGTAGTTTCATTCTTCGGATATGTTGAAACAGGTTCGTAACCGCACACTTTGAGTTGAGCAACATAAGGGCGATCCGTTTCAACCCCGTCTATTCCCAAATCGGCAAATTCCTTGATCCGATCTTCGTTGTTAATAGTATAAGCCCAAACCTTTACTCCAAAAGCATGGGCATGTTCAATAAACTGTACTGCCCATTCCTGCTCGAACAATATCTTATCCTCTGCCAGTTCAAACATATGGCACCCAAGGTTAACACGCTCACTAAACCAGTTTTCATCACCAGGATTATCTGGGTCAGCGCCAAACCAAACCCACCCAGAATCCGGACAGTTTTGCCTAAACTCACGAGCCGACTCTAAACTTGTTATTGCAGGAATCATGCGTTTAGGATCAACACCCGATTCATTCAAGGCATTGGCCAGTCTTTCAGCATCAAAAGCCTTAATGTCCAGATATAAATGGGCATCATACCTCTGCGCTACCTTTAAGGCATCAACCAAGCTAGGGACATTAATTCCAGTGAAATATGATGCTTTCCAACTTCCAGCATCCAGAAGACTTAACTCCTCCCAGCTAAGGTCAGAAACAGTAGCTTTTGTTGTACGTGCGATTGAGTAAGGATCGTGGTGCAACACATAAACACCATCTGAACTTATGGCAACATCTACTTCGCAATATTTTATTCCGCGACGAAAAGCTTCTTCGATAGCAATCAGAGTATTTTCCGGATAAAACTCAGAATATCCGCGATGAGCTACGGCGGTAAAACCGAAACTCTGAAAATCAACAGGAGATTGGACAGATTGACCGGTTCCTGAAAAGCAAGACAGGATCAAAAACAAGATTGCAAAATACTTCATTTCAAGTTGTTTTAACACAATAGACATTAGTTAATTAGACAATTCTTGTCAAAATCATATATTTACAAAAATAACGTACTCTTAATTCTAGTATAATGAGCTGTATCTGCATATTTCTACTATGACATTGAATAAATCATTATCATTCCAACTTACACTCAGCAATCTTTTTTTTATTATTTATAATACTTACATGATGTAAAAGTCAACCCTTTTCAGGACGAGATAATTGAAATAAAAACTCTTTGTGTCAGAATTTTTATTTCAATTAATACAATCATTAGATCTTTGTTTCTTGATTTCTTTAGTTCAACTTATTATAGGTGTCGGTATATGTACCGATAACGTTAACTCCTCTGTTTGTTACATTTCCCATAATTGTTAAGGTTGAACCACTGCCAGTAAAATTGATATTCGATCCTGGCTCACATAAAAGATCACCCATTATCGTTATACTTCCCTCTGCCTCAAGTGTAGAGTTAGGCTGAAGTGTTAAATTACCAAAAACTGTAAGGGTTCCATAAAGATCTAACTTAGCATCAGTATTAATGAACATGGTTTTGTATTGAGCTCCAAAAGAAAGTGCTCCGCACATTACAAAGGTGCCGCCACTGTTTATATTTAACTGCTCACTTACAGCAAGGGACCCACACCAGGTAAGAGATTCATTAACATTTATACCAGCAAGACTTGCAGATCCATTATATGCCAAGGTTTCTCCACTGTTAACGTTCAACCAACTTCCGCCGCTATATGATGGGTAAGATGTACAATTATCACACGAGCCACTACCAGCAACTGGTGCATCTTCGGCTGTTACCATCTTTAAAATCTTTAAACCACCAAACCCGTCAGCAACAAAAACAAGGTCGTCTTCACTTTTTACAAAATTAGATGAACCATCCAAATCAAGACTACCGAAATCGGTTAGGTCTGTTATACTTTCTGAATTAATTTTTAATACAGAAACCCCAACGCCACCGTTGGCAACAAATATATGCTGGTCGTTTACCGAAACAGCATTTGTTACAATCTCGTTAGCCACCAGATCCAAACCTGTGGCATCAGCTACAGGTATTGTATTTAGTTTTTCTCCTGTCAACAAGCTATAAATACCTGTCCCAGATGCACCTTCTGCAGCGAATACGCTTGATCCATAAAAGTCAATGGTACGTTTGGAATCCGGCACATCCGAACTTGTTACAAATTTCAGATCTTGGCTCAAGTTTGATGCATTAAAAACCTGTATTGCTCCGTTTTGTAAAATAACCACTTGACCGTTGTTAACACCAACGGATTGCAAATCGCTTATAGTAACACTTGCTGCCATTGTATTATCACTGTAACTGTATGCACCCAGTATTCCATTATCGCCCGACACTCCATAAACGTAATTGTCACCAATTGCAACATCGGTTCCAACATAGCCTGGCATATCAATAAGGTCTATATCATCGGTTAACTTACCGTCATTTAAAGTCATTTTTAACAGTACCGCAGGATTTGAATCCTCCCCATCAATAAACTCTCTGGCTCCGGCTAAATAAAGCACACCGTTTGAATAGGCAATGGAACTAATATCGGTATCAGTAAATACTGCGCTGGCTAATAGTTTTGGCGTGTACGGATCTGATATATCAATCATATCTACTGCTCCTAAATAGGTATCTCCTTCGTAATTGTACGATACATATGCGTAATCGCCGTTTAAACAGACATGTGTCGACCTCATTATCGTTCCATTGTAGGTTAGAGCATCAACCTCAGCTACCAAAACCAATGGCATATCACTCACCGGCTCACTACCAGTACTTTTCGAGATACTATTCAACGACGGTGTTTTTTCCTCATTTCTTGTCGAAACAACTCCGGCATTATCAGTACTAATACGGCTCTCATCTCCCTCCTGAATAACAACACCAACTTTTTCTTCTGTCGGATTATCGGAATCATTGTTGCATCCAAAGAATCCGATTAAGGGTAATAATATCAAAAGAAAAAAACCAATTCTTTTAATTGAGGGGTTTCCTTTTGCGTATACAATACTCTCTAACTTTTTCATTCTTTTCAATTTTAAATAATACATGACTAAATTTGGAATACGTTTATATTATTTTGATTGTCAAAATACAATAAGATAATTGTGATATACTACAGTCCACATTTAAATATACTTTTAACCTTTCTCCCGTGTTTTTTCATCTCAACTTTCTTACTATTCTCATGTCTGAATATTCAAATTTTATAGCACCTGCCCAATTTTTTATATCTGATCTGAATAGATGCTAGAAATTCAATCAGTCAAAAAAAGGGAGTCTTACTTAACTGGCTGTCAGCAAAATTTCATCATAATTAATTAAAGACTCCCTCCTCATTTCAACAATTATTTCACTCTTAAAAAATTATTGACAAGTGCATAATATTTAATTGTATATTAACCAATATACACAAGAGCCACTGGAAAGTTCGAAACAACACACTACACAATATTTCATACACCTATTAATTTTGTTACATTTTATTACAAGTTATGCGATCGCGGTATCAACAGGAATAAATCAGTGGTTTGAAATAAGATCCTTTCCCAGATGGCACTCTTATTTCTCCAAAATATATGAATGAATCTCTTAACCATATTCACACACTCCTATGTATTGTAATTTCGTGTGAAGTAAGAAATCAATTCGAATGTTCATGTCTTGTTTTTTAGTAAATATTCAAAATGAAAACAATTCATCACGGTGATGTTACCGTATATACAATGTTGGTCGTATAAGTATCTACAGGAATCAATACTGAAACACCTTCTACCTTAAATTGAATTTTTATTTTAGTACTGCCTCTTAATCCCGAAAAAAAATAAGTGCTAAAATCTGTAATTTCAATATAACTCTCCCCTCCAATAACATAAGTTTCATAAGAATTATTGGCAGGCTTTCCATCATCCGTTCTTCTTGCATAAATCTTTAAGCTAGAATCCCAATTATCATCTACTTTTTTTATATTAACAGTCCAATCGTATCCCACATATTCTTTCCAAATTCCATTTGAAATCTCTATTCTAACCTTCTGAGCAGAACTTTCATATATTTCATTATAATCCAATCCTGCATCTATTATATCCGATGTGGCAACTTTGAAATTCCATTTACCCGTAGAAGTAACCGACTGACAAAGTGACAATTCTGTCTCAAAACAAAATAACAGGAGTATCAAAAATTTTATATTCTTCATCATTGACTAATTGTAAACATAACCGTAACAACTTCTGATTCAACCTTAGAAAGATTATTATAATCAGACACTCTCAACTCATAGCTTAAGTTATGCCCATTTCCTTGTCCCGACCCAGTATATGAAGCGCCTATTCCAGATATAATTTCGGTAGGTAAAGAGCTTAATTCTATTTCTCCAATAGCTATTCCAGTCTCCCCTCCTCCTCCTTGAGCCGATCCCACATTTAAAATCAAATCTATTCCTTCTGGAATAACACCTACTATTTGTGCGGATATACTTCCAGCATTACTGGCATTCTTTTTACTAACAGTATAATTAATCCATTTCGAACTATTCACATTACTTTTCATTTTCCGCCCAGCTTCCGTTGGTGTTTCCAGGCTGATCGTAAAATCACCACTTGGTTCTATATCAACAATTGATATTTCTTGTAGTCTAACACGAATTATATGCTCATCTGACGTCTGCCCTATGAGAAGCAATGGTGTTATCCAAAAAAGAGTAGCTAAAACTGCAATTTTCAACATCATTCTATATTAATTTTATTTTGCATAAACTTGACTTTATTATCTTCATAAAATAACTTTATTGCAAATTCGTGATTCCCTCCTGGTTCAATAGTTAAAAATTTTTCATCAGTTAAAAATCTTACATTAAAACGATCACCTACATACGATGCTTTTACTTTCCAAACCCCTGGTGTTATTTTATTAAACACAAGTTCATCTCGTCCTTTTGCAAATTTTTGAATCTTATCTGTACCATTGCTTAGTTCTACCATCACTCCCTCATATATCTCAGCCAATATTCCTGAAAGTATTCCCTTTTCTCCATTTAAATAAAAATTACACGATAGTTTAGCTGATTTAGTAATCCCAAACTGAACCCGATTTCCTCCTTTATGTACAACAACCTTTATTGGCATTTTTGAAATTGGTATATCTTGAATTGCAATGGATGTTTTATCAATTAGGAGATCATAAGTACCAGGTGATAAATTTACAAACTTGAAAAAACCCTCCTTATCAGTTATTGCAACGTGACCATTCATATATAAGACTATCCCTTCAACACTTTCTGCACCATAATTATCAATACAACCAATTACGAAACCAAAATCATTCTTTTTATTTATATGGATATTAAACGTTTTTCTCAATTTCACACCAAATGCAATATTTCGATCATTAAATGATTTACTAACAATTGAATGATTTCCAAATAATTCCAAACTAGTTCCTTTGCCAAATTGTACATTTAAATTGAAATCTAAAAAGCTTCTATTTCGATAATATTCTTCAGGTGAAAATGCATTACGATAATTAAAACGACAATTTGCCTTTTTCCCTAAATTCATATTTAAAGTCAGATCGTAAATTAAATCCTGCGAATGAATCTCACTATATTTTCGACTATTTTCATAACTGATTCCTCCTCGTAAACTCCCATATTTATTTTTAAATCCGAGTTCACTTTCAAATGAAAACATATAGCCATTTAAACCTGTTAAATTATTTTTATAATAACCCGACCTTGTATAAACCTCTAAATCAAACTGTCCAAATCTCTTCCAATATCCTAATCTTGAATATTTTTCTGAATAATCAAACTTAACCTCCTCTAATCGATCTTTCCTTTCTTGAAGTGTTACTTGGAAAGTGAAACGCGAATCAATTGAAGAATCATAACCATACCTGAGCATAACATTCTTAGTCAGAGGTGCTTGTCCTAAAAGTGTATCTCTTTTAGAATTTTGTTCATCACGTCGAGCTAATAAAGCAATAGTTGATCCCTTAGTAATTCGATAGCTTAAATTTGCATTACAAAAAAAGGAGTTTTGATAATAGCCCGGATAATTTTGAGAAGAATAAATAAACGTCGAATTTCCCTTTAACTTTTTTGATGAATATCTTCCTGTATACAGGAAACCAATTCCATCTTTTGAAAAGGATTTTCCGTAAGAAATCTCTGATTCCATATTAAAATTATTACTTAATGTTGATCTCAATATGGCTGAAAACAATTCATTATGTTCTTTATCAATCTTTTTTGATAAATAAACAGTTTCAATTTCATATGTATCTGCTCCTTTGTATTTTGTGTAAAATGAATATTCTTCATTAATTTTTTTAAAAAATCTTGGGGTATTATAAAAACCTCCAAACTCAAATTTCTTAAAATCAAACCTTGTATTTACACCTCTTCCTGATCTTACAAATTCGGTTAATCGGGAACTGGAAAATATTTGATCACCTATTTTTACTTCCGCAAATTTATTTTTATAATTTACAAAATGCTCATCCATTTGACCCAAAACAGATTTCCTAAACCTATTGGGCCCTCGTGAACTAAAATCAAGAAAATGATTCTCAAAAATTTCTATAGGTCTAACCGAAAACAATTCAAACTGACTTCCATATCTCCAAACAGAAGCATTTCTTTCGTTTATTGCATTTAACCCAAATGAAATGGGGAAACTCTTAGTGTCAAATAATTTTACTTTATTCAATGGCAAAACTTTAATTGTTTTACTAATATACCTGCACCCATCCTTGTACTGCAGAATAATACTAAAACTATACTGAATTGGTACTAAAATATCAGAAGGTAAAGGAATACAAATTGGAATTTTCCGAATAGAATCAAGCTCAAAATCTATATTACTCTTACCTAAATAGCTGCAATTAACCGTTTCAATGTTAGCTATAATCGCACAATTACCAGTATTTTCAATTTGAAACTGAGTCCATATAGTATCTCCACTATGATAATATTTTTCTATATCCCAAGATTTAACACCAAAACTAATTCGTTTTTTTATAGAACATTCAATATTTTCAGAAGCCAATTCTTCCCCAGAATCATTAAATAATCGAATCTTCACATTGTAGTTTCCGACTAAAGCATTACCCGAAGATTGAAGGTTAAGTAATAGTAGTTTTTCTTCATTCTTTGTGAGTTCAATAACATCTGGTCCAATTATTTTGTGCCAACCATTAGGAAACTCCAATTTTACATGACATTTAAAAACATCATTTGCAGAGGAATTATTTATTACCATTAATCGAATTGAAAATGTTTCTCCTGGTTGTTGTTCAATAGGAAATGAATTTAATTTTCTAATTTTAATATCTTGACTAAAACAAATGCAAGTATGAAACAATAAAATAATTGTAAAATATCTGTAAATTTTCATGGATTAAAAATGGATTCGACCTATCACACACAACCATTCAATGCACTTACACAATAGATCTAATTTATCCCACCAATAATAAAGTCTGCATTAACACCAAAAACATTTTCATCATCACATTTTGCCAAAATAACAGATGTATATTTTCCCGATGGAATATCTGAAATATCAACATAAAATCTCCTTGAATTATTTGGGTGGATACTTTGTTTTGCCGACTCTTTCTCTAACAATAACTCTCCGGATTTTGGATCGTAAAACTCAATCTTTATCAAAGTTTTGTGATACAACTCTCCATTGTTGATTAAATCAACATATAAAAGTCTTTCATTTCCCTTTTTTAATTTAGCTCTTTCAAAAAGCAAACTCGATTTAGCATTCTTTAGGTTATTGCAGATTACCTGTACGGCATATCTTACCATAGAGCGCACTCCTACACCAGCATTTCGATCAATGGAATTAATATCAATATCCTCAACAGGTTCAATCATCACCACACTCCAAAAACTTCCAGGCAATCTAATTTCATCCGGCGTGCTAATTCTAAATGTAAGGTAATACGTATCTCCTGGTTCAATTTCCACATGATTCGCTCCCAACTCAAGCCATGTAATATTAGATCTCTCATTATTCCCTTGTTCATAAAACGATTCCCCTTTTGCATTATATGTATAGTCCGTTGTAAACGCATTTAACCGCTGAAGTTTGGTTCCTGTATTTTTAAGCTCAATAACCCCAGTATAAATTTCTTTGTTTTGAATATCGTAAATATGTGAAAGCCCATTTAACACACACACATTTGCTCTTAAATTTCCTCCCGTAAATAAAGAACTGATCAAGCAGAAGAATAAAACAATCTTTTTCATTTGCAAAAAAATATATTAAATAGACTCAAAATTTTCAGCGATTGCTGTTATATTGCAAGTGCAGCAATCGCTGAATTCCGTTATAATTATCTGTAGATTTTAATTTGATATTGTATAAGTAACGGTTACGGGTGTAGTCAGTTTTTCTAAGTCAGCATATGTTCCTCCAACGTCTAACTTATAAGTTAAATTATGACCATTATTCACACCGTCACCGGTATAACAACTTCCAATGTCACTAACAATGGTTTGATCAGTAGTTGACAAGGTTATTTCTCCAGTAACTGTACCTGTGGTTCCGCTTCCTGATCCTGAATAGGCCCCGGTGGTTAACTTTATATCTGCTCCTCCAACAGTTTCGCTTAGCTTAACTGATACTGTTCTTGTTGGATTAATCGATGATTTAATCGAAGAATAATTCAACCATAAATCAGAATTACTTGCCCCGGCAACTCCTAAACCAGCTTCAACAGGCGCTGTGTATCCCAATGAAATAGAACTTCCCCCTTCAATATCCAAAATCGCTACCTCCGGAACAGTAATTGTTAACGTATGATTATCAGACTGTGTATCTTGAGCATACACCGAAACTGCGGAGGTAAATAAACCCAGCATTAGTAATTTAATTTTTTTCATATCACCTAATTTTTAATTAATAAAATTTTCTTACTAAACTCACTACTTTAAGTTGCTGTAATGTTACCTGATTTTCCTGAAATGCATTATATGAAAGAGATTACAATACATTACTTCTCTAACGCATAAACCTACACATCCTTACATTTATCTATTTTCCAATACCTTTAGTAAAAGCAAGTATCATTTATCCAAGCATACCAGATTTTACCACGCTTTAATATTTTAAAACACGTTAGCGGTTAGACTAAAATAAGTTTAATCGTTTTTGATAATCTTTCTCACGACAATATTGTTATTACTATTTAACTTAAAGGAATAAACTCCAGAAGACATGCCGATTAAGCTTATTTCAGTTGATCCTCTTTCTATTCGTCCATTTTTAACTAATATCCCTGATGAATTGAAAACACTATAGTTTTGATTGCGATCTGTATCAATAATTATTTTTCCCTTTGTTGGATTCGGATAAATTTTCGTCTCACAATTAGTCAAACTATTCTCACTTAACACGATATCAGAATAGTTGACATTCGCCATAGCAATCTTACTTATATTTCCGGCACAATCAACAGCTTTAACTTCAATTGAATAATCTCCATACGATGGCAGTTTTACAATATAAGGTGCATGTTCAGTCCATTCTTCTGTTATTACTATTGAATCTTGGAGCAAGCCCAGATAATACTTTTTAATCTCAAAATCATCTTCAGCTGATACGTTAACCTGAATAGTCTCAGTAGTTGTATTTTTTGGACATTCAAACCTTATTATTTGGGGGGCTATGGTATCCTGAATATATTCTACATTTGCTACTTTAGGATAACTAACATTGCCCGCGTAATCCTTAACCCACAAGGAACAGGTGTAAAATCCTGGATCAGGTAATAAAAGCACTTCTGGTTTTATTGAGGTCCATTTGTTTGAAATGTCACTTTTTGCAGCTAAAAAATACCCTACAACGCCAATATTATCACTTGCCCTAATATCAAAACTAAGCTTACTGTCATATACCGTTTCCTGACATGAGAATTCAGTAATTAATGGTCTTTCGTCATCATACGGATAATAAGTCACCCGGCACATTTTACTTTCACTTATATTTCCAGAAGTATCTTTTACCCAAAGAAATAAATTAAAAGTTCCATATTGATCAAAATAAAAATGAGATGGCTTAAAATCACCCCATTCCTTATCCTCCAAATCAGGTTTCTCATCATAAGTCTTCAAAATAAAGCCCCCTATTCCAAAATTATCTCTCACGTCTATAAAAAGCGATACAGAATCTTTGTAAGTTCTTTCTTTGCATTCAAACCGAATTATTTCAGGAGCTGTTGTATCTGTTTTAGAATCGTCTGATAATGGCAGACACGCTCCAAGACTATAAGCGCAACACAATTTTAATATCAAAAAAAAGGCTATTATAAATATTCTCATCACAATAATTATTTTAACAATTAAACATATAATAACATTTAACTAAAACACTCTTCATATATTATTAAAAATCAGTCTATTTCACCCCGAATTGGTTAATAAATATTTAACTCCCCAAAATTAAATTATGAAAATTTCACCCTCTGTTAATTTATTTTTAACAATTGGCAGGCTTAATTTAAATACTGACCCAACATTATATTCTGACTCTACCGACACTGTTCCCCCAAGAAGATCAATAAATTTTTTAACCATATAAAGCCCCAAACCAAGTCCTTCATATTGTCTGGTAGAATAATGTTCAACCTGTCGAAAACTATCAAAAATGAATTCCAATTGTTCCCTTCTTATCCCAATTCCCGTATCTTTCACGTATAATGAAAGATTTGAATAATCACAACTAAAGCCTACTGTTATCCCTCCTTCGTGGGTGAATTTCAAAGAATTACTTATTAATAGCTCAACAGCTTTCCTAAAAATTCTATAATCAGTCCGCAATATCGAGTTAGAACACGTCTTACATTTACTGCACTTTACAACCTCAAATTGCAAGCCTTTCTCCTCAACTTCGAAACGAGCCCACTCATTTAATTCATCCAAAAAGTCAGAAATAGAAAACTCCCGCATATTCAATCTTACAGCTTCAGAATCAATGTTAGCCATCGATACCATCTCATCCAAATACTTACTTAATTTCTCCCCACTCTCTTTAATATAATCAACATATCTATTAATATCACTTCGCTTTATTTTATTATCCATACTTATAATGGACGAAAACCCTATAATTGAGTTCAATGGTGTTTTTAATTCATGCGACAATAATGCAAGAAATGAAGATTTGAGCTTGGCAACTTCTTCCGTTTTCTCGATAGATTTCAAAAGCTTCCGCTCCATCATTTTTATTTGTGTAATATCCTGTACAGACCCCACGATACGACTAAATTTTTTGTCTGAATCATAAATTGCTTTGCCTATAATATTAATAATCCTGGGCTCACTTTCGTTCACAAGAATTTCACATTCCAACAAATAATTTTCTTTACCATTTTTAGACCTGATGTATCTTTTAAACTCATTCCTTTTACTACCTGCTAAAAGTTTAATGAAATTATCAATTGACGATGTTACTTTATAGGGCTCAAAACCAAGTATTTTATAACACTCCTCTGACCAGAACATTTCTTTTCTTCCGGGAATAAGTCCCCAACTGCCAATATGAGCCAAACTTTGAGAAAATGTAAAATATTCATTCATCTCCATCATTTTGCCTCCCAACTTTACCCGCGCAGTAATATCTTGTACCTGCAAATAAACCCTCAACTGTTTATCCAAATTTATCGCACTAGGACATACTTCAACCTCCCTAATCTCTCCGGATTTTAATTTATGCTGATAAAATTGATTGTTGCTAAAAGATTCCAATGTTCGACTCAAACTGTTTACTAATTCTTCTCCTTTCAATACATGAAGTTCTTCAAGTTCAGTCTTAAGCAACTCTTGCTTAGTATAACCATAAAATTCACATGCCTTTTTATTAGCATCAAGAATAGAATTATCTTTCAGAGAAATCAGCAGCATGATAGCAGGATTATTTGTAAACAAACAATCATACCGATACATGCTTTCTTCCATTAAATCCTGGTTTCTTATTTGAGATGTGGTATCATGTGAAATCTTCACAAAAAATAATGGCTGATAATGAGTATTCATTATTGGAACTATTTTTAAATCCTCCCAAAACAACTGACCACTTTTCTTCTTATTACATAACAAGTTGTTATAAACATTCCCTCCAAGAATGGTGTTCCACAACACTTTATAAACATCAGCCAAGTGATAATCCGATTTAATAAGAGATATTTTCTCGCCAATGATAGCCTGCATTTCATATCCTGTAAATTCCCTGAATGCCTTATTTGTATATTTAACTACTCCCTTAATATCCGTTATTACAACCATTTCGCTGTTTTCATCGGAAGCATATGTAAGAAGTTCAAGTTTTGCATCTATTTTATTCACTTCCAATTCCTTAACCACAACAAGAGTATTGCTATTAAGATTGAAAAACTCTAATTCCACCAAGAGAAGAATTTCTTTTCTGAAAATATGAAACGTTGCGATATTAAATGACGGCAATTCTCTTTTCATTTTAAATTCTTTTGAAAAAAGAAAGCACATCTCCGAATAATTCATTTGTCTTATTCCCTTCCCCAACAGATCATAATCCGAACAATCATAAAGTTTCAGCAATGCATCATTCACAAAAATTATATCATCATCATTATTAATCACAAATAATGGCAAGTCAATATGTTGAACTATGGAGGGTGCGATGTATTTTTTTTCACCGGTTCTTATTTCAGCTTCAGGTATTAATATTACTATGTGCGTATTTTTAGGTTCTTCATAAAACCTCACAAAAACGGCAGAGTATCTCTTTAATATATTTCTAATCTTATTTTCACAATCTGTCCTTTCTTTTAAACTCTCTTTACTATCATTAAATGATTTAAAAACAGATTGCAATTCTATTTTTTCAGCGCAAGACAAACAATTTTCAAAAACAAAAATGCCTTCACTTATGGAATAATCCAGTATTGGAATTGATAAAATATCGAACATATACATTAGGGATAAAATTGTTTTTTTTGATTTATATGATTGTATAACTCAAGTTTATTTTAAATTAAATAATAAGATTGTGACTACAACATCAATATGCATGCTGATACTTTAAGAAAAATATACTTTTTTTGAATGAGTTAAATGGCTGTTCTGCTTCGCCCTGCTCCTTTACATATTAATCCCTCTACTACTTCGTACAATAGCTGTGGATTAAGAGGCTTAAACAAATACGAATCAGCGCCTAATGTAAATGCTGTTTCTCTGATTTTAGAATCTCTCACTTTGGTAACCACCACTATAGGCAATGCCAATTTCAAATTATCTCTAATTATTTCAATCATTTCCAAACCACTATGAAAAGGCATTAGCATTCCCGTAATAAAAACATCAAACTGTTCATCCCTTAATTGGTCGATTGCTATAATACAGTTTTCGGCAACAATAATTTCGTGCCCTGCTTTTCTAAAAACAGGAGCTATAATATCCAACAGATACTTATCCGAATCGCAGTATAAAATTTTCATAAGCCAAATAGTTTAAGTTCAACAAGAAGTTTTCATTTTCAGGGCCTTTTTGCAATATTTAAGATTAAAATCCGCTACGTGACGAATATTATAATCTCATAATCCAATTTATTTTATGATGCAATATTCTCATTTAATGAAGCAGACAACAATACCAGCAAATCTGAATTTGATTCAACTGATAATTTCTTGCGCAGGCGAAAACGCGAAACATCAACACTACTAGGCGACTTTCCTGTTATGGCAGCTATTTCTTTTGAATTTAGGTTCATTCGAATAAAAGCACACAACTTTAAATCATTAGCTGTTAATTGAGGAAAATTGTGCTGTAATTTGTCGAACAGTTCCTGATTTACCCGTTGAAAGTGGAAATCAAATTGCTTAATCCCTATATGCTTCTCGACTTCTTGTATTTTATTTATTATTGGCCTTACCTTTGCCATACTAAATGCATCCAGGTTCGATTTCAACATTTTCTCCAGATCAATTATAAGTCTTTCCTTATCCTCTATCATCATTGTATTTTGAACAATCTTTTCCTCGGTATTCTGCAATTCCGTTTTTAGAAAATTTTTGGTATACATCTCCTCATTGTAGTCCCCTTTTAGCTTTTTAATAAAATCGAGCTTACGTTTATCTGCGGTTTTCAAAATTGAAATTCGCTTGATATAATACGCACTCAAGATGATTTCTTTCATGATTATTCCACAAAGGAAAATTCTTAAATAATCATGGCTAATGGCATTAAAATATTGAGATATCATTATTAACATTGTAATATTGAATACCATAATTTTAAAAATCAACAATTTATCAACAGACTTTACTCTGCTGTTTACGGATAAGAAAAAAATACTGCCTGCAATCAGCATTACAGCCCAAACAAATAATTCCATTGAAAAGAAATACCAGAAATTAAATACTACAGACAAAATGGAAAGAGCAGAAATTACAACTAAACTATTAAGACCAACAGCTGCAATTTTTCTTTGTTGTTCATTTAAGTAATCTGATATATTTTCGATAATAAAAACATAGTTAAAAAGCATACTCAATCCAAAAGAACGAATCAACAAGTCTTTTACTCTTTCATTAGTTTCTATATCAAATAAATAAAAGGAATAAGCTAAGATGGATACCAAACCTAAAAAATAATACAAATGCTTTTTACGCCGATGAACCAAACTTATAATTGCAAATACGATTATTAGAAAAGAAACAATTGCCAGCAGCAGAAACTCTTCAGTAAACTGTGATAAAATCATTCCACTAAGTTGTTCTTCAGTTAACCAGGTAATTTCCTTTAATTGAGTTGTTACATCACTATCATTGGAAATTAATACATATATGTAATCCTCATTACCAACACACCTATAATATGCTTGATTTAAAGACAAGGATTTATCGTTAAAACCATGCCAATGCGCAGTAATCGATTTAAGTATACCTGCAGAATCTGTTTGAAAAACATTCTCTATTTTAAGTCTCCCTTTTATACTAATCCCTCCACTCACCCGATACTCTTCCGGAATATAAAGTTTTAAAAATAGTTTTCCTTTGGCTACAACCTCTTTCTCCAATTGAAAATTATTGTTAGCATTCACAAGAATATCGGATAAATGCTGCCCCTCAATAAGATCATAGTTTGTTACCTGCAGAATAGATAATCCAGTCTGTTCCCTATTGGAAGAAAGCCCATGCAGCAATCCAAAAAATATCACTACTGCAGTAAGAAGAATTAATTTGAAGTAAACTTGTTTCATAGTCGGAGTAGATTTAAGGAGTTATTAATAAAGATTAAACAATCGTAAGCAATTACAAATGCTTTAATTCTTTATTGTTTTTACGCCATAAGTTTCATTCAGGCCATTAGTGAATGCTAACATTTAAATAGCAATTGTGTTAGCAAACGCTAATAAATAGTGTTTTTACAGTGATAATTGCTAGTGACCAGTAGATTATAAAGCCACTAAATCCGATAAATTGAAACATGAATAAACCAACCCGAATAAGTTTCAAAATGCTAGCATTATATATTTTTTTTGCATAATTTGTGAATGCACATTATTCTCCTTAGAAGTTCTAACATAGAATGTTTTTTTAATAGATTGCAATCCAATAGGGAGAATTTATTACCTTTACAACAAGCATGGATACATTTACAAAAATTATTAAAGAAGCCACAGGATACGATATTGAAAGTGCGAGTAGATTTGACTTTACCCCTCATATAAGCCTACTTGAATTTAAAAAAAATGCCCGTATTCCTAAACTGAACTTGAGCCCAGATTATTTCTCAATAATTACAAAAGGTACAATCTTTTTGTATTGGTCTAAAGATCAAAGACATAATACGATTATTAATTTTAAAAGAAAAGGAGAAGTGTTACGGCCGGCCATTGAAATCGGAAGCGTAAAGTGTGGGGAATTATATGCCAAATGCTTGACACCTGTTACTATATATTCTATTAAACGAGATCACCTATGTTCTTGTACATTCCAAGACAAAAAACTTTCAGATTTTTATTTCGGTTTGCTAACCAATGATATAAACTCTACCTACTGTCAACTTAAAATGCTTAAAGAAGCAAATATAGAAAAACGTTACCAGATTTTTAAAGAAGAGTATGCCGACATTTTTAATACTATATCAGATAGAATGATTGCCAATTACCTGGGAGTACACTACACTACTTTGGCTCGTATGAAAGTTAGATTGCTAAAAAATAAGTAACAGACAACAATAAATCAAATACTCAGTTTTAAATCTGGTAAGCCAGATAAAGTAACAAATCTTTATCTGGCTTATTAGTTAAATTATTGGGTAAATAAAGCATAGTTTATATCTGGTACATAAAAAACACATTCCATTGCAAAACCTGTACATACATGGTTGTCTGTTCTTTATTATACATTCATACTTCAACCTTCGTAACCTTTTAAGTTGAATACGACAAAGTGGATTTCCTACAAAAAACTGGACAAAAAGTTAAGCCTTGTTTTTATAATATTTAATTCCAAAATCTGCAGGACTTAGATAGCCTAAGTATGAGTGTCTTCTTTTTCTATTATACCAAATTTCAATAAATTCAACGATAGCGATTTTCGCTTGAAAGAAAGAGTAAAATTGTTTGTGCATAACTAATTCTGACTTAATAATTTTGAAGAAATTCTCCGCAACTGCATTATCCCAACAGTTTCCTTTTTTACTCATACTTTGAGCAATATCATATGGCTCAATCAATTCTCGAAATTCAATTGAAGAGTACTGTACTCCTCTGTCTGAATGAAAAAATCATTCCTTTCTATCTGCCTATTAATCACAGCCATCATCCAAGCTTTTGCGACAGTATCGGTTGTTGTCATGTTTTCAGAAAGCGACCAGCCAATAATTTTACGGTCATATAAATCCATGATTGGAATTGCAACAAAATTTGGTAAAAAAAAGATTAGACTGCCAATTTATAATATGCTCTTAATTCAATTTCTTTTTCTAAAGGTGTTTTATATCCTATAACTAGAGTGTATTCTTTTAATATTGTACCAATTTTCAATATAATCGTATACTTGGTTATATGCATGAGTAAACGATTTAAACTCATTTCGGTATATCATTTCCGACTTAATGGTTTTAAAAAAGCTTTCAGCTACGGCATTATCCCAACAGTTCCCCTTTCTGCTCATACTCCTATTCATTTTCTTCTTCTTATTATCCATAAACATATCCCTTATTTTATTACAGGCATATTGAACACCTCTATCGAAATGAAGTAAGAATCCATCTATTATTTGTCGTCGCTTACATGCAATATTCCATGCCTTAAGAACCGTGTTTTCATATGTCATATCCTCACTTAATAACCATCCAACAACTTGTCTGTCCGCTAAATCAATCATTGTTGTTAGGTAAATCCACTTGTCATTAACTCTTATATAAGTAATGTCAGACACCCATACTTTACCTAGCTGTTCAACTTTAAATTGTCGATCTAGAGTGTTTTTTTCGATCTTATAATCATGCTTAGAGTAAGTTGTATTAACAAATCGTTTTTTAGGCTTGAATCGAATGTTTTCTGCCTTCATTAGTCTGGCAACATAAGCTCTGGATATCTTATATCCAAGCTTCTCCAATTCAGCCTGAATACGAGGACTTCCATAAGTTTGTCTACTGTCTTTAAAAATCCTTTTAATCTCATTTACCAAAACAGTTCTTCTTGAGTATTTCTTTTTAGCAAGTTTAACAGACTTCCAGTGGTAATAAGAATTCCGGCTTACTTTTAAATACTTACACATCTTCCCAACAGAATATGTTTTTTTATGCTTATCCATAAAATCATATATTAATTGTCGCTCTTGGAGAAGATGCTTACCGCCTTTTTTAATATATCACGTTCTAATTTAGTTTCTTTTAGTTCTGCCCTTAACTGGGCTATCTCTTTTTGTTCCGGACTTAGTGAAATATTACCTTTCCCTGTAAAAGATTCTTTGGCGCTTAAATTTTCTCTAAGCCACCTGCGAATCATACTGGCGTTTAATCCGTAATATTCAGATACTTGCCGTGCGATTTGTCCCGATTTAAGTAGATTCACGATCATCAACTTAAAATCTGTTTCATAATGTTTTGCCATAATTTAAATATAAGAATTTCGGGCGTAACCATTGTACCAACAAATGTAGCATGCCCAAAGCGTGCCGCAAGGAGCGAGGCCCGGCTAATTATAATACCAGCCGGCAGGCAGAGTGTTACGATTCCAGATCATAGAGCACCCATCGAAACACAAGGTATGTGGTATCAGGTTTAACAATGAGTAATAACCGGTTTGAACCATTCCGGAGAGCGCGCTACACCCGAAAAAGAAGCCAGTTATATTGTTCATAGCAGTATTCTGATCAATGTTGATCAATATATAATCGGTGAAACTAGAAAAGAAATGCAAGCTCCTGCAATTACGAAACGTATAGCTAAAATCTTTCGCGGCATAGCAATAATTAAATAATCCCTCACCAACAGTGCTCAACCTATCACAATTGGAGAAGCAAGCAGAAAACGACGTTGCCTCCCACGCATTCGCAAAGAGGTCTGAGGGTACGACTATTAGACCACTACAACTTTCAAAGCAGTTCGCAAAGCTCTTTGTCCTCCAGGCATTCCAAAATAGTCTATTCGGTAGAGTCACAAGTCTTCGGCACCCTGCAAAGCAGGACTCGTATGTATTTATTTCTTTAGAGGATTCGAAAATTCCGTAAGGCAAAGAAATCAGATTGCCACAATCGCGAAAACAGCTCCGTAAACTAGCATATGCCTGACCTGACGTAGATGAGAATAATGCCCCGCCGATGTTGTTCAAAGAACTACAGCTCTCGAAACATGACTCGAAACTGGTTGCAGCCCAGGCCAGATCGAATATACCGGCAGGCAAGGATGCCAGCGCCGAACAATTATAAAAACACCGATAGAAACTGGTGGCAGTTTTTGCGTTACTAAACAAATCGGCCTGAAGCCCGGTAAGAGCTGAGCAATTAGAGAAGCACGATTCGTAGGTGCCTGATCCTTTTGCGGCATTGAAAACTCCGGAGGGTAAGCTGGTAAGAGCAGTACAACCGTAAAAAGTCCGTAAAAAACTCGCGTCCAGCTGCCCGGCCTGCGACGAAAACAGCGCTCCGCTGATGGCGATTAAGGTAGTACACCCTTCGAAACACGACTCGAAACTGGTTGCGGCCCAGGCCTGATCGAATATACCGGCAGGCAGTGATGCCAGCGACGAACACTTATAAAAACATTGTTTGAAACTGGTGGCAGTTTTTGCGTTACTAAACAAGTCAGCCTGAAGCCCGGTAAGTGCTGTGCAATTAGAGAAGCACGATTCGTAGGTGCCTGAGCCTTTTGCGGCATCGAAAACTCCGGAAGGTAAGCTGGGAAGAGCAGTACAACCGTAAAAAGTCCGTAAAAAACTCGCGTCAACTTGCCCTGCCTGCGACGAAAACATCGCTCCGCTGATGGCGCTTAAGGTAGTACACCCTTCGAAACACGACTCGAAACTGGTTGCAGCCCAGGCCTGATTGAATATACCGGCAGGCAGTGATGCCAGCGAAGAACAGTGATAAAAACATTGTTTGAAACTGGTGGCAGTTTTTGCGTTACTAAACAAATCAGCCTGAAGGCCGTTAAGAGCTGTGCAATTAGAGAAGCACGATTCGTAGGTGCCTGAGCCTTTTGCGGCATCGAAAACTCCGGAGGGTAAGCTGATAAGAGCAGTACAACCGTAAAAAGTCCGTAAAAAACTCGCGTCCAGCTGCCCTGCCTGCGACGAAAACATCGCTCCGCTGATGGCGCTCAAGGCAGTACACCCTTCGAAACACGACTCGAAACTGCTTGCGGCCCAGGCCTGATCGAATATACCGGCAGGCAGTGATGCCAGCGACGAACACTTATAAAAACATTGTTTGAAACTGGTGGCAGTTTTTGCGTTACTAAACAAGTCAGCCTGAAGCCCGGTAAGTGCTGTGCAATTAGAGAAGCACGATTCGTAGGTGCCTGAGCCTTTTGCGGCATCGAAAACTCCGGAAGGTAAGCCGGTAAGAGCAGTACAACCGTAAAAAGTCCGTAAAAAACTGGCATCAAGCTGCCCTGCCTGCGACGAAAACATCGCTCCGTTGATGGTGTTTAGACTGGTACACCCTTCGAAACACGACTCGAAACTGCTTGCAGCCCAGGCCTGATCGAATATACCGGCAGGCAGTGATGCCAGCGACAAACACTGATAAAAACACTGTTTGAAACTGGTGGCAGTTTTTGCGTTACTAAACAAATCAGCCTGAAGCCCGGTAAGAGCTGTGCAATTAGAGAAGCACAATTCGTAGGTGCCTGAGCCTTTTGCGGCATCGAAAACTCCGGAGGGCAAGCTGATAAGAGCAGTACAACCGTAAAAAGTACGTAAAAAACTGGCGTCCAACTGCCCGGCCTGCGACGAAAACATCGCTCCGCTGATGGTGCTTAGACTGGTACACCCTTCGAAACACGACTCGAAACTGGTAGCGGCAGTGGCCAGACCGAATATACCGGCAGGCAGTGATGCCAGCGACGAACACTGATAAAAACACTGTTTGAAACTGGTGGCTAGTTTAGCTGGTATGGAAGTGGCAGGCAAGGATGCCAGATTATCGCAGCCCGAAAAAGCCGCATCGTAATAACGCATATCAACATCACCCCAGCTTTTAACGGCTAAAAGTTTACTTTTAACCGCCGGATCATTATTGATATGAATACCGGAAAACTTGCCGGTAATACACACATCGTATTGCCCTGCCAACGCGTATGTATGTACCAGGTCAACATCAATTGGGCTGGTAATTTCCGATTTTGTACCATCTCCCCAGTCGATTGAACATTGATATACACCTCCAGGATAAACCGGAAGGGCAAAGCTGCCAACGGCCATACTCCAGCTGGTTTTAAAGCCACAATCAGCCGATTGCCAGTTAGTGCCGTCGTAAAACCTTAGCGACTGAGCACTGCTGCTTATATAAACAGCCCCGGCGCTTAAGCCGGCAGGTGCCGGGTCGGCAACCAGCACAGGTAACTGCATCACTTCTTTTTGCGAGGCAAAACCGCTGTTTACGGTGTAACTCAACGTGTCCATACGCAGCATGTTTCCCCATGCTGTGCCACTGTATATATTAACAGTGCTATCGGCCTTACCGTAATACATACTTCCTGCAGCGGGGCTTACTGTAATAACGTCCGGCGAAGGCAGGTAAGGTATCCCGTCAAGAACCTGAAAGGAACTGGCACCGGTAACCATTTCTGTGATCGTGCACAAGCCCGACCACTCGCTCCCACTATACAGCATCGGCTTGGCATCGGCTGTGCTATAGATAAACATGCCGGCGGCAGGTGCTGATATGTCGGCAGTACTTTCGAACACCGGAAGATGGCTAACCCCATCCAATACCCTAAAATAATTGGTTTGGGCAGTAGCCGGAAAGGCTTGCAGCACGATGCAAAGGAACCAGAACAGACTCAGTTTGTTTACAATTGTTTTACCATCTAAATAAGTATTTTTCATATTTTCTTTATATAATTCCGTTAATACTCATATACCTTCATATTTGAAGGTACGGATCAAGTTGACGATGCTACTCTCCGGGCTTAGCCCTTATTGACTCACAGATCAGATGAACTCCAGTCATTGCATCAATATACAGATTAACCGAATAGCGACGCGAACTAATGTATAGTTTCAATCAAACCCTTACGCGTACGGCGGTTGGTGGGTGTTCCGTTCCCCGGGGCCTTGCCCTGGGATGAATTACCAAGGCCTTTCAGGCCGGAAACACAGTGTGTAAGGTCGATATCAGGTTTGTCGAAACCTTGATGGGCGCTTTTATACCCCAAAAGGTTTAAACATCTAATATTTAACCTAAGCTACGCAAGCCATGTAATTCATCATTCAAAATTCATCATTTCATTCGGTTTGCAGCCGGTTTTCTGTTTGTTTTTTACTCATTTCTACCTGTTTTTAATATTTGTATTTAATCAAAAAACAAGCTCAATACAATGAAAAAACATACTGTTACGGCTAGTTTTTATTTTACTTCCGGTTTTGTCCCGGTATGGGGCAGCCGTGTCATTAGTGACGGTTTTCCAGATTCACTTCTTTTCGGCATTATCTTCACGGGTCAACAAAGACCTAAATAACGGGCAAATTTCCAGATAAAATCTCACAGATCCATTACACAGCGTACATTGTAAGCATCACCCCAGCGGGTCCAGATAGCTTCTTGATACATCTCACCCTCCCATTCATAGAATGAAGCGGCGTCTGAGGTTATCTGTCCGTTGCCCCAGTGGGTGGTTTCTTTCACGGTAAAGCCACCGAATTCCATATTATTCATATCCGATTGAGTTGTGCGTTGACCGTCATACAGGGTATAAGCATATACGAGTTTGAGTCTAAATAGCTTCTCGGTAACTGTTTCCGGGCCGTTGCCTTCATATTCCCAACCGAATGACAACCATTCATTAGTAATTTCCGGAATATGCCAGCCGGAGCCTAAAAGGATTGTGCAAGGGTCTGAGCTGGAGTCCCAATCCGCATCAGACTCTGGTGGTACTGTCCAGGTCACGTCCGGAGTTCGGCTGTTAGTTACTGAGTTCCAGGCTATGCCGGAAGGGTTGGTTCGTAGCCAGTACCAACCAGCAGCTTCATCAGAGTTGTCATAGAGCGATGTAGCTTGTCTACTGGCTCCAAGGTTTTGGGTTATCCAGCAATGTTTTGTACCAAGGTATGTAATAACGGTAGTCCCGTAGGTAATGTCGATGTCAACCGGAGACACCCCGTCGGTGGTGCGGTGCTGCACCACCAGGCCCCCGTTGCCGGCGGCAATAGGGCCCATAAAAGTGGCTGCCTTAACTTCGGCGCCTAATAGTGTACCAGCTGTTGCTACAGGCGTAATGCCAACGCGAATGTATTTACCCAGATCGGCCGTGGTAAAATTATAGGACTCCAAGACAGCCCCGGCAATAGCTTCTTCGCCACCACCGGCAGCATTGTTAGAGCGGTACCATTGGTAAAGGGGTGTTCCCATGGGGGTGCCTTCGCAATCGGCATATGTACCGCTGGCGGAGGCAGTCCACCCTACCTCATTTTTACAGGCAGCGTTAGAATATGCCGTAAAATACGGCGCAGAATCGGGTGTTATTTCCTGCCAAGCACTATACCTTTCGGTACCGTCGAGCGTACCGGCCAAGGCATGCGCGGTAACGCCCACGCGCACAAAAGTGCCCTCGTTAACCGGGGTTGTAACCGTGTAGGTATTGGTGGCAGCGCCCCCTATTGGAGTTCCGTTTCCGGTGTTTGCCGCATTGTAATACCATTGGTAGGTTTCTACCCCCAATGCATCGCCTTCAGCATCGGCCATGGAGGCAGTTGCTGTTAAGGTGCCGCTGGCTGTGGTACAGCCGGTAATATTTATTGCGACTACATTTGGGGCAAAATTCGATGGTATCCCGGGCCCGGACAAAACAGTTGCCCCGCCCGGTGCGGAGATTATCTTTCCGTCGGGCGTTACCAACAGGGTTTTCTTTTGTGCAAAACCTGCTGTTGTTACCATCAGTAACAAGAGGGCACATATACCATTATGTAAAAATCTTATTTTCATAGCAAGTTACATTTAATCAAGGATTTAACTTTTTTATCGCGTTCATCGTATTCCGGAAATATAATCAGCCTTTACTTTTGCAGGCAAAAAAGGAATTGAGGTTAATGGGCCAACGCCTCTTCTTCGCAATTCCAGGCCGATAAACAGATATTTATTTTACTTTCACATGCAATTCTCTCTCAACTTTTTTGTCGGGCACAAACCAAAACAATGCGACGATCACATAAATAGCAAGCGCAACCGAGGGTACCCAAATTGCCAGGATAGCAGCAAATAAGTATAAAAAAACAGAGGCTTTGCCTTTTGCATTTTTACCAACAATAGTTTTAAATGATGAATTGTCTCCTTCAGAAGCTGAAATAGCTGCAACAAGTAACCATGAGGCTAAAGATGCCATCATCATAACCACACCGTAAAGCATTGTTGGAATGGAGGTGAAATGATTCTCACCCATCCAGCCTGTAGCAAAAGGAAACAGCGACAGCCAAAATAACAAATGCAGGTTTGCCCAAAGTATGGGTGCGGTTACCTTTTTAACCATGTGTAACAAATGATGGTGATTGTTCCAATAAATACCTACATAAATAAAGCTTAACACATAACTTAAAAACACGGGCAAGAGCGAATATAAATCGTGCAAAGCATTCCCGTGCGGAACTTTCATTTCGAGCACCATAATGGTGATTATAATGGCTATAACACCATCGCTAAAGGCTTCTAACCGGTTTGTTTTCATCGTCTTTTTTTTATTTAGGGTTTACTTATTTTATTAATGGCGCGGAGCATAACCGAAAATCAGCCCGGATAAATCCACGCCGGCGGACTTAATTGATCCGCAATTGCAAATCGCGGATAGCGGGTAAGAGTAGGCTTCTAATGTTCTTTAACCCAATCTAACAACTGTTGTACTGTAGCTAATTTAGTTTGTATAATACCTTCGCTATCCAAAATATAAAGAGTAGGTGTACCATTTACACCATAATTTTTGAAGTTTACTCCTTCAAATCCTTTGAGATCGCAATATTTATCGAGCGATGGGTACTGGGTAGCGGTATTTATAAATATCTGCCTGTTGGTATCGGCCGAAATCGCAATTATTTTAAAACCGTTATCCTTCAAATAGTTATAATTACCTTCCAACGCCTGCATGGTTTGTTCGCACGGACCACAACCCGATTCGTAAAAAACCAAACAGCTGTATGCCGATTCTAATTGATCAACAGCCAATTTTACGGTGTGTATTACTCCTTGCTCAACAGTTTCTTCGATCACAATATCAGGCGCTTTACCCGATAAGTCTTGCTGATATATTTGCAACACCCCATTGTAATTTAACAAACGGTCGGCGTTTTTTATTTCAGCTACCAACTCTTGCTGTACATTGTCTTTTCCCATTCTGGTCAATCCTTTGGTTAGTTCGAATACGAAATCGGTATAAATAGCATTGTTTGTCAACCTATTTAAAATAATTTTCGTGTCTTGTACAAATTTTGCATCGTCATTCTGGCTTGCCTGTAGTTGTATCCAATTGTAAATTATACCGCCCCAGTGGTTCGAGGTGTAAAGAATTTCATAATCTAACTTATTCACTATAAAATCGTTAATCGTAAGGGCTCTTTCGTTTTCGTTAACCGTTAAAACAGGGCCAATGCCCCTTGTAAGATTTACTATTTCGCGAAACCGGGCAGCATAGAGTGGCGATGCCGCTAAATTTTTAACAAAAACCACATAAGCCTCTTTAATGCGGTCATACTCTTTAGCACATACCTTATATATTTTATCGTCATTGGCATAAGCACGTGTAGCTGCTAACATGGCATCGTGTTTTGCGAACAATTTTTCTTGTTGCTCATAGTTCGTCCGGCTAAAAATGTTTTCGGCAGTTCCTTTATAAACAATGCTTTCGATACCGGGTACCGAATCTAAACAGCTAACCGAAAAGTTTTCGTTATTGATAACAAAATCCAGTCCGCCACCGGTCTTGCTGTTGGTTAAATACCACTGAGCCATACCTTTGTAACCCGCATATTCTTTTGGGACACTTAGTTGCACCTTACCTCCTGCAGGAATGGTATCAGCCCTAAGGGTGATTTGTTTCGTGCCCTGAAAAATTTTAAATACATAGGTTTTTCCTGCAAAATATGGAAATTCCAGATCGATTGTTTGTGCTTTTACAACAAAGCATGCCAGTAATAGCGTGGCAAGCATCAGATTTTTTTTCATTTTTTTATTCGTTTTAATAGATATGCCGAATTTATGTATAAATAATAAAGCCTTTTTTGTTTTTTATTCCTGATTTCATGTTAAGTTAATTTCTGATTCGTTCCTGGCCGTTCGCGTGCTGTTTAGTCAGGGTTTCACTCCAAGTGAAGCCTTGACTTTCACTCCTTCATTTGCTTTCATCATTTAAAAGAACTATACTCTCATGCCCATTCGCCAAAAGCGGAACTTTAGTATCCTTTGCCGTCACATTTAAGCGACGGATCGGGCAGCGCCACCATTCTCCGGGCTTTAGCCCCCGATTGTTAAACTCCTGAATGTCGGATTCCGAAATAAATTCGGAATGATGAAAGCAGCGGGTATGCCAGTCAGTTCGGAGGTAATTAGTCAGGGTTTGACTCCAAGTCAAGCCCTGACTTGAGCCGCTCCATTTGTTTTTCATCATTAAAAAGAACTATACCATTATGCCGTTGTCTAAAGCGGAACGGGTGAACCGCTGTACTGATTCACCGGATTGCGGCGCGAACGAATGTATTGTTTCAATCTAAACCTACCGCGCGCCGCGGCGTCTGGTATTCCGTTCCCCGGGGCGTTGCCCCGTGCTAAGTTATCAAGGCCTTACAGGCCGGTAACACGGTATTTAGCACGGCACCCATTTTGCCGAATCCCTTTGGGCGGTTTTATACCTCCAAAGGGTTAAACAACTCGGTTTTTCTGATCCGATGAACTCCAGTCATCGGATCAGATGGACTTGCCGGCGATTCGGAAATCGCCGCACCCGTTCGATGCTCCGAACCAACGCAAGCCGGGTAATTTTTCATTCATCATTCAAAATTCATCATTCATCATTCCACCAGGGGTCGCATGGGCTGTGCACGCCGTGGGGCGTGGCTTGCAGCCGGTTTTTTGTTTGCTTTTTATTCATTTTTACCTGTTTTTAAAAATTGCATTTTGCCAAAAATACGCCAAACACACTGTAACACATGCCCTTAGGGCTGTTTTTTATTTTACGCCCTGTTTTGGCACAGCATAGGGTAGCACGCGGCTACCCCTGGGGTAGAAGGCGTGTTCAACCAATACTGTTAAACCGATCGCAGCACCCAGTATCACACAGTAACGTGACGAAGCAAACTGAATTTTATTATTCAGCGACGCACCGCACGCTAAATCCGTTTAGTTCGTCCCAAGCGTCCACTACTGAGCATGATGATTCCGTGACATAATAGATTGCTGTCCAAGTTTCTGCATCACCAGCAGATGACCAATAATAACCGCGATATCCTCGCCATTCAAGCGCACCCTCCTGATATCGACGGTGCCCAGCAGCGGGCAAAGTCATCTGTATGATATCGGCAGCCACGTGTACCCCAGAGGAGAAGTTTGTGGACGACTCGAACCAGGTGCCAGTAGTAGTAATAGTGTTATAAGACCCGGCAAGGCTTAGCCAGAGAGCCCGCGTAGGTATGCGGAAACCAGCAGGGCAAGGGTCATTGGCGGGCTTGTCAACGGCGTCCCAGCCAGGTGAAGCTTGAAATACAGTGTTCCATCCAACGATATCATCTGCGCCGGTATATGCGTCAGCCACCATCTCGGACCGTCCCCATTGGTAATAACCGCCAGCGATGCCTTGCACGAGTACATCTGGATCTAAACTTTGGTCGGCGCCCAGGTTGTGGCACATAAATTCTTTATATACGGTGTCAGACACCAAAGCACCGCAACACGCACAGTCTTTCACCGCGGTGGATAAAGCGAAAATTTTATCGACACCTGTGTTAGTCGCAGCATCGTTATAAACAACGTACACTTTAGCCGTTAGGGCATTAATTCTGGTTAATCCGGCAGCCAGGGTATTTAAAGTATTGTCGTACGTAACAGTTGCCGTTACCGCAGCGCTAATGTTATTGCCGGTGTTATTGCCACTAATGGCCGTAACGGGCGCGCCATTGGTGTTGGCGTAATAAAAGCGTACGTTGCTTACCGTGCCGCTTGGTGTAAAGGTGTAGCTTTGCGTGTTGGCGGCAGCGAGGCTAAAGTCCGATTTATTCGCCGTCCGGGAGCTAACAGGTCCACAGCCGTTTACTCCATCGTTACCCAGGGCAATGTCGAAACAGGTTTTGCCGCTAAAGGTTCCGGTTCCGGTAGCAATGGCTGTCACGTTGGGCATAACGCCAATATAAGCGGGTTTCACGGGCAACCCGGTTAATATCCCGCTGGTAGCCACGGGGGTAATGGCTACAGTTAGGTATTTGTCCAGGTCGGCAGCTACAATCAGGTAGGTGGCTGCCGTAGCGCCGCTAATGGTGGTTTCGCCGGTACCGGCAGCATCGTTGGCACGGTACCACTGGTAGGTGGTGGCGCCCTGGGGGTCGGCATCGGCATCGTAGTAGGTGTAGCTTGCCGTTAGGGTACTGCCCACCATGGCAGAGCCGCTAATGGCCGGGCTTTGTGCCTCAGGTGCCGCGTTGCAGCTTAGGCTGGCCCAGGCGCTGCCGTTGTAAAACTGCAGGGTTTTGCCGGCGCTGTTTATGTACATGGCCCCTGCGCTTAAGCCGGCGGGGGCTGGGGCGATGGCCAGCACGGGCAGTTGCACCACTTCTTTTAAGGAGG
>NZ_JAUCMW010000024.1 GCF_030372765.1 Labilibaculum sp. K2S | reverse complement strand
CTGTGAGGGGTCAGTATCACCCGGACAAGGGGTCAGCATCACCGGAATATGCACATATCAGGCGGGCTTTATATATGCCTTCACTCTCATCTGTAACTCATTCTGTAACTTACAATAAATTCTACAACAGATTAAATGATAAAAAGAAAAATGGACTTATTTCAGGAACCGCTGTTCAACGAAAACTATTGGGATTAATATATACTCTTTGGAAGAAGGATGAAGAATACATTGAAGATTACCAGAACTGCAAAGTTGCATGATTTGAATTTCGGATAATGTTGAAGCCTGAGTCTTTTTTCAGCTATACAAAAGTAGTGAGAGTAGAAACTCCCACTACACAAGATAGACTTCGGCTAACGAATTACCTAAAGCCTTCTTTCAGTTTTAACAAATTTATTAATTTTTTATTAGGTTTTTTACACAGTATCTCTGTGGTTTTGTTTTTAAGTTCAATTTTACTTGCTGAAAGTCCCCTTTGTTGGATTTAGGGGTTTGTTTGCACGATGATTACGCAGTATTTTCTTTTTGAAACATTGTAACTCTTATCAATGTAATCAGGGAGGTTGTCTCAAATAAGATCTTGCGACACGGATATTTTTAAGTATCTTAAAATATTCTCGAATAGCGATACCTAAAAAAGAGGCTGTTTCGTAGTTGTGAAACAGCCTCAAAACACTTTCAATAACGAACTATGCAGTTTGTTGATTTTCTCTTGCTGGAGCACATTCCCCACCAATACATCTTCCAAAACAGTCATTGTCACTTCCGCATTGACCACTATAACCACCCTTAATAGACTGTTGTTCTTTCTTTACTTAGAATTTTAGCACCTGTCAATTTTTGTAAATCTTTCATTCTATAAAAATTTAATAATGTGTGTATCTTGAACATTTAAAACCGCTAAGGTTTCAGCTTGCAAATTATTTTTTACTCAATACCATATTGACAAATACCATCAATGCATTGCATTGGACTAGGACATTTGCCATCTACAGGACATTGCATTTTTCCACCTTTAACCGATTGTTGTTCCTTTTTGCTAAGAATTTTAGCACCTGCTAATTTTTGTAAATCTTTCATAATATTAAAATTTAATAATGTGCGTATCTTGAACATTTTAAAACCGTCAAGACTTCAGTTATAATTACTTCCTCATAATATGTAGAGGTGTAAATATTAAAATGAGATACTTTTATGTAGTTTTATTGAATTAGGCAAAGTGTTTCGAAGTTGAGGCAATCTTACGTACAGTGAATTAAAACACTTCACGCTCACATGTGCCACCAATACATTTATAGCCATCAGGACAGGGGTTATTTGTATCGCAACCTAATTTTCCACCTTTAATAGATTGTTGTTCCTTTTTACTTAAAATTTTAGCACCTGTCAACTTTTGTAAATCTTTCATTCTATAAAAATTAAATAAATGTGTGTATACCTTGAACATTTTAAAACCGTCAAGACTTCAGTTTATCTTTGTTTAGTTTTTTGGGTTTGAGATTGCATGATTAAACGGAGGAGATTATCCAAAACCTTTGAATTCTCCTCCTTTGAGTATTTTAGTCAATAACATATCGTTCGCAAGTGCCACTTATGCAAGTCCATCCGGCAGGACAAGTTCCATCTGCATAACATTGCATTTTACCGCCTTTAACCGTCTGCTGTTCTTTTTTACTTAAAATTTTAGCACCGCTTAATTTTTGTAAATCTTTCATAATATTAAAATTTAATAATGTGTATACCTTGAACATTTTACAACCGTCAAGATTTCGGTTTTATTCAAAATTTTCAATTTAAGAAGAGTGAGTTTTAATCAGGCTGCAGGAATAAGCCTGCAAACACCAAAAGGATCACATCCGTATCCATCAGGGCAGCTTATATCATCAATACATTTAGAGCGTCCACCTTTAACAGTTTGTTGTTCTTTTTTGCTAAGAGTTTTAGCCCCCGGTAATTCTTTTAATCTTTTCATAATCTCAATAATATTATGTTTTTAACTTACTATTGATTGCTTACAAATCCCCAGAGACACAAATTCCTCCATCGCAGAAGAAACCTTCCCAGCAATCTTTGCTTGTTTTACATTCTTTGATGTATCCACCTTTAACCGATTGTTGTTCTTTTTTGCTAAGAATTTTAGCGCCGTTTAATTTTTGTAAATCTTTCATGGTATAAAAAAATAAAATGTGTGTATATCTTGAACATTTTAAAACCGTCAAGACTTCAGTTTTATAATTATTTTTAGTCTGTTATGAGTTCTGTTTGCGTCGAAACTTCGAACTCGTTAAGATCTTCAAGAAAATATTGCAATTCTTCAAAATCATACTCTTTTGGATAGGATTTGCCATTAAGAAGAATTTCAGGTGTAAAGGGAATATTGTTGTTTGTACACCAATTCTTCTCTTCCATTAAAATTTGAGAATAGTATTCATTTTCTGATTCTCCCCATTTATTTAGCCAAATGGCAGAATCTCTGCTGGAATAGGCTTCATTCATTGCTGTTAGACATATCTCTTCCCCTTTTAAATGGTAGATCTCAACTAGTTTTGCTGCAATTTTATTATCAATGGCTTTGGTATTTTGAGATACATTGAAACGAACAATGATTTTTACTTCTGTTTCTTGATCTAATACGATGTGAATTAATTTGTGAGCATTTTTGCAAAAGCCACATAAGGGGTTTGTGATGATAACGATTTCCAATTCAGAATTTTTAGCGCCAAATACTATTTCATTGCAGTTTGTAATTGTGGTGTTTATTGCTTGCGATCTGGAAAGCAGATTGTTGAATATTTCGAAGTTTCTTTTGAATTTATTGAATTGTACTTTTAATTTAAAATATTCTGGTTTTAGCCTTATTTTGGGAGCAATGAATAGCCAAAGAGCTGTGGTAAGGTATGCCGCAAATGCAAAGAGGAAGTAAGAATTTGGTTCTGATAGTACCTCTGAGATTGAATTGATATTTGCAATTGCCAAAGCTGATTGTATCCATAAAACCAGAACGACACCAAGGCAAAGGAGACACCATTTTTTTACAATTTGGAACTGATAATAGATGGAATAGATTGTAAATGGCAACGCAGTAAGGCTTATTATGAATAGTGGAGTGAAATTGTTCTTACTCATCACAACAAGTAAGGAGGACAATGCTGATGTTAGAAAATATATAATACCAAGATCACTTAATTTAAAGAAGCCAAAAAGATTGGATCCTTTCGATTGCATAACATCATCGCAACTTACTCTATCACTAACACCAGTACAAATTTTATTTAAAACCTGAGAAGAAGTTCCCATTTCGTGCTGAAGAATAAAGATACATATCATTAGTCCAATCATGGAAAAAACAAAATGAAATGATTCATATGGGTTTTGGTTCAAGAATAAAAAATAAATAATTAGTAAGACAGGACTAGTTATAAGTAATCCTTTTGAGAAAATAGGAGTGATATCTGTTTTTATATTTTCATCTGTTTCGATAACTAAGACAATTCCTGTCCATAAATTAATAAAACGATCTATAGATACAAGTTCCGATTTTTGTCCCTCACGGGTAATCTGAAAAGCATCAGCTTTCTTGTTAATTAATGCAAGATTATCGCTTCCGTTGTTTTCAATATGAGCTATGAAGTAATCGGGCAAAAGAGCTATGTTTTCTTCTGTTTTTGGAATTTCTATTGCAAGATTTGGGATGTTGAAATGATCCAAAACTCCGGTCAAAGAATGTAAGCTTGGATACGAAGGATGACCAAATAACTGAAGCTTTAATTCTTCATTATTAACTTTTATGCTATTTCTTGTGAGTAGTTCTTTTAATAGGAAAAATAAGCTTTCGTCCATTTGAATAAAAAATAACGGTTTAATTTATCAGTTTGCCTTTTATATATTTAAACTATTGGGGAGTTATGTGTTTATTTTAAATTGTTTCATTTTTTTATCATTTTTCGGTAGTTGTAGATTTTATTAGTCCACGTTTATTAAAAGAATCTGCAATTTCCTTTCTGCATTATTAGAAGTGATATCTTTAAAAAACATAATGTTATATTTTTGTTTATAAATAAAATTTACTACTGGTCTTCTAATTTATTAAAATATTTTTCAAATAAATAATTATGGGATGTTTAAATAGCATTAAATTATTTATTTAATGTAAGAAAATGACTGATTGATATGTGTAATCAGTCGTCTTGTAGTTGTTTTGTTGTTGGTAGATTGTTTTTATTTCATGGGGTAATGGATGTTTGGTTTGTATATTATGTAAGTATTGTAGCGTGTTTGATTTATTATGTAGTTTTCGTTTCAGTCAGGAGTCCGTTGAAATTTGATGGTGTATTTAAGTCTTATTTAGGCTGAAGATAATCCATAGGAAAGGTCTTCTTTGGAGATCAAAGAGATACTAATGGTGAATTTTAAGAATTGGAAACGTAAAGTGATACCTTACAGAAAAAGGGGATTGTGGGGATGCGAAAAGCCTGACCCGACAGGGAGATGGAATGCGGGAAAGGATAAGGAGGGATACGTCCCACTAATTTAATTGCATAAACTCCAGGCCTCTGGTTTAGCCGAAAACCATTGTTTTACCTTTTTCCAGTTGCCTTGAAAAAAATCAGAGTTGCGGTAAGTATTTAAATCATCTTCCGAACGCCAATGACTTACCGTGAAGAATACCGATGGATTTGATACATCCTGTAAAATTTCAAGATGAGAACAGCCCGGGAAGGCAATAATATCCTTTCTTTCAGCTGATGTTAGATTTTGAAAATCTTGAATGTGCTGAGGTAGAATTTCCAGCTTTACAAATCTAATGATCATAGAGTTTGATTCTAATATCGGAGTTAATATCCAGTTGCAGTAGTTCAGCTAAATTGCCTTTGTTTATTGCAATTTCGAGTAATCCTGATGAGTTGAAGAGTGCCAGAAAATCACCTTCGGAAGTTTCGTGATAGTTCTGATTGATTTTGGAAATCCGGTAATGATTGCTTTGCACCAAAATTTCGAATTCTCTTTCCTGACGCACCGATTCAAACAATTCTTTTGAAATATTTGTGGTTACATTTCCATAGGAATCAATGTAAATGACTTGTCCGGTAATTGTTCCTTTCTGAATTAACGCGCGGATGGGAACCAATCGGAACAGTTCTTTTTGGGTAGATCCCAGTCCTGATAGATTGTTGTATTTAATAATGTGAGAAGCAACTTTGGCGAATACATTCAGTTCCGGAAAAGTGCGAAAATGATCTTCCTTTTCAATATTTTCAATGCGTACAATTTCTTCAGGATCGCCTTTCATTATCAGACTGAAAATACCATTATCGGCACCAATAAAATAATGATCCTGATACTTTACAACTACGTGCGGATGTTCCGGTGTCTCTTCTGATTTAACCCCAATAATATGAATACTTCCTTTTGGAAAATGGACAAAAGCATTTTTTATAATAAAAGATGTCTGAGATATATTGTAGTTGTCAACATTGTGACTTAAATCTACCAATTGTGCTCCCGGACAGATAGATAGAAGGCGCCCTTTAAGTGCCCCCAGGTAGTAATCGCGGTGCTGCCAATCGGTAGTTAAACTTATTATTGCCATAAATGGATCTAATTTTAAAGAGAAAGAAGAATTATTTTAAACGAAAATATATTCAGATTTCTCTTTGGTACTGCTAAACAAATCAGAATTAATAATTAATTTGTAGGCTCAAAAGTAATGAATATTGAACGGAATATATGATTGAAAAGAGCATATCTTTAGGGGTAATTGATCCACTTGAATTTTATGGAATTAATAATTCGAAATTGGTAGTCTTAAAGGAGATGTTTCCAAAATTGAATATTGTTGGGAGAGGGAATGAAATATTTGCAAGTGGTGAAGAAAAAACGCTTGATTTATTTGAGCTGAAAGTGAATCTTTTGATTCAGCATTACAATCAATACAATACCCTTACGCTAGCCAATATAAAACGGATTGTGCTGGAAAATACGCCAGAAATTTTGGATCCCGATGATCCTAAAAGCGTGATTCTGTTTGGAAATAATGGAAAAATTATTCGCGCCCGTACAGCCAATCAAAGAAAGTTAGTAGAGAAGTCGGCGAAGAACGATATGATTTTTGCTGTTGGTCCGGCCGGATCAGGTAAAACCTACACTGCAATTGCCTTGGCGGTTAAAGCTTTGCGTAATTCAGAAGTAAAAAAAATCATTTTAAGTCGGCCTGCAGTTGAGGCAGGAGAGAATCTGGGTTTTCTTCCCGGAGATTTAAAAGAGAAAATTGATCCTTATTTGCAACCATTATACGATGCTTTGCTGGATATGATTCCGCCACGTAAGCTGGCAGATTATTTGGAGGCTGAAATTATTCAAATAGCACCTTTGGCCTACATGCGGGGAAGAACCCTGAACGAAGCATTTGTAATTTTAGATGAGGCGCAAAACACCACCACCAAGCAGTTAAAAATGTTCTTAACCCGTATGGGAACCACTGGTAAATTCATGATTACGGGTGATATCACACAAATTGATTTGCCCAGAAAGCAACAATCGGGATTGATACAAGCTTTTCGAATTTTGAAGGACATAAAAGGAATTGCGATGGTAGAGTTCGATAAATCGGATATTATACGACACCGATTGGTGAAAGAAATTGTTTCTGCCTACGAAATAGAAGATGAAAGGCTAGAAAAAAAGAGAGAAAGTAAAGATCAGTAAAACAGTTAATGGTAAACAGTTTTGTAAAAAGATGGTCGAGATGGATATAAATTCTTATTACTGCTTTTCTACTTTTTTACTTTTATCTATCTTCGCATTAAATTAAAGACTGATTTTTAAACTCATGTTATTTAGGTAACCGAATGTAGGGAATATCAGTTGATGCCTAGTCGCTTGCGGCTAATGGCTTATCGTTTAAACCATTTTTATAAATTATTAGAATTTTTGGAGCAATGAAAGAAGCAATTGTTAAAACAGATTTTAATTTCCCGAATCAAAAGAATCTTTACGTAGGTAAGGTAAGAGACGTTTATAATATTAACGACGAGTATCTTGCTATGGTTGTTTCTGATCGTATTTCAGCTTTTGATGTTGTATTACCGGAAGGAATTCCTTTTAAAGGTCAGGTATTGAATCAGATTGCGGCTCGCTTTTTAGATGCAACAGCTGATATCGTTCCAAACTGGAAAATCGCAACCCCGGATCCAATGGTGACAGTGGGTCATATGGCTGAACCTTTTATGGTGGAGATGGTAATTAGAGGTTACTTAACCGGTCATGCCTGGAGAGAGTACAAAGCTGGTAAGCGTATGCTTTGTGGTATGCCAATGCCTGAGGGAATGAAGGAAAATCAGAAATTCGAGAAACCGATCATTACGCCAACTACCAAGGCAATGGAAGGTCACGATGAAGATATTTCCAAAGAAGAAATTTTAAAACAAGGCATCGTATCTAAAGAAGATTACGAAATGCTTGAAAAATATACTCAGGCTTTATTTGCCCGAGGAACTGAGATTGCTGCCGAAAAAGGCCTGATTTTGGTTGATACTAAATATGAGTTCGGTAAAAAAGAGGATGTTATCTATCTGATTGATGAAATTCATACTCCTGATTCGTCTCGTTATTTTTATTCTGAAGGATATGCTGAGCGTTTGGCTAAGAATGAGCAGCAAAAGCAGTTATCGAAAGAGTTTGTTCGCGAATGGTTAATGGAGAATGGTTTTCAAGGTAAAGACGGACAGAAAGTTCCTGAAATGACCGACGAAAAAGTAAATCAGATTTCGGAGCGTTACATCGAATTGTACGAAAAAATTATTGGCGAAAAATTTGTAAAAGCAGATGCCAAAAGTGTTAATGCTAGAATAGAAAAAAACATATTAGCTTGTTTAGAATCTTTGTAAGATAATTACCCATAAATCCCCTAAAGGGGACTAAAAGGCAAGAAAAAATAAAACCGAAATCTGTAAGGATTTCGGTTTTTATATTTAGAAGATTTGTCTAATAATATCTTACATTACGCTATTGTGATAGTTTGAAAAACAGTAGACTTATCAAGTCTCATGTCTCAATTCTGTAAAATCATCCTCCAACGCGTTTTACCTGATAACCTTCTGCTTTTAAAAGATCCATGATTTTATCGCGATGATCGCCTTGAATCAAGATTTCTCCATCTTTAGCAGAACCGCCACCACCACATTTGCTTTTTAAGATCTTGCCCAATTCTTTTAAATCATCAGAACTGCCTTTAAAGCCCTCGATTAAAGTAACTACTTTTCCTTTTCGTTGCTTCTTGTCTAATAAAACTCTTAGCTTTTGTTGTTTATTAGGTAGCGTATCCTCAACTACATCTTCATCGTATTCGAATTTGAAATCAGGATTTGTAGAGTAGACTATATTTTTTTTGCTTTTTGCCATTTTAATAAAGGATGTTAGTAATTAGTAGACTAGTAACTGGTTTAAAATTGCCATTTGTACATGAATTGCCAGTTATTTATTACTATCAGTACAAAGATATTTAAAATTTAGCTTTGTAAGTAAACCGATCATAGAAATAGATGATGGAGCCAATAAAAGGGATAAACACAACAAGTAATATCCAGATTAACCGGTTTATTCCCAGTAAATCTCGTCGAAGGATATCGACAATCGCGATTACCGGAAGTAATATTGCTACAAGTTGGGTTAGTAGCCAAATGTCAAATATGATTGATAGTATCATAGTGATTTTTTTATTCGTGATTTGATGTCCGCAGACTTAAATTTAAATTAACGACTGGCGCAATTTACACATTTCTTACTTTCAGGCATAATCATGATTCTTCCAATGGGAATCTGAATTCCACATTTAATGCATTTCCCAAAATCATCTGAATCAATATTCTTCAGAGCATCTTTCAAGGCCGATAGTTGAACTTCCTTTTTACGTAAAGCAGCCTCATTTACACTTTTGTTATTGATGGCATCCATTCTACTAACTCTTCCAATAGCGCAATCTGGTGAAATAGGTTGGGTTAAATCCTTTAGCATTACGATATCTTTTTCTAGCTGTGCTATTTTTTCTTTTATCTGATTTTCAATATTGATTTTTTCGTTTGGTATCATCTATCGTTTATTAGTATTGGGATGATCAAAGATAACAGAAAATCTTACGTTTACTTATTTTCAGTTTCGACTAGAGGAAACGCCAAATGTAGGTTGGGATATTGTCGGGTTTTCTCTACGAAGGAATTTTGAATTCACCAGCCTTATTAAATTTAAACAACCTGTCGGCGTGCTTGCACCCGACAGCGTTTACTTATTCTCTGTTACTACAATAAGTAAACGCCGACAGGTCTTCGACGCTGTCCGGTTTAAAACACAAACTGAAGATTAAACGAATCCTAGTCATAGCCTGACATTTACAGCTTGCCTATAGCCAGAGCATGACCTTCAATATTTTGAGAGTCTCACTCTTTTTTGAGGCTCTCAATCGCTGTCATTACGAAGGAGCCCAAGCGATTGAAGTAATCTCAAACAACAAAGCTTGGATTTGAAAAACCTGTCGGCGTGCTTGCACCCGACAGCGTTTACTTATTCTCTGTTACTACAATAAGTAAACGCCGACAGGTCTTCGACGCTGTCCGGTTTAAAACACAAACTGAAGATTAAACGAATCCTAGTCATACCCTGACATTTACAGCTCGCCAATAGTCAGAGCATGATGGAATTAGAAATTGAGGGTCTCCCTTTTTTTGTTCCCGAATTCGGGATCAATAAAATCTTCATTTTTCCTACCCCTAATGGACTTCGTCGAATTCCGCTTTGCTCCATTTCCCTGAAGGGGACCTTAATAAATGCTACCAATAAGCCCCTTTAGGGGTTTGGGGTATTTTCTTCATGACAATTAGGAATATGTAAACGACCTCTTCTCCCAAAAAAGGAGGAAAAAGCAATACAATCACGCACTGCATCTGTTCCGCTCGTAAATTGACCATCTCCGTTCGGCATGGATGGTTTACCGTTCGCATCGGGACTCTTTCCGTTCGCAAGTTTAGTGTCTCCGTGCGCGGGGTGAGATGCTCCGTTCGGTGCGGACCCCTTTCCGTTCGGTAACGGAACAACTCAAGTTGCGAACGGAGCAGGTGAAACAACGCACGGATGAGGCCAGGCAGCGAACTGAAGGGGGAGGGCTGTAAACGGAATCAATCAAACAGCGAACGGAACAGGTAAAGAAACAATCGGCACAAAGAATTTGAGATCAGAGCACAAAAAAAAGAGAAGTGATGAGCTTCTCTTTTCTTGATTGTACTATCAGGTTTTATTCCTGAGCTTGTTCAGCCAGCTTTTTTCTGTAAGCACTGCTCTTATCTCTGCTGTATTTGCTCGAATAAGATTTTGCGTGATCGGGATCTTTACGAAATACAAAACGACCGTACTTACGAATTTCATCCACCACTTGCTTTGTTAATGTAAAAGCCTGATCGCGAATCACCTTAATTTCATCATCCACATACATATGACCGTTAACGGCTCCAAGCAGACCACTCATTCTGTCAGCGTCTTCAGCGGCCTTATCAATTAAGGTTATATCATAATAAATAGCCTCAAGCGGCGCTAAATTTGCTTTTCCTAATACCGAAAGGTTTGCCATATCCTGAATAGCATCAGCATGAGAGTCACCTTGTTTAATTACCGCCAATTTTTTTAATAAAGCCTCGTTGTTACGGTAAGCAAAATCCATATTCTCAATTAAATCGGTACGGAATTCAAGAAAAGCAGGCCATTCAGCCTTCCAGGCTTCCTTGTTTTCTTCGCGTATGGTGTTTAGCTCTGCCCAGTTACTTTCAGCAGTTCGCAAAGCACCCGTGTAAGGCAATAATTTTGCCAGCAGTTCGGCAGTCATGCCTACAGCAGTTAGTTGTGGCAAATCGGCACTTGCACGTGTATGCAGTTTTTCACATTCATGCAAATAAATCCCCACCGGCATATCGCATTGTTTAATCTGTTCTTTAGGAACAGCTTTTATCTCTGGTAAGAGATCTAATAAGTCTTTTTGATCTGACATACGTCTAGATTTTAAAGTGTTTATAAATCCTACATCACAAATCACTCTTCACGTTTATCTTTATTAATTTTCTACATCCTAATCAATGTAAAATGATCATTTATTAGCCATCAACTAATAAATAAGTGTTGAAGTTATGTAAAAAATTAAGATTCTTTGTATAATCAATAATATTTATTCATTTTCAGATTTACTGCATCGGGCTTTGCCTCAGTATCCGAAAATATGTTCATCTAAGTGTCCCGGGTATTTTTCTTTTTTAAGGGAATATATTGGAAATGTCTATCCAACATGATATTAGATGAAAATTTACAATACGGGTGGATTCTTAAATTAACGAATCGAAAAGGAAATTTATTAGTAATGATATGAACATCTAACAAGTGAGCACATCACCTATTTATATTGAATCTAAAGTGTTTTACCAAGCTAATTTATATGTGTTTGGCTAGGCTGGAATCTTACTTCTTTATACTTTTGAATTGTAAATATGTGCTGTAGTATCAGCATGGAATCGATTGCGAATCAGATTGTTTGAGTTGTGGTATTGCAGTTGTTTAGCATTTTATTCATTCATTTATTTAAGAAAAGTAATGAACAAGATAGTTGAAAAAGAGAATTTTTCAGAAAAAGTAGTGAAAATTGTGGTTGAGGCACCTTTAATTGCTAAGGCCCGAAAACCAGGTAATTTTGTAATTGTACGGGTAGGTGAAAAAGGGGAACGTATCCCTTTAACCATTGCCGGCGCTGATATTGCAAAGGGAACAATTACCATTATCGTTCAGAAAATGGGCGTGTCGTCTACTAAGTTGTGTAATCTTGAAGTTGGTGAATATGTAACCGATTTGGTTGGCCCGCTGGGTAAACCAACCGAAATACATAAGGTTGGTACTGTGCTTTGCTGCGGCGGCGGTGTTGGTGTTGCACCACTGCTTCCAATTGTTGAAGGATATAAAAAAGCGGGTAATCGTGTCATTACTGTTATTGCAGCAAGATCAAAAGATCTTTTGATTCTGGAAGACGAAATGCGCAAACATTCCGATGAGCTTATCGTGATGACTGACGACGGATCGCATGGAAGAAAAGGTTTGGTTACTGAAGGTATGGAAGAGGTGATTAAGCGTGAAAAAGTGGATGAGTGCATCACCATTGGTCCTGCCATTATGATGAAATTCTGTTCCTTGCTGACCAAGAAATATGAAATTCCTACCATGGCGAGTTTGAATAGTATTATGGTTGACGGAACCGGTATGTGCGGAGCATGCAGGGTTACCGTTGATGGTAAAACCAAGTTCACTTGCGTGGATGGGCCTGAGTTTGATGCGCATAAAATTGATTTTGACGAAATGATGTCGAGATTAGGCGGTTACAAGGAAGAAGAAAATGACAAAATGGATCATTTTCAAAATTAATCAACTAAAGACAAAACAGGACAATGGAAAGGTCTGAAGAATATATAAAAAACGAACGTAAACAAGAGTGGAGAGTCGAACTCCAAAAGCTGACAAAAGCCAAAGACCGTATGGCGGTTGAAAGGGTGGAGATGACAGAAATGGCTCCTGAAGAACGAATTAAATCTCAGCGTGTTGAGGTGAATATAGGTCTGACTAAAAAGCAGGCAATGTTAGAGGCAACACGTTGTATGGATTGCGTAAATCCAACTTGTATGGAAGGATGCCCTGTTAGTATCAATATTCCTAAATTCATTAAAAATATTGAACGCGGAAACATTTTGGAAGCGGCATCTGTTTTAAAAGAAACAAGTGCTTTGCCAGCAGTTTGTGGTCGTGTTTGCCCACAGGAAGTACAATGTGAGCAGAAGTGTTTTTATGTTCAGAAATTAAACCTGCCTTCTGTTGCAATTGGTCATTTGGAACGTTTTGCTGCAGATTTTGAAAGAGAATCCGGTGTAATTTCTGTTCCTGAATTGGCAGAATCAAATGGTGTTAAAGTTGCAGTTATCGGTTCCGGACCATCAGGTTTGTCTTTTGCCGGCGATATGGCTAAATCTGGTTACGATGTAACAGTTTTTGAGGCACTACACGAAATTGGTGGTGTTTTAAAGTATGGTATTCCTGAATTCCGTTTACCAAATGCTGTTGTTGATGTAGAAATTGAGAATTTACGCCGAATGGGTGTGAAATTTATCACCAACTATATTGTAGGCCAAACTGCAAGTTTAGATGATTTAAGAGCAGAAGGATATAAAGCATTTTATGTAGGTAGTGGTGCTGGTTTACCTCGGTTTATGAATATTCCGGGTGAAAATTCGAACGGAATTATGTCATCAAATGAGTATTTAACCCGTGTAAATTTGATGGGAGCCGATTCGGAAGAATCGGATACACCAATATTAAGGGGTAAAAATGTGGTAGTTGTTGGTGGTGGTAATACGGCTATGGATTCGGTTCGTACAGCAAAACGATTAGGTGCTGAAAGAGCAATTATTGTTTACCGTCGTTCTGAAGAAGAAATGCCAGCCCGTGCTGAGGAAGTTCATCATGCAAAACAGGAGGGAATCGAATTTCTTACCTTAACGAACCCAATTGAATACATTGCTGACGAAAAGAGTCGTGTAAAGCAAATCAAGGTTCAGAAAATGGAATTGGGCGAGCCTGATGCATCGGGCAGAAGAAGACCAATTCCAATGGAAGGTTCTGAATATACGATTGATGCAACTGTAGTTGTGGTTGCTGTAGGAGTTTCTCCGAATCCGTTGATTCCAAATTCGGTGGAAGGATTAGAGGTTTCGAAATGGGGAACTATTGAAGTTGTAAAAGATAAAATGCAATCGTCAATTCCTGAAGTATTTGCAGGTGGAGATATTGTTCGCGGTGGTGCTACTGTTATTCTTGCAATGGGAGATGGTAGAAAAGCGGCTAAAAATATGAATATCTATTTGCAGGAAAAATATTTATCCAATAAAGTGGAACACTAAAAATTAGAAAAAATGAAAGAGTTTAATTCACTTGAAGATATTTTAGATTTTGCCATTAATGAAGAGCAAATGGCGGCTGATTTTTATACCGAACTTGCCGGTAAAATGAAACATCAGGAGATGAAGGATACTTTTGAGCAATATGCTTTGGAAGAAATCGGTCATCGAACTAAATTGGAAGCCATTAAGAATGGGAAAAAATATCAGGTTTCGGAGGCTAAAATTGCCGATTTAAAAATTGCCGATTATTTACTGGATGTAGATGTTGATAAGGCAAATATTACTTATCAGGAAGCGTTAATTCTGGCCATGAAAAAGGAGAAAATCGCTTTTAGATTGTATAATGATCTTGCTTCAGCCGCCACAGATGAACCGTCGAAAAAATTATTTCTTATGCTTGCTCAGGAAGAAGCAAAACACAAACTTCGTTTTGAAGTGGAATACGATAATAATATTTTAACAGAGAATTAGAATTGTAATTGATATACTAAAAAGAGTCTTGAGAAATCAAGACTCTTTTTTTTGCTTGAAAATTCTTTTGTATTGATTGTTACTATTTTGTACCTTATGTAGTCAAGCTGAAAAAAAAAAATGCACCAATTTAAAATTGGTTTTTGATTCGTAAAGGATTATAAATTAACAAAGTGTAAAGAATGAAAATTTTTAGGACATTTGAGGAAATTATTGATTATGCAATCGATAAAGAGATGGATGAAATTGAGTTTTACTCAGAGGTTGCAAGTCGAATGGACAGGAAACATGTGAAAGGTCTTTTTTGGGATATTGCTTTAGAGAAAACAGCCAGAATGCTTCGACTGGAGAAGATGAAGGATGCAAAACCGGAATTGAACCTGGATGAAATTAAGGACATGAAAATTACTGGTAATCTTGAGGATGCAGATCACACCAAAAATGATTTGACCTATCAGGACGCACTGATTATTGCAATGAAAAAAGAAAAGGCAAAATTTAAATTTTATTTAAATATGGCGGAGAGTGCTGTTAATGAGGAATGCAAAGAAACTTTTTTGGCTTTGGCTAATGATGAGGCGCGACAAAAATTAAGATTTGAAATAGAGTATGACGAACATATTTTAGTCGAGAATTGATTCAAAAAACAGTAGTGAGAAATTGTTATTTTGACGTAAGATAAAATCGAAATTCAGGCGAAGAATTTCGATTTTGCTTTTTTACGGTTCAATTATTGTAGATATTTTGTTTTCCAAGCGGACTTTAGTATTTTTGTTAGTTATTGCTAGTGAACTATAAATGTTTGAAATACAGATAATTAATGCATTATTTTTTTCGAAGTATCCTTCTGATATGTCTCCTTGTTGGAGCAGTAAATTTTACGAAAGCTCAAACTGTAAATGTTGAGTTGTCTAATAATAAGGTTGTTGTAGGTGGGCAAACCTGTTTTTTGCATCTTGTAAAAGAAAAGCAAACCTTATTTTCTATTAGTAGGGCATATGGTGTTGACCTTGCTGTTATTTTGCAGGTAAATCGAAAAACGGAAGCAACAGTTAATGTTGGTGAGGTTTTAAGAATTCCGGTTGTAGATTCAGAAACTGCTCTTTCTCCTGTTTTAGTGAAAAAGGAAGATGATAAATTCTTTTATCATATTGTAAAAAAGGGAGACACATTATTTTCTTTGTATAAAAAATATGCTGTTGATATGGCTTTAATAAAGGCTTCAAATCCAGATATGGGGGACAGCTTACGTTTGGGTACAATTATTAAAGTTCCTAAGATCATTAAAAAGCCACAGCTAAATACAGTTCCTAAACACGATAAGAATTATTACTATTATGTGATAAAGCAAGGGGATACAGAATCTTCTATATCCCGTCAGTTTTTTATGAATCTGCGAAAATTCAAAAAGTTAAATCCGAAACTTAAAAGTACAGCTTTAAAGATTGGCGATTGGGTTCGGATTCCTCGATATTTGGTTCCTCTGGAATATTTTGTGGAGAAGGAAGTGCAAAAGGATACAATCGTAAAAAAATATCAGGTTGTAGATACAGTTGTTACTAATGTCGATTTAAAACCTATAAGTCAGAATAAAATACGGATAGCATTGTTTTTACCTTTGTATTTGGATGCGAATGATTCCATAAATAGAAGTATTTCCTATAAGGATACTATTGAAATTGTTACGGAGAGAAATCCACGGATTTTATACAGCAAATCTCATGATTTTATTCGTTTTTATCAAGGTGTTCTTTTGGCTGTAGATTCTCTTCAAAAAGAAGGTTTATCGGTAGATCTTCATGTTTTTGATACAGAAAAAAATCCTGAACGTGTTCAACGAATTATTGCTGGATTGCAATATACTGATTTGGATTTCATGATAGGCCCGGTTTATCAAAATACATTCTCGATTGTGGCAGATTTTGCCCAAAGAAGAAGAATTCCTATTATTTCACCTCTTTCGCTAAAGAATTCAGAGCTCACAACGAATCCGTTCGTGATTCAAATGAATACCTCTATCCAGTCGATTTGTGGAAAAATATCCGACTATGTTTGTTTCGATTTGGATACGAGGAATTTAGTTGTTGTTCATCCTGACCGTTATGAACATTTGAATGAATTTCAGCTGGTTACAGACATAGAAAGAAATATGTTTGAAAAAGGAAAATACTGGGAAAATGGTGATATGACTTATAAAAAGATTTCATTTGATGAATACGGACTTTTTGGAATTGAACGTATGCTGAGTGATACATGCGAAAATGTAATTCTTGTACCTTCTACCAAACAGCCATATGTTGAAAATATTATCTCAAATTTAAATGTTTTAAGTCAACGCTTTGATATTCGCTTAATTGGTTTTCCTGTGTGGCAACGATTTAACAGTTTGGATGCTGAGCTGTTCTATAATTTAAACCTAAGTGTAATAACACCATATAATATTGATTATAAGGAGGCTAAAGTTGATTTGTTTGTTTCGGATTTTAGAGAAAAATTTACATGTGAACCGAATGATTTTAGTTTTAGAGCATTTGATTTGTGTCGATACTTTTCCAAGGCTGTAAGTCGGTATGGGCATAGTTTTCCTGATCATTTGAATGAATTGAAATTGGATTTATTGCAATCAAATTATCATTTTAAAAGAGTGAATGCGTTTGGAGGACTTGAAAATCAAGGTGTGCAGGTTGTAAATTATTCGCGGGATTTTAAGATAAGACATTCCATTCCTAAATCTCAAAATACTTTTAACGAATCAGAATAAGGTAATTAAATTTATAATTGGGAGCCGAATCAAAGTGATTCGGCTTTTTTTTATCCGAATACGGAGAAATCATCCACAATAGGATGTCCTTTTTTAATAGGGAGAAAGGTCGTGTATTTATTGACTTTTTTTTATTTGTTCAAGCTTTTATCCAATATCGTAGATGTGTGAGAATCTTTAGTCTTAGTGTATTAGGCAGTATGTGAGCTTGTTACAGGTTGTGGTACGTGCTTTGGTTCTAACTAAGTGTTAGTTATCTAAAGTCCTGTAATCATGAAAAAATATCTACTCTTGGGATTCCTATGGGTTATCTCAGTTATTATTGTACAAGCTCAAACTACACCGCCAACACTTACGGCAGCAACAGGAGCAACCGTTGATGCTGTTTTTGAAATTTCATATTCAGATGACCCAAGCTGGGAATCAAGTATTGATTCGATTCGATTTAATGGAGCAATCATTTCTGCAAGTGCATATTCTATAAATTCAACAACAAATAAAATTGTTTTTACACCTTCGGCAGATCCCTCATTGCAAACTGCTGTATCTGCCAGCTTGGAAATTTTTGTTGATACCTACAGTCCCGCGAGTATAACACAAAATATAGGACATGGTGCAGCAACCAAAATTGTTGTACAAACTGAACCTGTGCCATCCGGTGTGAATGGAAGTCCATTTACAATACAGCCTGTAGTTGCAATTCAGGATCAATACAGTAACATCTGTACTTCGAATAGCACTGTTTCCATTACTGCTGGTGAAAATGATCCTGTTAACTGGACTTTGGGTGGAACTCCAACGGGCACTGTTGCGTCTGGAGTATTAAATTACACTGACTTATCTGCCGGCAGTAATGTTGTAGTTACAGGAGCTTATATTTCTTTTACAGCATCTGGTTTAACAGGAGTAGGTTCGGCAACATTCGACCTGGGATTAAATTCACCTCCTGTATTAACAGCAGCTACAAGTGTGACCGTTGATGGAGCATTTACTGTAACTTTTGTTGATGAAAACAGTTGGCAAAGTAAAATCAGTAGTATTAGCTATGGTGGTATTGAGATAGATGCTTCGGCTTACAATAAACTAACAAGTGGACAAATAATATTTGATCCATCCTTATCAACGGCTTTGCAAATTGCAGGAACACAAGATTTCGATTTTATTGCTGCAGGATTCTCAAATGCAACTTTATCACAAACGATCGGTCATGGTGTACCTACATCAATTAAAGTGAATGTTGAACCAACAGCACCAACAAACAATGGTGGTTTATTGGTGCAGCAACCAGTTGTTATTAGTCAGGATCAATATCTTAATTCATGCACAACAGATAATGCAACAGCAATATCTGTTGTGAAGGGTGATGCTGGAAACTGGTCATTAGGTGGCTCACCCAATCATACTTTAGTGGGAGGATCATTTACATATACTGATTTGTCTGCTACGAGTGATGCACCGGTTATTGGAGCTTATTTAACTTTTTCATCTGGAAGTTTTGCTGATGTTAATTCTGCAACTTTCGATATTCCTGTAAACGCTTCACCTGCTCTTTCTGCAGCAAATAATGCTACTGTTGATGGAGAATTTCAGATCACTTTTACAGATGATGCAACATGGAGGGGAAGTATAACTGATATTACATTTGATGGCAATTCTATTCCGGCAGCAACCTATGATGCTACGAACGCGACTCGAATTATTTTTAAGCCTGTTGAATCAAATATATTACAAACTGCAGGCACAAAAGAAATCATTGTAATCTCCAGTGGATTTGCTAATGATACTTTAAGTCAGGTACTTGGGCATGGCGTTGCTGATGAACTTTTCATGTTTACACAGCCAGTTGGCCCTTCCGGTAATGGAGGTCAGCTTACTACCCAGCCAGTAGTTCAATTACGAGATCAATACGCAAATATTTGTACTACAGACAATACAAGTACTATTTCTGAAACAACCAGCGGTGGAACCTGGACATTGGGCGGAACAACGGGATTAACTGCCGGTTCAGGAGTATTTACTTATACAGATTTAACGGCAAGTAGTAGTGTTGAACTGACTACAGCCAGCATTACTTTTTCATCAGGTATTTTAACAGATGCTGTATCTGCTGCGTTTACAATTCCCTCTTTGGATTCATCACCAACACTGCTTGCTTCTTCAACAGCAACAGTGGATGCAAGTTTCGAAATTAGTTTTGTGGCAAATGCAACTTGGCAGCTTTCCATTGATTCGATTAAGTACAATGGGAATTTAATAGCAGCAAGTGCTTATGATAAAACTCAATCGGGTAAGATTATTTTTGATCCTGCCTTAGATTCGGACCTACAAGCAGCAGGAACAGCCGATATGATAGTTTATGCGCTTGGATATGAAGATGCCGGCGTATCTCAAGAAATTAAACATGGTGTAGCTACTGATATGGCAATTGTTTTACAGCCAACGGCTCCTGTTGAGAATGGAGCTTTGTTAGCAAATCAACCTGTAATAACGCTTAAGGATCAGTATGCTAATGATTGCACGAGTGAAAATACAATTGAAATTACAGCAGCAAAAGGAGACGCTAATGCTTGGACACTAGGAGGTACATTGGTGAAAAAAGTTACTAATGGCTCAGCTAGTTTTACTGATTTAACAGCATCTAGTAATGCGGCTGTTACAGGTGCTTTTATTGCTTTTTCAACAGTAGGATTAGCAACCGTAAATTCAAACACTTTTAACATTCCCGATTTAAGTGCTTCACCGGTATTAACCGCGGCAAGTGGTGTTACCGTTGATTCAAACTTTGATATTACTTTTACTGATAATGTGGACTGGAGAAGTCAGGTTACTGAAATTAGATACGGAACTCAAGTGTTGCCTGCCGGAGCATACGATACTTCAACAGCAGGAGTAATAACATTTAAGCCAGCTGAGTCAGCTGTTTTGCAGACTGCAGCCAGCGAATATATTTTTATTACTTCTACATCATTCCTGAAAGATTCTGTTATGCAGGCAATAGGACATGGTGCAGCAACATCTATTACAATAACCACTCAGCCACAACAACCTGTGAGTAATGCTGGTTTACTGCAAACTCAACCAGGAGTTAAAATACAAGATCAATATTTAAATGATTGTACTACGAATAGTGTACAAACAATTAATACAAATGCAACAGGAGGAAGCTGGGTAGTAGAGGGAACTACTTCGTTAATGGTAACTAATGGGATTGTTGATTTTACCGATTTGACCGCCAGAAGTACAGATCTGGTAACTGATGCAACAATCACTTTTTCTGGCATAGGACTAACAAGCCAGGAGTCTGAGACATTTATTATTCCAGCACCTCTTATTGCTCCTCCTCTTATTGCTTCAACAACTGCAACTGTTGATTCATTGTTTGATGTTACCTTCTCGGAAAATGCCGCTTGGCAGGGCGAAATTGATTCAATTTCTTACGGAGGAAACTTGCTGGCAACTGATGTTTACGACAAAAGTCAAGCAGGGAAAATTGTTTTTGATCCTTCAAAAAGTACTGAATTGCAGGTAACTGGAACGAAAGAAATTTTAGTTTATTCAAGAGGATATCAAAATGCAGCAGTCAATCAGGAAATTAAACATGGCATTCCGGATACTATTTTTATTGACAGGCAGCCAACTGCTCCATTAGTGAATGGTGGTAATTTAGACACACAGCCAAGAGTGTCGTTGCGTGATCAATACAACAATAGTTGTTCAAGCAACAGTACATTTGAGATTTCTGTCGCAAATGGAGATGCACAGACCTGGACTTTGGGAGGAACTTTAACTCAAACTATTTCGTCGGGTGTGCTTACTTACAGTGATTTAAGTGCTTCAAGTGAGACTGCAATTACCGGAGCTTTTCTGAAATTTTCCGGTGCAGGAGTTGCTTCAGTGAACTCTGATTCGTTTGATATTGTTGAATTATTAAATCCGCCTAGCATTAATCCTGCATTTCTTGTAACTGTTGATGCCGATTTTACATTAAACTTTTTTGCCGTTGATAATACATGGAAAAATAGTATCACGACCATCACTTACGATGGAGATACACTTCCTTCTTCGGCTTATACGATAGCTGCGGAATCAATTACTTTTCATATTTCACAAGAAGTATTGCTTCAGAAAGCAGGAACATTCAATATTGTTATCCATTCTTTGGGTTATACTAATGTAGTAGTGGAACAAGAGGTTGGTCACGGAGTAGTTGCAAGTATGGAGATAACTCAACAGCCATTGGCTCCGCTAACAAATGGAGATGTTCTTGATCAACAACCTGTTTTACAATTTTTAGATCAATATGCAAATGTCTGCACTTCCGAAATTCAAAAGAGTATTGTAGTTGAAAGGAATGACACCGGAGAATGGAACTTAGCTGGGACTGTTGAGCAAATAGCCACAGATGGAATTGTTACATTTACTGATTTGTCGGCATATAGCACGGCTCCGGTAAGTGGTGCGGAATTGAAATTTACTTCTGTGGATTTAACTGCAGTTATCTCTGCATCTTTTGATATTCCGGATATTAGTAGTTCTCCGGTTCTAGGCGCTGCAATTGGTGCAATTGTTGATAATCCGTTTAAAATTACTTTTACTGAGGATTCTGTTTGGAGGAGCCGTATTAATGTGGTGACTGTTAATGACAGTGTCTTGAGTGCAGCAAGTTATAACACAAGTCAGGCCGGAGAGTTGGAGTTGATTCCTTCTGAATCGGAGTTTCTGCAAAAAAGCGGATCATTCCAGATTATTGTGCAGTCCCGTGGGTTTGCTCACGATACAGTTCAACAGGAGATTAATCACGGTATAGCGGATAGTTTACAGATCACAAGCCAGCCATCAGATCCTGCTAATAATGGTGAATTATTATCTCAGCAACCTGTTTTAAAATTAAGTGATCAATACTTGAATGACTGTACCAGAGATAATCTTACGCAGGTAAATGTGGTTAAATACGATCAGAAAGCCTGGACTTTATCAGGAACTCTTCAAGCTCAATCGGTAAGTGGTATAGTTAGTTTTACTGATTTAACTGCGACAAGTGAAATTGCAATCGACTCAGCTTACCTTCAGTTTTCATTTGATAAAGACACGGTAATTTCTGCTTTGTTTAAGATTCCTGTTCCGGTTATTGAGCTGACTACAGCATTAAATGTGACAGTGGACAATGAATTCACAATACAGGCAAGTGACAATGCCAGTTGGCGGGATTCAATATCAGCAATATCATTTGCAGGTGAAACTTTAGTTGATACTTCTTACTTGATCGAAGTCGGAGGCATTACTTTCTATCCAGATAAGGATTCGATATTACAGATTGCAAGAACTGATACAATCATAATTGTTGCCAATGGATATGCAAATGCATTGGTTGAGCAAGAAATTGGACATGGAATATCCACGGAGATGGTAATTGTTGATCAACCTATTGGTCCCGAAAATAATGGAGATACTCTCGCACAGCAACCCAAACTTCAATTGAAGGATCAGTATAAAAACAATTGTGAAAAAGACAATGCAACTCAAATTTCAGCTTCTAAATATTCCGATGGTTCGGAAGCCGATGTGGTTGATTTGTGGGATTTAGGAGGCGTTAAGACCATAACTTCAGTTGGAGGTTTGGTAAGTTATCTGAATTTGACTGCAACCAGTGAAAATAGGGTAGAAGGAGCGCGTTTGCTGTTTACTTCCGATGCATTGCCGAATGTTGTTTCCGATAGTTTCGATATTGTAATTCCACCTCCGCCGGTTATTGTGGGAGCTGTTGATGCTGACGTTGATGAAAGTTTCTTTGTAGAATTTACGGATAATGAAACATGGAGATCGCTAATTTTTGATATTCGATACGGAATAAGAAGTTTGGAGGGGAATTACGATATCTCTGAGCCAGGAAAAATTACGTTCGATCCAAGCGTGACTTCTATCCTTCAAAAATCAGGAGTTGATTCGATGTATATTTATTCGGGTAACTATGATACTGTCCGGTTTGAACAAACCATACATCACGGGAAATCGAAATATTTGGTAATTGATAAAGAGCCATCTGCTCCCCTCAAAAATGGAGAGGTATTGCTCAGACAACCACAGCTTAAGTTACAGGATCAGTTTCGAAATAATTGTGATTCCGATAATGAAACACCTATAGCTGTTAAAAAAGGTGACGATGGAGATTGGTCATTGGCAGGAACTTTTACTCAGATTGCGGTTGATGGTATGGTTAAGTATACAGATTTAACTGCAACAAGTGAAAGGGAGGTGGAAGGAGCTCGTCTGGAGTTTGAAGGAACAGGAATAATTCCTAAATTATCTCAGTCGTTTACAATTCCAGAACCGCAGGTCAATAGGGCAGGCGAAGCCAAAGCAAACCCTGAATTAGTTTGTTATGGTGCCAGTTCGAGTATTACCCTTGTTGGTTTTGATGGTGTTATTCAATGGCAAAAGTATGATGAGTTGAATGATATTTATGAAGATGTAGATGGTGAAAATTCGGAAATTTTTATATCCGATGAAGTGGTTCAGAATGCCAGATACAGAGCAATGGTTTCGAAAGATGGTTTTACAACTCAATACTCTAATTCTGTAAGTGTGAGTCCAATTGAGCCACCTTTAGCCGATTTTACATTCGAGATTGATTACAATCGGGTTGATTTTACAAACTTAAGTGTAAATGCAACAAATATAGTTTGGAATTTTGGCGATGGAATCATTAGCAGTGAATTTGAGCCAAGCCATTCGTTTGTTTTGGATAATGTAAATGGATCGGGGTATGTGGTTAGCTTAACGGCTTCGAACGATGCATGTCCTGACAGTAAAAAATCACAGCAGGTGTTTATTACAACAGGCATTGAAGATTTAATAGCAGAAACCGGGGTGGTGGTTTACCCAAATCCAAGTCGGGGGGAATTTTTTGTCGAGCTCTCAAATTCGGATCAGGATGGTATTTTGAGAATATTCGATCAGGCAGGAAAACTGGTTGCCACGCGAAATGTAGAAAATGGCCTTTGGAGCAATAGAATTGCTTTCGATCTGAAAAACTTGACCGGAGGGATATATTTTTTAACCATTCAGTATCCTGATAAAGTTGTACGAACGAAACTGATTATTCAATAAAATAGAAACGGGCTTTCCAATTTGGAAAGCCCGTTTTTTTAAGTCTAATAATAGGACCTTTACTACTCCAGCAATCGGAGCTCTACTACTCCGGTAATCGGACTAAAGTATAGAAAGAATAGATCAAATTGTTTATTCGAATTCAGCCATTGTTTTCTTAATGATATCAATAGCTTCTCTCAATTGTTCTTCGTTAATTGTCAATGGAGGCGCAAAACGGATAATATGACCATGAGTTGGTTTTGCAAGCATTCCGTTATCGCGTAAACGCATGCAAACATCCCAGGCAGTTTTTCCATCTTTAGGTTTAATTACTACAGCATTTAGCAATCCTTTTCCTCGTACAAGCTCAATCATATCCGATTTAACCGCCTGTAGTTCTTCACGGAAGATTTTACCCATTGCCTCGGCGTTTTCAGCTAATTTTTCTTCTTTAACAACAGTTAAAGCGGTCATTGCTACAGCGCAAGCGATTGGGTTTCCTCCAAATGTAGAACCGTGCTCACCTGGTTTAATGCAAAGCATGATTTCATCATCAGCTAATACAGCAGATACCGGTACAACACCACCTGAAATTGCTTTTCCAAGAATCAATACATCAGGACGAACACCTTCATGATCAACCGCTAATAATTTACCTGTTCTTGCAATACCGGTTTGAACTTCATCGGCAACGAATAGTACATTATTTGCTTTACAAAGATCTGATGCTTTTTTCAAGAAACCATCCTCAGGAACGTAAACTCCAGCTTCGCCTTGAATTGGTTCAACAAGGAATGCACATACATTTGGATCTTTCAATTCTTTTTCAAGAGCTTCAATGTCGTTGTAGGGAATTACGACAAAACCTGGAGTGAAAGGTCCAAAGCCTTTGTATGAATCCGGATCGGTCGACATTGAAATTATAGTAATTGTACGTCCGTGGAAGTTTCCGTCGCATACAATAATTTTTGCTTCATTCTCTGGAATGCCTTTTACATCATACCCCCAGCGACGTACTAATTTAAGTGCAGTTTCGTCGGCTTCGGCACCGGAATTCATTGGTAATACCTTGTCGTATCCAAAATATTTAGTTACAAATTCTTCGTATTTACCTAAGTTGTTGCTGTAAAAAGCACGAGAGGTAAGAGTCAGTTTTTGAGCTTGTTCAATTAAAGCGTTCACAATCTTTGGATGACAGTGACCTTGATTAACGGCAGAATATGCAGACAAAAAATCAAAATATCTTTTTCCGTCAGTGTCCCAAACATATACACCTTCTCCACGTTCAAGAACTACTGGAAGTGGATGATAGTTGTGAGCACCAAATTTGGATTCCTTCTCCATGTAATCTTTCGCAGTCATGGATGTTGTTGCATTTGTCATAATTACAATGTTTAAAAGATTTGTTTGTTTGGATTAAGTTCTTATAATCCAGTATGCCAAATTTGCAATTATTTTTTTATAAACCAATACTTTTGAGGTGTTTTTTAATCTTTCCAATAAAATTAATTTGAAAGAAGACTTTTATCATAAGGTCATTTATTAAAACGTATCTAATTTTATGATTAGGAGTTCGAACCACTCTCCCAACGAAAACAGTCTGTTTGATTTATGGGAGGAATTTTGCCATTGATTCCAGTAAATCGCCTTTTTTAATCGGTTTTGGTAAGTGGTCGGAACAGCCAGCTTGAATTGATTTTTCTTTGTCCCCAACAAGTGCGTACGCTGTTTGTGCAATAACAATTAGGTTAGGTCTTTTTTCTTTGATGATTGCAGTGGCCTCTAATCCATTGATTTGTGGTAGGTTAATGTCCATTAATACAATGTTTATCTCAGGATTTTGCAGGCACGCATTAATTACCTCCTGTCCGTTTTTCGCCCATAGAATATTAATGTTTGTTCTTTGAAGATAGGCTTCAAGGATTTTAAAGTTGGTGGTTTGATCTTCGGCAATAATAACGGTGTAGTTTTCCCAGTTGTAAGACTCTTGAGAGTGCTCTTCTTCGAACTGATTTTCAGATGTTAAGATGTTTGGAATTGTGAAGTTAATTGTTGTTCCTAAATTATTTTCAGAAACAAACCATATCTTTCCGCCAAGTAATTCCAGTTCCAGTCGTGAAATATACATGCCTAAACCAGTGCCTCCATAATATTTTTGTCCTGATTCATCAACTTGTCTGAATCGTTTAAATACTCGATTTTCATATTTGGAAGGAATGCCAACGCCGGTATCGGTAACTGAAAAATGAATTGTGTCTTTTATTATTTTGTAGGAGCACGTTATGCTACCTGTTTCTGTGAATTTTATTGCGTTATGTATTAGGTTTTTAAAGATACTTCTGATTTTTATCTGATCTGACTTTATCACATCGTTTGTAGAATCAAGATCAAAATTAAAAATTAGGTCAATATGTTCTTTGTTGTTTTCTTTTAGTAGACTTTGGCTGTTGTCTTTTATATCCAAAAGCATTTGGTTAAGATGAAAATTTCTTTTAATTGGCTTTGAGACACGACTTTCAAGCATCGATACTTTTAATAGGTCTTCAATAATACGCAGCAGTTGTATGCCTGATGTTTTTATTGCGGTTGCAAATTTACTAACGTTGTCCTTTTCACTGCTCGTTTCCAATAGCTCAGAAAAACCAATTATCGAGTTTAGTGGTGTTCTTAACTCATGGCTCATATTTGCCAAAAAAGAATTTTTCAGATTTTCGGCATCAAGAGCTTTGTTCCAGGCTTTTGCAATTTCATACTCTTTTATTTTAATTTCGGTAATGTCTTGGAAAAGAACTTCTTCTATCAGTCCTTCCAGGTTGTCATTATATACTTCTCCGGTTATTTTACCAAGTCTTAGTTCTCCATTTTTAAAAAACCGAAATTCAATCTCTATTGCTTGCTTTGCCATTTGTTGCAGCGAGACCAAAAAGAATTCGAGATCTTCAGGATGGATGTGTTTAATTAAATTTTGTCTGTTAGGTGTAAAGCTTTGTGTATCGTACCCTAAAATAGAATAGGTGATGTTTGACCACCACATTTCATTTGAGTTGTAAGTGTAAATCCAATAGCCAATACCTGCAATCCGATGAATTTTTTCTAATTGCCTTATTTGTGTGGAAGTATCAAGTTTCATGCCGAATCGATTAATTTTTGTAATTATGTAGGTGTTTGTGTTGATATTGTGTTTTATAGTTGTATGTTACGTTGTTTTTATTTGCAAGGTTATGGTTATTGTGAAGAATTTATTCGATGCAACAAACTTTCTGAAACAAGAAGCAGAATACAAAGCAGAACAAAATATTTCCAATACTGTTTTCCATTTCTTTGTTCGTTATAAATGTCAGATAGTTTCATTTTTTCAGGAGAATTAATAGAAATGGGTAATAATTGTGATTTTATTTGTGATGTTAACTCATCAAGTGTGAAATATTCGGGATCTGATTCTATTCTTGAGTAGTTAAAAGAGCAGGAATAAAGAATTGAATCATTTCTGGATATCAAATAGTTTTCGGCTTGAGTTATTTGCCCACGTGTGTAGAGAAGCGTTCCTTTATCAAAGTTATTTTCTTGATCAGGGATGATATCTGTCTGATTCTTTTTGTTGATGATATGAAACGATTCGTTGGATAAGTTATGCTCAATGATTCTGATAGGTGTCTTGTTGCCCAAAGTATAGTACAAGGAATGATTATTACCACTGTAACGGGTTAAATTAATAAATGTTGGTACGAAAATTGGATGTGTAATTAAATTGGTCCATTCTGGGTTTAACTGCATGGTAAGCTGATAGAAATGACCGTTTCCATATTTTATTTTTAGTAATAGATCGTCTCCGGCCTGCGTTCTCCAAATATTTTCTGATAAATTATTTTTTGACTGCCCTAATTTGTAATGCTTGTAAATATCCGGTAGTCTTGCATCAGTCTTAATCTCTTTGAATACATTTTGGTAAAGTTCAGAGTTTATTTCAATGATTGACAGCTTTTGTCTGCTTGAATCAATTTGTAGTAATTGAGGAGCCAAAATTTCATCAAGAAATACATTTACCGACTGATCAGGTTCACTGCTTGGAATAAATAAGACATGCCCTCCGTTAGACAGGTAATTTTTGATGGTTTGACTGAAACCACTTTCCATTTCTTGAATTTCATTTAAAATAAGCAGTTGATAATCATCCGGATTTTCATTGAAAATACTGGGTTTGTCATGGTTTTTAAATTCAAATGTTTCTGTGCCAGAAAATAATTTGTTCAGATATTTATTGGAGCCATTCTGATTTATAGATACGATTTGAATCTTATCATTAATTGAATATGAGAAATAGAATTTGTTGTCGTAGGTGATAGGAAAGTCACTAATTTCAACCATTCCCTGATAAATTCCTGATTTGTGATTTACGTATTTCAGGCTGATAATTTTCTTTGAATTTCTATTGATATCAAAACTGGAAACGGATTTTGTACTGTCGTTGATGCTTAGTTTAATGGGTATTTTTTGATAGTTTTGATTCGAAGTATTTACAACTCTGATAAAGAGTTCCTGACTTTGTTTAATTTGATGATAAGGTTTGTCAAACCAACAGGAATCAATTAGTAAATTGTTTGATCGCTGTACCAAAAGAGGTAGGAAAGTGATTGAATTTGTACTGTCAATTTTGATGTTTTCAACATCGCTTTGCGCTTTTTGAAAATCGGAGAACACATAGAGGTTGTAATTATTACCGGCATTATTAATTTGTATCTTTTTAATTTGTTCTGAAAGTAAAACGGGGATTGGCGAAGGGTTTATGTCCATAACCCTGGCTATCGCTTGCTGCTTGTTTAAATTTGAAGTGAAGGGAAAAAAATTATTACTGTAAATTCTAATTTTAGAATAGTTGGGGTAGCTGTTAATTAATTCGATAGCTTTATTTTTTGCCGCCTCTAAAGCATTACCACTTTCTGTTTCGGCATTCATACTAAATGAATTGTCGATATAAATCGTAAAGTATTCGTTTTGATGCGAACCCTTATCTTGATTGTTTTCGTTGGGTATGTAAGGTTGTGAAAAGGCAATAATGATGCAGGCCAAGGCAAGAAGTCTAAGCAGGAGAAGCAACCATTTTTTCACTTTCGACCGGCGCTTATTTTCAATGTTCAGGTTTTTAAGAAACTTTAAATTGCTGAAATATATTTTCTTAAATCTCTTGAAATTAAAAAGATGTATAATAATAGGAAGTAGGAGGGCTAATAGAGCCCAAAGAACCTCGGGATGTAAAAAATGAAACATATTTAAGCTTTGTTTTTATTGTTACACTAAATTACTGATTGATGATAAGCTATTGGCTAGAATTTAGCAGTAAGCTTCAAGTTAATTTTTCTTGATGTAAGGTAATTTGGAATTGCATATTGATTCCCCGATACATCGCTAATCCATAAATAGGATATTGTATTATTTATATCCAAAACATTGAAAACTTCCAGACTTATCCACATCGATTTAAAATGTTTTAATAAACCATTTTTGTACTTGGTATTTTCATCGAGTAATATTTTAGAAAAACCCAAATCAATCCTTCTGTAATTAGGCATTCTAAAGCTCTCACCATTCTTTCCTTTTTTAGGAGTCCAAACTGGTAGTTTTCCTCCGTAGAATAGACTTAAATGCATTTTATAGGATGGGTTGTTTGGTAAATAATCTTGAAAAAACATCGAGAAATTTACTCGTTCGTCGGTTGGTCTGGGTAAATAGCCAAGTTCATCCCCTATGATATCTTCTTCCGTTTTCATTATTGATAAACTCGCCCATGATTCAGTTCCCGGAACAAATTCACCATTAATTCTTAAATCCAAACCAGTGGCATAGCCTTTCGATTTTTTGTCACCATAGTATCGAATCCGAACATTTTCAATGTCATAAGGGGTTAATGATTTCAGATCTTTATAGTACAATTCGCTTGAAAATTTGAACGGGCGGTTCCATGCATTAAAGTAATATTCCTGACCTAAAACATAGTGAATTGATTTTTGCAGATTCACATTGGTGCTAATCTGTCCGTTACTATTCAGCATTTCACGATACGATGGCATTTGTTGGTAATAACCAGTCGAAAAACGAAATTTAACCTTCTTTTCCCAGTTTGGAATGTAGTTGACCGATGCCCGGGGAGAGAAGAAGCTTTCATTATTATAATCCCAAAAATGATATCTCAGTCCTCCGGTAATCTGAAACTCTCCTTTGCTATCTTGAAAAACATAGGTGCCTTGGGCAAATGAAGTGATGTGATTGTTGCTGATTTTATTAATTGCATTTTTTGTGTATGCCAGCGATACTTCAGAATCTGAAACAGGGATTGAATACCCTGCTGAATCCTGATATTGCCATTCGTTAATCCGATCATCAACTTCTTCATGTTTTCCACCAATTCCCCATTGAATAAATAGATTATTCCTGTTGTGATCTCCCTTTATATCTATTGTACTCACTTTTTTATTCAGTTTATTTCTTGCGTGATCGATAAAAGTTCCTACACCCAGATTCTCTATGCTTTCCGATGAACTTCCTCCATGCGATACAAATAAATCACTGAGGTAATATTGTCCCATAATATCAAAAGTTTCTTTTTCAGTTGTTTCGTATCTGCTTGCTATAATACGGTACAAAGACTTGTTGTTCGGATGGAATTTTAATGTGAGTGCCTGAATATTAGTTTTGTACTTGTCTTTTTCCTTGCCATCGAAATAGATTTTAAGTTGCAGTGCGTCACTGATTGTTCCAAAAGATGTATTTCTGGTTTTCGGCTTAAAATTATAATTATTTCGGCTTAAACTTCCCCACAAATGCATGCTGAACGACGAGGAAAAACGATAATTTAGCATTGCCTGAATATCCGTGTAATTTGGTTTGTATTCTCCTTTTGTGTCCAAAGAATTTAGCAGATATTCATTCGTTTTGTAGCGGATACCAGCTAAATAGGTTAGTTTGTTGTTTTTACTACTATTGGCAAAATGAAAAGAACTCCCCAGCAAACTTGCTTCAGCAGAAGCTTCAAATTTGTTTGGTGTTTTGTATTTTACATCCAAAACAGAAGAAAGTTTATCTCCGTATTTTGCATCATATCCTCCGGAAGAAAACTGAATCGATGAAACTAAATCGGGATTAATAACACTCAACCCTTCCTGCTGACCGGATCGAACCAAATTAGGACGGTAAATTTCCACATCGTTAATGTATACTAGGTTTTCATCGAAATTACCTCCTCGAACAGAATATTGAGAGCTTAATTCATTATTGGAACTTACACCCGGCAGGGTTTTAATTATTTGTTCGACAGCACCATTTCCTGTTACAGGAAGTTGTTCCAGTTGTTTCGTGCTGATACTAATGTTTTTATCTGTTATGGCTTTTTTTGAATCTACGGTAACTTCTTTTAATTGTTGCTGTTTTACTGTTAATATAGGATTGAAAAACTTTGTTTCCCCTGTTTTTAACAAGAAATTCACCTCGATGTTTTGATAACTAATGTGCGATATTTTTAAGGTAAATGTATTATTTGAGGGGACTTTCAGGGTGTAATTTCCATTTGTATCGCTGGTTGTATATCGAGAGATCGGTTCAATTTGAATATGAGCGCCTGCAATTTCGTTCCGCTTGTTGTCGGTGATCTTTCCTTTTAGAATAGCATTTTGTTGCGCTTCTAATTGCAAAGGGAGAAGTAGGAGAATCAAAAGAATAAATTGATATGTTGATTGAACCATAATGGAATACAGCCTGTTAAGTTCTGGTGTCTGATAAAATATTGAAAATTACTAAAACACCAAGATACAAAGCAATTCTAAATAAAGGAATAGTTTCCATAAAATATAAAAAAATCAACATTCTACTTTTTTTATAGATTATGAGTTTATCTTTACGGATTATCTAACCCAAAATTGAATAAAACATGAAAAATATTTATTGGACAGGTCTGTTTATTACCCTAATAACAGTTCTGTCATCTTGCGAAAGTCTGGATCAAAAAGCGGCTAAAATCCACAATCATGTATTTACTGTTGATACCCACGTGGATACGCCGTATCAGTTGTTGGAAAAAGATTTTGATATTGCGGTTGCTCATCCTTATGTAAATGGAGGAAGTTGTGTTGATTTTCCGAGAATGAAAGAGGGAGGTTTGGATGGAATCTTTTTTGCAGCCTTTACTTTGCAAAGAGAAAGAACTCCGGAAAATATACTTGCTGCCCGTGCCAAAGCAGATGAATTGATAGATTCTGTTTATTCTGTTTGTCAGAAAAATCAGGATATAGCAGAAGTGGCATTGAGTGTTGAAGATGGTTATCGATTGGAGAAGGAAGGAAAAAGAGCTGTCTATATTGGAATGGAGAATGGTTTTCCTTTGGGAAATGAAATTTCTGAAGTGGAAAGGTATTTCGAAAAAGGTGTTCGCTACATTACTTTGTGCCACACATCCAATAATGATATTTGTGATTCTTCAACCGACAAAAATGGAGCTGAATTTAACGGATTGAGTGCTTTTGGAGAGCAAGTGGTTCCCAAAATGAATGATTTGGGGATAATAATTGATGTATCGCATATTTCGGACAGTTCATTTTTTGATGTTTTGAAACTTTCTAAAACTCCGGTTATCGCATCACATTCCTGCGCAAGAGCAGTATGCGATAATCCAAGAAACTTATCGGATAAGATGCTTAAGGCATTGGCTAAAAATGGTGGTGTAATACAAATGTGTATTTTGGATGATTACGTTAAGGCTCCGGATACTACTACCATTGGCTACAAGAAAGAGATAGAGCTACGGGCTCGGTACAAAAATACAGGTAAAAGGTCGATAGAGGAAGAAAATAAAATGTGGAACGAATGGCGTCAGATTCAGATTGATTATCCAAAAGATAAACCTACTGTGGCTGATGCTGTTGATCATATCGATCATATCGTAAATTTAATTGGAATTGATTATGTGGGAATAGGCACTGATTTTGATGGTGGAGGAGGCCTAAAAGATTGTGCCGATGTGAGTCAAATGATGAATATTACGAAAGAACTGTTGAAGAGGAATTATTCCGAAGAAGAAATTGGTAAAATTTGGGGTGGAAATTTTATGCGTGTTTTTAAGGAAGTAGAGGAATATGCCGGGAATAAAAAAATGGCATTGAATTAGACTCCAGCTGTTTTGCAACTTATTCTATTTGTGTACAAATTCATAAATTTGTCATGAAAATATTAAAAGATTGAATGGTGAAGAAAGTATTGGTGTTAAGCGATAAAAATGAAGCCCGCTCGCAAATGGCAGAAAAGTGGCTAAAGTACTATGGCAAAAGGCATATAGAGATATGGAGTGCAGGACTGGAAAAAGGATCTATTCACCTACTGGCACAAAAAGCAATGGCTGAAGCTATTATGGATATCCCGGAATACAAGTCGAAAGCAGTTGCGGAACTCGATCAGAATTTTTTTGATTTTGTGTTGTGTTTCGATAAAGAAGTTGAAAATAATGTTCCTGTACTCAATGGAAATCCTAAAATTTTGTTGTTTGAACTGCCTGATCCAGCGAAAGTGGAAGGAGAGGAAAATGTCAGATTACAAGCCTATAATGCCGTTTGCAATGCTGTAGATGATATCTGTTTTAGTTTTGTTCAGGATAATTTTAAGATTGTAGAATAGAATTGAGCATTTTATTGATAAGTGATAAGTGGGTAGTTTTTTAAATAGAAAAAGCTTAATGCGGATTTAAATATACAACTGGATTCAGAAATGAATCCAGTTTTTTGTTTTTATACCTCTCTGTTTTGGTAGGTTTGGTTTCATCTTAACGTTATTTTCAATTTGTTGATTGTGTACAGAATTAATGAGTTGTGTTCATATAAGTTATTGATTTAGTATTGTATGAATAGTGGTGGTGGTCAATCTTTAATCTTGACAAGAGGCTGTAAATTTCGTAAATTTATATTGGATCAAATAAGAAGAACATACGCTTGTTAATTCTAAACGTGATATGATACATCTTTATAATATGGTAAGAACCTGTTTCTTCAATTGAGATCACATTTCTCTTATACCTGCCCTTTACGAACTGTTTCAAACTAGTTTAAATTCTATTCATTAAAAGGAAACGAAAATGAAAAAAAACATTGGAGTTTGGTTAGATACCGAAAAAGCTTACATTATTACCATTGAGGATAATGGAGCCAGAGTTGATAAAATTGAATCAGAAATTGAATCACGATTGCGTTTCAAGGGAGAAACAAAAGCTTATTCCCGTATGGGCAATCAGTTTATCAATCCTGCAAACAAAATAACACATAAAAGACGTCATCAATTGAAACATTATTTTGAAAGCATTACCGATCATTTATCCGACGCAGAAGAAATTTATCTGTTTGGTCCAGCCGAAACCAAGGTACATCTTGCTAAGCACATAAGTAAAGAGCCCATTCTTAAAGACCGCATTCGTAAAATTGAGTCGGAAGATTATTTATCTGAAAAACAAATGATTGCCTGTGTTAAAAAAGTATTCGATCAGAAGCCTGTTAAGGTGAATGTTCGTATTCGCCATTAGTTGTTTATGTACAAAGAATTATCAGGCAGTTCCCATAATTAGATCGTTTAGGATTTCAGTTATGGGAATTTGCATTTTTTGAGGATTGTGTTGAATATGCTATCTTGTGTTGAATTACAGTTGCCAATTTAGTATCGACAGTATCTTAAAAATAAATAATTTAAAGGTTTCAATCTTATTATTGGTATAATAACAGATCTATGATTCAACAATTAGAAATCACTTTACCGGCTTATGGAAGAGGGTATCACCTTATCGATTCCCAGATAGCCGGGCACTTAAGCAATTTGCCAAAAATAGGAATCCTTCATTTATTTCTGAAACATACTTCAGCGGCCTTAAGCATAAATGAAAATGCCGATCCTTCGGTTCGCGATGATTTTGAATCAATCATGAACAGAATTGTACCCGAAAACCAGTCTTTCTATACTCATATTTTGGAAGGCTCAGACGATATGCCTGCACATGTGAAAACTTCATTAATTGGTCCGGAACTTACAATTCCAATTACGAATCATCAGTTAAATATGGGAATCTGGCAAGGAATTTATCTTTGTGAATTTAGAAATAGAGGTGGCGGAAGAAAGTTGGTTGTTACTATCTATTCGTAAATGAAAAACGCCTCATTATTGAGGCGTTCCTTGCTTTATATCGCTTTGGTTTTTTCTTTTAACCAGTTCTGATGACGCTCATCCAGTTCGGGAGACAATACATCGTAAACTTTCTGATGATAATTATTCAACCATTGTCTTTCTTCCGGAGTAAGAAGTTCAGTGATAATGCCTTTAGTTTCGAAATGGCACAATGTGATTGTTTCAAAGTTTAGGAATTCTCCAAACGGAGTTGTTTCCTCATGGCAACAAAGAATAAGATTCTCATGTCGAATTCCGTAAAATCCTTCCCGGTAAAATCCGGGTTCGTCAGAAGTTATCATGCCCGGTAATAACGCCTGATCTTTAATTTCCTGCCGGATACTTTGCGGGCCTTCATGAACATTCATAAAACATCCAACACCATGCCCGGTTCCGTGGCCGTAATTTTTGCCTTTGTTCCATAAAGCCTGACGAGCTAAAACATCCAAATTGCAACCGAGTGTTCCTTTCGGAAATTTAGCCATTGCCAATTGAATCATTCCTTTTAAAACCAAAGTGAAATCAGTTTTTTCCTCTTCGTTTAATTTGCCCATCGGAATGGTTCTGGTTATGTCAGTAGTACCATCCAAATATTGTGCGCCCGAATCAATAAGAAGTATCCCTTCTGCTTTAATTTCAACATCCGATTCGGGTGTAGTATAGTAATGAGGATGAGCTCCATGGTCTTTGTATCCCGCAATAGTTCCAAAGCTTTCGCCTTTAAAATCTTTTTGAAGAGATCTGAATTCTTTCAGTTTATCCATTACCGTAAATTCGGTAATTTTAGTTTTGCCAATATTTTCTTCGAGCCAATAGTAGAATTGAGTGAGAGCCACACCATCTTTCTTCATGGCATTTTTCATTCCTTCTATTTCTACTTCATTTTTTATACTTTTCAGCAGTTGAGAAGGGTTTTCTTTTTCAACGATATTGGCACTTATTGAGTAGAATGCATTTAAATTGGTTCGGTTTACATCAAGTAGAACACTTGCAGATCCCGGGATTTTATCCAAGTCGTTAAATATCTGACCGTAATCTGCAATATAAATCTCATCCTCGGCTAATTTCTGAATCAAATCATTGGGAATTTGATCTTCGCGCAGGTAAAGAGTCGCCGATTCGATTCCTATTATGGCATAGGCCAAGGCAAGGGGATTGTAATCTATATCATTTCCTCTGATATTGAAGAGCCATGCCACATCATCTAAACTACCCACAAAATGAAAGTTGCATTCGCATTCTTTCATTTGTTTTCTGATCTTCAGCAATTTACTATATCTGGTCTGACCAGAATAGGAAACTTCATGATCGAAAATTGGCTTGTTTGGCAACTCGGGCCGACTTTCCCAGATTTCATTAACCAGATCGAATTCTTCAACGATATTAATGCCTAAATCACCTAATTTGTTTTTTAATTCTCTGGTTTGTGCTACAGAAAAACAAGTTCCGTCAAATCCAACATTTGGATTAATAGGTAATTCACCTGACAACCATTCGTTTTGAGTAGGAGTTCCTGGAGTTCCCATTTTGAAAAGTTCAATTCCGCTTTCTTTCAGCTGGGTTTCCGCTTGTAGAAAATATCTGGAATCTGTCCATAGACCGGCTTTTTCCTGGGTGATGATAAGTGTTCCTGCCGAGCCGGTAAATCCAGATAACCATTGACGAGTTGTCCATCTGTCTGGAACGTATTCACTCATATGAGGATCTGTACTGGTAATAATATAGGCATGAATATTTTTTTCATACAATAAAGAACGCATGGCGTTTACTCTCTCGGCAACAGTCATTTTTGGGTTTCTAGTTGTTTACAGGTTAAAATTACAATATTATGAATTATATCGGGCGAAAACCAGACATATTTTTTACTGTTTGGGTTCTTTTAATAAAAAAATCCCCCTTTGTGTGGCAAAGAGGGATAATATATGACTTGATGGTTAACTATTTAAGACTCACATTGCCGTATTGGCTGTTAATGATAACTTTTCCTTTTGGTGATGCAGACTTTCCAACAACGACTTTTAGAGAAGTTTCAGAGTTATTAACAATTTTTTGAATTACCTGAGCATCTTCAGGATAGCTTATGCCGCAATATTTTGTTTCAGCGTCCAGAGAATAGTTTGCTCCTTCTTCAATCGCAATTCTGCTGGCAACATATTGATTGTCAACTTTAATTGATTCAAATTCTTTGGAAACATTTTCAATTTTACAATTTCCATAACGAAGATTCAATTCCAAATTCTTATTTACATTTTCAATTTTGAAATCGGAATACTGTCCCATTGTAACTATAAAAGTATTGGTGTTCACAATATCGAAAGCATCGTATTTACTATCAGCAAGAACGGTTTCATTGTTATCAAGATGTAACTTCGAGTAACGGCTAACCACAACCAAAGCCTTACTTGTACCAATATTCATTTTCGAATACTTAAGGGTTAATTTGGTTCTGTTGCACTCATTTATTGTCGCTTTTGCATAACTCAGATTAATAGTACTAACAGGTTTATCTTCCGGATAAAGAAAGCTTTCGCCTTGAAGGTTTCCGTAGCTTAAATTAATATTTGCTTTGGCACGTAAGGTATTGATGTAAATGTTACCAAACTTATTTGAAATATCCAGCTTGATATATGCAGGCATAAATATTTCGTAATCGATACTGAATTTATTGCCTGTTTTGAATTGATGCGACATCTCGGTTACGGCGGTTATGTCATTCCCCGTTTTATTGAGTTTTATGTCGATACTCTTAAAGAGTAATTTGGCTTTTTCTTCACTCGAGGTTTCTAATGTAATGACAACATTAATGGATACGGAATCACGATCCCAATTTTTAATGTTAACATCGCCGTATTTGTTATTGATGCTGAATTCTGTGCCTTCTGTAGCAGAGAATACTTCTTTAATCTGTTTCTCGAAGTCATCTAAAGCAAAGGCATTTGTTGTAAACGCGAGAAGTACAACAAATAAGAGTGCGGAAAATTTGAATTTTAATGTCTTCATAGTCTTTTTATTTAGAATATATTTTTTCTTGTATTTCGTGATATTGCCTTAATTATACTGCCGTATTCAGGTTGTTTCTGTTTTGCTTTTTAATCAGATATAATTGTTCGATTATGCGATTTAAAATACTTGTTTTCACCTGATAATATTCAATCATTGCCTGAATAATTCTATCGTCATCCGGATGTAATTCAAGCTCTTTTTTTAACTGTGAATATCGCTCATCCATTTCTTTTAATTCTTCACTCAGTATGCTTTGGTGCTGTTTCTTATCAAAACTACCAATTTGTTTCAATATGCCAAGCTGACTGTTGATGTTTGCAGTATAAAACGCTTCAACTTCCTTGTATTCAGGAGATATTGCTCCCAAGCCTAAATGATCGCCCTGCATATTTCGAATCTGATATCCAACCAGCCCCGAAAAGATTACAAAAGTAATTATTACAGCCACTTTTAAAAAGTTTGGGATGCTTTCGAATACATTTCTTTTCTTTTGATGGCTTAGCTTTTCAAGAAAATTTTCGAAATGACCATCCTGTGGTTCATAATCATCGAATTGATCTTTATGATCTCGTAAAATTTTTTCTAAATCTTTCATACTTACAAATTTTCATTGATTGTAGTATGTAACCTTCTTTTCATTTTTATCTTCTTCAATTTAATTAAGCCCGAAAATTGAGAGCTTTTAACCTTCATAAAAGGAAGAGAAGGGTTCATAGCATTTTTTGGTTTTCTTTTTCCGAAATTATCTGAATCAGTTTTTTCTTGGCCCGTAAAAATTGTGATCGGGAAGTGGAGGAGGTAATGTTAAGAATGCTTCCTATTTCTTCATGATCATAGCCTTCAATTAAATACAGATTCAGGATAATTCGATAGCCTGTTGGTAGCAGGTCTATTCCTTTTTTTAATATAGTAATTTGTTCTTCTGAATACTCAATGTTATAGTTATCTTCCTTTTCGGATAATTTATACAACTCATTGTCGATAGGGAATAGTTCCAGTTTTTTCTTTTTTATACAATCCAAAGAACGATTCACAACAATTCTTTTTAACCATGCACCAAAACTAACCTCTCCTTTGTATTTTTTAATGTTTCGGAATGCAGCAAGAAACGCTTCCTGCATGATATCTTCTGCTTCCACAGCATCCTTTACAATCCGTAAAGATGAGTTATACATTGCTTTGTAGTATAACTTGTAGATTTTAAATTGGGCTTTGGGGTCATTTTTTCCGCAAAGCTCAATTAGGTCTTGGTGTATGTTTTTGTACAATGAGCTCATTAATCAATTTCTATTCTAATGACGAATGCGGAAATCATGCGTTGCATGTATATTGAAATTATTCCATTAAATATAAGTAAAATGTTTAAAGAAATCAGGCTTTTGTTTATCATTATATAAAATGGAAAAACCATCAAAGTCATTTGACGGTTCATGTGTGATCCCTCTGGGGTTCGAACCCAGGACCCCATCATTAAAAGTGATGTGCTCTACCAGCTGAGCTAAGGAATCTTTTTATTCAGAATACTAAATTTACAATAAAATTTTAGAACGGGAAAAATTCATTTTAATTCAATGGTCAATCAAATTTGTTAATTAAATAGATGGGTTTGGCTATCCATAATAAGAATATGTACCTTTATGATTCACTTTGGTACTTATATCATATAAAGTTGGAGCATGATATTCATGAATAATAAAATTCTTGTATTTGTATTTTTGCTGATTTCACAGACTGTATTTGGACAAATACAACTTAAATTAACAGTGCAGATGCCCGATTGTAAGCAGGAACAGTTTCTGCTTGTGAGAGGCGATGAAGGTGGTTCATTTGTAGTAGGGCAGGCAAAAGTAGCCGACAATGGAATCCTTTCTTTTTCGTGGGAAGGTAATTACGGTTTTTACAGACTTGCCGGTGAATTGGGAAATATTGATTTTCTGATTTCAAATCCCGACTTTCATTTTTCACTGGATGGCAAACCAGTGCTTGGCGAGCTTCGTTTTCCGGATAATGATGAAAATAATCAGTTCCATTACTACCTCTCAGAATTTAACGTATTGAATCAAAGAATTGGAACTTTGAGGGAAAGGTTGGTGAATTTAAATGAGAGAGATTCTTCCTATAAAGAATTGCACACCCAATTTAAGCTGGTGCAAAAAGAAAAGAAAGTATTCCTGAAAGAATTATGGAGATCTCATATTGATTCATGGCCGGCGCGCATAGCTTTGGCTAAACAAGAGTTGGAACCGGATTTAAAAGTAAAGAATTACGATGACTATTATCAAAAGCATTTTTTTGATTATTTCGCCTTTTCAGATTCCGTATTGCAAGCTACACCTATCTATTATGAAAAAATTGGGAAATACTTAAAAGTCAATTACATTGAAGATTTGATAAAAGCGGAAAATTATACGAAGATAAATGATTTGATAAGTAAACTGTTTTGGCTAACAGAACTGGAGCCAAGCTCACAAAAATATCTGGCAAATTATTTAATGAACAGATACCCGGAACAAAAGTTTCCGGAAATATATCATTTGATTGTTGATTCATATAAGGTTTTGAATACCTGCGAATATGTAATGGGCAATAAAATCATACAAAACCGAGTGCGAAATTCGCATGCTAACAAAGCTGGTTGGTTGGTTCCCGATGTAGAATTAAATCATTCGCCTGATGGAAAAATACAATCATTATCTGATGTTAACAGTGATTTAACTCTGCTGATAATTTGGTCGGGGAGTTGTGTGCATAGCAGAGAAATGCTGGAGCGAATTAAGGATTTGTATCCCGAATATCATGAGTTGGGGTTGGAGGTTGTAGCTGTATCCTTAGATAGTAATCTTGGCTTTTGGAACGAAATTGTTTCGCAAAACTATTACCCTTGGGTAAATGCCTGCGATACCGATGGATTAAATGGTACAACTGCAAATCTGCTTAATATTTACGTTACACCCAGCATGTTTCTAATCGATTCATCTCTAAAAACAGTTGCTGTACCTCAAACCTTCTTTCAATTGGAAAAAGCATTGGGCGATTTTTTTAAGTAAGTTTATTGTCAATCATAAGTATCTTCAATCAATAGTAAACTTTTCAGGTTATGGATTTCGTTGATTTTTAATTCAAATTTTATTCTGTCCCTTCTGATTTGGATTTGTTTATTTTCTTTATTTTACTTGGCGGATAACCATATTGAGAGCTAAATTGTTTCGAGAAATATTTTACATCAGTATAACCTATTTTATTGGCAACTTCGGAAACCGAAAATCCTTTTTCTAAAAACTGCATGGCAATTTTAAGTTTAATTTCCCTAATAAATTCCAAGGGACTTAGCCCTGTTAAACCTTTAATTTTATTGTAAAATACAGTTCGGCTTACACAACAAAAGCCAGAGAGACTGTCAACACTTAATTCTGTTGAATAATTTGTCTCGATGTATGTAACTAATTGTTTCAAAAATTCTTCATCTTTTGAGTTAACCTTTAGTGTTTTTGGATCAATAGTTTTATTATCCCGGTATTTTGAAATAACTAATTTTCTTTGAGTAATCAATGTTTTTAGAACAGCCTTTAAGTAAGCCATTTGAAGTGGCTTTGTGATGTAGGCTTCTGCTCCCGTTTCAAAACCTGTAATTTTGTCTTGTATATCCACTTTTGCGGTCATCATAACAATTGGTATGTGACAAGTAGTAAAATTTTCTTTTAACAGACGCGTCATTTCAATGCCATCCATTTCCGGCATCATGATATCCGTAATAATAACATCAGGATTATGAATTTGTGCCAATCGAAGCCCTTCTTTTCCGTTATTAGCAACAATGCATGAATACAATGAAGACAGCGAATCTTTAGTGTATGCCGAAATTTCTTCATTGTCTTCAACAATAAGTATTACCTGATCATTAGTATTATCAGCAATAGTTTCTGCGACATTATTATCTTCTATTTCTATATAATGATAGATTGGTTGCTGTGATTCATCATTTATTACCTGAATGTTAGGTGACTGCATTAACTTTTCTTTATTCAGAGGCATTGAAAAACAAAAAACACTGCCTTTTCCTACCGTAGATGACAGTTCAATACTTCCTTTATGAAGAATAGCTAATTCGTGTGCCAATGACAATCCTATTCCTGTTCCTGCAAAATCGTGGTTGCTGAGAATTGTGTATCGATTAAATATTTCGGAGATGTTTTTTTCCGAAATTCCAGGGCCTTCATCAGTAACAAAAACTTCGGCTTTATTTTTCGATGAATTAATTTTTACAGTAACAATAACTTTTTTCCCTTTTGGTGTAAATTTGATTGCATTCGAAATTAGATTGTAAATTATTGAATCTAATTTTGACCGGTCTCCCCAAATGTTGATTGGTGAGCCTGAATTTTGAAATGAATAAAAAATTTGTTTGTGATTTGCCAGGGGGATGAAACTTTCAAAAATATCTTTTGTGAATTCATTCAGATCTACTTCCTGAATTTTTAGTTGCATTTTATTGTTCTGAACTTTCCTGAAGTCTAGTAATTGATTTACAAGTTGCAACATCCGTTTTGCATTTTTACGAATAATCCGTAGCTTTTTTGTTGGTGCGGCATCTAAATTGTCTTGTTGCAGCAGGTCTTCAATAGGCCCAAGGATTAGGGTAAGAGGAGTTCGTATTTCGTGCGAAATATTTGTGAAAAACCTAAGTTTTAGTTCATTAATTGTTTTTTCAATGGTTAAATCATTGCGAAACTTATTCATTCGTTTAATTATATATCTACTGAAAATGATTAAACCGATAGAGAATAACAAATAAGCAAAAAATGCGAGTTTGGTTTGCCACCAAGCCGGTGAAATGGTTATTCTTAGTACACGTTCATTTTCATTCCAGGAACCGGTTCGGGTTGTGCTTTTCACCTTAAATTTATATTCTCCGGGAGCAAGGTTTGTATAAGTTGCTTTGGTTTGATTGCCAACATAATTCCAATCATTATCAAAATTCTCCAGCAAATAGGCGTATTGATTTTTTTTAGGATCGGATAGGTTAAGGGCCGAATATTCAATACTGAAACTTGATTGACTGCTGAGTAATGTTATATCATTCGTATATGAAATATTCTTTTTTAAAGGAGATTTTGGTGCACCAACAATTACATCTTTATTAAATAGTTGAAAATTAGTAAGTTCAATAAAATTGGTCTGTTGGGAGTGCTTTATTAACTCGGGCTGAACAACTTCGATTCCGTTTGAACCGCCAAATAGAATTCTTCCATCGGCTAATGTATAACAAGTGTTTTCTGCGAAATTATTGAAAGCCAATCCGTTCGATTCATTATAGATTTGAGCGCTTTTTTTCAATTCGTCGTAACGGCTTAAGCCGTTTTCAGAACTAAACCACAAATGGTTTGAATTGTCTTCCATGATCCCAAATATCACATCATTTGAAAGTCCTGATTCGGATGTTATGGATGAAAATTGAATCGTATCAACAATGGGTAAGCTTAGTTTATTAACACCTCCACCAAAAGTGCCAAACCAGACCTGCTTTTTAGAATCTTCAAAAACCTCAACTACATCATTGTAATTAATGCTGTTTGGCTTCTCTGCTGAATAATAAAAGTTTTGAAATATGATATTGTTTTGTTCCAGGTCATTGGCTTTTACCAGATTCAAACCAAAAGAGGTGGCGACCCAAAGGTTGGAATCAGAATCACTGTAGATACATCTTACCAAATCGCTAGATAATTGACTGTTACTTGTTGAATAGGATTGGAAAACTAATGGCTCGGAGTGATCGGTGCTGGTTTTGCAGATTCCATTTCCGAATGTACCAATCCATATATTTCCCATTTGATCCTGAGAAATCGAATAAATGTTATTGCCTGCTAATGAGGTAGAATCCTTTGGATTATTTAGATATGAATTGAACTTGATTTTAGTATACTCTGCCGGATTATTTGGAATTGGGTTTTGGCTTATTAATAAACCTTTTCCTTTAGTTCCCAGCCACAAGTAATTCTGGTGATCAATAAAAATGCTGTATATATTATCTTTATAAGGATCATTTTTTGCAGGGTGAAAAGATTGAATTGAGCCCATTTTTTTTAGGTCGGGTGAGTAGATATGTAAATCACCGGCTTTAGTGCCAAACCAAATATAGCCGTTTTTATCCTGACAAATTGAACGGACTACATTATCGGTTATTTGATTAAATTCAAGAATAGGCAGAATGTGTGTAAAAGCAGGATCCCGTTTAATGATTTTTTCAAGCCCTCCTTTGTATTGACCTGTTCCAAGCCACATTTGTCCGGATAAATCCTCTGTTATGCAGTGTACAATACTCGACGAGATGGAATTGGGATTTGAAGGGTTGTTTTGATAGTGAATAAACTGGTCTTTTTCACTATTATAATACGTTAATGCTCCTCCATGCAGTCCAATCCATAAGTTTGAATCCAGATCTTCATAAAATACATGTCGTTCCAAATCTGTTATAACTCTCTGGTTTTGAGTTGTTAGTTCGTAATATTTCGACTTTAGTGTACTTAGTTCAATTTTGGTAATTCCAAATTCTGTTGCTGTTATCCATGCATTGTCTTTTTTATCAAAATAAACATTCAAAACTTTATCGCCATGAATTTTTAGTTTGGTCCATTTATTAGAATCAGGGTTAAAGGCTAACACACCTTTATTTACGAAAGTTGCTAAGATTATTCCATCTTTTGATTGATATAGATTGGAAATTTGATTTGACTCAAAGCCGGCGGTGTTGGACATGTCCAGAAATCTGAACGATGATTCATTTTTGTTGTATTTGATTATGCCGTGATTATCGGTACCAAGCCAAATTTCATTATATAGTTCGATAGCCGAATTAAAGGAGTAATTGATAAAAAGATGTTGGAAATTAAATATTCCGGCATTAAGATCCTTTTTTGTAAGAAGATTAACCCCTTTTTTTGTACCCACCCAAACTGAAGAATCCTTACCCGAAACAATAAAGCGAACTTCTTTGTTTGTAATGCTGTATCTCCCTTTATCGCTGTGTTTTGATTGAGTGTAATTATTTAATTTAGAATTGTATTTTAAATATAGAACACCTCCATTTGTGGTACCAACCCAAATATCTTCAGGCGAGTACTGCAAAAAGCAAGTTGCTATAGATTTTTTAGTGCTTTTAATTTCATCGTATTCGGGTAAGGTTTTAAATAATTCTAATTCAGGGTTCAGGTAATGATAATACCCATCATAGGTTTTCATCCATATAAAACCTTGGCAATCTTCCCATAGATTTATAACTCTATTGTTCGTAAAAACATTACTATCCCCTTTCTTGCTCTTGTAAATTTTAAACCGATAACCATCATAACGATTTAAACCATTCATTGTTCCAATCCATAAAAATCCTTTTCGGTCACATAGTAAACTGGATATTGTATTTTGAGAAAGTCCATTTTCTGAATTAAAATGTTCAAATCTATAGATGTCTTGAGATAAAGTACAAAGACTTTGCAAAAGAGAGAGGATTATAATTATCAGTATTCTTAGTTGATGCATATGCTATTTCTTGTTCATACAAATATAATAATTTAATGAGTTTTTTTACATTTTTTAAGATTTAAGCAATAATTGAGAATTTGTAATTGTCTGAAAATGAATGTGTAGATAATTTGTACCCGTGGCAGTCTGATGATTTGACACCGTATTTTAGATAAAATGTAATCTATAAGTTTAAATAAAAGAACATATTTTGCAAACGTTGTAAATGCCGAAAAACTAGTTGCTCTGATAGAGAGGAAAAAGTTGATTATTACAGGTCATTTATAAATTGTATTTGAAATTAGTAAGTCTTAAATTAATAAGTATGAAATTATTTTGTGTTTTTCTTCTTTTCGTTTCTCAATTAACTTTTGGGCAGAATAGTGTTGTGGATTTAAAAGATGCAGGTGCGGATAGTAACGGTTTAGTTAACTGCTCACCTATTATTGATAGAATTGTTGCAGAATTGAGTGAACAAGGAGGTGGAGAGATTTATATTCCATCAGGAGTTTATTTAAGTGGACCAATAGAATTAAAAAGTAATATAACCCTTAATATAGGATCGGGTGCTGTTCTTAAATTTTCAGATGATTTTGATGCGTACCTTCCAATGATTGATTCAAGATGGGAAGGAGTTCGGGTGAGGAATTTTAAATCCTGTATTTATTCTCATAATGCAAATAATGTTACAATTAAGGGACGGGGCTTGATAGATGGCAATGGTAAGAAATGGTGGGATTTATGGTCACGCATAAGAGAAGGAGAGAAAACCAATACCAAATGGGAAGCTGTTTTTCAAAAGGAAAATAGTGAAATGCTTAAAATAAATAAATATCTGCAAGGTATGGGGAGTTTTTTGCGACCACCTTTATTTATGCCATATAATTGTACCAATGTAAGGGTAGAAGGGGTAACATTTACAAATCCACCCTTTTGGACCTTGATGCCTGTTTTTTCAGAAAATGTTACTATTGATGGAATTACAATATTGAATCCAGGAGACTCACCTAATACAGATGGAATTGATCCCTCATCATGCCGAAATGTAAGAATCAGTAACAGCCACATTAGTGTAGGTGATGACTGCATCGTAATTAAATCTGGCCGTGATGCTGATGGCCGTGATGCAAACAGACCAACAGAAAATATTACAATTTCAAATTGTACCATGCTTAATGGGCATGGAGGTGTTGTAATTGGCAGCGAAATGTCTGGTAGTGTTCGTAGGGTTGCCATTTCAAATTGTGTGTTTGAGGGTACCGACAGAGGTATCCGTATTAAAACCATGAGAGGAAGAGGCGGTGTTGTTGAAGATGTTCGGGTTTCAAATGTTATTATGCACAACATGTTAAGAGAAGGTGTGATGATTAATATGCATTATCATGAAACACCGGAGGAACCAGTTTCGGACCGAACTCCGGCTATTCGAAATGTGTATCTTTCAAATATTAGAATGACTAATGCTAATAAAGGCATTGCGATTTATGGATTGAAAGAACGTTTGGCTGAGCAAATAAGCTTTAACGATATTCAGATAGATGCGAAAACAGGTATCACAGGTGATTACGCTTCTAATATTGACATGAAAAATATTCGTCTTTCTGTGAGTAATGGAAATGCAATAGAATTTAATCATTCGGAGAAAATCCAGATCAGCGATCTAACCGTTTATAATTTGTCTGCCGATGCATCGGTGATAAAGTTGGATAATTGTTCTGATATATTGGTTAATAACTGTTTTCAGCCAACAGAATTGCCTGTTTTTATTGAAGGCAATCAGTCAGTAACAAATCTATTTGTAATTAATAATATTCTTTCGGGCGTAGATTTATTGGTTGAAGGTGATGTACCGTTTTTGACAGAAAAAGGGAATATCATTAAGAATGATATGAAAAAGAATACACAAACTGCGGTGAAAAAATAAAACACTTATGAAAAACATTTCATTTATAATCATCTTATTAGTTTTTACTAGTTGCAAGTCTAAGTCATCTGCAACAGGAAATAATCAAAAGGAAGAGGTGCAAAAATGGTCAGTAAAAATGGCCGATGAGGTGATGAAACAATCGGATAGTCTTATTCATTATTTAAATCCTAAAACTATAAAATGGCAATACGATATTGCTTTTTTAGGACAGGCGATCGATCATTTAGGAGATATTGATTCAAAATATTCTCGTTATATGGAAGATTATGTGAATTATTTTGTACAGGAAGATGGCAGTGTAAAAGGCTATAAGATAGAGGAGTATAATATTGATCGAATAAATCCAGCTAAGAATATTATTACTCTTTACAAAAGAACTGGCGAAGAAAAGTACCGCAAAGCACTTTACTCATTCGTAGAGCAAATGCAAAATCATCCAAAAACTAAAAGTGGAGGTTTCTGGCATAAGAAAGTATATCCGAATCAAATGTGGTTGGATGGTATATATATGGCAAGCCCATTTTTAGCTCAATATGCAAAGGAATTCAATACTCCGGAACTATTTGATGAGGTATGCTTACAGATTGAATTAATCTATGAAAAAACTTTAGATGAAAAGACTGGTTTGTTATATCACGCTTACGACGAAAGTCGTGAACAGCGATGGAGTAATAAAGTAACGGGTTGTGCACCTAATTTTTGGAGCAGATCTATGGGGTGGTATGTTATGGCTATTGTTGATGTTTTAGATTATTTGCCTGAAAACCACAAGGATCGGGATGATCTTATTGCTCTTCTTCAAAATAGTTGCGAGGCTTTGCTAAAGGTACGCGATAAAGATAGTGGTTTATGGTATCAGGTTCTTGATCAGGGTAACCGGGAAGGAAATTATCTGGAAGGTTCTGGTTCTGCAATGTTCTGCTATGCATTTGCCAAAGGGGCATCCAAAGGATATCTTGATAAAGGATACAAGGATATGGCCAATTCTGTATTCGATTCTATTATTAAAAATCTTATTAGTACGGATGAAAACGGAAGGATAAAGATGAAGGATATTTGTGGAGGTTGTGGTTTGGGTGGCAATCCATACAGAGATGGTTCTTTTGAATATTATATTAGTGAGAAGAGGGTTGTAAATGATCCTAAAGGAATTGCACCTTTTATTTTGGCTGCAATTGAACTGAATAAATAGCTGTGATTTTCACTTGTCTATGTCAATATTTAGACTGAGAAACAAGTGTATGTGCATTGTGGAAAAAAACGAACCTTAACTTGTTCGTTAGACCGTTGGCGCAAACGTTAGAAGTTGGCACGAAGAGAGCAGCAGGCAACCTGCAAAGATGTTCTGATGTTTATTAAACTTAATTTGAGTGGGAATTGATGGCCGGAAATGGTGTTAATATGAAATTTCTAATCTTAATCAAATATATTAAAGTGTATTCTAATTTTTTACTAAACTTATCTAAATGAAGAAAAATCTGAATAAAATTAGCAAACTTTTTATGCTGGGCTTTTTTGTACTGCTATTCTGCAGTCTTGATAGCTATGGACAAAAAGTAACAGGAAAGGTTACTGATGGAACAAATTTTCCATTGCCAGGAGTAACTGTTACGGTAAAAGGCAACCAAAGCCTTGGTACAATTACGGGTATTGATGGAATTTATTCAATAGAACTACCAAATGCTCAATCAGATGTACTTGTAGTTTCATTTATCGGAATGGAGACACAGGAAATTCCAGTATCTGGAAGATCTGAGATTAATGTAGTGATGCAGGAAGCATTTACACAATTGGAAGAAATTGTGGCTATTGGTTATGGGGTTGTTAAAAAGAAAGACCTTACCGGTGCTGTGGCTTCGGTTAAAGGTGAAGATTTAGCAGCTATTTCTGTACCTGATGTTTCGCAGGCATTACAAGGCCGTTTATTGGGTGTAAACGTTGTAAGTCAGGATGGACGTCCTGGAGCTGAGGTATCTATCAAAATTCGTGGAGGTGGATCTATCACTCAGTCTAATAATCCTTTATTTGTTGTTGATGGTTTTCCAGTAAGTTCTATTTCTGAAATTCCTGCAGATCAAATTGAATCAATTGATGTGTTAAAGGATGCATCTTCAACAGCAATTTATGGTGCCCGTGGAGCAAATGGTGTTATTCTCGTTACCACAAAAAAAGGTAAAGCAGGAAAGCTTCAAGTTACCTATAGTGGGTATACACAGGTTAAAAGTGTAGCAAAATCACTGGAAACTTTATCTGCGCAGGAATATGTGAATCATACATGGGCTTATGCTACTGCTTACGGCGCTAGTAATGGAAGTGGAATAGCTGAATATTTCGGATTAGGAAGTGCCAATGGTAATCATTATGCTGATTATGCCAATGTAAAGGCCCATAACTACACTGATGATGCCTTACGTACTGCATTTACTCAAAGTCATACTATTAGTTTGTCTGGTGGAACTGAAAAAACAAAAGTATTTGCTTCTGTTGGGTATTTAAATGATGAAGGTATCAAGATTAATTCAGGTTATGAGCGTTCAAATGCTTCTTTCAAAATTGATCAGGAATTAGCTGAAAATTTAAAAGTAGATTTTGATCTTCGTTATTCAGAATCAGAGTTAAGTGGAAAAGAAGGTAATACTAATGGTAGAGGGTCTCTTATCTCTTCAGCTTACTGGTTTCGTCCAATTGACAATCCATTAGGTGGTGTTGATTATACCGATGTTTCTTCCAGTTTTGGTAATGGCGATGCAAACATTGATGAAAGTAGTAATCCTATTGGGTTAATTAATGATATTACAAATATTACAAAATCACAAAACTTACGTGGATTTGCTGGATTAACATGGGAGATCATAAAGGGATTGAAGGCTCGCAGTGAGGTTGGATTTACCAGAGTTAATGACGAAAGTAATTACTACGAAGATGGATTGACCAATGGATATAAAACTGCAACCATTAAAAGAAAAGGCGCGGAAAGTTTTCGTTCAGTTACAACTCTGAATTATGAATTTAATTTAGGAGAATCAAATAAATTATCATTTTTGTTAGGTAATGAAATTTTGAAATCGAAATCTACTACTCTAGAAGTTAAAGGTAAGGGATATCCTGAAAATTTTGATTATAAGACAACAACTGGTTTAATTCAAACAGGAGAAACTTTAACTCCATTAAACACAGTTGGAACTCCTTCGCATTCATTGTCTTTCTTTGGTCGTGCAAACTACTCATTAAAAGATAGATATCTTTTTACAGCTACAGTTCGTGCTGACGGTTCATCTAAATTTGCTTCAAACAATCGATGGGGATATTTCCCGGCAGTAGCTGCAGCATGGCGTATCTCAGATGAGCCTATGTTGGAAAGTACAAGAGATTGGTTAGATAACCTTAAATTAAGAGTGTCTTATGGTGCTTCAGGTAGTGATAATATCAGCTCTTCATTATGGAAGGAAACATGGCAAAGTGGAAGCAGCAGTGATATTCATTATCCTATTAACGGTAGTATTGGATCGTATTACAAACCATCAGGTCTTTATCCAAATCCTGACTTAAAATGGGAAACAACTGTTTCCAGAAATGTAGGTATTGACTATGGAATGTTCAACAACCGGATTTATGGGGTTGCTGAAGTTTATTGGAACACAACCAAAGATTTATTAATGGCTGTTCCAGTTGACAATACAACAGGATATTCTTACCAGTACCAAAATTTTGGGCAGACCTCAAATAAAGGGGTTGAGCTTTCTGTTGGAGTCGACATTATTCGTTCTGACGATTGGGATTTTGGAGTAAATCTTATTTACAACTACAACAAAAACAATATTGATAATCTTAAAAACACTGATCAGTATCAATATGCTTCTAATTGGGCTTCTTCAGCTACTAAACCTGCGTATGATTATGCACTTGTTGAAGGCAAATCAGTAGGAGTAATTCGTGGTTATGTAAGTGAAGGATTCTATAAGGTTGATGATTTTAACTATGCAAATGGTATTTATACACTAAAAGACGGAATTGCTGATTTTGATACAGGTTTTACAGGAAGTTATCCAAATCCGTTTAATGTTGCCGATGGTCAGAATGCTTTCCCAGGTGCTGTTAAATTGAAAGATGTAGATAAAAGTGGAACTGTTGATGCTGAGGATTATACAGAATTGGGAGAAGCGACACCAAAACATACTGGGTCAATTAACTTAAATTTGAGATACAAAAACTTTGATTTAGGTGCTAATATGAACTGGGTTTTGGGAGGAAAAATTTACAATGCTGCAGCTTTGGTAAGTAGTTATGGAAATAAAGATGTTAGTATTGGTGCTAACCGTTTAGCCTTTGTAAAAGACGCTTATAAAGTTTATGACGTTAATTCTTCAGGAGATTTGGTATCGGTTACCGATCCTGCAGCATTAAAAGCATTAAATGCAAATGCTAAATATGCTCTACCTTACAATGAGAATGGTGTTACCTATTCTACATTTGTTGAAGATGCATCTTATTTGCGTTTACAAACAGTAACATTGGGATATAATGTTCCAAAGTTGGCCTCTCAAAAAATAGGAATTGAAAGAATCCGTGTATACTTCACAGCTAATAATTTATTTACAATAACAGGTTATTCAGGAGTAGATCCAGAGGTGAATACAACTCCAAAGAGTGCAGGTAGCGCTTTTAGTAGTTTGAAAATATTCCCAACAACAAATATGGACTGGGGTGCATATCCTCGTGCAAAAACTTTCACTTTAGGAGTAAATGTTACTTTCTAATATGAGGAATATTATTGTTAATTTGATAATTAAATTAGGTATGAAAAAAATATTAATTATAGCAATTATTGGTGTATTCACCTTATCGCTTAATTCCTGCGAAGAATTTTTAGATACATCTTCTCCTTCGGTTGTAGATTCTGAATTTGTATTTTCAGGAGCTACTTCTGCTAAGGGAGCTTTACTGAATGCATACGAAAAATGGAGAGGTAATGCATATGTACACTCTAATGGTCTTTTTTACGATCTTGCAGTTGTCGGTTCTGATGTTGAACATCATCCGGAAACATTTTCATCACAAACACGTCACGTTCCTGAATATTTCTATCCAGGAGGAACTTCAAGTTTTGACATTTCATTTACAGATAGCGAAAAAGCTTGGACAGCTCTTTATGGGATTGTGTCAGTAACGAACTCTTTGATTGAGGCGTTTGAAGGAACAAGTGATTTTGAGGCAATGATGAGTAGTGGAGAAGTGAGTGAATTGTCAGATATTTACGGACAAGCTGTTGCATTAAGAGCTACTGCATATTTTGAATTGTGTCGCTTTTATGGTGATGTACCTCATGTACTTTCTATAAGTGATACAGAGAACAAAGGTCTTGTTTCTCGTGATGAAATTTATGAATATCATATTGATCTATTGAAGAAGGTAGAGCCTTATATGTATCGAGTTGGTGAGGGAGGAAACAATGCTGATGTAATGACCCGAACTTATGTACAAGGACTAATAGGACGTATGTGTCTTTATGCTGGTGGTTATGCTACTCGTCGTACTGATCTCGGAAGTGATTTTTACAAAAAATTGGATGGAAGTGCAATTTCATTTGAGACCATGGGAACTGAAAAGGATGGAGCAGTTTATTCTCGTCGTTCTGACTGGCAGGATTATTTCAATATTGCCAAAACGTATCTGACTAAATGTGTAGAAAATTCTGGTTCTGCATATTTAATTACAAGTGATCCACGTTCTGCTGGAGGAGCTGGACAAGAATTTGGGAACCCATTCCAATACGTATTTCAGATGATGATGACTGGAGAACAACTATCGAAAGAGTCTATCTATGAGATTCCGGAAGAGTATGGTTACTATTCAGAACGTCCTTATGCATTTGGTCGTCCTTCAAATGGTGGCGGTTCAAAAGCTTTCCCTGGTAAGAGTTATTGTCAGTCACGTTTCCAGGCACATTATTATTATGGTTCTTTCGATCCTAAAGATTTACGACGTGATGTTACTGTAGCTGTAACTGGAAGTAAAGGAGATGGTACTGAAGTAATGATCGATTGGATTCCTGGTTCAAAATCGCATGGTGGAATTGCTAATAATAAATGGGATGAAAACCGTATGACCAGTCCATATGTTGCGAAATCACGTAAATCTGGAATTAATTGTCCATACATGCGCGTATCAGATGTTATCCTGATGCTTGCTGAGGTTGAAGCTGCTTTGGGTGAAGATGGACCTGCTAGAGCAGAATTGGAGAAAGTACACAACCGGGCATTTGCTTCACCTTCTGATGCTGATTTGAATGGTTTTATTGCAAAAGCAGGCAGCGTTTACAATGCTGTTTTGGAAGAACGCAAATTAGAATTTGGTGGAGAAGGAATGCGTCGTTATGATCTTATTCGTACTGGTAAATTACCTAAAGCAATAGTAGATAACAGAGAATTGATGACTACTATTATTAATGGTTTACAGGCTAATGGATATTATCAATTCGAGAATGGCAACCAAATACCAATGTATATTTGGACTAAAATGGTTGATGCAAAAGCAACTCATGGTTATCGTTTGACTACGCAATGTGTAGACGAAACAGATCCTGTATTGTTCCCAGGTTGGAGAGGACAATATGACGATTGGCAAAGTCTTGCAACTGAGATTGACAAAACTGTGAATGGACCGGAAACTAATGTTGCTATCAAAGGATTGTTCAATTATATCGCTCCTGGAAGTGCAGAAGCATTGGCTCTTGAAGCTGATGGATATGTTCAAACAAACTGGGGTGCTGATATCGTAGCTAATGCTGCAGATTACTCAACTGATCTTTTTAAAGGTTATAGTGATGCTGACTTTAGTGCGGGTAATCCTCCAGTCTATCTTGTGCCATTGAATTCTACAATTTTAGAGAATTCAGGAATAAGCAATGGTTATGGATTTAATCAATAAGAATGCTTTAAATTCTTAATAATATATAGGATAATCCGTCGATTCGTTGACGGATTATCTTTGCTTTTTATCTCTGGTAATAAGGCATGAAGCTGGTCTCTGTTATCTAAATAGAGATTATAATATAAGTTCTAAAATTGGATAAACACTATTTCTTACTTCTCTTAAAAATGGAATTTGAAATGAATTTTGCTGCTTTCAATAAAAAAACAGACAGATGAAAATTACTCCGATCTTAATAGTCTTGTTTTTTATGTATTTTCCCTTCTCAGGAAATGGTCAAAACTTAGAAAAAAAATCTTCAGTAAAATCGCATACAGAATGGTGCGTGGCTGATTTACTGCAACAAAACTCAAAACAAATAAAGATTCTTGGTCATCCAAAACTGGTTGATTCTCCTTATGGAAAAGTTGTTTTCTTTAATGGATGTAGTGATGCACTTATTTTACAAGAATTGCCTCTTAAATCGATGAAGGAATTTACGGTAGAAATGATTTTTTGTCCAGATACTAATTCCTCTTTTGAACAGCGAATTCTTCATATTGGTGAGGTGTTGGGAAATCGAGTATTATTAGAGTTGCGGGCAGTTGATGATTTCTGGTACTTTGATGGTTTTGCTGCTTCCGGAAATAACAAAAAAGCCTTAATTGATGAACAACTTACTCACAAGCTTGGGCAATGGTGTCATGTCGCTTTAATCGTGAGTCCTAATAGTTTAACAACTTTTGTTAACGGAAAACAGGAACTGTCCGAGTCGTTTTCTTATCAGCCAATCGAGACTGGAAGTTGCTCTATTGGTGTTCGTTTGAATAAACGGTCTTGGTTTAAAGGAATGATTTACAAAATTAGAATCGTGCCCAAACAACTCAACTCCAATGATTTTATGATTTATTAGCTAACTCCGCTTAGAATATAAATACGATAAAACCTACTAAAACTTTAATTTTATTTTTTTTACTTTTTGCTTTTGGTTTGAAACTGAAAGCTCAATCTGAAATTTCAAAGGAACAAATTTGCGAAACGATGCTGAAAGCCACTCAATTTATGGTTGAGGAGGTGAGTACTAATGGTGGCTATGTTTGGTATTATTTGCCTGATTTGTCTCGTCGATGGGGCGAGATGGAAGCCTACAAAACCATGATTTGGCTTCAAGATCCTGGAACAATTAGCATCGGACACTTATTTTTAGATGCTTACCGAATCACTAAAAACGAATATTATTACCAAGCAGCCCAAAAAGTAGCTTCAGCTATTATTTGGGGGCAAAGTAACGAAGGTGGCTGGAATTACATGATCGATTTCGCTGGTGACCGTTCCTTAAAGAAATGGTATAATACTGTTGGTAAAAATGGGTGGAGACTTGAAGAATTTCAGCATTATTATGGCAATTCTACTTTCGACGATGATATTACATCTGATGCAGCAAGGTTTTTACTAAGAATCTATCTCGAGAAATTAGATCCGGCTTATAAACCTGCTCTTGACAAAGCAATTGGCTTTATCTTAAAAAGTCAGTATGCATCAGGGGGCTGGCCACAGCGTTATCCATTAAAATATGATTTCAATAAACAAGGTCATCCTGATTATAGTTCGTTTTACACATTTAACGATGATGTAATTTGGGAAAACGTTCATTTTTTGATTCAAAGTTATCTGACTTTAGGAGAAGAGCGGTTTTTGGAACCCATTCGCCGGGGAATGGATTTTTATCTGATTTCTCAGGACGCTTGCGGAGCTTGGGGACAGCAGCTCAATTTAAATATGGAAACAGAAGGAGCCCGAACCTATGAGCCGGCGGCTTTTTTGCCATCTACAACATGCAAAAATGCAATGCTTCTGTTAAAATTTTATCAATATACCGGCGATAAAAAATTTATTGCCCGTGTTCCTGATGCAATTCGATGGTTGGAGAAAACTAGACTTCCGGCGAATCAAATCGAAACTTATAGAACTCATCCAACTTTTGTAGAAGTAGGAACCAACAAGCCAATATATGTACATCGTAAAGGATCGAATGTGAAATTTGGGACGTACTACATTGACAACGATGATAAAAAGTTATTGGCTCATTACTACGGCAAATGCCGTATTCAACTTGATGAACTGAAGTTTGAATACAAAAGACTTAATGAGCTTGACATAGATAAAGTGACAAAAGATTCGCCTCTAAAGGAGGCTTGTTTTGAGGAAAATGATACACCTCAACGATTTTACGACCTAAACCGTAATGTTTTTACAGGTGCTGTTTCAGAGGCTGAGGTGAAAAATATTATTGGATCCCTTGATCAGAAGAGTAGGTGGTTGGTGAAACATGCTTTTATTAGCCATCCTTACATCGGGGATGGTCAGAATCACAAACAAAGTGATGAGTATTCAACAACACGTGTGGGTGATGAAACAGATACTTCCACTTATCCTGATCCTTCAGATAATCAGTATATTTCAACAAGGGAGTATATCCACAACATGAACCTGCTAATTAGTTTTTTAAAATTAAATCAGCAATAAAAAGAGAATTATTGGTTCATTTTTTATCTGATTAAAAGGATTGATGTCATTTTTTTTAATCGGAAATCAATCAATATTATTTAAAATACATAGTGGTGTATTCGAACTTGTTTTGCAATTATAAAAAAGATTTACCGTGAAAAATTATTTGATTTTGTTAGGGATTGTCCTGTTATTGATAAGTTGTTCAGACACGCAAACTCATACGGTGTTTTTAGCCGGCGATTCTACCATGGCAGAAAAAAAAGCCGATAAATATCCCGAAACAGGTTGGGGCATGAAACTTAACCAGTTTTTTACAGAAAAAATGACTGTTGAGAATCATGCAAAAAATGGAAGAAGTACCCGTACTTTTATTGAAGAGGGACGATGGGATTCTTTGGTCTCTAAAGTAGGAAAGGGTGACTATGTATTCATACAATTTGGACATAACGATCAAAGCAAGCAAAAAATTGATAGATATACTTCACCTGATGACTTTTATAAAAACCTTAGTCGTTTTGTGGATGATGTACGTGTTAAAAAAGGAATTCCTGTATTATTGACACCCCTAATGCGTCGTCGTTTTGATGAAAATGGAGTATTTTATGATGTGCATGGCGAATACCCTGATGTGATTAGGAAAGTGGCTGCCGATAAAAAGGTTGTTTTGCTGGATGTGCATAAATCTTCAGGAGATTTACTAGCCAAATTAGGAGAAGAGAAATCCAGGGCGTTATTTTTAATTGCTCAACCTGGCGTCTGGGAAAATTATCCTGATGGTAGCAATGATAACACTCATTTTAATGAATATGGAGCACAGGAAATGGCTCGTTTAGTAGTGAGTGCATTAAAAGATACGGAATTGGAACTAAAAAAAGAATTAAAAGATGAACAGTAAATTGATTTGTGTATTTGTGGTGATATATTTGATGTTTTCGGCTTGTTCAACACCAACAGTAAAGCAAGATTACAAGGGTGTTCAGGTAACACTCAAAAGTGCCGATAATGGTGATGGCACTTATACCAATCCAATTATTCAGGCTGATTACTCCGATCCTGATGCCATTAGAGTGGGTGATGATTTTTTCATGACAGCGTCCAGTTTTGGATGTGCGCCGGGTTTACCTGTTCTTCATTCCCGGGATTTGGTAAATTGGCAACTGATAGCTTATGCTTCACCCAAAGTAATGCCCGAAGCTCATTATAATAATATACAACATGGTAATGGCATATGGGCTCCATCTTTACGTTACCATAATGGAATATTTTATATTTTTTACGGCGATCCCGATTTTGGAATTTTTATGTTGAAGTCGAAGAAAGCAGAGGGACCATGGAGCGAACCACTTTTAATTAAGGAAGCCAAAGGATGGATAGATTCCTGCCCGTTTTGGGATGAAGACGGACAAGCCTATTTGGTACATGGCTACGCTGGTTCAAGAGCAGGTATTAAAAGTATTTTAGCAGTTAACCGAATGAAACCAGATGGAACTGCATTGTTGGACGATGGCGTTTTGGTATTCGATGGGCATGATGGAAATGGAACTGTTGAGGGGCCTAAATTCTATAAAAAGAATGGATACTACTATATTTTTGCTCCTGCAGGTGGAGTTTCTACAGGCTGGCAATTGGTGCTTCGGTCTAAAAATATTACCGGGCGATATGAGTCGAAGGTGGTCATGAGTCAAGGCAAAACAGAAATTAACGGACCTCATCAGGGAGCTTGGGTTAGTTTGGCAGGTGGCGAAGATTGGTTCCTTCATTTTCAGGATCAGGAAGCGTACGGACGTGTTGTGCATCTGCAACCAATGAATTGGAAGGACAATTGGCCTGTGATTGGTAATGATGCTGACGGCGACGGAACAGGAGAGCCTGTAATTACATATCGTAAGCCTGCTGTTAAACAGGCTGAGATGATTTCTCCTGCAGGTATGGATGATGAGTTTAATGGGGATGCACCTTCTTTGTTATGGCAATGGCATGCCAATCCTGGTCTCGATTGGGGAAAAAGCTTTCCAGGAAAAAGTGTTTTCAGATTGTATTGTCAGTCATCTCCTGAAGAATCTGTTAATTTATGGGATCTACCATCATTGTTTCTTCAGAAATGGCCGGCTGTGTCTTTTGAGGCTGTCGCAAAAGTGAAATTATCACTTTTAAATGAAGGTGAAAGATTCGGATTGATAGTCATGGGACAGGATTATGCCTCAGTAGTGGTAGAGAATAAAAATGGAGAATTGGTTTTGAATGAGATAACTTGTATGAATGCACGTAAAGGATCGGAGGAGAAGTATGCCGGGGATTTTCATCCCGTATCTTCCGATTTGTTTCTGAAAGTTAAGATTGAGGCGGGTGGAATTTGTCATTTTTCATACTCCGAGAATGGATTGGATTATCAGGCGATTGGGCTGCCATTTACAGCAGCGACAGGAAGATGGATTGGTAGTAAAATTGGTTTCTTTGCTCAACGGATGAATAAAATAAATGATTCCGGTTATGTGGATATTGATCGGTTTACGATGAATTAGTGTTTAACTTTACTGACTAATGCAGATATAAAATTAAATCATTTTAAAAAGAAGATATGAAACGTAATAGTGAAAAGTTTATTTTGACAGAAAAATTAGAATGGGAAGACCTAGGCGCTGGTGTTTCCCGCCAGTTTTTAGGTTATGACAATCAAATTATGATGGTGAAGGTGAAATTTGAGAAAGGAGCTGTTGGTGCACCTCATCAGCATTTTCACACACAAACAACCTGTTGCGCAAGTGGTCAATTCGAGTTTACTATTGGTGGTGAGAAAAAGGTGATTGGCGTTGGTGACGGCGTTTATATTGAGCCGAATATGTTGCATGGAGCAGTATGTCTGGAAGCGGGTGTATTAATCGATGTATTCAGTCCGGTTCGGGAAGATTTTCTTACTGGCAGCAGTGTTTCTTATTTAGGAGACAAAAAGTAATATTCAAAATGCAGAAATCTTATCATTGAATTTAAAAACAGGATATTCTGAATCTGGTTAATACCGTTTTTTTTGATTAAAAATTACAATAATGTTGAAATACAAAATAATTCTTCTTCTATTCATTTTGTTCCCAATTATGGGCTGGGGGCAAAATGAATTTCCTAAGGATACTTCGTTTTCTGTATATTCTGCAGGGAAAAAAATTAAGAAGGATTTTCCACAAGCTTTACCGGTTAAAGAAATTGTTTCCAGTGAGTTTCTATCATTACCGAATCAAGTTTACCGGCTAAGACCAAACCGAAAGCTGCGCATGGATGTTTTCCTTCCGAACAGAGAATGTGGGCAGAAACGACCAGTTGTTATGATGATTCATGGCGGCGGTTGGCGGTCTGGTAATAAATCGCATTTGGTTCCAATGGCGCAGCAGTTGGCTGCTGATGGTTATGTAACAGCTTCGGTTGAGTATCGTTTGTCAATTGAAGCTATATACCCGGCTGCTATTTATGACTTGAAGGAGGCCATTCGGTTTTTAAAACACAATAGTGATTTGTATGGCATCGACACAACGAAAATAGCGGTATTGGGTTGCTCATCGGGAGCCACACTTGCAAGTTTTATGGCTGCTACGGCAGGAATAACAAAGTTTGATGATCCTGAATCAGTTTATTCCAACTACTCGTCAAAGGTGCAGGCGTTGGTGAATGTAGATGGTGTTGTTGACTATACTGACCCAAATGAAAGCCGAAAAATAACTAATCCAAAGAAGCCATCGGCTGCAAGTCTGTTTTTTGGAGTTACTTACCAGGAAAATCCGGAACTATGGAAGGAAGCATCTCCAATTAACTACGTGGATGAAAATATGCCGACAACTCTGTACATAAACAGTGCGTTGCCACGTTTTCATGCCGGAAGAGATTCTTTGTTCCATATCCTCGATAGGAATAAAACGTATCACGAAGTACATACAATTGAAAATACACCCCATCCTTTTTGGCTTTTTCATCCATGGTTCGAAGAAGCACATGGCTACATTCTTAATTTTCTTAACACTGTTTTTGAAAGATAAGAAGATTGCTGTTTTTCGGTGTGTTAGAAGCTAAGGACAAAATTTATAAATGATTTAAAATAGAATAAATGAAATATATCTGGATCATTGCATTGTTGACAGTTTTTACAAACTGTGCTATTGCAGGCAATAAGGGTGATATTGTAGTTGCAGCTGACGGAACAGGAGATTATATCTCGCTGACAGAGGCAATTGATCATTTGCCATTTTACAATTATCAGCGTTTGGTGATCTTTGTAAAGAATGGTGTGTACAATGAGAAGATACGAATAGAACAGGATTATCTGACCATTCGCGGAGAAAACCGTGACAGTACCATTATTCAATATGCTCAGCTAAGAGAAGATTGGCAAAAAAACAGAGATTATATTGGCCCAGCAGTTATCAACATCCATGCGGATGATATTATTTTAGATAATCTCACCATAAGAAACACTCAACCCAAGTTGGGGCCTCATGCTTTTACCATTTATGGCACAGGAACACGTACGATTATAACAAATTGCAATGTAACCAGCAATGGTGGTGATACTGTTTCTCTTTGGAATTATAAGGAAGGAATGTATTATCACGACAACTGTTATTTTGAAGGTGGTGTTGATTTTGTTTGTCCCCGGGGATGGTGTTATATTTCAAACTCAAGCTTTAAAGAGTTGATGAATACCGCAGCCGTGTGGCATGCTGCAACTACAAATGAAAATCAAAAAATGGTATTGAGTCATTGTGAATTTATGGGAGTGGATAGTTTCTATTTAGCCCGGCATCATTATGAGGCTCAGTTTTATTTTTTGAATTGCCGTTTTCCTGCAGAAATGAGGGATAAATCTATTCTTCACGTTTTTTATCCGGATAAACCGGAGAAAAACAGACCTTACTTATATGGTGACAGATACAATTTTTACAATTGTGATCGCAAAGCAGGTAATTATTCATGGTTCGCCAATAATATGGATTCCAGCTCTGTTGCTAAAATAACTCCGGAATGGACATTCGATCAAAAATGGAATCCTGAAGATACTTCTTCTATTAAAGTAGTTAAAGTGGAATATGAAAACGAATCTCTTTTTTTGTGGTTCGATGAAATTGTTATGCCGGTTGGCGATTTAAAAATCCGAACAAAAAGCGGTAAGATTTTCTCGTATTTTAATGGGGTAGGACGGGAACGTTTCGAATTTAAAGGTGAAAGCAACCTAACAAAGGAAGACTTACAGCAAAAATTTGAAGTGCTAAGTGGAACTATTCAAAGTATTAAAGCAACAGTTAAGCCCAAAACATATAAATAATACCAATTTAATTCCAAAATAGACTTTATTAAAATCGAATTCAATTTTGTTGTTGCAAATGAAAAACCCGATTGTTCATGCAAAAAGCATTGGCAATCGGGTTTTAATTTGGTGTAAAGATTTGAAATCTATTACATCTATTTTCTAACGGTCTGTTGTTACAAAGACACACCTCTTTTCCAGGGAATAAAATCTTCCTGATTCAATTGATCCGCTTTGCACTCAATCTCTCCGCTGGCAACTTTTATAATGTGCTCCAACATGCTTTCTCCCAATTCGTCTAACGATTGAGTGCCATCTATAACAACCCCTGCGTTAATATCAATAATGTCCGACATTTTTTTAGCAAGGTCGGTATTCGAAGATACTTTTAGTACAGGAGCAACAGGATTTCCCGTAGGTGTTCCTAAACCTGTGGTGAATAAAACCACATTGGCACCCGATCCAACCAACCCGGTTGTCGATTCAACATCGTTGCCTGGTGTGCACAGCAAACTAAGACCATCATGTTTTACGTATTCGGTATAATCCAGCACATCATTAATAGGAGAGGAACCTCCTTTTTTTGAAGCGCCAGCTGATTTCATCGCATCAGTAATCAGGCCGTCTTTAATATTACCCGGAGAAGGGTTCATATCAAAACCAGATCCTGCATTAATTGCTGCTTGTGCATAATCACGCATGATTGTAATGAATTTTTCAGCGTGTTCCGGATTTCCGGTTCTGCTCATCAATTCTTGTTCAACGCCACACAATTCAGGAAACTCCGATAGAATTGCTTTACCACCCAACGCAGTAATTAAATCAGCAACCCGTCCCAAAGCAGGATTGGCAGAGATACCAGAAAATCCATCAGATCCACCACATTCCAAACCAATGGTTAATTTCGAAAGAGGAGCAGGTTTGCGCTCTATTTTATTGGCTTCAACAAGACCTTTGAATGTTTCCTTAATGGCTTTCTCAAGCATTACGGCTTCATTGCCAATTGTTTGCTGATCAAAAATTAATACTGGTTTGTCCAGATTTGGATCCAGACTTTTGATTGCCTCTTGTAAAATGCTTATTTGTGCATTCTGACAACCCAAACTCAATACGGTAGCTCCTGCTACATTCGGATTTTTTAAATAGCCAGCCAGTAATCTACACAAGCTATCGCTGTCTTCACGAGTACCACCACAGCCACCTTCATGGGTGATGAATTTGATATTTATCTGATCGAAAACTTGTTTTTGATCAAGATCCTCTGCTTTTGCCAATGACAATCCTTCGAAAGAAACTCCCGATTGATAACCGGCAGCCATATCCTGAACTAAATTTTCGTATGGATTGGTCTTTTTCTTACCCAAAACTTTTTCGAAAGCCTTTTTCAGGGTTAAAACATTTCTGTTTTCGCAAAATACCAAAGGCAATACCAACCAGTTATTGGCCGTACCAACTTGTCCGTCAGCCCGGTGATAACCCATGAAAGTTTTATCTTTGAATCGTTCAACATTTGGTGCAGTCCAATGAAACTCGCTTGTTTTGTTTGGATCGTATTCAGTTGCTTTGTGTTCTGTATTATCTACGGTAATCGCCTCGCCGCTCTTGATGGTTTTGCTGGCTGTACCTACCACCAAACCGTACATAAACATTTCATCGCCAACAGCAAGATCATTAATTAAAAACTTGTGTTTTGCCTTAATATCTTCCTGTAAAGTGATGTTATTTTCATTAACAGAAATAACATCCCCTTTTGCCAGATTGGTAAGAGCAACGGCAAGATTGTCGCTGCTGTTTATCGTGATTGCTTTATTCATGCTTGTTAAAATTTAAAGTTGCCAATAGCCACATCTTTATTCAACAGTTCCAGCTGACTGGTCATCATTTCTGTTAAACCGTTAATCTGATTTAAATCTGTATCCCAGAATGAAACTTCGCCCAATACTTTACGGATGATTGCTTCCGGAGTTTCTGATGTGGCTGAAAGGGCGGAGAAGAAGGCAACTACTTCATTATTGTCCCGAATTTTAAATGATTCCGACAGATATAATTTAATTAAATAGGTAAATGCCAACACCAATCCTTCAGGCAACTTGTTGTTTGTTTTCAAAGAGTCAAGCAGCGAAGGCAATACACGTACTTTGTATTTAGAAATGGAGTTTAGAGCGATTGATTTTAATTCATGATGAATGTATGGATTCATGAATCGTTCCAAAACTTCGGTTGCGTACAATTCCAATTCTGCTTTTGGCAGATTTATAGTTGGTGCAATTTCATTAAAAATGATGTGGCGGACAAACTCACCTACATTCTTGCTCTCAACCGATTCGCGAACTGTTTCAATGCCGTTTAGCAAAGCAACAGGAACCATGGATGTATGAGCGCCATTCAGAATACGAACTTTTCGGGTACGGTAAGGGCTTAAATCTTTTGTGTAAATTACGTTCAAGCCACATTTGTCAGCAGGAAAAGCTTTTTGTATTTCTTCGCATCCTTCAATCACCCATAAGTGGAAAATTTCAGAGGATACCACTAAATTATCATCAAATCCGATTGATTTTTTAATCTCGTCAATTTCGTCTTTTGGATATCCTGGAACAATACGGTCTACCAAAGTATTTGCAAAATAATTGCAATTGTTAACCCATTGAGTAAACTCTTCGGATAAATCCCATAATTTGGCATAGTCTAAAATCGCTTTTTTAAGCTTTTCACCGTTTTTGTCGATCAATTCTACAGGAATAAACTTCAATCCTTTTGCAGGATCACCGTTAAAATGAGTGAATCGACTCAAAAGAAGCTGTGTCAATTTTCCAGGATAGGTAGAAGCTAGTTCGCCTTCTTTAGGACAGTCGTCCGATTTAAAAACAATACCTGCTTCGGTTGTATTCGAAATCACCAATTCCAATTCATTCAGAATAGCCAGATCTTCGTATTCTTTCTTTTGTTCGAAAGGGTTGATTGCTTTTTGTACGCAGGAGATCAATCTGGTTTCGCTGATTGCTTTTCCATCTTTCAATCCACGGTAAATATGATGATATAAATTGTCTTGTTTTCTTAGCATATCAGTCATACCAAACTCGATAGGCTGAACAATCGCAACTCCTGAGTTGTAATTGTGCTCTTTGTTCATGATGTCAACCATCCAATCAACAAAGGCACGTAAAAAGTTTCCTTCTCCAAATTGAAGAATCTTAATTGGTAATTCTTGTGACGGTACTGTTTCTCTATTTAACTGTCTCATAACCTGATGTTTTTTAAATTTTAATGTGAAGAAATAGTCATATTGTTAGTTTGCGGTAACGTTACCGCATATTTTCTGAAAAAAACCTTTACGAATAAAGGATATATTTTGCGTGTACGTTAACACTTGATGACAAATATAGTATATTGTGCTTACATTTGCATTGCAAACAGAAGTTTTTTTAGATGGTGAAACGAATTACAATTAAGGAAATAGCCCGAAAGGCAGATGTATCAATTGGTACGGTCGACCGAGTTTTGCACAACAGAGGCAGGGTAGCCGAAGCAACCCGCGAGAAAGTGCTCAAAATTGCTAAAGAAGGGAATTATTCCTCAAATGTAATGGCGCGTCATTTAAAGCTGAATAAGACCTATCGGATTTCGGTAATCTTGCCCGAGGAAAACAATTATTGGCTGATGCTTAAAGAAGGCATAGAAGATGGCTGTGCAGAATTCGGACAAATGGGTTTTACGGCCGGTTATTGTTTTGTGGCCAACGATGGTTCTCAGGCAATGCAGTTAAATCGGATATTGAATACCGATGCAGATGGTTTTATTATTGCTCCGTCGGCATTTCATCAGCAAACCGATTTGCTAAGCAAATTAAGAGAAAAAGGAAAGCCATATGTGTTTGTCGATTCAAATATTATTGATGGAGGACAGCTTACTTTTATTGGTCAGGATTCCTACCGAAGCGGCGTTTTGGGAGCTTGCCTGCTGCACGATAAATACTTGTCGGATTACGAGATTTACATCACCACTTTCAGCGAATCGGATATTAAAGAGCAAATCATAAAAAACAGAATAGAAGGCTTCCGAAGCTATTTCGACGAAAATCAGATCAGTCATGTAAATATTCATGAAGTAAATCTCGAAAAAGATCAGATGAATGCCGATGATTTCTTGAATGTACTCTTGAAACATGAAAATCCGGTTCATCTTTTTATACCCAATTCGAAAACCTATAAGCTGACCGAGCAGTTGATTCAATTCAAAGAAACAAATCAATTGCGGGTGGTAGGCTACGATTTACTGCAATCAAACTTACGATTGCTAAATGGTGGGGCTATCGATTATCTGATTCATCAAAAGCCTAAAATGCAAGGCTACTTAGGCATGCAGTCTTTGTACAAAAACATTGTTTTAAAAACAGATGTTCCTTTGCATCAATACATGCCATTGGATATTATCAACAAAGAGAATGTAATGTATTGTCAATAGGGGTGTTGCATGCGGCATTTTTACGGTATTGGTCTTCCTCATAAAGTTGCCTGCAATAAAAAAATGCCATGAAAGCTTGTGTATTCACAAAGGCTTAAAGCTCTCATTTTATTTTTGAAATACGATAAGGAATGTGCAACGGTTGCCAGTGTTGGAGGTGGTTTTTAATCATTTTCCTTTTCTATCTTCTGAATCATTCTTTTTAGCGTTCTCTTTACAATAAGTTGATGAAATGGCTTGACTGGGAAAAAATAAAGTCTGCCAAATAAATTTTTAAATTCAACCCCGGTTGTCAATGTAATTCTCTGTTTTATAGTACCATCATTTATATTATCAAGCAATAACGAAAATCGAAAGCTTAAGTGTTTATCATCCTCACCCATAATAAGTTCATTTTCTGTTCTAATATAAAGTTTAAAAATATCGAGTTGCTCACCCGGCTCAAACTTAAAACTATCTGTGTCCCTTTGTTCGGCAGTAAGCTGAGAAGTTGTTTTTAATCCAAACATTCCTACTATTTTATCTCTTAATGACATTAAGTTATCAGCCCATTTGGGACTACTGGTGAAGAATAATTTTCCGATACTAATTATGTCATAATCCAATCCTTGATTCATAAAATCGCTTTGAAAACTATCAATATAGTGGAATAAGATCTTGTTTTCATTCAGAATTGATTGGTCCGGAATCTTTGTCTGTTTTTTGATCATTTATCTCTGTATTACACGGTTGTTTTTTGTAAGTTGTTGTTATGTCCTGAAAGGACAAAATATAATAACGATGGATTTTAATCCATCGAATAGGCGAACCCATCGAAAAAGGAAAAGCCCTGAAAGGGTGGCACATTAATCCCATCGTTACTATATATCATTCCTTCGGAATTTGTCAATTCGCCTGCAAAGGCTTTCTGTAAAATTAATTTTTTTAGTTCTTCCAAATAGATTTTCATACATCAAATAGGTGTCATCCTATGGTCTTCTTTCTATCAAAATATCGATTGGAAGAGCTTCTGTTTTTGCAAGAGAAACACCCCTCATATTATTTATAGATACAGCTTTTTTTTAACCTAACTAAGATATTCTTTTTAGTTGAGTTTATGTAAGGCGAAAGCGAAAAGTTAAAGCCCTGTTTTTTGATATTTTTGTAATCTTCAATCCAATCGTAAGGACATTGCGTGCAATGGGATCAAGCAGGAAATTTGGGGATCAAAAATAGAAGTTATAATTTTGTTATGAGTTTATAACCATTACCTATGTCAGAGAATATACACTTTGAAAGTATTGTAGGCTTTCTACTCCCATTGGATTTACTTGATTATTTTGAAATCACCGTCGTAAGAAGTTATAAGGATAAACCAGATGTTCACCTGAGTGAGAAAAATATAATTCCCGCGGAATATTCTGATCAGGAATTG
>NZ_JAUCMW010000023.1:65965-71065 GCF_030372765.1 Labilibaculum sp. K2S | reverse complement strand
TTTTTAGTGGCACAACATCACCGAAATGGGTGGCACATATACACCGAAATACACAGGTTCTACATACAATGTGCTATATTCATTATTGTATTCTAAATTAATGTCTTGTTCATGATAAATATCAAAAACAAAATGAAAGTTTCCGGTTAAAGTATCAATGATTTGCGTATAATGAGCTTGACCCCGAACAATATCTTGAAAGGCAATACAAATGTATTTTGAGTTTAAATTCTCAATTTTACCTTGAATAACAACAGATCCTTTTTTTAAAATATCATCCTCATTATTTAAGTTGCAACTAAATAAAAGCATTGATAGCCCAATGCAAAATAAAATAATTTTTTTCATATGAGTTCTTTTTTAATCTTGACTTACGTTTAATTTACCATTAATTATCGGCACCTCTTTTCTCTCAAATTTTTCAATGTAAAAAAGTTTTAGCCGGTCTCATGCAATGGTCAAAATGCCTTGTGACAAAACAAAAAGAGACACCAATTTGGCATCTCTTTTCAACTTTATTTGTTTTTTAAAATTCTAATTCCATCGCAAAATTGACAGGAACAGCTTTTCCTCGTTGTGATCCAGGTTTCCAATTTTCCATTTCGCCTGCAATTTTTGTGGCAGCTTTTGCAGCTATATCATTGCTTTTGGTAAGGATCTGAATATTGGTTACTTCCCCTTTTTCATTTATGGTAAAACCAATAGTTGCTTTTCCTTCAAGTTTTTTGCCCTCAAAAAAGAGTTTGTTCTTTTGTTTTTGCACGTACTTTTCTAATCCGTATAATCCTTGATTGTATTGTGGCATATCTTCTACAACAATAAAAACAGGTTCATCCGATTTTGAAAATTCTTCGGTTGCTGGTGGTGGAGGTGGTACATCTCCGTCTGAAGACAATGTATTGGTGTTAATTTTAATTCCAATGACTTCTTTTTTCAGTTGGAGATTAAAAGTTTTTTCTTTCAATTGCGGATTTACTGTCACTACGGCCGTTTTGTAGCCTACATACGAAACAATAATTTCACTTTTTGCAGATTTGGGTACATTCAGCTCAAATTTCCCCTCTTTATCAGCAACAGCACCTGTTGTTGTTCCTTTTATAATTACTGAAGCACCTGTAAGTGCAGTTCCATCTTCATTACGAACAGATCCATGAACTTTAACGGTCTCTTCATTAATTGGAATTACAGAAGTGTTTTCTGTTACAGGATCAGTTGCTGTAGTTTTGTACTCTGGTTCGGCAAAAGCTACCAGAAGAATAGCCAGTATAGGAATTCCCCATATCATTCGAAACAATTTGCGTTTCGCTGTTTTCTCTTTCGTCATCATTTTAAATCGGGTTGGGCCTTGGGCAGAACTAAAGTGATTGGCTAATCCAATTACCTGAGTGCCCATTAGCTGGTTAATTAATAATGCCTGATACCTGACAGGTGAATGGCCCCGGGTTAATACACCTTCGTCAGCCAGATATTCATGGTTTTGTTTTATTGCTCGTTCAAATAACCATATAAATGGATTGAACCAGAAAAACACTGTTAACAGCTCTATAATGAACAGATCGATCCAATGACGCTCGTGAATGTGCACTTTTTCGTGAGTTAAAATGTCGTTGATTTCGTCTTGTTTAAAATATTTAGGATTGATTAATATGCGATTGAAAAATGAGAAGGGAGTATTGTAAATCTCATTCTCATAAATCAAACAATTATTGATTTTTTTAGGTGTTGATTTGGCTATAATTTGCAATGGCTTTCTGCATTGAATTACTATTCTTAGCAGTACAATTGCCGCTCCTGCAAAATATAACACATACAATAAACTAAGCAATGAAAAATTATAGGCCGTCTCTTCAATTGCAGAATTTGCAATGTTATTTTTAAAAGCGCCATTGTAATCATTCAAAACAGGAATTGAAGGGGTTGAAATCATAACTTGATAATGAACTGGAACAATTGCCATTACAACAGAAATTAGGAGGCTTGCCAGTAAAAAGTAACGATTCGCTTTAAAGTGAGTCGATTGTCGTAAAAGCAACCAGTACAATGAATACAGTAAAGCCATGCTCATTGATGCCCGAAGTAATATTTCTATCAATGCTTCCATAATTAGTTCTCTTTTTGCTGATCTTTTTTCATCTCTTCTTCGGCTTGTTTCATAATATTTTCCAAATCGGAAATGTCTAAATCGTTTTCTTTGGCAAAAAAGCTGGCCATTTTAGGAAACGAACCATTAAAGTAGTTTCCCAATAAAGAGGTGAATTGAAATTTGGTGTATTCTGCTTTACTTATTGCAGGTGTGAACAGTTTAGTGTTTCCAATTTTTCGGTGCGATACAAATCCTTTCTTTTCCAAAACACTAAGAACAGTTGCTACTGTAGTGTAGGCTGGTTTCGATCCTTTAAATTGTTCGAGCACATCTTTAACAATAGCCTCACGCAGTTTCCAGATAATTTGCATGATTTGTTCTTCGGCCTTTGTCAATGATTTTAAATCCATAGAGTTTTTTATTTGTAATTTCTACTACAAATATAGTAGCTTGTTTTTTAATTCCTACTATGTTTGTAGTAAATGTTACTATAAATATAGTATGCGTGTCGTTCATGTCTTCTAAAATACCCGTAAAATATAGTCTTTATCTTTTAAATAATAATTTGTTTTAAGGGCTGAAATGATTCATTAAGCGATGGAACTTCTATAGAACTTACTGCAAGCTTCCACCAAGAGAAAGAGGTTTTTCTTTAATTTATAACAAAGTATAAATAGAAAAGGGATACCTTTCGATATCCCTCTTACTATTCAATCCTACAAGATTTATTTCTTCTTATCTTTTTTTTCGATTACCTCGATTAGGTTGATATCAAAAATAAGCGTTTCGTTCGGACCTATTTTTTCTCCGCTTCCTCTTTCACCATATCCTAGTTCTGCAGGCAGATATAATTTCCATTCCGATCCTTCGGGCATTAACTGAAGTGCTTCAGTCCAACCTTTAACTACCTGGTTTACGTAGAAAGCTGTTGTGTCTCCACGTTCTTTCGCACTATCAAAAACAGTACCGTCAAGTAAAGTTCCGTGATACACACATTTAACGCGATCTGTAGCAACAGGTATTTTACCAGTACCTTTTTTTAATATTTCGTACTGAAGTCCACTTTCTGTTGTAATTATTTCTTTACGTTTTTTATTTTCCTCCAAAAATTTTTGCCCTTTTAAAAGGTTGGTTTTTTGCAGTTCTTTATGCAGGGAATCTTGCACAGCTTTTTTTTCATTGAAGATTTTTCGTAGATAAATATCTGCACTCATTTCTGAGAAATACGATTTTCCATAGGCCAATTGGTTCAAAAATCCTTTGTAGAAAGCATCTTCGTTAATTGAGTCGAATTGTTTGATTCTAAAATCAGAATAGCTTTTTGTTAATTGGGTTTTTGCAATAGCTATGGCGATGTTTTTATAATCCGCTGAATCCATTTGGAATGGAATTCGTTCGAATGATTTTTTGAAATTATTGGCTTCAATATATCCTAAAGCATAACTAAGGCTGTCAGTGCTCGATTTGAAGCTAACTTTACCCGATCGAGGAACTTTTTTACAAGCACTAAGACATACAACAACAGCTAAAAAGGCAAGAATAATACTAGTACGTTTCATTTTTTGATACTTCTTTTTAAGGTTATTGATAAAATTATTTTTTTGATGTGAAATTTTGTATTCGGTGTAAATTGAAAACCGCAATATAATTCTCATTTCCAATTTAAGCGAAAGTACAATTTTGAGCTAAAAATTAAAATAAAAAATATACAAGAAGGAATTAACCTAAGTTGTTTTTAAGATTTTTTAACATGATTGGTAAGTATGAGTGTTTTATGAAAGACTGCCTGTTTTTATCTTTTTAGAATATAAATTGAGTTCTATTGGTGATTAATAATTAATTTTAATGATCGATTTTGATAAAACAGGAGAAGCTAATTTTTTAAACCGTTTACTATTTGATGATATGACAACAAAACAAAACGATTTGGATTTAATTGTAATTTATTCGGGAAGCCCAATAGATTCTGAGATAATAAAGGATATCCTTACCGAGAATGGGATTGCCGTAAATATAAAAAACGAACTAATGGGAACTATTGCTCCTTGGCATGTTTCTGCTGGTGGAATCAATCCTGTCGAAATTGTAATTTTTGCAAAAGATAAGGAACAGGCTCTTCGTTTAATTAAGGAGTTCAATAAAGGGCAGAGGGCAGATTTGTGATTGGTATACAAATAAAATAATAATGATTATATTAAAACGAACCAATTTAAAAAATAAAGATTTTATTGATCTCGTTAGATTACTTGATTCTGATTTAGCGATACGGGACGGAGAAGCTCATTCTTTCTATTCTCAATTCAATAAATTGGATCAAATTAAGTATGTGGTATTGGCTTATGAAGATGGGAAACCAGTTGGTTGCGGTGCCATAAAGGAATACGAACCATTAATCGTGGAAGTGAAGCGAATGTTTGTTTTACCGGAGTGCAGAGGGAAGGGGACTGCATCAAAAGTTTTACAGGAATTGGAAAACTGGGCCAGAGAGCTGGGGTTTGAAAAATGCATATTGGAAACCGGAGTGAAACAACCCGAGGCAATCGTACTCTACCAAAAGAATAGTTACCAATTTATTCTCAATTACGGACAATATGCAGGCGTAAAAGAGAGCGTTTGTTTTGAGAAAGAGTTGTAAGTTTTTAAACAAAATATGAGTAAATGAAAAAAATCCGGATCCCCACCCGGATTTTAATCTAACCACTAATAGTAACTAATCTATGAAAAAAAACATCTGTGTGTTTTTACATTTCAAAAGTAGATAAGAGACGAGTAAACTACATTAAGATGATCTTAAGTAATTATAAACTATATGTACTCTTTCATATCTTCTGTAGGGCTTGATTTTTATCGTATTTATTAAAAAAGAAAAAAGCCTGGATCCCCACCCAAGCTTTTCTACTAACCACTATTTACTAACCTAAATCTATTTTCTATGAAAAAACGTTTACCACTCGTTTACTTTACAAACATACTGCATTCTTTCGTTAAGTGCATTTAACAAAAGTTAAAGAATGCTA
>NZ_JAUCMW010000023.1:0-65869 GCF_030372765.1 Labilibaculum sp. K2S | reverse complement strand
TAAATCAGAAATGAAAAAAAAGGTAAACAGAAAAAAGCTTGGATCCCCACCCAAGCTTTTCTACTAACCACTAATTACTAACCTAAATCTACTATCTATGAAAAAACGTTTACCACTCGTCTACTTTACAAACATACTGCATTCTTTAGTTAAGTGCATTTAACAAAAGTTAATTGTTGCTAAAAATACGAAGCTCGGTACGTTTGCAACAATATAGGTTTTCCAAAATAAATGATTAAAAAAAACCTAGGTACTTACCTAGGCTTTTTAATCTAATCAATAACCTAAATCTATTATCTATGAAAAACCTTTTGTGTCACCTAATTATTTAAATATACGAAAATCTTTGATAAACGGTTGCGAATAGATGTTAAAAATCCTTAATGTATTTTTTTGCTACTCTGAAATAGGATAAACGGGATCTGATTTTGATTAATTTCAGGAAATTACCTTATGGAATTTGAGTCTTATAAAAAAGAACTTTTCCATAGCTCGGGGAATTTATCTAAATTAGGCCTTTAGCAAAAATTTAACTTCTATAATTACCCCATGAATGAGTCAGTACTAAATGCTTTAATGCAACTTTTCGCCATTATTGTGGATGAACAACAGGTTGGTTTTGAGATCGCTGCGCGAGATGTTGTTTCAAAGTATTTAGTGAAGCGGTTTAGTAAGGAATGGCATGAAAGATATTTAGATAATTTCAATCGTTACCTAAAAGAATCATATTACGCGAAAGGAAATAAGGATACAATTCAAAACAAACACAAGCAAGTGGCAGATGTTTGTGCAAAATTAGTTGAGGAGGCGGAGCAGGAACAGAAAGTTTGGATTATGTTGCAGCTTCTTGAATTTATTGATGATTCTGAATATACTGGTCCGGAAGAACTTGGATTTGTAAAGACGGTTTCTAAAGCATTTAAAATACCTAAAGAAGAATTTGAATACAGTCTGCAGTTTATTTTGGGAACTGAATATTCTATCCCGTTTAATCCGTATTTATTGATTGTTGATGCTAATGAGTCCTTTGAACATGAGGTTGTTAAGCATATTTTTAGTCCCAGACTACGAGGTCGTTTATTTATTCTGCATCTTGAAAGTACGAATACTTTTCTGATGAAATATTTTGGTGAGTACAACCTTTTTTTAAACGGCCATAATATTAAATTGGATCGTGCCTATATACTCTCGTATGGATCTGTGATTAGAAGTCATAGAATTGATCCAATATACTATTCCCAAATTGTATCGGTATTTATTGAGCGGAAAAATCTTTCCGATATTCGCTTCGTTGCTAAAAATATTGAATTTAGGTTCCCCGGGTCTAATAATGGTGTATTCCCGGTTAATTTTCATGTAGAATCAGGACAGCTGATTGGAATAATGGGAGGCAGTGGTACAGGAAAATCTACCTTGCTAAATGTGTTGAATGGGAATTTACCTTTAAATCAGGGCGATATATATATTAATGGATATCATCTTCATAAGGATAAAGAGGAACTTGAGGGCGTTATTGGATACGTTCCTCAGGATGATTTGTTGGTTGAGGAATTAACAGTTTACCAGAATTTGTTTTTTAACGCCAAGCTATGTTTCGATAATTTGGATGAGGAAACAATTGAGAATATTATAGATGATACCATTGAAAATTTTGATTTGGTTGAAGCCAGAGATCTAAAAGTTGGAGATCCTATTAACAAGGTTTTGAGTGGCGGACAAAGAAAGCGCTTAAATATTGCATTGGAATTAATGCGGGAACCTTCGGTTTTGTTTGTGGATGAGCCTACTTCCGGATTATCGAGTATGGATTCTGAAAAGGTGATGTTGTTGCTGAAAAGACAGGTTTTAAAAGGGAAATTGGTGATGTGTAACATTCATCAACCATCATCAGATATTTTTAAGCTGCTGGATAAGTTAATTATTATGGATCAAGGTGGAAAAGTGATCTATTTTGGAAATCCAATTGATGCAGTAGTCTATTTTAAAACTCAAAGTCAGTATGTTAAAGCAGATGAAAGCGAGTGCTTGACTTGTGGTAATGTAAATTCGGAGCAGATTCTAAGAATTGTGGAAACCCGAATGATGAATGAGTACGGCAGGCAAATCCGTAAAAGAAAGAGAAGTTCCGATGAATGGTACGAATTGTACAAAGAGAATATTGAAGCGAAGAATCCGGTTAAGATACCAAAGCGGAAACGAATGATTCCAATCAATTATTTTAGTATTCCCAAACGAACAGAGCAGTTAAAGATCTATTTGGCGCGTGATGTAAAAGCGAAAATCAGCAATAAACAGTATATTTTTATTACTCTCCTTGAAGCTCCTGTTTTAGCAGTTATATTGGGATATTTCACCAAATATATTAGTGGCACGGATGATGATCCTACGGCTTATATTTTCTCAAATAATGAAAATATCCCCTCCTTTATTTTTATGGCTGTGGTGGTATCTCTCTTTTTAGGATTGATTATTTCAGCAGAAGAAATTCTTCATGACCGGAGAATTATGAAGAGGGAATCCTTTCTCAATTTAAGCCGGTTTAGCTACTTAAATTCAAAGGTAATTGTGATGCTTGTAATTTCGGCAATTCAAACCTTGCTGTTTGTTTTAATAGCTAATACTATTCTCGAAATTAAAGGATTGACTTTAGAATATTGGTTGGTTTTGTATACGGCATCCGCCTGCGCTAATATGATTGGCTTAAATTTGTCGGCAGCCTTGAATACTGTTGTGGCGGTTTATGTTTCTATCCCTTTTATTTTGGTGCCACAGCTATTGTTCTCCGGTGTAATTGTGAACTTTACAAAATTACATCCGGCTATAACTTCGCAAAAATACGTGCCGTTTGTTGGCGATTTAATGACTTCACGTTGGGCTTATGAAGCTTTAATAGTAGAACAATTCAGAAACAACGATTTTGAGAGTCAGTTTTTTGATTATGAACAAAAAATGAGTGAGGCTTCGTTTCGGTCATCATTCTATGTTCCTGAATTAAAGCAGCGATACCAAAGCTGGTTGCAAACAAGCAATTTAAAACAGTTGCAGGTATTGCAGAACGAATTTGGAAAATTGGCAGACTTGTATACTTTGCCAAGTGGAGTGGAACTTACCGAAAACGGATTTGTGAACTCTTCGGTTGATTTGTTGGAATGGCTAAAGAAAATTAAGCAAAACGGGTGGGCTAATTATAAAACCGAGTCAGATAAAAGAGATCAGGCTTACCTAAACTTATTGGAACAATACGGAGGTAAAAATGGATTGTTTGAATTCAAACAAAAACACCATAACGAAGCTATTGAACAGATTGTTTTAAATCGAAGAGAGCTAAATAAAATTGTTGAATTTAAAGGTGAATTGATTCAATTAAAAGACCCTGTTTTTCAAATTCCCGGGAATAAAATGGGAAGAGCCCAACTATTTTCATCTCAGAAACGAATTGGAAATTATCTTGTGAATACTTTTTGGTTTAATGTGATTGTTATCTGGTTAACCAGCTTGTTTTTTTACTTTACACTTTATTTTGATGTTTTAAGAAGATTATTGCTTCTGATAGAAATATTATGGGTTAAGATACTTCCCGAAGGCCACATACGAATTACCAGAAAACGTCTGAAGTAATTGTGATGGATAAAATATGAAAGGAGTTAAACTAAATTGTTTAACTCCTTTTTTATTAGAGATTTTTTGTAATTAAAGCGAATAATAAAATATTACAAATGTTTTATTATTTCTTCAGCATTCGATCTGTTTTTGTAATCAGGATCATACTGCACATATTTTACGATGCCATCTTTTCCAATCACATAAGTTGCTGGAACAGGAAGTGTTTGATCATCATTTCCATTTGAAGCGGCAAGATCAATACCATATTCCTTATATTTTTTCTGTAATTTTTCAGGTAATACAAAATCAACACCGTATTGTTTCATGATTTTGGAATCTACATCGTGCAGAATGGAATATTCTGCTTTTGTCTTATCTATTGTTTTACTAACATTCATAGTGGTTTCTGGAGTAATTGCTACCAATCGGGCACCTGATTTTTTAAAATCTCCAACATGATCTTGTAGATGAGATAGGTGCTTATTACAGTAAGGACACCACTGTCCGCGGTAAAATACAACGATTAGTTGCTCATTCTTTAAAATTTCATCGCTTGTTATTGTTTTACCATATTGATCCATTGCCTTAAACATAGGAGCTTTTTGCCCTACCAATATGCTGCTTTGTTCCTTCTGACCAAAACTTGTAAGGCTGGTTAATAATATTGCAGCCACCAGTAAAATTTTCATATTCTATGTGTTTATGTGAAATAAAATACAAATTAGTCTTTTATTTTTAGTTTTTAAGCAAGTAGAAGGCTATGTTGGCGTTAATGATTTGTTAATGGCGATAAATGCAAAAAAAAATCCCTTGCGCAAACAAGGGATTAAAGTACTAATGGAATATTAGTTTATGCTTTTTGCATTTTACGAATTTGGTATGTTGTGTCCACACCTGCTTGGTGAAATAAAACACCTACAGGACACATTTTCAAAGTTTGTTGTAAGCACTTGTCGATTTTTTCATCACTTGCATTAGAGTCAATTCTCAATTCAACTTCAACATCAGTAAAGGTTGGAGCGTCATCTTTCTGAAATCCGGTAGTATCTACTTCAAGAGCAGTAAATTCAATTCTCATTTTTTTTGCAACGATATTGAAAATTGTATTTACGCATCCGGAGTAGCTCATTAAGCACAATTCAAATGCTGTAGCTCCTAAATCTTCTCCACCTTTTCCTGCCGGTAGGTCAATTGTAACTTCGTGACCTCTGTTATCTGTAATAATTGAAGACGTTCCTTGAGTCCAAGTTGTAGTTGCTTTCATATTGTATCTTTATTTGTTTTAAATTTCAGTTTGTAAATATATATAATTATACAGATGTGTCACTGTTTTTTTGTTTGTTTAACAGCATATCGGAAATGTTTTCAGGTAAGTTGTTGACAATATGTCAAATTGACTGATTGTTTTGCTGTAGTTCAGACATTTTTTCTGCTTATTGACCTCATTGTCAATTTGGCAAATGTTTTGAATGATTCGTTTTGAATGACAATTAGCCATTTTATAATAAATGAAGTCGTAAAATCAAAAATATGAACTACAATAATTTTACAATTAAATCGCAGCAGGCAATTGAAAAGGCTTTTCAGTTAGCAGCGGGTAAACAACAGCAGGCAGTTAATACCGGACACATTTTAAAGGGTGTTTTGGTAGAAGGAGAGAATATCACCAATTTTCTATTTAAGAAGTTAGGAGTAAACTTAATAAACTTCTCGTTGGTCTTAGATAAGATTTTGGAAAGCTATCCAAAGGTAGTTGGAGGTGATCCTTACCTTTCAAGAGAAGCCACAAGTGCTTTGCAGTTTTCAACTGAGATTTCAAATAAAATGGGTGATCAGTTTGTTTCTCTTGAGCATATTTTGTTAGGTCTTTTAAAAGGGAAGGATCAAATTTCAAATCTGTTTAAGGATAATCAAATTAATGAGAAAGATTTTACTGTGGCTATCAATGAATTACGAAAAGGAGCAAAGGTCGATTCTCAAACGGCAGAGGATACATTTAATTCTTTGCGAAGATTTGCAATTGATTTAAATGAGCGAGCTAGAAACGGAAAATTAGACCCTGTAATTGGCCGTGATGAGGAAATTAGAAGAATTCTTCAGATTTTATCGCGAAGAACGAAAAATAACCCGATTTTAATTGGAGAACCAGGTGTGGGAAAAACAGCTATTGCCGAAGGATTGGCTCATCGTATTGTTAAGGGTGATGTTCCGGATAATTTGAAAAACAAACAGGTTTTTTCTCTGGATATGGGTGCATTGATTGCGGGAGCAAAATACAAAGGTGAATTTGAGGAGCGGTTAAAATCAGTGGTGAAAGAGGTCGTTGAGTCGGATGGAGATATTGTTTTGTTCATTGATGAGATTCACACTTTGATTGGTGCAGGAAAAGGCGAAGGTGCTATGGATGCGGCCAATATTTTAAAACCGGCATTGGCTCGTGGTGATTTGCGTGCAATTGGTGCGACTACCTTAGATGAATATCAAAAGTATTTTGAAAAGGACAAAGCTTTAGAGAGACGTTTTCAAAAGGTTATGGTGAATGAGCCAGATACCCTAAGTGCAATTTCCATTCTTCGTGGATTAAAAGAGCGATATGAAAATCATCATAAGGTTCAGATTAAAGATGAAGCAATTATAGCTGCCGTTGAGTTATCTCAAAGATATATTTCAGATCGGTTTTTGCCGGATAAGGCGATTGATTTGATTGATGAGGCTGCTGCCAAATTGCGTTTGGAAATGAATTCATTGCCCGAAGAACTGGATGAAATTGAACGAAGGATTAAACAGTTGGAAATTGAACGAATGGCAATTCAGCGGGAAGGTGATAAAAAGAAATTGGAAGATTTGTCGCGGGAAATTGCTGAGTTGAATGATGAAAGAAATCGTCTTCGGGCAAAATGGGAAGCTGAACGCGAAGTAATTGATGGCATTCAAAAGAATAAGGAAGAATTGGAAAACCTGAAGTACGAGGCCGAAAAAGCAGAGCGTGAAGGTGATTACGCCAGGGTTGCAGAAATTCGTTATGGCAGAGTTAAAGAGGTTGAGGAAGAAATTGAGCGTTTGAATGAACAACTGAAAATTAATCAGAATTCAGATGCCATGATTAAAGAGGAGGTTGGAAGTGAAGACATTGCTTATGTGGTATCGCGCTGGACGGGAATTCCTGTCAACAGGATGCTAAAAAGTGAAAGGCAAAAATTACTTGGCTTGGAAACAGAGCTTCATAAACGAGTGGTAGGGCAAGAGGAGGCAATTTCGGCTGTTGCAGATGCTGTTCGAAGAAGCAGAGCGGGCTTGCAGGATGTGAAAAGGCCAATTGGATCGTTCATCTTCTTGGGAACGACTGGAGTGGGGAAAACGGAATTGGCAAAAGCATTGGCCGAATTTCTGTTCGATAATGAAAACTACATGACTAGAATTGATATGTCCGAATATCAGGAACGTCATTCAGTTTCAAGATTGATTGGAGCTCCTCCGGGATATGTTGGCTACGATGAAGGTGGGCAATTAACCGAAGCGGTTCGCAGAAAGCCATACTCTGTTGTTCTTCTTGATGAGATTGAGAAAGCGCATCCCGATGTTTTCAATATTCTTTTGCAAGTATTGGATGATGGCAGACTTACGGATAACAAAGGAAGAGTTGTTGATTTCAAGAATACGATTATCATCATGACTTCAAATGTGGGTTCTCACCTGATTCAGGAAAAGATTTCGAAAATGGATTCGGGCAATAAAGGAGAATTAATATGGGAAGCTCGAAATGAAGTTCTCGATTTGTTGAAAAAGACCATTCGTCCTGAATTTTTAAATCGTATTGATGAAACCATTGTTTTTACTCCATTGGATCGGGAAGAAGTAAAACAAATTGTTCGATTACAGTTTGAGATGGTAAAATCGATGCTCATGAAAAATGAAATTAGCATTGAGTTAAGCGAAAAGGCAGTTACTTACCTTGGAAACGTTGGTTTTGATCCTCAATTTGGTGCCCGTCCAATTAAAAGGGTGTTGCAAAGAGAGGTTCTTAACGAATTGTCGAAACAAATTTTGTCGGAAAGTATTGCTCCCAATCAAAAGATTTTAATTGATGCTGAGGAAAATGGATTGGTTTTTCATAATCTGTAAAATCATCAAACTTGATTTAAATACGAAGCCTGCTTGCATTGTGAGCAGGCTTTTTTTAGCTCAAAATTTGATAATAGAAACACTCAATTGTGAATATTTACTTGTTATTTCAAACCTTTGCGGAGATTTTTTTCTGCTTTTCACAGGCAATTTTTATACATTAAAATTTAATTTAATTTCTTTGTTAATTGATAAATTTTGAAAACTAGTATTTTAACTCTAAAATAGGACCAAATGTCTTCGATCGAATTAAAAGCCAAATGGCTTGAAAACTACAAAACAGCACCTGCCCAATTGCAAAAAATGGGTAAAATTAATGGACTGATTAGTGCTTTTAATGCCAATGTTGATGCTGTAATTAAGGTGAATGGCAAAGGAATTCAAAACCTAATTGCAGAGAATAATCTGAATACAGATTTGATCATTTGTGAAGGTGAGACAATTATTCGTTCCAACGAAGATGCGATACGTGGTTTTCTGAATTGCTTTAAAAATGGAATTGCTGAAGAATGGTTAATTGAAGATGTTGAAGTTTTTGAATGGCTAAACAAAAATGTTGGCTACGACAAAATGCAAATGGGAGGACAGGGAGGAATCGTGGCAAACGTAATGGCCGTTTGTGGCGTAAACTCAGTTTATGTGCATTGTGCTTCTGCTCCAAAAGATCAGTCTAAACTGTTTTTAGATCTTCCCAATTTATTAACAAACGATGAAAAGGGAGAAATTAAGCAGGCATCTAAGGTAAATCGTTCTTCTGATTTAGCTTTAATTCATTGGATTATCGAATTTGATAAGGGAGATTCTATCAGCTTAAATGGTGAAACATATGTGTGTCCGAAGGCGAATCGTTTTATTGCAACCTACGATCCATTGAATTTTAAATTGCATATCGACGAGAATTTTGCAAACAGAATGTCGCAAAACGACATCAATCCTGAATATATAATTTTGTCTGGCTATAAGATGCTTCATGAGTTTCTTAGTGGTGGAACCAAAGGCATAGATCGAATCGATTTTTCAAAGGCAATGATTGCAAAATGGCGGGAATCTTGTCCTGAAAGTTTACTGCATTTAGAAGTTGCATCTACTCAGAACAAAGTAATTCGTAAATATTTAATTGACAGTTTGGTTGAAAGTGTTGATAGCTTAGGTTTTAACGAACGGGAATTAATAGATATTTTAGAGGTTATAGGTGAGGACGAATTGGCGCAGAAATGTGAAAAAAACACCAATAGTTCGAACCTGTTTGAAGGAATGCTGAAGATTCGTGAATATACCAATTGCTCTAGAATGCAGCTTCATATGTTTGGATTGTATCTTACTCTTCAGGAAAAAGGATTTAGCGTTTCTCCTCTTCAGAATCGAAATGGAATGCAATTGGCCGCAACTGTTGCTGCCGCCAAAGCCGGGACAGGTGCTATTGATAAAAAAGAAGTGTTGCTTTGGGCAAAAGATCATGAAGTGTCGGAGGTTGGGTTAAATGAATTGTCAAACCTTTCAGAGACTGTAACCAATATTTTTGGGGAAAATCAGCTTTTAGAAACAGGAATCTTCAGCAATGAGAGATTAGAAATTATTGCTGTTCCAACCATCTTAATTGATAAACCAGTTACACTTGTTGGTATGGGAGATACAATCTCTTCGGTATCATTGGTTGGTGCCCGTTAAAGAAGAACGAAATTGTAATAAAAAGGAGGTGATGAAATCATTAGATTTCATTACCTCCTTTTTTTGTGACATAGAAAAGCCCCGATATGGTACTTTCGGGGCTTACTACTGAACTACTTGTGTGGAATAGTTCTTACTAACCTAATCTAAATCACTAACTAATCTTTACTCATCGAATAGGGAACAAATTTTGGATTGCTTCCCCATGTTTTATTTGGTCTTAGTCCCATATCCAATACTAGTTTGGCTCCGTCAATAATTTCCGAATGCTCAAAGTAGGGACCTTTTAATTCTTTATTATTCAAACTTGCAGATTGAATGTATTTATTTTTTGCAGAGCAATTGTTCGCAATTATTTGCATCTGATTACCATTACCTAAATCAATTGTAATCTCGCTAAATATCGGACTGCCAATATTGTATTCCGGAACACCTGGTGTAACCGGATAAAATCCCATGGCCGAGAAAACATAGAATGCAGATAAACCTCCGCCATCTTCATCGCCGCAAATTCCAAAAGGAGAGTTGGTGAACCACACTTCCATAAGGGAACGGATTCGTTTTTGTGTTTTCCAGGGGGCTCCCGAATAGTTATACAAATAGGGAATGTGTAAACTGGGTTCATTTCCCATTACAAATTGGCCGGTTAAGCCGGTTGCATCCGGAAAAATATCCCAATAATCCCACTTCGGAATCCCGAATGGCTCAACAAATAGTTGATCCAGCTTTGCATTGAATGTTTTGTTTCCACCCATTAAATTTATCAATCCGGCAATGTCATGCTGAATATCCCAAGTGTAAGTCCAGGAGTTGTTTTCTGCGAAATAGGCTCTACCACCTAAACCACCGGATAATTTTGGATTGAATGGTCGAATCCATTTTCCATCAGATGATTTTGGAGCCATGAAACCAATTTCCGGATCAAAATTATTTTTATAATTATTGGCTTTTTTTGAGAAAAGCTGATAGTCTTCTTTCTTGTTAAGATCCTTTGCTAATTGAGCAATGCACCAATCGTCGTAGCTATGCCCTAGTGTTAAGGCCACTGCTTGTCTTTTTTCCCAATGGTGAACTTCTTTCACCCATTCTTTTTCTCCTGGCTTTAAGGCTGGGAAAAAGCCATTTTCATGATAAAATGAATCGAGCTCTGTTGCCGGACCATTCTTCCATGGTAACATGGTCGCTTCCAGTTCATTCTTTTTTAAGCCTTCAAAGGCTTTCTCGATGTTAAATCCTCTTATTCCTTTAAAATAAGCATCTACTATTATAGAAGAGGCATGATTCCCATTCATACAAGTATGATCACCTGTAAACAGCGGAAAGGATGGCATCCAGCCACTTTGTTCATACATTTTAATGTAAGAGTTGATTTTTTTTGATTGATTCTCCGGATCAATTAAGCACATTAATGGATGAGTCGCCCGGTATGTATCCCAAACCCAATCGTCAACGAAAAAATCAACGCCATCATCACTATGGATTTTTTGATCGTAATTGCTATAGTATTTTCCATCTTCAGAAATATTTACCATTCTCTCAAAGCAACGATAAAGTGCTGTGTAGAAAACTGTTTTTTGATCTTCACTTCCGCCTTTTACCAGTATTTTACTCAGTGCAGTATTCCATATCTGTTTGTGAGATTCTTTGTATTGATCAAAATCCCAATCAGGCATTTCACTTTCCAAATGTTTTTTAGCCTCTTCTGTCGAAATATAGGAAACAGCTATTTTAAGTTGCAATGCTTTTGAAGTATCGTCAAATCGAAAAAACGCTCCGATTTTATCTCCCAAAATAGTTTTGCTGTTAGAATTTAGTTTGCTTGAGTCGAAAGTGCCGTAATCAGACAGGTTTTGATCAAACCTGACTGCAAAATAAATTTTTACAGGATACTCAAGATCAATGCCATCAACCGCTGTAATCATATCAAAACCTGTAATTGTATTTTCTTTAGGAGAAATGTTAAATTTCCCATTATTTCTGCATTGCAGGTATAAATTTGCAGGGGCACTGTTTGTAAAGGTAAATCGTGTAAGTGAAACATGTTGACTTGCAGTCAATTCCATTCTGATATCAGAATCTTCCAATAAAACAGAATAATAATACGGACTGGCTGTTTCCTGGTCATGGTCATAGGCAGACTCCCAATTTTCAGCTTTTTGCGAAGTAGGATTCTGAGAAATCATGAATTTGCCGATTGTCCCTTTCCTGTGAGAAACAATAGAGAAGGGAAAGTGTGTAATTTTCTCGCTTTGATAACCTTTTGGCTCTTTTGAAATGCGCATCATGCTGTTGGGAAGATGCACCAATGGAATTGTTGGTTCGAGCATATGACCAATGCCTCCGATATTTGGATTCACATAGTCGACAACTTTCTTTTGCGCAAATAGTGTCAAAGAAAAAAGTAGAGAGAATAGTAAAGTGAGCTTCTTCATGAAAAGATATTCTGATTGATATATTCTGAAGCAAAACTATGTTGTGGCAATTAATTTTAATTTAATTGTGGATTAACTCCGTAAATTAAATTATTAATCAGTATTTTATTTTGGGTTTAGTTGGCAGTTTGTAAGGAAGTTGTGCTGTTTATTTTAATGACTGATGTTTTTTTTAGATAGGATTTTTTTGTATTTATCACGATAAGAGGAAAGAGAATTTCGTTTTGAATTAGTTAACTCATTACTAAATTATTTCATGGTTTAGTAGTGTTATTTTGGACTATTAGTGCTCTTTTAGTTCATTTTTATTCAGATTTTATGAAAATTATGAGCTTATTGGTGAAAAAATTATGGAAACGTTTGCGGAAACCAATTATTTACACTTATATTGTGAATTCTTTGTGAGAAAAACGAAAAATACCATTTGTAATCACATTGAATCACACTTTTTTTACTCATCAGTTATTTGGTGAGATCTTACTAACCACTAACTAATCACTAACAATTAGATCCTGTTTATTCTAAATAAGCAGGATCTTTTTTTTAGTTTATCTTTGTCATTAGGTTCTTTATTTTAAAGAAAAGGTCTTTTTTGCAGTGATTAAAGTATGGAGAGATTCAATGGAAATTTTTAATTTGGTAATAATTAAGCTTTATTCAATAAAAATAGAAGATACATAAATACCAGCGATATTATTCATGTGTGATAACGTATTGATATGCAATCGTTTCCAATGGGTGTTTTATAACACTAAAGTATTGGGTCAAAAATACGTCAAAGTGCTTTGAATTGTATCGAAAGACCTTAAAATTTGCAGAAGCAAATTATACATATCACGTAAGACTTAATTAACAAATATTTATTAACAATGACACCCAAGTTTAAAGCGCAGGCCGGAACTTTTGAATCAAGCGATATTATGATTCTGATTGAGCCTCTTGAAAAAGATTCTGGTCGCAAAGTTGATATTTCTTCTACTGTAATGCTGCAGTTCGAAGAAGATATTAAAGCTACAATAAATCAAGTGCTTGACACACTTCAAGTTCAAGATCTTCATCTTATTGCAAAGGATAAAGGAGCACTAACGCAGACAATTGAAGCACGAGTTGAAACAGCAGTTAAACGATCTTTAGGTATTCAGGAGGGGACAATGTAATGGTAAAGAAAAAAAGGCGATCGATGTTGTACATTCCCGGTAATAATCCGGCAATGATTCAACAAGCAGGAGTTTATGGCTGCGATGCTGTTCTTCTTGATCTGGAAGATGCTGTAGCATTAAACCAAAAAGATGCAGCAAGAATTTTGGTTCGTAATATGCTTAAAACTGTTAATTTTTACGATACTGAAGTATGTGTACGTGTAAATAACTTTCATACACCGTTTGGATTAACGGATTTGGAGGAAATAGTGCCCTTACAACCAGATAATATCCGTTTTCCCAAAACGGAAACTGTAGCCGATGTTAAAGAGTTCATGAAAGAAGTGCGGCGCATCGAAAAGGAGCATGGAATTAAGAATCCAACCATGACTATTCATGTGATGATAGAAACAGCCAAAGGAGTTGCGAATGTTTACGATATTGCGGCTGCAGATCCAAGAATCGATGCGATTACTATTGGAGGGCAGGATTTAACGGCCGATATGGGAATTATAAAAACCCCGGATGGAGTTGGTATTGACTATGCACGTAAACGAATTGTAATGGCTGGAAAGGCTAATGATTTAGACGTTTTAGATACTATTTTTGCTGATGTGAATGACGATGAAGGTTTGCGTAAAGAAACTGAATACATTAAAAAAATAGGTTTCGCAGGCAAGGCTCTTATAAATCCACGTCAGGTTGACGTTGTTCATGATGTGTTTAATCCGACTGAAAATGAGGTTCGTAAAGCATATCGTGTTTATTCTGAGTTTATTAAAAACAAAAAAGCTGGTATTGGAGTTTTTGCAATTGATGGAAAAATGGTAGATGCTCCTGTTGTTCAAAGAGCAATTACAGTTTTGGAATATGCCAAAATAGATTTGAAAGAAATTGAAAAGAATGCTGGTTAGTTTTTAAGCTTGGATTTAAAACGTAGACAAATGAAAAATGCAATAGGAGTTGAAATTCCTGAATATATAGAAGGCCTGGGGAAATTAGAACCTTTCCAGGGAGTTTGGAACAGTATTATTGAAGATGAAGTTCCGGTAACAAATATTTCCAGAACGCTTAAGGCTAAAAAACCTCATGTTTCCAAACTTTGTAAAAATTTGGAAGAGGCTATTAAAAGATGTAAACCTTTTGATGGAATGACGGTTACTTGTCATCATCATTTAAGAGGAGGAGATGGTGTGCTGATGCAGACCATTAAAATACTTGATGAAATGGGGATTAAGGATATCACCTTGGCGTCCTCATCACTTACATCAGCTCACGATGGTTTGGTTCCATATTTGGAAAAAGGGATGATTACCAGAATATTTACATCAGGTATCAGAGGTGCTTTAGGTGATGCAATTTCTGTTGGAAAATTAAAATATCCGGCAATCATCCATTCACATGGAGGTCGTGTACGTGATTTTTTAACAGGAAGAATTAAGCCAGACTTATCGGTTTTAGCAGCATCTGCAGCTGATGAAGAAGGAAATGCGACAGGTGCTCATGGACCATCAGCTTTTGGATCAATGGGATACGCAGATATTGATGCCCGGTATTCTCGTAACGTAATTATTGTTACCGATAATTTGGTGGAATATCCTTGTGTACCTTGTACAGTACGTCAACATTTTATCGATTATGTAGTAAAAGTGGATAGTATTGGTGATGCAACAAAAATTGCTTCGGGTACAACCCGTATTACCAATTCACCGATGGATTTACGTATCGCTCGAATTGCAGCAACGGTTATTGAACATTCTGGTTTGTTTAAAAATGGAATGTCGTTTCAGGTAGGTGCAGGTGGTGCTTCTTTGGCAGTTGCCAAATTTCTTCGTGAAGATATGAAACGAAAAAATATAATTGGCAGCTTCATGATAGGTGGAGTAACTTCCTATGGTGTTGATATGTTGAATGAAGGTTTATTTCATTCTATTTTTGATGTGCAGTCTTTCGATGCCGCAGTGAGTACTTCGGTTTTGAATAATCCAAATCATATTGAAATTTCGTGTGATCAATATGCGAATCCTAATAACTGCGGATCGATGACTAATAAGTTAGATGTGGTTGTTTTGGGTGCACTTGAAGTTGATGTTGATTTCAATGTAAATGTAATTACAGGTTCTTCCGGAGAAATAAGAGGTGCATCAGGAGGACACTCCGATACTGCATCCGGAGCGAATTTAACAGTTGTTGTTTGTCCGGCATTTCGTGGTCGGTTACCCATTGTAAAAGATCGCGTTCATACAGTTGTTACTCCTGGCGAAAGTGTTGATGTAATTGTAACAGAGAGAGGTGTGTGTGTTAATCCATCGAAACCAAATTTGGCGGCGAAACTTAAAGAAGCCGGGGTGCAGGTGGTTGATATTCATGACCTGAAAGTGGAAGTGGAGAAAATGACAGGTGTGCCTGCCGAAAAGCAATTGGGAGATCAGATTGTAGCCTTGGTTGAATATCGCGATGGGACAATTATTGATGTAATTTATAATGTAAAGAATCTCTCATAAACTGAGGTCGATTTATACAAATGAAATATGATACACCCTACTTGTTTTAAGCATTTAGGGTGTATTTGTAAGTAGGAAGTAGACAAAATGGAGAAAGTAGTAAGAGAAATTTTGGAGGCTAAAGAAATTCGGTCAAAAGAGAGACAGAAGTTTGCTGAGTTAGGAGATATTTCACTAAGTCTGACTCTTAATATTCCCGGTGTTCCAAAATCGAATGATCAGATTAAATTGTTTTTCTCAGAATGCTTATCTGATCTAAAACGATTTTTACTTTCTCATCGAATTATTATTGAGGAAAAAAGAGAAATTATTTGTCCTGATGCAGCAGGAGATTTTTATTTAGTCCCTATTTTGGGTAATGAAATCTCGGCAATTACTATAAAAGAGATTGCAGAGCTTTATGAAACGGAACATTCTGTAGGTAGACTCTTGGATGTTGATATTACTGATGAAAAAGGAAATTCGGTTACATCGGGGAAAGCCAAGAAATGTTATTTTTGTAATCAGCATCCTGCTGTGTTTTGCATGAGAATGCAAACTCACGAATATGGAGAAATGAGAACTGTTATTGAGAAAGATATATCCCGTTTTTTGCAGGAAAGAAGGAAAAGCAGAGTTTGTAAAGATTTGTCGGCATTTGCCTTAAAAGCACTTCTTCATGAAGTATCTCTTTCTCCAAAACCAGGCTTGGTAGATCGCTTTTCGAACGGATCTCATTCAGATATGGATTTTTCAACTTTTTTAAATTCGAGCGCTGTCTTGTCTGTCTATTTTAAAGAAATAGCTGAATATGGTTATTCTTATTCGTCTGCAAATATAAAAGATGCTCTGCCAAAATTGAGACAGATTGGTTTGCAAATGGAAGAGGATATGTATCGTGAAACTTGTGGGGTGAATACTCATAAGGGGGCTATATTTTTGTTGGGATTTTCTCTGTTTGTAAGTGCCAATCAAATAAAAAACCACAATTTTTCGTATGATTCATTTGTTAATCAAATAAAGGAATTAAATGGCAGTTTGGTTGAGAATGAGTTGGGACGGAAGCTTTATAGCAGCAAAAAAACACATGGAGAAGTGTGTTTTGAGAAGTTTGGAGATAGGGGGAAAGGAATTAGAGGCGAAATTCAATCCGGATTACCTTGTGTTTTCAATCATGCAATTCCTGTTTTAAGTTCACATTTCGATAAAATTGATATCGTAAGCGATGAAATTATTCACGAAGGACTAAAACAAACTCTTTTAGTTCTAATTGCTCACAATAACGACAGCAATATTTTGTATCGTAAAGGAGAAAAAGTTCTTAATGAGTTACAAGACATTTCACAACAAGCATTTAATCTGCATGGAACTAAATATTTTAATTCAAAATATCAGGATTTAGTATATTATTGTAAGGACAATCGAATATCACCAGGTGGTTCGGCAGATTTACTTGCTGTTGCATTCTTTATATATATGGTGAATAAAAAGTACAATTAGAAAGTATTCGATACAAATTGAAAATGAATAATAAAACAACATTTGTCATGCTTTCATAGGTATTAAACACCTTTCATAACATATAAAATTAGAGGGGTATTTTCTGTGAAATGCATATTATTGAGCATTGAAATAAAAGAAAATAGTTACACAAAACAATACTAAACAAACGAACAAGGATGGGAGTTGAGAATACAGATTATAGGGAAGAGTCTTTAGATCTAAACAATCCCTTTGATATAAAACTGGTCTCTGAATTTCTGGAGCCATTGGGTTTTGAGTTCGATCCTATAGACGTTGATTACACCATGATTCTTTATAATTTGAATCAGGAGGTAATAGGAACCGGGTCGTATAAAGGAAGAGTACTTAAATATGTTGCAGTTTCTCCTAAATTTAGAGAAGGAGCTGCTTTTGCGCAAATTGTAACACATTTAATTGAGTTGGTTATTAATGAGCACAAACACATTTTTGTTTACACGAAGCCTCGTAATTTAGAGGTTTTTAAAGGATTGGGATTTACCGAAATTGCAACCGCCGAGCCATTATTCTCTGTTTTGGAATTTGGATATGAGAATATCAAAACATATCAGGACTATTTGCGATCAATAAAAAAGGATGTAACTTTTGGTGGCATCGCAGCCATAGTTGTAAATTGCAATCCTTTCACGAAAGGGCATAAATATCTGATCGAAAAAGCTTGTGCGGAAAATAGAGTGTTGTACCTATTTATAGTTGAAGAGGATCGTTCGTCATTTACTTTTGATGTTCGATGGCGATTGATTCAGGAAGAATTGGGGCACATTAAAAATCTGATAATGGTGAAGGGGGGAGATTATGTAGTTTCAGGAACTATTTTCCCTTGTTATTTTTTGAAAGATGAGAAAGAATGTGACATTGCGGCTAAACAAGCCGAATTGGATGTAGTTACCTTTTTGAATTATATTGTTCCAATTTTAAATATCAATAGAAGATACGTTGGAACTGAAATGTATTCGCCGGTAACTGCGGCCTACAACGAAGCCATGATTAAATACTTACCGTCCAATGGCGTTGAAATTCTTGAAATACCAAGAATTACGCAAGGGAGTTCAGATAATTATATTTCGGCATCAAAAGTAAGAATCGCAATCCGTGAAGACAGACTGAATGAAGTCCTCGATTTTTTACCAGATTCAACAAAGAATTATTTGTTGTCGGAGGAATCTGCTGAGATTAGAGAGAAGATAAGAAATACAGTTACCAGACATTAAACAGAAAAGCCGGATGATTATCATCCGGCTTTTTTTTAACTTTACAATATTATAAACCCATTCGCTTTCTGATAATAGAAAGTGTGGTTGGTTTTGAATTGTAGGTGTATTTTGCGAATATCAGATAAAAAAGCAATAGTAAATTGAATAGATAGTTGAAATACAGAGGGATGTGGTAGTTTTGACTGGCTATGTCATCGATGAAAATATAGCATAGAGTAAAAACTTCACCCCAGAACCAAAGCCATAAAAATAGTTCACTTAGGTCATCTGTTTTTTTTGTTTTAAATGTGTGGATTACCTGCGGAAGAGCACAAATTGCGAAAAGAATGCTTCCCATCCATCCAATAATTTCATTTGCTTGCATGTCGTCGTATTTTCATGCAAAAATGAACAAAACAAAGGAGAAAAATAAGAAATTCGGCTAATTTCTTTGAATCAACAACAAGGTACGGTCATCATCAAATTTAGAAACATTGTAGATTTTGGTTAATTCCAATTCCACATCTTTGGGTTCAATAATTTCTTTCTCTTTGTTATTATCAAGAATGTAGAACATGGCTTCATCACCAATCATTTCACCGGTTCTGTCATTAACAGCTTCGGTATATCCATCGGTATAAAAGAATAGTTTATCTCCCTTATTAAACTCGTGAATTAAGCTTCTATATTTAATTTCCTTTACAACCCCTAATAAGGTGCCAACAATATTTAACTGCGATATGGTTTTTTCTATTCCATCATAAAGGAAAGGTCGAAGAGCTCCGGCAGAAGCAATGCTAATCTTATTCGACGAAGTGCAAAGCGATATGATACTTAGGGTTGTGAATACTTCAGTTAGCTGAATGTCTTTAAAAAGATATTCATTGATAATATCCAGAAATTTACCCGGTGATTCAACAAAATCGAGTTCTTGACGATTAACGAAAAAATTAATAGTACTTCGGATGTAGGCAATATAGGCAGGTACAAAGAACCATGCATCCCATTTTTTCCCCATTACATCACCCAAAATCAATATTTTTCTATTCTGATCTACATCTATGATTTCGTAATAGTCACCTCCAGGTAATTTATCGTAGGGTTGATGAAGGATTTGAATGTTGTAGTCTCGTATGGTATCCTGAAATTCATTTTCGAAACGAATTGGAGATCGTTTTGCCGCCGAATTAAGCGCGCTTAGGTATTTGCTTTTTAAATCATGTTCGCGTTGAACATTAGAGTTTATTTGATGGATAATTAGCTTCGGATTCAGATTTTTGAATAGAAAACCACTTATTTTGGATCGCATTAGATTTTCCAATTTGTCCATGTCGTCAGAATCAGTAACAAGAATATTTATTGGAATATGATTCGAAACAATCTCCGTTATTTTATCTAAGATTGAGATTGCCCAAGTTGCTTTATCATCAATAATAATGCCCCAGGTATTGGTGTCTTGCAGAGCCATGAAAAAATCAGAATCGGAATAAACAGCTGTAATATTTGTTTTGAGGTGTTTTCTTGGAAGAGGAAAAGGTTTTATTCTGTTTGCACAATATATCAGGTTTCCTTTTTCAAAACTGATGTCATCTTTTCTCGCACCATCAAGAATATCTTTTCTTAAATAGGCTTTCTTTAAATGGGATTTGATTTTCGAGATAAAAATCTTTTGTTTGATAGGTTTGGTGATAAAATCATCCGCACCGTCATTCAGATTTTTAATCCATGTGTCTTCCTCGTTGTTTCCAGAAAGAAATATGAAAGGAGTATGTTGGTATTCAGGAGTTTGTCTTAATCTTCGAACCAGTTCATTGCCATCCATCAATGGCATGTATAAATCTGAAATAATAAGATCGAAATGTTGACTTTTGGCCTGATCAATAGCCTCTTTTCCGTTTTTAGCAAGTGTTGTTTGGTAGCCTAATCCTTTTAGAGTAAACTCAATGAATTTTAGGATAACTACGTCATCATCAACAATTAGTATATTCGGCGAAACTTTTGCCATATCAGTATTTTATTCTACTGATGAAAAGCTGTTAACACATGCGGTTTGGTCTTGCAAAATATCAAAAATAGAATCCAACTGCATTAATTCTATTAGTTCCATCACATCTCTGTTGATATTGCAAAGTTTTATAAAACTTTTGTGTTCTTTTGATGTTTTAAGAGCTGATAAAAGTGCTCCAAATCCTGAACTGTCAATAAAGCTAATTCCTTCAAAATCTACAATTAGTTTGGATTTAGGTTGAGATAAGAATTCATTCATTTTTTCCTTAGCAATATTTGCATTTAAGGCATACAAACGATTGGTTTCTCCCAGTTTCATTATTGTTACAGAGTTCACCTGTTTGGTTTCAATATTCATAGCAGTAAAATATGGTTACAGTGATTAAAGTTGTCCTAAGGTTTCTTTTAATTCTTTTATGGCTAAAGGACATTGCGATAAAAATTCCTCTACTAATACAGGAATATGTACTAAGTCAATGTCATTCATGGTTTCGTTTTTCACGTTAGTCCAGTTTTTTTCATCTTGAGGACTAAATTCAATGCTGTTTTCCGTCTTCAGTTGCAATTCAAACTTTAAATTTCCTTTTGAAAAATGTTCTAATTGTTCTAGACAATCTCCTGATTTTTCCATTCCCATTGTTCGCACGGATGATTTTGCCTTGTGAGTAATGGCGCCTAAATCCTGCCAATTTTGAGTTTCGAAGCTTCTTGATATTTCTTCTTCAAATTCAGGGATTTGTTCCAGAAAAATATCAATCATTTCACTGATGATGTTTTTGTCATTTCCAGACATCTCCTTTAGATAAGATAGATCTGTGATCATTTCACCTTGAGTCATTCTGTTGATATAAGCTTGTTCTATTTTACTTTTGTTTATTTTTTTGTAATAAATTCAATTTTTATTTCGATAGAAATAATGCGCTAAATTTTGAGTGAAATCTTTATAGTTGCATATGCAATAATACTAATTTATTTTCAATTTACCTATTGCTCCAGCTATTCAAGTAGTGCTTAGGATCCTTGATTTTACTGATTGTTTATTGATTATAATTTTTTAGGTTTACTATTGTTTGCTTGATTAATAACTTGGATTAAGCTCAACAAATCTTTTTTTTTCTCGTAATACTAATTTTTATAGAATTTATCTGAATACAATATATAACTTAATGTTTATGATCTGGAAGTTTACTACCGCTGTTTTTCTATTCTTTTTTTTATTATCCGGGAATCTAATTGGGCAAGAGTTGTTGCCTGTAAAAAAATCGGAATTCATTGATAATGATTCGAATCGTAAGCAAGCTTTTGCCCAAGTGAAAGAGGCTGCCGAGCTGTATCAAAAAGGAATTGGATATGTGCCTCAGAGTTTGAATCTCTTTTTAAGTGCGTACAATTCAAATGACAACAATCCTGAGTTAAATTATAATATTGGTCTTTGTTATTTAATAACCGGACCAAAAGATACGGCGCTGTCATATCTGCTTGCCGCACAATCTGCCGATGCGGATATTAGTGCTGATATTCATTTTTTGATAGGTTTAGCTTATAAATTTCAAAATAATTTTTCTGATGCAATTATTCATTTTAAAATGAATAAAGAACTAATTCAACAGAATAAATATAAAGAGCAGAAAGAACTTTTGCCTATAAGTGATAAACACATTCAGGAGTGCCGAAGCGGTAGGTTGCTAATCGAAAACAGTCTTGATCTGGAAATACAGCTTGTTGAAGGAAATGTAAACTCAGAGTTTGACGAATTTAACCCTCAGGTATTGGATAGTAATCTATTTTTTAGTTCACGACGAGGTCTGGAGGATGATAGCAGATCGCCAGAGGATCAGAAGTTTTTTGAAAAACTTTTTAAATCTTCAAAAAGTGAGGCGGAGGGTATTGAGGTTCATGAAGAAAAAAATAATTTGGGAGAAAATGTAAATTCTACTTTGCTCTCCAAATTTGACGAGAAGCAGTTTGTATTTTACAATAGTAATTCGGGAGCAGGCGGTTTGTTTCTTGCTGAAAAAGTGAGAGACAAATGGAAGGTAGGAAAAGCAATTAAATTTATTAATGAAAAGGATTCAAGAGAGAGTTCTGCAAGTTTACCTCAATCGGGAGATGAAATCTATTTTGTAAGTAATCGTAAAGGTGGCTTTGGCGATTGCGATATTTATTATTGTAAAAAAGAATCGGAGTCTAAATGGTCTAAGCCAATAAATATTGGTGGAGATATTAATACCGAATATGATGAAGGTGATGTTTTTATAAGTGCGGATGGCACTAAGTTGTTTTTTAGTTCAAAGGGGCACAATACCATGGGAGGATATGATATATTTAAGTCTGACCGTCAGGAGGATGGGACTTGGGGTAAGCCACAAAATATGGGGTTTCCAATAAATAGTACTGATAATGATATTACTTATTGTGAAGATCGTGATGGTGTTTTTTATTTTGCATCCGAGCGTAGCGGAGGTAAAGGAGGATTTGATATTTATTGTCAGAAAATACCTGAGCCGGTAATCGAAGAGGTTGTTGCAGAGGAAGTCATAGAAGAACCAGTGATTGAACTTCCTGAAGCGAAAATAGAAATTCCTGTTACTCTTCCGCTTGTAAGTTTTAAAAGTGAAGCCGTTGCAATAACCGAAACTCCGGTAAAACAAGAATTGGTTGAAGAGGATTTTGTTTATAGAGTTCAAATTGCTGCAGCAAGAAAAGAAATGGATCCTAAAGATATTTTTAAAAGATATAAAGGAGATGATGTTATCGATCATTTGTTTGTTGAAAACTGGCATAAATATACTATTGGAGGATTTTTAACATTTAAGGAAGCTGCCAAATATAGAGATGCCTGTGGAGTGAAGGATGCTTTTGTTGTTTTGTTTAAAGGTGGCTATCGATTGGGAATTGCAAGAAGACCTTTTGAGGCAAACTAATGTATCGGCACAAACGATATCTGAGAAAATTTTTTACATTTGCAGAAGATAACGCAAACATAATTAAATAACTTTTTTTCTCAGGTAAATCTTCAGTAAAAAGTCTGTCTTTTTTTATGATTACTTGAAGATCTTGCCCAAAATACGTAAACAAATGAAAAGAACAGCATTCACTAGCTTTCATGAAGAATTAGGTGCTAAGATGGCACCATTTGCAGGGTATAACATGCCTATTGAGTATACAGGAATTAACGATGAGCACAAATGTGTTCGTGAAAAATTAGGGGTTTTTGATGTTTCTCACATGGGTGAGTTTTGGGTGAAAGGTCCAAAAGCTTTTAGTTTTGTACAAAAATTGACTACAAATGATGTAGCTGTACTTTCCAATGGAAAAGTTCAATATAGTTGTTTCCCAAATGGAAAAGGCGGTATTGTTGATGATTTGTTGGTGTATCGTGTTGATTCAGAGACTTATTTATTAGTTGTGAATGCTGCAAATATTGAAAAGGATTGGAATTGGTGTGTTAAAAATGCCGGTGAAATGGGATTGGCAGTTGGAACCGAGCTTTACAATGCTTCTGATGAAATATGTCAGTTAGCAGTGCAAGGCCCTCTGGCTTTGAAAGCGATGCAGAAAATTGTAGATCGTCCGATTGAAGATATGGAGTATTACACATTTCAAAAAGTAACTGTTGCAGGAATCGAAAACGCTGTTTTTTCGACTACTGGTTATACTGGTTCCGGTGGATGTGAAATTTACGTATCAAACGAAGATGGAGTGAAGCTTTGGAATGCTGTAATGGAAGCAGGAAAAGAATTCGGAATCCAACCAATTGGTTTGGCCGCTCGTGATACACTGCGTTTAGAAGTTGGCTTCTGTTTATATGGTAACGATATTGATGATGATCATTCTCCGATTGAAGCAGGATTAGGTTGGATCACCAAGTTTGTGGAAGGAAACGATTTTATCGATCGTGAATTTTTTGAAAAGCAACAAGAAGAAAAGCCAAAACGCAGATTAAAAGGTTTTGAACTAATTGATAGAGGAATTGCTCGTCACGGGTATAAAATCGAAGATGCTGAAGGAAACGAAATTGGCGAAGTAACTTCAGGAACAATGGCTCCAATGGTTGGAAAGTCGATTGGTATGGGATATGTTAAGGAAGGATTTTACAAATTAGATACCGAGATTTTTATTCGTGTTAGAAATAAAGCGATTAAAGCTAAAATTGCGAAAATTCCTTTTTACAAAGTGTAAATTGATTTTTGTTATAGGATTTAGTAAAAAAGCAGATGCATGTTGATGTATCTGCTTTTTTAGTTTTTAATCCAAGTGTTTAGGGATTATTTCAAACATAAATTCTTATATTTGAAACGGTTTTCAAAGCAAAAAGACTTCTGAATTTACTTTTTCTTTTTGCGGTGTAAATTCACAAAGATTGTTTGAAACAATTTAATTATTTGGATTTTGATGAAAAACATCATCATTGTGAATGAGTAATAAGTAATAAATTCTGAGGGTTAAGTTTCTGTTTTTCAGATCGTAAATATTAATCTATATGAAGGGGGATAAGATGATAAGTTATTTGTTTTAAAACATACATTTTAACAGATAAAACCATCTTAAAATAAATTTTTATTTGCAAATTTGCCTCAGGATATGGAATAATACAAAAATTTAAAACGTTTGAAAAAATGAAAGTACACAACTTTTCTGCAGGCCCTTCAATTCTTCCTGATTTTACAGTTGAAAAAACAGCTGAGGCAATTAAAAATTTTGCTGGAACAGGTCTTTCTCTAATGGAAGTATCTCACCGTAGCAAAGAATTTGTTGCTGTAATGGATGAGGCTATTGCTTTATTTAAGGAATTACTTAGTATTCCTGAAGGATACTCTGTTTTGTTTGTTGGTGGTGGTGCATCAACACAGTTCTGTATGATTCCTTACAATTTATTAGGAAAAAAAGCGGCTTATCTTAATACAGGAGCTTGGGCAAACAAAGCTTTGAAAGAAGCAAAACTATTTGGTGAAGTAGTAGAAGTAGCATCTTCAAAAGAGGCTGTTTACAACTACCTTCCTAAAGGATATGAAATTCCTTCTGATGCGGATTATTTCCACATCACTACAAATAACACCATTTACGGTACTGAGATTAAAGAAGATTTGGACGTTAATGTTCCTTTGGTAGCTGATATGTCATCAGATATTTTCTCTCGTCCGATTGATGTGTCCAAGTATGCATTGATTTATGGTGGTGCTCAAAAGAACCTTGCTCCGGCTGGTGTTACTTTTGTGATTGTAAAAGATGAAATTCTGGGTAAAGTAGATCGTCAGATTCCAACAATGTTGAACTACCAAACACACATCGACGGAGAGTCAATGTTTAACACTCCTCCTGTTGTTCCTGTTTTTGCTGCTCTTCAAACTTTGCAGTGGATCAAAGAACAAGGTGGTGTATCTGCAATGCAGAAACGAAACGAAGAAAAAGCAGCAGTGCTTTATAATGAGATTGACAGCAATCCAATGTTTAAAGGAACTGTTATTAACAAAGAAGATCGTTCATTAATGAATATCTGTTTTGTGATGAATGACGAATATAAAGAATTGGAAAAAGGTTTCTACGAATTCGCTACAGCAAAAGGAATGTCTGGAATTAAAGGACACCGTTCAGTTGGTGGTTTCCGTGCTTCAACCTACAATGCTTTACCAAAATCAAGCGTACAGGCATTGGTTGACTGCATGCAGGAATTCAAAAACATTCACGTAAAATAATTATAATAGTAAAATAGGCAGGAATGGGTAAATCCATCTCCTGCTTATTTGTCATTCAGTGCACGAGGAACGACTAAAGTAATGTTAGCATTACTTCGATTTGGCTGGCAATGACATTTTATTTTTTCATAATTCAAATATCAAATAAAATGACAAAAGTATTAATTGCAACCGATAAGCCTTTTGCTCCTGCAGCTGTTGATAGTATCAGGACTGTTGTGGAAGGTGCTGGTTACGAATTGGTTTTGTTGGAATCTTATACTGATAAAGCAGATTTGTTAGCCGCAGTTGCCGATGTAGATGCCATGATTATTCGCAGCGATAAAGCAACACGCGAAGTAATCGAAGCGGCTAAAAACCTTAAAGTAATTGTTCGTGCTGGAGCAGGATACGATAATATCGATCTTGAAGCTTGTACTGAAAGAGGCGTTGTTGCCATGAATACTCCGGGACAGAATTCAAATGCTGTTGCTGAGTTGGTTTTTGGAATGATGGTATTTTTGGCAAGAAATGGTTTTAACGGAAGTGCTGGTGTTGAAGTACGCGGAAAGAAAATAGGAATTCATGCATATGGTAATGTGGGGCGTTATGTTGGTGAAATAGCTAAAGGTTTTGGAATGGAAGTATATGCTTTCGATCCATTTGTGGCTAAGGAAACAATTGAAGCTGACGGCGTAAAGGTGGTTGACTCTGTTGAGGAATTGTATAGTACTTGTAACTATGTTTCTCTTCACATTCCAGCAAATGACAAAACAAAAAAATCAATCAACTTCGATTTGTTGAACAGGATGCCTAAAGGTGGTGTACTTGTTAATACAGCTCGTAAAGAGGTGATTGACGAAGAAGGTTTGGTTAAATTAATGGATGCTCGTAAAGATTTCGCATACATTTCGGATATTGCTCCTGACTGTAAAGAAGAAATTGAAGCTAAATTTCAAGGCAGATTTTTCTTCACTCCAAAGAAAATGGGTGCGCAAACTGCTGAGGCAAATATTAATGCTGGTATTGCCGGAGCAAATCAGATTGTGAACTGCATTAAAAATGGAGACGAAACATTCAGAGTAAATAAATAGTATTTGGAAAACAAGAGGAAAGTCATTTTCTTCTTGTTTTCTACCTTATATATTTGAACGCAAATTGCATTCAAATTATTGCAACAAACAACAAACACAACAAAAACATAGAACGCAATGGCTATTTTAAAACCATTTAAGGGCTTGCGCCCACCAAAAGAGATTTCAAAAGATTTGGCTTGTTTGCCATATGATGTAATGAATTCAGAGGAAGCCGCTCAAATGGCTGAAGGTAAGGAAGTATCTTTGCTTCATATCACTCGTGCCGAAATCGATTGCCCTGCCGGAACAGACGTTCACTCAGAAGAGGTGTATGAAAAATCTGTATCCAATTTAAAAATGTTCCAGGATAAGGGATGGTTGGTTCAGGACGAAGAAGCTAAGTTTTATATCTATGCACAAACCATGGATGGCAGAACTCAGTACGGTATTGTAGCTAACGCAGCTTGCGAAGACTACAAGAACGGAGTGATTAAAAAGCACGAATTAACTCGTCCGGATAAAGAGGAAGATCGAATGATTTTAACTCGTTATACCGAAGCGAACCTAGAGCCGGTATTCTTTTCTTATAAAGCAGTTCCGGAAATTGATGCTATTGTAGCAGCGATTGTAAAGAATGAAGAAGCTGAATATGATTTTGTTGCTGAAGACGGATTCGGTCATCATTTTTGGCCGGTAAATAATCCAGCAACGAATAAGGAGTTGGAAGAGTTGTTCGCAACTAAAGTTCCTGCTACATACGTTGCTGATGGTCATCATCGTACTGCGGCAGCCGCTCGTATTGGTGATGAATTTGCAGCTAAGAATCCTAATCACACAGGTGATGAGGAGTACAATTACTTTATGGCTGTTCATTTCCCAGATAATCAATTGGCAATTATCGATTACAATCGTGTTGTTAAGGATTTAAACGGAATGACTGAAACGGAGTTTTTGGCAAAGTTGGAACAAACATTTGAAGTTGAGTGCATGGGTGAGGAGATCTGCAAGCCTGCTAAATTGCATGAATTTTCAATGTATTTGGATCATAAATGGTACAAGCTAAATGCTAAAGAAGGGACTTATGATGATAAGGATCCTATTGGAGTTTTAGATGTAACTATTTTATCAAGTCATGTATTGGATAATCTTTTAGGTGTTGAAGATCTTCGTACTACAACTCGTGTTGAGTTTGTAGGTGGTATTCGCGGATTAGGAGAGTTGAAAAAACGTGTTGATAGTGGTGATATGAAAGTTGCATTTGCTTTGTATGCAGTGTCGATGCAGCAGTTGATTGATATTGCGGATACTGGAAATATTATGCCTCCAAAAACAACTTGGTTTGAACCTAAACTTCGTTCGGGTTTGTTAATCCACAAGTTGGATTAACCAAGCTTCTATAGAAAATATGAAAGGATGCCAATTGGCATCCTTTTTTTGTGCGGAAACGTACAGTTAAGTGCTTATTCGAACAGATTTCAGACTTTAAGATTATGTATAATTTCCAATTGGATAGGTATTTATGTGTAGTGGCATATGGATTGATATATAAAGGCTGTAAATCTAATCCCTAAACTATGATACTGAACTTTTTTAAGGTTGCCTTTCGAAATATGAGAAAATACAAAGGTTACACTTTTATTAATATTGTTGGTTTAGCTGTGGGGCTGGCTTGTGTATTTCTTATTTATCTGTTTGTTCAGGATGAGTTGAGTTACGATAAATTTTATCCCAAATATAAAGATATTTATCGTGTAGCAACTAAAGTGAAAATGGGTGAGCGAAAAATGGATGGCAATACCATTTGTGCACCTTTCTCTCCAAACGCAGTTGCTGATTTTCCTGAGGTAAAATATGCTGTTCGAATAAATTTCTGGAACAATGTGTTGTTTAAATATGAGGACAAGCAATTTGTGGAAGACAAATTCTTACGTACAGATTCTACTTTTTTCGAAGTCTTCTCTCGTCCTTTTGTGTTTGGTGATTCAAGGACAGCTTTAAAGGAGAAGAATAATATTGTATTGACTCAAAGTACATCTCAAAAATATTTTGGCGATGCAAATCCTGTTGGGAAAATTTTGAAGATGACTGAGGATAAGCTCTTTACTGTAAGTGGAGTGGTGGAAGATGTACCTGAAAATTCTCATTTTCATTATGATTTAGTTGGCTTGTTAAATTTAAGTGCAGAGGACGAAGATGCTTGGTTTAGTGACTATATGCAGGCTTATTTTTTATTGGAGCCAGGAACGAACTACAAGGATTTAGAAGCTAAATTTAGTGATTTCACGATCAGACATATGGGGCCTAAATTGATTGAAGTTCTCGGGATTGATATTGTAGCATGGGAAAAAAACGGAAATGAGTTCAAGTATTATTTAGAGCCATTAGAGTCGATTTATCTTAAGACTACTACAGAAGGTCAGATAGAACCTGTGAGTGATATAAAATACATTTATATATTTTCGGTTATTGCTTTTTTCATTCTATTACTGGCATGTGTTAATTTCTTAAATCTAACTACAGCCAGATCGTATACCCGGGCTCGTGAGGTGGGAGTAAGAAAAGTGTTTGGAAGTAATCGGAATATGCTTATGATTCAATTCTATGCAGAAACTTTCTTAATGGCTTTATTGGCTGCTGTTATTTCTTTCTTTTTGGTTGAGTTGACCTTGCCTTATTTTAATGAAATTACCCGAAAAAATTTGATGTCACCGCTGTTATGGCGGGGGGAGTATTTTTTATTTGTGGGAAGCGTAATTGCATTTGTTGTGTTGTTTGCCGGGAGTTATACCGCCATTTCTTTGTCTGGTTTTAAGGTGATGAGAGTACTGAAAGGTGAAGTTCAAAAAGGACGGCTGGGGAAACGAATAAGAGCTGGTCTTGTTATTTTTCAATTTACGGTTGCCATTGGCATTTTGATATCTGCATTTATTGTTAAAGAGCAGGTTAATTTTATGCAGGAAAAAAAGTTGGGGTTTGACAAGGAACGCGTATTGGTGGTTGATAGGGCATATGCATTAGAAGATGAACAGAGAATATCCATTAAAGAAAAGTTAAAGGAGTATTCGGGAATTGAAGATGTGTCATTTTCAGGAATGGTTCCCGGTCGGGGAACAAATGGATGGTCAATGTATCGGGAAGGAGCAAGCAATGAAGATATGATCAATTTTCGATTGATGCACGTTGATGAAAACTTTATTGATTTACTGGGACTGAAAATAATTGATGGAAGAAAATTTGATAAAAACAGGTTGTCGGATTCTTCCGTTTTTATAGCTAACGAAGCGGCGATTGCAGCATTGGGATATACCGATAATCCTGTGGGGCGAAATATTTACAAGCCAAATTTTAATCAAAATGGTCGGGAGGCTATCGAGATAATTGGTGTAATTGAAGATTTTCATTTTGAATCGATGCGCGATAAAATACTTCCTATGCTATTGGTATCTGACCCGAAGCTTTTTAAGTGTTATATGTTGGTTAAGTTACAGCCGGATAATGTAATGGATGGAGTAAAGCTGGTGAAAAAGTACTGGTCAAAAATGACAGCCGGAGAGCCTTTCGAATATTTCTTTTTGGATAGCGATTTTAATAACCTGTTTAAAGGAGAAGAAAGGGTTGCAAATATCCTTAGTTCTTTTACTATTCTGGCCTTTTTTATTGCACTTCTTGGTTTATTGGGATTGGTTTCTTTTGAAATGCAGCAAAGAGTAAAAGAGATTGGAATTCGCAAAGTACTGGGTAGTTCGGAATTTGGATTGATGATGATTTTGAGTCGTAGTCTTTGTTTAAATGTAGTAATTGCAAATATTATTGCATGGCCATTAACTTATTTTGTGATGCAACACTGGTTATCGAATTTTGTGTACAGAATCAATTTCCCATGGTATTATTTTCCATTCGCTTTATTGATGTCAATTATTCTAACTTTAGTTACAGTGAGTGGGCATTCGTTAAAGGTGGCAAGGGCAAATCCAATAGAATCCTTAAAATACGAATAGTTTTTTGTAAGTTTTAATACACATTAGGAAAGCTCTCATCAGGAATTGGTGGGAGTTTTTTTGTTGTGTATTTTTTTAACCATTTGGTTAAAAAAATAGCAAATTTATTTGGAGGGATAAAAAAAAGCAATACATTTGCATTAACCAATTGGTTAATAAAATAGAAATGGAAAAGAAATCAGTCGAGACCCAAGAGAATATTCTAATTGCTGCAAGAACTATTTTTGCACAAAAAGGATTAGCCGGAGCCAGAATGCAGGAGATTGCAGATCGTGCAGGAATAAATAAAGCTTTGCTCCATTATTACTATCGGAATAAAGAAAAATTATTTGAACAGGTTTTTGATGAAGCATTAAAAAAAATGCTTCGCCCGTTGGCCGCCTTTTTAGCAGATGATTCTGAATTGTTTCAAAAAATCAGGAATATTTGCAAACACTATCACGAAGTGTTGATTGAATACCCATTCATTCCCAATTTTGTGATTAATGAAGTGAATACGGATCCTGCCAGAATACTTAAGCTGATGGATATTGAAGGAGTTTTGGAGGGAAAGAAAAAGACAGCATTTCAAATTAATGAAGCTGTTAAATCAGGAATAATAAGACCGATTGATCCCAGAGAGTTAATTCTTAATATCATCAGTTTATCTGTTTTCCCATTTGTAAGCCGGCCTTTATCAGAGAAATTTCTGTATGAAAATGAAGACATGGGTGAAGTGCTGAAATCCAGATCAGATCGTGTTGCAGACTTTGTTATTCAATCAATTAAAATTTAATTCTGTTGAAATGATATCAATTTGTAGAAAAAGCAAATACATTATTTTGCTGATTGTTTTTTTTAAGATTCAGATAGGATGGTCTCAGGAAGAGGTTCTTAGTTTGGATCAATGTCAGAAAGAAGTTCAGGAATTTTTCCCATTAATGAAAGGAAAGGAACTTTTGAGTAAATCTTCGGATTTGAATACTGAGAATTTGAAGCTTGCCTATTTACCAAAGATTTATGCCAATGGAAGCCTCAGTTATCAGTCCGATGTAACAGGTATTTCATTTCCTGGAATGAATACGCCCAAAGCGCCAAAAGATAGATACTCGCTAAACTTAGATGTGGAGCAGTTGATATATGATGGCGGAAAAACTCAAGATAGAATTGAGGTAGAGAGGAAATCGTCGGAGGTTGAAATTAAAAATCTGGAGATTCAGATGTATCAACTTCGTGAACGCGTTAATATGGCCTATTTTGGAATTTTGTTGGTTCGAAAAAGTAAATTGGTCATACTTGATAAACAAAATACCATTATTAAACGCTTACAGCAATTGAAATCTGCTGTGGAGAATGGTATGGTGCTTCCTGCCAATCTGAAAATTATGGAGTCTGAATTGCTTTTAATAGAACAGCAGGTGCTGGAACTAAATGCTCATGAGGAATCCTCATTTAATGTTCTTTCTCAGCTAATGGGGCGCAGTTTGAGTGTGAATACAAAACTCGAAGAAACAGAATTTGATCAACCATCAGTAAATGTTAATGGTTTGGAATCTAAAAATAGACCCGAATATCAATGGTACTTAAGCCGGCAATCATTGTTGGATGCTCAAAAAGAACTTTTGAAGAAAGACCGGTATCCAGTGGTGTCTGCTTTTGGTCAGATGGGATATGGAAATCCCGGTTACAATCAATTGAAGGATGAATTTGATACTTATTACATGTTGGGAGCAAAAATTTCCTGGAATATTTTCGATTGGAAATCAAATCGCAGAAAGCAAAAAGTAATTGGGATTCAAAAAGATTTATTGGGAACCCAGGAGTTGAGTTTTACGCAAAATCAACTTATTAATTTGGGGGAGGAAAGCAGTGAGATCAGGAAATTCGAAATTTTACTGGAAAAGGATGATGCCATCATCGGATTGCAGGAGGAAATTAGCAGAAGTTCAGCCTCGCAGTTGGATAATGGAGTGATTACTTCAAGTGATTATTTAGAGGATTTGAATAAGGAGATTCAAGCGAAATTAAATAAAGAATACCATGCAACTCAATTACAGCAATCATTGGCTGAATTTAAACGAATCAAAGGAATTTAAATATCAATAAAATGAAACGTGCATGATTAAATAATTATTATCTCACATACAAGAATAATTATTTATTGATGATAAGTTCCATATGGCAACTAAAAAACAAATAAAAAGCATATGAAATTAACTACAATTATAGGAGCAGCCATTCTTTTCTTTTCTTTTGGTTGCAATCAAAATGAAACCGAGTCGGATGCTTTTGGAAATTTTGAGGCTACAGAATATATGATTTCAGCTGAAAACAGCGGTAAAATACTTGCTCTTGATGTAAATGAGGGAGATGTATTTTCAGAGGCAAAGCAGGTGGGACTTATTGATACCATTCAGTTGTATCTGCAAAGAGAGCAGTTAAAAGCACAAAAATCAGCCGTAGCCTCAGGAGTGAAGAATATCCTTTCTCGCATAGCGGTTTATCAGGAACAGATTTCTATCCTTGAAAAAGATAAATCAAGAATTGATAAAATGTTTGCAGACGGCGCAGCAACCAGCAAAGATGTTGATGATGTTAATGGTGGAATTTTGCTTGCTCAGAAGCAAATACAATCGGTTAAAACCGAGAATGCCAAGGTTTTGGGAGAGTTGGAAAGTCTTGATCGAAAAATTGAATCCTTAAACGATTTAATTGAGAAAAGTAAGATATATGTGCCTGAGACCGCTACGGTTTTAGAAAAATATCATGAAGCTTATGAAATGGTGAACACAGGAACACCACTATTTAAATTAGCCGATTTGAGGACACTGGATTTACGGGTTTACATCAGCGGTGATCAGCTTTCGGAGCTTAAAATTGGTCAAGAGGTGAAGGTATTGATTGATAAAAATAAAGAGGAGAATGAAATGCTTCAGGGGAAAGTGACTTGGATTTCTTCCCAATCTGAATTTACACCCAAAATTATCCAAACAAAAAAGGAACGTGTGAAACTGGTTTATGCTCTTAAGGTTAAGGTGGTAAATGACGGACGTTTGAAGATTGGAATGCCGGGAGAAATTAGATTCAAATAGCATATGAACTCTACTATTAGTATAAATAATTTATCGAAATCTTACGGTGATGTTTCAGCTCTTAAAGAGATTAATCTGAATATTGAATCGGGAGAATTGTTCGGATTAATAGGGCCTGATGGTGCAGGGAAAACAACCCTGTTTCGCCTGCTTGCGACTCTCTTACTTCCCGATTCCGGTTCAGCTGCATTGTGCGGTTTCGAGATGGTGAAGGAATACAAACACATTAGAAATATATTAGGCTATATGCCGGGTAAGTTTTCTCTTTATCAGGATTTAACAGTCTTGGAAAATCTGAATTTCTTCGCAACAGTCTTTAATACCCGAATTGAAGACAATATGGATATGATTCGGGATATTTGGGTGCAGATTGAACCTTTTAAGAACAGACCGGCGGGCAAATTATCCGGCGGAATGAAGCAAAAACTGGCTCTTTGCTGTGCGCTGATTCATCAGCCTAAAATATTGCTTTTAGATGAACCTACAACAGGTGTTGATGCGGTTTCGAGAAGTGAGTTTTGGCAGATGCTGAAAGGTTTAAAAACTAAAGGAATTACCATAGTTGTGGCTACTCCTTATATGGATGAGGCAAATTTATGCGAAAGAGTTGCTTTAATGCAATCAGGCGAAATACTAAGTTTGGATAGCCCGTCTGGTATAATCGCCAATTTCGAAAAAGATTTGTACTCTTTTGAAGCAAAAGATACCTATCAGCTTTTGTTGGATTTACGTGCTTATCCATTTGTTAATTCTGTTTTTTTATTTGGTCAAAGTGTTCACTATACAGATGTTAGAGATGTTGTTGTGCTTTCGGATTTGAAAGATTATTTAAAATCGAAAGGGCAGGATCATGTTGAAATTAAACAAATTGCAGCAGGTATAGAGGATTGTTTTATGGCCTTGAGTCAACAAAATACTGTTCAGGAATGAATTCAGATAACAAAGTAATATCAGTAAGAAACTTGACTAAAAAGTTTGGCTCGTTTACAGCAAATGATGATTTGTCTTTTGATGTATATAAGGGTGAGATTTTTGGCTTTTTGGGTGCAAATGGAGCCGGAAAGACTACTGCAATGAAAATATTATGTGGACTTTCGTATCCTACATCCGGAGAAATAATGGTTGCCGGCTTAGATGTTTACAAACAAAGGGAAGAACTGAAGCGAAATATTGGTTACATGAGTCAGAAGTTTTCTTTGTATGAGGATTTAACTGTTTTTGAGAACATTCGTTTCTATGCCGGTATTTATGGAATGTCTTCGAAGGATATCAAGTCGAAATCGGATGATTTGTTGAAAAAACTGGATTTGGTTCATGCCCGAAACAAACGAATTGGTGAACTGCCTCTTGGTTGGAAGCAGAAGCTGGCTTTTTCCGTTGCTATTTTTCACAATCCTGAAATCGTGTTTTTAGATGAACCAACCGGAGGGGTTGATCCGGTTACCCGAAGGCAGTTTTGGGATCTGATTTACGAAGCTTCCCGAAATGGAATTACCGTTTTTGTAACCACTCACTATATGGATGAGGCAGAGTATTGCAACCGGGTTTCAATAATGGTTGATGGAAGAATTGAAGCCTTGGATACTCCGGAAGGACTAAAAAATAAATTCGAAGCCAAAGATATGGATGAGGTTTTTCTTCGTTTGGCAAGAAAAAGCAATTACAAAGAGTAAGAATCTGAACGGATTTACTAAAAATATAAACAGATGGAATACCCATATAAAAGGCTTTACACACAGGAATATGCTTGCAATTTGGGAGTTCCATGTGACATCTTTAAACAAATTTTAGACACATGAAACCCGGATCGCTGGGATAAAAACTTAAATGAGCAGCTACAAAAGGACATGTAATTTGTGGTTTGCCAGCAAAATAGCCCTTAGCTTAGAGTTGCGAAACAAAATTGCTAAGAGCTATGAAAGAAAAAGAAGTTATCGAATTTGAACAAGTCGTTGAATGCGGCAGTGGGATGGATGTACACAAAGACATAATAGTAGCAACCATCCAAGGCAAAGGTATAAAAACACAAACAAAAAGTTTTAAGAGTTTTACAAGTTCTTTGATAAAATTGAGAGAGTGGTTATTGAAAAACAAAGTTACCCATGTTGCAATGGAAAGCACAGGGGTTTACTGGAAGCCGGTTTTTAATGTATTGGGAGACGATTTTATGATTCTGTTGGTTAATGCCAGGCATGTTAAAAATGTGCCAGGTCATAAAACAGACAAAAAGGACAGTCGTTGGTTGGCAAAGTTACTTTTAAGTGGTTTGCTAAAGGGTAGTTTCATACCGGAACGCAGAATAAGGGAACTGCGTGATTTGACCCGTTATAAGACAAAGCTTACCAATCAAATCTCTGCAGAGAGGAACCGTTTTCAAAAGATACTTGAAGATGCGAACATTAAACTTTCGAGTGTATTAAACGATGTATTTGGCGCAACAGGCACAAAAATCATCAACCATATTTTGTCCTGCGAGGATTATCGTCCGGAGCAGCTTTTGCAGTATGTACATGGCAGGGTAAAAGCCAGCCGGGAAGATATAAAAGAAGCTTTAACGGGTTACATAACGCCTCACCACAAGTTCATGTTAAAAACCATAATGGGAAACATTTCCAAGGTTGAAAGTACAGTATCGGAAGTTGAAGCCCAGATAAACAACTGCATCGAGCCCTTTAAAATTGAACAGGAACTTTTGGAAAGTATTCCCGGGGTTGGGAAAGATGGGGCAAATAAAATAATTGCAGAAGTAGGTGTGGATATGGAACAATTCCCAGACCAAAACCATTTGGCATCTTGGGCCGGAGTTTGTCCCGGGAGTAACGAATCAGCCGGAAAGAACAAAAGTGGACGCATCACCTACGGGAATAAATATTTGCGCAGTCTTTTAGTCGAATGTGGTTGGGCAGCCTCCCGGACAAAAAACACTTATCTAAGTGCAAAGTACAAAAGCCTTGCAGGACGAAGAGGAAAGAAAAAAGCAATAATAGCATTGGGACACAAAATATTAATAGCCACCTATTTTATCATAAAAGATAAAGTTGCATTTAATGAGCTTGGGGCAGACCATCTAAATAATTTTAGAAGAGACCGCTTAATAGCGTACTATAAGCAACAATTAGAAAAATTAACTGCAGCATAAGCTGCAAAAAAATAAGGTCGATTTTTACTGTACGCTTTAACAACGCGCATGAAACTGACCTAATCAGTTAAGGACAAAAGAGTATTGCCAAGAGCATGAGAATGAAAATTTGAAACATCCTAACTGGTTTATAAGATATTGATATTTAAAATGTTAAATTAAATAATTACGAATGAAACGATTTATCGGTTTCCTGAAAAAAGAATTCTATCACATTTTTCGCGATAAAAGATCGATGCTGATATTATTTGGAATGCCTATTGTGCAGTTGCTTCTTTTTGGTTTTGTAATTACCAACGATCTTAAAGATGTTAAAATGGCTGTTGTTGATCATTCCAAAGATGAATATACATCTGAAATCATTAATAAAATCACCTCTTCAGGTTATTTTAAACTTGTTGAGAGTCTGGATGGCATTGCACAGGTAGATGAGCTTTTCCGAAAAGGAGAAACGAAGCTGGTTTTGGTGTTTGAGCCTGATTTCGGGAAAAATCTGATTAAAGGATCAAAAGCTTCGGTGCAAATACTGACTGATGCTTCTGAACCCAATATGGCAAGTTTAGAGGTGAATTATCTTCAGGGAATTCTTCAGAATTACAATCTGGAAATTAATAGAGGGAAGATAATTCCCAGTCAAATCATGCCCCAAACAAGAATGTATTTTAATCCCAATATGGAGAGTGTTTTTATGTTTGTTCCCGGAATTATGGCTACGATATTGATGTTGGTTTCTGCCATGATGACTTCTATATCTATAGCACGTGAAAAGGAAATGGGAACCATGGAGATTTTGCTGGTTTCGCCGTTGCGTCCTTTGCAAATTATCTTAGGGAAAGTTACGCCTTATCTGTTTTTGTCCTTTATTAATGCTTTGGTAATTGTCGGAATGGGTTATTTTGTATTTGGAGTTCCGGTTTTGGGTAGTTTCGCCTTACTTATGGCAGAGAGTCTTTTGTTTATTCTGATGGCTTTGTCTTTAGGAATTTTTATTTCAACAGTTTCGGACAGTCAGCAGGTTGCAATGATGCTTTCGATGTTTGCATTAATGCTGCCGACAATTTTGCTTTCAGGTTTCATTTTTCCTTTACGGAATATGCCTGTACCTCTGCAAATCATCAGTCACATTATTCCACCACGATGGTTCATTATCATCATCAAAAATATCATGTTAAAGGGAGCTGGATTTGAATTTGTTTGGAAAGAAACCTTAATTCTTATTGGAATGACTGCTGGATTTATTGGTCTCAGCGTCAAAAAATTTAAAATCAGATTGGAGTAATACCCATCGAATTTTAAAATTATTTTTTTTAACTGCAACGTAAATAAAAGATGCGCACTATAAAATTCATATTACAAAAAGAGTTTCTACAGATCTTTAGAAACAAAAGTATGTTGCCTGTAATTTTTGTTTTGCCAATCATTCAGCTGTGTGTATTGGTGTTTGCAGCAACTTACGAAATGAAAAACACCAATTTGTTTGTTGTTGATAAAGATCTTTCCAGCCATTCCCGTGAACTTATTTCAAAATTTAATGGTTCTCCTTTTTTTACCGTTAAGGATATCGATTTTTCGATTAATAATGCTGAAGATGAGCTGTTAAAGGACGATGTTGATGCGATTCTGGTTTTTGAGAATGGTTTTGGAAAGTTGGTGGATAAAAAGGAGCCTGCGGCGGTTCAGGTGTTGGTAAATGCAATAGATGCCAGTGCTGCCGGATTATACAATGCCTATATTTTATCGGTAATACAGGAATATAATTTGCAGGTAAATGCCAGGTTTCAAACACTGAGAAAAGCCAATGGTATTCTTCAGGTTCAAAATACATATTCCTTTTTGTTCAATCCTGAAATGAAATACATTCCCTATATGCTTCCTGGGATTTTGGTTTTATTGGTGACTGTAATTGGACTGTTTTTGTCTGCGATGAATGTTGTGCGCGAAAAAGAAATTGGTACCATAGAACAAATTAACGTTACACCAATTAAAAAGTATCAATTTCTGATTGGGAAATTAATACCGTTTTTAGTGATTGGGTTTTTTGAACTGGGAGTTGGTTTACTGCTTGCTGCATTTGTGTTCAAAATTCCAATTTTAGGCTCGGTTTGGTTAATTTATTTAGTTGCATTTGTTTATCTGCTTACTATTTTAGGTATTGGCTTGTTGATATCAACCCAAACCGATACGCAGCAACAAGCCATGTTTATTGCCTGGTTTTTCATGATTATTTTTATCATGATGAGTGGGTTGTTTACGCCCACAGACAGTATGCCCATGTGGGGACAAAAACTGAATTATTTAAATCCTGTCGCTTATTTCATTAAAATAATTAGAATGATTATGCTGAAGGGATCCGGATTTATGGATGTTGCAAAGGAGTTAAGTATTCTGGGAGTGTACGCTGTTACAATACTAGGGATTGCCGTAAATCGGTATCGAAAGGTTGCTTAATAACGTTAGTTTTTGTCTGATTCTGAAGGAAGCTTGCAGGCGTAAAGAATACTTGCGCTTACAAAGTCTTGACTTTGTGCGATTATAGTCTGCTTGTAAATTGGATGAGTTAACTGATCACTCAATTTTTACTGAAGTAGAATGTTGAATTTATTGAAACAGGGGATTATTTACCGGTAAAAATGTGGCATTAATCTATTTCTAATTGCATGGTTTGTCAATATAATTTTATTTTGAGACCTATTTAAATCTTCCATCATGTTTGCAGAACATTATAAATTTCATGAGCCATTACATCTGGAGTTTCTTAAAATTGAAAGGAAGCGGGTTGGTATTATTTTAGTTCTTTTCCTAATCAGCTCTGTGTTAATTCCAGTGCTGCATCATTTAAGTCCTAATTTATTGAGAGACTCTTTGAATAACAAAAAGTTTGTTCATTCGATGCTCTTTTGGTGGATGATTTTTTTCTTGTTCGAAATTTTTGTGTTTATCCGGATGAATTGGCTCATTAGAAACAAGCGTTCCATTTCTAAAAAAGTTTTGATTCCCAATTTAATTATGGAGTTTGGATTACCAGCCGTTATTCTACTTAATGCAATAAAATATGACAACTCACTTTTGGTGTTGGAATACGATGGGCTTACCTTTTATTTTTTGCTTTTGATGCTGTCGGCAATGCATCTTGATTTTAAGATCTCCCTGGGGGCCGGCATATTGGCTTGCATTGGATATTGGGGCGTTTCTTACTGGGGGATACAATTTTTGAAACCTGTTGGAGATGTTGAGCAGATGATTGAAATTTATTTGATGAGGAGTATGGGTTTATTGTCAGCAGGAATAATTGCAGGCGTGGTAGCTGCAGAAATACGAAAGAGGGTGAATAATCTGCTGAAAGCAAAAGATGATCAAAATGAAATGGAATCTCTTCTTGGTCAGCAGTTATCAACACATGTTGCGAGAGAATTGATTTTGCATAAAAATGATAAGGTGGGGCAAAAAATAATAGGATCTATTATGTTTATGGATATTCGTAATTTCACATCAATGGCCGATCAGCAAAGTCCTGAAGAAACTATCGAATTTCAAAATGCAATTTTTGATCCTCTTATCCGGATTATAGAGAAGAACAATGGAATTATTCACCAAATACTGGGGGATGGATTTATGGCTTCTTTTGGTGTTGCAGTTGAAAATCCAAACCATGTGTTCGATGCATATTGTGCGGGTGTTCAAATTGTCGAAGTTATTAATCATTGCAGGAATGAGATAAACGGTGATAAAACCCGTGTTGGTATAGGTCTTCATTGTGGCGAAGTAATTACAGGGAATATAGGCAATGAAATCCGTAAACAATTTTCCATTGCGGGCAAAAATGTAATAATAGCTTCTCGCATAGAACAATTAAATAAGCAATTCGATTCACAATTTTTAGTGAGCAGGGCAGTCGCTGATCAATTAAATGGCAATCGTAATACTTTAATTGATCTTGGAAAAATTAAGATGAAAGGAATTGATGAAAAAATTGAATTGTTTCAGGTGGTATAATTCATTAAAAACCAGCATTTCTGACATCAAGTAACTTCAGTTTCGTTTTTTATGCCGTTGGATTAAATAGCTAATGTTCTGCTTTTTTTTTCATTTTAAACATTTTTTCATTCATAATTATGCTTTTCAGATTGCTTTAAAGTAGATGAACTTACACCTTTATACATGGCTTGCTTTTGTTCAATTGACTTGTTTTGATGATTAAATAAATTATATTTGCGATAAAAGCCTCTATTTTTACTATTTATAAATAGAGGCTAATTTAGAATGGTATTACGAAAAAATATAAACATTTTTGTATCCTTAATAGTAGAAAGAATGTACTGGCTTGTTGCTGGGATGAGTTGTGATGTTGAAATATAACAAGTTGAATCAAATTACATTTAATGATTGTAAGAAGATTAGTATCAATAATTATCGTTGTCGCTCTGGTTATTCTTGACCAGACGTTAAGTTTCTCTACACAGGAAGCTCCCACTGTGCCGATCAATAACAGTATCGAAGCAGTATCTCATAGAATTTCAAATAAATTATCTGATAGCGATCAAACTAAAAGGGCTGATAAAATACTAAATCGCTTTTTAAGGAAGTGGGAAGTTGCAGGCGCAACTGTTGCTGTTGTAAAAGATGGTAAATTGGTTTTTGCGAAAGGCTATGGTTATTCTGATGTGGATAAAGAGAAAGAGGTTGTGCCATCCAGTTTGTTTCGAATTGCGAGCGTTTCCAAATTGGTTACTGCAACAGCAATCATGAAATTGCAGGAGGAAGGTAAATTACATTTAGATGATTACGTTTTCGGGGAACATGGTATTCTGAATGATGAGAGGTATAGCAACATTAAGGATAAGCGGACCAAAAGAATTACTGTGGAGCATTTACTGCGCCATTCATCTGGATTTTCAAGCAAATACGGAGATCCAATGTTTTTGCCTTTGGCAATAGCGAAAAAAATGAATGTTGAACCGCCAATCGATGCTCAAACTACGATTCAGTTTGCCTTATCAAGAAGATTAAGCTTTACACCCGGAACCAGAGGGAGTTATTCTAACCTAGGTTACGTTATTCTCGAGAAAGTTATAGAAAAACTGGTTGAAGAACCCTATGAGACATATGTTCAAGCTCATATTTTAAATCCTTCGGGAATTTTTGATATGCATTTAGGGAAAAGCCTTCAAAAGGATCATTTTCCTAATGAGGTAAATTATTACGAGCAGTCTGATGCGATTAAAATTTCTTCGTTTGACGGATCCGGAAAAACTGTTTTTAGAAGCAATGGCGGAAATAATTTGGAAGTTCTTGGCGGTGCAGGCGGTTGGATTGCATCAGGCGCTGAACTGATTAAATTTATGATGGCCATTGATGGTGATGATACTCTTCCAGACATTCTTTCCAAAAAAAGCATAAAATATATGACTACGCCAAATAAGCTTGGGCATAGTCCGATTGGCTGGAAAGGAACCCGAGGTGATGGTACTTGGTGGAGAACCGGTACTTTAGCAGGAAGTTCAGCTTTATTAAAGCACAACGAAAATGGTGTAAGTTATGTAATCATCACCAATAGTTCTACTTGGCGTGGATCCGATTTTACAAAGGATCTAAGTATGATAATGACTCAATTTTTAAGATCGGTAAATGAATGGCCCGATCATGATCTTTTTAATCATTTTGAAGCCCGTCAGGAGGTAATTGCTCTCGACAAATTGCCGTCCTACCAAGATTGGAGCTAAAATTAATTCTTCTGCGTTCTCTTTTTCAGAGTAAATTTAATTTTTGATTGCTCCCAAAGGTAGTGTCTCTATTTTTGTGTAACTGTTTTACTTATGCGATTTAATTGATTATCAATAAAAATTAGATCCTTTCTTTGTATTTCCGCTAAGTTGGTGGGCTTTGTGATAATTTATTACTAAAAATCAAACAAATTGGATAAATTGAAGTAAAATGTCATTAAATGATATTGAATTCTAATCAAGTTTGGTATTTTTGCATTCAAATTGAATAATACACAAACACAAACTACTTAACAAATGGAAACTCGTAGAATCTTGGCTATTAATCCTGGCTCCACATCTACTAAAATCGCTGTATTTCAGGGAGATAAATCTGTCTTCTTGAAAAATATAAAGCATTCGAACGAAGAATTGGCTCAGTTCGGTAAAATTTCTGAACAGTTCGAATTTCGTAAGAATATTATTATGAAAGAGCTGGTGGATGCAGAAATTCAAATAGATTTAATCGAAGCAGTTGTTGGACGAGGAGGATTGGTGAAGCCAATTGAATCTGGAATTTACGTGGTAAATGAGCGTTTAAAAGAAGATTTAAGAATTGGTGTTCTTGGAGAACATGCGAGTAATTTAGGTGGCTTAATAGCAGATAATATTGCTCAGGCATTACCAAGAGCGAAAGCTTATATTGCAGATCCGGTTGTTGTTGATGAAATGATTGATGTTGCCAGGATATCGGGTCATCCGGAATTTCAAAGAGTGTCTATTTTTCATGCTTTAAATCAGAAAGCAATTGGTCGTGCTTTTGCGCAGTCGGTTGATAAGAAGTATGAGGAAATTAATGTGATTGTTGCTCATTTAGGTGGTGGAATTTCTGTTGGTGCTCACTGTAAAGGAAGAGTAATTGATGTAAACAATGCTTTAGATGGCGAAGGACCATTTTCTCCTGAGAGATCGGGTACACTTCCTGCCGGAGCATTGGCAAAACTTTGTTTTAGTGGAGACTATACCCTTGAAGATGTAAAAAAGATGATTAAGGGCGAAGGAGGTTTGGTTGCTCATTTAGGAACAAATGATGCTTATGATGTTGAGTTAAAAGCCAAAGCCGGTGATGCAAATGCAAAATTGATTCAGGATGCTATGTCCTATCAGGTTGGGAAATCTATTGGAGAAATGGCAACAGTTTTAAAAGGTAAGGTGGATGGAATTCTTCTGACAGGTGGAATTGCTCATAATCCTGATTTGGTAAATTATATTAAAGAAATGGTTTCTTTTATTGCTCCTGTGGTTGTATATCCCGGAGAAGATGAAATGAAAGCATTGGCAATGAATGGATATATGGTTCTGCGTAATGAAATTGAACCTCGGGAATATTGTTAATAATATAACGGTCTAATAAAGAAAGCCTTCGGTAATGTACCGAAGGCTTTTTTTTGTGCTGTACGTGGAAAATCACAGTTTAAAAGAAGTCTAAATTGAAATTAGCCATGTTTCGCAACACTATCTATTGAATATAAAGAAAAATTATTATGCAAATTTATTCCTTTAGATATTATATTTTATAGGGTGTTTGTTGTTTTTGTGATATTATGTGATGTTGATTTTTTTAGTGAAACGTTTAATGTGTTGTATTAGAGTTGATAAAATTAAATAGAGAAAAATTTCTTTATTTTTTTTATCTTCAAAGAGAAACTCTAATAATATTAACTCTTAAAGCATTACTTTATGGATTTTCATGAAAAATTAGTGCAGAATTTGGTTTCTAAACATGGGAAAGACCGGGAAAATCTGCTTCCAATATTACAGGGAGTAATTGATCAGGAACGATTTCTTTCAGAGGAAGCAATTCTAAAAATTTCGAAGGAAATGAGTATTCCTGCTGCAGATGTTTATGGAACTGCAAGTTTTTATTCTTTTCTGGATATTGAACCACGAGGGAAGTATGTAATTCGTGTATGTAAAACCATCACGTGTGCAATGAAGGGAAAAAATCAAATTGTTCTTGCAATAGAGAATTTTTTGAAAATTAAAGTTGGTGAAACTACTATCGATAAAAAATTTACCATTCTTCAAACAAACTGTTTGGGGTGGTGCCACAAGGCTCCCGCTATGTTGATAAACGATGAGGTATATACAGAGTTAAGTCCGGAAAAAGTTGTGGATATTCTGCGTGAGTACAAGGAAAAAAATTAAACATCAAAACCTAACAAAGCAAAACTAACATCTAAATACCCTTAGGTATGACAACAACAGCAACTAAGAAACAACTTCATAGAATCGATTTGATCTTTAATAATGATGATGATTGTAAAGAGATTCTTCGAAATGCATTGTCAAGATCTGACCAGGAAATTGTCAATGAAATGGTGAATTCTGGTCTTAAAGGAAGAGGCGGGGCAGGTTTCCCTACAGGACTAAAATGGAAACTGACTGCTGAATCTAAAGAAAAAGAAAAATATGTAATCTGTAATGCAGATGAAGGGGAACCGGGAACGTTTAAAGACAGGGAAATCTTAACAAGAGTACCTCATAAGGTTCTTTCGGGTATGGCTATGTGTGCCAAAATTATCGGAGCACAAAAAGGCTATATTTATTTAAGAGGAGAATATAAATTCTTAGTTCCTGATTTAAAGAAAGAACTAAGAAAATTTCATGATATATTGGATGAGTTGGGATTGGATTTCAGGGTTGAAATTTTTTTAGGAAGCGGAGCATACATTTGTGGTGAAGAGAGTGCTCTTATTGAATCCATGGAAGGCAAAAGAGGGGAACCTAGAAATAAACCTCCATTTCCTAGTGTGAATGGTTTTAAAGGAAAACCTACAGTAGTTAATAATGTTGAAACCCTTGCACATTCATACACAATACTAAAATTTGGAGCCAAAAAGTTTAGAGATCTGGGTGTTAAGGATTCTCGTGGTTCTAAGGTGTTTTCCGTATCCGGCGATACTCCTATACCGGGTATTTATGAGTTGGAATTAGGTATGACTGTTCAAGATTTTGTTGATGATTTTGGTGATGGCGATTGTAAGGCAGTTCAGGTTGGCGGTGCATCGGGTTTTTTGGTTCCGCGTAAACGTTTTGCAAAAACAACAATTGGTTACGAAGGGAAATTAACGGGCATATCTTTGCCTACAGGAGGATCTATGATGATTTTTAATAGTTCACGATCCATGTATAATGTTCTTAATAATTATCTTGAATTCTTTGAGGAAGAATCTTGCGGACAATGTACTCCATGCCGGGTTGGGTGTCAGCAACTTCTAAAAGGAATTAAAGCGGTTAAACGTGGCGAAAAACCAACCTCTTATCTCGATCAACTACTTAAATTAACTGAAACCATGAAGTTGACAGCTAAATGTGGATTGGGTCAATCAGTGGCGAATTCGTTTTCGTCTATTGTAGAAAATTTCCGCGAGGAGATGATTTATTAGTAAGAAAATAACCAATCTGAATTTTGAACAATTTAAACTGAAATTGATATGTCAAACATGGTGAATTTAACAATTAATGGAATTGCTGTTAGTGTTGAGGAAAATAAGACCATACTCGAGGCTGCAAAACATCTCCATATAAAAATACCAACCCTTTGTTACCACAAAGACCTTTGTGTAGCAGGAAACTGTAGAGTTTGCGTTGTTGAACAGGTGGGTAATCATAAATTAGTAGCTTCCTGTGCCACTCCTGTTGCAGAGGGGATGGAGATCAATACAAACACTTTAAAGGTAAGAAATTGCCGCAAGCATATTATTGAGCTTTTATTAACAGAACATAGAGAAGAATGTACTAAATGTTACCGTAACGGGCATTGTGAACTGCAAGCATTATCTGCCGAATATCAAATCACAAATCAAGATTTTATTGATTTGGTACCGGATAAAAATTATACGGTTGATAGGCTTTCTCCAGCAATTGAGAAGGATGACAGTAAGTGTATCCGTTGCCAGAGATGTGTTCGGACATGTGCAGAAATACAGAGTGTTGGTGCTATTGCGGTTGCTCATAAAGGATCTGAAATGAAGATCTCCACATTTTTCGACCGATCGCTTGATGAGGTTGTTTGTACCAATTGTGGTCAGTGTATTGTTCATTGTCCAACGGGCGCGTTAACGGAAAAATCATATGTGGAAAAAGTATGGGATGCACTTGCCGATCCGGATATACATGTTATTGTACAAACTGCTCCGGCCGTTCGTGTTGGATTAGGAGAGGAACTTGGTTTGGGATTGGGTACCCGCGTTACCGGGAAAATGGTTTCAGCTTTAAAGAGATTGGGTTTTGATTCCGTTCTGGATACCAATTTTACGGCTGATTTAACCATCATGGAGGAAGGAACTGAATTGCTAACCCGATTAAAGCGGGCACTGGTGGATGATGATCCTGAGGTTGCCTTGCCTATGGCTACTTCTTGTTCACCGGGTTGGGTAAAATACATAGAGCATAAGTATCCTGAGTATTTACCTAATCTTTCTACATGTAAATCCCCTCAACAAATGTTTGGTGCTTTGGCTAAGACGTATTATGCTAAAAATGTAAATGTTGCGCCGGAAAATATCATATCTGTTTCTATTATGCCTTGTACGGCTAAAAAATTTGAGGCAAATCGCCCTGAAATGAAAGACAGTGGTTATAAAGATGTTGATTTTGTTTTGACCACCAGAGAATTGGCTGTAATGATTAGGCAAGCGGGTATTGAATTCGAAAAATTGAATGATGAAAGTTTTGATTCAATAATGGGTGTCGGTTCTGGTGCAGGGGCTATTTTTGGTGCCACCGGTGGCGTTATGGAGGCTGCTTTAAGAACGGCTTACGAGATTGTTACAGGTCGAGAAGTTCCTTTCGAAAATTTGGAGATTATTCCTGTTCGTGGTTTGGAAGGTGTTAAAGAGGTAACTATTAAAATTGAGGGAACTGTTGAAGCATGGAATTTCTTGGAAGGAGTTGAATTAAAATGTGCCATAACAAATGGTCTCGAGAATGCTCACCAATTGCTGGAGGTAATAAAAAAAGGCGATAAATTCTATCATTTTATTGAAATAATGGCTTGCCCCGGCGGATGTTTGGGGGGTGGTGGTCAGCCATTCCCTGTAGATAATGAAATTCGAATGCAGAGGATGAATGCTCTTTACGAAGAGGATAGGAATCTTCCAATTCGAAAATCTCATGAAAATCCTGAAATTGTTCAGATATATAAGGAATTTTTGGATGAGCCTCTAAGTCATAAATCACATAAACTTCTTCATACTTCTTACGTAAAGAGGGAACAGTATTAGTGTTTAATTAAAGACAATGAGCGGTAATTAGTAAGTGAAAAAAGATCCGGTTTTGTGGCCGGATCTTTTGTTTGTATTTAAAATTGATTGATCACTTTTCGAATAGCAACCAGCTTAGTCAATAAATCTTCTAAATAATTCAGGTGAAGCATGTTGGCTCCATCCGATTTTGCGTTTGCCGGATCAGGATGAGTTTCGATGAAGATTCCATCTACACCAACAGCAATGCCTGCTTTGGCTACAGTTTCGATTAATTCAGGGCGACCACCGGTAACTCCGCTTGTTTGGTTTGGTTGCTGTAACGAGTGAGTAATGTCCAAAACTACAGGACAATTATTTTCTTGCATTACAGGAATTCCTCTGTAATCTATAATCATATCTTGATAGCCGAACATATTTCCGCGATCAGTTAGGATTACTTGGTTATTTCCCGATTCGCGCACTTTATTTACAGCAAATTTCATCGATTCAGCAGAAAGAAACTGGCCTTTTTTAATATTCACAACTTTTCCTGTTTCCGCTGCAGCAACCAATAAATCAGTTTGGCGACATAAAAAAGCAGGAATCTGTAACACATCAACATAAGCCGCAGCCATTGCGGCTTCTTCTGCAGTGTGAATATCTGTAACAGTAGGTATGCCAAAAGTATCGCTTACCTTTTTCAATATTTTCAAAGCTTTTTCATCACCAATGCCGGCGAATGAATCTAATCTGCTTCGGTTTGCTTTCCGGTAAGATCCTTTAAAAATAAAAGGGATTTCAAGTTTATCAGTAATCTGAACAATTCGTTCAGCAATTTTCATGGCAATTTCTTCCCCTTCAATGGCACAAGGACCGGCCAAAAGAAAGAAGTTACCACTATCTGTATGTTTTATGTTTGGAATATTTTCTATCATGATATTCAATTTATTTAGGGCAAAAGTAATAATTTTTGCGTGTTTAAGCAGAAATTAAAACCTGTTCTTCCACCAGCTTCTTAATCTTTCCCAAATTTTTAATTCCTGAGCATTTTGCTGCGGGATGTATAATCTTTGAGTTTTTATTTGATCCGGAAGGTATTGCTGCTCCACAAAATTACCTGGATAATCGTGGGAGTATAAATAGTCTTTTTTGTAACCCAGATCTTTCATTAGTTTGGTTGGAGCATTTCGTAAATGAAGCGGTACAGATAAATTACCAGTTTCTCTAACCAATGACTGAGCTCTGTTGATTGCCATGTAAGAGGCATTACTTTTGGGTGAAGTTGCCAGATAAATGGCTGTTTCGGATAAAATAATGCGCGATTCCGGCATTCCAACCAAATTGACCGACTGAAAACATGCATTTGCAAGTAAAAGTGCATTTGGATTTGCCAGTCCAATATCTTCACTTGCCGATATTACCAGTCTTCGGGCAATGAATTTTGGTTGTTCTCCACCTTCAATCATTCGGGCCAACCAATACACTGCAGCATCAGGATCTCCGCCACGAATTGATTTTATTAGAGCAGAAGCAATGTCAAAATGCTGTTCTCCATCCTTATCATACATCGAAGGGTTTTCCTGTAGTTCTCTGGTCACCATTTCGTTGGTGATGCTTATAGATTCGGTGTTTTGAGAATTCACCACCAATTCCAGAATGTTTAAAAGTTTTCGGGCATCTCCACCTGAAAATTTTAGCAAAGCATCCTTTTCAGGAGTAAGAATTTCTTTTTCTTTTAGGTAGCTGTCGTTGGCAATTGCATAATCAATCAGGGCTTCCAAATCAGCTTTCTCCTGAGCCTTTAGCACATAAACCTGGCATCTTGAAAGCAAGGGAGATATTACTTCGAAGGATGGATTTTCTGTTGTTGCTCCAATCAAAGTTACAGTTCCATTCTCCACAGCTCCCAATAATGAATCCTGCTGCGATTTACTGAATCGATGTATTTCATCAATAAATAGAATGGGATTCGGAGTATTGAAGAATTTTTGTTTTTCAGCTTTGGAAATTACTTCCCGCACATCTTTTACGCCCGAATTTACAGCCGAAAGAGTATAGAAAGGCCGGTTGAGTTGTTTGGCAATGATTTTGGCCAAAGTTGTTTTACCAACACCAGGAGGTCCCCATAAAATAAAAGAGGACACATTGCCTGATTCAATCATTTTTCGTAACACAGCATTTTCCCCGACCAAATGTTTTTGACCTAGATAATTTTTCAGATCAGTGGGGCGTAATCGTTCAGCTAAGGGTTGATTGGGAGTCATGTATTTTGTATTCTGTTTGTTAAGCTTGGTTTAGTCTTTATTGCAGTATCTTTTAATTACGTTGTAAGCATCAATCAAGCCCAATTCACCGGCCTTACTTAAATCTTCGTAAGCCAAATCTTTCTGATCAAGAAATAGATAGACTAAACCTCGGTTATAGTACGCCTCGGTAAAATTAGGATCCAGTTGAATCACCCAATCGTAATCGGCAATAGCCTTTTTAAATTGTTTCGATTTTGCATATGCGTTACCTCGATTGTATATGGAAAACAAGAAGGATGGATCGAGTTGTATAGCCTTTGTGTAATCGGCAATAGCACTGCTGTAATCCACAGTGGTCACGTTTTTCTTTTTCTTTTGTTCCGGATCAAGATTAAGTAATGATTCTCCTGTTTCGCCAATAGATTGAATGTAATCAGTCATAGCAGCAGATGCATTCGCCCGATTGAAATAAGCAAAGCAAAAATCGCTTTTATTCTCAATGGCGATACTAAAATCCTCAATTGCTTTATTAAATTTCTTGTCTAACAGATAGTAAATTCCACGTTGAAAGTAGCCATCGGCATTCTTTGCTTCAATTTTAGAATTGGCATTCGCAATTTGTTCGTCAATTATTTTTTTAGGGTATTTAAAATGTCTGTTGTTAATTGTAAATGCCGGATTGTAATTTTGTTTTTGATTGTAATTCATTATTGCCTGGTCGTAATATTGAACCTTACCGGCTCGTAAAGTATCAAGATCCAAGTGAGTAATGTGAAAGTTATTTTCTAACTGTATGGTAACATATTTATCCTGAACACGGCCTTTAATGATGTCCTCGGTAAAGGATTCCCTTGAATTTAAGTCGATCAGTTTTTGGAAATTTTCGGTTGTATCAACAAAGGCAGACATTGCACCTTCATTTTTCATTTTTTTATAGCGTTCGATAATAAGCAAAGCCTGATTTCTATCCTGAATTGAACCATCAATATTATTCAATTGTCGTTTTGCCGAAGATCTTGCCAAATATGCTTTTGCAAAATCAGGATAAATTTTAATGGCCGTTGTGTAATCTGCAATAGCACCATTAAAATCTCCAATGTCCATTTTAACAAATCCCCGGTTAAAATAAATAAGCATATTATCGGGATTCATTTCCAAAACGCTGTTAAAATCCTCAATGGCCGAGTTGTAGTCACCAATTTCAGATTTTAGTAAAGCTCTGTTGTAATAACAGTGTGCATTGTTTGGATCCAAATCCAGTACCTTATTGTAATCTTCAAGAGCTCCTTTAGGGTTTTTATTTGCATAATTGGCGATGCCTCTACTCATAATTACCCGTGTGTTTTCGGGGTCGATTTTAAGCGCCCGGTCGTAATCTTTAATGGCCTCATTGTATTCCTTTTTCTTGAATTTTAAATAACCTCTATTTCCAAATGCATCTGCTGAAAATTCGTTCAGTTGAATAGCTTTACTACAATCCTGAATCGCCCCGTCGGTATCACCAAGATTATCGCGGACAATTGATCTGTTAAGATAGGCGCCCATTAACTCAGGATCTATTTGAATGGCTTTTGAATAATTGGCATTGGCTTCGTTGAATTTTTCAAGAGCAGCCAAACTGTTCGCTTTACTGAAATAGATATTTGCATTGTTAGGTTTAAATTCCAATGCTTTTTCAAAATCCTTTAAAGCTCCCTGGTAGTTTTTTAACTGATATTGGGCGATGCCCCGATAGAGATAAGCAAAAGTGTAATTTGGATTTAATTCCAGTGCTTTCGTGTAGTCAACTATTGCACCGTTAAAATCTTCAAGCTGTGATTTTGCAAGTCCCCTGAAAAAAAAAGGCTCGGGAAGGTATGGTTTTACCCGAATAATATCATTAAACTTTGTGATTGCTTCGGTGTAATCATCAAACTGGATAGCACTTCTACCTTTATCGAATATATTTTCGGTGTTTAATTGTGCGCTAAGCTCAAAAGAGGTTAAACTGAATAGGAAGAGAATCAAAAGAGTTATTCTGGGCATTATATATGTTTTAAGGGTAAAACTTATTCGGGTTACAAATTTAAGAAATAATATACTCCTTCTTTAAAATAATGACTCTATATAACAAAAAACACGCCAAATGATTTCTGTTTTTTCTTAAAAAGCCTTAAATTAAGAATAGAGCTTAAACTAATTATAGGAGGTTGAAATGAATAATATTTTGTTAAAGTACATGGAGAGTCGGTTTCAATCCAAAATAATTGATCCTGGAAGGGGTATTTTTTGTGAGGGACCGGTAGTTACTATTTCACGGGAGTGTGGCTGTACCGCACTAAATATTGCAAATATGATGGCGGAAAAGCTCACTCTAAAAACGGGGAATAGATGGACTTGCTTAACCAAGGAAATTCTTGAACAATCTGCAAAAGAATTGAATTTAGCACCTGAAAAAATTGAATATGTTTTTAATTCCATGGAAAAATCTACCTGGGATGAAATTTTAGCAGCTTTGTCGAGTAAATATTATCAAAGTGACCGTAAGATTAAAAAGACTATTTCGGATGTAGTCCGAGCATTTGCATCCAAAGGAAACTGCATTATAATTGGCAGGGGGGGAGTCGTTCTTACTCAGAATATTGAACGATCGTTTCATATTAAGTTGCATGCCCCGTTAGAATGGAGAGCTGCTCAGTTGCAGGAAATTTACAAGTTGAGTACGAATGAAATGTTGTCTTATGCAAGGGAAATTGATAAGAAAAGAGAGATTTTACGAAACTATTTTAATAAAGAACCTCTTTCCACTACCGTTTTTGATGTGATTTATAACTCGAAAAATTTATCAGATGAGATGATTGCTGAAGCTAGTATTCATATGATGGAAATGAAAGGAGTACTTGGCAAATACATCGTGATGGGATAAAGTCGGAATGATTTAGTTTTTTGGAGAAATTGACCTTTGGTTGATTTCTCTTTTTTATGCTATATTTTTAATTTATAGTTAGTATAACTGGTATTGATCGTATTTCATCGAAAAAATGAATGAAAATAGGCTGTTGGCTTGCTTGTAAATCCGTTTTTATTACTTTTGCAACCGTTTGAAATGAGAATATTAAAGCAAAATATGATGAAAATTAAATTCCTTAGCGTATTGCTTTTGGCTACAGGCATGTTACTGTCTACCGCAGTTAAAGCAGAGAAAAAAGAAAAAGAGGAGAAGAAAGAAGGTTATGTTTTTACCGATGTTAAAAGATTACCTGCTACTTCTGTAAAAAATCAACACAGATCTGGTACCTGCTGGTCTTTTTCCGGATTATCATTTATCGAATCAGAAATGATTAGAATGGGAAAACCAGAAACTGACTTGTCGGAAATGTTTGTGGTTTATAACTGTTATTCAGATAAATCGATTAAGCATGTAAGATTAAATGGCAAATTTAACTTTGGTGGCGGAGGTGCATTTCACGATGTAACTTATGTGATGAAAAATTACGGTATTGTTCCTGAGAGTGTTTATCAAGGCTTAAACTATGGTGAAGAAGGACACACACATGGAGAGTTAGATGTTGTTTTAAACGACTATGTAGAGGCAGTTATTAAAAATAAAAACAAAAAACTTACGCCGGTTTGGCACAAAGGATTTGATGGCATACTGGATGCTTACTTAGGTGAACTTCCTACCAAGTTTAATTATGAAGGAAAGGAATATACTCCAAAATCATTTGCCAAGGATTTTGTTGGTGTGAATCCTGATGATTACATCGAAATTACCTCTTATACTCACCATCCTTTTTATGAGAAATTTATTATTGAGGTGCCTGATAACTGGTTGTGGAATGAGGTATACAATGTGCCAATGAATGAGATGATGGAAATCATGGAAGGCGCAATTACGAATGGTTACACAATTGGTTGGGCTTCGGATGTAAGTGAAAAAGGTTTTGCATACCGAAAAGGTGTTGCGGTTGTTCCGGGAGTAGATACAAAGAACATGACTGATTCGGAGATTTCTAAATGGGAAAATCTTTCGAAAAAAGAAAAAGATGATAAATTATTTGATTTTGACGAGCCTGGTACTGAAAAAGTAATTACTCAGGAAATGCGCCAGGAAGCATTCGATAATTACAATACCACTGATGATCATGGAATGCATATTGTTGGAATTGCCAAAGATCAAAAAGACAACAAATATTTCATTGTTAAGAATTCATGGGGAACTGATAATAACCCTTACGAAGGATATTTTTATGCTTCTTATCCATTCGTTGCATATAAAACAATGTCTTTTATGATTCACAAAGATGCATTGTCAAAAGAAATGAAAAAGAAATTGGGTTTGTAAGCATTCAATTTTAAAGAGATAACCCGGCCAATTGGCTGGGTTATTTTTATTTTTTTACATCTTTGTATAATAATTATTTAATATGAGTGTTAATATTCTATATATTAGTAGTTGTATATTAGTGATAAATGAAATATAAATCCACGTTTTACGGGATTGATAATAATTTGAATGTAAAGATATTAATTATGAAAAAGATTTTTTTAGCTGCAGTAATCTGTATGTTTTCAAGCGCTTTATTCGCACAATTGTCTTCGCCGGTAAATTTTGGTTTACACGCAGGATTGGTTAGCACAAAAGCTGATACTGATATGTCAGGAATTAAAGAAAAAGCCGATAACGGAATGATGCTTGGAGCATTTTTACGAATTAATTTGAATAAGTGGTATGTGCAGCCAGAGTTGAATTATGTGTCTAGAAAGTCTCAACTAGAAATCTCAGGTGATTCTTATGATATCAAAACGAAGAGTTTGGATATACCTATTTTACTCGGTTACAAAATCATAAAATTGCCTGCCTTTAAATTGAGAGCTTTTGCTGGTCCGGTGGCTTCATTTAAAATTGATGATAGCTTTTCAAAAACCTTTAAGGAAGAGTATGGTGATCCAAGTTTTAAGAATGCTGTATGGAATGCAAAAGTTGGTGCTGGTGTTGATGTTTGGAAATTGACATTAGATGTTGATTATGAATTTGGTTTAACCGATGTTTCTTCTGAATTCTTAAAAAAGAACAAAATGGTAAATGTAACTTTAGGATTTAAAATCTTCTAAATTACTATATTAAAGATATTAAAAACTACTGGTTTCGATCAGTAGTTTTTTTTTGCGCAAAATATTTTTTGTAATTGCCTATATTTGTAGTTCGTCTAATCTTCGTATAAATTAATTTCGATTATGTCTTTAAGTATTGAAAAAAAAATGGAACTGATAAAAACTCTTGATTTCCTTGCGGAACAGGATGTTTCAACGGTCCATTTTTTATTGGGGATTGTGGATGAGGTTAATGTTGCGAAAGGAGAGACTATATTTTCTAAAGGAGATTTAGGTGGTGCTGTTTTTATAATTGTAAAAGGCTGTGTTCAGATTCACGATGAAGGACATATTTTTATTGAGCTTCAGGAAGGAAAAAGTTTTGGCGAGTATGCATTAACAAAATCAGAAACCCGTTCTGCTTCAGCAAGTGCAAAAAGTGATTCCATTCTTCTTCGATGTACCGAAAATCATATTAAACAGCTGGAAGAAGAATTCGATATTCGAGTAATTGATTCCATTCTTCTTCCTCTCCAAAACATTCGGGAAAGAATGATTCTCAAAGATCTTCTCGAAGAAGAATTGACGCAACAGAAGCTGACTATTGAGAAGCAGCGGAAAGAATTGGAGAGTTTGAATGCTACTAAAGACAAATTCTTCTCCATTATTGCGCACGATTTAAAAAATCCGTTTGCTTCATTAATTGGAGCTTCCGATTTGCTGGTTGATAATGCGGATGAGCTATCTCAGGAACAAGTGAAAACTTTCTCGGGAATTATCAATCAGTCTGCTCGTCAGGCTTTTCGCTTATTAGAGAATTTGTTAACCTGGTCGCGAATGCAGACTGGTGTCATCGCATGGAAACCGAAAGAAATAGATTTATGGGATTTGGTGAACGAGGTTGTGATTTTGCACACCGGAAGTGCAGAAAATAAGGAGATCAATATAGAAGCTGTTATTGATGAGGATTTAAGGATTCTTGCTGATCCTAACATGATAAATACCGTTGTTCGTAATTTGGTATCCAATGCCATTAAATTTACTCCAAGAGGAGGGAGTATCACTGTTTCATCACATGTTACGCATAATCAGGTTGAGATTTGGGTGACTGATACAGGTGTTGGAATTGATTCTGCGGGAAAGAAAAAACTATTTCGAATTGATGAACAACTGATGAAATCGGGAACTGAGAATGAAACAGGAACAGGATTGGGGCTAATATTGTGCAAAGAATTTATTGAAATGCACAATGGAAAAATTTGGGTGGAAAGTGAACCGGGGAAAGGTAGTTCTTTTAAGTTTTCGCTTCCTGTATCTTTATCTTCTTTATAATAACCTCTTAAAACATTTCACGTAACATCTGTTTGTATTCTTTATTTGAGTTGTATTGTTATATTTTAGGGCTTTCTTATTCTCTTAGTAAAGATTCTTGTATGAGGTATTTAAAGTACATCTTCTTTTCCTTGTTTTTGTTTGCATCGATTAATTCTTATTCGATTGAACGAAAGAAAATTCTCGTTTTGCATTCCTATCATCAAGGCTTAAAATGGACCGACAATGTCAATTTTGGCATCCGGGAGGTAATGGATTCATTAGGAAATAAGTTTGAATTGGACTATGAATATTTGGATACCAAAAGAAATCCTTCCAAAGAGTATCTCGATAAAATAATTGAGCTGTATGATCTAAAATTACAGGGTGAGAAGTACGATGCGATTATCGTTTCTGATAATAATGCTTTGTCATTTGTGAAGAATCACGGCAAAAAATACTTCAATAATACGCCCATTGTATTTTGTGGGATTAATCATTATCGTGACGATTTAATTGAGGGCATAACTAATATTACCGGAGTAGCCGAAGAGGTTGACTGGGATGGAGCTATTGATTTGATTTTAAGAACCCGTCCCAATACAAAACATCTTGTTGTTATTAATGATGATAAAACCACTACGGCCAGATTAAATAAGCTTACTCTGCTCGATTTGGAGAGAAAATACGAGCCGAAACTACAATTTACTTATTTTGAAGATCAGACTGTTGATGAGCTGAAGGAAAATGTTCGCAATATTAAAGGAGACACGTGTATTTTACTTTTGACATTTAATAAGGATAAAAACGGCAGGTTTATCAGTTTTCAGGATAATTTAGATTTATTTGTTCCACAAAGTAAAGTACCGGTGTTTATTACCTGGGCTTTCCTGATTAACGATGGTGTTGTTGGTGGAAAAGTTGTTAGCGGACGTCTTCATGGAAAAATGGCCGCCACAATGATCGATAAGGTTATTTCAGGAACACCTGCTGATTCAATTCCTGTTTATCGTAAGCCATTGGATAAGTATGTTGTTAATTATAATGAAATTAAGCGTTTTGGAATCAGTGAGAAATTACTTCCTGATAAAACATTATTGGTAAATGCACCTCAATCTTTTTATAGTGAGAATAAAGAATGGATTGATTTAATTGGTGGAATTACATTTCTGGCCACGCTTATTATTTTGGTTTTATCAAGAGCTATAGTAAGACGAATTAGGGCTGAAAAAGCTTTAATTATAGAGCAAAATCGCTTGAAAATATCCGTAAAGCATGAGCGTTTAATTGGTTTAATAGGACGTTTATTGAATGCATCCGAAGATTTTAAGAGCGTATTGGATGATGTTTTGAAGTTGATGACAGACGAATTGAATGTGGCAAGGATAAGTCTCTATTCATTAATGAATTCAACAAATACCGGTGTTAAAATTAAAAGTAGAATCTCTTTAAAAGGGAAAAATATAAAGGATGTTAATCAGTTTTATTTTTCGGAAATCGATGAAATTATCTCAAGGGTTAAAATGAATAAAAGTATCGTTTCCCGCGACTTGTCCAATTTAACTGAGAAAGAACAAGACTATTATAAAAGAAGAAATATTGGTGCCGTTGTTTTGCTTCCGGTAATGGTTGAAAATGAAGTGGTAGGTTTAATGGGATTTGCTCAAAACAAAGCACATGGCTGGACCAGAGACGAGATTAGTATTTTCTTTTCGACTGTAAATATGATTGCGAATGCCTGGGAGCGGAATTCTTTAATGACTGATAGAATTGAGGCAGAACAAAAGAATGTTGAAGCCTTACGAATGCTGGAGCAGTCGTCTCGACTGGCTTCCATTGGAGTAATGGCTGCGGGAATTACACATGAAATTAATCAGCCCCTAAATGCAATTAAAATTACTGCGGACAGTGTGTTGTTTTGGCAAAAAAGAAATCCGGGACAGTTGCCCGAAATGTTTACAAGAAAAATTCAAACTATTTTTGAGGGAACATCAAGAATTGATTCCATTATTAAGCACATGCGAACTTTTTGGGAGAAGCCTCACATCTCCGAAGAAGAGATAGTTGATATGGTGGAAGGTGTAAACCGATCTTTATCTTTGGTGAAAAGGCAGGTGTCGGATCATAGCATCGAATTAATCGATAATCTGCCAAAGAATGTCGTAAATGTCTACGCAAATTACATCCAATTTGAACAGATTGTGGTCAACCTAATTGTGAATTCAATTCACTCTTTGGATAAAGTTCAAAAGGAGAATAAAAAAATTGAATTGATTGTTTATCAGGATTCTAAACACGGAGTTTTGGAGATTCATGATAATGGAACGGGCATTGAATCAAGCATTCGTGAGAAAATATATGATCCGTTATTTACAACCAAAGGAAATGAAAGCGGCAGTGGACTGGGAATGGCGATTGTAAAAACATTTATTGATCGATTTCAGGGGGAAATATCAGATTACAATAACGAAGATGGTGGGGCAAGTTTTATTTTGCGCTTTAAATTGAAGAGTACTGAAGAAAATTAAAACAGAAAGAAAAATGAAAATTCTTATTGTTGATGATGATATATCGAGTGGAACGGCTGTTGCTGAATTTATTGAGGAGCAATTGGCTTATTCAATTCATCTTTGTCATAATGGCGAAGAGGCATATAATTCTTTGAAGAATGAGGATTTCCAGATGGTTATTTCAGATCTGAGAATGCCTGGAATTTCAGGCTTGGATTTGCTGAAAAAAATAAAACTTTTACCCAAAGGGGATGAAATTGAAGTGGTAATCATGACTGGTTTTGGTGACATGGAAAGTTCCATTGAAGCATTACGGGGTGGAGCATATGATTATCTGTTAAAACCGGTTAATATTGAAGAATTAGCCATTTTAATTGAGCGGGTTGCCGAGAAAATTCAATTGAAAGATGAAAATAAAGATCTTAAAGAAAATATAAAGCAAACAATCTCTCACGTTAGGAAAGAAGAGGCAGAGCGAATTCAATATTACGAAACTACCATTCGGGAGATTACAAGTGTTGGTAAAATTGGTGTTTTTTCGGACGTTATGCGGGGGGTAGTTCGTATGGCAGAACAATTTCACGAAGATCGTTCGGTACCGGTTTTAATTGAAGGAGAAACCGGTACAGGGAAAGAGGTTGTTGCACGTTTGGTTCATTTTGGGAAATCAAGCGATATTACGAAGCCTTTTATCTCGATAAACTGTTCTGCAATTTCGCCTGCGCTGTTTGAAAGTGAATTATTTGGGTACGACGAAGGTGCTTTTACAGGCGCTCGTAAAGAAGGAAAACCCGGGAAATTGGAGTTAGCACAGAGAGGAACTTTATTCCTGGATGAAATAGGAGAGATGCCGTTGGATATGCAGCCTAAATTGCTGCGTGTGCTGCAACAGAGAGAGATGTATCGGGTTGGTGGAAGTAAACCAATTGAATTGGATGTTAGAGTGATTTTTGCGACCAACAGGAATTTAAAAGAAATGGTGGCCGAAAAAACATTCAGAAGTGATTTGTATTACCGCCTAAATACCGGACGATTGTATATTCCTCCTTTGCGGGAAAGAAAGGAAGCAATTTTATCTTTTTCTCAAATCTTTTTAGATCAATATTCGAAGAAGCGGAACCGAAAGTTTAGATTCATAAGTAAGGATGCTAAAAAAATAATGCAGGATTACGCCTGGCCAGGTAATATCCGGGAATTGAAAAATACAATTGAAAGGGCAACTTTGCTTTATAATGATTTAGAACTAAAGCCCGAACATTTAAGGTTTTTGCAGGCTGACGATAATGAGTTTGAATCGGCAGAACAACCTATTGTTTTGGGTCGTATTGTATTACCTGATGATGAATTGAGAATTGAACAATTAGAGTTGGAAATTGTTCGGAAAGCATTAAAAAAGTTCGATGATAATAAATCAAAAACAGCTGAATATTTGGGGATTACCAGAAGTGCACTTCGCAGCAGAATGAATAAATTATAAGTGCGGTTGGGGTTCATATTTAGCAGGTATTTTCTTTTTCCAAAAAGGCGTAATATGTACATTGCAGGTGGGATATTTTTCCCCATGTGTGTATTTTCTTCACATGCGTTTTGATGATTAAAAGTGTTTAAAATGAGACACTTGTTTGTTTTTGAAACGGATTGTAGGAAAACTGTTCAAAATTGAACATTATTAGTGTATTTATCCGTTTTAGTGAGCAGAAGTTAAAGTGCTTGTTTTTAGCGTGTTGGTTGTTTGTTGCTGTATTGTCTCTATTTTACAGTTTTTTGGCATTCCTTTTGCGCTTAAGTGGACAATGTTTCATTTAAATCTAAGAGGTATGGAAGTAAGGACTGATACACAAATTAAAAAGATAAATTTCAGGAGTGATAAGAAGAACCTTTTGGAATCATTTTTATTGAGTTCGAATGATATAGGGCATGAACCGTTAAAAGTGGAACACAAGCTTTTTATTGAAGCAGCGAATAAGAAAAATGTTCAGTTTGAATTTATTCGTTTGAAAAGTTTTAATCTGGATAAAACATCATTTGATATTAGCAATGCTCAAAATGCATTACTCGAAGCTGATTATGCTTTGGTAGATTCAGGTACTCTGATAATAGATGCTCAGGATCAGGACGTTTTATTGACCGTATTTTTGGCAGAAGTGCTTCATGTTGTGATACCTGCCAGCAAAATCCTTCATTCAATGGACGATTTTGAATTAATAAAAGGAAAGCGTGCTATTGAACTCGGAGGCGGAATTGCAAGCGTTTCAGTTTCTTCTTCCCATAAAGGACATCGGTTTTCATCGAAAGTATTACGTACAATGGTTTATGTGCTCGAAGATATCTAGAAATTTTATCGATAATACAGAGGGGTGAGCAATTCACCCCTTTTTTTAGTTGGGGACTTTATTAAGGGAGTCTGTAAAGTTCGATTTAATTGTTATTCTGAGCTTATCGAAGAATCTTTATCTTTGAATAACAGATGTTTCTTCTTCGCTTGAACAATCATGGTTTTTTAAACGAATGCTCCTTCGGTGATGGATGAGGGGATTGTAAATGGGTAATTGTTGCTTTGTAGATGGGAGAGATACATCCCGATTTATACATATAGAATTTAAAACTATTGTCACTAAAGTCTCAATTCCAGTTTTGTAGATAGGTTGTCGCGCCTCCGCTTATGTCTGTGGTAAAATGTATAATGGCAGATTTTGGTAGTGCTTTTATTCCCCTTTATTTCTGTCAATGAGTTTTAGCATATTGAATGATAAAAGGTTTGCTTCAATTGCTGAAAAAAAATCCTTATCTACATTTTCTACTTTAATAATAGCTTTTTGTAGTAATAGTATGGTGTTAATTAATTCGTGTTATTCAAATACTTGTACTCCTCTTGTAGTAAAAGATAATCCTTGTTGTCCGTATGTTGAAATCATTACAGCCTCAAACAATGGCGGGTTTTTAACATTTTTAATTGCCCAATCGAACACAAAATTAGCTCCGGAACCACCTTCGGTGTCTTGTTCAGCGATAATTATTTCAACAGTTTCCATCGGTTTAAGATAAATGGGATTTTTGAAATATTTTCTAATGTTGTCTCCAATGGTATTGTAATAATTAGCATTTAAAATATAAACTGAATCAGTCATTGACACATTCCGAATACTAATTGTAATCGTAAGGTCAAAGGTTCTATGTTCATGGATCTGATAAATATGAGAATAAACCGGAAGGTATGTTTTACCTTCAATGAAATCATTGAAATTATTAATTTCTGATTTTCGACTCTCCCAATCCATTTGTAGAACTGGGTATTTCTGAGTTTCTCTTTGACAAGAAAAGAAGACTATGGATAAAAATATTATTTTAAATATGTTTTTCATCTGTTTACAATTTCATCTGATTAGAATTTTCTTTTTGTTTGTCATATAGCCTGTCCCGAACTTGTTTCGGAAGAACTTACCATGCGGGAATAATCATCCTTCTGTGTATTAAAATATCCTTGTCATGTACGTTTCATATAACAATCTTTTGTTGTTTGCAAATTTACAAATCATAGTCAAATCAATGTTAATTCGCAGCACTATCTATATGATGGCACAAACTGCAGTCTGTCTAAAAACTCATCAAACTGCTCAATTAAGTCTTAAATATAGTGGTTTTAAGGATACATGAAAATACTTTTATTTGGAAATAGAATTGAGGTTCTTGTTTGGTTCACTTTTAACTCTAACAGCACCCGCTGCCACACAATTTTATCGTGTGCTTACTATTAGATATAAAGAAACGCGATACTACCGAAACAAAGTGTGAAGATCAGCGAAGCTAATCGTGCACTGGCGGGGGTATGAATTGAGAGATTCACGTACGGTTCTGTGAGAAGTTAGGGGTGAAATTCCCCTAGCTTACTCGACTAGCCACTGGCATTATTCATTTCTTTCTGTTTTATAAAAAGTCACATTTTCTCCATTCCAAATATCTGTTGCTGGTAATATGTTTTCAAAATGCTTAGTATTAACAAATTTATTGGCAGTGAGTATTTCAACAATGTCATTGGTGCTAAAATAATGAGTCCAAAATCTGTAATTCATTATTCTTTCAGTTTCATCAATTATCGTATGCTGTTTTAGAAATACTTTTTCTTTTGAATAATTAAACCCGTTTGTTAATTCTAAATATGGTTTTGGTTTCCAAAATCCGTTGTTTTCAAATGACCAAGTTTTTTGTTCTATAAACTTTTGCTTAATATTCCTATCATTAAGTACATCAAAAATAAAAGTTCCATTTGGTTTCAGGGATTTAAAAACATTTTCGAGCAATATTTTTCTTTCTGAAGGTAACAAAACCCCAAAGTCAGTATAAATTAGTATTACAAGGTCAAATTGACTTTCATAATCTAATTCAAGATAATCTTTACATACATAATCGATTTTAAGGCTTTTCTTTATAGCTTGAGCTTTCGCGTAAGATATTGAGTTTTCCGAAAAATCTACTCCTATAACATTATGTCCTTTGGCAGTTAGTTTTTCCGAATAAATTCCTGGACCACAACCTAAATCGAGTATATTCATTTGGGATTTATTACAGCATTTCAGTATAAATTCAATAGTATTATTTATACTGTCTGGTGTTCGGCTCGCAGCATCAATCTCTGGGTTCAAATGGAAACCTAAAAGCTGTTTTGAAACGTGTTTGTCTGTCCACATAACAGAATCTCCTTTTTCGTAGACTTTAGGTTTTTGATTGGCTATATTTAGCTTTTTTATATTCATTTGTACAGTTTATTAATTTGTGTGGATTTTCGTCTTTGCTTCCGACTAACGGTAAAATTATACTAATTAGAATCAATGGTTTAACAATTGTGTTCATTTGTCATTTTCCTATGCCTTCCTACTTCCCATTTGACCGTTAGCAGAAAAACTCAACTGTTTTACGACGAGTAGGAGGATTGTGCCTAACGTTGCGCTAAGTTTACGTTGCCGATTGCGTGAGATTATCTGTCCGGATACGGACGAGATAATATGTGGCAATCTGCTGCCCGCATACCACTGAAACCCCTATGATTTTTACAAAATGTTATGCCCTGGTTGTTTTTGTCCAGTACTATTAAATCCTATTATTTTATAAAAATCTGCTTTATATGTCTCACTGATTGGAATCAATTTGTCCTTAATTTTAATCCGATTACGTTCAATTATATCAATTTTATTTAATGAAACAATGAATGATTTATGAACTCTGCAAAACAAAGATTTTGGCAATTCTTTTTCCAAATCACCAAAAGTTTGAAGAGTGAGGATTTTTTTATTTTCTGTTTGGATATTTCTATAATCTCTCATGCCTTCGATAAAAAGAATATTGTTGTAAAATACTTTTTCTATTCTATAATCACTTTTTACAAAGAAAAAATCAAGTGTATTATTAGGCGTTCTTTCAATTAGGGACATTACTTTTTCAACTGCCTGAATAAATCGCTCGATTGAAAATGGTTTTAAAAGATAATCTGTCACATTTAGTTCATATCCTTTTAAGGCGTATTCCCTATATGCAGTTGTTACTATCACATACGGTTTATTTTCAATGGATTCGAGTAGTTGGATGCCTGTTAATTCATCCATCTTGATATCCAGAAAAATTAAATCGACATGTTGTTCTCGAAGAAAACCAATTGCTTCAAACCCATTATCAAATGATTGTAATAAGTCGAGATATGGAATTTTCCCAACATATTCCATTGTGCGTTTTAACGCAAGTGGTTCATCTTCTACAATTATGCAACTAATCATTCCCTAATTTAATTTCAAGATTCACAATATACCAACTATTCTCTTCGTGTACATCAAGATTATAATCTCCTTTGTATATTAAATCAAGTCTTTGTTTAATTAACTGAAACCCTAATCCATTATACTCTTGTGCATTTAAATCATTAGAGTTGATGTGGTTCTTACACATAAAAGATACCTTACTGTCACATATGTCAAGTCGAATTGATATAGCGTTTTCTATTTTCTTATTTGTAGCATATTTAAACGCATTCTCTACAAAATGAATAAAAATCATAGGGGCAATAAATCCTATATTAGCATTTCCAACAATCTCTAACTCCACAAATTTATCATTTGAAGTTCTGATTTTCTGTAGCTCAATATATTTATTAATGTACTCAACTTCATTTGCTAACGGAACTCTTTCGGTGTCGGTTTCATATAGCATGAACCTTAATATTTCAGAAAGTTTCTTAAGATAATCTGAAGCCCTCTTAGGTTCATCTAAAATAAGGACATCGATATTATTTAAGGTATTAAACAAGAAATGAGGATTAATCTGTGACTTAAGTAGTTCAAGCTGGCTTGTAACTTTATCCTTTTCAAGTTCAGCTTTTATTTTTCTGTCCTTTATCCATTCGATAAGTGTTTTAAATAAAAAACCAAATAAACTGAAATATATTATTGGTAAGGTTAAGATAAGAAAATCCAAAAAGTCAACTTTTCCTGTATCATGCTTTTCTAAAAGTAATAATATTGAAATCAAAATACCATTGCAAATTGCAACCCACACAAAGCGGATAGTTCGTTTCATTAAAAAATTCAGAGAATAATTGGATAAATCGCTCCATTATGTGCCACCCATTTCGGTTCAAAGTGTGCCACT
>NZ_JAUCMW010000022.1:35309-77947 GCF_030372765.1 Labilibaculum sp. K2S | reverse complement strand
GATGGTACTGCCGGTGGTGGGAGAGTAGGTCGATGCCAACTTTTAAAAGAGTCTTGTTCCACAATGGAATGAGACTCTTTTTTTATGCGGTAAATTCTCATTTGCTTACAGATTAGGTGAGGTGAATAATTATGGAAGTACTGTAAGTAATAGCCAATCGGCTCGTAATGGAAGTAATTTGCAATAATTCAGTATTTTGAATAGATGTTTTTATTGCTATATCTTGCTTTGTAGAAAATATTGCTTAATTTTGCGAACTGGTTGTATAAAGCAATCAGTTATAATAAGTTTTAAATTTTCAAATAAAAGAATTATGTATTTATCAGCAGAGAAAAAGCAAGAGCTTTTCGAGAAGTACGGGAAGTCTAACAAAGATACTGGGACTGCAGAATCACAAGTAGCTTTGTTTTCATACCGTATCAGTCACTTGACTGAGCATTTAAAGAAAAACAGAAAAGATTACAGTACCCAACGTGCACTGCAATTGCTAGTAGGTAAAAGAAGAAATTTTCTAGATTACTTAAAAGCAAAAGATATTGAAAGATACAGAGCTATTATCAAAGCTTTAAATATTCGTAAATAATATCATATTAAAGCAATCCCGAGCAATCGGGATTGCTTTTTATAATATATAGCGACATCTTGTTGCTTATCCTAAAAAGAGTTTGAAATAAACTACACAAAGATGAAAGTGATTGAAAAAATAATTGAATTAGGTGATGGAAGGTCCATCACAATTGAAACAGGGAAGTTAGCAAAACAAGCTGATGGAGCTGTTGTAGTTAAAATGGGTAAGACCATGTTGTTGGCTACTGTTGTGTCTGCAAAAGATGCAAAAGCTGATGTCGATTTTATGCCTTTGTCGGTAGAATATAAGGAAAAATTTAGTGCATTGGGTAGATTCCCTGGAGGTTTCATGAAGCGTGAAGGCAGACCTTCAGATTATGAAATTCTTGTTTGTCGTCTTGTGGATCGTGCTCTACGTCCATTATTTCCTGCAGATTACCATGCAGAAACTTTTGTTTCCATTAACCTTATTTCGGTTGATGCAGATGATATGCCTGACGCTCTTGCAGGTTTAGCTGCATCTGCAGCGATTGCGGTATCTGATGTTCCATTTTCAGAACCAATTTCTGAAGTTCGTGTTGCCCGAATCGATGGTAAAATGATGATTAATCCATCTCGTACAGAATTAGCAACTGCTGATCTTGATATGATTATTGCTGCTACCATGGATAACATCATGATGGTTGAAGGTGAAATGTCTGAAATTTCTGAAGCTGAAATGCTGGAAGCTATCAAATTCGGTCATGAAGCTATTAAAGCTCAATGTCAGGTTCAAATTGAATTGGCAGAATTAACAGGTAAAACTGTTAAAAGAGAATATTGTCACGAAACTAATGATGAAGAACTTCGTCAGTTAGTCGTGGATAAAACATATGCTAAGGTATTAGCAGTGGCAAGATTACAAAACCCAAATAAGCACGAACGTTCTGATGCATTTGGTGCAATAAAAGAAGAGTTTATTGCTGAATATTCTGAGGGTAAAGAGGCTTCAGAGATTAATAAGTCTTTGATTGGTCGTTACTATCACGATGTTGAAAAAGATGCTGTTAGAGAAATGGTTTTAGAAGATCGTATACGTTTAGACGGTCGTAAAACTGACGAAATCCGTCCAATTTGGTCTGAAATTGATTATTTGCCAGGTGCTCACGGTTCAGCAGTATTTACCAGAGGTGAAACTCAATCATTGACTTCAGTTACTTTAGGGACTAAGTTGGATGAGAAAATGGTGGATGATGTATTGTACAGAGGAAAAGAGAAATTTGTTCTTCATTATAATTTCCCTTCATTTTCAACTGGAGATGCCCGTCCATCGCGTGGTATTAGCCGTAGAGAAGTAGGTCACGGAAATCTTGCTTTTAGAGCTTTAAAAGGAATGATTCCCAGCGATTCTCCATATGCTATTCGTGTTGTTTCTGATATTTTAGAATCGAATGGTTCTTCTTCAATGGCTACTGTATGTGCAGGAACATTGGCGTTGATGGATGCAGGCATTAAGATTAAAAATCCAGTGTCAGGTATTGCAATGGGATTGATCTCAACTAAGGGGGCTGAGAAATATGCAGTATTATCTGACATTTTAGGAGATGAAGATCATTTAGGTGATATGGACTTTAAAGTAACTGGTACTAAAGATGGTATTACAGCTACTCAAATGGATATTAAAGTGGATGGACTTCCTTACGAAGTTTTAGCTCAAGCATTAGATCAGGCACGTTTGGGTCGTCTTCATATTCTTGGAAAAATTAAGGAAACCATTAGTGAACCAAGAGAAGATTTGAAACCTCATGCTCCGCGTATTGTATCTATTGAAATACCAAAAGATATGATTGGTGCAGTAATCGGACCAGGTGGAAAGATCATTCAGGAAATTCAGGAATCAACAGGTGCTGTTCTTGTTATTGAAGAAATCGACAATAAAGGTGTTGTTGATATTTCTGCTAATAATAAAGAAGCAATTGATGCGGCTTTAGCTCGTATTAAGGGTATTGTAGCCATTCCTGAAGTTGGAGAAATCTACAAAGGAAAAGTAAAATCAATTGTAGCATTTGGTGCTTTTGTTGAAGTTCTTCCAGGAAAAGATGGTTTGCTTCATATTTCTGAAATAGAACACAGAAGACTAAACACAGTTGATGAAGTTTTGAAAGAAGGTCAGATTATTGAGGTGAAACTTATTGAAGTTGACGCTAAGTCGGGTAAACTGAAACTTTCCAGAAAAGCCTTGTTGCCTAAGCCAGAGAAAGAAGACAAATAGTAAATCAAATATATGATTAGAAATCCCGGATTTATTCCGGGATTTTTTTTGTTATTGGTTGAATTCCTAACTTTAAAACTTCTAAAAACAGAATTGGCTTTATGGATGAAAATTGGGTGAGCAAAATTTCAAATGAAATTGATGAACAAATTGATCTTTATATATCAGTACGTGATTATCGATTTTATCAAATTGAAAAGCTGAAAAGAATAGCAAAGCATTTAAATAATGATGAGAGTTGTTTAGAATGTAAATATGCCCGAAAAGAATTGGAAACTATCGTACTGGAGTTGGATCGGTTAATTAATAAGTCAGGTGTAAATAGAAGCGAATATGAGAAAAAAGTTGAAATCTTTTTAATGCACTTAAAAGATAAACATAAAGTATTTCAGGCCTATCATTTCACTTATACCTATTCAGCAATATACACATTACTTGGGGCTGGTTTCGGGCTTCTTTTGTCTTATGGAATATTTTATAGTTTCAACCCGTCGGTATTTTTTCTGATTTCAGGAATTGGAATGTTGGTCGGAAATGTTCTGGGGAGCAGAAAAGATAAGGTTTTATTTCGGGAAGGGAAACAGATTTAGATTGAAAAGAAACTTCTTAAATTAGAAGAATTCTGAATCTATTGATGGACTTTTTCAATTTTATTATAGTTAGGAGATGTTGTTACTATTTTATTTGCAATGGCTCTTAATTTTTTTTAAAAAAGCCTGATATTTGTGCCTCATTTTCTATTTTTATGTCTCCAAATCAGTAACTCAGTATTAATGGATTATAAATTTATCGTAATAGAAGGAAATATTGGTGCAGGTAAAACCTCACTCTCTCATAAAATTGCGGAACAATATAATGCGAAGCTAATTTTGGAGCAGTTCGCAACGAATCCGTTTTTGCCCAAATTTTATAAGGATCCGGATAAGTATTCATTTCCTTTGGAAATGTCTTTTTTAGCAGATCGATACAATCAGTTAAAGAAGGAATTAAGCGAGAGAGATTTATTTAAATCATTTACTATTGCGGATTATTACTTTATGAAATCATTGATATTTTCGAAGCAAACGCTTAAGGATGATGAGTATAGTCTGTATCGGCAATTTTTTCATATTATTTATAACTCCTTGCCAAAACCAGATTTATACGTCTATCTTCATTCAAATGTAGATAAGCTCTTAAGCAACATAAAAAGCAGAGGGAGAGAGTATGAACAAGAAATTTCAGCAGACTATCTACAGAAAATTCAGGATAGTTATTTCGGGTTTTTTAAACAACAACAGGAACTAAGTTTTCTTGTTATAGATACAAACAATATCGATTTCGTTAATAATCCAGCAGATTACAGGAAAGTTTCGGATGCTATATTCGCTTTTAACTGCAAAAAGGGGGTAAATAGAATTATTCTCTGAAAGCCTTGTTGTATCAAATAAAATTATCGAATCGATTTAATTTGCATAAATTTTCTTAAATTTGTTTCTGAACTAGATTATAATGTTTAAAGTTAAAATAATTAAGTAGTTATTATGAAAAGATCAAAGGTTATTTCCCTGGCTTCTTTGCTGTTATCAGTTGCAGTTCTTACGAGTTGTGCAGGATTGAGCAAAATGAAGAAAGAAGCAAGTAACATCAAGTATCAAGTGACTCCTGAAGTTTTGGAAGCTCATGCAGATATGGTTGATGTAAAAATCACTGTTAATATTCCTGCAAAGTATTTCAACAAGAATGTTGTTTTAGTTGCAACTCCGGTTTTAAAATTTGAATCAGGAGAGAAAGCTTTCCCTTCAAAAACTTTGCAAGGTGAAAAAGTTCAAGGAAACAATACAGTTGTTCCTTACGAAACAGGTAAAACAATCACCTATACAGGAAAAATCCCTTACGAACAAGCGATGAGAATTTCTGATCTTGAAGTAAGAATGGTTGGAAGTAAAGGTGATAAGTCTCAGGAATTTGATCCGTATAAAGTTGCTGATGGTGTTATCGCTACTGCTACTTTGGTTCAAAATGCTCCACGTAGTATTGTTGGAAAAGATGCTTTCCAAAGAATTATTCCAGAAAGTAAAGAAGCAGAACTTCATTACTTGATTAACAGCTCTGAAGTTCGTTGGTCAGAAATGAAATCTGAAGATATTGCTGCTCTTAAAGCATATTTAGATGCTGCTAAGATGGATGAGAATAAAGAATACAAAGGTGTGGAAGTTGCGGCTTATGCATCTCCTGACGGAAAGCAGGATTTTAATGAGAAATTAGCTACTAAACGTGAAGGTTCTTCTTCTAAGTACATTAAAAAAGAAATGAAGAAAGCTAAAATGAGTGAATATGCTGCTGAAGAATTCTTTAAAAGCAAAGTAACTCCTGAAGATTGGGCTGGATTCCAGGAATTAATGAAAGCTTCAAACATTCAAGATAAAGAGTTGATTTTACGTGTTCTTTCAATGTATTCAGATCCTGAAGTACGTGAAAAAGAAATTAGAAACATTTCTGCTGCTTTTGATGAAGTGAAGAAAGAAGTACTTCCTAAATTGAGAAGAGCTAAATTCACCGTTAATGTTGACCTGATTGGAAAAACTGATGCTGAATTAAAATCTCTTGCTTTAAATAACCCTTCTGAATTAAATGCTGAAGAATTGTTATTTGCTGCTACTTTAGTAGAATCTGCTGATGATAAATTAGCCGTTTATGAATCTGCTAAAAAACAATTCTCTAACGATTGGAGAGGTTATAACGATGCTGGTATGATCTTATTCGGAATGAATAAAGTATCTGAAGCGAAATCTAACTTTGAAAAAGCTGATCAACTATCTGCAAACAATCCTGTTGTTAAAAACAACTTAGGTGCTGTTGAGTTAGTTAACGGTAATGTAAGCGAAGCTGAAGTTCTTTTCGGAGCTGCAACCGGAGCTGGAAACGAAGTAAATTACAACTTAGGTATTGTTGCAGTTAAAAAAGCACAATACGATACAGCTGTGAAGCAATTTGGTGAGTGTACTGCTGCTAATGCTGCATTGGCTAACATTCTTGTTGGAAAATACAACGTTGCTTTAGACAAGCTAAATGCTAACACCAGTGATGATGCTATTGTTTATTATTTGAAAGCTGTTGTTGGTGCAAGAACTGATAACAACAATCTTGTTTTCACAAACCTTGAAACAGCTGTTGCTAAAGATGCTTCTTTAAAAGCTACTGCAAAAACCGACATGGAATTTGTTAAAGTTTTCGAAGATGCTAAATTCAAAGCTATCGTTGAATAATTCGTTATTCACTAAAATATTTAAAAGCGACCCATTTATGGGTCGCTTTTTTTATTCTTGTAAAGTAATTTGTTCAGTAGATTTTTTATCTTCGTCTTCTCACTATTATCAGTGGAATAATGAATTAATTTGATTGTAGAATGGAAATCCAATTCCCATATAAGGTAGTAAACAATTTTCAAGGCTATGTTTTCTTTTCGGAAATGCATCACCAAACAAAGAATTGTTTTGAGGAGCAAATTGTTCTGAATTTTGCAAACACTAAGGTGATTGAATCCAATTTGTTTGCCATTTTGGGAAGTGTTATTGCCGGTTTGGAGCGCAGGAAGAATAAAGTTCGACTTGTGAACATGCAGGAGCCCATTCAAAACTTATTTAATTCTAAGAAGCTGATTAATGGTTCTGCCCGAAAATATTTATGGAAGTGTTTTGTGAAATGCCAGCAGTTTGCTTCGGTAGATGAAGAGGCTTTAGCTGATTATCTGGAAAAGAGGATCTTTCCTGAGCGACCTGAAGTGAAATTAAATAAGCAGCTGAAAATGGCTGTTCAATTGTGTGTGGCTGAAGTTTATCGGAATGCTTTCGCACATAGCAACTGCAAAGAAGTTTTTATTGCACACTACTATTCTGTTTATAATAAGAAGCTTTTAATAAGCATTGTAAGTCAGGGGCGACCATTTAGTTTACTCGTAAATAAAACTCTTAATAAAAGGCTAAATGGTGTAGGAGCCATCGAGTGGGCTGTTGAGAACGGGCATACCACAGAAAAAGAGAATCACAAAGGAATTGGATTGTACACTATTCGTCAGTTTATAAAGCAAAATCAAGGCAAAATTCAAATTATATCGGGCGATGGAGTTTGGAAACAGGTGAAGCACCGAAGCTTTTCAAAATTACATGAAAAAGAATTCCCGGGATCGGTTATTACCTTAGAATTTAATCTTCAGGAGTAAGCTTACTTTTTCTGATAGTTTAGTTTTGAGAAAAGATCCCAAAGCACGATTCCACAGCTTACCGATACATTAAAAGAGTGCTTGGTACCGAACTGAGGTATTTCTATACAACCTTCAGAAAGACTTACAATATTCTGTTGAACACCTTTTACTTCATTTCCAAAAACCAAGGCATATTTCTTCGCGGAATTCATTGTGAAATTTTCTAAAGAAGTGCTGTTTTCTGCTTGTTCAACAGAGTAAACATCAAATCCATTGGTTTTTAATTTTTCAACGGCATCTTCCGTTTTTTCGAAATATTCCCAATGAACAGAATCTTCTGCTCCTAAAGCAGTTTTGTGCAACTCGCGGTGAGGTGGTGTGGCAGTAATTCCACAAAGATATACAGCTTCAACCAAAAGTGCATCCGATGTTCTGAAAACAGAACCAATGTTATTTAAGCTTCTTACATTATCCAAAACAATGATGATGGGAGTTTTTTCAGATTCTTTAAACTCATCGATACTTTTTCTGTTTAGCTCGCTGTTTTTTAGTTTTCTCATTGCTTTTATTGGAATATATATAAGGTCAATAATAGAATTGGCTACAAAAATATAAAAAAAGGAATCCTTTTGGGATTCCTTTCGTTTATTTTGTTGGTATTATTACCAGTTAACAGGTTTGCGGCGAACAGGCATCGTCATGCAGCGTGCACCGCCGCCACCACGTGGCAATTCCGATCCCTCAAGGGTAATTACATATTTATCGTAATCCGAAAGTTCAACTTTATGACGAATAATGTCTTTAGCACGAAGAATTTCGAATCCGTTTTTATTCATTGCATCCATGGTATGGATATTTCGTCCGTAACCAATCACTTTTCCCGGACCAACGGCAAAAAAGTTAGCTCCGCTGTGCCATTGCTCCCTTTCCTGATTCCAAGGATCTCCGTTTCCGCCACAATAAATAGGTTTCAAATCCATTCCAAGTTTTTTCAGAGCCTGAAGAAGATTGTTCTCACGGGTGATAGAAATCACTTTTCCATTTTCAATGGCAATGTGAACAGTTTGGTATTTGTTTGGACGGATAATTAAGGGTTCGTAAACCATACATTTATCAACATCTAAAAGGGTAAATACCATATCCAAATGAATGAAAGATTCCGGATGACTTGGCAACTCCTGTATTAATAAATGGCGTTGTGTTTTGTCTTTTTGGCAAAGTAACTGAGCCAGAATAAAGTCAATACCCTGAGTTGAAGTACGGGTTCCGTTACCAATAATCATGATATCTTCACGGGCAATTAATACATCGCCTCCTTCAATGGTACAATTCGGATCCATTTCAGGATTATCAATAGGATTTACCGTTTTTGTTTTAAATCCAGGAGTATAATCAAAAATCGCCTGCATAATCAAAGATTCTCTATCGCGAACCGAACTGGCCATTTTACCAATCAGAACCTCATCCAGAACCGACATTGAAGCATCTCTGGTAAAGAAGAAATTGTGCAATGGCCGCATCGCATATCGTTCCTTACTTAGAAATTTAGTCAGGTTGTCCCTTTTTAGAGGAACACCTTCAATTAATAGAGAAGCAAGATCTAAAGGGGTTTGTTCCAGCAGGAAATCTTTTATACAGTAGGTGTTTCCTTTAACACTTATCTGAGGTTCCATTGCAGAAATTTTGTCAATAACATTCTCTTTGGCTTTGTCATCTGCAAGAACATCAGCCAGTAAATCTTTAACCTGATAGGTTTCAGCAATTTCAGAAAGAACACCGCTTAATTGTTTGTATTCATCTTTTGCAACCGATAGGTTTAAAATATCACTGTAAAGAGCTCTCTCGGCATTTTCGGGAGTCATGTTTTCAACTTCCGAACCAGGAGTATGAAGGATTACACCTTCCAATTCTCCAATTTCCGAGCTCACATTTAATTCTACATACTTTGTCATACCTCTCAATTAAAGTACCGTTTGTTTTAGTTGTTTGCGTCTAAAAATTTATGTTTTTAGATTTGCAAATGAAAGAAAAATTTGGGGCATAGAAAAGAATTGCGTTAAGTAAATTTCAATTTTCCATATCCGTGTCTGAAATCGTTAAAATCATGATCAATACGAAGAGTTCGAATCTGTAAGTTACTTATCGTGCTATGTTAAGTAGTGTTAGCGTTGAGACCTAAGTGTCGACTCATTTAAATTATTGGTTTTTTGGCGTTTCCTAATTTCCCCTGCACAATTGTTTCGGGGAAGTCAGGTCAGGCTTTTCGCTATTACTCCTCGCTATTCCTTTCCACTTCGTTTCAAGCAATGCTGTGGGGTAGCCGCTGCAATCCTTAACGCATCGCTTTGGTTCGAATTGGGTTTAATCTTATTTGTGTTTTCTCAAAATTTAATAATTTGTCAAAGTCTGGAAATACACTTAAAGATAGGAAAGATTATCTTTGGTTAGGAATTTTCGTTATGGTCAGATGGTTTACAACAGGCTTGATTATCTTATTTGCTTTTGCTGCTTCGGCATCAGCAAAGGAGTTGTGCAGTATTCGCTCATTTTCACAACAAGACACGATCATCTTTCTCGATTCCAATTTGCATGTTAATCTCGACGAGGTTAAAATTGTACGCTGCAAAAAAAAGAGAAGAAAGCATTATCAAAATACCAGACAATACTGGCGGATGGTTCGAAATATTCGGATTGTTTATCCTTATGCCGAGGCCGCCAATGAAACTATTGGAAGGCTTACCAAAGATTTAGAAGGAATTGAAAGCAAAAAACAACGCCGTAAACTCATCCGAAAAGAATACAATGGTTTGATGAAAGATTACAAAAAACCTCTGATGAAACTGAAGATTTCGCAAGGCAAATTGATGATGAAATTGATTGATCGGGAAACCGGAAATACCAGCTACAATCATTTAAAGGAGTTGAAAGGATCGTTTGCAGCAATATTCTGGCAATCGGTGGCTGCGATGTTTGGCTCATCGCTAAAAGCAGAATACGATCCTTTGGGCGACGATTGGATGATTGAAGAAATACTCGACAGAATGAAACGCGGCGAATTGCCACCTCCGGGGAAATTACCAATGAGGAGAATCAATTAAAATTGAAAACCTTCTGAAAGCCCCGTGAAGAGCGCTTACTTTTGCGAAGGGAGGGTCACAGGTGCGAAGGGCGGGTCACAGAGAAGAAGGGAGGCTTACTTTTGCGAAGGGAGGCTCACAGGTGCGAAGATTTGGATAATTCTTACGAAGGGAGGGTCACAGGCACGAAGGAAGGCCTACTTTATGCGAAGGGAGCCTCACAGAGACGAAGGGCCAATAGAATGGGCGTTTTTGTGTCGATTAATGTGTTTGTTTCTTGTAATTTGGAGTGTCGACATGAGTTGATAATCATGTTTTTGTTTATTAGAAGCAACCTTTAGTATGGTTCTGCATCAGATAATTAAAACTTAATGTTATGAGAAAAAAAGTATTGAAGAAGTACAACAAATTAATTGCGGTCCTTTTATCCATTATGGGCATAGGTGGTACAATTTCTTTTACCGGATGTGATGGTGGAGGAAATGGTGCTGTTGAGTATGGAACACCTCATGCAACCTTCAAAATTTACGGAACAGTAACTTCTGAAAGTGAGGTGGCGATACCGAATATTAAAGTGAAAATGCAATACGATTCAACTTACACCGATGAAAAGGGAGAGTATGCATTACAGGTTGTTGAATTTCCTCAGGATCAAAATTTCACAGTTCGGTACGAAGATATTGATGGCAGTGATAATGGCAGTTACCTTTTAAAAGACAGCATTGTAGAATTTAAAGACCCTCAGTTCGTAAACAGTACGGGGTCGTGGGACAGTGGAGAAACAGCAAAGGAAGTGAATGTTGAACTATCAGAGGACAAATAATGAATTCGAAACTCTCGTTACGCAAAAAAATAGCTCTTGAACTTTTTAGAAAATACCGGGACAATGCAAAAAAGCTGCATCAACTCAATTATATATTTTGGGAATGTACCTTGCGTTGCAATTTGAATTGTTTGCATTGTGGCAGCGATTGCAAAAAAGAAGCTGCAGTAAAGGACATGCCTGTTTCTGATTTTATTGGAGCTATTGATGATGTATCCGGCATTGTTGAGCCAAATAAAACCATGATTGTTTTAACAGGTGGAGAACCATTGTTGCGAAATGATTTGGAAATTTGTGGAAAACAATTGTATGAGAGGGGATTTCCGTGGGGAATGGTTTCCAATGGATTTCATCTTAGCTCTAAAAGACTGCAATCTCTTTTGCAAGCTGGTTTGCGTGCCGTTACCATTAGTTTGGATGGATTGGAGAATTCGCACAATTGGTTGAGAGGGAATCCAAAAAGTTTTGAAAATGCAGTAAATGCCATTGGGCTTTTATCCGAAACAGATGACCTTAAATTTGATGTGGTTACCTGTGTGAATCAAAAGAATTTTAATGAATTAAACCAGCTCAAGGAACTGCTTTTATCCAAAGGCGTTAAAGAATGGCGGCTATTCACCGTTTTTCCGATAGGAAGGGCAAAGGAACATAGCGAATTGCAATTGAATCCGGTACAATTTAAACACCTGTTCGATTTTATTGCAAGGGAAAGAAAAAAAGGGGATATCAAATTGAATTACGGTTGTGAGGGGTTTTTAGGAAACTACGAAGGTGAGGTGCGTGATAACTTGTTTTTCTGCCGGGCGGGTGTTAATGTAGCCTCTGTTCTGATAGACGGTTCCATTTCGGCATGTCCAAATCTTCGGGATAACTTTTCGCAGGGGAATATCTATAAAAATAGTTTTAAGGAGATTTGGGAGAATGAATATTCAATTTATAGAGACAGAACTTGGATGAAGACAGGCGAATGTTCCGATTGCAGTTCGTTTAAATATTGCGAAGGGAATGGAATGCACTTGCGTGATGAAAAAACCGGAAAATTGTTATTCTGTCATCTAAATAGAATAAAAGAAGGCGAAGAAGCCTGTAAAGAGTAACTGTTTTTAACGTTTAGTGCTTAGATATTCCTCCATTCTGCGATCAAACATCTGGTTTTTCTCTAAGTAATCAGCAAACTTAGTTTGGCCGGATTCGTTAATGAACTTCTTTAAATCGTTAAAGGCCTGTTCTTTTTTTTCTTCGATATTCATTCGGTACAGGTTCATGTATTGCTCAGCCTTTTTTTCCCACTTATAGTTTTTAATGATTATTTTTTTGAGTAGGAAAGAAATTAACAGGCTTGAAACAAGTAAAATAAAGCTGGAGATTTCAGGAAAAAGAAGTACAGGTATTATCATTAGAAAAACCGGTAAAAAGGAGGCAATGCAAAATATCCCTATAATCAAGTTGTTGTAGTATTCCGAAAAATGAATCAATTTCTTTTTTTGCGTTGAGTAAAAAACCAGCCAGTTGACAAATAGATTCAGAGCAATACTATACAGAAGTATTGCGGCCTCATGTGCAGAATTGAGGGAGAAGAAAATAGCAACAAAGAGTACTAAATTAGAAAGGATAAAAGGATAGATGTGATTTTCGGCTGGATCTTTGGTGTTTCTGTTTTTCATAGAAGGAAATGTGATGTTGGCTAAAAGCCAACATCCAATTTATAATGCCATAATTGTTTTCACTACATTATCTGCTTCATCGCCAATTTGAGCGATTGTTGAATTAAGCATATAGCAAGGAGTTGTCACAATTTTATTCTCTTTATCAAATACAATTTCACCGTGAGTTGTTGCAACATGAGTGGCTCCCATTTTAGAAATTGCTTCAGTTGCCTCTTCATCTTGTCCAATGGTAACTTCAACATCTCCCAGAACTTTTGCAATAAGGGCAGGAGCGATGCAAAGGGCTCCGATTGGTTTTTTTGCTTTGTGCATCGCCTTTAAGGCGGCTTCTACATCAGGATTTACCTGACAGTCGGCACCTGAAAAAGCAAATGTGCACAGATTTTTTGCAACTCCAAAGCCACCGGGAAAAAGAATGGCATCAAACTCATCGGCCGAGAACTCCTTTAAATCTTTGATATTCCCTCGAGCAATTCGAGCAGCCTCAACCAATACATTTCTTGTTTCGGGCATTTCTTCTCCTGTAATATGGTTAATTACATGGTATTGATCGACGTTGGGAGCAAAAACCTGATAGCTTCCTCCGTTTTTTGAAATGGAATATAAGGCTAAGGTTGCTTCATGAATTTCAGAACCATCATAGACACCTGATCCTGCTAGAACAACTGCAAATTTTTTTTTTGAATTCATTTTGTGATACGTTATTTTACGGTTTATGATGTTTGTTTTAAATAAACGAATATCTGTTCTTTATATTTTATTGGGGAATTAGCCTGAACTAATTCCATTTGTATTAATACAAATTAAAAGAATGAAGACGAAACGTATATTTGTTGCAATAAAGATAGATAATACAGATCAAATTAATGAGCTTTTTCGTCAAGTTGGATTTGATTTAAATGAAGAAAGAATAAAATGGGTCAATAAAAACGGACTTCACATTACACTTCTTTTTCTGGGAGAGACCGGTGTGGAGGAAATAACCATGATTACTAATAAATTGAAGACGATTGGAGCTAATCTTAATGCCTTTCGGTTGAATTTAAAATCGCTGGGTGCTTTTCCTTCAATCGAGCATCCAAGAATCTTATGGACTGGCATTAATTCGACTTCAGGCTTATATAAACTGCAGGAGAACATTCGAATTCACCTTGAAAAAAGTAAAGTGCGTGAGGATTATAAATATACACCTCACCTGACCATTGGCCGAATTAAAGGAGGAGTTGAAAATCCGGAAAGGATAAAAGAATGCTTACTGAAATGGAAAGATTGGCAGGATAGTGAGTTGCTAATTACTGAATTTGTTTTGATGGAAAGTCTTTTAACACAACAAGGACCTGTTTATAAGGTTTTGGAAATTTTTAGCTTGAAAAATCAGAATGTGTGAGTTGTTTTTCATTTGTAAAGTGTTGAAATAAATAATTACAAACGGCTTTTAAATTTTCCTTTCATCAGTATTTTTTAAATTAATGATTAAATGTAAATTTGGGCTACTTAAAAATATTCGAATATGATTACGATAGAAACATTGGTGTTTAATCACTGGCAGGAAAACACATACATATTATATGATGAAACCGGGGAAGCGGTCTTGATTGACTGTGGTGCTTTTTTTAAAGACGAAGGCAGAAAGCTGATTGATTTTGTTGAAAAGAAAGGGCTGAAACTGGTAAAGCAGTTGAATACGCATTTGCATATCGATCATGTTTTGGGCAATCAATTTATGAAAGATCAGTTTGGCTTGCTTACCGAAGCTCATAAAGATGATGAATTTTTGTTGGCTGAAGCTCCTAATTACGGAGTTCGATTAGGATTGGAAAATGTGGTGGAGCCACCTCCTATTGGTAAGCTGATTCAGGAAGGTGACATTATTAAATTTGGAAATTCGGAGTTGAAAGTTATTCATGTTCCCGGACATTCTCCTGGTCATGTAGTGTTTTATAACGAGGAACAAAAATTCTTAATCGCAGGTGATGTTTTATTTCGCGAAAGTATTGGGCGAACAGATTTACCTTACGGAAATTACGAGCAATTAATTGAAGGAATCAAAACCAAGCTTTTGGTTCTTGACGATGAAGTTTGTGTTTATCCAGGGCATGGTCCGGCAACTTCTATAGGACACGAGAGATCTAAGAATTTGTTTTTAAAAGGATTGAGTTAAATCAATTAAAATATTCTAAACCTCATTTTAACATGGGGTTTTTTTGTATCCAAAACAGGCTTAACAGCAAGCTGTAAATGTGATAAAAATCATATTTGTATCAATCTGTAAAACAATCCCTTAAGAGGAATTGTTGTTGAATATGAGAATATTGAATAACAGGGACTAAATTCAGGGTTTTACCTCTTAGTAAATTTAAATCTTTTACTACTTTTACGTACACAAATATTTTATAAACAACACCTAATTTAAACAACAATATGGCAACTGAAAAGTTTGTTTCCCGTCACATTGGACCTCGTAACGGCGATATTAAAACAATGTTGGAAACTGTTGGTGCTTCTTCTTTGGAAGCCCTGATTGATGAAACAATCCCTTCAGATATTCGTTTGGAAAAAGCATTAAACCTTCCAAAAGCATTATCAGAATACGAATATTTTTCGAAGATTAAAGGAATTGCTGCTAAAAACAAAGTATTCCGAACATTCATTGGACAAGGGTATTACGATACCATTACTCCAGCGGCTATCCAGCGAAATGTACTGGAGAATCCAGGATGGTATACTCCTTATACACCTTATCAGGCAGAAGTATCACAAGGTAGATTGGAAGCTTTACTGAACTTTCAGACCATGATTTTGGATTTAACTAAAATGGAATTGGCTAATAGTTCCCTTTTAGATGAAGCAACAGCTGTGGGAGAGTCGATGTATATGATGCAGGCTTTGCGTTCCCGCGCTAAGAAAAAGGCTGATGCAAATCAGTTTTTTGTTGATAAGAATGTTTTTGCTCATACTCTGGACGTATTAACTACCCGTGCAACTCCTTTGGGAATTGAGTTGGTTGTTGGTGATTTCAAAACCTTTGAATTTACTGATCAGGTTTTTGGCGCCATTGTTCCATATCCGGCTTCAAACGGAAGTGTTGAAGATTATTCAGGTTTTGTTGAGCGTGCTCATCAGGCTGAAGCATTGGTTGCTGTAGCTGCTGATTTAATGAGTTTGGTGCTGTTAACACCTCCAGGCGAGTGGGGTGCTGATATTGTTGTTGGTACATCTCAACGTTTTGGTGTTCCAATGGGATATGGCGGACCTCATGCAGCATATATGGCTTGTCGTGAAGCTTACAAAAGAAGCATTCCCGGTCGTATTATTGGGGTAACTAAAGATGCACAGGGAAACAATGCCTTGCGTTTGGCTTTGCAAACCCGGGAACAGCATATTAAGCGCGAAAAAGCAACTTCAAATATCTGTACAGCACAAGCCTTATTAGCTACAATGGCTGGTTTCTATGGTGTATATCATGGTCAGGAAGGTTTGAAGAGAATTGCAATGCACATTCATTCTGCTGCAGGTATTTTATCTGAAGGATTAAAATCCTTGGGTTATCAACAAACTGTTGACAACTTCTTTGATACTTTGCAGGTTGTGATTCCTGCCGGAGTTTCTGTTGAGGAAATCCGTAAAGTGGCTTTAGAAGCTGAATTCAATTTCTTCTATATTAACGATACAACAATTGGTATTTCAATTGATGAGAAAATTAGTGCAGAGGAATTGAGTACGATACTTAGTATTTTTGCGAAAGCAAAGGGTGAAAATGAAGTTGTTGTTGCTGGCATCGAAGAAAAAATTTATTTCGATTCAAAATATGCAAGAACAAGTGAATTTCTAAGTCTGGATGTATTTAAACGTTACCGTTCCGAAACAGCTTTAATGCGTTACATCAAAAGTTTGGAAAAGAAAGATATTGGATTGAATACATCTATGATTTCTTTGGGATCGTGTACAATGAAGCTGAATGCTGCAGTGGAAATGCTTCCAATTAGCTGGCCGGAGATTGGTGGAATTCATCCATTCGTTCCTGTTGATCAGGCTCTTGGTTACAAGGAAATTATTGAAGATCTTGAAAAATGGCTTTCGGTTATTACCGGATTTGCAGGTTGTACCTTACAACCAAATTCAGGTGCCGCTGGTGAGTATACCGGCTTAATGGTGATTCGCGAATATCATATCTCAAGAGGTGAAGGTCACAGAAATGTTGTTTTAATTCCTTCATCGGCTCACGGAACAAATCCTGCTTCGGTAACTATGGCAGGAATGAAAGTTGTGATTGTAAACTGCGATGAAAACGGAAACGTAGAATTTGAGGACTTAAAAGCCAAAGCCGAAAAGCATAAAGATGATTTGTGTGCTTACATGATCACCTATCCATCTACTCATGGTGTGTTCGAAACAGGTATTAAGGCTATGATGAATCTGATTCATGAAAACGGAGGACAGGTTTACATGGATGGAGCGAATATGAATGCTCAGGTAGGTTTAACAAATCCGGGTACAATTGGAGCTGATGTTTGCCACTTGAATCTTCATAAAACATTTGCAATTCCTCACGGTGGTGGAGGACCTGGTGTTGGTCCAATTTGTGTGGCTGAACATTTGGTGCAATTTTTACCTTCTCACAAATTTGTGAAAACCGGTGGTAAAAATGCAATTACTGCAGTAGCGGCAGCTCCATTCGGGTCGGCAAGTGTATTGCCAATTACCTATGGTTACATTGCCATGTTAGGTGCAGAAGGTTTGGAGCAAGTTACAAAAATGGCAATTTTGAATGCGAACTATTTGGCTTCATCTTTTGAAAAGTTGGGCTTCAAAATTTTATATAAAGGAGCAAAAGGCCGCGTTGGTCATGAAATGATTTTTGACTGTCGCGAGTTCCATAAGTCAGTAGGAATCACCGATACCGACATCGCTAAGCGATTAATGGATTATGGATTTCATGCTCCAACACTATCTTTCCCTGTTCATGGTACATTAATGGTTGAACCAACCGAAAGTGAGCCATTGGAAGAGATGGATCGTTTCATTGAAGCATTGGCGAAAATCAATGAGGAAATGAAAGAGATTGAAGATGGTGTTGCCGATGTTTCTGATAATGTATTGAAAAATGCACCTCACACACATATGGTATTAACTGCTGATGAGTGGAATCATACATACAATCGTAAAAAAGCAGCTTATCCGTTAAGTTGGGTTGCTGATAATAAATTTTGGCCTTCAGTAGCTCGTGTTGATGATGCTTTTGGTGATAGAAACCTGATGTGCACATGTGCACCATTAGAAGTTTATATGGAAGAGCATATTGATGTTGACTAGCTAGTCAATCAGATAAATATTTAAAAATCCGGTGAGTTAATTCTCATCGGATTTTTTCATATGATTATAATTTTTTTTTTTAGTTGCCATATGGAACTTACCAAGCAGGAATAATCATTCCCATGTGTGTCAAAATCACTTTGGCATGGACGTTTCATATAAATGAAAACGAAATTTGGCGCACAAAAAAGGAGGCTGCCCCGGCCTCCTTTTTGTTCTATTACTAACCCTAAAATTTAACTATGAAAATAATGAATTGAATAAATTCATTAAATCTATATCTGTTTACGTTAGGGTTTTGAAAAAGTTTTGGATAGTAAGAACTTAGAGTTTAAATTTAGTCTGATTGATTTTCATAAAAACGACTCTTTTCCTTTTGTTACAAGTCTTTCCTTAATGCGAAAAAAAATGAAAAAAAAAGACAATTCCCTCTTCATTTAGTTAGGTATTGTAATTGTCAATAGTTCAGGTGTTTAAATTAACTTAAAATGTGTGGTGATGCAATTTAAAATTCATTTTCAATCACCATACTCAAAATGTCTTTTAATTCTTTATTCATTGCTTTTACCTGCTTAGGAATAAAACTATTTGCAGTCATTCCAGGAACAGTATTGGCTTCCAAAATGAAAATTTCATTTTTTCGAAGCATATAATCAACCCGAACAATTCCTTTGCACTTTAAGGCGTCGTAAATTTCGGAAGATAAATTCTGTATTTGAAGTGTTAGCTCTTCCGAAATTCTCGCTGGTGTAATTTCATCAGCCATAGTAGGATCGTATTTGGCTTCGTAATCGAAGAACTCCTTTTTAGGCAATACCTCTGTTATGGGAAATACAAGGGATTCATTTTTCGTTTTTACTAAACCACAGGTGAATTCCAATCCGTCAATGAATTCTTCGATGATAACTTCTTTTCCTTCGCCAAAAGCTTTGGCGATAGCATCATCCAGTTCATCAACTTTTTTAACTTTTGTGATGCCAAAACTTGAACCATCTGCATTTGGTTTCACAAAACAAGGCATGCCCAGATTTTCATTTATTGCTTGGGTTGAATAGTCTTGGTCTATTTTAAGAAGAATAGACTTGGCAACTTTAAAGCCCAGCGATTTTAGGTAAGAATTACAAGCATGCTTATTAAAACTAAGCGAACTGCTAAAAACATCGCAGGTTGAATGGGGAACAGCAAGTAATTTTAAATATCCTTGCAAAATTCCATTTTCCCCTGGAGTTCCATGAATTCCAATATACGCGAAATCAAACTTTACCTTACCATCATCAGTACTAAAACTAAAATCATTTTTATCGATGGGGTAATATCGATTGTCGATTTTTACATTCCAATCTGTTCCTTTAAGTATAACTAAGTAAGGAGTGTATTTCTCAGTATCCAGGCTTGAGAAAATATGATTTGAAGTTTGCAGGGAGATTTCAAATTCAGCAGAATCTCCACCTGCAATTACAGCGATTGTTCTTTTCATTGGGCATCTTATAGTTTTATTGTTCTTCTTCTTCTTCCTCTATAGGTCTGTTAGAGGTGTAATCTCGCCATTTCTGGATTAAAGTGGCCATATCATCAGGTATCTCCGAATCGAATGAGATATATTCTCCGGTTACCGGATGATTGAAGCCTAATGTTTTAGCATGTAGGGCTTGGCGTGGACAAATTTTAAAGCAGTTCTGAACAAATTGTTTGTACTTGGTAAAGGTGGTTCCTTTTCTGATATCATCTCCTCCATATTCAGCATCGTTGAATAGGGGATGACCAATACTTTTGAAGTGGGCACGGATTTGGTGAGTTCTTCCGGTTTCTAAAATACATTCTACCAAATTTACATAGCCAAGTCTTTCCAAAACTCTGTAATGGGTTACAGCATGCTTTCCATATTCACCATCAGGGAAAACATCCATAACTTTTCTGTTTTTAAGATTTCTTCCAACATGACCGGTTATTGTTCCTTCGTCGTTTTCAAGATTGCCCCAAACCAATGCCCTGTATTTACGGTCACTGGTTTTATTAAAAAACTGTAAGCCCAGTTTGGTTTTAGCATCTTCGGTTTTGGCAATTACCAATATCCCGGATGTGTTTTTATCGATACGGTGAACTAAACCCGGACGAGGATCTTTTGCATTAAATAAGGGGAGGTTTTGCAAATGAAAAGCCAAAGCATTAACCAATGTTCCCGAATAATGCCCGTAGGAAGGATGCACAACCATTCCCGGCTCTTTATTAATGATTAAAAAAGCATCATCTTCATAAACAATATTTAAAGGAATATCCTGAGGAATAATTTCAATTTCTCTTGGCGGATAACTCAATACAACGGTGATTACATCCTTTGGTTTCACCTTGTAGTTACTCTTAACAGGTACATCGTTTACCAAAATGTTTCCATTGTCAGCGGCATCTTGAATTTTATTTCTCGATGAATTTAACATTCTGTCAACTAAGAACTTGTCGATTCTAAGTGGGTTTTGTCCAGGATCGGCTTCAAAACGAAAATGTTCGTATTGTTCCTGGTTTGCATCCAGATCTCCGTCAACATTGAAATTATCTAATGGTTCTTTTTCAGTCATTTTTTTAAGTTGTTTTAGTAAAGCATGTTGCTTAAACTTCGTTGCAACAGAGAATCAGCATGTTGTAGTTTTGCCGAATCCCGTGTTAGCCAGATATCAATTTTAGAACCAGGTTGAATCCTTTGATCGTTATTAAAAGAAGGATATTGTTTCCATACTTTGGATTGAATAGAATCAAAATGGTTGGTAATTGATTGATCGAATTGTATTCTTCCCAAATTCATATTGGATAGAATGATTTTTTCTTTTGCCTGAGAGTTTGTTTTTCCAATTAAGTTTGGAGCAATAGTTCCATTGTTATCTCCTTTTCCCAGAACCAAGTCTATACTTGCGCCTTTATCAACCATACTGCCGGCATGTATTGTATCGCCATTGTATTTCGGAAATAGTACGAGGTTAAAAAATTGATTTTCGGCATATTCTAATTTTCCAATTTGAAACCCATTGGTTATTAATAATTCATAGGCTTGCCGGAATGAATTATCGACCAAATTAGGGAAACGAACCTGTTCAGGCTTGTAGGCATTAATGGTTAAGAATAGACTTCTCTTTCTTTTTACAACTGCACCAGCTAAAGGTCTTTGGTCAAGAACAGTGCCTGGAGCAAATTTTGGGTTGTATATGGAATCGTAGATAGAGAAAACCAATTGCTCAGTTTCCAGTTTATTTCCGGCGTCCTCAATACTCATACCATACAAATCCGGAACTTCAAGTTCTTCTCCGTGATGGGTGTACCATCTTAAACTAATTAGGGTGATCCAAATTAGAACTATTGTAATTAATAAAGCGATTCCAATCTGTATTAGAAATAGCTTACTCTTGAAGAAATTTACTGATCTCATCCTCATTATGGGCTTTAGTATTCTTTATAAACAACTACTTACAAAAGAAAATATTACTTGAATTACTTTTTTTTTGCTTTCTACAAAAATAGCAGAGATTTTTTAGATTATAGAAAAAAATGAAGCAAACCAGAACTAATTATTTGATTTGAGATTAATCCATAAAAAAAGAGCTCCCTCGGAACTCCATCTTCATCAATAATAGAATATTGTCTATTCTATAAAATACAAAAAAGTAAAGAATATAGAATTCCTTACTTTCTGTATATCGTCAACTTAATTTAAAAATTAAGCCTTGTGTTTGTGTTCACTGGAAACAGATAGTTTTTTTCTGCCTTTGGCTCTTCTGCGAGATAATACAGCTCTGCCGTTTGCTGAAGCCATTCTCTCTCTGAATCCGTGCTTGTTTCTTCTCTTTCTATTTGAAGGTTGAAATGTTCTTTTCATCGCGAAAAATTTTTATCGAATAAAGTTATTATATGCGTTGATTTCGGATTGCAAAAATAGGGTTTTTTTTAATGTAACAAAAAGATCAGCCCTTTTATTTTCACTAAATATCAAGATGTACTACTTTTTTTGTCTCAAAGAACTCTTCCGAGAAATAATTTGAGCACTCGTAAACACTGATTCTACTTCCATATTCGGAGATTTGATCCTCAAAATCACCACCCTTTAAATAAATTATTCCATTGGGTAAACTATTTTGATCTTTCACCTTACTATTTTTAAGAACCATGTTTACAAATTTTGGAAATGCTGTAACAGCTCTGCTTACAATAAAGTCAAATTTATCTTTAACCTGTTGTACGCGAATGTGTTCTGCTTTTACATTATCAAGGTTTAGTGCATTCGCAACTTCAGTTACAACTTTTATCTTTTTCCCGATCGAGTCGATTAAATAAAAATTGCATTTAGGAAATAGAATGGCCAGAGGAATTCCAGGAAAACCACCACCTGTTCCAACATCCATTATCTTTGTGCCGGGAGTAAATTGAAGCACCTTGGCTATTGCTAACGAATGCAAAACGTGATGTTCGTATAGTGAATCCATATCTTTTCTGGAGATAACATTAATTTGCTCATTCCAAAAAGTGTATAATTCTTTTAATCTGAGGAATTTTTGTTCTTGCTCTTCAGTTAAATTGGGAAAGTATTTTTTGATGATTTCCATGCCAAATGTAAATTTAAACTTGGCAAATATAGGCTAAATTTTGAAGATGCGAATGAAAAAGAAGTTAGGCTTTTGCTTAGTCTTTTTTCTTATCAATCTTTATCTCAGTATCTTTTAGAGTGTTAAAAAGTAATTCCCGAGCTCTAAATAATTGTGCTTTTACAGTACCAATAGGCAGATTTAATTCTTTTGCAATTTCCTCATAGGAGAATTCTTCAAAATAACGCAACTCAATTAACCTTCGGTAGCGTTCTTTTAAACGACCGACCTCACTGCGCATTATTTTGGCTTTTTGGTCTCTAATAAATTCTTGTTCCGGATTTAGTGTGTTGGATTCCAGCGATATACTTCTCTCGTTTTCAGAATCGTCTTTCCCATCAATAGAAATAGTATTGCCTTTCTTTTTCCGGAGAAAATCAATGCAGTTATTGGACGCAATTTTAAACAGCCAAGTGCTGAATGCATATTTTGGAGAATACTGTTGAATATTTTTGAATGCTTTCCCAAATGCTTCAAATGTTAAATCTTCTGCATCATTTTTGTTGTTCACCATTTTCAACAACATGAAGAAGATAGCATCTTTGTATCTTTTAAAAAGTTCTTCGTATGCCTTTTGAGTACCATTAATAGCAGATAAAACAAGCCTGTAGTCGTATTGAGCTTTTTCCGAGAGGTTAGGATTTATTTCCATTGGTTGCTTTTACTGAAAATGAAATTTGTAAACAAAAAATATATTTTTGAAAATAACACAAAAATCTCATATAAGTACGAAGATAAAAATAAATTTTCTTCCTTCAAATGTCTGGTACTTATTTTAAACAAGCTCCCAATCAGGATTATTCTTGTTAAATATATAATTGCGACGAAAAAGTATAAGTGTGTGAAGAGTAATGCGTAAATACTGATACTATAAAAAATCATTTTGCTTATTGGTTCTAAGTCAATAAGTAAACGAATTTTAAAGGGAAGGTATTTTCGGCATTTGTAATAATGCCTGTTGATTCTGATCCATTGGTCAAAAGCACAAACCGAAGACAGATTAATTTTGGTTTCAGGTTGAAGACACACAGATGCTCCGGAAAGTTTACCAAGTTGAAAAACCATTAGGTGATCATATCCAGCCTCAAAGTGGGAATGCTTCACAAAACCTTTGTTTGCAAAGAAATCGGATTTTTTGTATCCTAGGTTATCACCATTTCCGGAATGAGCATTTCCTGAAGAAGCAAAACTTGCACTTTTAATATTTTTTGAGAGTAAATCGAATTTCAGAAAATTGTAAAAAAAGCCTTTTTTGTTCTCAAAATTAGCATAGCCTATGTGTACTCCTTTATCCCATGAGTTTACGAATTTTTGCAACCATTTGCTGCTTGAAGGCTTGCTTCGGATATTGGTGAAAACTATTTTTTCATTTTTAGCAGCTTTAATTCCAATGCTTAATGCCAGCTTTTTGTTATGATGAAATTTGTCGTCCAAAGGTATTTTTGTAGAGCGAAGATGAGGGTATCTGTTTTGAAACTCTGTAATTATTGTCTCGGTTTCATCTTCACTACCATCATTAACCAAAATTAGCTCAAAGTTGGGATACTCCTGTTCCAGAAAAAGGGAAAGATTTTCTTGTAAATAACACTCTTCATTTTTCACGCATATAACAATGGAAACAGGTTCTGTTTTTATATCGTGCTTGTTTTTTTTCTCTTTTTTGAATAATTGGATATAACGAAGTTGATATAATATCTGTATGAAAAAAGAAATTAAGAGAACAATGAGAATAGCCCATTGATTAAAAGAAGTCGGTAGAGTAATTATTGTTTCCAAATTCAGGCTTGTTTATGTGCCTCAAAAATAAGAGATTCTTATCGATAAAAAAATTTTGATATGCAGATTGATTTATGTTAGTAAGAATGACTAGTCTATGTGTCTGATATTCTTACTTTAGGAATCATCAGTTTGCCTTCGGACAAGGTAAGTGATTCAGAAATAAGATTAATTAGTATCTTTGCTGCCTGATTTTTTTACGAATTGGTTGAGATACCTGATTGTAAGTAAATATAAATAGTTCATATGGATTTTAAATTACTGAATACAGATCCTAAGTCTTCGGCGAGGACAGGGGAGTTAACTACAGATCATGGGAAAATTCAAACGCCCATTTTTATGCCGGTAGGGACACTTGGTTCTGTAAAAGGTGTGCATCAGAGAGAGTTAAGAGATGATATTAATGCCGAAATTATTTTAGGTAATACCTATCATTTGTATTTGCGTCCAGGTTTGGATGTGTTGGAGAAGGCGGGTGGCTTGCATAAGTTTAATGGTTGGGATCGACCTATTTTAACAGATAGTGGTGGATTTCAGGTGTTTTCTTTGGCTGAAAACAGGAAGTTATCCGAGGAAGGTGCAATGTTCCGTTCACATATTGATGGGTCGAAGCATTTCTTTACACCAGAAAATGTAATGGATACTCAAAGAACGATTGGAGCCGATATTATTATGGCATTTGATGAATGTCCCCCGGGAACGTCAACCTACGAGTATGCAAAAACTTCACTTGAGCTTACACAGAGATGGTTAGAGCGTTGTGTGAAACGATTTGATGAGACTGAGCCTAAGTATGGTTACTCACAAACTTTATTTCCTATAATACAAGGTTGTGTTTATAACGATTTACGGATTAAATCAGCAGAACATGCAGCATCTTTAAATCGTGAAGGATATGCCATTGGTGGTTTAGCAGTTGGTGAGCCCGTGGAAGATATGTATTCAATGATTGAGGTTGTAAATAAGGTTTTACCTGAAGACAAACCGAGATATTTAATGGGGGTCGGAACTCCGGTTAATATACTGGAAGCTATTTCGAGAGGTGTTGATATGTTTGATTGTGTAATGCCTACCAGAAATGGACGAAATGGCATGATTTTCACAAGCGAAGGAATTATTAATATCAAGAACAAGAAATGGTATGATGATTTTTCACCAATTGATCCTAACGGAACATCATATGTGGATTTGGCCTATTCAAAAGCTTACGTTCGACATTTGATTCATTCGGGAGAGTTATTGGGTTCTCAGATTTGCAGTATTCACAATCTGGCATTCTATCTGTGGTTGGTGCGCGAAGCAAGAGAACATATTAATGCAGGAACTTTTACCTCATGGAAAGATATCATGGTTAAGAAATTAGCTACTCGCTTATAACTGTTAAAAAAGCTTACAATAGATCCACCTCGATTGGTAATTGAAGAATAAATTATACTTTTATCCCGAAATTTGTTATTCTGCAATTTTCGGGAAATAAGGAATTTAAAATTCAGGTTTTGAAGAAATTAGATTTATACATTATCCGAAAGTTTTTGGGAACTTTCTTTTTCGCTATTGTTCTGATAATAAGTATTTCGGTTATTTTCGATTTTTCGGAACATATCGATGAATACATCGATAAAGAAGCTCCCCTCAGGGCAATCATCTTCGATTATTATCTAAATTTCATTCCATATTTCGCCAATCTTTTTAGTGCGTTGTTTACTTTTATTGCAGTAATTTACTTTACCTCTAAAATGGCTTATGATACTGAAATAATTGCCATTTTAAGTAGTGGGGTAAGCTTTCGCAGATTGATGTATCCTTACTTTATTTCAGCACTAATTATTGGAATATTTTCGTTTCTTCTAAGTAATTATATAATTCCTCCAGCCAATCAAAAAAGGCTGAATTTTACCGCAACTTATATCAATAAGCAATTCCGAAACAACGAACGTAATATTCACAGGCAAATCGAACCGGGTATTTTTATTTACATGATTAATTACGAGGTTGCAAGTAATACCGGCTACAAGTTTGCGCTGGAGAAATTTGAAGGAAAGGAGTTGGTTTCTAAATTAACATCCAGATCGATTCGGTGGAATAAAGAGAAAAATAAATGGACCATAAATGACTATTTTATTCGAAACATAGACGGGGATAAAGAATCATTTGAACAAGGACGGACAATTGATACTACTTTTAATTTTGGACCGGAAGAATTTGGTTCGAAAAGAAATATTGTTGAGGCAATGAATTTGCCGCAATTGAACGCATACATTGAACAACAATCCATGCGGGGCGACAGCAATATTGAAGCTTATAAGATTGAGAAATACAAGCGGATGGCGAATCCATTTTCGACATTTATTCTTACGCTTATTGGTGTATCACTTGCATCACGCAAAATTCGCGGAGGAATGGGTTTGCATTTAGGGATTGGACTACTGTTAAGTTTCTCGTTTATACTTTTTATGCAGATATCTATTGTATTTGCAACAAATGGAAGTATGAATCCCGTACTTGCTGTTTGGTTGCCTAATATCGTTTTTTCATTCATAGCGGTTTATTTGTATCGAATCGCACCCAAATAGAAAAAATCCAAATAGTTTTTTTGTGAACTGATTTGATTATCAAGCGAAAGAGATTATTTTATATGTAGCTAAATATGAGGTGGAGTTGAGTAGAGTTTTTTTCTACCCTAAAATTTAGTAATGTTGTATCTTGGAATTTCACGAACTGATGAAATTCAACATATATATGAAAATATATATTTTCTAAACTAAATGTACAAATTATGTCATTGAAACGAAACATTCTTGATCTTAGAAAGAGAAAAGAAAAAGTGCTTCAAGGTGGCGGTGAAAAAGCCATTCAGAAGCAAGTTGCGATGGGGAAATTGACTGCCAGAGAAAGAGTAACATCTATTTTAGATGAAGATTCTTTTCATGAATACGATATGTTTGTTGAGCACGAAGCTCGCGACTTTGGTATGGAAAAGAAAGAACTTCATGGTGATGGAGTTATCATTGGAACCGGTACTATTTATGGTGAGCCAGTGTGTGTGTTTGCACAGGATTTTACCGTAGCCGGAGGTTCTCTAGGTCTGATGCATGCACGTAAAATTACGAAAATCATGGATCATGCATTAAAAATGCGTGTGCCATTGATCGGTATTAATGATTCGGGGGGAGCCCGTATTCAGGAAGGTGTTAATTCACTGGCAGGATATGGTGAAATCTTTTTCCGAAACACTCTTGCATCTGGAGTAATTCCTCAATTGTCAATAATTCTTGGTCCTTGTGCCGGTGGAGCTGTTTATTCTCCTGCACTTACGGATTTTGTGTTTGTGGTAGAGAACATTTCTAAAATGTTCATTACTGGTCCTGAGGTAATAAAAACAGTTTTGGGTGAGGAAATCACTATGGAAGAACTGGGTGGAGCTAAAGTTCATAGCGAAATTACTGGTAATGCTCATTTTTATGCTCTTAGCGAATACGAATGCTTCGAACAAATTAAGAAGCTGTTAACTTTCATACCATGGAACAATACTAAAAAAGCTAAGGCATTTCCTCCTAAGCCGCCAAGACCAGAATACAAAATTGAAGAAATTGTTCCTTCTGATCCTACTCAACCATACGATATCCGTAACGTTATCAAATCTATTGTTGATGATTCTGATTTCTTCGAGAGTATGGAGAATTTTGCACGAAACATTGTAATTGGTTTCGGTAGAATGAATGGTGAAACTGTTGGTTTTGTAGCTAATCAGCCATTAGTGTTGGCAGGTGTATTGGATTGTGATTCTTCTGATAAAGCGGCACGTTTTATTCGTTACTGTGATTCGTTTAATATTCCTATTGTTACCCTTGAAGATATGCCGGGTTATTTACCAGGTGTTGATCAGGAACATATGGGTGTTATTCGTCACGGAGCTAAGATTCTTTACGCTTATAGTGAAGCTACCGTACCTAAAATTACAGTTATTGTTCGAAAAGCATACGGTGGAGGTTATATTGCTATGAACTCCCGCCATATGAAGGCCGATTTCATGTTTGCATGGCCAAATGCGGAAATTGCAGTAATGGGACCAGATGGAGCAGCTAATATTATCTTTAAAAAGGAGATTATGGCAGCGGCAGATCCTGAAGCTATGAGAAAAGAAAAAGTAGCTGAATACAGAGAGAAGTTTGCTAATCCTTATGTTGCAGCAGCCAAAGGTTATATTGATACAGTTATTGAGCCACAAGAAACACGTAATATGTTGTTACATTCGATTGAGGTTTCCAGTAACAAAGTTGATAGCAGACCTGCGAAAAAACACGGTATTCCTCCATTCTAAAAAGTATTCGACATGGAAAATTTAAAAGAATTCAACGTTGATGGGACTGTTTATACAACAGAACTAACCAAAAAGTTTGAGAATAGAAAGCCTTGGGTTAGACCTAATCCTAAGCATATTAATTCATTCATTCCGGGTACAATTGTTGAGATTTTAGTTAAAGAAGGGCAGGAAGTAAAAGAAGGTGAAAACCTTATGATTCTTGAAGCTATGAAGATGAAGAATCAGATTAAAATGCCTTTTGATGGTAAAATTGCCAAGATTTATGTGGCTGAAGGAGAAAAGGTTCCCAACAGATTATTAATGATGGAAATTGAGTAATCTTTCTGAATTGAAATAACAATGAGCCTGTTCGTTATGAGCAGGCTCATTCTATTTTAAGGTTTTTATAATCTGCTTTTCCAGCAAAAATGTTTATACCATATTTCGGGGCACTCAGGTTCATCTTTAAAAATCCCGAATAATGAAGATCCACTGCCTGACATTGAAGCATAAACTGCGCCCATGCTGTATAAATCTTTTTTAATATTTTCTAATTGGGGATAATTAGGGAATATGCTGTTTTCAAAATCATTAACAATTAAGTCTTTCCAGTTTTGGATGGGTTCTGTAATAAGTTTTTTTAATGATTTAACAGGTTGCGAAGGTTTAACTTTCGAATAAGCTTCGGGTGTGCTTATGTGGACATTTGGTTTTACCAGAAGTATATAATATCCGGAAAGGTCAACAAGTGCTTCTGAGAAAACATCTCCTTTTCCTTCTGCGAAAACAGGTTTGTTAGCAATAAAAAAAGGACAGTCGCTGCCAAGCTGCCCTGCCAGATTTTTCATCTCGTCAAATGAAAGTCCTAGTTTATATTTCTCATTTAGCATTTTAATCATGAAGGCGGCATCTGAAGATCCTCCCCCTAATCCTGCACCAAATGGAATGTTTTTATGCAGATGAATATTGGTTGAGGGGATATTGTATTTCCTGTAAAGCAAGTCAAACGCTTTGCAGACAATGTTATCCTTATCGTCAATTTTTATCGGAATGCCTGATGAACTAAGGTTATAGATTGTTTCATTGTTCGAATCGGCAATTTCCAAACCATCCGTAAGAGGGATTGGATAAAATACAGTTTCGATGTTGTGAAATCCGTCAGATCTTTTTTCAACGATATTTAATCCGATATTGATTTTAGCATTTGGGAAGCGAAGCACAAGTAATAAGTTTTATGATTGAATGGTAAAAATACTTGATTTATAAGAGCAAAAAAAATCAATTTGTAGTATTTTTATTTTCTATCTTTGACTCTGCATTCTATATTTTTTTCAGAACTTTTTTTAATCTTGGAAAAACGTTTAGTGTGCTGATTTTAAGGGAAAAGTAAACTGTTAGAATTTAATATTTTATGGCTGGGGCAAATAAATATAACAATCAACCGAAGAATAAAGTAGATCTTGATTATGGGAAAGTTCCTCCGCAGGCTTTAGAGCTTGAGGAAGCTGTTTTGGGAGCATTAATGCTTGAAAAAGATGCAATGATTTCGGTTGGGGACATTTTAAATGCTGATTCCTTTTATAAGGATGCACACCAAAAAATATATAAAGCCATACTGTCGCTTTCAATCAACGAGGAACCTGTTGATATCTTAACGGTTACTGAAGAGTTGAAACGACATGGGAATTTGGATGCTGTGGGTGGGCCTTTTTACATCACCCAACTTACAAATAGGGTTGCATCGGCTGCTCACATCGAATTTCATGCACGAATTATTGCTCAAAAATTTATTCAGCGCGAATTAATTCGGGTTTCATCTGAAATTCAGTCGCAGGCTTTTGATGAGAGTGTTGACGTTGCTGATTTACTGGATAGGGCACAACAAGATGTTTTTGAGATTGCAGAAGGAAATATCAAAAAAGAATCCTCGCATATTCGTCCACTGGCTGATGAGGTAATCAACCAAATTGTGGAAGCAGGAAAACGAACCGACGGTTTAAGTGGTGTTCCTTCCGGCTTTACTGCTTTGGATCGAATTACATCGGGATGGCAAAAATCCGATTTGGTGATTATTGCGGCTCGTCCATCTATGGGAAAAACAGCATTTGTTTTGTCGATGGCCCGAAATATGGCGGTTGATCACAAAGCACCAATAGCTATTTTCTCACTCGAGATGGGTGGTGATCAGCTGGTGAAACGTTTGATTTCAAGTGAAACAGAATTAGGTTCTGAGAAGTTGAGAAGCGGTCGTTTGGAAGATTTTGAATGGGAACAATTGCATGTTAAAATTAAAGATCTTATTGAAGCACCAATATATGTGGATGACACACCTGGTTTGTCAATTTATGAGTTGCGGTCTAAATGTCGCCGTTTAAAGGCGAAACATGATATTAGTTGTATTGTGATTGACTATTTGCAGTTGATGACAGCTGGTTCTGATATGCGTGGCAACCGTGAGCAGGAGGTGAGTTTAATATCGCGGCAATTAAAGATCATCGCAAAGGAATTAAATGTTCCGGTAATTGCTCTTTCTCAGTTGAATCGTGGTGTTGAACAAAGAACAGGTGATGCAAAAAAACCAATGCTTTCCGATTTACGTGAATCTGGTGCGATTGAGCAGGATGCCGATATGGTGTTGTTTATTCACCGCCCGGAAAGATATGGTATAACTGAGGATGCTGAAGGAAATTCATTAATTGGTATTGCCGATATTATTATTGCGAAACACCGTAATGGTGCTGTAGGTGAAATACAGCTTCGTTTCCGCAATCAGTTGGCACGATTTACCGATTTGGAAGGTGAATCATTAAACCCATTCGCTACGCCGGGTTTGGAGGATGTGAAAACATTCAGTTCCAGCATGAATCAGGAATCTTCTGGTTTTGATGATTTTAGTGCAGGATTTGGTGGGGGAAGTGATTTTGATGATGCTGCACCATTTTAATGACCTTATGAAACGTCTTCTCAAATAGAATTTATTATTTTGTTTTTATGATAGAGGATAGATTGTTCCTGAAAATATTTTTTCGAAAAATAGTTCTTTTACTGTTTTTCGCCTTACCTGCATACGCATCCTTTTCTGCAAGTTTATTAATTCAGATGGATGATACTCAGAAGAATCATCTTAAAGCCTATGGTATTGCTTTTTGGACTCTCGAAAAGGATTATGAGATTCATTGGCTGTTGAATTATCGCGGAGGATCTTTTTTGCTTCCTTTTCAGAAAGAAATTCAGGATGAGTGTCAGATTCGCGGTGTCAGTTTTTCTGTTCTCAGCGATGTTTCAGCTCAGCAAATATTGAATGAAATATCAAGCGATGAACTTAATATGGATGCCGTTAAGCTGGAAAAACCACCTTTGATTGCAGTTTATTCGCCGAAAGGAAAGAAACCTTGGGATGATGCAGTTACCCTGGCACTTAGTTATGCCGAAATTCCTTACGATATTATTTATGATGATGAGGTGATGACCGGAAAGTTGTCGAAATATGATTGGCTGCATTTGCATCATGAAGATTTTACAGGGCAGTTTGGGAAATTTTACACCTCATATCGAAATATGAAATGGTATAAAGATGAGGTACAGTCCAATATGGAGATGGCTAACCGATATGGTTTTTCGAAAGTTTCCGATTTAAAAAAAGCAATATCTGTTAAAATAAGAAATTTTGTTGAGGCCGGGGGATTTTTATTTGCAATGTGTTCTGCCACCGATACTTTTGATATAGCACTGGCATCAGGAGAACATGATATTTGTGATGCTGTGTTCGATGGAGATCCTATGGAACCAGATGTTCAGTCTCATCTGGATTTTTCAAAGACATTTGCCTTTCAGAATTTTACGCTTGAAAAAAATCCTAATGTATATGAGTTTTCGGATATTGACGTGACTTTAACAAGAAAGTTAAGGCAGGAGGAAGACTATTTTTCCTTGTTCGAGTTTTCTGCTAAATGGGATCCTGTACCAACTATGTTGTGTCAAAATCACAAGAATTTGATAAAAGGATTTATGGGACAAACCACAGCTTTTAAATTGGATTTGATTAAGCCAAGTGTGCTTGTGATGGGAGAAAATAAAGCAGCTGGTGAAGCACGATACATTCATGGAAATTTAGGAAAGGGAACCTGGACATTTTATGGAGGACATGATCCCGAAGATTACCAGCATTTAGTTGGAGATCCGCCTACCGATCTTAATTTGAAAAAGAATTCGGCTGGTTATCGCCTAATACTGAATAATGTTTTGTTTCCGGCAGCCAAAAAGAAAAAGAGAAAAACGTAAGGAGGGTCGAAAAATCTTGAAGAGTTTAGAAGAGTCTTGAAAAGTCATATAGTACAAAAGTCAAATGGTTTTGGCTCATGTTCCTTATTATTTTTTGTCCTTGTTTTTTATCCTTTAAACTTTTCACACGATTTAGGGCAAAAAAAAGGCTGCGTCCCCTAAACGCAGCCTTCGTATTTCAACATCGGTTATATACCAGTTTCAATATATTATTAACCATTTGTAATCTATTAACCTTAGTAACTTCACTAACCCTTTAAAAGTATTTATGAATGTCACGGTACAAACTGATGTTGGCAACAAAACTTGTTTGCATATCAAGTTTTGCTGATTACCTCTGCAAATATAAATGATATTTACTTACTATTGATCTGTAAATTGGGATTTTTTATTGTGAATTGTTGAAGAACATTAAAATTTGATTGCAGATTGTAATATAAATATGTTGGTTAGCATGTTATAGTATCCTTTTGATTTCAGATAAATCATTAATCTCGAATGTTGGATCATCTTTGTGATTGATTTTGTGTGGGTTAAAGTATATTTGATCCATTTCTACTTTTTTTGCACCGGCAATGTCGGTAGAAAGATCATCCCCGATCATTATGCTGTTTTTTGCAAATGCACCAGTCCTGTTAAATGCATATTCAAATATTTGTTGGGTTGGTTTATTGGCTCCTGCATCTTCCGAAGTTATTACTTCTGTGAAATAACTGTCTAGTTTTGAGTTTTTTAGTTTCTTAGTCTGAACTTCAATAAAACCATTGGTAATAATATACAATTGGTATCCTTTGTTTTTTAAATATTCAAGAATTTGATGCGCATTTGGGAAGGTAGCCGTTTGTAAAGGACTAATTTCGATAAAATCATTTGCAATTTCTTTTGCCAAATCAAGATCATCAAGTCCTGCTTCTTTTAATGTCAGGTAAAATCTTCGGTACATCAAATCCTCTTTTTTTATTCTGTTTTGATAATAGGCGTTCCACAATTTGCCGTTATGATATTCGTAGCGTGATTTAAAAAACAAAAAGCTTCCAAAGCTTGATTGTAATTGGTAATCTCTAAAGAGCAGATTTAGGCTTGCCTCGGAATTTTTATTGAAATCCCAAAGGGTGCGGTCTAGGTCGAAAAAAATATATTTGTATTTGGGATTAATCATGCAAAATTTATTTTAAGAACTTACTTTGATTGTTAGAATTTAAATATAATTAAACAAAAATGATAATTTTGCGTATGCCCTATAAATTAAAGGATAATTAATTATTTTTGGTTTTGACTATTTGTGTTCCAGATACTTCTTTAAATTTTAGCGTATGCAAGATTCTACTCATAAAACACTTATAAGATTTTCATTTTTATTTTTTATTTTTTCATTCTCAATTGCTATTGTTTGTGGACAAGAAGTAACGTTGGCAGAATACCAGTTTAAAACTAATAATGATATGTCCGCTGAGGCTGGTGCTATTGGTACTCCAAATCTTAGTAAGGGTAATAATGTAGGGTTTTCTGGTTCTTATGGGAATTTATTGTCTTCTCTTTATACTAATGTTGATGGTCAGAGGGTTGATTTAAGTATTTCAACTGTTGGTTATAAGGATATTAAGATTGAGTGGGAAGGTGGATTTTGGTATGGGAGTACCAATAATACTCATCAATGGTTACTTTCAGCAGATAGTGGTGCCGGCTATGGAGGAACCTTGTTCACACAAAATTGTCATTATAATCAATGGGAACAAGTATCATATGCTTTGAGTAGTGAATTTGATAACAATTCCAGTGTGAAAATTAGGATTACTTCTAATGTTAGTAATAACAGGTATGTGTATCTGGATAATTTTAAAATTAAGGGTACGCTATTGGCTCCAGATACAGAAGATCCTGTTTTTCAAAATCCTCAAGGCGATATTACAGTAAATGCATCGGGAGATTTGTGTGGGGAGATTGTTGATTATCTATTTCCTCAAGCTACTGATAATTTTCCTGCTTTTTCAGGAACTCTTTCTGGATACACCTATTTAGGAGAACTGTATAATCATACTTATTACTATTCAAATACTAGTGAAAAAGCCACTACAGCAATGCAAAATGCCATTAATAGCGGAGGGCATTTAGTTACAATTACCAGTCAAGCCGAGAATGATTTTATAGATAGTAAAGTTGGAGAGATATGGATTGGTTTAACTGATGCTACGAATGAAGGAACATTTGTTTGGTGTAATGGAGAGGCTGTTAACTATACGAACTGGAACAGTGGAGAACCTAATAATTCTGGAAATGAGGATTACACTCAAATGTATAATTCTGGTACGTGGAATGATATTCCAGATGCTTATTGGAAGCGTTATGTTGTTGAATTTGAAGGTGCGTTAGTCACCCAGACGGGTGGTTTGCCATCTGGTTCTTTGTTTCCAGTAGGTACTACGGTTAATACATTTCTTGCAACCGATAATTCTGGGAATACCTCAACGCATAGTTTTACTGTAACTGTTGTTGATGTTACTTCTCCAAAAATATCGCAATTGCAGGCAGATTATTATGATGGGAAAAATTTCGATACGTTTAAGGAAACTTTACCTGTTGATGAAATAAATTATTCATGGGGATCTGGTGCACCAGAATCTTCGCTGGTAGGAAATGATAATTTTTCAATTCGCTTTCAAGGCAATATTCAGGCTGTTCAGGCAGGAACCTATACATTTTATACTACTTCTGATGATGGAGTACGTTTATGGGCTGCAGGGCTGCAGGTTGTTAATAATTGGACAAATCATAGTCCTACTGTTAATTCAGGTACGATATCTTTATCTGCAGGACAAATTGTTCCAATCGTGCTCGAGTTTTATGAGCAAGGTGGAGGAGCAGTTATTAAATTGGAATGGCAGGGGCCAGGTGTTTCTCGACAATTTGTAAAAAGTAATAGTGCTGGGACTTGTCAGGATATTACATTGGATCTTAGTGCAACCGGGGGCTCCTATAATTTAACCGTAGATGAGGTTGATTCCGGCTATTCAGATGAATGTGGTATAGCTTCCAGAAGTTTGAGTAAAAGTATTTTTACTTGTGATGATGCTGGAAGCAATTCAGTAACTTTTACGGTGGTCGATGTAAATGGTAATTCTTCCGAATGTGTAATAGACGTTATTGTAACTGGTGGACCGGATATTAGCTTGTCTGTTGTTGGCGATACGAAGTGTATTGGTGATGGTGCGCAACTTACTATACAAGGAAGCGAAAGTGGTGTTGTGTATTCCGCTTATAAAGGAGGAGTCCAAATTGGGAGTTCTGTTACAGGTAATGGTGCTGATATTAGTATTAATATACCTACATTAGGTTTTTCTGTTGGCAATAATTTGATCAACATTAAAGCAGTGAGTGCTGTATGTGAAGCGAACCTTACAAATACGGCGATTATTGTAATTTATCAAAGTCCAAATTCAGTGGGGATTTATCATGAGTAAATTGATAGGGGGAATTTGGTTTTTACTAAAGATTAAACAAAATTTCTTTTTCATCGTACTAGCATTAATTAAGAATAATTAATTATTTTTGAGCTCTCTAACAGTGATATATCTATATTTAACAATTTTAAATATATGCATTTTAGAAAATATTTCTACATAAAAATTTCGTTACTTCTATTTGTCTTTTTTGCAATAAACTCACCTTTGTTGGCGCAAATTATTATGTCTCGGAGTGGGACTGTATCGCAAACTGTAGTTGGGGGAGAGTTATTTTACGATAGTGGAGGAGCTTATTCTAATTACAGTAGAAGAGAATCTGGAGTTGTTACTTTTAGTTCCGCACCAGGTACTGCTATTCGCGTTGTTTTTGCTGATTTTAAGGTTGAAGATAGCAATAATTGTAATAATGATGCTTTAAGTGCATATGATGGAAATAATACTGGTTCTACTCAGATTGGTACTTATTGTGGATATAACCTGCCTTCGATAATCACTTCCAGTGGGAATTCAATTACATTTTATTTTTATTCCGATAATAGATGGTCGACTAATTCAGGTTGGGTAGCCGAAATTCTGGTTATCGATGAAAGTGAGGCATTTTGTATACCATCTGTGTCTAACTACCAATGGGGAAATAATGAATATATTAGTAACGTGCTTATTGGTGATATTAATAATAATAGTGGTTCTGATGGGTACAGCGATTATACAAACTCTCAGTCGACCGATGTTAAAATTGGGACTGATAATTTGTTGACGGTCACCAATGGTCGTTATGATAATGATACATATGGGGTTTGGGTGGATTGGAATCAAGATGGCGATTTTGAAGATGCAGGAGAGACCATTGCATCGGAAAGTGGTGATGATGTTTTTACCGTAATAGTTACTCCGCCTTTTGGTGCCGTGGTTGGAACTACAACAATGCGAATAAGAGTTAATTATTTGGATACAGCTACACCATGCGAGAATACAACTTGGGGAGAATTGGAAGACTACACCTTGAATGTAATTGCGAGTGGAGCCAGCCCGGTTGCAATATGTAAAAGTTACACAGTTCAGCTTGATGCCTCTGGAAATGCAAATGTAACTCCAGCAAATATAAATAATGGAAGTAATGATGTTGAGACAGCTAGTGCCGATTTACTATTGAGCTTGGATAAAAGTACTTTTGATTGTTCGAACTTAGGTGTTAATACGGTAACCCTTACTGTTGAAGATGAAGATGGGAATCAATCAAATTGCACTGCGAATGTTACAATTGAAGATAATCTAGCTCCATCTTTATTGAATTTAATTGCAGAATATTATAATGGAGTAGCTTTTGATGAACTGAAGTACTCAGAATCTGTGACAGAGATTAATACTAATTGGGGTAATGGCTCTCCAAATACAGCTCTTCTTGGAAATGATAATTTTTCAATTCGATATAGTGGAAGTTTTGTTGTTCCTGAAACTGGAGATTATACTTTTTATACAAATTCAGATGATGGAGTACGTTTAGTTATTGATGGTTCGAATGTTATTAATAACTGGACAAATCATGGGCCAACCGTTAATAGTGGTACTAAGAATTTATCCAAAGGAGAACATACAATCACTCTGGAATATTTTGAAAATGGAGGGGGAGCAGTTATTGAACTAGAATGGGAGTCCGCTGATGCAGAAATAGCACGTGAGGTGTTCTCCAAATCATCTATTACTGATAATACAACTGTCGAAATTACATTGGTACTTAATGAATCGGGTGCTGCCACTCTAAATGCAATAGATGTAGATCCGGGTTTTATTGATGCCTGTGGGGTGACGTCTAGAAGTCTGAGTAAATCAAGTTTCTCAAGTGCAGATATTGGAGTTAATACTGTAGTGCTTACAGTTGAAGATGCTGGTGGAAATTCTACAAGCTTTAATGTAAAAGTGACTGTTCAGGCTTTTATACCTGAGGTTAGTCTGTCCGTTGATGTAAATTCAATCAATGAGAATGGTGGAAAGGCCTTCCTTACAGCCACATTAAGTGGAGTTGCTTCTACTGATGTTTTGGTTGACCTCGCTATGTCTGGTGTTGCTTCAGCTTCAGATTATTCAATATCTAAACCTCAGATTAAAATACTGAAGGGGAATTTAACTGGCAGTGTAACGTTAAGTTCTGTTGATGATGCAGACGTTGAAGGGAATGAAAGTTTGAATGTTAGTATTTCTAATGTTACGGGAGGAACTGAAAATGGGACTCAGATGGTGATGATTACTATTGTTGATGATGATCTGCCCTCGACAGATCCCATACAGGTTGACCGACAAAGTCCTGAAAATGGTTATTCTCCTAATGAGTTAGTTCAGAATGTTTTAGTGAATGGTTGTTTGGTTGCAGATAATGTAACATACGGAGGGGATGTAAATCGAGGAATAGGATATTTTAATGCAGGAACTTCAGATTTTCCTCTTTCATCCGGAATTATACTTTCAACAGGAAATGTTCAGTCTGCTGAAGGTCCAAATAATAGTACCGGTGTAAGTTCAAATATTGGAGGTGCAACCGTTGATGCAGATGTTACCAGATTGACTGGCAGCCCAAATGATGTTCAGATTTTGGAATTTGATTTTATTCCAGCTGGTGATAAGCTTGAGTTCAGGTATATATTTGCTTCTGAGGAATATCCTGAATATGCCTGCGGATCATACAATGATGTTTTTGGATTTATTATAAGTGGACCGGGAATTTCAGGACCATTTTTAAATGGAGGAAAGAATATTGCCTTACTTCCAGGGAGTTCGAATTTTGTATCAATTAACAATGTTAATAATAGTGGTTGTGGTGATCCAGCTTATTATGTAGATGGTGCGGGAGGATTTGCAACCCAGTTTGATGGACGGACTACTGTGTTGACTGCTAATGCTGATGTTCTTCCTTGTCAAACCTATCATATCCGATTGATAATTGCAGATGTTGCGGATGATAAATATAATTCTGCAGTATTTCTTGAGGCTGAAAGTTTTAAATCTAACGAAGTTGTGATTCAAAATGGAATAGGCATTGAGAATGATGTTGATATTATGTATGAAGGTTGTAGTAATAGTTATATCAAATTTGTTCGGTTAGAAAATTTAGATGGAGAAATGAAATTTGATTTAAATATTTCAGGAACTGCCGAAAATGGTGTTGATTATATTTATGTAGATCAGTTGGGAAATCAGATTGGAGATGGTAAGTTGCCAAGTTCGGTTACTATACCTGCAGGAATTGCTGAGGTCGTTTATTACTACAAAGCATTATCTGATACGGGAATTGAAGGCGATGAAGAGTTGCGTCTCTCTTTTCTAAAAAGTTGTCCCTGTTCAGCACCGGATTACTATGAAAAGGTTGTGACTATTATTGATGTACCCGAAATACAAGCTTCTCCAACGAGTTTGGTTTCTTGTATGGGTGCTACGCCTGTTGCTACAATAACAGTTGATTTGAAAAATGGTTTGAATCCGGCAGATTATCAATATAGCTTAGATGGAGGAGCTTTTCAGGATGACAATGTTTTTACACTAAATAATCCGCCGGTAGGAACTGTTTATACAGTCACGGTTCAAGATAGATTTGCTTGTAGTTCTGAAGATTTTGATGTGACTATTCCATCAGTAACTCCTATCGCCGCGGAAGCCGGACCATCTAAACAAATTTGCGAAGGCGCAACTGTTCAGTTAAACGGTAGTGGAGGTATCTATTACGAATGGTCTTGTTCTCCTGCATCTGGATTAACGTATTTGAGTAATGTAAATTCTTCAAATCCTACTGTAGCTGATGATATTCCGTTTGGGGTCTATACTTATACGCTAACAGTTAAAGAGTCTAATTCGGCAACAGCTTCCTGTATTGATACAGATTCTATGATTCTTACGGTGAATGAAAATTCACATTTTACAATAGCTTCAGATAAAACAGACTATTGTAGTGGAGAGGTGATTGGATTGTCTTCAACTATTTTAAATGGAGGTGGTGGTGATTCTTATTCCTGGATTCCTGTTGCAGGTATTGCCAGCCCAACTTCGGCGAATACAACTGCAATTTATAATACTGCGGTTTTAAGTGCTAAAGATTTTTCATTAACAGTTACAAAATCGAATGGTTGTAAAAATACGGAGCATATATCTGGGGTATTAGTAAATCCACATCCCGTTGTGTCTCTTAACGCATCAAGCAATCTTTGTTCAGATGGGAGTAATGGTTTATTAAATGTAGATGTATCTGGAGGAACACCTTTTGGTTCTAGTCCGCTTTATAATTATTCGTGGAGTCATGATGGAAGCTTGAATTCATCCAACGCAACAGGACTTAATTCAGGTAATTATTCTGTTACAGTAACTGATTCTAAATCATGCACCGAAGTTGGAAGTTACATTATTGGGGCTGAACCTGCCCCTAAGGGAATATATCACGAATAGATATTAATATTGCGATGTTATTTAAATTGCAAATAAATAGTGTGAGGTAGATATTGGATTAAGAATGGTGTAGAACCTAATTTTTATAAAATTAGATTAGCGGTGTTAAAACCTTGATTAATGAAAGATATTTTTAGGTTAAACAAAAATAAACTGCATAAAACAATGCTTAAATCTGTGTTTTGCAGCTTGTTGTTGAAAAATTAAACAAATAATAAGCTGTTTATTATAAATAAAACACAACACTTTTTAACAATTGCCGTATCAGTGATTAGTTATAAGAAAAAAATGATTTATTTTGTCTCCCTATATATAAATTCCACTTTAAAACAGAACGCTTGACGAAACTTTTACACATAAAAATTTTCATACTGGTTATTCTGATTACTTTGGCAAAAGTTGATCTTTATGCTCAGACAGTATTATCTTCTACGGAAGATGTGTGTGCTGGTGAGTTGAATCAATATAAAGTTGAAGGAAATGCTGGATCTACAATTTATTGGTCTGTTGAAGGAGGTGTTGTTTATAAAGGTGGCTCTCCTGTTATTGATCAGGATTTGGTGACACCTGGGTTTCAGTATAGTGAGATGATCGTTTCTGGTGAAAGTTTAATCGGAATATTGTGGAATGTTACTGCAGGAGATTATCTGGTTAGAGCGTATGAAGAAACAGCTAGTTCGTGTGTTTCTGCTAATATGGATCTGACTGTTACCGTAAGTAATTTACCGGATCAAAGTCTTACACTTAATAATCCTTCTGTTTGTCCTGGAGGAACAGCTACAATAACTCTTACTAACAGTGAATCTGGAGTCAATTATCAATTACGTTTAGATAGTGATGATAGTAATGTCGGAGTTGCTGTTGCAGGTACCGGCGGGAATATTACATTTGATGTTAATCCGGTAGTAACTACTGTATATAATGTATACGCAGAAAATTTAGTTTCTACATGTGGAGTAGAGCTTGATAGTAAAAGTACAGTAACAGTAGAGGATTTAATTGACCCTGTCGCAGTATGTCAGAATATTACAATACAACTAGATGCTTCTGGTAATGCAAGTATAACTCCTGCTCAAATTGATAATGGGAGTACCGATAATTGTACTGCAGTTGCTTCTTTAACTTTATCTTTAGATGTTACAGACTTCACATGTGCTGATTTAGGTGCAAATACAGTTGTTTTAACTGTAACTGATGAATCTTCTAATGTTGGAACATGTAATGCAACAGTAACGGTTGAAGATGTTATAGATCCAGTAGCTGATGCAGCAAGTTTATCAGATGTTACTGCTCAGTGTGAAGTAACAAGTTTAATAGCACCAACAGCGACAGATAACTGTGACGGGGTATTAACAGGAACACATTCAGAAACGTTCCCGATTACAGCATCAAAAACTGTAGTTTGGACTTATACAGACGGATCAGGAAATACCAGTACACAGACTCAAAATGTAGTGATTAACGATACTACTAAGCCTGTAGCTGATGCAGTAAGTTTATCAGATGTGACAGCCCAGTGTGAAGTAACAAGTTTAACAGCACCAACAGCAACCGATAACTGTGACGGGGTATTAACAGGAACTCATACAACAACACTGCCAATTACTTCTTCAACCATAGTAACCTGGACTTATACCGACGGATCAGGAAATACCAGTACACAGACTCAAAATGTAGTGATTAACGATACTACTAAGCCTGTAGCTGATGCAGCAAGTTTATCAGATGTTACAGCCCAGTGTGAAGTAACAAGTTTAACAGCACCAACAGCGACAGATAACTGTGACGGTGCAATCAGCGGAACACATTCAGAAACGTTTCCAATTACAGCATCAAAAACTGTAGTTTGGACTTATACAGACGGATCAGGAAATACCAGTACG
>NZ_JAUCMW010000022.1:0-35216 GCF_030372765.1 Labilibaculum sp. K2S | reverse complement strand
GCCCAGTGTGAAGTAACAAGTTTAACAGCACCAACAGCGACAGATAACTGTGACGGAGTATTAACAGGAACTCATACAACAACACTGCCAATTACTTCTTCAACCGTAGTAACCTGGACTTATACTGACGGATCAGGCAACAGCACAACACAGACTCAGAATGTAGTAATTAATGATACAACAGATCCTGTAATTCCAATACTTTCAGATGTAATTGGGGAATGTACTGCAACAGCTATAGTACCGACTACGACTGATAATTGTGCTGGTGTTTTGACAGGAACAACAAGTGATCCTTTAACATACAATACTCAAGGAACTCACGTAATAGCATGGACTTTTGATGATGGAAATGGAAATTCAATTGTTGTAAATCAGAATGTAATTATTGATGATGTGACACCTCCTGTTTTGGCAGATTTGTCTGACTTGGCAATAATTGATTGTGCAGAAGATGAAAGTGTAATTCCTCAAGTGAAATCATTTACTGGCCTAGATATACAGGCAACTAGATATTCGGATAATTGCACAACGAGTTTTATGGTTCAATATAGAATTCAATTACCGGATTCTTCATTTGCAAATGCATTTGGTAGTGCAGCAACAGGAGCAGCTTCAGTTTCTGATCCATCCGGGTTTGAATTTCCTGAAGGAATTTCGACAATCCATTTTAGAGTATTGGATGCTAGTGGTAATATTTCAAATGTAAAAATATTTACGGTTACGGTTAATCATAAACCGATACCATCAGGAATAATTTATTAAATTTTAAATATAGTCAACATGAAAACAAATTTTACAAAACTTTTAAGTGTATGCTTTTTCCTTTTCTTGGGATACAGTGTCATGGCACAGGATACAAGGAATGTTGGAGAAACTCATACTTACTCTGTAACTGCGGAGAATGGAGCAAATACTCTATCCTGGACAGTAACAGGAGGAGGAGCACAAGGAACAGCTTGGGATCTTCAGAATGGAACTACTTTAACTGACGCTTCTATTGATATCTTATGGAAGCAAGCAGGAACATACACGTTAACTTTTACCGAGAATGAAGATCATGGTGGGAGTGTGATTTGTTCTACAATTAAGACTGCTACAGTGGTAGTTGGAGATAATTTTGACGTTTCGATCGCTGATGCAGTGTCGGATTGTGCGACTGGTTCTACCGGAAACTCAACAGTAGATTATATCCTGACTAAGACAAATGGTGCTGCTGATTGGACATTCGATTATGCAACTACAGGTTTAACTCCTGAATTGTCTGGAACTGCAGTTGCAGTATCAGGAAATACTTACACTCTAACTTTAACTGTACCTAATTTAGCAGCAGGTGCGGATCAAACTTTTTCAGTTACTATTAGTAATGTAAAAGATAGTTTTGGTAACAGTGATAATACTGTTGGGAATAATGTTACTGGTGACGTAACTATATATGGTGTGCCAAATACAGGAAACATTACATTTTAATTAGTTAAAATAAATCGATATGAAATCTCTTTTAAAACTTTTAATGGTTTTCGTAGGAGTATTATTAATTACTAATACTCAGGCACAAAATACAGGTACCACTCCATATGCTGGATCAACGCATGCATATACTATCACGAAAAGTAGTATTGCAGGTACAACCTTAGCTTGGTCTGTAACTTCGGGTACTCTAGGAACAGAGTATAACTTTGTTGGAGCAACGGATGGAGTAACTGCTAATGTAGAATGGTTACTTGCTGGTACATACATTTTACAAGTAGTTGAAACAAGAACAGATGTTACTCCGGCTTGTCCTACAACTCGTCAGATTTCTGTAACTGTAACTGCCAATACATTTGATGTTGTTGCCGCTCTAGTTACTTCAGCAACAGATTGTGCTACTGCATTTAATCCGGTTGTGGATGTTACTGCAGATGGCGATAATTCGAATGATGTATTTGGAACAACTACAAGAGAATATACAGTTAGTATGGCTGGTGGCGATTTAACTAAAACATGGTCGTTTGATTATGCAATTAGCGATATTGCAGCATCAGATAAAGTGACAGGTGTTCTTGTTAATGGAGTAGCTGCTTTAACAGGTACAATTAATGTTCCTGCTAACACTACATCTCAAACAATTACTGTTGAATACAATACCAATAAGAATATTGATGGTGTGAATGGACAAGATCCAAATATCTCAATTGCTCTTACAGTTTCTAATGGTAAAGATGAGTTAGGAACTCCTGACAGTAATGCAGCCAATAATGTGGCAACTTATATTGTTAATGCTGTTCCAGCAACTACAGGTATTACAACTGACTAATTAGTAAACTCTGATAAAATTAATATATCATGAAAAGATTATTAAAAATAACTCTGGTTCTTGCAATTTCTTTAATTGCTTTTGGAACATATGCACAGGATGCAACTCATGCGGTAGGTTCTATCCATAAGTTTAAAGTAAATGTGGATGCTAGTAATGTGCATCTGGCAGATCATGTTGGAAATACATATACCTGGGCAGTTTATCAAAACGACGGTACAACACCAGCTGTTAGTGGAACAGATTACTCATTTACAACCACAGGTGCAGGTGTAGATGCGAATACTGTAAACATTCAATGGTTACAAGCTGAAACATATTTTGTAGAGGTTACAGAAGCTAATTTAGCTGGTGCCTGTACAACCTTAAGACGTTTGGAGATTTTGGTTTCAGCTGGTGCACTTGATTTAGCAGTTATTGCATCTGATAATGCAGGAGCTGTTATTACTGGTGGTGCTTTAACTGATTGTAATAGTGGTAGTGGGGCAACAATAGATAATGCAACGAATGATTTTGGTTCTACAACTCGTTACTTCACTGTTTCAATGGATACTGACGGACAGCCTTGGACAACTGGAGCATGGGGATTTGATTTCACAACTTCAGCAGCATCAACTGTTACTTCATCAGCTGGTGGTACTGTAACTGGTTCCAGCGTAATCGTAGCATCGGGAACTTCTCAAGTTGTATTGACTGTTGTAACAGCTAATACTCCGGGCGTTTCTCCAGCTAATGATATTAGCTTGAACATGGTTGCTTCAAATGCGTTTATTACAACGGGAGCCGGAAATACAAATGAGCCTGGTACTAATTTAACCAATAATACATCAGAATCGTTTGTTATTACAGCATCACCTGAAACTAGTGTGATTGCTATTGATTAAATATTGTAAAGTTTGTTGACTTACATATAGAATCCTTCCCGGATCGAAATCCGGGAAGGTAATTCAAACATTAAAAAATAGAAAGATTTGTTAAAAGGTATACTACATAGAATTCTGATTGTCATTGTATTTACAATGATGGCTTTGGCTTCAGCTAAGGCACAGAGTCCGTATGTAATATTGCCTGGTAGTACGCATAAACTTACTATTACTGATCATGTTGGGAATACTTATGAATGGAATGTTTATAAGGTGAACAACTGGACAGATCAAAAAGACGCTTTATTGGCGGATAATGATGGATTGGGAGGAGATGATGACTTTTTATTTATTGGGGGAGAATTTGAAAAAGCTGAAGTTGACATTACCTTTTTAAATGAGGGAAAATATTACGCAATTGTGGAAGAATTTAATTCAGTAACTAATTTTTGTTCTTCTCGAAGAGCTATACCTGTTGAGGTATTTGGTACTGAAGCCACTATTGTATTTAAAGATCTGACATCAGACGATTGTGCTGATTTAGATCCACAGTTTGCTGCAGAAATGGTAGCAATGTTCGATTCAGGTACTCAATTGCCGGAATCACAATACCCGATTACAGTGAACTATCGCTTAGATGGGGATTCTGCTGATCGAACTGCAATTGTAAATTTTGCAGATAAAATGCTCCATGTAGCGGGTGTTATTGAAGATGAAAATATTGACACTATAAATACTATTACCATAAAGAGTGCAACCAATAAATATGGAGGTACGTTAAATGTGGTAACAGGAAAAGAAATTCATACAAGAACAATTAATAAGAAACCAATAATATCGGACATAAACTTAAATTAAACTACTATGAAACTGACTAAAATATTCGGCTTGCTATTTATTAGCTTAATTACATTTGCAGGAACTGTTAGTGCACAGGATCAAACTGTAACTATTAACACATCTCATACTTATAATGTTGATCCTGTTGCAGGAGTGACTTATACTTGGGCTACAACGGGTGGTACCAGCACTGATCTGGTTGCGCAAACAGGAAATTCTATGACACTGATCTGGGATGTTGCAGGAACATATGATGTAACAGTTTTTGGGACTGATGCAAATGGCTGTTTGACTGAAACAAGAACATCTCAGGTTTTAGTTGTTGGTGCAGCTTCTGTAATGTTTGCTAATTTACCTGCAAATGATGCAGTTGTAAGTTGTTCTCCGTTATTGGGAGGTTCTTTAACAGTTAGCGATTTCGATGTTGTATTCACCGATGGTGTAGCTCCATTCGAATTGACATATGAGATTACTGCTATTGATAATACAAAAACAACTAAGGTGGTTACAATGGGGACTGCAGGTGACGCAACTCCTTTAACAGGACAATTGTCAATTTCAGATTTTGAAAATCTAACTACCGGTGATCAAACAGTAAGCATTCAATTGATTAGTGCAAAAACTGCTGATAATGGAACTGTTGCTGTTGATACTGATCTTGCTGATAACACAAGAAGTGTTACTGTTCATGGTAAGCCAGTTATTTCAGGTACTATTACACTTAACTAGAGCTTAGTTTAGGAGTTTTATTTAAATAATTAAAAGAATAAAATTAGATGTTGAAAACCTTACTACATAAAACACTGCTTACTGCAATAGCCATCCTTTTGGGAGGATGGGCTGTTGTGGCACAGCAGTATGTGGTTAAGGGAACAACACTTAATTTTAAGGTGGATGAAGTTACTGGTTATGAATATCATTGGTCAGTAACACATACATCAAGCGGTTCAGTAGCATATCTTACATCAAAAACATTTGAATCCGGCGATTATGTATTCGCTAACGAAGGTGATTATGAGGTGAAAGTATATCCGGAAGATTTAGGAACACATTGTTTTGGTGATCCTTTAACCATGATGGTGGTGGTTGATGGTGCAGCTCCAACCGCTGAGTTTGATGATTTAGAGGTACCCTATGTTTGTTCTGCAAATAATGGTGGAGATGCAAATGGTAAAGTGAATATTACTGTTAATTATTCGGGTCCTAAGCCATGGACATTTAAAATTTCAGTGGATCGTGCACCTGCAGTAATGCCTGTTGGAGCAGACGAGCTGTACGTGAATACTTTTGAGTTTGAGCTTGAAATTCCGAATACAACCGGTAAAACACATAGAGCTGAGATCTTGTTGGTTGAAGCAAAAACAGTATCAGGAATTCCTGTAACCGAAGATCTTGCCAATCAAACTTTAGAGGTTGATGTAATGGCCTTGCCAAATACTTTATTTGGTGATTATACTCCGGTAATTCAGGCGGGAACAATACAGTCTTATACTGCAACCATCGAGAAGAATGAAAATTATGAACTTTTTATACCAAGTGGAGCAACTGTCTTAAATGAAAAGACAACGAAGTTAAGCGATAAGTTCCATAGTGAATTAAGTTTTGATGTTCAATGGGGAAATACTCCTGGAGATTATCAAATAAAATTGTTGGAACGTACTGCTTTTGATTGTGCGGGAGATACGATTTATGCTGCTATTAGTGTTGTTGAATCTTTCGTAGTTAGTTTAGGTGGAGATATTCAAATTTGTGAAGGAGAGAGCGCAATTCTAACTCCAACTATCGATTTTGGTGGAACTTATACCTACTTATGGTCAGATGGATCAAAAGAGCCGACATTAAAAGTTACTGAAACTGGAACCTATTCTGTTACAGCAACTGATTCCGGAACAGGTAAATCATCATCAGCAACAGTAAATGTTAATGTGTTAACAGCTCCGGTTGTTGACTTGGGAGCAGATTACGAATTGGCTGATGCTGAAACGAAGGTGTTGGATGCAGGAAATCCGGGATTAACCTATTCTTGGTCGACAGGAGAGACAAGCCAGGCCATAAACGTGAGTAGCAGCAATACATATCGTGTTGATGTAACCAGCTTAAATGGTTGTGTTGGGACTGATGAAATTATTATAAGTAGTACTAGTGATGTATTTGCAATTAATCTGGGTGCAGACAAGAATATTTGTGATGGTGAAGAAGTGATTCTAAATCCAAATCCAAGTATCTCTCAAAACTATGCTTACCTATGGTCAAATGGAGCAGGAACCTCTACGCTTACTGTGAGTGAGTCCGGAATTTACTCGGTAACTGTAAGGGATGATGCAGGCAACGAAGAAACAGATGAGATTGAAGTAATTGTAAATGCTTTACCGATTGTTGATTTAGGTGGCGATATTACATTATACGATGGTGAAACCACGACTTTGGATGCCGGAGTTTCAGGATCAGGTTTGGTTTACGAATGGAGTACTGGAGAGTCAACCCAGACAATAACGGTAAGTGAGGAAAATGTATATTCTGTGAAGGTTACATCTGAATACTCATGTTATAATACAGATGATATTAGTGTTGTTAGAAAAGACGGTCATAAATTCTCTGTGGATTTAGGTGGTGATATTCAGATTTGTGAGGGTGACAGAGTGTATCTTGAGCCAATTATCGATAGAACATTTACTTCTGATCCTATCTATAAATGGATACCGTCAGAGTCAACTGAAAAGGGAATCCTTGTCAATCAATCAGGTAAATATTGTGTTGATGTAACTGATCCGTTTGGCAATACCGAAGGAGATTGTATCGAATTAACAGTTAATCCTTCTCCTATTGTTGATCTAGGTGAAGACCTTATTGTTCAAACCGGAGAAAATGTAACTCTTGATGCTGAAAATAATGGTAGTTTCTACCGTTGGTCAACAGATGATATTTCTCAGACTATAAATGTGAGTCAGGCCGGAGAATATTGGGTTGAAGTAACCAATCAACAGAGTTGTATGGGAAGGGATACCATAAATGTAGTTTATCCGGAAGGTGATCAATTTGTTGGATTAGCCAGTGGATTCTCTCCAAATGGAGATGGTAAAAACGATGTTCTGTTTGTTCGGGGTAACAATATTGGTTCAATGAATTTGATTATTTATAACCGATTAGGACATAAAATCTTTCAATCGAACAGACAAGATGTAGGATGGGATGGTACCTATCGTGGAGTAAAACAAGATATGGATGTTTATGTTTTCTTCCTGCAAGTGACCTTCCTTGATGGTAGTTCTGTACAAAAGCGCGGAAATGTTACACTACTGTACTAATATAGTTGATGAATAAAATGGATTATTACTGTTAAATTTCATCATATTAATTATATTTATGCCAAATAATTTGTCGCAAAAAAATAAATGTAAAATGAAATATTTCACAGTGGGTAATAGGCTATTATTACCCATTTTTATATTTTTGCTTGGGGTATTTCGTTTTGCTGGTTGAAAATCTTTGTTAATCGGCTGAAAGACCCGTAAAATTGGATATGAGGAAGAGTTTAATTGTTTTTATACTGATATCGTTATTTGGGGTCTGTCAAGTCTCCGCTCAGCGTGTGCACTCTTCTCAATTCTATTCTGTCCCATTATTGTTAAATCCAGCTCTTACTGGAAATTCTGATTATAACCTTCGGGGTGGGATGAATTATCGTAACCAGTGGAATAGTGTAACAACACCTTTTGTTTCTCAAGCAGTTTTTGTAGATGGTAAATTGTCAACTCAACTATTGAGTTCTTCATGGCTTGGTGTTGGAGGTATGATCTTTAATGATAAAGCGGGAGAAGGTAGTTTAAAGACCACTCAGGTCATGTTTTCCGGATCATTAAATAAAAGTCTGAATGCAGGTAATACATTGTTCTTACATATGGGAGTTGGTTTGGAATTAGTTAATAAATCGGTTGATTATAACAAATTGGTTTTTGATGATCAATGGGATGGCACACTTTTCGATCCAAATTATCAAACAGGCGAACCTTTAGGAACACAATCTTTATTTTACACTGACTTTTCTGCTGGTACTATGGTTACCTTTTTTAAAGGGAAATCAAAATATTTTATGGGGATGGCAATTAGTCATATAAATCAACCCAACGAATCCTTTTACGCAATCACCAATAACCTTAAAAGACGATTTGCATGGCATGGAGGAGTAGAGTCCAGATTATCTTCAAGATTATATGTCAAGCCTGAAATAATGCATACTACCGAAAGTAGTTCAAACGAGTGGATTGCCGGAGCCAATTTTATGATGTTGTATGGAGAAAAAGGTACTATTCTTCATTACGGATTGTGGTATCGTTTTACTCAGGATATTATTCCTGCATTTGGATATGAGAAAAACCGCATGAAATTTATGATTAGCTACGATATTAATGTCTCTGATTTACAGGCTGCATCTTCTAACAGGGGTGGCTTGGAAATTTCGCTCACTTACAATTACAACTATTCCAATCCCCGGGAAATCCGAAAGTTGAAACGTCGTCAGAAAGTTAAAAAATTGGGTGATAAGGCAATCTCTTGTCCTAAATTCTCGCACGAAGACTAATGACAATTAATAATTATAAATTACGAATTCATAATGTAGTTCTTCTAAGCTAAATCATGAAAGGGGAGTTGCAAAGCCTTTAGTCTTGGGTTTACTGTCGATCCTTCTTTATGTATTCTTTCTTCTTTTTCTCAACAACCTTACCACCAACTACAATTACAATTTCGCCTTTAACAGTTTTCGAACTGAAATGAGCGATTAGTTCAGCGAGAGTGCCTCGTACATTTTCTTCGTATAGTTTGGTTAACTCACGGGATACAGATGCTTTTCTATCTTCTCCCATTACTTCAGCAAATTGCTCTAAGCTTTTCACTAATCGGTGTGGCGATTCGTAAAAAATCATTGTCCTGGATTCTTCAGCCAGTTCGTCTAATTTAGACTGACGCCCCTTTTTTTGCGGTAAAAATCCTTCGAAACAAAATTTTTCATTTGGCAAACCGGAATTCACTAAGGCAGGGACAAATGCTGTTGCTCCCGGCAGGCATTCTACATCAATTCCACTATCAAGACAATGTTTTACCAAAAAGAACCCGGGATCTGAGATAGCAGGAGTTCCAGCATCAGATATTAGGGCAATGGTTTCACCGGCTTTAATTCGATTAACGATGTTTTCGGCCGTTTTGTGTTCGTTAAATTTGTGATGTGAGTGTAAAGGTTTTGAAATTTCGAAATGCTTTAATAAAAACCCTGATGTTCTCGTATCTTCAGCAAGAATTAAGTCAACACTTTTTAAAACTTTTAAGGCTCTTAAGGTAATATCTTCTAAATTTCCAATTGGAGTGGGAACAAGGTATAGTTTCGACATGTTTAAAATTTTCTTTTGGTGATTTCGATGAATTGGGTTACGGTAGGATCTTCCAGATCCCATTCTTTTTCAGCTTTTATCCAATTCATAACAGATTCGAAAGTACCTGCTTTATTTACGAAGGAAATCGCTGTGTTGTATTCATCTATATTGTTTTCAAAAAGCTCACGGGCAAACAAAAAGCGATCATTAATTCCAATGGCCGACTGAATATCTTTTAGTTTTTGTGAAGAAAGTTTCTCTCCTATTAATTGAATAGGTTCCGATTGAGCACTTTGCTTAACAATTGATATTTTTATTTGCTCTTTTTCCTCAATTTCAGGTTTCTCAGGATCGACATTGTCAATTACCTGAGGTTTTTCAAAATTCGCATCAGGAAATTCAATTTCTTCTTTTATTGGTTCAGGTGAAGCAGAAATAATTTCTTCAGGGACATTCGTTGAAACTGTCTCGGCTGGTTTTAATTCACAATTCTTTTTCAGGATTTTAAAATCTTGACTTAAGCCCAGTATTCTGGAATCAAGTAACTCAATACCATCATTTAAATCCTCAGGCTTATTGGCGAAATGTTCCAGTAAGTTTTGAATTTCTTCGGTTTTACTTTTAAGCAGTTGAATGACTAGTTTATTATCCATAACCAGAATTTTTAATATGCAACAGAATTCTATGTACTAATTCACAAAAGTAAAGCTAATTTTTTTTGTATTGATTGGTTGAGCGGATTTTTCGGTTCGAACAACTTTTTTTTTACTGTGATATTGTTTAAAAGTTTATTAGCTCAGTAATGCAAGTATGAAAGTGTTTTCCTATTTTTGTCTATCTATGTAAAATAACCTAAAGTTTATCACATGTTTCTTGAGAATGATATTAACAGAGCTGGCAGTAATGGTTGGATCGAAGTAATAGTTGGTTCTATGTTTTCGGGTAAAACCGAAGAATTGATTCGTCGGTTGAACCGGGCAAAAATTGCTCGTCAGAATGTTGAAATATTTAAACCTCATATTGATGTGAGATATTCAGTGGATGAAGTAGTTTCTCATGACTCCAACTCCATCCGGTCAACTCCTGTCGAAACATCAGCAAATATATTGCTGCTTGCCAGTAATGTTGATGTTGTTGGTATTGATGAAGCGCAGTTTTTTGATGCTGGCTTGTCTGACGTTTGTAACGAATTGGCCAATCAGGGTATTCGTGTGATTGTTGCCGGCTTGGATATGGATTTTAAAGGCAATCCTTTTGGTCCGATTCCGAGTATTATGGCTACTGCAGAATATGTTACCAAAGTTCATGCAGTTTGTATGCGTTGTGGAAATCTGGCCAATTACTCACATCGTTTGGCTGAGGCTGATAAATTAGTGTTGTTGGGCGAAAAAAGTGAATACGAACCGCTTTGCCGAAATTGTTACCAGAAAATTTACAGAACGTCTTCAACAAAATAAGTGGATGTATTATGACCTTTGCACAATTATTTACGATTGAATCAGTAGCTTCTATAACAGGAGGTGTTTGTTATGGGAAAGAAAATCTCTATATAAAAACCCTTTCGATAGACAGCAGGTCGTTACAACTTCCCGGAGAAACCCTTTTTTTTGCTTTAGTTGGTGAGCGACACGATGGTCATTTATACATTAAAGATTTGTATCAAAAAGGTGTTCGTGCATTTGTTGTGAGCAATTCTGAAGGGATAGATTCCAGAGAGTTCCCTGATGCCGCTTTTGTATTGGTTCACGACACGCTTATTGCCTTGCAGAATTTGGCGCAAAATCACAGACAGAACTTTTCATATCCTGTATTTGGAATTACCGGCAGTAATGGAAAAACCATTGTAAAAGAGTGGCTGTATCAACTGCTGAATGAATCGTATTCTATTGTTCGCAGTCCCAAAAGTTACAATTCTCAGGTTGGTGTTCCGCTTTCTGTTTGGCACATGAACAATGAGGCTGATTTAGCCATTTTTGAGGCTGGTATTTCTCAACCGGGAGAAATGGATCAACTCTCAAAAATTATTCAACCTACCTTTGGGATTTTTACTCATTTGGGAGATGCACATCGGGAGAATTTTAAGACTGAAGTTCAGAAATTAGAGGAGAAGATAAAATTATTCTCTTCCTGCAATTCGATTGTGTATTGTGCCGATAAGAAATTGGTAGATGAATTTTTAAAGGCTCGGTATGGACAGAATAAAGAATTGATTTCCTGGTCAAGAAATCAGACCGCCAATTTGATGGTTGTTTCGGAAGAAAGAAAAGGGAACCTAACATTTATTAAAGCTAAATATAAGAAGGAAACAAAAGAAATAAATTTACCATTTACCGATAAGGCTTCAATTGATAATGCCATAATTTGCTGGCTTTGTTTATTGAATTTGAATGTTAATGATGAAACCATAAAAGAGGGATTCCTGAAATTAGAACCAGTTGCCATGCGATTGGAAATTAAAGAGGGAATAGGTGATTGCACGCTGATTAATGATTATTACAATTCAGATTTAGATTCGCTTGGGATTGCTTTGGACTTAATGAATCTGCAACAAAAAGACAGGAGTAGAACCCTTATATTATCTGATATTTTTCAATCGGGTTACACAAATCGTCAGCTTTACAAAGCTATATCCAAATTATTGGAACAGAAGAAGATTAATCGTCTGATTGGTATTGGGGAAGGCATTTCTTCGCAATCGAAACTATTTACCTGCGATACTTCTTTTTATCGCTCAACCGATGTATTTCTGGCAGATTTGAATCGAAATCAGTTTAAGAACGAAATTATTCTGATAAAAGGAGCAAGAAATTTTCATTTCGAGAGAATCTCAAATGCTCTTCAATACAAAGCACATCAAACGGTTTTGGAAGTGAACTTAAATGCTATGGTTCATAACTTAAACTATTTCAGATCCTTATTGAATCCGACCACCAAGTTGGTTGTGATGGTGAAAGCATTCTCTTACGGAAGCGGATCAACCGAAATTGCTAATTTACTGCAATTTCACCGGGTTGATTATTTAGCCGTTGCCATAGCCGACGAAGGTGTTGAATTGAGAAATGAAGGAATCACGATCCCAATTATGGTGATGAATCCGGAACCTCACAGTTTCGATACCATGATTGAGTATCGCCTGGAGCCTGAAATATACAATCTTACTATTTGTCAGGAATTCGAAAAAGCATTAAAACGGAATGGAGTAAGAAACTATCCTATTCACATAAAACTGGATACAGGAATGAATCGTTTGGGTTTTGTTCATCACGATATTGATACTTTGTTGTCGCTGATTGAGAATAATGATCATTTCTTTATCGGCTCTGTATTTTCCCATTTGGCTGGTGCCGATGAGCAGCAACACGATGATTTTACAGCTCGGCAAATTAATTCATTTACCCAATGGAGCGATCAAATATTGTCGCAGTTTTCATATCATATCGATCGGCATATTTTAAATTCTGCCGGTATTGAACGCTTTCCGAAAGCACAATTCGACATGGTTCGTTTGGGAATTGGTCTCTACGGGATAAGTGCCTCTCATCAGGAAAAATTGATGAATGTGAGCAGTTTAAAAACTGTAATTTCTCAAATTAAAGACGTTTCGAAAGAGAATACCGTGGGTTACGGACGAAAAGGGCAATTACAGACCGATACGCGCATTGGAGTTATCCCAATAGGTTATGCCGATGGTTTCAACCGCAAGCTTGGTAATGGCCTTGGAAAGGTGATGGTGAACGGACAAGTGGCTCCTGTTGTTGGCAATATTTGTATGGATATGAGTATGATCGATCTCACAAATATTGATGCAAAAGAAGGCGATTCTGTATTGATTTTTGGAGACGATTATTCAGTGAGTAAATTGGCAGAACAATTAGATACCATTCCCTACGAAATTCTCACCACCATTTCGCGTCGGGTGAAACGCGTTTATTTTCAGGAATAAAAATATCCGGGTGTTCCCCTCGTTCCTCGTGGCGGGCTTTTCACTTCTACTCCTCGCTCATCCTTCGCTGCGGGGTATCCGTTACAATCCCTAACACAAGTCAGCCATTATTTGAGAATTCTATCATGACATTGACATATCAAAGCGAATAGAAAAGAAAAAGCCATCTTTAACGAGATGGCTTACTATATTTTAAACGGTAGATTTTATCCAAGTTTACTAACCCGGTCTAATCTTACCTTATCTAAAATCTTTATTTTCCGGCCATCAATTGAAATGACTCCTTCGCTGGCAAAAGTGGAAAGAGTACGAATTGCATTTGATGTTGTCATGTTTGATAAATTCGCGATATCTTCTCTCGAAAGATAAACCTTAATGGTTGATTCATCATCTTCAAAACCATATGTATCACGAAGAAAAAGAAGCGATTCAGCCAATCTTCCTCGAATGTGTTTCTGAGTAAGGGTGATGGTTCTGTTGTTTGAAAATCCTAATTCGGTAGAAAGCGAACGTATAATGCATAAAGAAAGGTCAGAATTGGTTTTAATGAATTTCAGCATCAATTCGTAGCTAACTGTACAGGTTATAGAATCTTCAATTGCAACAGCCGAAGCAATGTTGTTTTCTTCGGCAAAAAGCGCACGGTATCCAATAAAACCAATAGGTTTTGCCATTCGAACAATTTGCTCGCGACCGCCTACGCCTTCTTTAAATATCTTTACTTTTCCTTCTGACAAACAAATAAGCCCAATTGGTCTTTCACCTTCTTTGTAAATGTATTCACCTTTCTTAAAAAAAGAACAGGTCATGTTCGCCATTAACTCTTCTTTTTCAGAAGGAGTAAGAACATTGAATACTGAACTGGAATTGTTAATTACTTCCCCACAAATAATCTCTCTGGATTTTCTATCATTCTCAATCATATACAAGGTGCAATATGGATTTGAAATACGTTGTATGTTTTAAAACACTTCAAAAGTATATAAATGAAATGAAATGTGAAAATGAATACAGAAATAATTCATTATTTAAGTGATGTTCGACAACATGCTGTTAAGTAGGTGTTTATACCCATTAGTTAGTGTTTTGCTACTAAGGGGATTTTTCGGCCAAAGCCAAAAGCCTTCGATGAAACGCGTAAAATAGGCGGAGTCTGGAATCTTTTGTATTCATTCATATTGACTAATTTGAGGGCTTTTTGTACTGTTGCTCTTTTGAAACCATCTTGAATAATTTCTTCCGAAGACATATTTTTTTCTATATATCGAAATAAAATGCCGTCTAACACATCGTAATCTGGTAAAGAATCCGAATCTTTTTGATCGGGGCGTAACTCGGCAGACGGCGGTTTTACAATTGAGTTTTCAGGAATTACTTCCTGATCTTTATTGATGAACCAAGCCAATTTGAAAACATCGGTTTTGTAAACATCTCCCAATACGGACAAACCTCCGTTCATGTCGCCATACAAGGTGCCGTATCCAACGGCAGATTCACTTTTGTTGGATGTGTTTAGAAGGATGTGTCCAAATTTATTTGATAAGCCCATAACCAGTGTTCCTCTTACGCGAGCCTGTATATTTTCTTCAGCTACATTAAATGGGAGATCGCCAAATATTGGACTTAGTGATTTTTGAAACTCCTGAAAAATATTTTGAATTGGGACAATATCATATTGAATGCCTAAGTTCTCAGCTAAATCTACCGCGTCTTTTATTGAGTGATCTGATGAGAATTCAGATGGCATTAGTAAGACTCTTACATTTTCTTTACCAAGAGCTCTTTCGGCCAATACGACTGTTACGGCCGAATCAATTCCGCCTGAAAGTCCCAATGTCGTTTTGGTAAATCCCATTTTTCCGAAATAATCCTTCAAACCTAAAACCAAGGCATCATGAATTTTTTCGATATAATCTACATTTCTTGCTTCTGCTTTCTGTTTTTCAATCTCCTCAAGATCGACAATCTGATAGTCTTCCTCGAAATAATTTAATCGTTTGGCTACTTCTCCTTTCGAATTCATAACCAAAGAGTCGCCGTCAAAAATTAATTCGGTATGTGCTCCAATCTGATTCACGTAAAATATTGGAAGTTGATATCTTTTCGAAGTTGCTTTCAAAATATTGGTTCGTAAATCCTGCTGATTATAGGAAAATGGCGATGCCGCAATGTTCACTACAAAATCAGGATTGAGTTTGCTTAATTCTTCCATTGGTGAAATTGTGTACAATGCTGATTTTGCAAAGTTGTTATCTACAGGTTGGGTTTCCCATAAATCTTCACAAATGGTGATTGCAATTTTTTTGCCTTTTAATTCAACCAAAGAGAATTCGGTATTGGGCTCAAAGTACCGGTATTCGTCGAAAATATCGTAATTAGGCAACAGAGTTTTATTGTGAATACTCTCAATTTTGCCATTGGAAATGAAATAAGCAGAATTGTATAAATTTTTCCCTTTCGGATGTGGATTTACCGATGGCCCTCCAACTACGGCAGCAATATCAATGCAATGCTCCGCTACTTTTTGAAGTGCCGATTTAGATTTTTCAACAAATTCTTTACGTTCCAGTAAATCTTTTGGCGGGTATCCACAAATGGCTAACTCTGAAAACAGAACCAAATCTACGCCGTTTTCGCGCGACTTATTGATTGCCGAAATAATTTTTTCGGTGTTGCTCTCGAAATTGCCGATATGATAGTTTAATTGGGCTAATGCTATTTTCATATTTTACATGATATGAGTCCCGAAATCTTTCAGGATGAGAAGAAAGATCATTTAATCTGCTGTCTCATTTTAATAATTGAATACTTTAAAGCTGTGTTTGTTTTCAGCTTAGCAAATTTAGTGATAAAAATATGGAATAGGTATTCCTTCTATCAGCAAAAACAAAGCCGGGGCAAAATTAATTAATCCTTGTATTTGTTAAGACATTGTAAGGAAAAACCAATTTTTAAACCGGGCTTAACTTATTTTTAATATTTTTGAGAAACACAAAAACAAATACCTACAATTAATTCATAAGAATGCAGTTAAATTATTACAAAAATACAAGCAGGAGTATTTTAATCTTGCTGCTGGTCTTTCTTTTTTCATGTAATTCGGGAACTAAAAGTCCTGATGTTTCAAATATTGATTTGGAAGTGAAAATTCAACGATTTGAGCAAGAGCTTTTTGCGGTAAAACAGGAATCAGATTTAAATCAGTTAAGGCAACAGTATCCTGATGTATTACAATTGTATAGCAACAAAGTGATTGGTCTGGGAGATTCAAATGATCCTGATTATATGGTTTATTTGAACAAGTTTTTAACTGATTCAACAATGAATCAGGTTGCCGATAGTGTTGCGAAAAAGTTTCCGACATTAGAAAAAGAGGAAAAGGAGTTGACAAATGCTTTTAAATATTTAAAGTACTATTTTCCGGAAAAGCCGATCCCAAATTGTTATTCTCAAATTTCAGGTTTCAATCAGTCAATTGTTGTTGCCCAAAATTTGGTTGGCATAAGTTTGGATAAGTATTTGGGAAAAAAATGTGCATTTTATTCCTATTTGGGAACGCCAATGTATGCCAGAGAAAATATGATTCCTGAAAGAATTGTTCAGGATGTTGTGCTTGCTTATGCTTTAACTGAATTTCCTTTTACTCCGCTAAAGGATGATTTAATCAGTAATATGATTTATCAGGGAAAAATAAGATACTTTTTACAAGCCATGATGCCGGAAAAGAGCGAGGCCGATGTTATGAAGTACACGCAAAAAGAATTGGAGTGGTGTGAGGAGAATGATGAATTAATGTGGGGATATATTATCGAGCAAAAACATTTGTTTACAAGCGAATACCGCACAGTTATTAAGTATATAAACGATGGGCCGTTTACTCCGGGAATGCCGCAGGAATCACCTTCGAGAACTGGCATTTGGATTGGATGGCAGATTGTAAAAGAATATATGGCAAAACATCCGGAGGTAACAATAAATCAGTTAATGACTGAAAATGATTATGCCACGATGTTACGTGCATCTGCCTATCAGCCTTAAAGCCAAAAGAAATGAAACGTCCATGAATCAATAATTATTAACTCACATATGAGCATGATTATTGATTCATAGTAAGTTCCATCTTATCATGAAATTAAAATTATAAACAGATGAAAATTGCTTTGATTCAATTTGCACCTGTCTTTGGTGATCTAAAATCAACGATAGAGTCTTTAAAAGTATTGTTTTTCAGAGCAAAAGAAGCCGATTTAGTCGTTCTTCCTGAATTGGCAAATACTGGTTATAATTTCGATTCGAAAGAAGAAGCTTTTGAACTGTCGGAAACAGTAAAGGACAGTGTTTTTCTTGATTTTATTAAAGAATCGTGCTTGCTGTACAATTTTACAGTTGCCACAGGATTTTCAGAGAAAGAGGGTGATCAATTGTACAATTCCGCTGTTTTGATGAATGCAAAAGGGCTCGTTGGAACCTATCGGAAACTTCATTTGTTTATGAATGAAAAAAGTATTTTTGAGAAGGGCAATTTAGGTCTTCCTGTTTTTATTGTTGATGGTGTGAAAATTGGAATCTTGGTTTGTTTCGATTGGATGTTTCCTGAAGTTTGGCGTAAATTAGCCTTGCAGGGAGTCGATTTAATTCTTCATCCTTCAAATTTGGTATTGCCATATGCACAATCGGTAATTCCTTCGTATGCACTGATAAACAGAATTTTTATCGCCACAGCAAATCGAATTGGAACGGAAAAAGAACTTTCTTTCACAGGTCAGTCTATTATTGCGAATCCAAGAGGAGAAGTTCTTGCTAAAGCGAATAAGTTAGAGCGGATTTTGTTTGTAGATATTGATCCGGAATTGGCCAGAGATAAAATGATTACGAAGAACAATGATATTTTTAAGGATAGAAGAACTGACATTTATGAATAAGAGCTAAATATGAATGTGTTAAAACGAAATATTGAAGAGGAAAAAGCAAAAATCCGAAAGGAGATAAGAGCTGTAAAGCAAAATTATTCTTTTGAGCAGAAAAAAGAGTTGAGCTTACCTATTTTGAACCGTTTGGAACAACTTCCTGAATTTATTCAAGCCAAAACTGTAATGCTTTACTGGTCGATGAAGGATGAGGTTTATACTCACGATTTTGTTTGCAAATGGGCCAACGAGAAAAGAGTGATTTTGCCTAGTGTTAAAGGTGAAACTTTGGATTTGAAACTTTTTGAAGGAGTAGATCACTTGATAGAAGGTGAACATTATGGGATTCCTGAACCTGAGGGATCTGTATTTATGAATGAGGACGAAATTGATCTGATTTTGATTCCTGGAATTGCTTTTGATCGGGAAAAGAATAGGATGGGTAGAGGAAAAGCCTATTACGACAGGTTGTTACAGTCGTTAAGTTCTTTTAAGGTTGGTATTTGTTTCGATTTCCAGGTTTTAGATCATGTACCAATTGATGAGCATGATATTAAAATGGATGAAATAGTATTTCAATAAAAAAGCCAGTGATTATCTCACTGGCTTTTTAATATCGCTAAATTACGATTATTCTGCGTGAATAGCTTCCACAGGACAAGCGTCAACGCAAGTACCACAATCAGTACAAAGATCAGCGTCGATTACATAATGCTCATCACCCATAGAAATTGCTTCAACAGGACATTCTCCTTCGCAAGAACCGCAAGAAATACAGTCGTCGTTAATTACGTAAGCCATTTTCTTTAAATTTTTAGTGTTAATACTATCACAAATGTAATATCATATTTTTAATGGAGAAACAATTTCGCCGAGAATTATATTATTTTGAAACAGATTAAATAATGAAGAATAAACTTAGGTAAATAATTTGCACTCTCTATTGTGCAGAATTAAAGATGTTTGTTTTTTTAATTGGTTGGTTTTAGCTTATTACGAGAACTATTTGTTTAAATATGAAATCGCTAACCACGCCATTGTACTCATTGATGTTCTTAAGGAATCATCATTTGCTTCGAAAGTTGAAGTGTGCAAAGAGCCATTTTTTTCAGATTGAACTCCAAAACGATAAAAAGTAACAGGATATTTCTGTGAATAGAAGCCAAAGTCTTCAGTGGTCATTCTAATATCCATATTTACAACTTTTTCTTCGCCTAGTAATTCAATCGCATTTATTTTAGCTTCATGAGTGAAGTCTTCGTGGTTGACTAAAAATGGATAGCCATGACGAATGTCTACTTCACATACCGCACCCATTCCTTTGGCTGTTGATTGAGCTATGTCAGTAATTAATTGTTTGGCCCTAGCCCTCCATTCTTCATTCATGGTGCGAAAGGTTCCTTCTATTTTTACTTCATCGGGGATGATGTTGGTCGCTCCGTCAGCAGTCATTTTTCCAAAAGAAAGCACTGTTGGGATTCTTGCATCGCAATGGCGGCTGACAATTTGCTGCAGTGCTACAATTATATGTGAGGCTATAAGAATCGTATCTGTGCATTTGTGAGGCATTGCAGCATGTCCGCCTTTGCCTTTAACGGTAAGATATATTTCATCACCGGATGCCATATACATACCAGATCTAAATCCTACGGTTCCTGCAGGCATATCCGGCAAAACGTGCTGACCAAGTATCCATTCCGGCTCAGGTTGTAAAGCTCCTTCTTCCATCATTAATTTGGCACCACCAGGTAATAATTCTTCTCCAGGCTGAAAAACAAGTAAAATTGTACCTTCCCATTCATCTTTGAATTCCGACAGAATTTTGGCTGTTCCAAGCAGACTGGCCATGTGCATGTCGTGTCCGCAGGCATGCATAACACCTTTGTTACGAGAGCAGTATTTATTATCCGGATTTTCGTTAATGGGCAAGGCATCCATATCAGAACGAAGTGCAATAACCTTCTTTGCAGAGTTTTTTCCTTCGATTTTCCCAACGATACCGGTTTTGACATAGCCCGATTTATAGGGAATTTCTAACTCATTCAAATAATTTTGAATAAATTTAGATGTTTCAAATTCTTCGAAAGAAAGTTCCGGGTGAGTGTGTAAATGAGCTCTGATTTCTTTTATTTCGGCATTAATCTGTTCTGAAAATGCTACTATTTTGGTTTTTAGATTTGTCATTTGTGGTTACTGGTTAATTTAGTGCAAATCATTTTTTTGCTTCGTTAATTTGTATCGTTAGGTAATATTTTAGGCATCTGAAATTTTACTTCAATCATGTACAAATCTACTAAATAGTTACAACAGATAGAAAGGTAAGTAATTTTGAACAGATAAACTTGGTTCGGTTTTTGGATACTGAAGAAATTCACTGATATTTTAGTATCCATAATTTTTAAAAACAAATAGAAAATATATTATGATTGGCTTTTGATTTGGCTTAACAACTATTTAACTATATTTAGGTTTTCTTTTAGTGAAAAATAATTAATTTTGTTTGGCTAAATTCTCAAGGATTTTCTGAACTCTTTAAATTGTTTGCCGTAATATACAAGATCATTGTAAATTAAAATAATTAATTGTTATGAGTAGAAAAGTATTTTATTTGTTGGTTGTTGCTATTCTAGGAAGCACATTGTCTGTGTCTGCTCAGGATGCTGCGCCAGTAATGAAATTTGACACAAAGGAGTACGATTTCAAGACTTTTAAGGAAGAAGATGGATTAACATCTTACTCGTTCGAATTTATTAATACCGGAAATCAGCCGGTTATTATTAACCAGGTACGATCCTCGTGTGGATGTACATCTCCGGAGTGGAGTAAACAACCAATTGCGCCAGGGCAGAAAGGTTTTGTGAAAGCAACTTTTGATCCTAAGAATCGTCCGGGTCCGTTCAATAAGTCGATAACGATAACTGCAAATACAAATCCTGCAATTACTATTTTAAGGATTAGTGGTAATGTGATTGCCAGAGAGAAAACTGTGGCTGATTTGTATCCAAGAGAAATGGATGGTCTGCGATTACAGAACAATCATCTTTCTTTTACTAAAGTGAAAAATACAGAAGTAAAAGATGCTTCGATGGAAGTTTATAATGATAGTGACAAACCAATAAGTATTGGATTTAAAAGAGTACCTGCTCACTTATCTTTGAAGATGGTTCCTGAGACATTGCAGCCAAAGCAAAAGGGACAGATTATCGCAACATATGATGCGAGCAAGAAAAACGACTGGGGATTTGTTATTGATTACTTAGATGTTTTAATCAATCAGGAATATAAATCGGGAAACCGGCTAACTGTTAGTGCTAATTTGGTTGAGGATTTTTCAAGTTTATCGAAAGCGGAATTAGCTAATTCTCCAAAAGTTGAATTTGTAAAGGATGTATTTGATTTTGGAGAATTAACTCAAGGTGAAAAAGCAGAATATTCTTTCACAATGAAGAATATGGGTAAATCTGATTTGATTATCAGAAAAACCAAAGCTTCATGCGGATGTACGGCTATTGCTCCGAGCACTAAGATTGTTAAAGCAGGTGAAGCATCGGAAATTAAAGTGGTATTTAATTCCAGAGGAAAAAGAGGCCGTCAAAATAAAATGATCACTGTGATTACTAACGACCCTGTTGATTCGGAAGTAAAACTTCGTATTTCGGGAAATGTTGTGATGCCTAAAACGAATTAAACGAGATTCTAAAATTAAGTTGTGAAACGTTCATGCCAAGGTGTTTTGACACACTGGGGATGATTCCAGAATGGTAATCCCGAGTTTTCGGAACCATATAGCAACTAAAAACAAATTATACCATATGAAAGGCTTTTCCATCAGGGAAAGCCTTTTTTGTTGCTGACAAACATATGCACTTTTCATGATGTTTACTAAATCATTACTTTGTAAATTTATAACTTCGCAAACAGAAACGAAAGGAAATTTCTTGTCATGACAGATAAAAATAAAAGAGATCATATCGAAAATGCACCTGATTACAAGGCGCTCAAAGTAAACAAAGGGATAAGTAAACCACCATCTATTAATCCAAGGATTGCAGATAGGCTTATCATGAATAAGCGTAAAAAGCATTCTGTTGAGGATTATGTGCAGGGAATTTTAGATGGGAATATTGGGATGTTAAGTCAGGCAATAACTCTTATCGAAAGTTCAAAACATGAACATCAGTTCATAGCTCAGGAGATTATTGAAAGGTGTTTGCCTTATTCCGGAAAGTCTGTCAGGATTGGAGTAACAGGAGTTCCTGGAGCGGGGAAAAGTACCTTTATTGAAGCATTTGGAAAACATGTAACTGGACATGGACATAAGTTGGCAGTATTGGCAATTGATCCAAGTAGTGAAAGGAGTAAGGGGAGTATTTTGGGAGATAAAACGCGAATGGAAGAATTGGCGGTTGATCCGAAAGCTTACATCCGGCCTTCACCTTCGGCCGGATCTTTGGGTGGAGTTGCACGTAAAACCCGCGAAAGTTTAATTCTTTGCGAAGCCGCTGGGTTCGATACAATTTTGATCGAAACAGTTGGTGTAGGACAGTCGGAAACAGCTGTACATTCTATGGTAGATTTCTTTTTACTGATTAAAATTGCCGGTGCCGGTGATGAATTGCAGGGAATTAAGCGAGGAATTATGGAGATGGCCGATGCGATCAGCATTAATAAGGCCGATGGGAATAATATTCACAAAGCTCAATTGGCAAGAGTTCAATTCGAAAATGCCCTGCATTTATTTCCTCAATCACCTTCGGGGTGGATTCCTAAAGTTCTTACCTGTTCGTCTACCGAGAAAACCGGTATTGATGCAATTTGGGATAATATTATGGAGTATTGCAGTCATACACAGCAAAATGGATACTTTGATCAGCGAAGAAGTGAACAGGCTAAATATTGGATGTATGAAACGATTAATGAGCAGTTACGCGATAGGTTTTATCATTTGGAATTAATAAAAGGACAAATTCCTGATTTTGAGCAGAAGGTTTTGAATGATGAGATGAGCTCTTTTGTTGCTGCGCACAAACTATTGGATGCTTATTTTAGTGATGTAAAAAATAAAGAATAATGCACTCCGTTCACCGAAAAACTTTTCTTTTCATTGTTTTATTTGGTAGTTTTAATGTCTAGTAAAAAAACAGATCAAAATACTTAATCACATGAAGAAAATTTTTATCGCTACTGCAGCGATTGGCCTTTTTTTAGGCTCTTGTACATCTAAAGATCAGTACAAATTAACCGGAAAGGTTGAAGGTATGACTGAAGGGAAAGTTTATCTTTCTAAACTTCAGGATAATAAATTGGTAAAAACTGATTCAACAGAAATGACCACCACAGGTTTTTCTTTCGAGGGAACTGTTGCATCTCCGGATCTTTACTATATTGAGTTGGACGGTCAGCGAGGTGCAATTCAATTGTTTCTTGAGAATACAGCAATTACTGTTGATGCCAATGTCGAAAATTTAAGAGAAGCTAAGGTTACAGGTTCTTTAAATCAAGATGTTTTAACAAATTTTGGTGAGTTACAGAAAGGATTTCAGGAAAAACAACAAGCTTTATACCCTGAATATCAAAAAGCAGCGGAAGCAAAGAATCAGGTTGCTATGGATTCTATCGAAGCAGAATTTAATAAATCAGAAGCTGATAAATTTACTGCAAGTAAGGAATTTTTAAAGTTGAATGGTAATACAGCCGCGGCAGCATTTGTTGCATATAGAATTGCATCTCCTCTTGAAGCTGCCGAAATGGAAGAAGTTTACGCTTTGTTAGGTGAGAGCGCTCTTGCATCATCTTACGCAGGTTTACTTAAAGACAAGATTGAGGTGTTGAAAAAAGTTGCAATTGGACAACCGGCTCCTGATTTTACTTTGAATACCCCAGAAGGAAAACCACTTAGTTTATCTTCTTTTAAAGGTAAGGTTGTTGTAATTGATTTTTGGGCGTCATGGTGTGGTCCTTGTAGAAGAGAAAACCCTCATATGGTTGAAATGTATAATGAAGTTCACGCTAGTGGTGTTGAATTTTTAGGTGTTTCTTTAGATAAAGAAAAAGATAAATGGTTGAAAGCAATCGAAGATGATGGATTGATTTGGAATCATGTATCTGATTTGAAGTATTGGGATTCTGCAGCGGCAAAATTATATGGAATTAATGGGATTCCTGCAACTGTTGTAATCGATCAAGATGGAAACATTGCGGCAACAAAAGTATTTGGTGAAGAATTGAAAGCTGTAATTGATAAGTTGATTCAGTAATTAGTTCAAATATAAACATTTTGACCCGAGAGATATTTAAACTTATCTTTCGGGTCATTTTTTGTTAAGTGAGTTGATTTTCACTAAATTCAAGTTCTGAATTTATTCGGTTGTCTGTGTGATATCCAATGAAAATTTAAGAGGAAAATCTTTGTGAAAACAAAAAAACATCTACTTTTGTTATTTAAAGTAGATCTAAATAAAAACAATATCCCAAAACATAGAAATGCACTTAGTAAATAAATTTATTCTAGTCTTGCTGGCAGGTATTATAATATCTTGTAAGTCAGGTAAAGTAGAGAAGGAGGCCAATTTAATTTCGGTAAGTATATTGCCTCAAAAATATTTTATTGAGCGAATTGCAGGTAATGATTTTAAAGTGAATGTTTTGATTCCTCCGGGAGCCAGTCCGGCAACTTATGAGCCAACGCCAATGCAAATGAAAGATGTAGCCAAATCGATTGCTTATTTTAGAATTGGATATATTCCTTTCGAAACTGTTTGGCTGGATAATTTATTGGAAGGAACTGATAATATTAAGCTCATTGATCTTTCGAAAGGCATTGAATTGATCAAAGGTCAGGAGAAGCATGGAGATCATTTTCATGAAGGTGGAATCGATCCTCATGTTTGGTCATCACTAAAATCTGTAAAAATACTTAGTGAGAACTTGTGTCAGGAACTGATTAAAATGGTTCCTGAAAAGAAAGACGTTTATGAGAAAAACTATCTGCAGTTTCTTTCTGAAATAGAAGAATTAGATCAGCTAGCTGAAGATTCATTCAGTAAGAAAAAAGGAATGTCGTTTATGATTTTTCATCCGGCTTTGACCTATTTGGCAAGAGATTATAAGTTAAATCAAATATCTGTTGAAATGGATGGTAAAGAGCCATCTCCAACTCATATGAAACATTTGGTAGAGGAAGCTCAACGGTTACAAATAAAACATATTTTTGTTCAGAAACAATTTAATGTTGAGAATGCCAAAGCAATTGTTGCCGAGATTAATGGTGATGTTGTTGTTATTGATCCTTTGGCGGAAGATTGGTTGACTGAAATGAAACGAATCATTACTATACTTAAAGACTGAAATTGTCGGAAATGAGAAAAATTCTGGAATTAAAATCGCTGACTGCAGGATACGATGAAAAGATTGTATTGAAAGGAGTGAATTTGGTGGTGAAAGAAAATGATTTTTTGGGAATTATCGGTCCTAACGGTGGGGGCAAAACAACGCTGTTAAAGGTGATTTTGGGTACTATAAAGCCTATTGAGGGAGAAATACTGTTGGATGGTAATGACAGTATTATTGGTTATTTGCCTCAAATCAATCAAATTGATAATAAGTTTCCAATTCCTGTTAAAGAGGTTGTTCTTTCAGGATTAATGTCTCATAAAAAGATATTTGGAAGATATAATAGTGAGAACAAGAGGCGTGCAGATGAATTAATGATGCAAATGGGCATTATTCATTTGAAGAATAAAAATATTGGAGAGTTGTCTGGCGGACAATTGCAACGTGTGTTTTTGTGCAGAGCAATTATTGCAGATCCGCAGTTGTTGATTTTGGATGAGCCGGATACCTACGTAGATAGTAATTTTGAAGGAGAATTGTATGAAATTCTTCATCATTTAAATTCTCATATGGCCATTATTGTTGTCTCTCATGATGTTGGAACAATATGTTCTCATGTAAAGTCAATTGCCTGTGTGAATGAAACACTATGTTACCATGATTCAAATGTGATATCGCAAGAGCAGTTGATGGCCTATAATTGCCCGATTGATTTAATAACGCATGGCGAAGTTCCTCACCGAGTACTAAAGCATCACAAGTAAGATATGAACGAACTAATTGAGTTATTTCAATATAATTTCTTTCTAAACGCAGTTGGAGCAGCAATTTTGGCGAGTATTTCCTGTGGAATTATTGGTTCTTATATTGTCGCACGAAGAATTGTTTTTATTAGTGGCGGAATTACACATGCTTCTTTCGGAGGAATTGGCCTGGCCTGGTATTTAGGATTGAATCCGGTATTTGGCGCGGCTGTTTTTGGTGTGTTATCAGCTTTGGGAATTGAATGGATCTCGAAAAAAACGGATGTGAGACAAGATTCTGTTATTGGAATTTTATGGGCTTTTGGAATGGCTTTGGGGATCCTTTTTATTTACATGACACCTGGTTATGCGCCCAATTTAATGAGTTTTTTATTCGGAAATATTTTAACTGTCGGAGCCTTGGATTTATACCTGCTCTTAGGTTTATGTTTATTCACAATTGCTGTATTCTTCTTCTTGTTACGGCCGATTTTATTTGTTGCCTTCGATGAAGAATTTGCACGAACACAGAAAGCTCCGGTTCAGTTTTTAAATTATTTACTGATATCATTAGTGGCTTTGGCCATTGTTTTAAATATTAGAGTGGTTGGAATTATTCTGGTGATTTCGTTTTTGACAATTCCGCAAACCATAGCCAATATGTTTACGAATGATTTTAAGAAAATGATTTTCGGATCGATTGCATTTGGAATTTTGGGATCATTTATTGGTTTGCTGGTTTCTTATCGAATCAATGCACCATCAGGAGCAACAATTATCTTTTCGTTCGTGATCCTGTTTGTGATAGCAAAACTGGTTCAATTAGTTATGATTTCGGTTAGGCGGAAAAAGTTTGGTTTAATTCAATTGAAGAGGGGAAATCATCTGAATTAAAAAAGAAAATATAAATTAGTAAAACAAAATTTGTACTAATATAAACAACAAAATAAAATGAGTTACGATTTAATAGTAGTAGGAAGTGGTCCAGGTGGTTACGTAGCCGCCATTCGCGCTTCACAATTGGGTTTGAATGTTGCCGTTGTTGAACGCGCCGAATTGGGTGGAATTTGTTTGAATTGGGGTTGTATTCCAACCAAATCTTTGCTGAAATCAGCACAAGTATTTGAATATATGAAACACGCCGGAGATTATGGATTGACTGTAGAAGGCGAGGTTAAACCTGATTTTGAAAAGGTGGTTGCTCGTAGTCGTGGTGTGGCTGAAAAAATGAGTGGCGGAATTCAGTACCTGCTTAAAAAGAATAAAATTGAGGTAATCAATGGTTTTGGAAAATTAGTAGGTAACAAAATGGTTGAAGTTACGGCTGAAGATGGAACTAAATCAAATCATGAAGCAAAGCATATTATTTTGGCAACAGGAGCGCGTTCCCGTGAATTGCCAAATCTTCCTCAGGATGGAAAAAATATTATTGGATACCGTAAAGCATTGACATTGGAGAAATTGCCTAAATCAATGATTGTTGTTGGTTCCGGAGCAATTGGATCGGAGTTTGCATACTTCTATTCTACTATGGGAACTCAGGTAACTTTAGTTGAGTTTTTACCGGAAATTCTTCCTGTTGAAGATGAAGAGGTTTCGAAGCAAATGGGACGTAGTTTCAAGAAGAATAAAATTAAAGTCATGACCAATTCTACAGTTGAATCGGTAGAAGGATCAGATGGAAATTTAAAAGTGAATATTAAAAATAAGAAAGGCGAAATTGAAGTGCATGAGTGCGAAATCGTGCTTTCGGCAGTGGGAATTGCGCCTAATACCGAAAATATTGGTTTGGAAGAGGTAGGAGTGGCTACTGAAAATGGTAGAGTTCTTGTTGATGATTATTTCAGAACCAATGTGGAAGGTGTTTATGCAATTGGTGATATTATAAAAGGGCCTGCGTTGGCTCACGTTGCGTCGGCAGAAGGAATTTGCTGTGTTGAGAAAATTGCCGGAATGAATGTTGAACCAATTGATTATACGACTATTCCCGGATGTACATATACAGTTCCTGAAGTTGCATCGATGGGATTGACTGAAAAAGCAGCGAAAGAAGCTGGATACGAGTTGAAGATTGGTAAATTTCCATTTTCTGCATCAGGAAAAGCAAGTGCGGCCGGAGCCAACGAAGGATTTGTTAAACTTGTTTTTGATGCCAAGTACGGCGAATTGCTTGGAGCTCATATGGTGGGTGCTAACGTAACCGAAATGATTGCAGAATTGGTTACTGCCCGTAAGTTGGAAACAACAGGTCATGAATTGATTAAGGCGATTCATCCGCATCCAACCATGTCGGAGGCTATTATGGAAGCCGCTGCCGCAGCTTACGATGAGGTGATTCACATATAAGAGATACGAAAATAATGTTAGATAAAAAGCCATCCTTTAGTTTATAGGGTGGCTTTTCTTGTAAAATTAGGTGTGTTTTTAGATCCGTTTTTTTAAGTTTGTGAGAATTATTTTAGAACAACAACCGACTAACACAAAAAAAAATGAAGAAATTTTTATTGGTACCTATTCTTGCAATGACATTTAGTACGATGTCAATTGGACAAAATAAGGGAACTGTAGATGCTAAAATGTTGAATGAGATTCGTTCTGATTTTACATTGGATGCATCAAGTAGAGCCATTCAAAATGCAATTACTAATGCGGAAAGTATTAGAGAATTAGCTCTAAATCATGAAAAAATTGGAAAAACAGATCACTTTTTCAAATACAGAGTTGATGTAAAGGGAATTACAAATCAGGAAAGTTCAGGCAGATGTTGGATGTTTACTTCTATGAATACAATTCGTCCGGAAGTAATGAAGAAGTTTAATTTGAATTCTTTCGATTTTTCTCACAACTACAATTATTTCTGGGATTTGTTCGAGAAATCAAATTTGTTTCTTGAGAATATAATTGCAACCGCCGATCGCAAGATGGATGATCGGGAAGTTGTTCTTTATTTTAAAGGGCCTGTTGATGACGGCGGCGTTTGGAATTCTTTTTTTAACATAGCTAAAAAATATGGTGTTGTTCCATCGGAAGTAATGCCGGAAACAAAGGTGAGCAATAGCACTCGCGAAATTACCGGCTTAATCAATGAAAAATTAAGAGGTGAGGGATACAAGCTTCGTAATATGATTGCTGAAAAAGCATCGGTGAAAGATATTGCATTGGCGAAAATGACCGCTTTAAAATCAATTTACCGCATGTTGACTTTAAGTTTGGGTGAACCTCCGGTAAATTTTTCATGGAGATTTAAGGATGCTGATGGAAAAATCAGCGAAAGCAAAATGTATACACCTAAAGAGTTTTTGGCTGAAATTAATCCTGATTTTGCGAATACTGAATTGGTGATGATCATGAATGATCCGACCCGTGAATATTATAAGGTATACGAAATTAAGAATTACAGAAATGTTGAGGAAGGAATCAATTGGACGTATTTAAATCTTCCGAATGATGAGATTAAGAAGTTTGCAATGGCTTCCATCAAGAACAATGAAGCCATGTATGCATCCTGCGATGTAGGAAAACAACACAACAGAAAAGCGGGTGTAATGGATTTGAATACCTACGATTATGCTTCTTTACTGGGAGTTGAATTCGATATGGATAAAAAAGCCAGAGTTTTGACTCGTCAATCCGGTTCTTCTCATGCAATGGCATTGATTGGCGTTGATGTTGATGAAAATGAAGTGCCTGTGAAATGGGAATTTGAAAACTCGTGGGGAAGTACTTCAGGTAATAATGGATATTTAACTTTCACAGATGAATGGTTCTCGGAATATATGTTTCGTGTGGTAATCAACAAAAACTATTTGGATGAGAAAGCGAAGAAAGCACTTAAAACTGCTCCGATATTATTGCCGGTTTGGGATTATATGTTTTAGGCTCAGCTAAAAATGAATTTATAGAAAAAGAACCTCAGTTTTGAGGTTCTTTTTTGGTTTGTGACTTGTCTGTAGTGACAAGGAGCTATGTTGGGTTAATGAATAACATTTAAATTTAATAGTTGACCTATTTTTTGAGCTTCCAACTTGGCTTCAAGTAGGTCTTTGCATCTTTTATAAGGAATTTTTCGATTGCGGTTTTTCAGAAATAGAACCACGAAGCAATCATCTGCCTTCAAATTCGTTTCTTTTTGTTCGGGAGTATAGGAATTTCTTAGAATGATAGATGAGATTCCGGCAACACGGTCAATGTTTTTTAAACTTCTCCACGAGCCCGATTTGAATAGCCCAAAGTAGGCGTAGTAGAATTTGTATTTTTCATCGTCCTTGTCCAGGTAGATTCCAGAGTAGGAAAATGCCAGAAACGATCCAATTAGAACTAATAATAGCGTGAGAGGGAGAATGGATGAATAGATTCCTACAAGCATGATCATCCAACCAAGTATCGATCCGGCTTGTCCAAATAGTTTATCGAGTTTGTTATGAATCATCTTTTTAGTTATTTAGTTTATACTATATAACCGCAATTGATACCGATTCACCCTACTTCTGCTTTTAATCCTATTCTTTTATCCATAAGTTTTTCTTATTGGCTTATAATTTTTAATAATCTGAATGATGTGATATTTGTATCAGAGAATTAGAAATAATAATAAACTAAAAATAAGAAAACATGAAAAACAGTAAAAGTAACCTGGAAGTAGTAGAATTAAATGCAAAAGAAAGAGAAGTAGAACAATTGCAAATATTGTTGGCCAATTATCAATTGTATTATCAGAATTTACGCAATTTTCATTGGAACGTTGGGGGAAACGATTTTTTTGAGTTACATGCCAAATTTGAAGAGTTGTATGTTGATGCCAGCGATAAAGTGGATGAAATTGCAGAGCGGGTATTAACATTGGAAGGTCATCCTTTGGGAAATTTTTCCGATTACGTTGCTATTTCAACCATTCAGGAAGCCAACTCAAATTGTTCAGGCACCGATATGGTGAAACAAATTATTCAGTCGCACAATATTTTAATCGGGAAGGTAAAAGAAGTATTAATTCAGGCAAATGAAAATGAGGATGAAGGAACGCTGGATATATTGCCGGCTTACGTTTCTTATTTTGAGAAGCTAAACTGGATGTTTAAAGCTTATTTGCGCTAAAATAAAATGCCTCCAATTTTTATTGGAGGCACTTTTTATATTTTATTCAAAATCCAGAACAATAGGAGAATACATGTAGTTCTCCATGTAATCTTCCATTTTATTGGTGATTTTAGTCGTAAATACAATTCGCTGTGATTTGGGAAGATTATCAGATAGTCGATTAATATCCGAAACTATTTGTTCTTTAATAATCATCTCAGCATCATCAATGGCAACTATTTTTAAATTGCTTAGATTGATTCCGCTAAACGAGTACAATTCGTTGAATTTTCTTGCTGTTGCAATAACAATATCCGAACCTGCATAAATCTTATCGCGCAGGTTGTGTAAATTCCCCGCATCACCTTCACTAAATATCCGCAGGCTGGTATTGTGACTTAGCGCCAGAAACTGTTCTTTCAGTTGAATTGCTTTCTCTCTATCCGAAACAACAACAATGGCTCTGGGTACATCCTCAAACTCAGCTTTAAGTTGCTGGATAATACCAATAATTATGGTATGGGTTTTCCCGGATTCATCAGGAGCTTTAACAAATAAATCAACACCGCTTTTTATTTTTGAGATGCAACTCTTTTGAACTTCTGTTGGAGTTTCAAAACCATATTCTTCAATAGCTTCTAAAAGCTGTGGATCTAATTTTTTTAAAAACATTGGGGGATTGTATTTTTTTGTATTCAATGCAAAATTACTAAATATCCCATCATTAGAAACTTTATAGTGATATTTGAAAGAAAGAGGCACTCTGAGACGCTTATTTTCGTGTGCCAGACAGATTTGCAGCAAATTCTGCCTTCTTTTTTTTATTCGTAAGATAAACTCCTAAAAGGATACATGCCATACAAGTCAGATGCAGTATAGTAATGGTTTCGCCATCAATAACGCCCCAGAAAATAGCAAAAACAGGAATAATGTAGGTTACCGATGAGGCGTAAATTGCAGAACTGTATCTGATTAAGCTATTCATTAACAGCATTGCAAGAGCGGTTCCAATTATTCCTAAAGCCGCCAATGCAAGAAAATGAATTGGCCAGTTTGGTGACTGAAGCACAGGTTCGAAATTTGTTGTTGCCAGATAGATTAGTGCTGCAGGACCGGTAAAAAAGAAAGCCAAAGAGGTAATCTGAATACCCGTTAAATGAGATAATTTCGATTTAATTTCGTTGATGTTTATTCCGTAAAATACGGTTGCGAGAACAATTAGCAAGGCATAGCTGTTCACATTTCCCAAAGCCAACTCCTTACCTGAAGTAATTAAACCCAAAGCACCAATTAGTCCGATCACCAGACCTGTAACCTGCAGCCATTTGAATTTCGTTTTATGCAGCAGTATTCCTATGGCTAATGTGAATATTGGAGTTAGAGAATTCAACATGCCAGCCAACGCACTGTCAATTTGAGTTTGTGCTTTGGTAAACAGAAAAGCTGGGATGAAACTGCCAATAAATCCTGCAATCAAAAGACTTTTTACATCTTTCTTTTTCAGAAACTTTAAATTCCTGATTGAATAAGGCAAAAGCACCAGCGAGGCCAAAAGTATTCGGATTCCTGCCGCCTGTTCGCTGCTAAAGCTTTTCAATCCAATTTTCATGAGGATAAAAGAAGATCCCCAAATAAAGGCGAGCAGCAATAAAATCAAGAATTGAAACCAGGGTTTGTTCCAGTGCATAGTGTAGTGTTTTAAGTTCCCGAAAGTACAGGAATTTCGGGAAAGAACAAACCTCTTGGCAAGGAAGAAAATCACACTTGTAGTTACTGTTAATTATATAAATATGAATTTTTTATGTGTGTTGGATCATTTGTGCATTTTGCAAATAAAAACAGCCCCAAATTGTTTTGGGGCTGTTCTTTTTGTGGGGTAATTAATCAGATTCTTCTCCAAAAGCAATAACTACCTGATGTAAGGTAATTGAATTGGTTTTTGGACATTCCAGCTCTTTTTTAAAAATCACATAATTAACCTTATCCCAAGGTGTGAGGCCAATATGTTTTTTTATTTGATATAATTTATTTTGTTCTGAGATCCACTTATCAGTTACTTGTATGTATTTTTCAAGTTTTGATTTAGGCAAAATTATTTCGGGCATCTTTACATCTTTGATATTGCCTTGCGAATGGAATAACTTTTTTAATACAGTATGATCTAATTCATCTCCACCATAGTAATTACAGTTAATAACTATTTTAAATCCCAAATTATTTTTTTCATCTGTATTTTCGATTATCTCAACATTTTCAAGTCTATCGTCAATGATAATTATTACTGTATCTTTTTCTTGAGCTTTGCTAGAAACAATATTTAAAAATAAAAATGCAAGTAATACTATATTTTTCATATTTGTTATTTTAATTTTTACAATTTTCTTTAGGTAAATAATCGTAAATAAACTATTTTTGATCTTTTAGTTTTTGTTCATTTTCTGGGACCTTTACGTATTTTTTACCCCCCTATGTTAAAGATTCATACATATAATCAACACCGTGCCAATTAGGATCATCCGAGAAAAAATCCATTAATCTGATATGTTTTGAATTAGATTCAAATTTTGCTATTTAGTTATTGTAACAATATCTCAAGAGAAGACTGTCCTTAATGAAAGCAGGACAGTCTCTTACTATTTATTCATCTCCGATATCAGGCATAGCAATTCTAACTGGGTATAAGGTAATTGAATCACAGCACTGGATATTTTGTTTATTCTCAAAATAAATGTAATACTTTATTGATTTTTTATTTAACTCTAATTTTTCAGCAATTATTTGAAAATCTGCTTGTTTTACTATCCAAACTGAAGAAATTACATCTAATTTTTGTAATGTAGAATAAGGAACTATCACCTTAGATACTTTAGCTAAAGTATCTACATTAAATGAATCGACTGTTAGTTCATGGAGCCAGAGCCACGATGATGGATGATAACCAGAAACAAAATAATTACATTTTAGCTTTATCGCAAAATTAGAACGAGTTTTCCAGGGGTTATAAATTTCAACAAAGTTTGCATTCTTATCTATAGATATTAAAACAGTATCATTATCTACCTGTGAATTTGCATTATAAAAACAGGTCAAAAGTAATATAAGTAATATAGTATCTTTCATTAGTTACAATCTTTTGGTAAAGCAGAGATAATATTATTAAATTGATCGTAGTATTTATTTTTTTCCTGCTCATCTGACAATAGAACATTCCATGCTTCTGTATGTCTGAGTCCTCCCCAAGTCAAGCATTCTAACATATAATCAACACCATGCCATGATTGACTGTCAGAATAGTAATCTACAAATCTATTATAGTAAGATTCTGCTTTGAAAAATATTTTTAATCCCTCTTTCATGTAAGTTCTGTACTTATCAGCCATATAATTATGCTGAGATTGATTGTTATCATCACTAATTTTATACTTTTTTTCGTATTCAGCAAAATCTCTTGCAAAATCTGGTTCAGGAGCTAATCCATTGTGGATATCGTCTTCATATAATTTGCCATACATGTATGCATGAAAACATTCATGAAGAATGGTTCGTGCAACCTCAAGTGAAGATTCTTTTAATCTATCTTCACTAATATATACTGACATTCTTTTTGTATTGGGATCAAAAATACATTTGCCATTTGGAACAGGGTTACCCCTATAATCTGTATTACCAACATAAAATGTCAAATTTATTGTGCTTTTATCCAAATTAAAACCTGCCAGTAAATTATCAATAATGGAACTACCACTGCCAGCTTCCAGTTTTGTTTTAATACAATCAGCCTTAGTGCCTTTCCAACTATCATCTTCAACAACGGGCGGTGCAGGATATCCTGGATATGGCACTATATCTC
>NZ_JAUCMW010000021.1:41038-83565 GCF_030372765.1 Labilibaculum sp. K2S | reverse complement strand
ATCAGTGGCACACTTTGAACCGAAATGGGTGGCACATAATGGAGCGATTTATCCAATTTGATCCCCAATATTTAAATAAGTTCTGCATTTTGGACATAAATAATTAGCCTTCATAACAATATATTTAAGTGGATTATTCCCTAAATAAAATATAAGACTTTACAAGAAGAATGTCAATTTAAATCTGCTAATATTCAACGAACTACACCATCTATTTGATGCTCAAGCATTCTTTTTTTAATTTATTCTAGTGCCGTAATTTTCAATTACCTATTAATTCGGTTATATTTGATAAAAGCATATTAAAAAATCTCCCAAATCGTAAAAAGGACAAGACTTGAAACTATTTATTACCATACTTCGTTGGATTGCACGTTTTTTAGGAATTTTCTTATTCCTATTTTTTATTTGGTTTGCAATCCAAATTGGTTCTCCCGATTTAAATTTGATGTCTGAACAAGAAATCAGGTTGTTTTCAGCCAACGTCATAATGCTAATGGGATTAATTATCGTATGGAAATTTGAATTTATAGGAAGCCTTCTTTTAATCTGGGGATACATATTTTTTGCAATAGCCAATTATTCCTTTTGGAATGGACCTGTTTTTCCAACCTTCTTTTTTTTGGGACTATTACATCTATTATGTTGGGCTCTCAGCACTTTTAGAAATTTTAATAGCCATAAAATCTCATTTCTGATTTTCCTTAAATAATTCGAAGAGTAACATTTGGATAAATTTCTCTTATCAAATCAAATTTTTACTATTTTTGAATCAATTACAACCATAACAAATATAAATTTCAGTACATGCTAAATATTGCACTTTTTGGCCCCCCTGGAGCAGGTAAGGGAACTCAATCAAAAATGCTTATCGAAAAATATAATCTTGCGTATATATCAACAGGAGATATACTAAGAGGTGAGATTGCCGAAGGAACCGAGTTGGGGTTGCAAGCAAAAGACATTATCAAAAGGGGGGGACTTGTTCCCGATGAAATTATCGTTCAAATTATGGAAGAACGTATTCAAACCGATACTGAAGTAAATGGTTTTCTTTTTGATGGATTTCCAAGAACAACTGTACAAGCCTATATTCTTGAAGGTTTGCTATTAAAGATGAATACTAAACTTGATTGTATGCTAAGTTTAGAGGTTCCCTCAGATCAACTTCGAAATCGTTTGTTAGATCGTGCAAAAAAGGAGAATCGATCAGATGACACTGAGGAAGTAATTAGTGTTCGATTAAAAGAATATGATACTAAAACAGCTCCGGTTGCAAATTTTTACAAAGAGAAAGAAATATATCATGGTATTGATGGGTTGGGTGGTATTGACCAGATTTTTGAACGATTGACTTCAGTAGTAGACCAAACCCTTCAAAAATCATGGATTAACCTGGTTTTATTAGGTCCTCCAGGATCAGGAAAAGGGACTCAAGGAAGAAAATTAGCCGAACAATTTAATCTCGAATACATTTCAACAGGTCATTTGATGCGTCAGGAAATCAAAAAAGACACGGAAATGGGACAAAGTGCAAAGACCTATATGGAAAAAGGAGATATTGTTCCTGATGAAATTGCTATCCGTCTAATTGAAAGACAAATTCGCAAGCATCCTGATGCCAAAGGTTTTATTTTTAAGGGATTTCCTCGAACAATTGTTCAGGCATACATACTTGATGGTCTATTACGAAAACTTGGTTCAATTGTAACTACATCAATTAATTTGGATGTTTCTACACTTGAGTCGATTAAACGTTTAACCTACAGAGGGAAAACGGAAGGCAAAAGACTTTATGATGATACTGATATCATTATTCACAGATTAGAGCAATTTGAAAAAAGAAGCATAAAAGTGAGTAACTATTACTCTAAACAGGACAAATTTGAAATTGTAAATGGATTGGGAAGTGAAGAAGATGTTCTTAAACGACTCACGGATGTAGTCAATAAATCATTCAAAAAAATTAGATAACCTAACAGAAAACTGGCTTTGTATTCAAAAAGTCAGTTTTTTTTTAATATCTCCTCTAATAATACAATTAAAAGCCTTGACATGGTAATACTGATCTTTAATCAAAAGCAATCGGTTAATAGTCATAAATTTACTAAAATTGTAATTAATATAATTGAAGAGGAGAGAGGTAATGTATCTGAAAAATCCAAGTCTGAATGAAATACTTTATTTGTTAGAAACCAATGTATTTTCTAACAATTCATTTGCCTTCATCCTTATTGGGGAAGATTCTAAAATCCCATTAGATGAGTTAGTTAATTCGCTGAATAACAAAAATATAAAGTTTACTGGTGGTGTTTTTCCAAAAATAATAAACAACAACGAAACATCCAGTACTGGAGTAGTAATTAAGTGGTTACCGCATAATGCTATTTCAATTTATTTTGATTCGTCGAAAACCTTTAGCCGACAATTTTCTGAATTTAGCAAAGTAACTTTTTCAACGGCTTATGTTTTAACTTCCGGCATATCTTCTGATAGTTCAGAACACTTAAGATCTTTATATACTTATTTAGGAAATGATGTTAAGTTTATTGGTGGTGGCGCTGGCCGGATCAAAGAGCAGAATGAGGGTATTTTAATAAGCAATGATGGCGTTTTTAATACAGGAACAATCATTACACTAACTAAAAATAAGGCCACAACAGGCTCATTGCACGGTTGGACAAAACTTTATGGTCCATTTATCGCTACAAAAACAGATAAAAACTTTATTAAAGAACTTAATTGGGAAAATGCATTCGTTGTTTATCAACGATTTTTGAAAACTATATTAGACATTAAAATTAACAAAGAAAATTTTGAGGCGAATTCAATTCATTATCCGTTTGGAATCTATAAAGAAAGTAGTGAATATATAATTAGAGATCCAATGAGAATTACTGAAAAAGGTTATTTACAATGTGTTGGTAACATTCCTGAAAATTCAGTTATTGACCTCATGACAATGAAAGAAGAAGATTTTAAATCTGTATCTAAAAATCTTGTTTATCAAAGTATCGACACCAAATTTAAAATAAATGATGTGCTTATTTTTAATTGCATATCAAGAAAAAATCACTTAAATAATGACTTTTATTTGGAACTCTCAAATTTAACTGAAGAAATCAAAAGCACACAAAAAAAAGTGAATTTAGAAGGAGCTCTTTCAATTGGAGAAATATATTCAAATGGGGAAGGATATCCTGAAATATTAAATAAATCTATTGTTTTAGGTTTTTCATATCTAGATAAGAATGCAAACTAACGATATAATAAAAGACATTTCATTTTTGTATGAATTATCCTTATCTATCGGTCAGTCCTTAGATTTGAAGGAAAATTGCAGAAGGTTTTTAGATACACTAATGTCAATCAAAAATATAGAGTTTGGTGGTGTTTGGATTCGGAATAGTAATATTGCATTTACAGAGCAAGAACATGGATTAAAAGCAGTTTATTCTCATCCAATTATCAAGCTTGAGAGTTGCTCAATATGTAATTCTAATTTTATTGATCGTTGTTTTTCAAGCCAAAATTCATTTTCATGTATTCTTACTCAGAAAATTAGTGAAGAAATTGGTTTTAAAGTGAAAGAAGGAGGAGCGGTAACCTTTTTCCAATTGCACGAAATCGGATTTCTGGTGCTATATTCATCTTCTGAGAAACGAATCTGGAGCCAAATCGACCAAACTAAATTAAAAAATGTTTTAGACAAATTTTCAGTATCTATTCAAGCATGCATTTCCCATGCAATATCGCTGCAGGATTTAATTACAATAACAGAAACAAAAAAAGAACTTGAAAAAGCGAAGAAAGAGGCTGAAGAATCTGAAAAATTAAAAACAGCCTTTCTTTCTAACATAAGCCATGAAATTCGAACACCTATTAATGCCATGGTTGGATTTTCGAATCTATTATCAGATAACAATCTAAATAAAACTCAACGAGATGGTTTCATTAATCACATTTCAAATAATAGCAAAAAACTTTTAAAGCTTATCAATAACTTGATTGATGTTTCCAAAATGGATACGAATCAATTAGCAATTCAAAAAGAAAAATTTGTACTAAATCCAGTCATAACTGACTTATTTAAAGTTTTTGAAACAAGTCACAAATTTAATACACGTCTTGAATTAAGACTTATTTTGCCAGAGAACAGTGAACAATTCTCTATTAATTCAGATAAAAATAAAATAGTTCAAATACTTGATAATCTTATTGATAACGCAATTAAATTCACAACAAAAGGAATTATAGAAATAGGGTATTTCATAGAAGGCGGAATCAATCCAATATTTTACATAAAAGATACAGGGGTTGGTATTTCTTGTGAAAATCAACATATTATATTCGATCTATTTAGACAAGGAGAAAGCAGTTCTACCAGAAAATTTGAAGGTTCAGGAATTGGTTTAACTCTTTGTAAAAAAATGGTACAGCTTCTAGAGGGGGAAATTTGGTTTGATTCTAAAATTGAAATTGGTTCCAATTTTTATTTTAAAGTACATAATTTGGGTCAATCAAATCTTAAACTTTTAAGAGAGTCTTCAGATAAATTTGAGTGTAGAATCGAGAGTTCAGGAGTAAAATCCATAGATTATACCAATCGTAATATTTTAATTGCAGAAGATGTTAAATCTAATTTCAATTACTTAAATGCAATAATTGAATTAACTGATGCAAATGTAATTTGGGCTCGTAATGGCAGAGATGCCATCGAAATATGTCAGGCAAATGATCCGCAAATAGACTTGGTCTTAATGGATATGAGAATGCCTGAGATTGGCGGATTGGATGCAATAAAACAAATTAAAGCCATCAATAGTAAGATCCCGGTTATAGTGCAGACAGCATTTACATTTAATAATGAAAAAGAAGAATGTTTTAAGGCTGGTGCGAATGAATTTATTACAAAGCCTATTGATCCTCATAAATTAATGGAAGTACTGCAGAAGTTTCTTTAATACAGATTGTGCGATTTTCAAAAACTATATTTGTCTTATAATCAACATTACGTTAAATAAGAATTATATAATAAAAGGAAGCCAAAACTTCCTTTTATTTTTAATGTTCTTTATTTATTCCATTCCATCCAACTGAGCTTTTACCTTATTGTACTTTTCAAGGTAAACTTCGTTTTCATTTCTCAGTTTGAAATATAATTCTTTCAAAGTAATCATTGAATTTTTCTCATCAGGCTGCATCTCTAGAACCTTTTCGAAATAAGGAATTACTGCTTCGTATTCTGCATAAACAGCCTTAATTGCTTCATTATACTTTTTAGCATCCATTATTTCATTGGCTGCCTTATGCTTCAGAATAGCTGCATTAAGTTTTAGTAAGCCAAGATTGTACTGAGAAGTAAAATCATTTGGATCCATACTTAATGCTTTAGTATACATCTCTTCGGCCTTAGCAAATTCTTCAGTCTTTTCATACAAAGTACCCTTAGCACGGTAAAAAGAAGCATTATTTGGATCCAATTCAATTGCTTTATCCAAATAATCAGCAGCCTTTTGAGGCTCTCCACCTAACATATAATGGTTAATTAGCTCAACCAACATCCATGAATCATTAGGATATAGCTCAAATCCTTTATGAAGATATTTAACTCCTTCTTCTTTATTTCCAGAATCAGTTAAAACTTTGGCCAAATTAGCATAGGTTTTTGCTCCACCATAGTTGTATTCAATAGATTGCTTGTAATATTTTGCTGCTTTATCTAATTGATCTGCCTTTTGAGCAGTCATACCTGCATTAAAAATGACAGCTGTATCAATCGTAGCATTTTCTTTAAACATATCCATTCCCTCAATTTCCAATACACGCTCAAAAGCAGCTAAAGCGCCAGGAAAATCTCCTGCATTATATAAATTAACAGCTTCATTTGTGTAATTAGGAATCATGTTTGTCATCTGAGCTTTAACAGGCTTCTCCATTTTCCCTTTTTCATCTAACTCAAGAGCTTTCATATAGGCATCGAAAGCAATATCAAGCGGTTTTTCCGCCAATTTCTTGTACGCAGGAAGAGGACTTTCAAAAATTCCTTGATACACTTTTCCTTTTACAAAATATGCCTTAGCATATGCCACACATTTTTCGTCCTGAATCCCTTCATCAATAGCTTCTTTTGCTTTATCCAACTTACCAGAAGTAAGATAATTCTGGGCTCCAGTCACCTTGCTTTTCTGTGCACTTACACTTGCAACACACATAAGCATAACTAGAATGAATGATAATTTTCTCATAATCAATGTTTAGTTTTAATAACAATCTTGAACAAAAATATATTTTTATTTCATACTATGAACAAGATTGTTTTCTTTATATTTAGTCTAAGTATCTATTCTCTACACCTCTTCTTCAGTTGATTCCTCTGTATTTAATTCTGAAACTTCATCTGAAGAGTTTACTTTAGCAACCGCCGCAATAGAATCATTTTTCTTACTCAAGTTAATCAAACGAACCCCCTGAGTAGCACGCCCCATAACTCTCAAATCAGAAACAGCCATTCTAATTGTAATTCCAGATTTATTAATGATCATTAAATCTTCATTATCTGTTACATTTTTAATGGCAATTAGATCACCAGTTTTTTCTGTAATACTAATGGTTTTAACCCCTTTACCACCTCTATTGGTAATTCGGTAATCATCAATCTTAGAACGCTTTCCAAAACCATTTTCAGAGACAACAAGAATATCCTCTTCTCCATTCTCAACACATATCATGCCAACAACTTCGTCAGTCTCATCTTTCAATGTGATTCCGCGCACTCCGGAAGCTGTTCTACCCATTGGGCGAACTTGACTCTCGGCAAATCTAATTGCTTTACCAGAACGTCCGGCAATTAAAATTTCATTATTGCCATTTGTCAGCTTCGCTTCCAATAACTGATCTCCTTCGCGAACTGTTATTGCATTTACTCCGTTAACTCTGGGGCGAGAATATGCTTCCAATGAAGTTTTCTTAATAACCCCTTTCTTGGTACAGAGAACAATGTTATTACTATTAATATATTCTTCTTCATTTAAATTAAGAACATTGATATAAGCTTTAACCTTATCATCTTGCTCTATATTTAATAAATTTTGAATTGCTCTACCTTTGGATTGTTTAGTTCCTTCAGGAATCTCATACACTTTCAACCAAAAACATTTTCCTTTTTCGGTAAAAAACAACATAGTATTATGCATTGTCGCCATAATCATATGCTCTAAGAAATCCTCTTCTCTTGTTATACTTCCTTTAGAACCTACTCCACCTCTATTTTGCGTTTTAAACTCAGAAAGAGGTGTGCGTTTAATGTAGCCCATTCTTGAAATGGTAATTACCATTTCTTCATCAGCATAAAAATCTTCTGGATTGAACTCTTCTGAAGCATAAACGATATCTGTTCTTCTTTCGTCACCATACCTCGCTTTCACATCTAAAAGTTCATCCTTAATGATACCCATTCGAATGGATTCATCATTAAGAATTGAGTTTAGATAATCAATTAACTTCATCAATTCTTCATATTCTGCATGCAGCTTATCTCTCTCAAGACCGGTAAGTTTCTGCAAACGCATATCCAGAATAGCTTTAGCTTGAAGTTCATCCAATTCAAAATTAGACATTAAGCCTAATTTCGCCTCTTCTGGTGTTTTAGAGCCTCTTATTAAAGCAATAACCTGATCAATATGATCTAATGCTATTATCAAACCTTTTAAGATGTGCGCTTTAGCTTCAGCTTGCTTTAATTCAAATTGGGTTCTTCGAACAACAACGTCATGTCTGTGTTCAACAAAATACATGATCAAATCTTTAAGATTCAGCATCTTTGGACGCCCTTTAACCAACGCAATATTATTTACGCTGAATGAAGTCATCATTTGAGTGTATTTAAACAATTTGTTTAAAACAACATTTGCAATTGCATCTCTTTTAAGATCGAAAACGATGCGCATACCATTACGGTCTGATTCATCATTAACATTTGAAATTCCTTCGATTTTTTTATCATTAATCAGATCTGCAGCTCTCATTATCAGCTCAGCCTTATTAACCATATAAGGAATCTCCGTTACAACTATTTTTTCACGACCAGTATCAGTCGTTTCTATAATCGTTTTAGAACGAACAACAACACGCCCTCTACCCGTCTCAAAGGCATCTCTAACCCCTTGATAACCGTAAATTGTACCACCGGTAGGAAAATCGGGTGCTTTTACAATACTAATTAAATCGTCCATCGAAACATCATTGTCCTCAATGTATACAATAATAGCATCTATAACATCAGATAAGTTGTGCGGTGCCATGTTTGTGGCCATACCTACAGCAATACCCGAAGCACCATTTACCAAAAGATTTGGAATACGAGTAGGAAGAACTGTTGGTTCTTTCAATGATTCATCAAAATTGGGAGTCATATCAACCGTATCCTTTTCAAGATCAGCTAAGATTTCTTCAGCAATTTTTTTCATTCTCGCCTCAGTGTAACGCATCGCTGCCGGGCTATCTCCATCAACAGAACCAAAATTTCCCTGACCATCAATGAGAGGATAACGCAATGACCAGTACTGAGCCATACGAACCATTGTCATGTATACAGAACTATCACCGTGTGGATGATACTTACCTAATACTTCTCCAACAATTCTAGCTGATTTCTTATAAGGTTTCGTTGAAGTCATTCCCAACTCACCCATTCCAAACAGCACTCTTCGATGAACAGGTTTTAATCCATCCCTAACATCTGGCAAAGCTCTGGAAACAATCACCGACATTGAATAATCAATGTAGGCAGATTTCATTTCCTCTTCTATATTAATACGTATAATTCTCTCTCCCGTAGTCATTATATTTCTTTTAAAATTCTAAACATTTATCAGAATTACAAAAGTAACAAAATATGTAGATTTTGCGTAACAAAGGAAGTGTTATTTACGCATGGATTAAGATAAATATTCACTCTATTAAGCATTACAGCTTGATTATTAGATTAATTCATTATTGAGATATAATTAGGGTGAAAAATTGATTGCCCATTTAGGCTTGTATCTAATTATTTTTCGTTATTTTAATGTTGCATTTAAAAACCGGGAATCTAATTTCCGAGTAATTTGTTAAAAATTTTAAAAACCTACTATATGGATTCTAAATTTTCACCTCGTATTAAAGATGTACTTTCTTATAGCAAAGAGGAAGCTGAAAGGCTTGGAAACAATGCTATTGGAACAGAACATTTGTTTTTAGGAATTCTTCGTGAAGGTGAAGGTATTGCTGTCGATATTCTAATTTCTTTAGGAGTTGACCTTTACGATATTCGACAAAACATAGAGAAAAATCTAAAATCAGATGCTATTTCTGACTTAGATCAAAATAATATTCCTCTGCAAAGGTCAGCGGAACGTGTTCTTAAGTTAATATATCTCGAAGCTAAAGCTCTAAAAAACAACACTATCGACACAAGTCATCTTCTTTTAGCTATCTTAAAAGATGAAAAAAGTTTGGTAACTCAAGTATTAGAAGACAACACTATTGATTACAATAAGGTGAAAGAGAATTTAAAAACACTCTTCCCAAAAGCTCAGGCTGACTACACTCCAGAAGACAGTGAAGGAAAAGGCGGACAGTTTGGTGGAGAATCCAAAAGAACAACCACCAGAGGTAAATCAGAAACTCCTGTGCTGGATAATTTTGGTATTGACATCACGAAATCGGCAGAAGAAGGTACTCTGGATCCAATTGTTGGAAGAGAAAATGAAATTGAGAGACTTGCACAAATTCTAAGTCGCAGAAAAAAGAACAATCCAATTTTAATTGGGGAGCCAGGTGTTGGCAAATCAGCTATTGCCGAGGGACTTGCATTAAGAATCATACAAAAAAAGGTTTCGCGGGTTTTATTTGGGAAAAGGGTTGTCTCTCTTGATTTGGCATCAATTGTTGCCGGAACAAAATACCGGGGTCAATTCGAAGAACGTATGAAAGCCATTTTAAATGAGCTCTCCAAAACGAATGATATTATTCTTTTTATTGATGAAATCCACACAATTGTTGGAGCAGGCGGAGCTACCGGATCGCTTGATGCTGCAAATATGCTTAAACCCGCCTTGGCAAGAGGTGAAATTCAATGCATTGGTGCTACTACCCTTGATGAGTATCGTCAAAATATTGAAAAAGATGGTGCTTTAGAAAGACGTTTTCAGAAAGTTATGGTTGAGCCAACTTCTCCTGAAGAAACAATAGAAATTCTAAATAATATCAAAGAACGATACGAAGACCATCATAATGTTTTCTATACAAAAGAAGCGATTGAAGCTTGTGTGAAGTTAACATCCAGATACATCAGTGACAGACACCTTCCGGATAAAGCAATTGATGCGCTTGATGAATCCGGTTCGCGTGTTCACATATCAAATATTCATGTGCCTGTGATCATCGAGGAACTTGAGAAGAAAATTGAAGAGACCCGTCAAAATAAAATTAAAGCTGTTAAGGCTCAGAAATTTGAACTGGCGGCTAGCTTCAGAGATAAAGAAAAGAGTTATTCTGAAGATTTAGAGCGGGAAAAAGACAAGTGGGAACAAGAACTTAGTCTTAAAAAAGAAAAAGTCTCAGAAGATGATATCGCGGAAGTAGTAGCAATGATGACTGGTGTTCCAGTAAAAAGAATTGCTCAGGCGGAAGGTTCACGACTCGTCAAAATGGCTAATGAGCTTCAAGGCAAAGTTATTGGACAGGAAGATGCCATTAGTAAAGTAGTTAAAGCTATTCAAAGAAATAGAGCTGGTTTAAAAGATCCAAACAAACCAATTGGTACATTTATATTCCTTGGACCAACAGGAGTTGGTAAAACACAACTGGCTAAAGTTTTATCAAATTATTTGTTTGATAGCAATGACGCGCTGATACGGATTGACATGAGCGAATATATGGAGAAGTTTGCCGTATCAAGATTAGTTGGAGCACCTCCGGGATATGTAGGATATGAAGAAGGTGGGCAATTGACTGAAAAAGTTAGACGTAAACCTTACTCTGTAGTACTTTTGGATGAGATTGAAAAAGCTCATCCGGATGTATTCAATATACTATTGCAAGTGCTGGATGATGGTCAACTGACTGATAGTTTAGGCCGTAAGGTTGATTTTAAAAATAGTATTATCATAATGACTTCCAACATAGGAAGTAGAGAATTAAAAGATTTTGGCAAAGGAATCGGTTTCCAAACTGGGGGAGTTGATTCTAATGATTACACCAGCAATATTATACAAAAAGCACTAAAAAAAGCATTTGCGCCTGAATTTCTAAACAGAATTGATGATTTAATCATGTTTAATTCTCTAACGCAAAAAGATATCCATAAAATTATCGATATTGAACTTGATGGACTATACAAGAGAGTTAATGACTTGGGATACAACATTAAGATGTCCGCTCCAGCCAAAGACTTTATTGCTGAAAAAGGATATGATGTCCAGTTTGGTGCTCGCCCATTAAAACGTGCCATCCAAAAATATTTGGAGGACGAAATGGCTGAAGTCATTATTAGAGCAAGTATTTCAGAAGGCGATACAATTTCTGTCGGGTTTGATAAAGCCAAACAGAAAATAACCACCAAAATTCTGAAACTGCATAAAGAAGTAGAATAGAAATAAAGCCGGAAAATATTCCGGCTTTATTTTCATATTTCAATTCTATTTTTATTTAGAGTAATTCAAAACAATTATTACCTTTGATTGAAACAACAAAATAAAATATCATTATGAATAAAAACAATAAAAAAGTTGCATTTGCAGGAAACCCAATGACTCTTCTTGGAAATGAAGTGAAAACTGAAATGACTGCAAATAATTTCACAGCTCTTAACCAAGAACTTGCACCTGTACAATTATCTGATTTTGATGGAAAAGTGAAGATCCTATCTATTTTCCCATCCATTGATACTGGTGTTTGTTCAGCCCAAACTCATCGATTCAATAAAGAAGCTGCTTCTCTTGATAAAAACATTCAAATCATTACCCTATCCAATGATTTACCATTTGCATTAGGCCGTTTCTGTGGCGCTGAAGGGATTACAAATTTGGTAACACTTTCCGATCATAAAGAACTTGACTTTGGTTTAAAATATGGTTTTGTTGTAGAAGAATTACGTCTTCTTGCACGTGGCATTGTTGTTATTGATAAAAACAACAAAGTAAAATACGTTGAATATGTAGCAGAAATGACTGAAGAACCTAATTATGAAGCAGCATTAAAAGTTGCTAAAGCATTGGTTTAACACTTGCAATAATTAATTTTTAAAGCTCCTTAAAGGAGCTTTTTTTTAAAGAAAGAATATGTACTTATTTTTCGATACAGAAACAACCGGCCTGCCAAAACGTTGGAATGCTCCCGTTACAGATTTGAATAACTGGCCCAGACTCGTTCAGCTAGCCTGGCTTCTTTATGACAGTCGTGATAATGAAATTAAAAGAGCAAACAGAATCATTATCCCAGAAGGATTTATTATTCCTCCTGAAGCATCTAAAGTGCATGGAATTTCAACACAAAAGGCTATTGATGAAGGAATTGATCTATCTGAAGTATTGAATGAATTTTCCAAAGCATTAAATGAGGCTGATTTTTTAATTGCTCACAACATTAGCTTTGATGAAGTGATTATTGGTGCAGAATTTCTGAGGAAAGATATCAAAAGCAGATTGGTTGACATCCCTAAAATTTGCACTATGAAAACCACAACTAATATTTGCAAAATACCAGGAAGAAGTGGTTACAAATGGCCTAATCTTACAGAACTTCATCAATTTCTGTTTCAAAAAGGCTTTGATGGTGCTCATGATGCACTCGCTGATGTTAAGGCATGTGCCGATTGCTTCTTTGAGTTAAAAAAAACCGGGATGTATCAAGTACAAGGAAGTTTATTTTAAAGAATAAAGGCAGATCAAACGATCTGCCTTTATCTTTATATTACTTCTCCAAACAAATCGTAATCTTCAAAATCATTAATTTTAACGGTATAGAATTCACCAATTTTTAGTTCGGTGCCCTTAGCTGGAATTAAAACCTCAGGGTCAACCTCATATGAATCGAATTCTGTTCGTCCGTAATAGAAATCGACATCCTTTCTATCAATTACAACTTTTAATTCTTCCCCCACTCTTTTTTCGTTCACTGCTCTCGAAATCTCCTGTTGCAATGCCATAATATCATCCCTTCTGCTTTCTTTTATCTCTAAAGGAATATTGTCATCGTAATTAATTGCAGCATAAGTATCTTCTTCATTTGAATATGGAAAAACCCCCAAGCGTTCAAACTTCATCTCCGAAACAAATGCCATAAGATCCTTCATATCAGCTTCAGTTTCACCAGGATGACCGACCAACATTGTAGTTCTAAGAGTAATCCCAGGAACTTCCTCTCTAATTTTAGCAATCAACTCAATAGTTTTCTCACGATTAATACCTCTACGCATCAAATTTAACACATTATCACTGGAATGCTGAAGTGCAATATCAAGGTAACGACAAACTTTAGGATTATCCCGCATCAACTTAAGAATTCCATATGGAAATTGAGTAGGATATGCATAATGTAACTTAATCCACTCTAAACCATCTATTTCAGAAAGCAACTGCACCAATTCAGCAAGTTTCGATTCGTTATATAAATCATATCCATAGTAGGATAAGTCCTGAGCAATCACCAACAGCTCCTTTACCCCATCTTTTACCAGTCCCCTTGCCTCTTCCAATATATCTTCCATAGGCCTGGAAATATGTTTCCCTGTAATGATAGGAATGGCACAATACGAACAAGATCGATTACACCCTTCTGAAATTTTTAGATAGGCAAAATGCTTAGGCGTAGTAATCATTCTAAAATTTTTAAAATCAGGCTTGTAATCCTTATTTAATTCTTTTACAATCAATTGCCATTCAAATTTGCCAAAAAAGTGATCTACTTCAGGAATCTCTTTTACTAAATCATCACGATAACGCTCCGACAAACAACCCATTACAAACAGCTTATCTATTTTTCCTGCTTTTTTTGCTTCAACATATTGCAGAATCATATCTATTGACTCCTCTTTAGCGTCTCCAATAAATCCGCAGGTATTAATAATGATAGTTCCTGCATCACTATTCTCTTCATCACAGCCAACCTGAAATTGATTGGCATCCAGCTGTTTCATTAATAATTCAGTATCAACTAAATTCTTTGAACAACCTAAACTAACAATATTTATTTTCGTCTGGTTCATATATAGATTTCCTTTTATCGACTTAAATTTTGGCAAAAATAAGAGAAAAAACTCTTTTTTCCATTTGAATTGGAATTAAAACAAGTTAAGAATAAGAAAGGCTGCCTTTAGGGACAGCCTTTTCAATTATCATTAAAAGATTCGCTTAACTAAATAACGAATCAACAAATTCGTTTCGATTAAATACTTGCAGATCCTCCATGCTTTCCCCAATACCTATATATTTTACAGGAACTTTAAATTGGTCAGATACACCAATAACAACTCCTCCCTTTGCTGTACCATCCAGCTTTGTTATAGCTAATGCATTCACTTCGGTGGCTAAGGTAAATTGTTTTGCCTGCTCAAAAGCATTCTGCCCGGTTGATCCATCCAACACCAATAAAATTTCATGCGGAGCTCCCGGAATAACACGATCCATAACCCGCTTAATCTTACTTAACTCATTCATTAAGTTGATTTTATTATGCAAACGACCCGCTGTATCAATAATTACAACATCAGAACCATTTGCCTTTGCCTGAGTAAGAGTTTCAAAAGCTACTGAAGCCGGATCCGCTCCCATTCCCTGATTTACAACAGGAACCCCGACCCTCTCGGACCAAATTATTAACTGGTCAACCGCAGCGGCACGAAATGTATCCGCTGCGCCAAGCGTTACTTTTTTCCCAGCCTTTTTAAACTGATAAGCTAATTTTCCAATGGTAGTCGTTTTGCCTACGCCATTAACACCCACAACCATTATTACATAAGGATGATCTGATTTTGGCAGATCAAATGTTTCGTAATCACCTTTATTATTTTCCTTCAACAAACCCGCAATCTCTTCTTTAAGAATACGATTCAATTCAGATACCCCAAGAAATTTATCTTCCGCTACGCGTTTTTCAATTCGTTCAATAATTTTTAAGGTTGTATCAACTCCTACATCTGAAGAAATCAGAACCTCTTCCAGCTCATCAAGAACATCATCATCTACAGTGGCTTTACCTACAACAACACGAGTCAACTTCTTAAAAACACTATCCTTTGTTTTAGCAAGTCCTTTATTAAGATTTTCTTTTTTTGATTTCGAAAAACTACCAAATAATCCCATTTCTACTTAAATTTTAGCTTGCTAAAGTACAAAAAAATGAGCTTACAAGCAATTAACAATAAATGTAATAGAGTTGAAGAAGCAAAGTTATATTTTTAGATAAAAAAAAAGCTTCCTAATTTAATTAGGAAGCTTTTAATATTCAATGCTATATGAACATCTTTACTGTTTAGCAAAGAAATCCTTAACGTTTTCGTTCGGTACGATTTCCTCTTTAAAAGAATATGCACCAGATTTAGGAGATTTCACCATCTTGATTACTTTAGCGAAACCACGGCCTTCACCTTTTTGTAGGGATGCTACTACTTTCTTAGCCATATCTCAATTATTTTATTTCTCTGTGAACAGTTACTTTCTTCAAAATTGCATTATACTTCTTCATCTCCATACGATCAGGAGTGTTTTTCTTATTCTTAGTAGTAATGTATCTTGAAGTTCCAGGTATACCACTGTCTTTATGCTCGGTACACTCAAGAATTACTTGCACTCTATTACCTTTTTTAGCCATTTTCTATGCCTTTTTAGTATTTTTTAATAAATCCTTTTTCTTGAGCTTTAGTAAGTGCACCTTTTACTCCTAATTTATTAATTAGTCGTACTCCTGACGCAGAAATTCTTAGCTCAATCCAGCGATCCTCTTCAGGAAGATAGAACTTCTTATCGAAAAGATTTGGATAGAATCTTCTCTTAGTTCTTCTTTTTGAGTGAGAAACATTGTTCCCAACCATTACGCTCTTTCCAGTAATTTGACAAACTCTTGACATAGTCCAGATTATTTTTTTCCTTAAACGCTTTTCAAACAGGTCGCAAAATACGTAATAATTTTCTTGAAAATCAAATTATTTCACAACTTTTTACAGATATATTTTAACACGAATGAAATTGCTCCGTGCATTACAAACACAATACAAGTCTAAATTGCAGTCAGTCTCTTTTAACAAACAATAAATTCATTTTATTCATCAAATGAATAAACCTACAGTTAGACACAGCTACAAAAATAAAAAAATCCCTCCATATTCGGGAGGGATTTTAAAAAATATTTTAAAATAATCTTATTCTTCATTTAGTGATTTAAAACCTTCACCCAGAATCTCATTCGCTTCGGTAACATTAACAAAAGCAGAAGGATCAACCTCTCTAATATGCAGTTTAAGAATCTCTAATTCTCTACGGCTCATTACAGAATAAACCATTTTTTTCTCTTCTCCTGAATAAACTCCGGTTCCGGTAAAAATAGTTGCACCTCGTTTGAGGTCATCTCTAATTTTTGAAGAAATTGACTCAAATTGATCGGAAACAATCATAACAGTCTTATGATAATTTGCTCCGCTAACAACCATATCGATAATCTTACCTTCAATGTAAATAATGATTAAAGAATAAATTGCAAATTCCCATCCAATGGTTCCCGTTTCGCTAGGTTGAACAAGTGTAAACAGAACAATTATACTATCTACAATCATCACCAACTTACCCAACGAAAGCTTAGTATATTTGGCCAAAATCATTGCAATAATATCAGATCCGCCTGATGTTGCACGCGATTTAAAAATGAATCCAATTGAGATTCCATAAAATACACCTGCTACAATTGTATTCAGCATGGGATCTGCAATAACTTTTGCGTAATCCGGAGAAACAAAGGTTTCCATAAACCAAACTGTAAACAAAATTACACCAATACTCACAATTGTTTTAACCCCAAATCGAGGGCCTAGAATTATTGTTCCTAAAACTACCAAGGGAATTTCCATGGCAAAAGTACAATAACTGATTTTCCAGCTAAACATTGTGTTTAGAACTGTCGCAATACCATAAACACCTCCAGGTGCCAGTTTATAAGGTACAACAAATAAAATGTCAGAAACAGCAAAAATTATACTTCCCAGTATTAAGTAAGCATAGGCACTAAGCCATTCATTTGACAAAAATTTTTCTTTGGTTACAAAAGCCATTTTTTAATCGTTAGTTTAAGTGTTTAAAATTCGCCGACAAAAATAGACGCACCTCTTTTAATAACAAGGATTTTTGTCAAAATTCACAAAACCACAACTACCTGTAAAACAGCGATAAATATTGTCAGAGCATATTTTTAAAAACATATTCATCCAAACAGAAGAAAAAAAACGTCAATTTTTCACTTATGAAAATATTCATGTGATCATTTCATCTGATTAATATGATACTAAATCTTATAATTATCTTAATCAACTTCACCACTTATGTTCATTTGCATTTTTGATCAAAAAAAAAGCTGCTCTAAAAAGAACAGCTCCTATTTTTTGCCAGATTAATCTATTTCAGACCACTTCTCTTTAAAAGAGGTTCAATGGAAGGTTCTTTACCCCTAAATTTCAGGTAAAGGTTCATAGGATGATCACTTCCTCCCATTTCAAGAATATTTTCTTTAAACGATTTTGCAATTTCTTTGTTGAATATACCAGCACTTTTAAAAGCGTCAAAAGCATCTGCATCTAAAACCTCAGCCCATTTGTATCCGTAGTAGCCGGCACCATAACCTCCGGCGAAAATATGTGAAAATGATGTACTCATACAACTCGTTTCTACCCGATCGAACAATTCAGTTGAAGACATCGCTTTATCCTCAAAAACTGAAACTTCATCTGCCACGGACTCTGTTACACTATGCCAGGCCATATCATTTAGTCCAAAACTAATTTGACGCACAAATGAATATCCACTTAAGAAATTTTCGCTGTCGATAATCTTTTGTACTATTTCGGCAGGAATCTTTTCTCCTGTTTGATAGTGTTCGGCTACATCATCCAACCATTCTTTTTGTGTAGCGAAGTTTTCCATGAATTGTGAGGGCAACTCAACAAAATCACGATATACATTTGTACCGGAAAGACTGCTGTATGTGCATTTTGACAACATTCCGTGCAAAGCGTGGCCAAATTCATGTAAAAAGGTAGTTACCTCATTAAAAGTAAGTAATGACGGCTTTGTTTCGCTGGGTTTTGTGAAGTTGCAAACAATGGAAATATGCGGACGGTGATCGTGACCGTTTTTACGATATTGATCAACAAATGAAGTCATCCACGCTCCTCCTTGTTTCGAACTACGAGGATGAAAATCAGTATATAATAAAGAAAGAAACTCTCCTTTTTCATCGGTTACTTCATATACCTCAACCTCTTTGTGGTATTTTGGAAGAGAAGTATTTAATTTAAATTCGATTCCATAAAGGCGTGTTGCCAATGAAAAAATTCCCCTTTTCACTCGTTCCAGTTCAAAGTATGGTCGGGTAATTTCATCATTAACATCAAATTTTTCTGTTTTTAATTTTTCAGCGTAATAAGCCCAATCCCAACGTTCCAATTTAAAATCAGCCCCTAAACTTTTTGCGTAAGTCTGCAACTCTTTAAATTCTTCTTTCGCCTTTGGCATTGAAGCATCTAATAATTCAGTCAGAAAATCGATCACCTTATTCGATTTCTTCGCCATTCTCTCTTCTAAAACAAAATCGGCATAAGAAGTGTATCCGAACAGCTGAACTCTCTTCAAACGCAATTCTACAATACGTTTTAGTATTTTTTGGTTATCGAATTTATCGTTAAAACAACGCGAAGAATATACCTTAAACATTTTCTCGCGTAATTTGCGAATATCTGAATATTGCATAAATGGAACATAACTTGGGAATTGAAGAGTAAATATCCATCCTTCTTTATCTTTCTCCTTTGCAACAATGCCGGCGGCCTCAATAATTCCATCAGGAAGACCTGATAATTCATTTTTATCAGTAATGTGAAGCTCAAAACTATTGGTGGCAGCTAAAACATTTTCGCCAAACTGCAATGTTAATTTGGAAAGTTCTTTAGATATTTCCCGAATCTGATCCTTTTTTTCTTTTTCCAGATTTGCTCCTGATCTCACGAATGATTTGTATCGGTCAGTCAGCAATTTTTCCTGCTCAACCGTAAGTTTCAATTCGCTTTTTTGATGATAAACATCCTTCACACGAGCGAATAGTTTCTCATTCATGATGATGTCATTTGAAAACTCCGTTAGCATCGGCGAAACTTCTCTTGCCAATGCCTGCATCTCATCATTTGTATTGGCATGATTTAAATTGAAAAAAATGGACGCTGCCCGATCCAATTGATGTCCGGAATACTCCAAAGCCTCAATCGTATTCATGAAATTTGGCTCTTCAGCATTGTCAACAATCTGATCTATTTCCTTTTTCGCAATCTCAATACTTTCAGTAAAAGCAGGCGAAAAGTGATTCAATTCAATTGATTCGAACGGAGCCGCTTCATATGGTGTTGTAAATTTGTTTAGTAATGGATTTGTATGTACAGTCATAGTTATTTTTTTATATCAGTAACAAAGATATAAAATTGAGAAGGCAATTAAACTGGAAAAAAATAATTATTTGGAAAATTTCTTAATAGCATTCCTACCCTCCTCTACAACCAACTCAAGTAATTGATTTACTGCATATAAAAACACATTAAACCGATTTGTATTCTACCTGTAATTTTTAGCGCAAACCTTTTCATATTATTCACAACACTCAACATATCAAGATGTAATGGAATCATCTCATGAAAAAATTCCTATATTTGATTCATTAAAACAAGGGGGATTTGTAATTATCAAGCATTACCAAAATGAAAGGTATGAAATTTCTTATCCATAAAAGTTTACTAACAGAAGCAAAAGGCTCCGTCTTTTCTTCTGAATTACTGTGTCTGAACTTCTATTACATCCATCCCTCCCATCCCTTTGGGTGTCTCTCAAACAGCATCCTGAAATAAACATTTCTTTTTGCCTTTCATTATTCATTGAACAGGCACTTATCATTTTACTCATTCCAATTTATTAAGTACAGAATTCTATTCCCGTACTTCAAATTGTCATATCCATATATTAAAGTATGAAACGGATTTGCATTAAAATAGGCTCTAATGTTCTTACCAAAGAGAATGGAGAACTAAATACATCCAGAATTAAAAACATCGTCTATCAAATTTCTTCGTTGCGAAATTTGGGAATACAATGTATTCTTGTTTCTTCGGGAGCCTTAGCTGCAGGAAGAAGTAAGGTAAAACTGCCTGAGAAGATTGATACTGTTTCAGCAAGACAGATATGGTCTTCAGTTGGTCAGGTAGAGTTACTGAATGTCTATTCTGCCTTTCTTAAGGAGTTTGAGATTGAGTGCGCTCAAGTTCTTGTTACAAAACAAGATTTTAGAACACGGGAACACTATCTAAACATGAAGAACTGTTTAAATTCTCTTCTAAACAATAGAATTCTACCAATTATAAATGAAAATGATGCCGTATCAGTTACTGCTCTAATGTTTACGGATAACGATGAGCTATCCGGATTGATCGCCTCTATGATGGATGTTGAAGCACTTTATTTACTAAGCAATATCAATGGAATTTACACTGGAAATCCAAACGATTCCAATTCCACATTATTACAGAATATAAATGGTGACGTTAACCGGTTAAAACAATATATCACCACTAAAAAATCTAATTTTGGAAGAGGTGGCATGTTAACCAAGTGCAGTATTGCCGGAAGGGTTGCCAAATCAGGTATCCCAGTACATATCGCCAATGGAGGAATTGATGATATTTTATTGGAACTGGTTAATTCGCCTGACGAAGTAAACCACACAAGCTTTACGGCAAGCAAAAAAGCATCAACGGTAAAACAGTGGTTGGCAGGATCGGATGGCTTTGAAAAGGCCAAATTAGTAATAAACAAAGGTGCTGAAGAAGCTCTGTGCTCAAAAAAAGCTACAAGTTTATTGCCAATTGGTGTTATAAAAATTAGCGGGGATTTTGAAAAAGGAGATATTATTAAAATTGTTGGCACATCGGGTAAGGTAATTGGACTTGGAAAAACTCAATATAATAAAACTAAAGCGGAAAGTTATATTGGAAAAACGGGAACAAAACCTCTGGTTCATTACGATTATCTTTTTCTTTATTAATGATACGTTTTGATCTCAGATAATTGTACCAATTAAAAAATAAGGTATAACTTTTAGATGCACTCCCAAATTCAAACAAAAAAAACAAAATATGATCTGTACAGAACAATTCCATAAAGTCAAAGATGCTTCCAGAACCATGTGTCTGCTTAGCTCTGAAACAATAAACAATCTACTTGAACAACTTGCAAAATCTCTTAGAGAAGGCACAGAACAAATTCTTGAGGCCAATCAGAAAGATCTGGAACGCATGTCTGAATACGATCCAAAATACGATCGTTTGCTATTAAGCCACGAAAGAATTAAGGGAATAGCAGATGATATTGAAAATACAATTCAACTGGCATCTCCATTGGGAAAGATCCTCTCCGAAAAAACGCTTGAAAATGGATTATTAATAAAAAAAGTTAGTGTTCCATTGGGAACTGTAGGTGTTATTTATGAGGCTCGTCCGAATGTTACACTAGATGTATTTGCTCTCTGCTTTAAATCGGGTAATGCCTGTGTTTTAAAAGGAGGAAGCGACGCTGAAAATTCAAATAAGGTTTTGGTAGCATTAATAAAAAAGACACTTACAGATAATCATCTTAATCCTGATATCATTCAATTGCTTCCTTCAGCCAGAGAGGTGGCTGTAGAATTAATGAACGCAGTAGGTTTTGTTGATGTTTTAATACCAAGAGGCTCTCAAAATCTTATCAACACAGTGAGGCAAAACTCTAAAGTTCCGGTAATTGAAACCGGTGCTGGTATTGTACATACCTATTTCGATAAAGACGGAGATTTACAAAAAGGAAAGCAGATTATTTTCAATGCAAAAACACGACGTGTAAGCGTTTGCAATGCATTGGACTGTCTTTTGATTCATAAAAGTCGTCTTGCTGATCTACCAGAATTAGTAAGTAAACTACAGAATAAAAATGTTGAAATATTTGCTGACGAAGAAGCCTATCATGCAATTGAAAATACTTACCCAAAAGATCTGCTTAAAAAAGCAGATGAATCATCATTTGGAACCGAGTTCTTAAGTCACAAAATATCGATTAAAACCGTGAGTGATTTCCAGGAGGCTACAGATCACATTTATAGGTACAGTTCCAAGCATAGCGAGGCCATAATAAGCGAGAATTCAAAAACCATAAGTGACTTTTACTCAGTGGTTGATGCTGCTGCAATCTATTCCAATACTTCAACTGCATTTACAGACGGTGCACAATTTGGATTAGGAGCTGAAATTGGGATCAGCACACAAAAATTACACGCCAGAGGACCTATGGCCTTGGAAGAATTATGCTCCTATAAGTGGTTAATTACCGGTGATGGACATATTAGAGAGTAAATCGAAGTTTAAATTCGAAATTTTAAATAAAATCCGGCAGAAATTCCTATTCTACCGGATTTTTTATTACCATTTGTTAAGAATCTGCAGATTTACAACATCTGAATAGAAAGATCACTAAATAAGAATGCCTTATCGGAATTAGAATAGTCAAAACTAAGATGTAAGATCTGTGACAAATAGATTATTTACGATGACTAAGTAATATTTTTATTCTATAAAATTTACAAATACAGGGACATTCAATTTTGATGTATTCTATTATTGTAATGGTAATCGCTATAAAAACGAGCAAGATATTCACAATGCGAACGCTGGACTAATGGTTGAAATTAATGAGCTTCGCATCTAATTACATCCTGGATTTATGCAAAAAAGGGATATTTTCCCTCTATTTATATTTCAACCATGGCTATCAGTAAAACTTAAATTGGTATTGATTTTACTAAAATGAATACACTGCATAACAGATTCAGGATATAAAACGCAATATTTTGTATAATTTTAGAATCCAAATCTCAATACATAAAGAATGAATCAAAAACTATCCTTTTACACCGATCGAATACATGCATTTAAAAAGCAAACAAGTGATCTTCAAAAACAGAATCGAAACCTCTCGTTTTTACGCCTTTTTTCTGCAATTGGCGCATTCGTGTTTTTTTATGGTTTTCTATCCTATTCTGCATTAATTGCAAGTGCTGTGGCTATCACATTAGTATTCTCGTTGATCTATTTTGTGAGAAGATACAATCGAAACAGTAAAAATATAAAAAGGCTGCACGCCTTGATCCAAATTAACGAGAATGAAATTAACTGCTTACAAACACGCCATAGTACTCTTTTTTATGATGGTGAAGAGTATCTGAAACCGAATCATTCCTATGCATCTGATCTGGACATATTCGGACAACATTCTCTTTTTCAATTAATCAACCGGAGTGTTACCAAAACAGGCAACAATACTCTTGCCAGCTGGCTTGAAAAGCCATCGTCGAATAAAGAGATTAGCAAAAGACAAGAAGCGGTTAAGGAATTGGCACAAAAAATTGATTGGAGACAAAATATCATTCAGTATGGCTTCGAGAACAAACTAAAAAATGATGATCCCAATTTTGTAATTGAATGGGGTAAAAAGCCCTCTCCTTTTCATGGAAAGAGAGTTTTACAAATCGCTGTTACAATTATGCCTTTTCTTTCATTGGCAGCCTTGGTATATTCTTTTATCGGCTCACAAGCCCCTGTTACAATAATGATATTGGCTAATATTGGAATACATTATTTCAATAGCAAAAAGGTTAGTCTGGAACATGAGCAAACTTCGAAAAGAGGGGAAATGCTCAAAACCTACTCCTATATTATTGAACAGTTCGAAAATGAGAATTGGAATTCTGAAAAATTAAATGAACTAAAAAGCAAGTTGGCCAGTAATGATCGGCTAACATCAAAAAAAATACAGCAACTAACCAAGCTTATTGAATTATTAGATCATCGCTTTAATCTTGTTATGCAATTTCTTTTCAACCTTTTGTTTTTCTATGAATTGCACATTTTGTTTCGTATTGACCGATGGAAGCAGAAATACGGCCATGACATTGAAAAATGGTTTGATGCAATCAGCGAAATTGAGGCGATATCCAGCTTATCCAACTTAAGTTTTAATCATGAAGATTGGGCTTTCCCGAAAATATCTGAGAAACACTTTGAATTGGAATTAAAAGAAGCAGGCCATCCCTTGATTGATCAAAAAGCAAGAGTAAATAACGACTATCAACTAAATGGTCAGGGAATTGTTCATATTATTACAGGATCGAACATGGCAGGGAAAAGCACTTTCCTGCGAACTGTTGGAGTGAATGTAGTGATGGCTTTAGCAGGAGCTCCGGTTTGCGCTCAGGAAATGACGGTTTCAAATGTGGAAATCAACACTTCAATGAGAATTAAAGATTCGATAGAAGAGAATGAATCTTCCTTTTATGCAGAGCTAAAACGAATTCAGCAGGTTATAGAGAAGGTGAACAAAAAAGAGAAGACACTTTTGTTATTGGATGAAATTTTAAGAGGAACCAATTCGAAAGACAAGCATACGGGTTCGAGAGCATTGATTATGCAATTGGTGAAACACGATGCTGTGGCGATGGTAGCAACACATGATTTGGAATTATCGATACTGGAAGAAGAATTACCCGGGCAGGTTGAAAACCGGTTCTTCGACATTAAAATTGATGGTGATCAGCTTTATTTTGACTATAAAGTGCAAAATGGATTTTGCAAAACCTTTAACGCTCCTATTTTAATGAAAAAAATGGGGATTGATTTGGAAATATTGAAGGAAGCATAAAGCTAACTTTTTTATGACAGGGAATCTTGTTTGAATGGTTTTAAAAGCGTTCCCATATTGGGGAATTAACCTTGAATGCTTCAAAGTACACTCCCGATCGGGAATCAGGTATGGATTGGTTCAAAGTGCTTTCCCAAAATTGGGAGTAGGCTTTGGATGGTTCAAACTACTCTCCCATAATAGGGCAACATGCTTTGAGTGCTCCAAACTGCTCTCCCACAATTGGGAAATGGGTTTTGGGTGATTTTAAGTACTTTCCCACATTTGGGAACAGGCTTTGGACGGTTTGAAGTGCTTTCCCATCATTAGGAAGGCTTTTTTGAATGACATGGATTGGCAAACTTGATTTTAGAAAGAGATTTATGCAACAATAAAAAAGCCGAATCGGAAAAGATTCGGCTTCTTGTTATGCTATAATTAATTACTTCATCGGTTCAATTCTAAACGATCGAATCAAAAAGAACAAGCCGATTAAAACAAACGGAATGCTTAGTAACTGTCCCATATTTAACAACATTCCCTGCTCAAAAGCTTCCTGATTTTCCTTAATAAATTCGATAAAGAAACGAGCTGTAAAAATCATGACAAAAAAAGCTCCGAATAGTCTTCCGCTATATTGTTTTGCATTGGTTTTCCAATACATAAACGATAGAATACCAAAGGAAATCAAATAACAAATTGCCTCGTATAATTGTGCTGGATGTCGTGGTGCTTTTGGATCATAAATAGATGCTCTAATGAATTGAAATCCCCAGTCAGAATGAGTTTGAGTTCCAATAATTTCTGAATTCATCAAATTTCCCAAACGAATAAAACATCCTGCCAAAGCAACCGGAATTACCACGTAATCCAATATCCAAAGCATTGATTTCCTGCTCACTTTTTTAGAATAAAACCATAAAGCAAGAAGAATTCCAATTGTAGCACCGTGAGATGCCAATCCTCCCCGCCAAATTTTAATTATTTCGGCAGGATGCTGCGAATAAAATTCCCATCCGTAGAAAAACACATGTCCCAAACGAGCACCTACAACAGTTGCAATCATGGTATACAGAAACAACTTATCAAGCCACTCCAGTTTAATACCATCTTTCTTAAACATTTTTTCTACCAAATAATATCCTAACAAAAAGCCTAAAGCGAAAAGTAATCCGTACCAACGGACCGCGATAGGGCCGATTTTAAATATTTCCGGGTCGATATCCCAAAGAATTGAAAGCAACATATGTGTTTTTTTAAGTTTGGTAAGTAAAACTAAATGGATTGTTTCGCAAGTCGAAACAATCCATGTGAATTTAGTATGATTTTTTTAATTATGGAAATTAAGCCGGAACTCCTTTTCCATGACATTGTTTGAATTTTTTACCACTACCACAAGGACAAGGTTCATTTCGTCCAACTTTTTGAGCTACACGAACAGGTTCCGGTTTTTTAGGTTCCGGTCTTTCTCTGCCTCCTCCTACTTCTTCTTTTGTAGTTTTCAAATTGCTTAAATCGGTTCTTTTACGCTCTTCTGCCTTACGAACATCTTCAGGATCCGATAATGGAATATGACCTTTCATTAAGCTGCTGACAACACTCTTATTTATCGTTTCAATCATTGTTTTAAACAAATTGAACGATTCAAATTTGTAGATCAACAATGGATCTTTTTGTTCGTAAGAAGCATTCTGAACAGATTGTTTCAAGTCATCCATCTCACGCAAGTGCTCTTTCCAGGCATCATCAATAGTTGCAAGAATAGAAACCTTCTCGAAAGAACGAACCAAATCTTCAGCCTTGCTTTCGTAAGCTTTCTTCAAATTGGTTACTACCTGAAACATTTTAGATCCATCAGAAAACGGAACAACAATGTTCTCATATATTTCTGCTTTTGATTCGTATACATTTTTAATTACCGGATAAGCTTGCTTACTAATGGCTTCCACTTTTCGTTTGTAGTTATCCAAAACGACAGCGTAAATTTTCTCTGTAATTTCTTCAGGCTTCTCCTTCATGAATTCCTCTTCACTTACCGGAGATTCGGTTGAGAAAGTGCGGATTAAATCCATTTTAAATTCCTCAAAATCACCGCCATGATATTCATTTGCAATTAATTCTGACATATCATACATCATATTGGCAATATCTACCTGAATACGCTCACCAAACAATGCATGGCGACGACGCTTGTAAATAACCTCACGCTGAGAGTTCATTACATCATCGTACTCCAATAATCTTTTACGAATACCGAAGTTGTTTTCTTCCACTTTCTTCTGGGCACGTTCTATGGATTTAGTAATCATGCTGTGCTGAATTACTTCACCCTCTTTCAGTCCCATTCTATCCATTAACTTTACAATACGATCTGAGCTAAACAAACGCATCAAATCATCTTCCAAAGACACAAAGAATTGAGATGATCCAACATCTCCCTGACGACCGGCACGACCACGCAACTGACGATCGACACGACGGGAATCATGACGCTCAGTACCAATAATGGCCAGACCACCAACAGCTTTTACTTCATCACTTAGCTTAATATCCGTACCACGACCAGCCATATTTGTTGCAATGGTTACAGTTCCCGATTGACCCGCTTCCGCAACAATATCTGCTTCGCGCTGATGTAATTTTGCATTCAGTACATTGTGCTTAATCCCTTTTATTTTAAGCATACGACCAAGTAATTCCGAAATTTCAACAGAAGTTGTACCCACTAAAACCGGACGACCAGCATTCACCAGATCTACAATTTCATCAATTACCGCAGAATATTTTTCACGTTTTGTTTTATAAACTAAATCCTCGCGGTCATCGCGACAAATCGGACGGTTGGTTGGAATTACAACTACCTCTAATTTATAAATATCCCAAAGCTCACCTGCCTCTGTTTCGGCAGTACCGGTCATACCGGCAAGCTTATTATACATTCTAAAATAATTCTGAAGAGTAATGGTAGCAAATGTTTGAGTTGCAGCCTCCACTTTCACATTTTCTTTGGCTTCAATTGCCTGATGCAAACCGTCTGAATAACGACGGCCTTCCATAATACGACCGGTTTGCTCGTCTACAATCTTCACCTTACCATCCATCATTACATATTCTACATCTTTTTCGAAAAGAGTATATGCTTTTAATAATTGATTGATCGTGTGAACTCTTTCTGATCTTACCGAATAAGCCTGAATCATTTCATCTTTCTTGGCTACTTTTTCTTCCTCCGAAAGATCTGATTTTTCAATTGCTGCTACTTCTGATCCAATATCAGGCAATACAAAGAAACCTGAATCTTCAACATCAGAACTAATCAAATCAATTCCCTTATCTGTAAGTTCAATAGAATTATGCCTTTCATCAATAACAAAATACAACTCATCAGTAATGATGTGCATGTTTTTGTTATTCTCCTGCATGTAGAAATTTTCCGTTTTCAAAAGATTGGCCTTATTTCCCTGCTCACTTAAAAATTTAATAAGCGGCTTCATTTTAGGCAACCCCTTGTAGGTTCTAAGCAACAGTCTTGCACCTTCCTCCTGATCCTTTTTATCTTCGCTGTTCAGTAATTTTTTAGAATCGGTAAAAATCTTCATTACCAAATCGTTCTGAGCTTTTGCCAATTTTTGAACCTTTGGTTTTAGATCATCAAACTGTTGATGTTCACCTCTTGGAATTGGACCGGAAATAATCAATGGAGTACGCGCATCATCAACCAAAACCGAATCAACTTCATCGACAATTGAATAATTGTGACGACGTTGAACCAAATCCTTAGGATTAGTTGCCATATTATCACGCAGGTAATCAAAACCAAACTCGTTATTGGTTCCAAAAGTAATATCAGAAGCATAAGCTTTTCTACGCGCATCTGAGTTTGGAGAATGCTTATCGATACAGTCAACAGATAGTCCGTGGAATTGGTATATTGGTCCCATCCATTCCGAGTCACGTTTTGCCAGGTAATCATTCACAGTAATCAGGTGAACTCCTCTGCCGGTTAATGCATTCAGAAACACAGGCAATGTAGCCACAAGAGTTTTACCCTCACCTGTTGCCATCTCAGCAATTTTTCCTTGATGAAGAACAGTACCTCCAATTAGCTGAACATCATAGTGAACCATATTCCATGTAATTTCCGTTCCACCAGCAACCCATGAATTAAAATATACGGCAGTATCTCCATCTATTTGTATGTTATCGTAATAGGGAGCTAAATCACGATCAAATTTAGATGCCGTTACTTCCAATTCCGCATTTTCGGTAAATCTGCGGGCGGTGTCTTTTATAACCGCAAAAGCAGTAGGAAGGATCTCTTCTAATACCTCCTCTATTTTGTCATCAATTTTCTTTTCAATTTCGTCAATCTGATCGTAGATTTCTTCTCTTTCGTTGATTGATAATTCACCAGTATCAACTTTATCTTTAAGACTCTGTATTTCGTCTTTTTCCGCTTGAATAAAATCCTGAATACGTTGCTTTAATTTATCTGATTCTCCACGAAGATCATCATTACTTAAAATAGTAACTCTGTCGTATTCTGCTTTAATTTTCCCTAAATAAGGACTCAATTCTTTAAGGTCTCTATCTGATTTATTACCAAACAGTTTACCCAATGTACTATCTATAAAACCCATTTTGATTTGTTGATTTCGATGTGTAAAATATTCTCAGCCAAAAGGTTGAAAACAATATTATTATATAACAAGTGATATTTCCTATTGAAAAACAGGAAAGGAAAGTTAAGCTAAAACAGGGGCTCTGATATGAAAATCACCCTCAGGGATTGTACTAATAAGAACATCCCGAAAAACGGAGCAGTAATGATAATCAAACCATATTGGAATACTTACCAATGGAATAGCTTGATTAACTACAGGGAATTTAGGCAAATTCTCAAGTAAAGAAATATTTTCAACATTTGGAATGTATTTCCCTGCAAATTGATCCTGCTCTGTATGTGCAAGTATTGTTGATGAATAAGATTCATCAAGATTCTGGATATGATCGGCATACCAATCTGCAAACAGCTGATGATCAACAGTTAAATCCTGACCATTGGCCATAGGAACTGCTGCTGCACATCCTGTGAGCACACAAAATACTACTATGAGATATCTATTCATGTCCATTGAACCCAAAAGTAAATATTTTTATTGACTTAACAGTTCTACATCATAAAAAAAGCCTCACATATGTAAGGCTTTTGAGTATATCTATTTTTTAAACTAGACTTGAGTTGAATCAACAAAGACTCTGGCTTTAAATTCTTTGTCCATCATATACAAACCATGACCTTTTCCTTCAAACATTTTTAATTGGTCAATAATTTCATTAACAGTAGCTTCTTCTTCTACCTGCTCGTCAACAAACCACTGCATGAAATTCACTGAAGCGTGATCTTTTTCTTCAATAGCAATATTTACACAGCCATTAATCAAGCTGGTCACATGCTCTTCGTGCTTTAAGGTTTCTTCGAAAATATTTAATACACCATTCCAATCAGAAGGAACTTCTGCAATCGGCTCCAAAATAACTCTTCCGCTACGTTCATTTACGTAATCCAACATTTTCATCGCATGTGAAGTTTCTTCCTGAAATTGTACTTTCATCCAATTTGCAAAACCTGGCATTCCATTCGCATTGAAATAGTTCGACATTGATAAATAGAAATAAGCAGACCAAAATTCAGCATTGATTTGCTTGTTCAAGATTTCTTCTACTTTTTTACTAATAGCCATAACGTATAATGTTTTTAAGTAAGTTCAAATTCCACATCAAATGTAAGAGAAATATGCCAATCTAAGCATTGCAAACCGTAGCTTTAAACCTAATTTAAAATCAGACTAAATACCATATTTGTTGAACAAAAAAAGGCCTTCCAAACTGGAAGACCTTAAATTTTATCCGTTTAGGCTATAAATATTTATTAAATAGCGTCGATTATCGCATTTAAAGTAGCACTGGGACGCATAGCCTTATTTGCCAATTCCTCATTTGGCATATAATAGCCACCAATATTCATAGGTGCACCCTGAGCATCATTCAATTCAGTAACGATTTTTTCTTCGTTAGCTTCCATATCCTGAGCTACTTTTGTGAAAATTGCTTTCAATTCAGCATTTTTATCTTGTGCGGCAAGAGCTTGAGCCCAATACATAGCCAAATAGAAATTAGAACCACGGTTATCCAACTCATTCACCTTACGTGATGGCGATTTTCTTTCTTCCAGGAATTTGCTCACACCTAAATCAAGAGTTTCTGCAAATAAAGCAGCCTTCTCATTATTATAAACATTAGCCAAGTGCTCTAAAGAAACACCTAATGCTAAATATTCCCCAAGAGAATCCCAACGCAAGTGACCTTCATCCATAAATTGCTGAACATGTTTTGGAGCTGATCCTCCTGCGCCTGTTTCGAACAATCCTCCACCATTCATCAAAGGAACGATAGAAAGCATTTTAGAAGAAGATCCCAATTCCAAAATTGGGAAAAGGTCTGTTAAATAATCACGCAATACGTTACCGGTTACCGAAATTGTATCTTCCCCTTTACGGATTCTTTCCAATGAGAATGCAATTGCATCATCCGGAGTCAAAATGCGAATGTCTAAACCTGTAGTATCATGATCAGCTAAGTAAGTATTTACTTTTTTGATTAACTGAGCATCATGAGCACGATTTTTATCCAACCAGAAAATAGCTGGAGTGTTCGTTGCTTTAGCTCTGTTCACAGCTAATTTAACCCAATCCTGAATAGGAGCATCTTTAGCCTGACACATTCTGAAGATATCACCTTTTTCAACTTTCTGCTCCATTACAATGGTTCCTTCGAATTCTACAACGCGAATAACACCATCGCCCTGAGCAATGAACGTTTTATCATGTGATCCATACTCTTCTGCTTTTTGAGCCATTAAACCAACATTCGATACAGATCCTATGGTAGCTACATCGTAAGCACCATTTTTTCTGCAATCGTCGAAACAAACCTGATAAATAGTAGCATAACATCTGTCTGGAATCAATGCTTTAGTATCCTGAAGTTCTCCGGCAGAGTTCCACATTTTTCCGCCATCACGAACTACAACCGGCATCGAAGCATCAATAATTACGTTATTTGGAACGTGCAGATTAGTGATTCCTTTGTCAGAATCAACCATTGCAATATCAGGGCGGGATTTGTACACTTCCATGATATCAGCTTCGATTTCAGTTCTCTTAGCTTCAGGAAGATTTTGAATTTTATTATAAAGATCGCCTAATCCATTGTTGAAATTTACTCCTAATTCTTTAATAGTATCAGCGTGCTTGGCAATAGCTTCTTCATAGAAAACTTCAACAGCATGCTTAAACATTACAGGATCAGAAATCTTCATCATGGTTGCCTTAAGGTGCAGCGACCATAGTAATCCTTCTTTTTTAGCCGCAGCAATTTCTTTAGCATAGAAAGCACGTAATGCTTTCACATTCAGCACTGATGAGTCAATAACTTCATTAAGCAAAAGTTCTTGTTTCTCCTTCAGTACAGTTACATTACCTGCATTATCAACGTACTCTATGCGCACGTTAGTTGCTTTGGGCATGGTCACCGATTTCTCTGAACCGTAAAAATCACCCTCTGTCATGTGAGCAACGTGAGATTTTGAATCTGCAGACCACTTACCCATTCTGTGTGGGTTATTCTTAGCATATTGCTTAACAGAACCTGCTGCCCGACGGTCAGAGTTACCTTCGCGTAAAACCGGATTTACCGCACTACCCAAAACTTTTGCAAATCTTACTTGAAGTGCTTTATCTTCATCTGTTTTAGCTTCTTCCGGGTAAGTTGGAATATTATATCCTTTTTCCTGTAACTCAGCGATAGCTTTCTGCAATTGAGGAATTGAAGCACTAATATTTGGCAATTTAATAATGTTTGCTTCCGGAGTTAATGAAAGAGCACCTAATTCAGCCAAATAATCAGGAATTTTTTGCTCTTCAGTTAAATTCTCAGGGAAGTTGGCAATAATTCTTCCTGTAAGAGAAATATCCTTGGTTTCGATCTCAATGCCTGAAGTTTTAGTAAAGGCTTTGATAATTGGCAATAACGAATACGTCGCCAAGGCTGGAGCTTCATCAATTTTCGTGTAAATGATTTTTGACTTCTGTGCCATTTTGGTTGTTGTTTTGAGTGATTTAATAATTAATAAAAAGTCTCTGTTTACTTATTGAAATTTGAAATAATCACATCTCAAATTCAGAGTAAACATATGTATTTTTTTTATTTTCCGATTTAAAAGAATCTATTTTTTTAACGATTTTTTTCCTTAATTACAACTACCTAAAAATTAGGCTTCTGTACAAAAACAGAAGCCTAATTTAAACCAGTATATATATGCTGTATATCATATCTTCAATTTTTATTCAAAATCCAGGGAGAATTTTTGTTTAAGCAGTCCTAAAGCCGGATTTTTCTCACACAAATAATTAAATCGATCCGAATCGGTATACATTCTTTTTGCTGTTTTTGTCTGAATGATTTCCGTCTCAATCTGAATTTCCGAATTGTTTAATTCTTTTCTCAAATAGTTCCTCACCTCATTTTTAACAGAGATAACGTCATCTTCCTGTAAAGGATTGCTAACCATTAGAACAATACGGTCAGTCCCTTCTATTTTCGGTTTGTTAACCGTGATCGCTAATCGAATACGATCACTTTTCCCCTTGACAATTATATATTCTTTTAGCTTTGCTTCCAGCTTTTCCTGTGTAATTGGTTCACTGCCGGTAACAATAGATTCAATAGTACTTACAGCCTTTTTATCTTTGGGTTTGCTTGCAATATTGGTACGTGAAATACCACTATTTAAAGCTTGCTTGATAGAGACGGAACCTGCAAAGCTGGATTTTGAAGTAATACCTGCGCCATTGCTCTTTTCCTTATTTCTATTGTAAACGCCACTGGTATCGCTTACAGTTTGTGTTGTTTGAACATTTGAATTATGAGTAATCAATGGTTTAACCACAGTGCTTATGGCTTCTTCATCAACGATTATTTTCTGAAGTTTTTTTGAGTTCAGATTTAATTCAAGTCCTTTTTTTTTTAATTCAACTATCTGTGATAATTGAATTAAGCTTAATTCGATAAGAAGTCTTTGATTTTGGCTTGCTTTAAAACCAATATCACATTGATTTAAAATTTTGAGTGCTTCATACAGAAAATCGAGCGGGCATTTTTTGGACTGCTCTACATATTTTTGTTTTACCGAATCGCTAACCTCGAGCAATTGAATTGTTGCAGGGTCTTTCCCTACCAATACATCACGAATATGAGCACTCAAGCCAGCAACAAAGTGATGCCCGTCAAATCCTTTCTCAAGAATTTCATTAAGCATGAGAAGAACATCACTTACTTTTCCATCCAGAAAAGCATCTACCATTTTAAAATAGTAATCGTAATCTAAAACATTTAAATTCTGAATTACACTTTCGAAAGAGATCTCTTTACCAGAAAAACTAACAATTTGATCGAAAATAGAAAGAGCATCACGCATAGCTCCATCCGCCTTTTGAGCGATAACATTTAAACCTTCCTCTTCAATTACAACAGATTCCTTTTCTGCAATTTCTTTAAGATGTTTAACTGCATCTTCAACTTTGATCCGATTAAAATCAAAAATCTGACAACGCGACAGAATTGTAGGAAGTATTTTGTGTTTCTCGGTTGTTGCCAGCACAAAAATAGCATGAGCCGGAGGTTCTTCCAGAGTTTTCAGAAAAGCATTGAATGCCGAAGCCGAAAGCATATGAACCTCGTCAATAATATATATACTATAGCGGCCAATTTGTGGCGGTATTCGAACCTGATCAATTAAGGAGCGAATATCTTCAACAGAATTGTTCGATGCGGCATCTAATTCGTGAATATTGTAAGAGCGATTCTCGTTAAATGCAACACATGATTCACACACATTACATGCTTCAAAATCAGAACTAATATTGGAACAATTAATTGTTTTTGCAAATATTCTTGCACAGGAAGTTTTTCCAACACCACGAGGGCCGCAAAACAGATAGGCATGAGCCAAATGATTGTTTTTAATGGCATTTTTAAGGGTGACTGTAATGGACTGCTGACCTACAACCGATGAGAAAATCGAAGGGCGGTATTTACGTGCTGAAACAATATAATTCTCCATAAACTCTGACAAAAAAACCAAATTGGTTTCATTTTTTTTAGAAACTCAAATATACTGAATCAATATAAATAAAACACCAAAGGAGTTGCAGGATTTTCAATAAAAACACCTAAACTTCTTATTGCAAGCCTATTAATCAGGATGTCATATTGAAGATATTTATCTGCATAAAAAAGAGATACAGCATTACAGCTCCATTCCTTTCGTATATTCTTTGTACTCCGCTAACTTACAGGATCGTATCTTGTAACACGATGCACACCTTTTACGCGTTTTAATTTCACAATTAAGGTATCAAGATGCTCGGTACTTGCAATTATAACAGTAACATTACCTACAAAGGAGCCTGCGTTCGTATCGACAGAGATCGATCTCATTTGAACCCTAAGGTCTTTAGAAATAACATCGGATATATTACTTACAATTCCCAGCTCATCATCTCCTGTAATGTGCAATACGGCCTGATAAGATGCCGAACCTTTATCAGTCCAATTTGCTTTCACAACCCGGTATGGATAACGAGTCTGCATTTCGCTGGCATTAGGACAACCCAATCTGTGAATTCGAATGCCTTTACCGATTGAAATGAATCCGAAAATTTCATCACCAAAAATTGGATTACAACAATTTGCCAATGAATATTCAACATTAGAAACGTTCTCATCAACAATTAATACGTCTTCGCCTTCTTTCGTGATTTTCTTCGAAGAATAATCAGGACGTTCTTCAGGAACATTCTTCTCAACTTCTTTTTTATCAGTTAAAATATCTTTTATTTCAGATAATTCATGCTGTTCCAAAGCAATTCCCTGATACAAATCGGCAGCAATTTTGTACTTATAGAAAGTCATTAACTTTCTAATATTTTCATCACAAAATTCAATTTTCCAATTCTTCATTCTGCGCTTCAGAGTCTCTTTTCCAAGATCTGACTCCTTAAGCATCTCCTCCTTTATCGTCTGACGAATTTTATTTTTCGCTTTTGTAGAAACCACAAAATTCAACCAATCTAATTTTGGCTTTTGGGAATTAGAGGTAGTTACGGAAACCTGATCTCCATTATTTAAAACCTGCTTAATGGAGACATTCTTCTGATTGACTGTACCTCCTATACATTTATCACCAACATCGGAGTGAATTGAATACGCAAAATCGAGTAAAGTTGCTCCTGCTGATAATTGTTTTAAATCACCTTTAGGTGTAAATACATATATCTCCTTATGGTATAAATCTGCTTTAAAACTATCTATTAAATCGATGGAATCACTTCCGTGACTTTCAATAACTTCCCGAATATCCTGCAACCATGCATCCAATCCTCCTTCTTCGCTTTTTCCACCTTTATATTTCCAGTGAGCGGCAAACCCCTGCTCGGCAATTCGGTTCATCCGTTTGCTGCGAATCTGAACCTCTACCCAACGATTATCAGGCCCCATAACAGTGGTATGTAGAGATTCATACCCATTCGATTTTGGAATGGTGATCCAATCTCTTAGTCTATTCGGATTAGGTCGGTACAAATCACTAACAGCAGAATAAACTTTCCAACATTCAGATTTCTCTTTTTTCGGTGTCGCTTTTAGTATAACTCTAATGGCGAATATATCGTAAACTTCTTCAAACTCAACCTGTTTCTTCTGCATTTTATGAAGAATAGAAGCGATGGATTTTGTACGTGCTTTTACTTTGTATTTCATCCCGAATTGATCCAATTCAGCTTTAATTGGAGCCACAAAATCTTTAATATATTTTTGTCGTTGCTCCTCACTATCCTTCAATTTCTTTTCAATCTCGAAGTAAACATCAGGATTTAAATAACGCAATGCCAAATCCTCCATGTCAGATTTCACATTGTACATTCCCAAACGATGTGCAAACGGAATATATAGAAACTCTATTTCTTTGGATAAAGATTGTTGTTCCTCTACCGATTTATTCTCCAGATTCCGGAGATTAAACAATCGGTCTGCCATAATAATAAGAACTACGCGAACATCATCGGCAAAGCTTAATAACAGCTTTCTGAAATTCTCTGATTGAAGACTTGGATTTTGATTGTAAATATTGGTTACCTTAACCAAGCCTTGTATGATTAAAGTAACTTTAGGTCCAAACAATTCCGAAATTTCGTCTAAAGAAATCCGGTCTTTTTGAACGATATCATATAGCAAAGAACAAATTACTGAAGTTCTTCCTAACCCTAGTTCCTCAACAACAATCTGAGCTATCGAAATGCTTTTATATATAGCCGGTTCTCCATTCTTTCTTCTCTCACCATCATGATCTTTTAAGCTTAATTCAAATGCTTTTCGAACCAATTTTATATCCGCTCTGGTTACAATATTTTTACACGTAAGCAGTAAATGTTTGTATCGATACAAAATTTGTCTTCTTTCTTCTTCCCTGTTGAATTCAGTCATAAATATCTTCTTGTTATTAAGTCTTGGATTTGTTTAAAAAATTGATAAAAAAAACTGATTCATCACGATCATTCATCATTCAAAATAAAGGTCTCCTTCTCCTTATTAAGCACACTAAAAGTATAAAAGCTATTACTGAATGGCAAGCCGGTTAATACTTTTTAACGATTCAAAATTCTAATTATTCAAAGATACTCGTCTGAAGATCTAATTTTCAATCAATTGATAAAATAATACATTTCAAGAGCATAAAAAATGGTCTGATTTACTAAATTTGTTAGCTTGCGATCAGAAATCATTTTGAAATGTATTTATGTCTCTAACAGATAAAAAAAATATTCTTTTTACCAGATCTCTAAGTTCTGAACACATAATGTATGCTGAAGAATTAGGTCTGGCAGTTACAGCAAAACCATTTATTCAAATTGATCTGATCCCTCTTTCTAAAGAAAAAACAGATCTGATTAACTCAAAACCAGAATCAAATTGGATTTTCACCAGTCAGAATGCGGTTAAGAGTATTTCCAGAAACCTAAGTTCGTTAATCGCATTGGAAGAAAAAAAAGTATTTGCTGTTGGAGAAAAAACAGCAGAAGAACTGCTCAAAATTGGTATAGAAGCTTTACTTCCAGAACAACACAACTCGCAATCTTTAATTGAATTGCTTGAAGAACAAAGCGCCTCCTCTTACATTCATTTTTCAGGAAATTTAAGGCAAAACAGCATTTCTGATTTTATGACTGAAAAAGAATTTGATTTTGAGGAAATAGAGTGCTACCAAACAAATTTGCATCAACCGGATGTTACCATTACTGATTTTGATGCCATCTGTTTTTGCAGTCCGAGTGCTGTTCATAGCTTTTTTAGCAAATACAAAATCAACGAAACTGTTCCCTGTTTTGCTATTGGAAGTACAACTGCTGTAAAACTGCTGGATTTTTCCGAACATGTTGTCATGTCTGAAAATACAAATGTATATTCCTTACTCGAAATTTGTCACAATTACTTAAATTCATAAAACCCACACAATATGTATCAATACAAAAGAAGTTCCGAATTATTTACCGAAGCCAGCAAATACATTCCCGGAGGTGTAAACTCACCGGTTAGAGCGTTTAAATCTGTTGGCGGAACTCCTGTGTTTATTAAAAAAGCAAAAGGAAGTATTCTTACCGATGTTGACGGAAATGAGTACATCGATTACATCTCATCATGGGGACCAATGATTTTGGGGCATGCATACCCAAAAGTAATTGATGCCATCAAAGCAAAAGTTGAAGATTCAACATCCTTTGGTGCTCCAACTGAATTGGAAATTGAGATTGCCAAGTTAATTGTGGACATGGTTCCAAATATTGATAAGGTAAGAATGGTTAATTCGGGAACTGAAGCTTGTATGAGTGCAATTCGTGTAGCCAGAGGTTACACCGGAAAAAATAAATTTATCAAATTCGAAGGCTGTTATCATGGTCACGCCGATTCTTTCTTAATTAAAGCCGGCAGCGGCGCAAGTACTTTTGGGGTAACAAATTCACCAGGTGTTACTCCTGGCACAGCAAACGACACTCTAACTGCCAAATACAATAATATTGAAGACGTAAAACAATTAGTTGCAGAAAATAAAGGTGAAATTGCGGCTATTATAGTGGAAGCAATTGCTGGAAACATGGGCTGTGTTCTTCCCCAAAAAGGTTTTCTGGAAGATTTACGTGAATTATGCGACAAAGAAGGAATTCTATTGATTTTCGACGAAGTAATGTCTGGTTTCCGTCTTGGAAAAGGTGGTGCTCAGGAATACTTTGGTGTTAAGGCTGATTTGGTAACTTTTGGTAAAGTTATTGGTGGCGGAATGCCTGTTGGAGCTTATGCAGGTCCCAACGAAATCATGAAGGTCGTTTCTCCTGTTGGACCAGTTTATCAGGCAGGAACCCTATCGGGCAACCCTATTGCTATGATTGCAGGATTAACCCTGTTAAAAGAGCTTAACGAGAACCCTCACTACTTCGCTGAACTTGCGGATAAAACAGAATATCTTCACAAAGGACTGGATAAGGTACTTTCGGAATCGGGTTTTGATTACAGAATTAACCGTTGCGGTTCAATGATCAGTATTTTCTTTACGGATATTGATGTTGTTGATTTTGACACAGCAACAACAGCCAACAATGAAAAATTCCCAAAATTCTTTCATGAAATGCTGAAAAGAGGCATTTATCTTCCTCCATCATCATTCGAGAGTTATTTCCTGTCTAATTCATTGACCTATGCGATGCTTGATAAAACCATTCAAGCTGCAAAAGATTCACTTGAAGCAATGAAATAATTTCTTTTTTGAATACCTGCAAAGTGTAATTTCGCTATAAGATTCAAGCATATTTGTAACCCAACTTTGAGTTGGGTTACAATTACAAACTAAAACCCGATAAAATGATCATCACAAAAGATAATTTACAGAAAACCCACAAAAGAATACAACCGTTTATTCACAGAACACCCGTTATGAGCTCACAACTCATTAACGAAATTGTTGGAGCTGAAATTTACTTTAAGTGTGAAAATTTTCAGAAAATGGGTGCATTCAAGATGCGGGGAGCTACCAATGCAATTCTTCAACTAACTGAAACAGAAAAAGAATTTGGAGTCGCCACTCATTCATCGGGTAATTTTGCTCAGGCAATAGCTCTTGCAGCTAAAGTACAAGGCATTAAAGCATATATTGTGATGCCTTCAAATGCCCCGGAAATAAAGAAAATAGCTGTAAAAGGTTATGGTGGCGAAGTTATTGAGTGCATTCCAACCCTTGAGGCAAGAGAAACAACTTTAAACGAAGTTGTCAATAAAACCGGTGCGGTTTTTTTGCATCCTTACAATGATTATCAGGTAATTGAAGGACAGGCAACTGCTGCAATGGAGTTGATTGAAGATTATCATGATTTGGATACAATTTTCGCTCCTGTTGGTGGCGGAGGTTTACTATCCGGCACAGCTTTAGCTGCATTTCACTTTTCCCCAAATACCAAAGTAGTAGCAGGAGAACCTCTGGGTGCTGATGATGCCTGGCAGTCGCTTCAAAAAGGAGAAGTTGTTCCGCAAACTAATCCTCAAACAATTGCTGATGGTCTGTTAACCTCATTGGGAGATAAAACATTTCCCATCATTAAAGAACATGTTGAAAAGATTATCAGAGTGGAAGAAAAAGAAATAATTGCAGCAATGAGACTGATTTGGGAGCGAATGAAGATTATTGCAGAACCATCTAGCGCCGTCGCTCTTGCTGCTCTGATAAAAGAGAAGAAAAAGTACAAAGGCCAAAAAATCGGAATCATTCTTTCGGGAGGTAATGTTGAGTTAAGTAAGTTGCCATTTTAAGGAAACCAATAATTTTAAATTCAATGGAACTTAAAAAACTACTTGATCCTTTTCCGGTAAAAGAAGAAGCCAGATTGGTTGCTCGAAGTATCGCAGAGAATCCCACGTATATAAACGAACTGTGGGATATTTGTATCAGCAATGAGAAACATTCCTGGCGGGCAACATGGATTTTAGATAAGATTTATGATATTGCTCCTGATTTGGTTCGCTTGTATCTTCCTCAAATGATTGACCTTGTTCCTTCACTTACCAACGAAAGCAAATTACGACAGTATTTAAAATTGATAAGCTTAGAACCTCTTCCAAGCAATATATCCGGTGATTTTATCAATTACTGCTTTGATGTGTTGATTTCCAGTACATCAGCCATTGCAATAAAGGTGTATGCCATGCAAATTCTATACAATTTCTCTTTACAAGAACCGGATATACAAAATGAACTAGCTCTCGTGATCGAAGAACAAATGGAAAATGGAAGCGCAGGTTACTGTTCCCGTGCCCGAAGAATACTAAAAGCCATTAGTAAATAAGAACACAATGCGCATCTGTTTAATTTTTCTTATCCTGATAATAATACAGAATATCTTACCGTTAAGTAGATATAGTAAGATTATTCATATTAATTATTTGTCCGAATGAAAACCATTCAGTTTAGATTAAAAGCACGTAGGGTCTCTCTCCTATTTATCTACCTTCTTCTTATTCAATCCTGTTCTTCGGATAAACATGATGATAATGATCAAAGCCAGGAATTAATTGAAATATCTGACAATGGACCAACCGCTGGAAATCCAAATGGAAATGCTTCTATTCCCACAGAAGCAAAATTGGAAGATGTTTCTCAACCAGACATAGTTATTGGAAATGGAACTCCGGAAAGTTGTACTTCCCAAGCCTTTATTGATGCAGTCGCTTTAGGAGGAAAGATTGTATTCGACTGTGGATCGGAACCAATTACAATAAGACTAACAGAAACAGCCAAAATATTTAACGACGCCAGTAAAGACATTGTAATTGATGGTGGTGGTTTAGTAAGCCTTAGCGGTGAAGGAAAAACACGTATTCTTTACATGAACACTTGTGATCAAGATCAGCACTGGACTACATCACACTGTCAAAATCAAGATCATCCAAGATTAACTTTGCAGAATCTTACTTTTATCAATGGCAATTCAAGATCGGAAGATCTATATGATGGTGGTGGTGCAATTTGGGTTCGTGGTGGTCGTTTAAAGATTGTTAACTGTCGTTTCTTTAATAATGTTTGTGCCGATTCAGGATCCGATGTTGGTGGCGGAGCCATACGTGTTTTTAGTCAGTTTGAAAACAAACCTGTGTATGTGGTTAACTGCACTTTTGGTGGCGCCGAAGGATATGGAAATGTTGGTTCGAATGGTGGTGCAATTAGCAGTATCGGAGTTTCGTGGACAATTATAAACAGTTTGTTTTCTTACAATCAAGCAATTGGAAATGGAGGAAATCCATCACAAAGTGGTACTTCCGGAGGTGGAAGTGGCGGAGCCATACGTGTTTTTAGTCAGTTTGAAAACAAACCTGTGTATGTGGTTG
>NZ_JAUCMW010000021.1:0-40941 GCF_030372765.1 Labilibaculum sp. K2S | reverse complement strand
ATTGGAAATGGAGGAAATCCATCACAAAGTGGTACTTCCGGAGGTGGAAGTGGCGGTGCCATTTATAATGATGGAAATACAATGACTCTTGATATACAAGGAACTCTCATAGAACAAAATGAAGTAAATACACATGGTTCAGCAATTTTCTTTGTCACCAATGACCATTCCGGGAATATTCGAATTGACGATTCAGTAATTAAAGACAATATTGGAGACTCCTGGTATCCGGTTTACCCAAGCATCTCTATGCACAGTGACACAAAAATTAATGTATCTAATTCTCTTATCGAGTAAGGATTTCTTTACACAATTCTCACTCAATTGTAGTAACTTAGACTATGGACAATTTGTGAAATTTGGTATCTACCTTAAAAGATATGCCATGAGAAAGGAAGAAAAATTATACGAAGTATTTGGAGAATTGCTGTATGCCCTGGCAAAAGCAGATGGAGTGATTAAGAAAGAAGAAAAAGAAACTCTTACACAACTATTTAAAAATCATGCTCTTGGCTCTGAAATATTATGGTCGTTTGAGTTTGAGGAATCGCACAACTCTTCAGTTGAAGAAATCTATAATAAGGTGATTAATTTTTGTCATGTATATGGCCCGGCTCCACAATACGATGAATTCATTACCGCCATGAAGATTGTTGCTGATGCCTCTGATGGAATGACAGCAAAGGAACACAAATTGATTAATTCTTTTTCGGAAGATTTAATGGAAAGATTTCAACGTGACATTGATAAACTAAAACAATTCGAAAAAAAGGAATACAGGTAATTCCTTATTTCAAACAATTACAAAAGCCACCTACAGGTGGCTTTCTTGTCTTTTTATAAAAATCCTGCTAAAACAGCGGCTCCGTATGCACCTACAAACTGAGGAGATGTTGGAATAATCAGATCATCTCCCAAAGTCTGTTTCAAGAGATGTATCATACATACATTATTCGCAACACCACCGGCAAATAAAATTGGAGTTTTTAAATCCTGACGTTTAATCATTCCAACAGCACGGCGACACACCGATTGATGAACAGCCAATGCAATATCAGCCCGCAGACAACCTTTCGCCAAAAGAGAAGTAACCTCCGACTCTGCAAATACGGCACACATGCTGTTAATTTCTATTCCCTCCTGTCCTTTTAATGCTTCCAAACCAAGGGTATTTTGCTGATAACCTAGACTTGCTTCCATCAATTCAAGAAATTTACCCGTGCCCGCAGCACATTTATCATTCATCTCAAACTTAAACACTTTTCCATTTTCATTCAAAGAAATAACCTTGGTATCCTGCCCTCCAATATCAAGAATTCCCCGAACTCCTGGATGTAATGCTGCTGCTCCTGTTCCATATGCTTTAATCTCCGTTATGGTCGGATAATCGAAGGCAATCTCAAGACTTGCCCGGCCATAACCCGTTGCCATCACCTTATCGAACGAAATATCAGCAATTAATTCATGAACACGCTCAACCGGATTGTAACCAGATTCAGACTGCCTACTCACAACAACCTTACCATCTTCAATTACAACCAGCTCAATACTTCTGGAGCCAATATCTATTCCGGCATGTCTCATTCCAATAATTTTGTATCTTATTTTTGATGCAAATAAAAAAACTGAGAACGCAGCAACCTCTCAGTTTTTTTTATTTCAATTCTATTCATTTTATTATTTCAACAAATGCTTCTACACGAGTTGACAATTGTCCCATATCTTCCTGACTGTAATCAGTCTCAAGTCTCAACACAGAAACACCATCTTTTTCTAAAGATTTTTCTACGGAGAAAGATTCCATGATATAAGGCTGACAGAATTGAAGTCCATAATGAATCACACCGTCGGCATTCGTATTTTTAGCCATTTCTTTGATGTGCTCTACGCGCTCCTGATTTGGTGTAAATACTGCACAATCAATTTTAAAATAACGATCAACAACCGCATCAATAAGACCATCAACTGTATCTGCAGAATCGTCGGTTGTATTTCGCTGACCGCGCTCACCAATACATGATTCTTCGCCAACAATTACAGCCCCTGTAGCTTCGATTACAGCAGGAACTTTCCAATTTGGAATTGCCATAGGACAACCGGAAATTACAACACGAGGAGCGTTTTCAACTTTTACGCCTTTATTTTCTTTTACAAGCAATTCCAATTCATCACATAAAACATTAACCTTCTCGGTAAAACGAACAGGATTATCCAGAAAGGCAATTTGGTTAATTAATAACGCATCTAAACCTGAAATCGGACTTGGATTGGCCATACGAAGTTTAGACAGACGAGCTAATGCATTTCGCTTTGCATTTACGGTAGCAATTCCTTGTTTCAAATCTTCCACGCCGATTCTTTTGCCTGTCATTTCCTCTAACTTAGCAACAAAAGCCTCATATTCATGCTTTAATAATTTCCTTGCCATCGGAGCCTTGTTCTGAGGAAGATCCATTTGAAAGAAATTTGGCACCATCTGACTAAATATCTCGAATGATTTTTTCTTTCCATCGCAGGTATTCTCACCTACAATAAGGTCTGAAACTTCCATATAAGGACAAACCTTACCTAATTTGAAACCAAAGAATGATTTGATTAACGAACAAGTATTACGAGGCAGTACCTTCTCAACTTCTTCCTGAGCAAAATCAGCTCCGGCACACAATCCAACAGATGTACAACCTGCTGCAAGTACAAGCTCTTCAGGTACGAAAACACAAAAAGAACCAATTATCTTTCGTCCTGCCTCCTGCTCATCACGCAACTCCTGAATTCTTAACCCGTGAGCTTCGCTCATCACAAAATCGAAATATCCCATTCCTTCCGGACGATGTTCCTGCAACATGAAAATGGATTGGTACGCGCCACCTAAATTCTCCAGTAAAGCATCATGATTATCAAGGTTTAAGCCAAGATCAGTCCACATTTTTGTATAATCTGCCATTGTTATTCTATTTTTATTGATTTTCGGTTGCAAAAGTAGAAATCATAAAAACCCATTCCTAACTACCCGGTAAGTTTTTCAACATAAAATTAATTTGTTTTAAAATCAACTACTGATACAAACCGAATTATTCAGTAAGCTCCAATTTGTTTAATTTAAATCCAAACAAAAAGAGGTGCCAATACTGACACCTCATTCTATATTTTCATTCGAGAATTTATCTTCCCCAATCAGACTCTTTCACCTTTTTCACAAGATACTCCACATTCTCAACCGGTATTGAAGGCAATAGCCCATGTCCCAAATTGAAGATCCATTTGTGATCTTTTCTACCATAATTCAGGAAGTATTCAAATTCATGATCGATAGCTTGTGGTGTAGCCTCCAATATACGAGGATCGAAGTTCCCTTGCAGAATCATCTCTTCGCCAACAATTCCTCTCACCTCATGCAATGGCATTTGCCAATCAACACTTACACAATCGCACAAATCGTAGTTCACTATATTGATACCAGTTCCCAATCCTTTTGGCAGGTAGATGGTCTTCACTCCTGTTTCACGAACTGCACCTAAAATCGCTTTAACTGATGGTAAGAAAACCTCTTTATACAATTCAACAGGAATCAATCCAGCGTGAGTCTCAAATAATTGAAATGCCTTAACTCCATGTTCAACTTGCTTTAACGCATAGTGAATACTCATCTCTGTAATTTTAGCAACCACCTTCTTCATTAGTGCTTTATCACGATAGATCGCAGGAACAAAATCAGGGAAATTCTGATTTCGACTGAAACCTTGATACATGTAACACAAAGTAGTTAAAGGACCTCCACAAAATCCAATTAATGGAATCTCGTTTGGTTTGGTCTCTAAAATGCGGTCAATAGCTTTATAAATATGCTCAAGTTTTTCAGGCTTGTCGGATAAAAATGACAGAGGATCCGCAACATCTTTTAATGCTGTTGCAAAACTTGGTCCTTTCCCCTCAAAGCTCAATTCCATTCCTAAAGCTTCAGGAATCACCAAAATATCAGAAAACAAAATAGCAGCATCAACCCCCAAATCATGAATTGGTAACAAAGTAACCTGAGCCGCCAATTCCGGATTCTCCATCATTTCTTTAAAACCATATTTCTCACGCAATTTCATGTAGGAAGGAAGTACCCTGCCCGCCTGACGCATGAACCACACGGGTGGTCTCTCTCTCTTAATTCCGTTAATTGTATCTAAAAAAATTGATTGACTCATATGCTGATAATCGGTAAATTGTTAATAGTAATTAGAATAGTAAACGTAAAAAATTTGCCATCGATTAAAAATGAATACCCGTTGGCAATTTACATCCTGCCATTTAAAATATCAGCAACTTCTTTGGCATGATAAGTAATAATGATATCTGCTCCAGCTCTTCTGATTGAAGTCATAATTTCCATCATTACGCGTTTACCATCAATCCAATCGTTAGCTTCTGCAGCTTTCACCATAGAGAACTCACCACTTACATTATAGGCCGCCACAGGAATATTAAATTCATTTTTCACTCTGTAAATCACATCAAGATAACTCATCGCAGGCTTTACCATTACAATATCAGCTCCTTCAGCAATATCCATTTCCACTTCACGAATGGCTTCATCGCTATTTCTAGGATCCATTTGGTAGGTAGATCTATCTCCAAATTTAGGTGCGCTATCAGCCGCATCTCTAAACGGACCATAAAATCCAGATGCATATTTCGCAGAATAAGCCATAATCGGCACTTTCTCGAAACAATTCCCATCCAAAGCTTTTCTCATGTATCCAATTCTACCATCCATCATATCGCTTGGCGCCACCATATCAACTCCTGCTTCAGCCAAAGAAACAGCCTGTGCAGCCAATGTCACCAATGTCTGGTCGTTGTCAACATCACCATCGACAATAGTTCCGCAATGACCGTGAGTTGTGTATTCACAGTTACAGATATCAGCGATAATATACATTTCAGGGTAAGTTTCCTTAATGGCACGAGTAGCTTTTTGCACGATACCATGTTCGTGAGTTGCAACAGTTCCATCTTCATCTTTCGACTCAGGAATACCAAAAAGCAATACTGATTTTACGCCTGACTCTAATAATTCGCCACACTTTTTTACTAACATGTCTACCGATAACTGATTGTTTCCCGGCATGCTTTTAATCGGATTTTGAACATTTTCTCCCGGACAAACAAAAAGGGGCATGATTAAATTATCAACAGAAAGAGATGTTTCTGCAACCATGTTACGAACTACTTTGCTATAACGCAATCTTCTTAATCGTGTCTCTGGGAAAAGAGGTCTTAAACTCATAATATTGTATTTTTTGTATTTGTGTATAAATTAGTTGTCAAATTAAGTATATCAATCTTTTTGATAAATTATCACCAAAAATTAAAGATAGAAATTTATTCCTTTTTCTTTACAAATTGATTTCATCTTAATGGCTAATTCTTTCGCATTCTCAATCGATTTTTCTACTGAAACTTCAATTCCTTCTGCAATGAACTGGTTCGTTTTTAAATCACCTACAATGGCAACCATGTTCAAAATATTGTCTGAAACAACAGCATGGGCAGCCAAAGGAAATTTACATCCCCCTTCTATTTCAGCCATAAATGCCCGTTCGGCTTTAACTGCAATTTCGGTATCGCGATGATTCACTTTTTGAAGTATTGCAATTGTTTCAGGATCGTTACTTCGACACTCAATTGCAATTGCACCTTGTCCTATGGCAGGAATGCATAAATCAATATCCAGAAGCAAATTCTCATCATATTCTTTACCCATACGGTTTAAACCTGCAGCAGCCAAAATAATTGCATCGTATTCACCATCCATAAGTTTTTGAAAACGACTATCAATGTTTCCTCTGATTTCTTTAAATTCGATATCCTTACGGAGATTAGCAAATTGAACCCTTCTTCTTGGACTTCCGGTTCCTAATACAAATCCTTCCGGCATATCTTCGATGGAACTTCCGTTACGGGTTAAAAAAACATCACGTGCATCTTCACGTTCGGGAAAAGCAGCCAATTGCAAACCCGTCGGATGTGCACTCGGAACATCTTTTAAACTATGAATTGCAATATCTGCTTCATTTTCCAACAAAGCATGTTCCAACTCCTTTACAAACACACCAGTACCACCAAACTCTGTTAGAGAACGATTTAACACCCGATCACCTTGAGTGCTGAATTTTTTCACTTCGAATTCAATTTCAGGATTGGCATTTCTCAGTAATTCCACAGTTTGCATGGTTTGCGTGTAAGCAAGTAAGCTGGGACGAGTGGCAACAACTATTTTCTTTTTAGAAATCATAGTTTACTATTTTCAGGAAGTTTATTATTAGAATAATAATTTATCAGGAAATAAAAAAGCCATATAAAACAAGGTTTATATAGCTTTTTATCGAAAGCTTACAAGGCTTTACGAATCCAAATCTTTAAAAATCATGTCTATTGTTTCCATTGGACTTGATTGCTTTTTGTGATGATCTTTTAAGTGATTGATACATGCTCTGGCAATTTTATTCACAATGTTACTAGTGATGTGCTCCACTTTTTTCAGTTCATCATCAGTCAATTTATTTTTGTGATAATCCAACTCTTTCCGTTGAACTTTCTGTAAATTCTCTTTTAAAGCAATAATTACAGGAGACAAGTATTTCACCTCAAGCCAGCTGTAAAATTCACTTATCGATCCGTAAATTATACCTTCTGCCTGCGGAATGCAATCTTTTCTTTGTTGAATGGCATCTGAGATATGTTTTGATAGTTCATCAACAGTAATCACCAAAACGTGATCTAACTTATCTATTTCAGGATGAACATTTCTAGGAACAGAAAGATCCAAAATTAATTTACATTGATCACTCCCATTAAAATGTTCCGGTAACAAAGTAGGTTGCGGAGCTCCGGTGGCAACAATAATAACCTCGGCCTTTTCCACCTCTTCAACTAATTTACTAACAGGTTGATACTTTACATTAAACTTGCCGGCAAGTGCCTCTGCCTTGGCCTCAGTTCTGTTTATCAAAGTCAACGAACGGTTATTCATGTGCTTCAATAAGTTACCACAAGTATCTTTCCCTATATCTCCGGTTCCATACAATAAAAAATTGCATGATTCCAAAGTTGAAACCTTATCCTTAATATATTGAACCGCTGCATGAGAAACAGAAGCAGCTCCTTTACTTATTTCAGTATTTGTCTTAATTTTTTTACTTGCCTGAAAGGCAAATGAAAACAGACGATTTAAAAATGGGTTCACCATACCCATTTCTTCTGCTAACTGAACGGCATTTTTTACTTGCCCAACAATTTGAAAATCCCCAATAATCTGAGAATCTAATCCTGAAGTAACTCTATATAAGTGGTGAATACAATCATTACCAAATAAAGTATAACCATGGGAATCAAAATCCTCCCGGTTACCTTCGCTGTATTTTAGGAATAAATCAGTAATAAACTCCGATTGGCTTGTGTGAGCATAGATTTCAGTACGATTACATGTAGAAAGAACTACGAATCCATCGATTTGATTTTCTTTTGCCTCTTTCAGTAAATTTTCCTGCTGTTCTTCAGTAAATGAAAATTTCCCCCTAACATCAAGAGCTGTTTTCTTATAACTAATTCCTAAAACAAATAATTTCTGTAAATTTTCTCGTATTTGTGACGACATAAAACGAAATTTATTTTGAAACCTACCAAAAATTCATAAATGAAAGTCTGTGTATGCTGTGTCAAATATAAAAGTAATTATTTAAAAATCCTTGTGTTTTCAAATCCTTTACCCTTATTCTACTTAGCACTTTGTCCATTATGGAAAGCTCATAGGCGCTAAAAGGATTTTAATATCTTAAATACCAAAATAATTAACTTCATATTCATAATTATATATCTCAAAAATATTTAAATGTTTAAATTAAATTTAAATTTGATCGCCGATATATTTAGATACAATCACATGAATAAAACGCTTTATAAACAAGAAAAGAACATAAGCATTCTAGGATGTGGCTGGTTAGGACTTCCTCTGGCTAAATTTTTGATAAAGAATAATTACTCGGTAAAAGGCTCTACCCCAACTCCTGAGAAAATATCCCGCTTAGCGCAAGATGGAATAACTCCTTACCGAATATTCCTTGATCCTGAAATAAATGTTGATTTTGATGCTGATTTTTTTAATTCTCAAATACTGATTGTTAATTTTCCACCCAAACGCAGAGAAGATATTGAAGAATATCACCCAAAACAATTTAAGGCATTAATTGAGCAGTTGCATCTTTCCTCTGTAAAAAAGGTGATTTTCATTAGTTCAACCTCGGTATATGCAAATTTAAACAGGCTTGTTACTGAAGAGGATGACCAAATTCCAGAAAAAAATAGTGGCAAAGCCTTACGACGTGTTGAAAAAATGCTTCTTTCACAACAGAATTTTCAAACCAGTATCATTCGATTTGGTGGTTTAATTGGCTATGATCGTAAACCTGGACGGTTTTTCTCGAAAATGAAAAATGAAGTTGAAGGTGACATTCCTGTTAATTTAATCCATCAGGATGATTGCATCAATATCATATCACATTTGATCGAAAATAATTTATGGGGAGAAATTTACAATGCATGTTGCCCCGAGCATCCTAGCCGTAAGGAATTTTATAAGGAGGCTGCAAAAATTGGAGGTTTTGAAACACCGCAATTTGTCTCGAACCAAAGCCCGTACAAAATTATCAGCTCTGCTAAATTGGAAAATACTAATTATAAATTTAAATTCTCAAATCCAATTGATGCATTAATCTAAGTTGTATAACTGTAAATATTTCATCGGATTTTTAGACCATTCGTCAATTAATTTAGCTGATAAGTGGAATGAATTTTCTTAAAAAAAACAATTTGTTTAATTTTAATTAAATAATTAGGGGTGCGTTCCCTATTTATATTAAAAAAAGATATGATCACCCTGTATTTTTAGCCTGTAATCAATTAATTGTAAGCTTGTTTATTCTTTTTATTTAAATTAGAATTAACAACACATTCGCACACAATGATATATTTATTAATAAAGCAGTCTATAAAAAATTACGCTAACTGGAAAAATTCATTTGATCAATTTCAGGAATACCGCAAAATTGGAGGTGAGCTTTCGTGCGAAATATACCAAGCTAATGGAAAACGAAACGAGCATATTATTCTTTCTCAATGGAAAAATGAAGAAAGTGCTCTTGAATTTCTTCAATCACAATCATTTCAAATGATTAAAGAGTTAGAAGACGAAGAGCCGGTGGCAATTCAGTTTCTCCCGCCGAAAGCTGTCGGATAAACAACTTCATAATAAATCATCAACTCTGACAATAAGGTCTGAATTAATTTTGGACAGTATATTTTTTGTCAGTATGGCTAACTTTTCGGCAAAATTTTCTTCGTAAATATTGTTTCCCAAACAATCGAGTTCCTCTTTTATTCGATACAAATTACTTTCACCACCGTTAAAATTCCGGTACAATTCCAATGCCTGAATCTCAATTATTTTAGCATTGGAATGTATATTAATAGGAGAAAACGCATTCATATCCTCAGGGAAAATCTTATCTAGTTCTTCTCCCACCTTATTAATGTAAGAATTTAAAACATCAACTATATCTTCTAAACAAACAGGTTCACTTACGCCGATACAATCATCAATATCTCTTATTGACTCTTGATAATGAGCGTTCATAAGAATCAAATACTCTTCTATTTTTTCAATTTGAAGGTCTTGAATTCTTGGTTGAATTCTATAAAACTCAATAATATTCAAAATGGATTCGTATGAACTGGATGTGCTGTTATTCAACTTCGATCAATTAAAATTTTCTATTCAACCCCGTTTAAAGATAAAAGTGTTGTTTCAAAAAACTGAGGACCCAGTTTACTCAAAATATTTCCGGCCAATTGGGCATTTCCCTCAATACTTAATATCGCATACCCTTTTTGTCCTCTTTGTCCCAATTTTAAATCAATTACATTGATATTTTGGGAAGCCAATGCCGAAAGCAAAATTAGCAAGATTCCTGCAGTATTGTTATGAATAGAAAGAATCATTTGTTTACTGATTGCAATGGGTAGATTAACTCCATCAACTTCCAGCAAATAATTCTTGTTTTTATCCAATTGCTGCATTTCCAAGATATCTCCTACCCTAATTTCAATAAAACTATCTCCCCCTGTTCCTTTCACAAACTCAACAGCCTCATGAACAGAACCATCATCTCCCGAAAGGGTTAAAAAAGCCGTTGCAGTGCCATCATTATTGGAATTTAAATATGCCGTTTCAACATTGATCTCCTCCGATGCTAAAGCATTAAATATCATAGATAACACACCCGGTTTATCTTTATGATGTGAGAACAATCCTTTTACCTTCTCCTTTCGATTTTGAGGAATAGTATTGCTTATAGTGATGGATTTATTTCCCTTTCGTATTCGTATCGCTTCAAATTCACCCAAAGAAGTCGAATTTTTATGATGTTCCAAGAATGTTCTAAAAGTTCCTCCGAAAGAAAATTTTGGAATTCGTCGTTGCTTGCTATCCTCAAAACGAAGGTTTAGCATCTCAATTCCCAAGTTCATCACCTTATATTCTTCCTCCTTAAAAGCCTGATTTCGTAGAGGTCTTTTCTCAGGAATGCACTTCGAAAAACTCAAATAATGCTTGTATCCGGCATCATGAGCATAATGGATCCCGGTTTCGTGATGATTACCTAAATTTTGCAATGTATGAGTATCAGTACCTAATGCAATAGGGATATCAAGTTGCTTTGCTCTCTTCAAAATTGAGATATCAGGATAAATTCCACAACCTTTATTGATTCCAGCCAGATTTACATCCAATGCAAGATTATATTCGCTGATCATTTCCAGTAAAAACCGCATTCTACGAGCCAGAAAATGATCTGAGGTATCTAACTCCAACAGAGGTTGAGGAATTGGAGCAAACAATTTTGGTAAGTCTATATGACCAACAACCTGAATCATTTCCCAGGTAGAATCAACCATTTCAATCAATTCTTCGATGTATCCACCCCAATAATTTTCCAATCCACCTCTCAGTTTAATCAGTTCTTCGGTTTCCTCTATCGAACCATCATATGGAATTCCTTCCCGGGAAAAATGCAATGAACCTATCACAAAATCAGAATCTTGTGCCTGAAAAATTTTCGAGCGATTCCATTGCATCCCTAAATCAGGTCCCAACCATTCCAGTTCAATACCAAAACGGATATTAATCTGATTCCCATATTTCAATTTTAGCTGTTCAATCTGATTTGGATAGTTAAAATAGGCATTATCTCCCCTTATAAATTTAACTCCCAACCGTTTTTCTGCAGCATACCTATATCTGGTTAAACGTGGTGTGTGAATTATAAATGCAATATTGGGATGTCCTTTAGATATTGCTAATTCTGTAATTTTCTCCAACTCATCAACTCCATGTTTTACATGATCGTTTCCTGTACCGGTGTGTATTCCGTGAGTCTCCCAAATAAAATACTCAGGTGAGGCAATAATATTTTGTGGCATTTTTCTCAATCTTTGGTTAATAGTTGAGTAAAAATAGTCATTTGCAAAGAAAGTAAATGCAAATTTGAAAAGAGTTATAAATAAAAAAACCGTCTTCCATTTAAGGAAGACGGGGTAATCAGAGTCACCACTACAAAACTCTGATCAATTAAACAGGATCTTTTCAACTAAATACCAATAGAGATTCCAGCTTATATATGTTATTACCTAAGTCAAATTCTTTTACAGTATCACTTCCATTCAAAAATTCAAACTAACGATAAAATGTATAACCATAACTCAGCTTAAGTTTTAAAAATTTCGATAACTTTTGAGTTACCTCTACTCCTCCACCTAAATTCATTATCTGTATGTTATCAATTTTTTGTTCCCCTTTATAAAGATCATCACCCAATGTGAGATTATCCCCGACTATGAAAAAATCAGTTGCTAATGTTGTGCTTTTTGTTAATTGATATTGAACCGCCATTCGAGGAAAGCCTAAATTAAAGGTCCACTTTTGATTGGGGGGTCCACATCACTCTAAATATTGGCAAAGGTGAAGGTTTTCCTAATGTTGCCGAATAACCTATCCCAAAATCAAACTTCATATTGGGGTTTATTTTTTTTAAAAACATAACCACGCCAAACAAACGAATATCATCCCAATTAATTGAGGAACTAAAATTTGAAGACACACTAGGACTAAGCATTGAAATTAAGGCCAATCATTTTTAAGTTTATGAATTCTATTGCAGCAACGTACCACTAATTTTCTTGATATTTATTTCCGATTTTTTTGCATCATACCTTGCAGATGATTTATTATTTTGAGCTTCTACTAAATTAAGTTGCGCTTCGCGAAAAGTTGTAGAACTCACCTGACCCAACTGATAGTATTCTTTGGTTTGTTCAAAATTAAGTGTTGCTGCTTCTAAAGCATCTTCCTCCAATTCCAAGACCCTTAAATTGTAATTGAAATCGGCATAAGCATTTACCAAATCCTTTTCTAATTTTAACATCTTATTTTGGAATTCTAATTCGGTATTTTGCTTTTGAATTTTGGCATTTGCAATTTCTATTTTTTTCCTTTTTCCATCGAAAACATTGAAACTCAAATTTAAACCTCCGGCTAATTGCGTGTTTGAGTTTGTCCCAACAATTTCATTCTCGTAATATGAATAAGAGGAATTAATGCTCAAAGATGGCAACTGTCCTGATTTTGCCTTTTTTACGGCTAATTCATCCTCTCTTAATTGATTTGCCTGAATCAAATAATCAGCATTTTCTTCCAATGCCTTTTTTTTCAAATCACTCAAATTAAAAGATTGAAATTCTGATGCATCAGGAATCAATTGAAATTTAGTTTCAGCACTTCGACCCAGTAAAACATTCATTTCACGAACTAATTCCTCATAAAACTGTTGGGATTTTAGATAAGTGCTGCTATCCCGGTTAAAATCAACCTTTGCATTCAGAACTTCCAATTTATTGATATTCCCGAACTCATATTTGGATTGATTTCTTTGCAAACGCTCCTTTGAAATTACCATATTTTTCGATGCCACATCTAAATCATCAAAAGCCTTACTTAATTGATAAAAACCTGAAATTACATTCGCAATGGTATTTTCAATATTGTATCGAGCCGTTAACGCTCCCTGTTCTTTTTGCAGGTTCAATATTTTATAATTGTATCGTGCGCCAAATCCATCGAACAAAATATAAGAGAAATTCAAAGATGTGGATGAAGATACTTTATCGGTACTGTGCTCATTATAATTTGTATTTGCCCCTGCATTAAAACTAGGCAACAAACCTGCATTCCCTTTTGTTGCATTGTTAACAGATATTTCAGACTGATTTTCAGCCACTTTAATACTTAAATTATTATTTAATGCAATAGCAATAGATGCTTCAAGTGTTAAGGCCTCTTGTGCTTTACAATTACTGCCTGGTAAAAGCAAAAATGTTACAAATATGATTGTTTTATTCATGTCTTTTTTTTCAGAATTACAATTTAGTTAAGTTCTCTAACAGCTGGCTCAACACTCTCTCTGCTTGGCATTATCCCGCTCACTAAGCATTTAAACTTTCTTTTCGCAGAATTCACAACAACCAATAGAACTGGTAGAAGTAACAAATTTAAAAAAGTGGCAACAGCCAATCCATAAGCCAATGAAATTGCCATCGGCACTACCATTTTAGCTTCAGATTGATTTGAAGCTATGATAGGTGCAATACCAACTATTGTTGTTAAAGAAGTTAACACAATTGGTCTGAATCGAGAGATACAGGAATCGTATATTGCTGTCATCACATCTTTCCCTGATTGCAATTGACTATTATAGGTGCTAATCAATACAATGGAGTCATTAACCATTACGCCCATTAAAGCTACCATTCCCAAATAAGATGGCATATCCAATGCAATTCCATGTATCCAATGTCCCCAACCGACACCTATAAATCCGAATGGAACCAATGTAAAAATCAATAAACTTTGTGTATAAGAACGGAATGTAAAAATTACAACTGAAAACAAAAGAATTAAAATTACAGGCGCAATTACAATCCCTGACGTTTTTGCTTTTCCCAATTCTTCTACATGTCCTCCATATCGAATTCTTAAGCCTGAATATTTGTTCATTAAATCCGGTAATATCACGTCATCAATTTCATTATTTATTTCTGTCATATTCACAAATTCACTTTCTGAATCTGCTTCAACAGTAATCTCTCTTTGACCGGACAAATGATTTATTTGAACCAAATTACGTTCAAAACTGATGTAGGCAACATCTTTTAGATAATACTCTCCTCCATCATCGGTTCTGATTCTCATGTTCTCCAGATTTCCTATCGAAGAACGTTCTTTTTTGTCGTAGCGTACCCAAACCCTAACTTCATCAATTCCCCGTTGCAAGCGTTGAACTTCTTTCCCATAAAATCCAGAACGAACCTGTGCTGTTATTTTATTTAGGTTTAAACCCAATTTATAGGCACTTTCCTTTAAGCGAAGTCTCACTTCTCTCATTCCTAACTTATCATTATCCTCTACATTGGTTAGCCCTTCCAATTTGGATAACTTCTGTTTAAATTCATTTTTTGCGGCATAAAGATCTTCCAGATTACTACTTTGCAATGACACCGAAACAGCTTTTCCAAATCGATTACTTTGCACATAATTCAATCGTTCTGCTTGCGGTATACTTCCAACTCTTTCTTTTAAAAGTTTACTGAATTCAATGGATAAGAAATCACGATCTTTACTGCTGATAAAATAGACCGTCAATTTTCCCACATTCGAGGCTGTAATTTTCATTACTGTATTTGTAATCACAGGTTCTCCATTCAAGCTTTTACTTTTTAAATCTTCGCCAATCTCAACGGCTGCCGATTCAATTCGGTTCATGAAAAACATAGTTTGATTCTCAGGTGTGCCTGCAGGCATCTCCAACTCCACATCAACGTAATCTTTGTTATCAACAGAACTATCGCCAGTTCTAATGATACCTCCCACTAATCCTCCTATGGTAATAAAAAATAAACCAATGGTTAAACCCACCGTAACCAGTTTGTTATTCAAACAAAATTTAATCAATGGTTCATAAGTCCACTTTCTTACTATAAAGATTGTGGAGCTGGTTATTTTTTCAATTTTAGATATTTTTTTATCCGTCATTAGCGCCTTAGAATGAACGACATGAGCAGGAAGAATAAGAAATGCTTCAATTAAAGAAAAAACCAATGCAAATATGACAACGAAAGCCAGTTCTCTAAAAAACTCACCAATAACACTATCGATAAAAAAGAAGGAAATAAAAGCCACAATGGTTGTTAATACGGCAGAAAAAACTGCCGGCATTACCTCAAGAGTTCCATCAATACCTGCTTGTATTGCTGATTTGCCTTTTTCGTAATGCTGATAAATATTTTCGCAGATTACGATGCCATCATCAACCAAAATGCCAATTACAAGGATCATTCCGAACAAGGAAAGCTTGTTTAAGGTAAGGCCATACATACCGGCAACCATAAACATTCCCATAAATGAAATTGGAATTCCAAGTGCCACCCAAAAGGATAATCGATGATTTAAGAATAAGGATAGAAATAACAATACTAATAAGAAGCCAATGATTCCGTTATTGGCTAAAATATCCTGCATCACTTTAATTTGTACTGAATTATCGAGCAAAAGATTCAGTTTTACAGTTTGATGTCGCTTATTAAAATTGCTGATATATTCCTTAATCGTTTCGGAAATGTATAGAATATCCTCTCTTGAAGTCTGTGTTATGGAAATACTAATTCCCGGATTGCCGTCAATAAAAGTTCGGTTAGGATCTTCAGACCACTTATCATTGATACTGGCCACATCACTTAAGAGAACTGTACCTCCATTCTCTTCTGAGCGAACAATAATGTCCTTAAATCCTTCGGCATAATATTCTTTTTCTCGCACCCTGATGCGGAGCTCTTCATCATCGCCTTTAATTGTTCCACCAGTAATTTCAATATTAGCATTACCCACTGCAGAAGAAATCTCATCCAAAGTAATTTGATAAGCCTTTAAAGCATCTTCGCTTACGCTGATTTCGATTTCTTCTTTGGGAAAACCAGCCAATTCAACTTTTGAAATTCCCTCAATACCACGTAAATCATTCTCAATTTCTCTGGAATATTGCTTCAGGTCTTTTAGATCAACATCACCACTTAGAGACATTGATGCTGCCAAAACGGTAAATTCCATTTTTTCAACACTCATATTCTCAACACCAACGGGAAAGGAGCTAATTCCATCAACCGCATTTTTAATATCCTGCAGAGCAATATTGGCATCATAACCTGTCTCCAGATCAATCATCACTGTACAAGTATTCTCCATAGACGATGAAGTGATCTTTTCAACACCACTAATTCCCTTGATGTTGTCTTCAATTTTTAAGACAAGACCTTTTTCCACCTCTTCAGGAGAAGCTCCGGGGTAGGTCGCTGAAATTGAAATTATACCAGGATCTATTTGTGGCATTACCGCTGAATTCAAGGATATCAAACCGAAAAAACCCAGTAGAACAAACACCCCGGCCAGCAGGTTCCCGGCGAAAGGATATTTTATAAAGTATTCTATTAATGATTTCATTTTATGTCGTTTCAGATTTTGAAAGCTGGTTTTAGCTTACTTATTAATCACAGGAGTAACTGTGATCCCTTCATGAATACTTGATGTTTTCAAAACAAGCATCACCCCGTCTTGTAAGTCTTCAATGATTATTGAATTTTCTTTTTTCTGAATTACAGACACTTTATCCAACTTAACGCTTCCGTTATCAACCGTATATACAAATTCAGAATTCACAAGCAGCTTTCTTGGAATTTCAAGGCCGTAAGCTTCCGTGGCCAAATCAATATCTGCATTCAAAAACATTCCTTCCTTAAGTTGATTGCCTGAAACGGAGATATACACATTCACCATCTGTGTTTTAGGGTCTATTTTGTTGCTGATTCTACGAACTGTTCCTTGCCAATTCCCCTGAATATTATTCGAATAAATCATTACATGATTTCCCTCTTTAACACCGGATAAATTATTGAGATCAATACCTACAACCAAATCATAAGCAGAAGTATTCACAAATTCGCCCAATTTTTGACCAGACATTATTAAGGTTCCCGGCTTAATATCCGATTCGATCACCTCTCCCGTGAATGGTGCTGTAATGGTATATTTAGCAAGTTGCAGTTCCATACTTTTAATGTTGTAATAACTGGTATAGATATTTTTTCCTGCTAAAAAATATTTTTCTTTTTCATTTTTTGGCTCTGGAATAACAGCCAATTCCTGTTCAACCTTAAATTGATTCAAGTACTGTTTCCAGGCAATAAAACTTTCCGGATAATCAAATTTTAAATCCGGGAGAATTCCGGCAATTTCAGTCATAAAACCACTTCGCTTCGAAAGAACCTCAGACCTATACTTGTCATCATTTATGGTGAGAAGACTCTCTCCTTTAAAAAACTTCACTCCTTCTAAAAATGATTTTCCAGAAGCTTTTAAAATGCCTGTAACTTCAGCATAAACATCAACTTTCGATTGAGCTTCCAGACTACCTACAACTGATAAGTGAAGATCAATTTTCTTATTCTCCACCTTCTGAACCGGAACAATTATTTCTTTTGAAATCACCTCTCTTTCCTTTGGTGCCTTCTTCATATCTGCAAAAACGAATGTTATGCCAAAACAAACAACAATTACGATTACTCCTAAAAGGATACTTTTTCTTTTTAACATGTCAGTTCTTTTTTTAGAATCCAAGACAATAATAACCGCTTCCTTTTTAAGAAATAAATTTTATCGGCCAACGAGCCATATCTACCTGTATCAAAAGAAAAATTGTCGGTATCTTTGTTTGCAGTCAAAATCCTATGTATTTACAGATCATTTCACACTGTTCATCGATAAAAGGTGCTTTTAAAAAACTAAATTTTGTTCTTTAGCTGGACTAAATTGTATTTCATGAATTTAAAAGACAGATTATATCATATATTTTCGATAAGATGGGTACAGCACCTTTCCTTTTGGTCGGTTTTCCTACTAATGGAATTAGGCCGTTTTACCGATATGGATCCAGAGCGAATACCCAGGGAAATTCTGTTCGAAGGAATCCAAAATTCATTCATCGCAATTCTGGTTTATTTTAATTTAAGGTTTTTAATTCCCCGCTATTGGAATACCGGCAGATATGGCAAATATGTATTAATCTTCATTATCTGTGAGGCTTTTACCATCTCATCCTTAAGTCTATTGTTCTATCACTTTCCCGATTTAGAATTTAAAAATTTCATCAGATTTAATATCACAAAAATCATCATGATGAATACCTTTAAAACAAACATATTTGTCTTATCAAGCACATTATTCCATTTCGTTAAAGAATGGATTAAACTGAAAGATGAGAATCTAAAATTCACTGAAAAAGCTCAGGAGCAACTGGAAGCAGAATTAAACGTACTAAAAGGTCAAGTCAATCCTCATTTTCTGTTCAATACACTTAATAATATTTATTCGATGAGTTTATACGATTCGGTAAAAACTCCGGATATGATTCTAAGATTGAGTCAGCTTATTAGTTATATGATTTATGAATGCAAAGATGAAGAAGTTCAATTAGAGAAAGAGATTCAATTTATAAGAAACTACATTGAATTAGAATCAATAAGAGTTGAGGATGTTGCTACCATTCAATTAAATATTGAAGGTGAGGATCCTGGACACAGAATACCACCACTTTTGTTTATTCCCCTAATCGAGAATGCATTTAAGCACGGAATATCATCAGAATTGGAAACTTCTGAAATTAAAATTAACATGAAAATATCACAACACAATATCGATATTGAAATAAGCAATCCTTTAGAATCAAAAAGTGCTGTAGTTAATACGAAAGAACACAATGGTTTAGGAATTGAGAACGTTAGAAAGAGGCTAAATTTGTTGTTTCCGAACAAACACATTTTCGAAATCTTTGAAACCAAAAACCAATACACTACACATTTAAGCTTATCGATATGAATATAAACTGTATTATAGTAGATGATGAAATTCATGCAAGAAAAGTATTGGAGAAATACATTCAGGACATTCCTCACATTACTTTGGTGAAATCGTGCAAAAACGCCTTGGAAGCTATGGAAGTGCTCCGAAACAGCAGTGTCGATGCCATGTTTTTAGATATCAACATGCCCAAACTTAGCGGATTGAGCTTTTTAGAGAGTCTAATGAATCCACCATTGGTTGTTATTACCACAGCTTACCGAGAATATGCCGTAGATGCTTATGAATTAAATGTTATAGACTATTTACACAAGCCAATACCATTTCCACGCTTTATTAAAGCCATTTCTAAAATTGAAGAAAAACTCCAATTAAAAGGCAATTTACAAACTGCAGCGCAAGATAATACTACAGACACAAGCCAGAATTTCATTTTTATTAAGGCAGATAAAAAAACCATAAAACTTAATTTTGAAGACATTAAATACATTGAAGGTTTAGGGGATTACATTAAAATACATACCAAATCAAAAACCATTGTAAGCAAGCTCACCATAAAAAAAATGGAAGAATTGCTACCCGAAAATCTATTTCCCCGCGTTCATAAATCGTTCATCATCTCTTTGCAATTAATCGATTCAATTGAAGGTAATCAGATAGAAATTGGTGATCGGAAAATTCCTATCGGACAAATGTACCGACAAGCATTCATGGATTTAATCAATAAATTTCTTAAAAAATAAATCATTTCACACTTCCCAACTAAGTTGCAATCCCTTATTGAATCGATTGCATAAAATTCTTTTTATTTTTTTAACATTTTTTAGTTCGGTTGGAACCGAACTAAATGTATATTTGTCCCAGAAAATAATGGAAAAATGAAAAATCTCTTGGAATTAGAAAAACAAAAAAAGCTTTTAGTTGAAAGCTTTGGACTGTTTATGGAGAAACAGGAAAAGCTTACTCCCATTGCCGCTCGAATATTTGCGACCTTATTAATTGATAAGGAAAACGGATTAACTTTCGAAGAATTGGTTCTTTTTTTAGAAGCGAGCAAAAGTACTATTTCAACTAATTTGAAAACCCTTAGAAATGCAGAAATGATTTCTTATCATACTAAACCGGGAGATAGAAAAAAGTATTTCACCCTCTCTCCTGTCGGATTTCTAGCGAGAATCAGAGAAAATCTAAAAATGTACAAAACAGAACAAGAACTTCTTAAAGAAGTGAGAGATTACAAAGTGTTGGTCAATAAGAATTTTAAAGAGGATAAATATACAATCGATCACGATACTCCTTATCTGGATTTCTTAACAAACACTATTTCACAGCTTGAGCAACTTCATAGCAACATAGAGTCAAAATGCTCCTTATTATCAGTAAAAAACACTTAAATATAATGTGCACATTAAAAACAATATTATTTCAGACCACATCTGTTTATAATAGCCAAAAAAATAACTTAACCAAATAATTGCAACACTCACTTTAAGCATAAACGAACTGTAATTTTATTACGCTCAGAAAATTTTATCAAGCAATTAAAAACTAAATTATCAACACATGAAAAGAAATTACATCTTAGCAAGTATGGCGATCATGCTACTGGGTTTATCATCTTGTAAAGATTCATCACAACCACAAATGGCTCGTGGACCGATGCCATTCCCTGTACAATCAGTGAAAAAGGAAAACATTACTATTTACACAGAATATGCTGCAAATATAGAAGGAGAACAAAACATAGAAATTCGTCCTAAAGTGGATGGTTTTGTTGAAAAAATTTATATTGATGAAGGTAGCCAGGTTAAAGAAGGACAGATTCTGTTTAAATTAACTGCCAAAACTTTAAATCAGCAAGTTAAAGCTGCCGAAGCAAATGTTGAAGTAGCAAAAGCTCAGGTTGTATCAGCACAAGTTGATGTGAGTAAAATAAAACCTTTGGTAGAGAAAAATATTGTTAGTGCCGTACAATTAGAAACATCCGAAAGCAATTTGAATGCTGCAAAAGCTCAGTTGACAGCTGCAAGAGCAGATTATATGAATGCCAAAGAAAATTTAGACTATACTATTATCAAGAGTCCGGTTGACGGAATTGTTGGAAGTATACCTTACAGAATTGGTAGCTTAGTTGGTCGTACAGAATCTCAACCACTTACTACAGTATCCAATATTAGTAATGTATATGCTTACTTCTCTTTAAACGAGAAACAATTATTACAATTCAATCGACAATTGAATGGCAATAGTGTTAAAGATATGATTAAGGCATTACCTGAAGTTGAGTTAATCCTTGCAGATGGATCAACTTACAATCAAAAAGGGAAAATTGAGACCATTAACGGAATGGTAAACCCAAGAACAGGAAGTGTTAGCTATCGCGCAATTTTCTCAAATCCAGACAATTTATTACGAAGTGGTATTAGTGGTAAAATAAAACTACCATCTAATATAAATCAGGCAATTATTTTACCACAAAAATCGACCTTCGAATTGCAGGGAAAACATTTTGTTTATCTTCTTGGTAATGAAAACAAAATAGAGTCTAAAGAAGTTTTTGTTTCAGAAACTCTTGGTAATGATTTTATTATTGAAGAAGGACTTACTGAAGGACAAGTATTTGTTGCCGGGGGATTAATCAAACTTAGAGAAGGAATGCAAATTCTTCCACAAACTGGCTCTTCGACTCAACCAGACAACAGAGCATTTTCCAAAAAATAATATCAGGTTTTTAAACTGTAAATAAAAATCATATTTCATGTTAAGAAAATTTATTGAACGGCCGGTATTATCGACTGTAATATCCATACTTATTGTAATTTTGGGAGTTTTAGGACTCTCTTCTTTACCAAGAGAGCAATTTCCTGATATTGCACCTCCAACCGTGCAGATCTCTGCTACTTACCCTGGTGCCAATGCAGAAACTCTGCTGAAAAGTGTTGTCGTTCCCATAGAAGAAGCCGTTAATGGTGTAGAAAATATGACCTACATGTCCTCTACTGCCAGTAACGATGGAAGTGCAACCATAAGTGTTTACTTTGAATTGGGAACCAATGCTGATATTGCAGCAGTTAATGTTCAAAATAAAGTAGCAACAGTAAACAGCAAATTGCCACAACAGGTAATTCAAACTGGAGTAACCACAAAAAAAGTTCAGAATAGTGTTTTGATGTTCTTTTCTGTATTTACCGAAAACGAGGATTTAGATGCAACATTTATTGAAAATTATGCTCGTATCAACCTAATCCCAATGATCAAGAGGGTTAATGGTGTAGGTGATGCCAGCGTTTTTGGTTCACGTGATTATTCGATGAGAATTTGGTTGAAACCTGAAAAAATGGCCGCTTATGGTCTTACTCCTCAGGATGTAGTTAGCGCCTTGAATGAGCAGAATTTGGAAGCTTCTCCAGGTAAATTTGGAGAGAATTCATCTCAGTCATTCGAATATGTTATTCGCTACAAAGGAAAACTTTCCACAAAAGAAGAATACGATAATATTATTCTTCGATCGGAAGGAAATAGTAATTTCCTCCGTTTGAAAGATGTTGCAAAAGTGGAGTTAGGTGCCTTTAGTTATGCTACCAATAATATTACCAACGGTCACCCATCAGTTGCGGTTGCTGTATACCAAACATCCGGTTCAAATGCTCAGGAAATTATCAAAGAAGTGGAACGTACATTGCAATCTGCTAAAAAGAATTTTCCTAAAGGTATTGACTATGTGATTCCTTTCAATACCAATGAATTCTTAGATGCATCTATCAGTAAAGTAATCACTACCTTAATTGAAGCATTCCTTTTGGTATTTTTTGTGGTTTTTCTTTTCCTTCAGGATTTTAGATCGACTTTGATTCCTGCAATAGCAGTACCAGTGGCAATTGTTGGAACATTCTTCTTTCTGAACCTCTTTGGCTTCTCTATTAATATGTTGACACTGTTTGCCTTAGTGCTCGCAATTGGTATTGTAGTAGATGATGCCATTGTTGTGGTTGAGGCGGTTCACGCCAAACTTGACCACGGTGCGAAGAGTGCTAAGAAAGCTACTATATCGGCCATGAGCGAAATTACCGGCGCAATTATATCCATTACTTTGGTTATGTCGGCAGTGTTTATTCCGGTATCCTTTTTAAAAGGTTCAACAGGAGCTTTCTACCAACAGTTTGCAATCACGCTTGCAGTTGCTATCGTTATATCAGCAATCAATGCATTAACCTTAAGTCCTGCATTGTGTGCTCTTTTACTTAAGCCACATAAACCAAATGAAGAGCATAACCAAAATTTGCTAAAAAGATTTTACACTTCATTCAATACGGGATTCGAAGTAATGACTAATCGATACGCTAACTCGGTTCGCTATTTAATTAAGAGAAAGTGGTTGACTGGTGTAATATTAGTTGTTTTCATCTCCTTAGCTGGATGGTTTTTCAAAACTACTGCAACAGGATTTATACCAAACGAAGACCAAGGAGTTATTTTCTGCGACATCTCATTACCTGCCGGAAGTACTTTGGATAGAACAAGTGAAGTTGTTTCCAAGGTAGAAGCAATTATCAATCGTATTGATGTTGTACAGGAAAAAATGTTTGTAGTTGGCTTTAGTATGTTAAGTGGTTCCAGAGGTGGCTCAAAAGCTTTCGCTGTAATTAAATTAAAAAACTGGAAAGAACGAAAACAGGACAATCAAAAAGTAGATGCAATAGTTGGGCAATTATTTGGAATGACAGCAGGAATAAATGAAGCAACAATATTATTTTTTGCTCCTCCAACAGTCAGAGGTTTTGGTAATTCTGATGGTTTTGAAATGCGTTTGCAGGATAAGTCGAATGGAGAATTTGACGACTTGATGGCCAAAAGTGGTCTATTTCTGGGTGCATTAAACCAACGACCGGAAATTAAATATGCGAGGACTTCTTTTAATACAGGATTCCCTCAATATGAGATGGAAATAAATGTAGAGAAAGTAAAAGAAGCTGGCATTTCAGTAAATTCATTGTTTTCAACCCTTCAGGGATATTATGGAAGTTGGTATGCTGCCGACTTTAACCGGTTCGGAAAACAGTACCGTGTGATGATTCAGGCTGCTCCCGAAGATCGTGAAACAATTGAGTCCATGAATAATGTGTTTGTTAAAAATGCTCAAGGCGAATTGGTTTCGGTAAGTCAGTTTGTAAACATGAAAAAAGTAAATGGTCCTGATGTTGTTAACCGCTTCAACCTTTTCAATTCTGCAACCATTAACGGCAATGTGAATCCTGGTTACAGTACCGGAGATGCCATTAAAGCCATTCAGGAAGTTGCGGCAGAAACATTGCCATCGACCTACGGGTATGAATTCTCTGGAATGACACGTGAGGAACAAAAAGCAGGAAATCAAGCCATTTTAGTTTTTGCACTGAGTTTAATATTCGTGTATTTCTTACTTGCAGCGCAATATGAAAGTTACATACTACCCTTCTCCATTATTCTATCACTTCCTATCGGGATATTTGGAGCCATCTTTTTTGTGAAGATGATTGGATTAGAAAACAACATTTATTTCCAGGTGGCTTTAATCATGTTGATTGGTTTGCTGGCAAAAAATGCAATTCTGATTGTAGAATTTGCCTTGCAACGCCGCCGTCAGGGAATGGAATTAATGCAGGCAGCAGTTGAGGGAGCAAAAGCACGTTTACGTCCTATTTTAATGACTTCGTTCGCATTTATCCTGGGAATAGTACCATTGATGCTGGCAAATGGTGCCGGTGCAGTTGGTAACCGCTCAATAGGTACAGGTGCAGTTGGCGGCATGTTAATTGGAACTCTTTTTGGTGTGTTTGTAATTCCTGCATTCTTCGTGATTTTCCAGACAATTCAGGAAAAAATTACAGGAGCTCCAAAACCGGAAGATAACGAATTGGAAACTGCAGAATAAATAGAAAGAAATGATGAAGAAAAGATATATAATACTTAGTCTGGTTGTAACGGCATTCAGTCTTCAATCCTGTTTTGTTGCAAAAAAATATCAGCAACCGGAGCTAGAGACTTCAGATCAGTATCGCGATGTTTCAACTACCGATTCATCAACACTTGCCAGCATGCCTTGGGAAGAATTGTTTACCGATGCGAACCTGCAAAGCTTAATTAATAAAGCTTTGGATAACAATTTGGATTACTTGATGGCAATTGAGCGTGTAAATGCTGCTGAAGCCTATTACAAACAAGGAAAAATGGGTTATCTGCCTAGTCTTAATATGAGTGCTAATGGTGGTCATTATGAAGCATCAGACAACAGTATGACAGGAATTTCAGCAGGAGGTAATGGTCCCAACTATGAAAACTACCAATTAACAGGTACCGTTTCATGGGAAGCTGATATTTGGGGTAAAATCCGAAGTAACAAAAGAGCAAGTCAAGCAGGTTATTTGCAAAGTGAAGCTTCACGAAGAGCGGTAGAAAGTTCTTTAGTTGGCAATTTGGCTTCCGCTTATTTTCAATTAATTGCTTTGGATGCTCAGGTTGATGTTACAAAACAAACAGTAACCAACCGAACCGAGAGTTTGGAAACAATGAAAAGCTTAAAAGATGCCGGACAAGTAACCGAAGCTGCTGTGAAGCAAACCGAAGCACAGTTGTACAGCACTCAAATTCTTCTTTTAAATTTAGAAGAAAATGTAAATCTTTTAGAGAACACTATTTCTCTTTTGTTGGGACAAAATGCCGGAACTATTGTTCGTGGCAAATTAGATGATCAAAAGGTTACGGCTGAATTACAAACTGGTTTTCCTGCTCAATTGCTTAGAAACCGACCAGATGTAATGGTTGCTGAATATGGCTTAATGAATGCTTTTGAGCTGACCAATGTTGCCCGCAGCAACTTCTACCCTAGTTTGAGTATTAGTGCAAGCGCAGGTTTGGAAAGCATCAATTTCGACGATTGGTTCAGTACGTCCTCTTTGTTTAGCAATGTGATTGGAAATTTGACCCAACCACTTTTTAACAAACGAAACATCAGAACCCGATATGAAGTTGCCAAAGCACAGCAAGCCGAAGCACGTTACAATTTTCAAAAGTCGATACTAAATGCCGGAAAAGAAGTATCGGATGCATTGTACAGCTATCAGTCTGAACAAAAAAAATACGAAATCCAGAAAATGGAATTGGAAGCTTTAAGAAAGGCTGTTGAGTATTCTGAAGAATTACTGAACAATGGCTACCAAAACACAACTTACATTGAAGTGTTGACTGCTCGAAGTAACGCTCTTAACTCAGAGATCAATACTATTGATACAAAATTCCAACAATTAAATACCGTCGTGAAATTATACCTTTCATTAGGTGGTGGATGGAATCGTAAGTAAGATTTTAATAGTGGGTAGATTTTGACCGGATTGCGTCGGTAGGATGATTTTGAAGTTAGTTCTTCAATTTAGTAATCCGGTCAAATCTTATTTTATATTTGATTTAGCATATCAATTAAGCAGCAGTATATTAGCTCAAAGCTAGCATGCTGCTTTTTTTAGTAGTGGTTCATTCACTTTTGAAGTCAGCCTGTCATCATCCTTTAACCGCTGCTTATTCAATACTGCCAAACTTTATAATTTCATAGTAGAATCCGGTAGATTGCAAACCTGAAATTTTCATTAACAGATTCCAGTCATCCGGAAAAGAAGCGACACTATCTGTCAGTTCAGTTAGAAATGATGTTTCGCTCAACTTGTACAAAGCTTCCGATTTGCCAAATGGTAGAAAGGATACAAAAAACATGATCTTTTTTCCATCGTAGGCCGAAATGTTGGAAACGATGGCATAATCATTCTGGAATACCGATCGATCTGGATTGTTGAGAGAAATATACTCAGAAGTATCTTGCTGCGAATTTAAAATAAAAATAGCCGGGGGTATGTTGGAATAATGAAAACCTGTTTTTGCGAAAAAAGGATTAAGTATTCCCAAAGTGCCAAAATCGCCTACAAAAATCAGGTCATTCATCCGAACATCACTCAATGATAATTCCGAAGCATATTTCATACTGAATGGTTTGTGCGCTTTTTGAAAAATTTGTATCAACTGAAAAAAACAGTTGGGGATTTCTTCGCCAAAATAACTTTGCCCCAGTTTTTTCATACTGGCTTTTTGCTCCGGATTTTTATCCAGATAAGCCATAAAGTCGTTTTGGCTGTTTATTTCCGGATTACGAACATAATTGAAGCTGCTATCTGGGAATTGCGTTTTTTGCATCATAAAATAATCCCCCAAAACAATTATCAACGGGTTTTCCGATTGCAAATAGTAATCCCAAACCGGATTTTTATTTTCTATTTTTTGAGTGTTAAAGTTTCTATTGCCTGAGAAATAAAGGAATGCAAAAACCAACATCAGAACAAATGAAACCGGAAATAAAAATTTGAAGCTAATCGAATTTGAAGTTGCCACTCTCAATTCTGGTGTTTGTTCAAGCTCCTCTGTTTCAGCCAGCTTAAATACAACACGATAACTACCCTTAGGTATTACAAACCGCACAGCGTCATGATTGCCTTCATCCAGATAGTAAGAGTTGAGCTTTTTACGCAGATTGTAAATATTGGAACGTACAATAGAATCCGATCCGGGATCGAATGAAGCATCACGTCCGAAAACGTCAATGGCAATAACCGTTTCTTTCAGAATTTTATCTTCGCGTGTGGCGCTTACCAAATAACGAAGCAATCGAACATCGTTCGCAGATGTAAAATACTTGCTGCCGGCAATTTTACTCAGCCAGAAATTGTCATCGAAATTGTTACTCATGTTAGATATTACGGTTGTCCTGCGAAAGTTACTAAATCATTTTAAATAATACATAAAAACAAAAAATGAATAGGTCAATAACAGTTAATGACAGGAAATAACAGCCTGTTTATAAGACTTTCGCTTATTTTAGCAAAAAAAAGTTATGCGACTTCCTATTTCATGTATTGCTCTTATTATAGCATTGCTGGCCTGTAACAGGCAAAAAGAAAATGCACCCAATGAATCGGTTCCTGAAAGTTCCAATGGCTGGAAATATGCCGATTCAATCAGAAGTGAAATACAGTCTGCAAAAATCCCAACTGATACTTTACGTCTGATTGATTTTGGATCTGAGGATGATTCTCAAAGAATCCAGAAAGCAATTGACCATGTTTATGAAATTGGTGGTGGTACAATTCTAATTCCTCCTGGAATTTATTATACCGGACCTATTGTTCTGAAGAGCAAAATAAATCTGTATTTGGAAGAAGGTGCTAAACTCAAATTTATAGCGAAACCTGAAATATATCCCTTAGCTTACAACTGGTTTAACGGCATTCCATGCATGAACTATTCATCCATGATTTATGCTAAAGATGCAAGCGACATACAGATAAGCGGCAAAGGTATTATTGACGGTCAGGGAAACGATCCTGTTTGGAAAAACATGAAATTTCAGGAAAGAATGGATTGGGAATTGTTGAAAGACCTTGAAAATACTAATGTGAAACCCATCAATCGTAAATTTGGGAATGGCCATTCTTTCCGCCCGGATTTGATTACTTTTTTGGAGTGTTCCCGAATAAATATTTCAGGAGTAAGCATTAAAAATGCTCCTTTTTGGGTTATTCACCCAATTTTATGCGATAATGTAACAATTAAAAATTGTTTAATCAGCAGTCATGGATATGACCAGATTGGAATTGGATTGGAAAGCAGTGAAAATATTCTTGTTGACAGTACAAAATTCCAATTTGTTGACGATGGAGTAAAGATTCTTTCGGGACGGGTTAAAATCCCAAACAATCGTGCGTCAAAGAATATCATAATCCAAAATTCAGTTTTCGAAAATGTTCTTTATTCGGCAGTAATTATCAGCTCCCAAACACAAGCCGGAGCCAATCATATTTTCCTGTCTGATTTAAAAATTGATACAAGCGAAACGGCTTTGCGTATTTTCGCCAATGCCAGGCTAAAGGGAAAGCTCCACGAGATATTTTTAAAGAATATTCAGGCAAATCATATTACAGGTTCATTTTTACTTGGCAATATTAACAACAGTTCAAACCTATCCGATTCCAGTCCATTGTTGTACAATATTCATCTCGATAAAATTTATGCCGAAAATTGTGGTCGTGCCTTTCTTCTTAACGGTCATAGTAAAAATTTAATTTATAATGTAAATGTCCGCAATTCTAAATTTTCAACCTTTAAAGGTTCATTTGTAAAGAACCTGCAAAACATGAACTTTTCAAATGTTCAAGAAAATGAGGAAAATTACTCAGGAACAAACACAGTCGGGAACATTCAAATTCCAAAAATCAACCTGGAACGCAACGAAGATGACATTTTGGATTCCAATAATATAAAATTCAATGATCTTCCAAAATCTGTAAAAAATACACTGGTGGCTAATTATCCTCAGATTCCTGTCAGCAATATTAACCGAATGATTACCCAGTCAAATGTTATCTACAACATTAATTTAAAACTCGAATCGTCGAAAGAACTGCGTCTCTTAATTCTGGCCGACGGGAAGATCATGCGATCCGAATCGGATATTGCATTTGGTGAATTACCAAAAGCAGTTATAGCAGCTTTGGAAACTTATTTAAAGATCACTCCTGCCCCCCTCATGATCAATGAAATAAAGAGAATTTCTTTTCAGGATTTCGCGTATTTCGAAATTAAAGGAGAGTATGACCGAAAATTATTCGCTGTTGGAATCAATAATAACGGAGATATAATTGAAGAAAAACAAAAAATAATTACCACTTATTTTTCACCAGTCAAATAAAGTAAAAATAAGAATTTATGAAACAACCCTATAAAAAGTGTTACACACAGGAGAATGAGTGTAATTTGGGAGTTTCATATGGCAATTAAAAAACAAATTATAATCATATGAAAAATATCTATTTGATCTCAATGATCATGGTTCTGACAATAACTTCTGCTTTAGCACAAAACAAGCAAAAAACAACCGCTAAAGATTATTTGAGTCTGAAATGGAAACAGGTATCAACCAAAATGCCCGCAGAATGGTATGGAACTGAGGATGCAAAATTGGTGGCCGAAAACGTACTGCTTAGTCAAAAAGAAATTGGAGGATGGGAAAAAAACAAGCCCTATCATCAAGCATTCTCTGAATCAGAGAAGACCCATTATATTCAGGACAAGTCTGAAATTGGCGCCACATTCGATAACGGTGCAACAATATCAGAATTACGGTTTCTGGCTAAAGTATATTCCCATTTTAATGACAAGCGGTATAAGCAGGCATTTGAAAAAGGACTTGAATATATTTTTATTTCGCAATACGAAAATGGCGGATGGCCGCAGTTTTATCCTTGCAAAGGAGATTACGCAGACCATATTACCTTTAATGATGATGCGATGGTAAATACCTTGAATTTTTTATTTGAAATACTTGCAGACAGTAAAGAATTTGATTCATTACAAATAAATAAAGACCGAAAAGATAAAGCCCAAACGGCATTTAACAAGGGAATTCAATGTATTCTTAAAACCCAGATTGTTGTAAATGGTCAACCAACAGTATGGTGTGCTCAGCATGATGAAAAAACATTCGCTCCGGCTAATGCACGTGCATACGAATTGGCTTCGTTTAGTGGTGGCGAATCGGTCAACATAGCACTTTTATTAATGAAGATAGATAAGCCTTCCGAACAAATTGTTGCTGCTGTAAATGGAGCTGTAAAATGGTTTGAGGCCAACAAAATAGAGGGAATAAAATTAACTCAGGAAATAGATAAAAACGGAAAGAAAAATCGAGTTATCGTTAAAGATGAAAAGGCTTCCCCATTGTGGGCCCGTTTTTACGATTTAGAAACCTGCAAACCATATTTCTGCAGCCGCGATGGAATTAAAAGAAACTCTCTGGCTGAGATTAGTTACGAACGCCGAAATGGTTACGGCTGGTATACCGATGCTCCTGCAAGACTCCTGAAAAAATATCCTGGATGGAGAAAAAAAGTAAATGCAAAATAACAACCAAACCGGTATCGCATTTTGCAGGTAATAACTTTATAGAGAATTATGATTTCACTTAAAAATATCATTCAACTTTTACCTCAATTTTTTCTGGTACTGTCCTTGCATGCTCAGGAATGTGATGTTCCTTTTAAGGTTCATCCTCTCTTTAACTTTGATCAGCCCGAAACTCTGGGACTCCCTTTCGCCAAGGGACTTGAAACAGTAACAATATTTGCACCGCAAAACGGCGATAATAAATACAATCACGGAGTTGTACTGTTTCCATATAAAGGAATGCTTTATTCACAATGGCAAAGTTCATCGGTTGATGAAGATGGTGAAGATACTCAGGTTTTTTACAGCAGGAGCAAAAATGGAAAAGATTGGAGTAAACCATCTGCATTAACCAAAAAATGGAAGCACGGAATAAAAACAAGCGGCGGATGGTGGAGTGACGGAAATACCCTTGTGGCTTATATTTGTAATTGGCCCGATAAAAACGAAGGAGCTAAAGAAGGCTATACCGAATACATTACATCAACCGATGGAATACATTGGAAATCGCCAAAAGCTCTTACAAATAGTAATGGCCAACCTGTTTTAGGAATTATTGAACAGGATGTTCATGCATTAAAAAACGGCCGGATCATTACAGCTTTTCATATGCAGCCCGGATTAATAGTTACACCCTTTTATACTAACGATCCGCTTGGCATATCGGGTTGGACAGCTGGAAAAATGATTAACATGCCTACAGACAATAAAAATATAAGCCGGGAAATAGAACCTAGTTGGTTTTACAGAAAAGACAGCACTATTGTCATGATTTTTCGGGATCAAAACAATAGTTTTAAAAAACTTGCTTCGCTTAGTAAGGACAATGGGGCAAACTGGACTACTCCTGTAATTGTCGATACACCAGACTCAAGGGCGAAGCAGAGTGCCGGAAATTTATCGGACGGCACAGCCTTTATGGTTAATAATCCTTCGGGAAATAAAAGTCGGTTTCCTCTTGCAATTACTTTAAGCAAAGACGGTTTTACATTTGATCATGCTTACTTATTGCGCAGCGGTAACGAAGATCTTCAGCCCATGAGGTTTAAAGGAAAATACAAACGAATTGGATATAGTTATCCCAAAAGTGTGATTTGGGGTGATTACCTCTACGTATCCTATGCAACCAATAAAGAAGATGTAGAATTAACCAAAATTCCGATTGACAGTTTGCTCTGGCAACAGAATCAACGGCCTAAAAAGTAACTGCATGGCGGGCATTTACTTTTATCGATATAAACGCATATTAAATTACACCAACCATTGTTACATAAAACAAAAATTAAGATGAAACAGTTTGCAATACAAATAGCATTGATATTTTTGCTGGTAAATACATCAATAACCTTTGCTCAAAACCCACTCAATTTTGGCAGTGATATTAAAACAGCAGATCCATCTGGCCATGTATGGAAAGATGGAAAAATGTACCTTTATACCTCCCATGACGAAGAATGCCAGCCTGATTTTTTCATGAAAGACTGGCACGTGTTCTCCTCCTCCGATTTGGTAAATTGGACCGATCATGGCGCCTGTTTATCAGTTGATGATCTTTCGTGGGCCGACAATTTCGCATGGGCGCCAGATTGTGCCTATAAAAATGGCAAATATTATTTCTGTTTTCCTGCCGGCACCGGTTTTAAAGATCGTGTAAATTCTAAAAACAGCACAAAGTGGATGGGCTTAGGAATTGCCGTAAGTGATTCTCCTACCGGCCCTTTTGTTGATGCAATTGGAGCTCCTTTATGGAAAGAGCCTTATGCCAACGATCCTTGTCTTTTTGTTGATGATGATGGTAAAGCTTACATCTATTTTAATGGAGGCGGCGACTATTGGGTTGCAGAAATGGCTGACGATATGCTTAGCGTTAAAGGTGATCTGATTAATATGGATATGGGCGGATACAATCCAAAAAGAGAAGGCCCGTGGGTATTCAAAAGAAACGGAAATTACTATTATACCATGCCTGAAAACAACAGAATCCTTACCTATTATATGTCCAAATCTCCTATCGGCCCTTGGAAATACCAGGGCGTTATTATGCAGCAGGAAGGGGAAAGTAATAATCACCATTCGATTGTTGAATTTAAAGGACAATGGATTTTATTCTATCATCGTTGGCTTAAAACAAAATCAACCTGCGATAAAACACAACGTCAATGCTGTGCTGAATACCTTTATTTTAACGAAGACGGAACCATTCAGGAAGTAAAAAGAACAGATGCCGGTGTTGGGGAAACCTCGGCTGACTAATAATATTAGATTATTAAAAAATCGAATCTAAACCAATACAACAATGTCAAGAGCTTTTATTCTATTTATTTTTGTTTGTTTAGTCAATGTTTCCATGGCGCAGCATGTCGATATTACGGTTGCGCAAGATGGAAGCGGAGACTACAAAACAATTACTGAGGCAATTGAGCAACTGCCCGACACAACATGCGGACGTGTTGTAATTTTTATTAAAAATGGCATTTACCATGAAAAATTTAGGATTGAGTATGATAATTTAAGCCTGATTGGCGAAAACAGAGATTCTACCATTATTAAATACAGCCTGTTACGAACAGATTGGATGAAAAACAAAGATGCAATTGGTGAAGCGGTTGTTAATATCCATGCCAACGATGTGATCCTAAAGAATCTGACCATTACGAACAGTCAACCCGAAATTGGACCTCATGCATTTGCCGTTTACGGCAGAGGCACAAGAACAATTATTGACAACTGCACAATTACAAGCAAAGGAGCAGATACGGTTTCTCTTTGGGATTCGGAAAACGGAATGTACTATCATACCAATTGCCATTTTGAAGGTGCCGTGGATTTTGTGTGTCCCCGAGGCTGGTGTTTTATATCCAACTCATCTTTTTACGAGGTAAAACAAACAGCCGCAATCTGGCATGCCGGATCGATCAATAAAAATCAAAAGTTTGTAATCAAAAATTCTTTTTTCGATGGTATAGAAGGATTCCATCTGGGACGGCATCATTATGAGGCCAGATTCTATTTGATTAACTGCAGCTATTCCAAACATATGGCTGACAAACCAATCTATCGGGTAACATATCCCGATAAGCCTGAAAAGAATCAACCCTACGTTTGGGGAGAGCGAAAATATTTTTCGAACTCTAAAAAAGAAGGCAAAGTTTTCGACTGGTTAACTGACAACATCCAAAATGCGGATACAATTTCTGCAAAATGGACTTTTGATGGTCGGTGGGATCCTGAGAATGCAATTCCTCCTAAATGTCTGAAAATTGACGAAAGTAAGGACGAATTCGTATTGACCTTTTCCGAAGCAATGACCATACGCGGCGATCTGCAAATAAAAGCAGCCGACGGAACTGTCTATTCTCTTAAAAACAAAAAAGATGCGAAAACCATCATTTTCAGCAAAAACGGACAAGCATTAAAATCCAAATCGTTTGCAGTTACAAGCGGAGAACTACTGGCAAGCCAGGCAAGCCTTACCGAACGAAAAATGAATCAAATACAAATTGACAAATAGATAATTTATTTTCAAACATCATATAAAAATTAAAAACATTCAAAATGAAGTACCCATCCAAAACAATCATTTTATTGCTGGTTCTGTTTGCATTTTCTTGTACACAAAAAAAAGAAACTACCATTTTTCTTGTTGGTGACTCTACAATGGCCAATAAACCCTTCGCAAATGGAAATCCGGAAAGAGGCTGGGGTCAAACCTTCCCTCTGTATTTAAATGAAGGCATACATGTGGAAAATCATGCTGTAAACGGACGCAGCACAAAAAGCTTTCGGGATGAAGGAAAATGGGCCAAGGTTTTGGAAAATATGCAAACCGGAGATTATGTGATTATTCAGTTTGGGCATAACGATGAAAAAATAAAAGACAGCACCAGATATGCCGATGCAGATACCGATTACCGACAAAATTTGACTCGTTTTGTAAGCGAAGCCCGACAAAAAGGCGGTATTCCTGTTTTAGCCACCTCTATCGTACGTCGAAAATTTGATGAGAACGGAGTATTTCAAGAGAGCCATGGCATGTATCCTCAGGTAGTTCGGGAAGTTGCAAAATCGGAACAGGTTCCGTTGCTTGATTTACAACAATTAACCAAAAAACTTCTTATCAATTATGGAGAAGATGCTTCAAAAAAATTATACCTGCACATCAATGCCGGTGAATATGAGTCTTTGCCTGATGGTAGAAATGACGACACACATCTATCGGCAAGCGGAGCTTTTCGGGTTTGTGATCTTGCCAAAAGTGAAATCATACAAAAAGTGCCTGAACTTAGCGTGTATTTTAAAAAGTAGGTAACAGGAAGAATATATCCTTCGAAATTATTTGCAAACCTTTTTTTCACATCCAGATTGTAAACACTCTATTTATGCAAAAAACCGCACAGCTTATTCTATTTTCATTTTTACTATTGTGTTTGTCCTGCAATTCAAAACCAGACTCACTTTCCAATCTTAAAATATCCGAAAACAAAAGATTTCTGACTACTGAAAATGGGGAACCATTTTTTTGGTTGGGTGATACCGGATGGTTGCTTTTCACAAAACTTACGCGTGAAGAAGCAGAAAAATATTTTGAAGACAGACGTCAAAAAGGATTTAATGTAATACAGGCAATGGTTTTGCATGATGTTACAAAAGCAGTGAATGTTTATGGAGATTCTGCCCTGATAAACTGTCGTGTTAATCAACCGGATACGACACTGGGAAATTCAGCTGAAAATTCGGAGCAGTACGACTATTGGGATCACATCGATTACCTGATAAATCTAGCGAATCAAAAAGGATTGTACATGGCGCTGGTGCCGGTTTGGGGATCGAATGTAAAAAGCGGTAACGTGTCTGAGCAAGAAGCGCAAAAATACGCGGCATGGTTAGCCCTAAGGTATAAAGACTGTTCAAATGTAATTTGGATGAATGGCGGAGACACAAAGGGCTGTGACTCCACATCAACCTGGCAGGCAATTGGTTCGGCCATTCGGCAAAACAGTCCGAAACAGCTTATTACCTTCCACCCTTTTGGCCGGATGCAGTCTTCAGAATGGTTTCATAACGAAGACTGGCTTGATTTTAACATGTTTCAATCGGGACACCGAAGATACGATCAGGACACGGACGTTCCCTATCATGGGGAAGACAACTGGAAATATGCTGCTGCTGATTATGCGAAAATTCCGGTAAAACCAACTCTTGACGGTGAACCTTCTTACGAAGGCATTCCTCAGGGGCTTCACGATACCACTCAACCCTTGTGGACCGACTCTGATTGCAGAAGATATGCTTATTGGTCGGTATTTGCAGGTGGTTGCGGTTTTACCTACGGAAACAATGCCATTATGCAATTTCATAAGGAAGGAGATGAAAATCCGGCTTACGGTTCTAAAGAGTACTGGGAACCGGCACTGAATGCTCCGGGAGCCATCCAGATGAACTACCTGAAGCAATTGATTTTATCAAAATCTTATTTCGACCGAATTCCGGCACAAGATCTTATTGCAAATGAGCAAGGTGAAAAATACGATTATCTATCTGCCGCAAAAGGCAAGGATTATGCATTTGTTTACACCTATAATGGGCGGATAATGAATATTAATCTGGAAAAAATGGATGTAAGCGAAGTGAAAGCCTCATGGTACAATCCCCGAAACGGTTCCTATACTGAAATAGGAACATTCGAAGCCAAAGGCATAAAATCCTTCGATCCTCCCGGAGATAAAACCGATGGAAATGATTGGGTACTGGTATTGGAAAAAGATTGATCAGAATTAATTCGTTTACCGGAACAAGAGAATATAATTTAAAAAAACGCAAAGAGAAATGAAAAAGAATTTGATTTTTCATCAACGAAATCTTTTATTACTGATTTTGTTTTTGTTCGGTTGCTCTTCATTACAAGAGAAGCCTGTAGTTATCTATCTAATCGGAGATTCCACGGCGGCTGATTATGCTGATAATTACGAAGAAGGTAAAGATTATTACAAAACCAGATATCCAGTGACAGGCTGGGGTCAGGTATTTCAGGAACAATTTACAGGAACTGATTTAACTGATTTTAAAAACATTTTCGATTCAGACAGTGTTATTATTGATGATCGTGCACGGGGAGGTAGAAGTACGCGAACCTTTTTTCAGGAAGGAAGATGGAGATCGGTATGCAAAAACCTGAAAAAGGGCGATGTTGTAATCATGCAGTTTGGTCATAATGATGGAGCACAGAACAAACCGGAGCGTTATACTGATGTTGAAAGTTACAAGGAGTTCTTAAGATTATTTGTATCTCAAACAAGAGAAAAGAACGCAATTCCAATTATTCTTACCCCTGTATGCAGAAATTACCCATGGAAAGACAGTCATTTAGAAAATGTTCATGGTGAATACCCAAAAGCAGCCTTGGATGTTGCTGTCGAAATGCAGGTCTGTTTTATTGATTTAAATCAATTATCTATGGATGCTTTTAGCGGGAAAGGTCAGGAATATGTAACTAATAATTATTTTATGAATTTGCCCTCCGGCATATATGAAGCATACCCCGAAGGACAATCAGACAATACACATTTTCAACCTGAAGGTGCAAAAGTTGTTGCTGAATTGGTTTTTGATGCAATGAAAACTCTAAAAAAATGAAACCATTTCATATGTTTATGATTTGTTTTGTCAATCAAAGTTGAAAAAAAATGATTTTTTTTGAGATGTATCTATCAGATACAATCAATACCAACCGTTTTAAGAATTTAAAAGCCACGTCAGTGGCTTTTTTTATGCCCCCCAGCCCCTTATTTTTTTGTTCTGACCTTACTCCTGTCTTTACACCCTATCACTCTCCTTAAAGGAGAGGTGAATACAACTCCTGATATCTGCACATTTTTGAAAGAAGGCTCCCTTCTCCTCGAGGAGAAGGGCCGGGGTTGAGGTGTCTGTTCTCTCCCACTTCACCAGTTACCAATTCTATTCACCTTAAGGAATCTGCGACTTTTTAAAACCTCACCCTATCCCTCTCCTTAAAGGAGAAGAGAATACAGCTCCTATATCAAAACATTTTTTTTTAAAGAAGGCTCCCTTCTCCTCGAGGAGAAGGGCCGGGGTTGAGGTGTCTGTTCCCTCCCATCTCACCAACGCCTAAAATAGTTACCAATCCCATTTTATCCTTTATTTAGAACTATTATCACATTTAAACTCAGTGTTCCTAAATAATCTTTTGTTATTTTTAGAAAATAAAAGTGTAAAATACGTTTACTAAAATCAATTATGGTAAACATAAAATAATTTATCGTCCAAATAATCATACTATGGATACTCCAGAAAAATCAAAAAGCGATTTCATAAAAGAGTTGCATAAATTGCAGCAAGAGTTTAATTCCTTAACAATATTATACGATAAAAATATCGCTGAGCAAAAACTCGCGAAACACGAATTACTACTTGCAAATGAAGAGCTTGTTCATCAAAATGAATTGAAGGAGAAACGGGCTGCTGAGTTAGTTCTTGCAAATGAAGAGCTTGCTCATCAAAATGAATTGAAAGAGAAACGGGCTGCTGAGTTAGTTCTTGCGAATGAAGAACTTGCTCATCAAAATGAATTGAAAGAGAAACGGGCTGCCGAGCTAATCGTTGCCAACGAAGAACTTGCTCGTCAAAATGAATTGAAAGAAAAACGGGCTATAGAATTAGAAAATGCCAAAAACAAAGCCGAAGCAAGCGATCATCTAAAAACGGCCTTTATGAACAATATTTCGCATGAAATAAGAACTCCCCTCAATGGTATTCTAGGGTTTGCCCCCCTTATTATACAATCAAATATTACAATGGAAGAAAAAGAGGAGTTTTTGGAAATTCTAAATTCCAGCAGCGACCGCCTGCTAAATACTATTAACGCCTTTATGGATATCTCACTGATAGTTTCCGGAAATATGGAAGTACACCCTCAACCAATTAATATTTCCTCATTGCTGACAGATACCTATCAGAATTTTCAGGATTCCTGTATAAAAAAGAATGTGGCTGTTAAAATGCAATTTCCCGATAATGTTGATAATTTCATCCTAAATACGGATGGAGAATTACTGCAAAAAGCTGTATCTAAACTAGTATCTAATTCGGTAAAATTTACAACAAAAGGAAGTATTACTCTGGGCTTTGAACTAATAAACAATGAAATTGAAATCTTTGTAAAAGATACAGGTGAAGGGATTGGAAAGGATTCACAAAAGATTATATACAAGAGTTTTATGCAGGAAAATATTTCTGATACCCGTGGTCATGAAGGCAGTGGATTGGGCTTATCTATTTCCAAAGGCATAATACAATTGCTTGGTGGAAAAATACGTCTTGAATCGACAAAAGATATTGGAACAACAGTTTTTTTATCTATTCCAAACATTGCACCAGCAGTTTCTTCAAAACCAAAGAAGATAACAAAACCAACCAAAGAAAAGAAAACACCATTCATACTAATCGCTGAAGACGACGATTCCTGTTATTATTATGAAGAGATTTTATTGAAAAACGGCAACAAAATTTTAAGAGCCTGCAATGGACAAAAGGCTGTTGATTTATGCAAGATACATCCGGATATCACTCTTGTTTTAATGGATATTAAAATGCCGGTTATGAATGGTCTTGACGCAGCTCATATGATTAAATCATTCCGAAAGGATTTACCAATTATAGCGGTTACTGCTCATGCACAAAATGGAGATGCATTTAAAATAAAAGAAGCAGGATGTGATGAATATATTTCAAAACCAATTAAAAAAGCGAAATTACTTTCTTTAATTCAAAAATACTCGAATAATAATTCTGAGTTAGTTGATAACGTAAAAGTGTTTTATCCTTTCGTTTTTTAAAATTAACAAAACATTATTTAGGACACTGATTTTTACTTCTCAGAATAGTTCCAAATAAAGGATAAAACATAGTTGGACAATGCCGCCGGAACTATGGGTATTTAATTGCGTTGTTTTTATCTATCAGCAGTTTCTGACTTTCTATTTGCTGTTTACGATAGGAAACCAGAGTGATTATTGAAGATTTTTGTTCCGAATAAAGCATACTTTACCCCTTTAGCTAGTGCTATTAAATTTACTTTTTAATATTCAAAGAACTTTTCGATCAGCCTACCGGTCAAGTTTCAGGTTTTGGTAAAGCTCTGCATAAGATTCTGCCTTTTTTACATTTTGGGCAATGGCTTACGTCTTTACCTGTGAGTAAAGAGTAAACTTCAATGGCTGATAATCCTTCGTATTCTGGAATGGGCATACAAGTTTCCATAAGAGCAACAATCTGCTCTTTTTTGGTTTTGGAATTTGCTGATGAAAGGATTCCGTAGTACCTGATTTTATAAAAGTTATGAGGCAAAATATGAAGCATAAATCTTCGGATAAATTCCATGGTGTTGAGCTGCATTGTTTTTAAAACAAGTCTTTTTCGGTCTTTATACCTGAAGGAAACTTTTCCATTTTCAACACTTGTAATTCGGGAATTGCTGATTGCTACCCTATTGGTATATCCACCCAGATATTTTACAACTGCCTGAACTCCTGCCATTGGTTTTTCAATATTTACATTCCAGCTTGTTTTATAGAGATCATTCTTAATTCTGTTCCATTGAAAATACTCAGGAATATTGAGCTGTTTTTGTTCTATCGCCTGATTTATACTCTGGCACAGTATGCCCCGAAACAAACAACTGATCACTTTTTTAGGAGCAAGAAAGTTGTTCCGGCAGGGAATCCATTCTATTTGATCATCAGATAATCCGCCTGAAGGGATAATCATGTGGATGTGCGGATGCTGATTCATCGTTTGTGTCCAGGTATGTAGCACCGCAACCGCACCAGTTTGTGCTCCTAAAAATT
>NZ_JAUCMW010000020.1 GCF_030372765.1 Labilibaculum sp. K2S | reverse complement strand
GTTGGGTTCGGGTTTATGATTGCATTGGCATCATCTGTTGCGGAACAGCCGTTGGTATCAGTCATCACAACAGAATAATTCCCGGAAGTGGTCACCAAAATTCCTTGCAAGGTTTCGCCTGTGTTCCACAAATATGTAGATCCTGGATGACCAGCATCGAACATGATATTATTCCCATTACATTCTTGTTGATCTGGCCCTAAATCAACAATCGGATTTGAATGAACCGTTAGATTCATATTATCACTACCCAAACATCCATTTACATCGGTTATATTAACAGAATAATTACCCGAAGTTGAAACCGTTATTGTTTGAGTAGTTTCGCCTGTGCTCCATAAATAAGCAGAACCAGGATGACCAGCATCCAGGCTAACTGTATTTCCCTGACAGATTGCCTGATCCGCCCCCAAATCAACATTCAAATTACTATTGATATCAATACGAACGGTATCTTTAGCAGGATCGACACAAGGAATTATTGGCTGTGCACTGAGTTCTAAATCGACAAAACCATTTGCGATATCGGTAATCCCGGGAGTATAAATTGCATTTAACAGACTGGAGTTATCAAAAGTTCCATCGCCTAAACTTTTCCAAAGATAGGATGATGCATTTGTAACCACCCCATTTAAAGACGCAGTCCCTGATTCACAAATCGTTAAATCAATTCCTGCATTCGCCGTAACATGTTGAATTACTCCAACAGTTACATCAAGAGGAATTTCAGATAACTTAAACATACTAATGCCATCCAAAGCAAAAGCATTATCAACACCCGTTGTGCTTGTATTATTGATTTGAACATTTAAAGAACTTGAGTTATCAGAATAAACCAGTCTTTGATATTTATCCCAATTACAAGGAGAATTGGTACTAAAGCTTTCGATTACAACACCATTAACAACTAGCTCAAAATCATCAAAACTATCATTTTTAAGATTTGTAATATTCAATGCAAATACGTAATAGCTATCTGGATCTACGGTAATAGACTGCTCCCAAACTGTATTATTTACAGATCCACCTTCAACAACCATTACATTATCGGGAGAATTTCCAGTAACACCTATACAGCTGCTTTTATCTGATCCAAATGCCCGAGTATTAGGACTAACCGTATATTTACTTGAACGGCTTCTACACGACCAACTTGAAGTACTTGAACAATAGTAGTAGTCACTTTGAAAACCTATATTCCCTAAAGTAAAATTGCCATTATCAACCAACTCCAAAGTCTCATCGATATAAAAAACACGTAAATGGTATGTTGTTGTTGAATCCGGCGAAACGACCACTCTGGAAGAAAGACCATCAACATCCCAATTAAACAGAAAATCATTTCCAGCATAAAGTTCAACAGATTCATCCCGACAAATTACAGTATCATTTAAAGTTACATTAGGAACAGTACCTGCAGCACTTGTAATATTCACCATATCCATTGCCGAACAACCGTTCATATCATAAACACGAACAGCATACAAACCAGGTTTATCAACATCCAGATATCTGTTTCTTGATCCGTCATCCCAAACATAGAAAAAATGACTTCCTGCATCCAATCGGATTACGTCACCTGCGTTCAAAACCTGATCGGGTCCTAAATCAACCACCGGAGGCGGAACCAGAGTCACATTAATATCATCTGTTGCATTACAACCATATGAATTTGTGACAGTAACTGAATAATTACCATCACCATACACAATGATTTCTTGTGTTGTTTCGCCTGTGCTCCAAAGATAAGCTGCACCTGAAATACCGGCATTTAACACAACCGGATTTCCTGAACATACTGTTTGATCAGGTCCCAAATCAATTGCTAGATTTGCGTAGAAACCAACATAAACAGTATCAGTCTCAACACAATTAAAAGAATTTGTCACTTCAACGGAATAGGTTCCGGCTGTTGACACTTCAATGGTTTGGGAAGTTTCCCCTGTATTCCATGAATAGATTGAACCTGCATTCCCCGCATCTAAAATAACATTTCCGCCGCCACAAGATGCCTGATTATCACCAAAACCAATAAATGGAACAGGATTCAAATTAAGAGTTAAAAAATCAGAGACAGCTCCACAAGGAGAATTCGAATTAGCTGTTGCTGTAAGTATTACACTACCGGTAGCTACATCATTAGTTCCTGGTATATAAGTCGAATTAACATTTGAAGGATTAGAAAAAGTACCATCACCTGAAGTCGACCACAAAAAACCTGTTTGGTTGGAAACTGTTGCGCTCACGCTTGCTGTTTCATTCCCACACATGGTAATATCAGCCCCCGCATCAATAGTTGCCGGTTCAATTACTGTAACTGTTCTGCTATCCGGTACTTCAACCAAAGGATTAAAAGAAATCCCATCTAAAGCATAATCATTACCACTTCGAATTAAATTCTTATTTACAATTGAGATTTCAATAGATGTTTTTGTACCTGAATACCATAAAGAATAAAACTCTTCCCAATTACAAGTTAAACCAACACCAGGTTCTATGTAATCACCCATCAAAACTCCATCAATCATAAACTCAAGTCTGGCCGGGTTGGTTGGATGAACATTAGCCGCCCAAGTTGAAAAAGCATAATACTGGTTGGGATTTACGGTAATTATCTGACTCCAAACAACTACATTTTCATCAGGAGCACCATTAACAATCAGCATTTTATCAGGACTATTTCCTGTATGGCCAGAGCATGCTGAAAAATTGGGGTGATAAGCCTGAGGATTGCTGTCAACAGCATATCTTCCCTCTTGATATAAAGATTCACTAGCTGAAGGATTGGCAAGAGAAAATACTGGATCCGGACAATAAATATATTCACTATAAAAACCAGTGTTTCCAAGATCAAAATCACCATTGGTAATTAACTCAGTTCCTGTATCCGGAACAAAAACACGAAGATTGTATGTGGTCGTTATTACCGGAGAAACACTGATTGCAGCTGACAGTTGTCCGGTACTCCAATTATACATGTATGAACCTGTTTGTGCTTCCAAGATAACAGATTCACCTACACAAATAGTTGTATCATTAACTGGTCGCACGATTTGTGCTGTTCCAGAATAATAACTAAATCCTATAACTATCGTAACACAAATAAGCTGTAGAAATCTTTTCATATTCACTCTTCACTCTTTCGTTAAAACCATCTACTCCAAATCTCCAGGTACTTGCCATTTGATGAAAGGCTCATTTTTTTACTTTAATTACGTAAATTTAACGATTAAAGTTTGGCTTTTTGCAAATCGATTCGCTTTACTCTTCAAAAAAACACATAAACGACAGGATATGAACAAATTGCTCATTTGTTTAATTTTTATTAAAATACAGACTAAATAAAGATGTGGCTGAATTTGTTAATTAATAAATTAACAACAATCATTTTTTTCAATACCTTAAATACAGCCACAAAATCGAAAACGATTTCGTAAAATAATACTTTTCAGCCTCTCATAATTCAATTATGATTTATTTAATCGAACTAAAATTCAAATTATTACCCCAACATACTCACTACCTAAATATCAAAATATCGTTTAAAGACACTATTTCCTCAAAATATTTCACATTTTTTAACACAGGTAAAACACCTAACTTAAAGACGCTTAACAATCACACGTAGTGGCAATGTTGTGTTAATTATTATTTCTGTTGAGGTTTAATAAACACGATCAATTTGGAATAAACACCTATATAGGCCGACCTTTATGAGGTTATTAATAATCAAAAATAAAAGAGCATGAGATTACTATTATCTAACCTAATTCTTTTGTTGTTTTCTATATCTGTATTTGCACAAAGCAATACTAATATTACAGGTATAGTTACAGACCAATCTGAAATGCCATTAATTGGTGTTACCGTATTTGTTAAAGGAACCACTTCAGGAACCGTAACAGATATTGATGGGAACTACAGCATTGAAGCTTTAAGCAATGCTACACTCGTTTACAGTTTTATTGGTATGAAAACACAGGAAATCCCTGTAAATAATCAGACCTTGATTAATGTGTCTTTACTTGAATCTACCACGGGTCTAGATGAAGTAGTTGTTATTGGATACGGAAAGATGAGCGTAAAAGATCTAACCTCATCAATAACAACAGTAAAATCAGAAGACTTGGTCAAAACTCCTTCTGGTAACGTTATGCAATCGTTACAGGGGAAAGTTGCCGGACTTCAGGTTATTAGTTCCGGGGCTCCGGGTGAATCACCAACCATACGCCTTCGTGGTATTGGTTCTTATCCCGGACACGACAATGAAGGACCTTTGTATGTTGTCGATGGAGTATTCTACGACAACATCGATTTTTTAAATACAGCTGATGTTGAATCAACCTCAGTACTTAAGGATGCTTCAGCCGCAGCAATTTATGGAGTGCGGGCTGCAAATGGAGTTGTATTAATTGAAACCAAATCCGGTAAACGAAATCAAAAAGCCCAAATCAATTACAATGGCTATTACGGATATCAAGTGGCCCAGAATGTATTGAAAATGGCGAATGCTGAGCAATACACGAATATGGCCTTAGAATCAGGATCGGCGGCAGATGAACAGTTCATATTAAATGCGATGCAGCGATACGGCAGAAGTCGTACAAATCCAAATGTACCAAACGTAAATACAGATTGGTATGACGAGATTATGCGTACTGCTGCTATTCAAAATCATAGTTTAAGTGTATCCGGAGGTAACGAGAATACGACCTACTCAATAGGAACAAGTTTCTTTACCCAGGAAGGTGTTTTGAATATGAAGAATGAGTATGAACGTTTTAATCTTCGTTCAAAAATTGACTTTCAGGCAAATGAATGGTTCACAATTGGTGGCAATGTAATTTTAAGTAACGCAACGAAATATGAACCTGAATCAGCAGCTTGGAATGTTGCTTATTTTGCGGTACCAATTATGCCTGTTTACGATGAACTAAATACTGCTGCAAGCCCAACAAGATATGCTAGTGCTGAGGACTTGGGGTATCGGGGAGGTAAAAACCCATTTCCAACAATGGATTTAAGTGAAAATCGTATTAGAACAAAAAAAATTCTTGCAAATTTCTATGCTAAACTGGACCTAATACCCAAAAAATTAAATTTCAAAACAACTTACAGTCAGGATTTCACTTCTCAGGAAGGACGTTTTGTTGATCTTGCCTATTTTGTCAGCACTAATTTTAAACGCACTGATGACTCAGTTCAAAAAAACTCTCAAACTACAACAAACCAGACCTGGGATAATATTTTAACCTATACCGATAGCTTTGGTGGTCATAATCTTACACTTATGGCCGGATCATCTTACAGGGATGAAACATGGAATTATCTTAGTGCAACCGGTTTAAATTTCCCCTCCGGACTGGAAGAAAACTGGTACATTAGTAAATCTAAGAGTAAACCATCTGATAGTGTTAATGATGACGGAAGAAAACAATATGGCATGTCCTATTTTGGAAGAATGTCTTATAACTTCAACAACAAATATTTACTATACGGAACAATGAGAGCTGATGGCAGCTCAAAGTATCAGGAAAAATGGGGTTATTTCCCAACTGTTGGTGCTGGTTGGGTTCTATCTGAAGAAAGCTTCATGAAGGATATCGAATTTGTTGACTTTTTAAAATTTCGCGCAAGTTGGGGTAAACTGGGAAATAATAAAATCGCGGCCAGCGATGGTGCTAATTCAACCAATGTTGTAACAACTGCTATTGATGGTGTTTTAGTTTCCGGAACAACAACCTCGAGTACCTACTCTTCTCTTAAATGGGAAGTTACCGAAGAAACAAACTTTGGTGTTACGACAACTCTTCTTGCTAACAGACTATCTGTAGATGCTGATTATTATATCCGCGACACAAAAAATGCAGTTATTGATGTTACCAATCCTCTTGTAGGAGGCACAGTAAGAAAAAATGCCGGAGAAATCAGAAACTCGGGATTCGAGCTGGCTTTGAATTGGAGTGACAATATTACAAAAGATTTAAAATACTCAATCGGAGCAAACTTTGCTACTCTTAAAAACGAAGTAAGGGATTTATTTGGTCAGCCATATATTGACGGTGGACAAGCAGAATTTCGTCAACGTTCAATTGTAGGTGAACCATTATTGGCATTTTTCGGACGTGAGGTAGTTGGTGTTTATCAAAACGAGGCTGAAGTCGCTGCTGATCCTGTTGCCGTGGAAAATGGCTTAGCTCCCGGTGATTTAAAATACAAAGATCAAAACAAGGATGGAAAAATTGATGATGACGACAGAGTTGTTTTAGGCTCTTATTTTCCAAATTTCATGTACGGTGCAAATCTTGGCATAACTTACAAGAACTGGGAATTCACAATGAATATTTTAGGACAGACTGGAAACAAAATTCTCAATCGTAAACGCGGTGAGTTAATCTGGACAAATGATGGAAACCTGGATGCTGATCTTGCAAAAAATCGTTGGCATGGTGAGGGAACATCAAATAAATATCCTTCCTCTGCAGGATTAAGAAAAGGCTGGAATCAAAAGATGAGTGATTATTTTGTTGAAGATGGATCCTATTTCAGAATTCAAAACATTCAAGTTGCTTACAATATAAGACAAAAGGTAATGTTTGGTGTAAAAGTTCCTGAAGCTAGAATTTCATTCACTGCAGATCGTCCTTTAACCGTATTTAGCTACAATGGATTTAATCCTGAAGTAGAAAATGGAATTGATACACAAACCTATCCTATTCCTGCAGTATATACACTTGGCTTAAATGTTAATTTTTAATTCGAAAAAACATTTCATCATGAAACTATTTAAATATTCTATACAGATCACCTTTGCAGCCGCTGCAATTCTATTTGCAACAGCCTGCGATGACAAATTAGACGAACCAGCCGAGAATATTGCCATTACAGACAGCACTGACTATTCTATTGCTGAAAATATGATTTCACCCTTAATTGGTCTTTATGCAGAATTCAATAATAAAGGCTGGGAAGCAAATCCATTAATGTCTGTTCGGGGAGATGATGTGAATGCAGGAGGTTTAGGTGATCAGCAAGATTTTGCCGAGACTGACATGTACAATTACAACAAGGATTTTTGGATGTACAATTCCGCCTGGGAAGGTGAATACCGCGATGTAATTACCTCTCACAGTACAATGGAGCAAATTCAATTGTATGCTGATGAAACCGGGAACCAAAGCTTGGCAGACCAGTACATTGCAGAAGCAAAAACAATTCGTAGCTGGATTCTCTTTAATATATCCCGAACATGGGGAGGTATTCTGATTCCAACCAGTTCTGATCCAACAGAATTATTGGTTGCAGATATCACATCAAAAAATGATGTAATGCAGCACATCTCTGATCAAATGGACGAGGCAATTCCTTTCTTACCGGATATGAATCCGAATCAAAGAACCGATATTCGTGGCGGCGTTACTAAATACACTGCACTTGCAATTAAAGCGCTTGCCAATTTGGAGTTAAAAAATTATCAGGCAGTTGCTGATGCTACTTCGCAAATTATCAGTTCCGCTAAATTTAGCTTGGAAGCTGATTTTTACGAGCTGTTTAAAATTCCCGGGAAGCTAAACAATGAGAATTTATTGGAAATGCAATATTCTGACTTTGGACAAGCTTCAGGAGATAGCAAAAGTTACCTGTTCGAATTCTTTGGACCGCAAAGCTGGACTCCAAAAGTTGAAGGAGCCGGCAGTGGTTGGGGATTTTGGGAACCTAGCTTAAAGTACATCAAATTCATGCTTGACAGAGGTGAGACTGTTCGTTTGGAAACCAGTGTATTATTTACAGACAGAGGTATTGCTGAAATTCAAAAAGATCCGAATTATGCAACACTACCTGCATGGGTTTCCAATACAACCCGATCGGGAGATGTTATTAATGATTATGCCCGTGCACTTTTTGCCAGCGGCAAGCACTATTTACCATCAGATCAACTTACACCTGGACGTACTACATACGGTACAAACAAAAACTTCACCTGCATTCGTTATGCTGAAATCCTGTTAATGCACGCCGAAGCAATAACTCAAGGCGCATCAAGCACATCAATATCTGCAGATGCTGCGGTTAATTTAGTTCGGGAAAGAGCTGGTTTAACATCAATTTCAGGAGTTACAAATGCACAGGTTATGGATGAGAAATTTGCTGAGTTAGCCATGGAATGGGGAACACGCTTTTTTGATATGGTTCGTCTTGAAAAATACAACGAGTTAAGCTACGAAGGAAGAACCTTTAATGCTGATTTGATTTATTTACCATATCCTCAAAATCAAGTTGATTTACTTCCAGTCTTAAAAGGCAGCAACTAATAATTTTGATCATTAAAATGAAGAAAATGAAACGACCATGTAAAAAAATTACACACAAGAGAATGAGTGTAATTTGGGAGTTCCATATGGCAAACAGAAACAAATAATAATCATATGAAATTATTTAAAAATATACTAATTGTAATGATTGCTCTCGTATTTGCTACGGCATGCGACGAAGGAATTGATCCGATTACAGCAGTGAAACCAGGAGTGGATGAAACTGCCCCCGTAGTCAAAATAAACTACCCTACTGAAGGAACAATCATAAAAGTTCTTGATTTGGTAACATCAATTGACATTGATATTAAAGTAACAGATGATATTGAAATTGGAAGCATATCTGTGCTAATGGATGGAACTGAAATAGCCGGTTTTACTACATTTACTGATTATCGAATTGCTCTTGAAAAATTTACCTATGACAATGTAAATACAGGAGATCACATTATGACTGTGACAGCAACTGATTTGGAAGGTAAAAGTACCACATCCTCGGTAAATTTCTCAAAAGAACCTCCTTACACACCATTATTCGATGGAGAATTGTTCTACATGCCATTTGATGGAGATTATTATGAATTGGTAAATATCGTACAGGCAACTAAGGTTGGATCTCCTGGTTTTGCCGGGGAAAGTATAATCGGAACGGATTCTTATTCAGGAACCACCGATTCTTATCTAACTTACCCAATTGCTTCAATGCTTACACCTGAATTTACTGCTGCATTCTGGTACAAGGTGAATCCATCGCCGGATCGGGCAGGTATTTTGGTTGTTGGAAATGATACCCCTGAAAATCGTAATCAGGGATTTAGATTACTCAGAGAAGGAAATGGTGCCGAGCAAAGAATTAAGCTTAATGTAGGTATTGGTACTGCTGAAGTTTGGAATAATGGTGATGTTATTGACGTTGCCGCCGGAGAATGGGTTCACATCGCTTTTACCATTTCACAAACACAATGTACAATATTCTTTAACGGCGTTGAAATGAGCTCTTCCCCTATGGATGCAGGTGTTGATTGGACTGGATGCGAAACATTGACAATTGGTTCTGGAGGCGAAACATTTAGCTATTGGGATCACAAATCTGATGGAAGTGCTATGGATGAACTCCGTTTATTCAATAAAGCACTAACTGCAGACGAGATTCAAGATATGATTAATGTTACCAATCCATACCAGCCAAAATACGGTGAAACATTCTATATGCCTTTCGATGGAGGCAATACCGATTTAATTAGCTACAATGACGCCACAGTAGTAGGCACAACAGGTTTTGCGGGCGAAAGTGTACTTGGAAGTGATGCTTTTGCTGGAGCCACTGATTCTTACCTTACTTTTCCTATCGAAGGGCTGTTTGGAGAAGAGTTTAGTACTGTATTTTGGTATAAAGTAAACCCTAGTCCGAACCGCGCTGGAATTCTCGTAGTTGGAAATAACATTCCCGAAAATCGCAACCAAGGCTTTAGATTGTTGCGGGAAGGCAGTGCAACCGAACAAAGAATAAAATTAAATGTTGGGACCGAAACAGCAGAAGTTTGGAATGATGGTGGTGTTATCGATGTAACTGCCGGCGAGTGGATTCAAATTGCAGTCACCGTTTCCCTAACAAAAAGCACAATTTATTTCAACGGTGTGGAAATGTTATCCTCAGATCTTTCTAAAGCTATTGACTGGACCGGATGTACCACAATGACGATTGGTGCCGGAGGCGAAACTTTCAGTTACTGGAATCATTTATCCGATTCAAGTTTCCTTGATGAGTTGCGCATATTTAACAAGGCGCTTAGCCAGGAAGAGATTCAAACAATATATGACGCAGAGAAGTAATCTCTCTGTTTAGAATTCTTAATTCCAGAGGTTTCTCAAAACCAGAAGCCTCTGGAATACAATATTACTCAACCAGAATTAAAACCAATGCTCAGACTATTAACCATCCTTTTAACTTTTGTAAGTGCTGCAACTTTTGCTCAGCGTACAGCTGAAACTTATTGCAATCCGCTAAATGTTGACTACACCTACATGATTTATAATTCCCAAAACGACCTTTCTTATCGCTCTGGAGCAGATCCGGCTGTGGTGGAATTTCGTGGTGAATATTACATGTTTGTTACCCGTTCATTGGGTTACTGGCATTCAACCGATTTACAAAATTGGGATTTCATTCAACCGGAAAAATGGTATTTTCAGGGATGCAATGCTCCTGCTGCTCACAACTACAAAGACTCGGTTCTATACGTAACCGGTGATCCTTCAGGACAAATGAGTGTATTATATACCGATAATCCTAAAAAAGGAGATTGGAAAATTGTCCCTGCCATTCTTACTGATCTTCAAGATCCAGATCTGTTTATTGATGATGATGACCAGGCTTATATCTTTTGGGGATCTTCCAATAAATTTCCGATCAGAGCCAAAAAGTTAGACAAAAACAAAAGATTTATTGCCAAAAAAAACACCACTGAATTATTCAGCCTTAATCAGGAAATACACGGATGGGAACGATTTGGAGAAAACCATTCGGATACCCTGCTTAAAGGATATATGGAAGGTGCCTGGCTAACAAAGCACAAAGAAACTTATTACATGATGTATGCGGCACCAGGAACAGAATTTAATGTTTATGCCGATGGTGTTTACACCTCTAAAAATCCAATGGGACCTTATACCTACCAAGCTCATAATCCGGTAGTATACAAGCCCGGGGGATTCATGAACGGAGCCGGACATGGAAGCATCGTCAAAACAACCTCAGGTGCTTATTGGCATTTTGGTTCCATGGCACTTTCTGTTACCGAAATCTGGGAACGCAGACTTTGTATGCATCCTATTTTCTTTGATGAAGACGGACTCATGTACAGCAATACCCGGTTTGGAGATTATCCACATTATGCCCCAAATTCAAAAGAAAAAACCGGCAAATTTCGTGGATGGATGCTTTTATCATACCATAAACCCGTTAAAAGTTCATCTCCCGAAGGAATTGAAAACCTAACGGATGAAAATGTGAAAACATTCTGGCTGTCAGAAACAAACACAGGCGGAGAATGGTTTATTATCGACCTGGAAAAACCAATGGATGTAAAAGCGATTCAAATCAATTTTCACGATTACAAATCGGATATGTATGGCAGATATGAAAATTTGAAACATCGATATCTGATTGAATACTCTCTTGATGGATCAAATTGGAAATCACTGATTGACAAGTCCAAAAGCTTTAAAGACACTCCCAACGATTACGTTGAACTGGATCAGGCCTATAAGGCAAGATTTATAAAGTATACCAATATTGAGGTTCCTACTCCATCGCTTGCAATTTCGGATATTCGAATATTTGGAAATGCTTCAGGCAAAGCACCATCAACAGTGAAGAACTTTAGCGTTGAACGCTTAAAAGACCGACGCGATGCAAAAATCAGCTGGAAACAAGAGGAAAACTGCCAGGGATATAATATCATTTGGGGAATCGCTCCGGACAAGCTATATAATTCATGGATGATTTATGGTAAAAATGAACATTTGCTTAAATCACTAGATTCTGACAAGACCTACTATATTACAATTGAAGCATTTAATGAAAATGGTATTTCGAAAACTGCTCAGGTTATTGAAGTAAAATAAGACAACAAGTTATGAATTATACAATTTTACTATCTCTTTTCATGCTTCTTTCATCATGTGGTAAAGATAAAGAAGTAAATATTCCCGAAGAGGAAACTGGTAATAATGGCCCAAGAATTTATCAGGGATTATCCGATGAAATGTTATTGGATACCATTCAGTATTATACTTTTCAGTATTTCTGGGATGGCGCAGAACCCAATTCGGGTTTGGCTCCTGAGCGAATTAATCTGTCAGGTATTTATCCGCAAAACGATCAGCATGTTGTAACAACCGGAGGTTCGGGTTTCGGGCTTATGGCTATACTTGTTGGAATCGACAGAGGATTTATTTCCCGTGAAGAAGGCGTGCAGCGATTTGAAAAAATGGCCGGTTTCTTGGAAGAAGCAGATCGTTTTCACGGAGCCTGGCCACATTGGATGGATGGAAAAACAGGGAAAGTAGTTCCCTTTGGGGAGAAAGATAACGGCGGTGATTTGGTTGAATCATCCTTTCTTGCACAGGGTTTAATCTGTGTTCAGGAATACTTTAAAACCGGATCAGAAAGAGAAAAACAATTAAGCGAAAGAATTAAAACCCTTTGGCATGACATAGAATTTAACTGGTACGAGAAAGACGGCAGTGATGTACTTTACTGGCATTGGTCTCCAAACTATGCCTGGCAAATGAATTTTCCTTTGGAAGGCTACAATGAATGTTTAATCACGTACATCACAGGAGCCTCATCTCCTAACTATTCCATCAAAGCCGATTCATATCACAAAGGTTGGGCCCGAAATGGAGACATTGTTCAGCCAAGTTCAAAATACGGATACACATTGGATCTAAAACACAATGGCAATCCTTCAGCAGGCGGACCTTTGTTTTGGGCACACTATTCCTATTTAGGTTTTAATCCAAGTATCAGTTCCGATAAATATGCCAACTATTGGGATATTAATGTTGCGCACACCCTAATGAATCGTGCCTATTGCATTCAAAACCCTAAAAAGTTTGATGGATATGGCGAAAATCTGTGGGGATTAACAGCCAGCTATTCCATAAAAGGTTACAGCGAATGGGAAGATGGTGGAGGAAGAGAACGAAATGATTTGATTGCAAGTGATCTCTATTTGGGTTATGCCGCTCATAATCCCGATAAAGACTATGGAATCATCGCTCCCACTGCAGCTCTGTCCTCTTTCCCTTATGCCCCCGATGAATGTATGAAAGTGGCTAAAAATATTTACTTCAATTTGGGAGACAAAACCTTTGGTAAATATGGTCCATACGATGCTTTTAGTGTTGAGCACAATTGGTATCCAAGAAGTTATTTAGCCATCGATCAGGGGCCTATTGTATGCATGATTGAGAACTACAGAACTGGTTTACTTTGGAATTTATTCATGAATTGTCCCGAAGTTAAAGAAGGATTAAATAAGCTGGATTTCATCATTGAACAGTAAATCAGCAATCAAAAACACTTTAAAAAAATACGAATCCGTAAATCAAAATGAAAAAAATTAAAACTATATCTCTCGGATTGATCCTTTTTTTGAGTTTAGGGTACACTTATGCTCAAGACTTAAACCTGTATCAAAAGAACAATTTTATTCTTGGACAGGACACCTTAAAATATCGAATCCTTTATCCCGAAAACATGGAAAAAGGGAAGACATATCCATTGGTATTATTTCTTCATGGTTCCGGTGAAAGAGGGACTGACAACCAAAAGCAGCTGACTCATGGAGCGAAGCTTTTTCTGGATCAAACAAACCGAAAAGAGTATCCTGCTATTGTTGTTTTTCCTCAGTGTCCTCCTGATAGTAAGTGGACACATCGATTAAAAGAAAAATCAGCAGAAGGAGACTGGATTTTGAAATTCCCTACGGAATCAGGACCAACAAAACCAGCCTATATGGCCGATCAGTTAGTAAATAAAATAATACAGGAAGAAAATATCGACCCAAAGAGAATTTACATCATGGGCTTATCGATGGGAGGAATAGGAACGCTTGAATTTTTATACCGTTGGCCGGATAAGTATACTGCCGCAGCTGTTATTTGCGGCGGACACAACCCAGAATTGGTCACAAAATATTCTCATGTTCCAATTTGGTTTTTTCATGGGGCCAAAGATGATGTTGTACCCCCAAAATATTCTCAACAGGTCTACGATGAACAAAAAAAATATAATACGGAATCAAAATACACACTTTATCCAGAGGCCAATCACAATAGTTGGGATCAGGCATTTGCAGAACCTGATTTATTAAAGTGGCTCTTTGGCAAGAGTAAATAATTGATCACAGGAAAGCATCCAAACAAAAAAAAGCGATTACAGTTAATTAAAAATTACAATGAAAATGATTCTAAAAATGAAAACAAAGCTTACACTATTCATCCTATTGGTATCCATTGCAATGTTTTCATGCAATACATCCAAATCGAAATACAAGAGTTACAGCGGCGATGCCAAAATTGAACGAAAAGTTGATTCTGTTCTCTCATTAATGACATTAGAGGAGAAGATTGGACAAATGACTCAGTTTTCAGGAAGAGGTGATATTACAGGACCCGAAATGCAGAATGAGGTAATGCCCTATCTTAAAAAAGGTTTGGTAGGAAGTATGTTTAACGAAGCAACTGTTGAAAAAGTCAGACCACTTCAGGAGGCTGCACTGGCAGAATCAAGACTAAAAATTCCTGTACTTTTCGGATACGACGTAATTCACGGCTTTAGAACCATATTCCCAATGTCGCTTGCAGAATCATGTTCCTGGGATCTTGATTTAATAAAAGAAAGTGCCCGGATAGCTGCAACAGAAGCTGCCGCCGAGGGCATTTCATGGACCTTTGCACCCATGGTTGACATTGCCAGAGATGCACGCTGGGGTCGCGTAATGGAAGGCGCCGGAGAAGATGTTTATCTTGGGAAACTGGTTGCCATAGCAAGAGTTAAAGGTTTTCAGGGCGAAGGCTGGAAAGATTTAAAATCGACCAATACGGTGCTGGCCTGTGCCAAGCATTTTGCTGCATACGGAGCTGCAGAAGCTGGCCGCGATTACAATACAGCTGAAGTTTCGGAACGTACTTTAAATGAAATCTACCTTCCTCCTTTCAAAGCTGCCAAAGATGCCGGCGTAGCTACGTTCATGACTGCTTTTAACGAAATTGGCGGCGTACCATGTACTGCGAGCAAATATTTATACAAAGATGTTCTTAGAGACCGATGGGACTTTAGAGGCTTCGTAGTTACCGACTACACTGCAATTAACGAATTGGTTGAACACGGTATTGCAAAAAACGAAGCTCAGGCTGCAGAATTGGCCGTAAACGCCGGAATTGACATGGATATGACAGGTGGTGTTTACCTGGAGAACTTAAAAGCTCAGGTTGAAGCCGGAAAAGTAAGTGTGGAAAGCATAGATATCGCGGTGTGTCGAATTCTGGAAATGAAATTCCTGCTTGGCCTTTTCGACGATCCTTATCGATATATGGATGAAGCCAGACAGGAATCAACCCGAATGAGACCGGAATTTCTGGTATCAGCAAGAAATATTGCGAAACGTTCTGTTGTTTTATTGAAAAACGAAAACATATTCCCAATTGGTAAATCTTCAGGAAAAACAGTCGCTTTAATTGGTCCGATGATTAAAAACCAGACCAGCTTAAATGGAGAATGGGCAGGCCGCGGAGATAGAAACCAAAGTGTTTCTTTATTTGATGGTTTACAAGAAAAATACAAAGGTTCAAATATTCAATTTACCTATGCTCCCGCCTGCGATTTAAAAGGAAACGATAAATCAGGATTTAAATCGGCATTAAGTATTGCGGGTAAAGCTGATCTTGTTCTTGTTGCCATGGGAGAAGATTTCAATTGGTCAGGCGAAGCTGCCTGCAGAACAAATATTCAACTGCCAGGCGTTCAGCAGGATTTTCTAAAAGAGCTTAAAAAACTAAATAAACCAACAGGTTTAGTACTTATGAACGGACGTCCCCTGGATTTGTCATGGGAAAATGAGAATATGGATGCAATTGTAGAAGCCTGGTATTTGGGAACAACAGCAGGAGATGCTCTTGCCGACGTAATCTCGGGTGATTACAATCCATCTGGGAAACTAACCTTATCTTTTCCACGCAACATTGGTCAGGTTCCGATTTATTACAATGCTAAAAACACAGGTCGTCCAATCCCCAAAGATAATCCTGACGCAGATTATAAATCCACCTATATCGATGTTGAAAACTCCCCTCTTTATCCTTTTGGATATGGTTTAAGTTATACCACATTTTCGATAAAAGATGTGAAATTAAATACGAATACTCTTAAGTCAGGAGAGCAATTAACAGTAAATGCAACAATAAGCAACACTGGAGACGTTTACGGAGAAGAAGTGGTGCAATTGTATGTTCAGGATTTATACGGAAGTGTAACCCGTCCTGTGAAAGAATTAAAAGGATTTGAAAAAGTAGGATTAGAGCCAGGAGAAAGTAAAGAAATACAATTTACAGTTTCGGAAGATGATTTAAAATTCTTCGATATTAACATGAATTTCGTTGCCGAGGATGGTGATTTTAAACTTTGGGTAAGTACTAATTCCTCCGAAGAATCAAACGAACGTTCATTTAACTTTAAGCATTAGTGTATCAATAGTTAGTTTTAGTAGTTATGGCGGTACAGTTTCTAAATTGTACCGCTGTTTTTTTTGCTTTACAGCCAACGAAAAATGAAATTCTCCCTCGTTAAAAAGAATATCAAAACTCATCTTCTAAAATAGTCCTTTTAGATTCAGAATAAAGTCAGACACCGGCATAAGTGGCTTGATTACAGGATGAGCATAACAAGCCGCTATTCTAAGCTCTCCTGATATTTAATAGTATTATTTGTTGCCACCCAAAAGGCGAATTACCTCTTTCAGAATTTTATTTTCAGTAGTAAGCTTCTCTATTTGTGGATCGATTGGGTTTTCAATATTGAGATCACCGGCGAGTATCTTAAAAAAATTCACCTGAAGAATCTCACTAATCTGAGTCAGACGATCGGTTTGAATGTCTGGCTTTTTTAGGGTGTTGTAAGTGGCATTTATACTTAAACCAAGCTTTTTAGCCATAGCAGATATGCTCACTTCCTGCTTTTTCATTTCTGATAAGATCAGCTCGTTGATGGGGATCGTTTTATTCGAAGTCATGTTTAAAAATAGTGATAATAATTTACATTTTGCAATAATTAATCAACTTAAACAGTAATTTATTCCTGCATCACGATAATTAATCGCAACTAAACGATAGTAATATATAGTCCTGTGGTGTCAACATATAGTCTTACGGTGACATCATACAGTTCTGTGGTAGTATATTACATTCCTACAGTAATAGGTTACATCCCTACAGTAATAGGTTACATTCCTGCAGTAGTAGATTGCATTCCTACAGTAGTAGGTTACATTCTTATGGTGGTAACATACAGGTCTGCGGCAGATATTAAATCACCAACAAAATTATGCCTCCCAAAATGTTTCTTTTAGATTCAAGTCATACTCTGGCATAAACGGCTTGCTTATAGTGAGAATATGACCGGCTTATACGAATGCAGCGGTAACATCCGTTTATATAGCGGCACAATTGTACCGAAATATTCAATCTGTTTCAATTAACTGACAAATCAATTAATACCTCATAATCACTTTGGTGAGATTTTCATCGGGTTCCAACTCCATTTTTTTTCGTAGTCTGTATCTGCTCACCTCCACACTTCGAACTGTAATTCCCAGAAGTATTGAAATTTCTTTCGAATTCATATTCATTTTCAAGAGAGAACACAAACGCAAATCCGCAGGAGTTAAATTTGGATAATTCTGCCTCAACTCATCGTAAAACCCACTTTGAGATGCTGCAAAATGCCGCTCAAAATCGAGCATGTCTTTTTTCTGAGTCAGCTGTCCGTTTATTACTTTCAAAATTTTATCGTAATCGCGGTGAGGAAAACGTCCTTCCAATTTTTGGAACATAACTTCCAATTCGCGTTTTATTGTATTTATCGATCTGTCCTTCTCAACCAGAGCATTGGCTGAAACCGTTAATTTTCCCTGCAGATTCTCCAGTTCTTTCTGCAAAACATCATTTTGAAGCTGCTCTATTGTCGATTCGTTTTTCTTGTGCTGATCGGTATGTTTTTTCTCAATGATATAGGTCTGTTTCTCTAAAATGCGTTTGTTAAAAACAATCAATAAACCAACACAAACCACCAGTGACAAAATGATAACAACAACGCCTGTTTTTGAAGCAAACCAAGAAGGCAAAATTACGAATGGGTATTCTACCACATTTGATCTGCTGCCGTCGGAAAATACAGCTCTGGCCTGGTATACATATTCTCCGTGCGGTATATCATTTATTGTATTTACATTTTCAGTTTCATCTTCAATCCAATCGTCGTAAAGATTCACAATACGGTATTGATAGGTTACATCATTAGGTCCATAATTAACCGAGTTAATAGTAAATTCCAAAGAATTATCTCTGTTCTTTAGTTCCAAAGTCTTGTTGTTATGCAAAGGCAGTAAAATTCCTTTGTTATCGACACCTTTTTTCTCCTTTACAACTTGAGTGATGACCAATGGCTGATGCTTGTATACATCATTCGATTCATTGGGAAGGATAGCAAAGCCATTCTCCAGACATAAAACACTGGCATCTTTGTTAATTGAAATATTCTGATACTTATCGGGAAATGAAAATTGCTTATCCAAGGTGAAAGCTCTTACAAAACTCATCGAATCTGCTATGTTTTTCATGTAAGCAGCTTCATTATCAGCAATAGCCCAAAAATGGTTTTGATCGGCATTTACAATATTTACAGCCTTTTTAAAACGGCCAAGAGTGTTATTTAACTTATTAAAAGGCAACATTCTATCTGTGAGATCATCGTAAGTATAAATCTCCTCTCCTGTTGTTACAACCACCCGGTTATTAACTGTAAAAACATTCAGCTGATATTCTGTAGGCAAGCCTGATTCCAAACCAAAATACTTGTTGGATACTACCTTTCTAAAATCATCAGATAGCTTCAAACGATTCAAGCCTTTAATTTCATGACTAATCCAAATATAACCTGCATGATCAACCTCAATAAAGCGACACGATCCCTCGAAACCATCAACAAAATGAGAAAAAACCCATTGGTTATTTTCCCTTTTAAACATTCTAATCTTGAAGTAGGTAGACTCTATTAACCATTCCTGCCCGTTTTTTTCAATAATTTCAAAATCGGTACCTCCGATTGCTGTTGACAATGGATAAGAGTTTCCCTGATCCAATTTGAAAATACCATTATTACTTCCACACAAGAGTTCGCCCCTCAAAATTTCCAATTTCCAAATGTGCCCGGTAATTCCCTCTAAAAGGGATAATTCCCTGAAATCCAGATCTGCATAATCCTTATCAAATTTTGAGCAAAGAACCCCATTGTTTGTTCCAATATAAATGTATCCATTGTGTTTTATTACAGAATAAATTGCTGATGGAGCATTATCCATATCAATTTTATACTCAATGGTCGAATTTAAGTCGACATAGGACAATCCGTTATCCATTCCCAGCCATAAATCTCCTGAATGATCGAGAGCCATTCCCAAAACAGTATTGTTTTCTAATTTAGACTGTCGGTCGATGTGGCTAAGAATTTTACCGTCATGATTAATAATGTATAAACCACCCAATAAAGTTCCTATTGCATATGCAGTATCACCAATAGAAACGGCAGAATTTACATCTTTTGAAGACAATACCTTATTGGCTTCACAATTCCATTTCTTAGTTTTTCCATCCTTTAAAATATGAAGTCCTGATTTCCCATCGCCAACAATAATACCACGCTCGTTGGGTAAATAAAAACGGATAGTCGCATTTTTTGCAAAATCGGAATCATCAATAACTTTAATCTCCCCGGCTTCGATCTTACAAATTCCACGACCACTAACTCTTGAATAGACTGTATCATTTACCTTTCCTAAAAACATCAGTTCACCTCCCGGCGCTGCAGATTTTACCTCTTCGGTTTCCGTATTGTATATAAAAAGTGTTGGGAATGACTGAAAAAGTATTTCTTTTCCGCTCTTAACAATGGACCAAATTCTCTCACTAGAGAACTTGTAATCGTTTAATTTTTCGGCTAATGAATAATAATTTAGTACGCCTAAACTGTCCCTCTTCCAATATCCAAAATCTTCATAGCACCCCGAATACAATCTCTGACTCTGCTCATCAAATAGCAGAGATCGAATTGCCGATTTAGATCTGTGCTGATGCAAAACCCAATCTTTCCCGTTGTATTCAAGTACACCACCACTGTTCCCGAAATACGCCCTTCCAAGCTCATCAAATGCTACGTCCCAATTCTGGCTCATTGCCTGATACTCACTTCGGTCGTGATTAATGACGAAAATCCCAAACGGCTTTTCGATTGCGGAAATAAAAGTCGTCTGAAAGAGTAAAAATAAAAGAAGAATTAAATTGGCAGGTTTCATAGTTGCAATTCGATCTGGTTTCCTACAAATATAAAAAAATCAGAGACGATATTACCTGATTTAGTTGATCTTGCAACAAATAGTAAAGAAAAAAGAAATTAAAATTTAAGAATATTACTATTTTAAATCTCATCGAAGGTTTTTGCAGAATCCTCGCACAAATTAAGCAAGGTTTGTAATTCAGTTTTAGTAAATGAGCGGTACTTTCCAACTTTTAAGCTGCCCAAGGAGATGTTCATAATCCGAAGCCGTTGCAGGGTTTTTACATTATAATCCAAATATTCGCACATTCTACGAATTTGTCTGTTTAAACCCTGAGTCAGAATTATTTTAAATGTAAAATCATCAACTCTCCAAACTTTACATTTCTTAGTTACGGTATCTAGAATTGGAACACCATTTCCCATTTTTTTAATAAAATCAGAAGTAATTCTTTTATTCACCCTTACAACATATTCTTTCTCATGATTGTTTCGTGAACGAAGTATTTTATTCACGATATCGCCATCATTGGTGAGAAAAATAAGCCCTTCACTCGGTTTATCCAATCGTCCAATTGGGAAAATCCGCTCCGGATAATTAAGGTAAGTTATGATATTTCCCTTGATATGAGTATCTGTAGTGCAGGTGATGCCAATTGGTTTATTAAATGCCAAATAGATATTTCCTACTTGCTTGGTAATGGTTTGTCCTTTTACCTTGATCGTATCCTCGCTGGTAACCTTAACACCTAAATCAGCTGTTGTACCGTTCACCTTAACTCTCCCACTCTCAATCAGCTTATCAGCCTCTCTTCGTGAACAATATCCTGTTTCGGCAATTGCCTTATTTAGTCGTTTTACTTCCATTTTTTCTCTGCTTCCATCCAATTGAAATGCAAAACTACAGGAATAAATCTAATATCTGCAATAATCTGATTATTCTTGCGAAAAGCACGACTCGATCAACTGCTTAAAAATTATTCTTCTACAATCGACAAGCGGTTGGTTTCCACATGATAGAACAAAGGAGCAACCGTAATTTTCGGATATTTCACACGCAATCGCTTGGCTTCAGTCACTACAAATTCTATTTCATTTCCTATTTCGAACATAGGAGCAAAATTGGTAAAATGTTCTTCGGCTCTTTCTGCGGTCCAACCTGCAGCATCAACCAAACCACGAATAAATTCATCCTTTCGGGAATGCAGATTAACCATGCCGCAGTTATCATGGCCAATGAGTGCTATGTGCTTAATTTTACCAACAGAAATGGCATATGAAACTTTAAACTCACTATATCTTAAATTGGCTCCTCCTGATCGAATGATATAAGAGAAATTTTCAGGGATATGCAGATGTTTGCGATTATCCATACACATACCAACCAAAAGCTGGGCTTCGGTATAAGTGGCAAAAGGCCGTTTTAAGTTATGGAACTCCAGCAACAATCCAATGGGAGTATGTCGATATTCCGGTATGATATCCTCAATACAATTAACAGGTAACAGTCGATTCATGATTACGATAGATATTTCATTTCCACTAAAAACTCATCATTTTACAGTGGTATGGTTTAGAATGATTCTAAAGATAGCCAAATGATTCTTCTGTGCAAATCAGAAATAGAAAGAAGAATTATTCGATCGGATAATTTTCCAACTGTCCCCATTCCGCCCACGAACCATCGTAAAGATACTTGCTGTTTGTTCGCACCAGCTCGCAGGCCAGTAAAACAATACAAGCACTTACACCCGATCCGCAACAAAAAACCAAGGGTTTATTCTTTACGGATAAGCTTTCAAAAATCTCATTTAATTCATTTTTCGGCAGAAACATTCCATTAGCCAAAACGTTGCTAAAAGGAAGATTAATGGATTTTGGAATATGACCACTTTTCAAATTTTCCCTGGGTTCGGGAACTCTGCCCAAAAACCGATCTTCTGAACGAACATCAATTACAAGGCTCTGCTCACTATTGATATTTTCAAGAATTCGTTCAGAATTCAAAACTGATTCCAGATGAAAATCAGCTTGGAAATCGCCCGGTTCCAATTCAATTGGTTTCTTAGGCTCAACTGCAAAATTTTCTTTACTCCAAACCGGCAAACCACCATTCAAAACAGCAACATCATCATGCCCCATTGCTTTAAACAACCACCAAACCCTTGGACTTGAATAGGTACCTAAATTATCGTAAACAACTATTTTACTATTCTTATTAATTCCCAGTTTACGGCACTCTGAGGTAAAACGATCCGGACTTGGAATCATATTTGAAATAGGATTGTCAGGATCGCAAAATGTATTTTTTAAATCGAAAAAGCGCGCATTTACAATTTGAACACCTTCGTATTCTGATTTTAACCCGGCCTTATTATCCTTTAGACTAGCATCAAGAATAAGCAAATTAGGATCATGCAAATGCTGAGAAAGCCATTTGACTGATACTACCGGTTGCAATTTGGTTTGAGTTTTCAACATGACTAAAAAATTGACGATTCGGTTTCACTGGTAAACAGTTCTAAAAATTTCATTCCCTTACTCGAATTTCCCTTTTTATTCAACCTTGGACTCCATACTGCAATGCTGTATTGATTAGGAAGAATGGCAACAATACCACCACCAACGCCACTTTTCCCCGGCAAACCAACTTTAAAGGAGAATTCACCAGCTTCATCATAAAAACCGCACAATTGCATCACAGCATTAATCCTTTTCGATTTGCTGGAACTTAAAAACTTCTCATTAGTTATAGGATCTTTCCCATACGAAGCCAGAAAAAGGAATGTTCTGGCCAGCTCACTACAAGTCATTTCAATGGAACACAAATTAAAATAAAAGTCCAAAACGGTATCAATGTCGTTACGGATATTCCCTAAATCCTTCATTAAATTGATTAGAGAAGCATTTCGATAGCCCGTTGATTTTTCTGATTCGGAAATACGGGAACAATACTCAAGAGATGAATTGCCTGATAGAGTTCTCACAAAATGAAGAAACTCTTTCTTAGGATTTTCCAGATGTTCCACTAAAACATCGCAAACTACCAATGCTCCCGCATTTATGAATGGATTACGCGGAATTCCCTGATCGTATTCTAACTGAACCAAGGAATTGAATGGAGTACCAGATGGTTCAACCCCTACTCTTTTCCATAAATTCTCATCTTCCAACTTGTATGCCATTACCAAGGACAAAACTTTTGAAATACTTTGTATGGAAAACTTTTCTTCAGAATCTCCCAAACTATAATTTTGGTTCGTATTTGTAATTAAATGAACTCCAAATTTACTGGGATCAACATCACGAAGTTCCGGAATATATGACGCAGGACTCCCGGAATCCTTATATCCGTCCATCTTTTTTAAAATCTCCGTAAATATCTTTTGGTATTCCATAAACCGGCTTATTAAGTTGGCCTAAAGTTACATTTTGAACAATAAAATCCTATTAAATTAAAAAGAGTTTGCACCGCTCTATTTCCCATACATAATACAAAGACAATAAGGATTTTGATATGATTCCCTTCCAATTTGTATTTTGTGGTGATTGAGAGCCATTATGAAATTTCCGGCTTCTTAAATTGATAATTATTGGAAATAATGCTGAAAAGTTATCAATCAACCGAAAATTGTGTCCCTTTTTTTAGTTAAAGGTCAATAATTACTTTGTGTTTTTTCTAATCTTATTTAGCAACTCTTCTCTCTTAAAAGGCTTTGCGATGTAATCGTTGCACCCAATATCCAAAGCCTTCCTTTTTTCATTTCCAATGGCAAAAGCGGTTTGAGCTATAATAGGAATTTTATTACGAAACTCCCGAATTATCTTAACGGCTTCGTAACCGTTTAAAATTGGCATTTTAATATCCATCAAAATCAATCCTAAATTTGGGTTCTTCCGACAAATATCCACTGCTTCCTGTCCATTTTTTGCTCTTAAAAAATCGATTCCCGCATCGTTTAGTATTCTTGATATATAAAGAAAATTATATTCTTCATCTTCTGCAACAAGCACACAACCAGGCCTTAAAACACTCTTCGGATCTGCTTTTTCCTCTACTGTAGGTTTCTGAACAACGAAATCACCAGGAATTGTAAAATAGAATTTGGAACCAATTCCAAGATTGGATTCTACCCAAATGTCACCACCTAATAAATTCACATTCCCTCTGCAAATGGCTAAACCTAAGCCTGCACCACCAATAGTTTTTGTTGTTTCAATCTCTGCTCTGTGAAAACGATCAAAAATTTTCTTATGATATTTCGGAGCAATTCCAATTCCTGAATCCTTTACAGAAAACAGCAATTGATCTTCCTTCATCTCACATCCTAATTCGACCAATCCTTTTGGAGTATACTTTATCGCATTACTAATCAAATTATCGAGAACTTGTCCCAATTTCACTCTATCGGAAAAAACAATATGAGCTAAACCAGACAACGTATTATTCAATTGAAGAGAAATATCTTTCCTTAGAACTGTGCCATGAAAGGAATAAATTTGATCCAGAAAATCATTCAGCTTAAAGGGAGTCTTATTAATGATCACATTTCCCGAATCAATTAGTGAAACATCCAGCACATCGTTAACTACATTAAGCAATTGATCCGAACTTTTAGTAATAATATCAAGGTACATTTCCTTTTGATCTATGGTCAGATCATTTTCTTTTAAAAGACCTGCAAAACCTACAATCCCATTCATAGGTGTTCTTATTTCATGCGATATGTTCTGCAAAAAAGCAGTTTTCAACTGATCGCTCTCTCTGGCTTTCTTTTCTGCATTCCGAATTTTAATCAAATGCTTCTTTAGCAATAAGTAAAACAAAATCCCAGTCACCAAAACATAAAACCAACCTTTAAAAGTTTGTATTTCTGTCAGATAATTGGGATCGGAGATTACATTTTTCACTAATTGATCAGAGAATGAGATCCATAATCCCCCCACCAATAAATATGAAATAAGAATTTTATATTCAAATTTTACTTTTACCATATCTAGTCTTCCTAATATCTGAAATGCCAAAGATAGTACGCAGGCTAAACATTAAAGTTAAGCTTTTGGCAAAAAAACAACAGGCTCAATTGCAATTCATATTCCAGCTTATTAGTTTATTTCATTATCATTTTTTCCAACTACAGTAAATTTCTTGTACAAAGTATTGCCGTGATTGTCAACCAAACTTAGCAGGTGTTCTCCTTCATCCGGACTTAATTCCTTCTGATGCAAATGAACCGTTGTCCCAATAAATTCACCATCCAAGTGCCAAAAAACTTCTGCTTCCGGATCATGATGAGCCATCTCAAAAACAACTTTCCCACGAATTCCATCCAAATCGATGGGAACAAAAATCTGATCGTTTCCCTTCGGATAAATCAGCTCCATCACTTCATGATTCTGAGCTCCGGAACAATCATCCCGAAAGGGAGGTAAAGGTCGGTACAACGCATTTCTTTTTTTATAATACCATTCCATTGCCGGTGGCAACACAAACCAATTTACATGTATCATGTTACTCACTTTTTCGCATTGAGAATTCACCTGATACCTCTTGCCGGCATCCAAATGTACAAGTCGGTGATAGGGACAGGAATTGGTCTCTAATCCTGTTTTGCAAACCAACATCGTATCAATAGTTTCGCACCACCTACCTGCTCTGTATCCACTTTGCCTGCATACAGGAATCTCTTCCATCTCTTCAAACGGAATATCAAACCAAGCCCCTGAAGGAAGTAAATTAAATACATCGAACATGACAGGAGCTGCTGAACTTACACCTGTTAGTCCCGGCCGGCCTTCTCCATCAGCGTTGCCAACCCAAACTCCAACTACAAAATCAGGTGTAGTTCCAATGGCCCAGGCATCGCGAAAGCCAAAACTGGTTCCGGTTTTCCAGGCCACTTTACGTGATGAAGAAAAAGATTTCCACCCATTTTCACCATCCGGTCTGTTGACTTCCAGCAAGGCTTCAAATGTTTGATAGACGGAAGCAGCACTTAGTCTCGACTGGACTTCAGGATTCCCTTTTTTTACTGAATCCCGAAGTCGGTAAACCGGTTCGCGAATATCATTCGTATAATAAGTTTTATTGTATTGATTGTAATGATTTAAGTTTCTTGCCAGTCCGGAATACATCCCGCATAAATCCCACAATGTACCTTCTGCACCACCTAATATTAAAGACAATCCATAATGTCCGGACGGATAATTGAGTGTACTCATTCCCAATTTCTTCAATAGGTGGTGAAAAGGCTCTACACCGTAATCGCGAAGCATACGAACTGCAGGCACATTTAAAGACCGGGACAGCGCCTTTTGGGCTGGAACGGCACCATCGTAGCGAAGATTAAAATTCTTAGGCGAATAGCCTGCTATCTGAGTTGGAATATCAGGAATGAGCGTATTGGGAAGAATTTCTCCGCTATTCAGCATACCGGCAAATAAAAATGGCTTTAAAACACTACCTGTACTTCGCGCAGCACGAATAATATCTACCTGATTCCCATGATTTTCCTCATCCAATTTAGCGGTATTTCCAACATAAGCTATGCTTTGACCGGTTTCCACATCTAAAACCAAAACAGCCATATTGTGAATTTGATTGGCCTCTAAATTTCGCTGATATTTTCGGACCAACTCATTTACCTGCAATTGAAGCCGATAGTTTAAAGAGCTTGTAATTCGTTCGCCTGTATGTTCAACATTTGCCTGATCCAATAAATGAGGAGCCAACATTGGCAATGAATGAATTTTAGAAGGTATTTCTTCTAATTTTGCCAATTTACAAGTCATGGAATCAATAATTTCTCTTTCCACCAACCGATCCAAAAGGCGATTTCGCTTATCACGAAGTTTCCTACTGTTTCTTCCCGGATAAATTAATGAGGGAGCATTTGGTAATACTGCTAAAGTGGCTGCTTCAGCCCATGATAAATCTTTGGCATTTCGTGCAAAAAAACGCCATGAAGCAGCTTCCAAGCCAACCACATTTCCTCCAAAAGGAGCATGAGAAGCATACAAGGCAAGAATCTCCTTTTTAGAATATCCCAACTCTAAGCGAATCGATTTTACCATTTCAATCAGTTTCTGATAGAGGTTTCTGCTCTTGCCTTTGCGGGAAATACGAACCAACTGCATGCTTAACGTACTTCCACCGCTCACCACATGACCTGCCTTAATATTTTGAATTAAAGCTCGTCCTAACGAAACCGGATTCACTCCCGGATGATAATAAAAATACTGATCCTCGAATGCCAAAAGTGATTGCTCAAACTTTTCCGGTATGTGTTCCGATTCCGGAAACCGCCATTGTCCATCAGCAGCAATTCTGGCCCCAAGCAACTTTCCTTCTCTGCTATAAAGAATAGTTGATGTGGGATCGTGAAATAATTTTGATGGCAGAGAAAACCAAAAACTGATCCCTAACAGCAAAAATGCCAACATGAAAATGCGGCATTTTTTAGATTGGCAATATTTTATTTCTGGTATTTTCATTTACTAAAGAAAATATCCTTTCGGATTTACTGTATTTCAACACAATAACGCTGTCAGGTCTTTCAGACTCTGACAGGTTATCTTATTACCTCTATTTCACTACTTCAACCCATTGACCCGGTTTTCGGGCACGAATACGGTCATCGTACATGGCTTCACAGCTCACTGTTGGCAGATAAAATTTCCCAACGTAAGCTGCATTCATAGTAATCGAGAAAGTTTTGCTCTTGTTTCGATCCAAATCAAAATAAGTATACACACGATCGTCACGAATATCCTGATAAGTCGGCACATCAGATTTTACAAGTTCATCAACATCTCCGAAACGAGTATTTACAATCTCCCACCCCGATGGGAATATCTGCGTTAAAGCCATTTGCTCATAATTGTCCATCACACCCGGGTTTTCAATCCGAACTTCTACTTTAAAATCAGTTCCCTGATGCAGGGTTTTCACATCAATTGGATTTCCCTGCATGTCTTTGTACGAAATCTTCATTTTCAAATTCTCTTCAGCCGAAGTCTGATCTCCCGTTGCAGGAATTCCACTCATACTTACCCGTACATAAAGAACACCATCGGATAGGTTGTTGACTTTTACACTTGGTTTCCCGGTTTTTAAATCCAAAGGAATTTGAATAAGCGGATTATTGCTTTTTAATTCCTGCATTTCACCCCCATTTAGGGAGTAGGAAATATTCAATTGCTTTGACTCTCCACGCCCTGCAAACTCTGCCATCCCAATCAAACAAAAGGCTGTTGTCTGTGTACTCATCCAAGACTTACTTGATAATTCTGCTGATAATTTCTGTACCAAAGGAAAAGCCTTTGTTTTTTTATCAAGCAAGCTTAAAGTTTCCAATATCATTGCCCTGTCACGGGTATCAGAACCAAAAGAACCTGAATTTTCACGATAAGCTTCCACTTCCGTTCCCAGATTTTCAATCAGATTCTCTGCAACTTCTGTTTGTCCTATTAAACGATAAGCTGCCGCCAATCTCCATTTTGCAGCTGATGAAAGTTTTGTTTGTTCTCTCATTCTGTTCATTGAAGCCAAATCAGGCGTTTCAGCTTGAGCAAGAGTGTATAAGCGATACGCCTGCAGTAAATCATGACGGGAATAGTAAACACCCCCACGATAAGTAGAACTCTCCCAGCTCTTAGCGGCAGATTTTTGATATCGTAACCAGGCAGATTTCAAGCCAATTGGTAAAGTATAGCCCATCTCCTCAGCCTTCAGCATAAAATGCCCCGCATAACTGGTTCCCCAATCACTTTCATAATCTCCTCCCGGCCAGTAACTAAAGCCGCCGTTTGGCATTTGAAAACTCAACAAGCGATTCAATCCTGCCTGAACGTTTTTAGAAATCCGGGCTTTTTGTTCTGAATCCAGAGTCACTACTTTATCTAAAAATAACTGAGGAAAAACCGACGAAGTTGTTTGTTCAATGCATCCATGAGGATATCCGATAAGGTACTCTAAACGACGACCAAAATCGATTGGTGGAATATTCGACAATTCCAAAATCCCTTTGTTGGTTCCTTCCATTCCCGGAAGATGCAATGCATTCGTCCAGCTTTCTCCCGCTTTTAATAGGGTGTCGTTTACATTTACAACACGGGGATTCGGATTACGTACATCCAATTCAATATCATATGTTGTTTTTACATTTCCACTTTCCGCAAAAACTTTTACTTTGGCAACACCCAATTTAGAAGCCACTTTCAAATCAAAATCAATTACCTGTTCTCCCGTTTTTTCAAAAACTACGCTCTTTTCAAGACCGCCTTCGCTGATGAGAAATTCATTGGGTTCGATTCTAACTTTTACATTCTTAATTTTAGGATCCATAGCAAAAACAGTAACGGGTAATTTTACTGATTCGGCAGGACCAACCACTCTAGGCAAAGTTGCCAGTATCATTAATGGCTTTCGAACCTGAGTCGTTTTCTCGGCAGAACCATATGCTCCTTTGTCTCCCGCAACAACCATCGTGCGCACAGAGCCAACATAGTTAGGCATGGTAATTTTGTGCAATTTACTATCTCCGGCATGTAATGTATACGGACCATAAAACATTACCACAGGTTTAAACCGATTTGCCTTGGCTTGCTTCTTTTCACCCAAATCTTCATCACCTCCAATAGCGAATGCTTTTTCCAATCTGGCACCAAATGCCCCCATCACCAAATCATACATATCCCAGGTTTTCACTCCAAGAGCTTCGCGGGCATAAAAAGTATTCCAAGGATTTGGTGTTTTAAAGCGTGTTAAATCAAGTAAACCATCATCAACAACAGCTAAAGTATAAGTCATTGCCTTTCCATCCTTCTCCGAAACTGTCACCTCAAATTCTTTCTCCGGCTCCAACACATCAGGCATTTTAATTTCCGGATTCAATCGGGTATTTGGATCTTCTACCAAAATTGGAATAACACCATACATTCGAATTGGCAGATCGTTTTCGGTTTGAGCATGAGGTTGTACCAAACTCACACTAACATATGCATTTGGCGACATTTCCGAAGTTATCTCAAATGAAAACTCAGATTCATTGGTTTTTGTATCGATCCAAAATGCTTGTAAAACTTTTGCTCCGGTTTCAATACTTACCAAAGCCCTTCCTGATTTTGATGATGGAATAGTAACAGTGGCTTTTTCGCCAACTTTATATTTGTCCTTATCAGAAGTAAATGAAAGCATACTTGCATTGCCTGGCATTCCTTCAGGGGTGCGGCCATACCATTTCGAAAAATAAGCTGTTTCTCCTGTTGAATGACCACTTACCGGATCAGTCACCCGAATTAAATAACGTCCGTAATCATTCCAATCATTGTATTCTATATTGAGCTTAAACTTTGCTTTCCCTTGCTTGGTGCTCACTTTACGATGAGATACAATACGAGTTGACGAGCGACTAATGTAGGATGCTAAATTTTCTTCGCCTGCATCCCACCACCATCGCCAGTCAATCTTGTAAACTTTTACCTCCAAATCTTTTCGGTCAACAGGAGCTCCATCAGAATTTACTGTGGCAATTTGAATTTCATGATCTGTGTCCGTTAAATACCATCCTCTCTCCGATTCCGGCATTTGTATCCCTACAAATGACTGATAAGGAGCAAACTTCACTCTTTGCATATCAATACTAAAATCACCGCCCTTTTCAAATACACGGGTTATAAAATTGGCATTCAACATTCCGGGAGCAGATTTGTTTCCTTTTAAATCCAAATCCACAACTGCTTTTCCATTCTGATCTACTTTTCCATCAAAAATGACTTGTTCATCGGCATAAAATTCTTTCGACGGATCATCAAAAGTATATCGGGGATATTTATCGAATGAGGTTTTAGTGGGAGTCAAGCGTAAACTGATATTCGATTTTAAATCTCGGGCAATAGCTCCATGCAGCCATTTTACTTCCAAATTGGCTTTTTGATTCGCTGCCGCAGATTTTAAAACTTCAGATTCAAATTCGAGCTTTATTTTTAACCTGTTTGGTTTAACCGTTTCTATTTTTATCGTTTTTGTAAAAGTTGCACCTCCAACTTGTATTCTGGCAGACCATGTTCCTGTCGGCGCATCAGCATCCGTTGCACAGGTGAAAGAATAAAATCCATTAGCTCCTCCTGTGCTTATTTTATGAGTAACGGTTTGTCCCTGAGGATTTATCAACTCAAAAACAACCGGATGATTATCTGGTAACACATCATCAGAATCCTCTAAAACAAAAGTCAGGTATAAATTATCTCCCGGACGCCAAACGCCACGTTCTCCGTACAAATATCCTTTTATTCCCTTTTGAACTACTTGACCTCCAATATCAAAATTACTAAGCGAAAGCGAGGATCCGTCGTCTAAACGCAAATACCCGCGCTGAGTTCCTTTTTTTGCAACCAAAAGGAAAGGTTGCCTGTCCAACTGCACTTTAGCCAAACCATCTTTATCGGTTTTACTTCGGGCCATCAGCTGTTTTTGGTAGTTGTACACTTCCAGTTCAACATTAGCTTCCGGCTCTGCAGAAATCAGATTGGAAACAGCAAAAGTGATCGATTTATCAGTTCCCCCTTTTGCAATAATCCCCAAATCGGAAGCAAATAAATTTCGACTAACAAACCGTTCTCCGTTATAATAGGATACATGACAAGGATTCTCTTCTTCTCTCCACGTGTATCCGGCAGGATAATAGTAAGACTCATACCATCCCGGCTGATCCCAATCCTGCATTTCTTTCTCTAACTGTTGTTCTGCAATTATATCGTCCAGACTATTTAACCGATCCCCGCTTTCCTGCTCTGCTCCGCAGGCATACAGTGAATATTCTTTTCTAAAGCGCAATTCAATTCGGTAAATCGATCCTTGTTTAACATCAATGTAATTCGAAATATCCAAGGTGTATGCATTCCATTTGCGCAAATCAACAGCACGATTGGTTCCCAAATCGATTCGTTTTTGCAAAATTAAACGAGCTACTCTTCGAATATTACCCGATTCACCCATTCGGTTATCCTGCAAAAACTGATGTACATTGTTCTCGAATATTTCTACAACTCTCACATCAACAGCATTCAAACTAACGGCCTCGAATGGCAAAATCAATCCTTGCGATGAAGGAGAAATAACTCCTTTTCCGATTAATCGGACTGCAGGTTTAATGTCCTCAAAAGTGAGTTCCATCTTAGTGTTTTTCATCAAAGCATATTCCATTGCATTTCGAATTCCTTCTTCAAAACTTACTGTTTTGATTCCAGATAACCGATAGCCGGGGTAAGCCCTCACTTCATTTCCTTCTACAATAAATTTCAAAGAAGATACTCCGTCAATACGAATTAAACCATCCAGATTTTGATTTTTTTTCAGTGGATCAGAAAAACGAACCGACACATATTGCTCTGGTTGCTGAATCACCTTTGCACTCATCACTTTAAAAACATTTAATGCAGGAATCTCAATTTCTTTCTCCCCTTTTTCATCCACTCCAATGGATGCCCCGTTCCACACTAAATTCAATTCTCCTTTGTCCTCTTCTCTTTTCAAGCTATCCACAACAAAATGATGCTGTTTTCCATCAGCAGAATGCATCCACTCAATATTTTTTTTCTGAGAATTAATTGTGGCAATCAAAACCGATTCAATCTCATCATCAACAATTACATCAGCTGTTGTGATGTATCCTTTGTATTTCTGATAAAGCATATCTGTTTTATCGTAAGATTGTAGTCCTTCTCCCGTAAAGGCAAAACTTTGTTTTATGGTTTGAAAATTGAATTTCAGATCGGCATATTTCGCAGGAACCTCTATCAATTTCGATAGTTTCACATTCACTTTATATTCTTTTCCCGATTCCATTCTGGCTTCTGGTCGGAATTCAATACAACGAGGATCTTTCCAATATGCTTTTCCCTTTACCGAAGGAGCAATACTAACAATCCCCTCTTCCAGTTCCTGACCGGATTCAATCTTTTGATCGTAATCATTTACCAGTCTTATTTGAATCACCGACTCGGCAGAAACAACTCCGGAAGTAAAAGCCGAAATATATTGTCCAAAACCAGGATCAACTTTTTGTTTTACACTCTTTTTGTCTTTACAGGAAAACGTCGCAAGTATAAAGATTGACAACGAAATCAGGAGGTAGAATTTTTTTCTCATTTTGTAAATTGTGCGGATTAATTAAGTCAGCATAATATTAAGGATAAGAAATGATTTATCAAAGTTTACAAACGATCATAATCAATGATATTTTTTAACATTACCCAAATAAAAAAAGCCAAAAAGGATCTCCTCTTCGGCTTTGCATATATTTTAGAATTAACTTCTGTTCCGGTTTCTTACTCAGCTCGTTTCTTGGAGGCTGAATTGCCACGTCTCCATTCTTTATTTCCTGAATATGACGGTTTCGAAGAATTCGAAGAATTTGGCGTTCTCGAAGAACCTGAAGACTTTGAAGAATTCGATGATCTTGAACTGGATGATCTGGATGAATTTGATGGTTTTGAAGCTTTAGATGACCTGGGCTGTTGCCTTCTTCTATCTGACTTCACTTCCTCAACGGCATTATCCTCTACTCCACCCGGAAGAAAAGGATGATCCTTAACCACGTCAATATCTTGTCTTATTAACTTCTGGATATCTTTCAGATATGGTTTTTCTTCTGTATCACAGAATGAAATTGCATTACCGCTCGCACTTGCACGCCCCGTTCGTCCGATACGATGAACGTAGGTTTCAGGAATATTTGGCAAATCGTAATTTACCACCAAAGACAATTCCGACACATCAATACCTCTGGCTGCAATATCTGTTGCAACAAGTACCTTTGTGCTGCCATTTTTAAAATTACTTAAAGCAAGCTGTCTTGCATTTTGAGATTTATTCCCATGAATTGCTTCGGCCGGAATGCCAGCCTTTTGCAAGCCCTTAACTACCTTGTCGGCACCGTGCTTTGTTCTCGAAAACACCAAAGTAGAATCGGCTTCTTCGGTTTTTAAAAGAAAAATCAGCAATTTTGGTTTTGCTTTTTTGCTCACATAATAAAGCGATTGCCCCACTTTTTCGGCTGTAGTCTGCTCCGGCTTTACTGTTACTCTATCAGGATTACCTAAAATTTTACCAGCCAAACTTACGATGCTTGCCGGCATGGTTGCAGAAAAAAACAAAGATTGTCTTCTTTTAGGCAATAGATCAATAATTCGACGAATGTCATGAATGAATCCCATGTCGAGCATCTGATCTGCCTCATCCAAAACAAAATACTTAATGTCTCTTAATGAGATATAACCTTGCTGTATTAAATCCAGCAATCTTCCCGGTGTAGCAACCAACACATCAACACCTCGGTTTAAAGCCTGTGTTTGTGCGCCTTGTTTCACTCCTCCAAAAATAACTGTATTAAGAATTCCTGTATACTTTCCATACTCTGAAAAACTATCCTTAATCTGAATAGCCAATTCGCGGGTTGGAGTTACCACCAAAGCCTTAATTTTGCGACGACCTTTTTCCGGTGTTGCATCATTATAAATATGCTGTAAAATTGGAATTGCAAATGCTGCTGTTTTACCCGTTCCTGTTTGTGCACAACCTAATAAATCTCTTTTGCGAAGTAAAATGGGTATTGATTTTTCCTGAATTGGAGTGGGATGTGTATAACCTTTTTCCCCAATCGCTTTAAGAATGGGATCTATAATCTCTAATTTGTCAAATGTCATAAATGTACTTAAAATTGAACAGCAAAGATAGTCTAATAGTTTGGATTAACAGCAACCAGAGTAAAATACCTGATTATCAACAACATTTATACTGAAACAATAAGATTAAAATGAGGAAACTGCTTTGTTATGACACGTCAGAAACTTTTATTTAAATTTAAATCAGTTATTTCTTAGAAGAATCAGATGAAGAAGAAGCCTTCTTCTTAATGTGTATCAGCTCCATTTTGCGGATTCGCGCACGGATTGCTCCTTTGGTACGTTTTAGTTTAATTGCCATTTCACCAACTGCCACTCCATCAAAAAACAGATTGATCAATTCATCGTCATCTTTTCTTGACCACGGATTGTAGGCTAACTTATTCTCTTTTTTAATTTTCTTGATGGCATCGAAATCGTCTGGGTCCATGGCTATAAATTGTTTGATGTTACTATTTTCGTTGCAAAGGTAGTGAGAAGAATTCATTTCAAAGAGAAAGAGCCACCAAATGAAATGAATTCACTCAATGGCTCTTTACCTATTCAATACTAAGTTTAAATTACTTCTTTTGAAGCATTTTCAATAACATTTCAGCTACAAGTGCTGATGATGCAGGATTCTGACCTGTAATTAAATTACCATCTTCAACCGCATAAGCTCCCCAAGTAGCACCACGGCTATAAATACCGCCTTTTTCTTTTAGCATATCCTCCACTAAGAAAGGTACCACATTGGTCAACTGAACAGCTTCCTCTTCTTCATTGGTAAATCCTGTCACTTTTTTGCCTTTCACCAAGAATTCACCTTTTGCATTTTTCACGTGCTGCAAGGCTGCCGGTGCATGGCAAACAAAAGCAATTGGTTTTTTAGCCGCATTAAAATCCTCAATCAATTTCGCAGAAGTTGCATCTTCCGCCAAATCCCAAAGAGGACCATGTCCGCCAGGATAGAATACTGCATCGTAATCTTCAAAATTGATATCTGCCAAAGCAATGGTTTCATTAATCTTTTTCTGAACTGCCGCATCTTCGTTAAAACGCTTGGTATCTTCGGTCGCATTCTGTGGCAAATCCGAAGTTGGATCGATTGGTGCAGCACCACCCTTTGGTGTTGCAATTGTTATATCAACCCCCTGATCAACTAATGTATAGTAAGGATTGGCAAATTCTTCTACCCAAAATCCTGTTTTGTGTCCTGTATCTCCCATTTGAGAATGAGAAGTCAGCACGAATAATATTTTTAAAGCACCTGTTGTTATAGTCATATCTATTAAATTTCAACTTGTTTATTATTACTGTTTATTTTCTTAAAATTATATTTTCACGATCATTTTTCCCTTATTCTTTCCTTCGAAAAGATCAAGAAAAGCCTGCGGAGTATTCTCAAATCCTTCAACAATTGTTTCGGTAGATTTTAATTTTCCTTCCTGCAGCCATTTTGCCAATTGAGGAATTGCTTCTCCCCATTTCTCAAGATAATTGGATACTATAAATCCTTGCATCAGTACCGAATTCTTAATCAGTATGGGCTGAACTCTAGGTCCCATTGGTACGCTGGTCGCATTATACATCGAAATTGCTCCACAAACAATGATTCGTGCAAAACGATTCAAATTCATCATCACGCCATCTGAAATTTCTCCACCTACATTATCGAAATAAACATCTACTCCATTAGGACAAGCTTCTGCAATTGCCTGACTCATGTTCCCGGCAGTATTGTAATTAATTGCAGCATCGAAACCAGATTCAGAAACCAGTTGCTCCACTTTCTCGTCGCTGCCGGCAATCCCTATCACGCGACAGCCCATTATCTTTGCAATTTGTCCCACAATGCTTCCAACAGCTCCTGCTGCTCCGGAAACTACAACAGTCTCTCCTGCTTTAGGCTTCCCAATTTCCAACAATCCGAAATAAGCAGTTAAACCTGTCATACCCAACACGCCCAAGTAAGAAGACAATGGTGCTTTCGTCGCATCTATCTTTACCAAGCCTTCGCCTTTAGATACCTGAACCTCTTTCCATTCCAGCATGCCTGATACAAAATCGCCTTTGCTAAAACCAGTCAATTTTGATTCAACGACTTCGGCAATCATACCAGAGCTAATTGCTTTATTCAACTCGAATGGCTCAACATACGATTTACCTTCCATCATTCTTCCCCTTAAGTAAGGATCAACAGAAATATGTGTTGCTTTTAAAAGTATTTCTCCATCCGCAATCGGCACTTGCTGTTCAGTCACAAATTTAAAATCGGATAATTTTGGTACGCCTACCGGTCTGCTTTTTAATTGTATTGTTTGCATCTTATTCTGTTTTTTATATTAATGAATGTTCATTCTCTTTCCGGGATAAAAAAAGCCTTATCTATAACTCTACAGATAAGCACCAATCTCTTGTATTTTGTCTGATTCAATTATTTTATAATCTGCTTTTGCCTGAGCCAAAGCGTGTAATGCATTTGCAATTGTCTCCGCCTCAATCGCCCGGTATTTTTTCCATTTCCCTAATAAAAACGGACGTAAGGCTTTCATGATAATGGCTCCAATTTTTTCACCCAATCGATCTTCGTCCCTTTTTCCATTAATCAGTGAAGGCCTTAAAATATAAGTATTTGCAATCTCCTGACTTAAAACTGCCTGTTCCATTTCTCCTTTTGTTTTGTTGTAGAAAATATTACTCTCCGCATTTGCTCCCAGAGCAGAAATTACAAGAAAACTTTTAATTCCATTTGCCTTAGCCAGACTTGCAGCTGTCGCAGGAATACCAAAATCAATCTTCCTGTAAATGACTTTATCCTTTGTTTTAGCTGCTGTAGTTCCAATACAACAAAATACTTCATCGCCGGTAAAATCCTTCTTAAATTCTTCCAAACTTAGCAGATCTCCAATGAACTCTTTTAACTTGGGATGAACCAGACCTAAGCTTCTGCGGGTGAAAATTTTCACTCCTGCATATGCTTCGTCTTCTAAAAGCCGGTTCAACAGAAGTTTCCCTGTTAATCCACTTGCTCCTAATAGGATTGCTGTCTTTCTCATAACTGTATTATATTCGAATGCTATCCCATGCAGCCTGAAAAGCTTGTTCCAAACTTTCTTGATTTATTTGGTAAAGGCCGCGCTTTTGCATATTCATTAAAAAAGCCAATGGATTGATGGCATAAGCATAAAGAATGTATGGCGAAACATTTTTAATAATGCCTTCCTTCTGCCCCTTTTCCCATAAATCCAGCAAGGGCTGCAAATGCTTCAATCCTTCCTGTACGCTTACCTCATCAATCATCGTTGTGTTATCGCATTGCGATAAAAACCATGCTTCCTCAACCTGTTTTAATTTATAATCGGCAATATTGTACCAGATAAATTCAAAGGCTTTTTTCACAGGCATATTTTCAGAATAATCTTTGAATGCCTGCTTTGTATAGGATATTTTCAGTTCCAGGTAAAGCTGATTGATCAGATCCTGTTTGTTTTCGAAATAAATGTAAATAGTTGCCGGTGACACATTGGCCATCTTGGCTATTTTAGACATTGGAGCATCATGAAAGCCATTATTATTCACCAAATTCAAGGTAGCTTTTAACAAAGCATTCCGCTTCTCCTTACTTTTTTCTCTGATTGCCATATTGGAAATTCTGATTTAATAGTGTTTTTTGATTTTGATAGAACAAATATAAAATAAATAATTCACAAAATGAATGAACGTTCACTTATTTTAACATTTAGAATATATAAACCCGGCATCAGAGGATTTCAGAAGTATTCTATGCAGGAAAATTACTATACAGAATAAAAAAGAAGCTTGTAATCTCTACTTCTAAGACTAAACAAGGAAAACAACAGGCAATTAGTTTGTATCGGAATAAGTGTAATGCCCAATAATGGGAAACTCAAATAAACAATCCTCAATTACCTGACCAGCGCCAATGTTGTGCACTATTAGGAAGCGTTTGCCATCTCTGGATTTTTTATTAATTACGATACCAATGTGTGTAATTGCACCGCCTAAATTCCAGCAAACAATATCACCGGGAGAATAATCAATGGAATCTTGACTTAATGGTTTCTCCTGTCCATTACGCTCAAAAAATTTCATCAGGTTAGGTACTCTTCGGTGATCAATATTGGTATCGGTATGTTTCAAACCCCAAATAGCCGGATACAAACTAAAATTGGCTTTCATATCCTCATGAACCTCTTTCTGCAAATCGATTCCCAATTTTCGGTAAGCACGAATCACAACATCAGTGCAAACGCCTCTATCCGAAGGAACATCTCCATTGGGATAAGAAATTGAAGAGTAGCCAGGATCGTAAATTACTCTTTGTTGGGTTAGCTGCAAAGCGGCTTCGGTTAATTGCTCAGGAAATGTTTGTGCAAAACCAATTCCTGCAACAATAAAGAGTAAAACTGTGAATAGAAGTTTTTTCATCTGTTTATAATTTTAAGGTTTTGTCAGATGGAACCCGCCAACTTAGTCATCCTCGTCTGTGAGAAAAGTCTTCTCATGGCTCTTTTCATCAAATCATTCATGAAAATATGGATAACACAAATAAACAGCATGCTCCCGGAAGATAAAACAACCGAACATGCTGTCTAATATTATTCTATAAAATTACTCTTTCTCGGGAGACATGTACTTGTATACCAAGCCGGCCAAAATTGCACCTGCAATCGGCGCCAGCCAGAACAACCACAATTGATCCAAAGCCCAATCGCCAACAAAAAGTGCCTGACTTGTGCTTCGCGCCGGATTCACTGATGTGTTTGTTACCGGTATACTGATTAAATGAATCAGAGTCAGTCCCAAACCAATGGCCAATCCTGCAAATCCAGCTGGTGCTTCCGAGTGGGTTGCTCCTAAAATAATCAGCAAAAACATAAAGGTCATTACAAGCTCACACAGTAAAGCTGCCAGCATGCCGTATCCACCGGGCGAGTGCTCGCCATAGCCGTTCGCAGCAAAACCTCCCATGTCAAAACCAGCTTTACCACTTGCAATCAAATACAAGATTCCAGCACCTGCGATTCCTCCCAATACCTGAGCCACAATATAAGGTCCCAGATCTTTCAGTTCAAAACGTCCGCCAGCCCAAAGACCAATAGATACTGCAGGATTCAGGTGACAACCTGAAATATGACCAATTGCATAGGCCATAGTAACCACTGTTAATCCAAAAGCAATTGCCACACCAACAAATCCAATTCCCAATTCGGGATATGCGGCCGCCAAAACAGCACTTCCACATCCACCCAGAACCAACCATAGGGTTCCTATAAATTCTGCAACTAATTTTTTCATATGATTATAATTTTGAGGTTTAAAGTAAAATAAACAAGGTTTGATTGTAAACAGATACTCTTCATCTTACAGAACAATAAATATAATAAATTCTTTTTTTATGGCTATGTGTTTATCAGTGGATAAATAATAATTGACTGAGCAAGTTTCTAATTACAAACCTGTGATTCTATACCTAAATATTTTCTTCAAAATAGAATTAAAAATTATAAACTCAGCCAGGTCTGGAACAACTGTGTTATTGCAAACAACATAATTGCCAGACAAACATTGGAAGAATCTAAAAATTATTGGTAAATTCAAGCTGTTTTTTTTAGATGTAAAACCTCATATTCTACCATATAATGTCAGATCAATCAGATTTAGAAATCCTCCTGGATGAAATCAATGCCATAGCAAATAAAAACATAAAGCATTGCGACATGCCATTCGAAATTTACATCTATGAAGCCGAACGCTTGCACACACGTGCAACAGAAGATCTGCCTGAACTTTCTTCCGTAAATATGCCGGTCGGTTTAATCGATAAACTGCATACCCGCACCAAGGCTCTAAGCCGTGCACAGCTAAACTGGGTTGAACTGACAGGTGAAAAGAAACAGGCAATGACCAACTTTAAAGCCGAAACTCCCGCCCTGCTAAAACTGCGCAAATGCCTGATTGATAACATGCAGTTTGCTTTTAGAAATGATAAAAATCTACTGAAAAAAATCAGAGATATTAAAAAAGGCAATTCGCTGGCCAGTATCATTTTCGATTTGGCTCTATTGGCCCGACTGGGAAAAAGTAATGTTGAAGCACTGCAAGCCATCAACTTCGATCTAAGCCTGTGCGATAAAGCCACCGAAGAATATGAACGAATAAGTAATTTACTGGCCATAAAAGACAGCAAGATGTACATTCCGGACGAGATGCTGCTAATCCGAAACAAGGCCTTCACTCTGCTTAAACAAGTGGTTGATGAAATCCGACGCTATGGCAAATTTGTTTTTCGGGATAAGCCGGAGATAGTAAAGGCTTACCAAAGTGAACACCACTGCAAACGCAATGCTGAATACTATAACAACAAGAAAAACAACAGCTCTCAGAGTTAAATGAATACTTACAATACAAAAAAAGTCTGATTTTATCCTATTTTCATATATCCAGCCTAATAATTGTTTGCTAACGCTTACTAATTAGATTTCTCTGCTGAAATATTATCTATTCATTTTATTAAATCACATCATCAGATGACAAAATGAATGAATCAGCTGTCATCTGATCATATTATAAATTCATCTGAAATAACAAAGATTTAAGCACATACTTTGGTTTATTCATCTGACAAGGCTATTTATTACGCAAACTATATTGTTTCATCTTCTGATATAGCAATAACATCAGCAATCGTTCTGCAATTTGTAAATTAAAAGGAAAAATACCCCGGGACAACTACGGATTTGTAGTCCACAAAAAATTTCAGAGATGAAAATTCTAATCTCTAGGGATAAACGAATAAAAAAAGGACAGCAAATCTACTATCCTTTCTGTTCTTTTCTGAACTCTTTTAAATAAAAAAAACGGGTTCTTTACGCTCCGAACAATTTTCGAATAAGTTATTTGTGATCTGATTGATAAGCGGCGCATCAAAAGTCCGTGCATCCTCCGGGCAGGCTTTAACACATGCACAACACCAAATACAAGCTTCTGCATTTGTAATTACTGTTTTGTTTACCTCGATAACATCAACCGGACAAACATCGGCACAAACACCACACAGCGTACATTTCCCGTCAATGGTTCCTGGCGACATTACCGGGGCATTCGGCAATTCTTTGTATGGATAATTACCCGAAACGTTTAGCTCCAGACCATCGTTTTTCTCCAATTTATCTAAAATCTCTCCTGCAAATTGTTTTGCTTTTAGAAGATCTGCCTCATCAGGACGATTTTTTGCTATCGGTTTACTTTCTGTAGAATAGGAATGTTCTCCGATAAAAGCGGCTGCAGCTAAAGGCGTAAAGCCCAATTCTTCACTAAGATCTTTTAACTCAAGCAGAGCATCATCGAAATCTCTGTTTCCATAAACAGCTACTAAAACCACAGGCGTGTTTTCAGCATTAATTTTTTTCAATCGTGGAATTACTTCAACTGGCAAACGTCCTTTGTAAACAGGCACACCAATAATGGTCAATTCGCTACCAAAATTCTTAAACTCAAAATCGGTTTGCGTAATGTCAAACTCATTGATTTGTTTTGCTCCCAATCCCCGCCCAATGGCTTTAACTACTTTTCTACTTGTTCCTGTTGGAGAAAAGTAGATTAAATTAACTGATGGTAAATTCATGAAATATTCTTTGTTCTTAACTATGGCCCGAAGGTAAGAAGTCTTGCTAATATTTTATATAAAAAGATAACACTTCAAGTCTTTTTTACCAACAGAGACTACCTATTTATCTGTATAGCCACTTAACATTTAATAAACAGCTTATTGTAGGTTGTTATTATCTGTAAGGAATGCTTTCTCAGGTGAAATGTTTTTTTGCGGATAATTATTTACTTTTTTTTGAGCTCAAAGTGGACTCCGAAAAAATTAAACATAGGATATTAACTTTTTTTTTTAAAGGACGTACACTAAAAATGTTTGTAGGTATATAGATGTGCTAAGTGTGGCGGGATGCTGTTTTATTATAACTGTTGATGGGATTCTAGTCGATGTAGATCTTGAAATTATGATTCTATCATGCATCTGCGACAGTTAAGTTAGTTTGTATTTGTAGGGAAATGGATATATAGGGCATTAAAAATCATAAGTGTTTTTTATTCAATAACGCTTATTGAATTGGAGATGTTTTTTATTTTTCAATTAATATGATGAATAAAATGAAGAACGTTAATAATTGGAAAGCAAACTTGTTATTTGTCTTAACTTTATTTTTAACTCTATTTGCTTCATTTTTTGTAAAATTTCAAATTGATAAAAAGGACGAAGCTGAATTTAGATTCGAATGCAAGGAAATCAGCAGTAAAATAGATTTACGATTGCATGCTCATGCACAACTACTTCGTAGTGGAGCTGCATTTTTTAGCGTATCAGATACCGTAAAGCGTGAGACATGGAGCAATTTCATAAAACAGTCAAAAGTAGCTCTGAATTTGCCAGGAATATTAGGGACGGGATTCTCCTTACTTGTGCCTAAGAATCAATTAGAAAATCATATTTTACAAATCAGAAATGAGGGATTTCCTGACTATAAGGTCTGGCCGGAAAGCTCTAAAGATACATCTACTGCAATCATTTTCCTGGAACCCTTCTCTCAACAAAATATGCGTGCCTTTGGTTTTGATATGTCGAGTGAATCGGTGCGCAGAGAAGCAATGGAAAGAGCCCGTGATTTGGATATCGCTGCCCTTTCAGGAAAAATACTTTTAGTTCAGGAAACAAAAACAGACGTACAGGCAGGAAACTTAATGTATGTTCCCGTTTACCGGAAAGGAGCCGTAACAAACACTGTTGAACAAAGACGTTCGGCTATCATAGGATGGGTTTACAGTCCTTACCGCATGACTGACCTGATGTTGGGTATCTTGAAAGACTGGGAATTAAACGATAATAAAAAATTGTTTAGCTTAAATATTTTCGATGGAAAGATTTGTTCTGCAAAATCACTTTTGTTTAATTCACTTAAAGATGAAAAACAGGAAGACCTCAAGAATATACGTTTCTCTTTAAAAGTACCTATTGAGTTTAATGGCCATCAATGGACATTGGTATTTGTTCAAAAAAAAGAAAATTTTATTGTTGAATACATTGCCTCATGGTTGGTATTTATTGGAGGTTTAATTATTAGTATTTTACTATTGTTGCTCTCCAAATCAATGCTTAGCACAAAGCTTAAGGCGCAACAAATCGCAGAAGAATTAACCTCTGAACTAAAAGAAAGTGAGCGTTTACTGAAAGAATCACAAGAAATTGCACGTCTGGGAACCTATTCGCTTGATTTAAAAAGGGGTCTGTGGCGAAGTTCCGAAATACTCGATGCTATATTTGGGATCGATGAAAATTACACACATACAACTGAGGGATGGAGCGCTATGATTCATCCTGACCACAGAGAATTGCTACTGAATTATTTTCAAAATGAGACAATAGCTCAGGGGTTACCTTTTAATAAGGAATATAAAATAATCAGAAGCTGCAATAAGGAAGAACGTTGGGTGCATGGTTTGGGTAAATTGGAATTTGATAATAATAACAATCCGATTCGATTAATAGGCACAATAAGTGATATTACTGAACGCAAACTTGCTGAGGAGCAATTAAATTTAAGTCGTGAACAATACCGAAGTTTATTTGAGAATTCACCACTCGGAATTTATCAGACAACACCTGATGGGAAAATCTTGAATGCCAATAAAGCTCTCTTGGAGATGTTGGAATTTGAATCATTGACTGAATTACAAAATAGAACTCTGGAAACGGAAGGGTATAGTAAAGAATCTTCGGTTAACCGTAAGCAGTTTGTCGAAATGATTGAAAAAGACGGTTATGTAAAAGGCCTGGAGGAAAATTGGACAACTAAAAGTGGCCAAACTATTCCTATTCGAGAAAATGCACGAATCGTTAAAGGTATAAATGGGAAAGTATTTTTTGAAGGTACTGTTGAAGATATTTCAGAACGAAAGAAGACTGAAAAACAATTACTTTTAAGCCAGGAACAATATACTATAGCCGTTGAAGGCTCCAATGATGGCATATGGGATTGGGATATTATTTCCAATGAGGTGTATTTCTCACCTCGTTGGAAAAATATGCTTGGTTATAATGATGAGGAATTGGAAAACAGCTTTAGCACTTGGGAAACTTTACTTCATCCTGAAGATCATAAACAGGCTTTAACTGTCGTTCAAGCTTACTTTGATAATGAGATTCCTGAATACGAAATGGAGTTTAGGATGAAACATAAGGATGACAGTTACAGGTGGATTCTTGCCCGGGGAAAAGCCTTACGTCACGAAAATGGAAATCCTTATCGTATGGCTGGTTCGCATACTGATATTACTGAACGTAAACTGGTCGAGAAGGAATTGAAAGAAAGTGAAAAACGACTTCGTTCAATCATCGAGTCCTCACCTATTCCAATGGTTATAACTAAAGTTTCTGAAGGGATTATACTAATGGCCAATGAAAGCCTTGGTAAACTCTTTAAAATTTCTTTATCGGATGCGATTGGACAGAAATCACCTGATTTTTATTCGAATTCCCAGGATCGAAAAAAATTATTCAAGATACTAATGAAGGATGGAGTTGTGGATAATTATGAACTTGTTTTAAAGAAATCAGATCAGGAATTATTCTGGGGTTCAGTATCACTTAAGTTAATGACACTCGATAATGAACAGGTATTGATTGCGGGATTTCATGATATCACAGAAATGAAAAATGCTGAGGAAGAAATCATGAAGCATCGAGAGCATCTTGAAGAAATGGTCTATGAAAGAACCCGGGAACTGACCATTTCACAGCAGCAACTGCAACAAAGTCTTAAAGATATTACAGATTACAAATTTGCCCTTGATGAATCAAGCCTTGTTGCTATTACCGACCATAAGGGCGTTATTAATTATGCGAATGATATTTTCTGTAAAATTTCAAAATACAATCGGGAAGAACTCATTGGGAGTACCCATCGAATTATAAATTCGGACTATCATTCAAGTGATTTTTTTATTGACTTGTGGCGTACAATATCAAAGGGGAAAGTCTGGCGAGGCGAAGTTAAGAATAAAGCAAAAGATGGAAGTTTTTACTGGGTGGATTCAACAATCGTACCATTTCTTGACGAGCAGGGGAAGCCATATCAATATGTATCTGTTCGGTTTGATATCACAGATAAAAAGAAATCAGAGGAAAATCTAATCAAAGCCAGGGATGCAGCTAATTCTGCCAACCAGGCTAAGAGTGAATTTCTGGCTAACATGAGTCACGAGATCCGTACACCGATGAATGCCGTGATTGGATTTTCTGAACTTTTATCTAAAACAGTGAAAGATGAAAAACAACGTTCACAGGTAGAGTCGATCCGTAGCAGTGGGAAAAATCTGTTGAAAATTATCAATGACATTCTGGATCTTTCGAAAATTGAAGCGGGTAAAGTTGACATCATACCTGTACCAGTCAATCTTTATAGTTTAACTAGGGAAATTAAAAATTTATTTGGCCCCAAGGTGAATGAAAAAAAGATTGATTTCTTTATCGAATATGAAAGTACAATTCCCAAATTACTTCTTCTTGATGAAGTGCGATTGCGCCAAATTTTGTTCAATCTTATAGGGAATGCTCTTAAATTTACTGATAAAGGACATGTTATTTTAACGGTTGATGCACACAGGAATATAAAATTGAAAGATAATTATGACTTGATTATACATGTTGAGGATACAGGAATTGGTATTCCGACTGATCAACAGAAATTGGTTTTTGAGCCTTTCACCCAACAAGCAGGACAAAGTGCAAAATATGGCGGAACCGGTTTAGGCTTAGCCATCACTAAAAAATTGATTGAAAAAATGGGTGGTAGGATTCATCTTGAAAGTGAAGTAGGTAAAGGGAGTAATATAACTATTGTTATTCCAAACATATCTATTTCTGAGGCTGAGATCGAACCCGCAGAGCGTCTGTTTGATCCAACTATCATAAAATTTAATGAAGCCAAAATTTTGCTTGTTGATGACAATGAACTAAATCGGGAACTGATAAAGGATATGTTGGAACATTCGCAGCTTGATGTTTTTGAAGCCGAAAATGGGGAAGAAGCTGTGCAGTTAGCAACAAAAAATCTGCCCGATTTAATCCTGATGGATTTGCGTATGCCAGTTATGGATGGTTATCAGGCCACCGAAATACTGAAGCAAACTAAAAGTACCGAATCAATTCCGGTTATTGCAATCTCAGCTTCTGCAAAAAGTGTGATAACTGGAAACAGAAATTTAGAGATGTTTAATGAGTTTTTAATGAAACCATTGGATGCTTTTGACTTGTTTGATAAAATGAAGAAGTATCTCACATATCAAGATAAAGACGAAGTAGCTACAGCCGATTCCAAACAAACTGATATTGTACTGACTCAAGAACAATTAAATCAGCTTCCTGAACTCATAACTGTTCTTGAAAATAAATTTGGCCCTATTTGTCAGGATGCGATCAAATCACAAATGATTGACCAGATTGAGGAATTCGGCAAGGACTTAGTTACGCTGGCTAACGAAATAAACATTCAATTCTTTAAAGATTATGCCAATAAAATTTGTGTTTTTGCAGATAATTTCGAGATAGACAAATTATTGAAAACTTTAGAGAGATTTCCTAAAATTATACATCAACTTAAAATCAACAATAATAATATAAACAGAAATGGAAAAAATTAGTAACGACAAAATTAAGATCCTTGCAGTTGATGACAATCCAAAAAACATTCAGGTAATTGGGAGTATTTTGCGTAATTCTGGTTATTCTGTCGGATTTGCCAGTAATGGTCAGCAAGCTTTAGATTTATTAAGCAAAACGCAAGATTTTGACCTTGTGCTTTTGGATATTAATATGCCAATAATGAATGGGTTAGAGACCTGCAAGACAATGCGTGACGACAAAAACATGAAAGAAATACCAGTTATATTTCTTACTGCACTTAACGATGCTGAAAATATAGTTGAAGGTTTTGACGCTGGAGGTCAGGATTATGTAACCAAACCCTTCAATTCAAAAGAAGTGTTGTCTAGAATAAAAACACATATAGATCTGAAAAGAAGTAAGGATCAACTAAAAAAAGTAAATCAATGGTTGGAAGTAAAAGTACTGGAGCGCACTTTAGAACTTCAGGATGCAAATAATAAGCTTGAAGAAGCTAATCAGGAATTAGAAGTACTGGATAAATCAAAATCCGACTTTCTGTCAATCATTAGTCATCAGATAAATACACCATTAAATGGTATTTTGGGTTTTACTGCTATTCTGAAAGAAGAGATAATTGATCAAAGGTTAAAAGAAATGTTTCATTATCTTGAACTATCAGCAAAACGACTTGAAAAATTTGCTAAAGTAAGCTTGAAAATTACAGAGTTACGTACAAAAAAACTTACTGTTCAAAAAAAGGAGATTTCGCTTATTAAGATCATGGAATCAACAAAATCAATACTTTCTGAGCAGTTAAATATGAAAAATATTGATATTACCTTCGTTAATAACACTGATACAAATGTCTTAACTGGTGATCAGGAACTAATTGAATTCTGTTTTGAAAGTATTCTTACGAATGCAATTAAGTATACTCCAAATGGAGGAGTTGTTCGCGTGAAAATTGATTCGAATAAAGAAAAAACAGAATGTTCTTTTATAGATAATGGGGAGGGGTTTCATCCAGTAACACTAAAGAATCTATTTCAGTTATTTATACCTAGTCAAAAATATTCTGATGATAACAATGGCTTAGATTTAGCTCTGGTTAAACTTATTATGGATGCACATAATGGAAAAATAAAAGCTGATAATAACAAAGAGCTAGGAGCTACTGTAGTATTAACTTTTCCAAACTTAAAATTAAGTCAACACAAAAAGTCATGCACAAAATAACACTAAAATAAACAGGGAAAAGCGAACATACTCATAAAACATAAAAGGTCAATATTTTTTGATACTCGACTTCTCAGAGCCGGCCTAAAACTCTACCAATATGCTTTTGTATTCAATCTTATTCTATCATTTTTTATCTGAGAGCATCCATATCGCTCTTCGTTTTGTCATCAACAACCTTGGCGGATATTTGGGTATTACACCCCATACTACATTGCAAATGTGATAAAAGAAACGTTTTTTTGCGTATCAGAAATTTGATACAACACCTAAAGATAGTAGATATGGCGGGGGTTTTCAACAAAAAAGACGACACTTTCGTATCGTCTTTGTGATCCAGCCAGGGCTCGAACCTGGGACCTATAGCTTAGAAGGCTATTGCTCTAATCCAACTGAGCTACTGGACCGTCCTTGTTTTCTTTTTTTTCTTTTTGCCTTTAAAAAATGAGTGATCCAGCCAGGGCTCGAACCTGGGACCTATAGCTTAGAAGGCTATTGCTCTAATCCAACTGAGCTACTGGACCATTCCTTTAAAAGGCGATGCAAATATAGGTATTTATTACATTCCTAAACAAGTATTTTTGCGTTTTTTTTCAGTAAAAATCAACTGCAGACCAGTAAGAGCTTATATCACAGTTCTTATCCAGTTTACAAGGCCTTTGCATTTTATTATCTGCTGTAATTTATCAGGTAATGCCGGTATTTCGAAGCGTTTGTCACCAATCTGAACGACTCCTTCCTGAAGATCAAGCACAAGCACGTCATTTTTATGGTACGATTCTACAATTTCGCGATTCACAATGAGTAATAAACCCTGATTAATAGCCGACCTATAAAAGATCCGGTTTACCGATTTTACGATCACTGCACGCACTCCGGCATGAGCCAATCCAACCGCCGGATGCTCTCTTGAACTGCCACAACCAAAATTTTCCCCGGCAATCAAAATATCGCCTTCCTCTACTCCATCAGCAAAAGAATCATCGAATCCTTTGAACAAATGTGGACGAACTCCATCCGGATCGGAACTCAAAACCTCGTAGGTTAAGTTTCCTGCAAACATTTGATCGGTATTTAAATGATCAACATCGGAGTAATCCCAAACACCATTCGATTTTCGTTGGTCTGATTCCTGAATCACGATTGTGCGACTCTGCTGTTTTTGAAATGGGAATTCTATTTGCCGGGAAGCATCTGTTCTTGGATCTGTTATTTCACCCGTAAGTGCAGAACAGGCTACAGTTGCGGGAGAAGCAAGATAGATCTGAGCATTTTTATTGCCCATTCTACCTAAAAAGTTTCTGTTCGCGGTGGAAATCACGGTAAAACCATCGGCAGGAATTCCTTGTCCGGTTCCCAAACACGGGCCGCAGGAAGAACCCAAAATAGTGGCACCGGCTTTCATCAATTTGGTGATGATTCCCTCTTTAATCGCATCCAAATATATTTCTTTAGAAGCTGGAGCCACCAACAACTGAAAACCGCTGATAATCTGTTTACCATCCAATATTTTGGCTGCAATCCGCAAATCCTCCAATCGCCCGTTCGTACAGGTTCCTAGCAAACCCTGATTTAACTTTATTCCTTTTACTTCGGCTATGGTTTTTACATTGTCGACATGATGCGGAGCGGCTACCAGTGGAACCAAATCGCTTAAATTAATTTCGTATTCTTTAAAATATTGAGCACCTTCATCAGCCCAAATGCCTTTTACCTTTTGTTCATAAAAATCTTCCAACACCTTATCGGGAGGAAATACGGCATTCTTAGCGCCCATTTCAGAAGCCAGATTTGCCAGTGTCATGCGATCAGAAATGGAAAGACTTTTCACTCCCTCGCCATGATATTCAATAGACATGTAGTTGGCTCCGGCAGAACCAATCATCCCGATAATCCACAAAGAAAGATCTTTGGCATAAACACCTTCCGGCATCTTACCATTTAGAGTGATTTTAATGGATTCGGGCACCCGAAACCATGTTTCTCCCCTTTTCCACAATCCGGCAGCTTCAGTGCGATCGATACCCGCTGCCAAAGCATTGAATGCACCAGCAGTGCAGGTATGACTGTCGCTGCCTACGATTATCATTCCGGGTTTGGCATGATAAGACATGATTTGATGACAAATACCCGAGCCGGCATCGTAAAATTTCCTGATTCCCTGTTCCTTTACCAATTCACGGACTCTTTGATAATCGGTAGCCAACTTGGCATTGGTTGGCGGTGCATTGTGATCGAGAACAACCAAAAGCTGATCAGGATTTTTCACTTGATCGCCACCCATTTTTTCAAATGTAATTTTGATACTGGCCGTATTGTCATGAGTCAGTACAATATCGGGAGTTTTGAAAACAATGCTTCCACATTTTGCCCGAAATACCTTTTCAACGAAAGTTAGGTTTTGCATAGTGCTAATGTATTCTTAACCACTAAGGTAAACTAAGGATATCACAGAGAGCACGAAGTAAAAAATGAAATTCTTTGTGTGACTTTGTGAAGTACTTTGAATCTCCTTTGTGGTAAATTTCCTAAAACAAACCACCATTTTGGTAAATCTCAAGCTGAACTTCAGAGAAACGCTCTCCTTGTACCGAGATATTCTTAGTTGTATTGGTGATTTTACCAGTCTCTAAATCCAAACGAATCGTATCACCATCAGTCAGGTTTAGCTTTAAAATATCAACGCAAGTCATAATTGGAAAAGCTGCATTAATGGCATTCCGCTCGTAAATTGCTCCGTAAGATTCTGCCAGAACACCTTGTATTCCCAATGCTTTAAAACAATCAACTGCCTGCTGTCGGGAACTTCCACATCCAAAATTCTTGTGAGTAATCACAACATCACCCGACTTGGCTTTTTGTGCAAAATCTTCGTATCCTTCCAAATTATCGAAAGTATACTGTCCCATTTCGTCTATATCAGTAATGGAAAGATATCGATTGTGATAAATCATATCTGTATCGATATTATCCATGGGAATGTACCAAACACGTCCTTCAATTCTTTTGGGTTTATCGCACAGGTCGGCACCCTTCTGAACCATGGTTTCCGCTTCTTTAATTTTAGTTTTTCCAACTCCAAATGTTACGGGAAGCTCCGGTATTTCATCGTGCGGAACAATGCAACCGGCAATGGCAGAAGCGACTACTGTTGCAGGCGAAGCCAAATAAACCAGTCCTTTACCCTGTTTGCCAGGGAAATTTCTGTTCCCGGTACTAATGGTTACCTCTCCTTCGCCATTCTGACCCACCTGACCGGCAGCACAACCTGCACAACCTGCATTCGAAACCATAGCTCCGGCTTCTTTAAAAATATCAATTAAGCCTTCCTTTAAACATTCATTCCAAATTTCATCGGTAGCGGGAACGATCTTAAAAACGACACCAGGAGCTACTTTTTTCCCTTTTAGGATATCCGCCACAATCCGAAAATCTTCCATTCGCCCATTGGTACAACTTCCAATAAAAGCCGAGTCTATTTTCACTCCTTTGGCTTTGCTAACCGGAACCGTATTGTGAGGTTCTCCCGGCAAGGAAACCCTGGGAACAAACTCTTCCAAATCTATTTCAAACACCTGATCGTATTCGGCATCCGGATCAGCTTTCACTGCATCAAACTTCCTTCCATTTCGAAACTGACTGTATTCTATAATAGCATCATTAGGAGTAAACAAAATAATGATACAGCCCATTTCTGTAGCCATTGATGAAATTGTAATTCTTTCATCAAGAGTCAGGTGATCTACTTCCTCACCATAAATCTCCACAGAATATCCAAGAAGAGAATTCGCTCCAAACCGGTTCAACAATCCCAAGACAATATCCTTGGCATAAATTCCGTCCGGTCGCTTTCCATTTAAATTTATTTTAACTGATTTAGGGACTTTGAACCAAACTTTTCCCTTATGAATGGCTGCAGCAATATCTTTATCGCCCATTCCTTGCCCGAATGCGCCAACAGCACCCAAAATATTGGCATGAGAATCTGTAGTTACGGCAGTAATTCCTGAATAAGCAAGACCTTGCTCAATTAAAGTATGCGTTCCAATACCGGTATTAATATCGAATACTTTCACGCCATTATCCCGTGCAAACAATCGGCATATTTGTTGGTTTACCGCATATTTCTGATCTGAACCTGTAGGGTTGCAATCAAAAGTAAAATAAGTCTTTTTCGGATCGGCAATCTTCAAGTTATGCTCCTGGATATTTTTAACCACATTCGCTCCCCCAAAATCCCGGGCTGCACGAATGTCAATCTCTACATCAATAATATCGCCAGGCTTTACAACACTCTCTTTGGAGTGATTTGCCAAGATCTTCTCGATTAATGTCATTCCCATAGTTTCAGGTATTTTAGATTTGATATCATCTCTTCTTATTATACTACAGCTCACATAACCAACTACTCACCTTCTAATTTACACAAAATATCTTCGCCATCATCACCATTTAATTCCGTTTTACAAATAGCTTAATTGAATGCGAAAATAGAAACCCCATTGGTTTCACAAACACCTATACTGCTTTATATGAATACTTAAGCCAGTCTATTTTCCTTAATAAACAATATCATGAAAATCAAATAATCAAGAACAAAGGCTTTTCTATTTCGAATGTGCGAGTATCTTTGCAACTCAAATTAAAGCAATGACAAGATCTATTTCCGGAAATATCCCAAAACTGTATTTGATTAAAATTTCCAAGTGGTTCATGCTCACCATGCCCATTATTGTTCTTTTTTATCAGGAGAATGGTTTGAGTATGCAGGATGTACTTACTCTTAAAGGGATTTATTCTGTGGCAGTAGTTGCCTTGGAAATTCCATCGGGTTATATTGCTGATGTTTGGGGCAGAAAAAAATCACTGATTTTAGGTTCTATTCTGGGGTGTTTGGGTTTTGTAGTCTACTCTTTTAGCTCAGGATTTAACGGCTTTTTAATTGCAGAATTGATATTGGGAATTGGCAGCAGCTTTATATCCGGTTCCGATTCCGCTTTACTTTACGATAGTCTGCTTAAAATGAATAGGGAAAAAGAATATCTAAAACAGGAAAGCCGGGTAATGTCCGTTGGGAATTTTGCAGAAGCTCTTGCTGGTATTGCCGGTGGCAGTTTGGCTTTAATCAGCCTGAGAACACCCTTCATTTTTCAATCATTCATTGCATTCATTGCCATTCCTGCCTCCATCCTATTAGTCGATCCAAATCAGAATTCAATAAAATTAAAAGTTGGATTCAATCATATTCTTGGCATTGTGAAATTCTCACTTTGGGACAATGTCAAATTACGCTGGAATATTGTTTTTTCATCGGTTATTGGATGCGCAACGCTAACACTTGCCTGGTTCATTCAACCCTATCTGCGGGATTTAAACATGGAAGTCAGCACCATTGGAGTAATCTGGACTCTTTTGAACCTAACCGTAGGAATTACAGCACTTTCAGCACATAAAGCGGAGGGATATCTTGGAAAAACCGGGACTTCTATTTTTATTGTCATAGGAATCTCAGGAGGTTTTATACTAACTGGCTGGTTCAATTCGTTGATTGGGGTTGGTGTTCTTTTCTTTTTCTATTTTGTGCGTGGAATTGCAACTCCTGTTTTAAAAAATTACATCAATCAAATTACTGAATCGGAAATGAGAGCAACGGTGCTCTCTGTCAGGAATTTTATCATTCGAATTTGTTTTGCCATTATTGGTCCGTTTTTGGGATGGTACACCGACCATTTCAACCTTTCATCAGCCTTACTACTTGCTGGAGCAATCTTCTTTGTTCTGGGCGGAATAAGTGTGTTTTTTATGACTAAAGCGGAGAAATAGAATTCTTTAAACTAAACAATCAGAAGCAGTTATTCCACCTCTATCTCCAACTCGTCGTAAGCCAAAAAAACATTATCGGGCAATTCAGCTTCTACCTCATCATGAAAGCCCATCTGATGACTTATATGAGTAAAATATGCCTTTTCGGGCTTCAATTCTTTTACAATATCCAATGCCTCCGAAAGAGTATAGTGCGAAATGTGAGTTTCTTTTCGAAGAGCATTCAGGACCAAAACTTTTAAACCTTTTAATTTCTCTTTTTCTTCCGGAGAAATATAGTTCGCATCAGTAATGTAAGCCAAATCCCCAATTCGAAAACCATAAACAGGCAATTTCAAATGTTTCACCCGAATGGGCTGTATGCTAGTACCATTAATATGAAAAGCTTCATCAGTCACATCAATCAGGTTCATCTGAGGAATTCCCGGGTATTTAAATTCAGCAAAAACGTAAGAAAATTCTTTTTTTAAAGATTCCTGTACACGCTTTTCGGCATAAATGGAAACTGCTTTTTTATTCACCCAATTAAATGCACGAATATCGTCTAAACCAGCTGTGTGATCTTTGTGTTCATGAGTGAAGATGATTGCAGAAATATTCTCAACTTTTGCACGCAGCATCTGATATCTAAAATCGGGTCCGCTGTCAATTACCAAATTCTGACCATCAACAGTTATCAACACAGAAGAACGTAACCGTTTATCCTTATGATTGTTTGACTGACAAACCGGACATTTACAGGCAATAATAGGAACCCCTTGAGAAGTTCCTGTTCCTAAAAAAGTTAATTTCACCATACAATTTTTCTAATACAAATTCTCTTGCAAAGCGATCTAAAAGATCTATTTTGAATCTCTTATTTCTTTTCGAATGGACAGATAAAGCAAGTATGCCAGCACAAAAACGGCCATTACTGCTGAAGGAATTGCCGCTTCTTCTCCAAATAATGTTAAAGCTGTAACCACTGCAAAACCAGAACTTTTAATCGTAACCAAAAGATTTTGAGTCATCGCTACAGGAGCTTTAACTCCAAGTTTACGGCTAAAAAATTCATAAATCCATCCCAAACCAAAAATCCCAAGAAAAAGCACCAGAGACACCAGCAAGAGTACATCAAAATTAGAAAAAAATACTTGTCTATTTAAGCCAACGGCTGTAAAAATTATCAAAGCAAATCCCCAATCAACAATTTTACCTCTCACCTTTTCTATTGTTGGTTTAATGGGGTGCCAAAGCAGCAATCTTGAAATTAGTAAGGGAACCAAAACCAGCTGTACCATAGTAATGAATAAATCGAGCGGGTTAATCCCTCCATCAATATTTGAAAACAAACCAACAATGAGCGGCGCAAAAAACAAGGATGAAATAAAAGCTCCCAAAGTTCCGACTATGGCATACTTTAAATCACCATCCAATATATGTGAGAAAGGAATAACAGCAACACCTGGCGGTGTCGAAGCAATCACCACAAACCCCAAAAAAAGTTCAGGCGTTGGCATCAACCAATACGACAATGCAATGATTACAGCTCCAAATACCACATAATTCAGAAACGATCCCATCAGCATTGGCAGGATCATCTGCTTTAAAGGAAACATGGCTTTTGTAGAAATTCCAGTGGTTGAAAAGGTCATTACGATTGCTAAAATGTAAAAAGTATACTCTTTTAACAGACTGGCCCAATCGCCAATCAGCAATCCTAAAACGACAGCAAGAACCAGAATAAAGTTTCGATTTAGTATTATTTTACTTGCAATTTGTGTCATATTGTAATAAATATTATCAATTACCCGCAAAGATGTAACAAATCAAGATAACTTCAAAACTATTCAGAATGAATACAGATAACAAACTTACATTTGACAAGCGACCATTTAAAGAGTAACAGACTTATTTTGTACATTTGCCGAAAATATATCATTTATGAAAGGCAAACTTTTTTTAATCCCAACTACTTTGGGTGATACAGAAATCGATCAGGTAATACCAAATAACATTCAACAACTGATTCCGGATATAAAACACTTTATTGTTGAAAACATCAGAACAACACGACGTTATCTTAAAAAAGTGAATCAGGATATAAACATAGATGAGCTCACCTTTTATGAACTAAACAAACACACTTCTCCAAAAGATATTTCAACTTATCTGGATGCTATTGCCGATCATGACATGGGGATTATTTCGGAAGCCGGATGCCCGGGTGTTGCTGATCCTGGAGCAGATGTTGTAAAAATTGCCCATACTAAAAACATACAGGTAGTTCCATTGGTTGGACCTTCCTCCATATTACTTTCTTTAATGGCATCTGGTTTTAACGGACAAAACTTTGCCTTTAATGGATACTTACCTATTCCGAGCGACGAGAGAAGCAAGAAAATTAAACATTTGGATCACCGTTCGCTAAGTGAAGGTCAAACACAACTATTTATTGAGACTCCTTTCCGAAACATGAAAATGCTTGAGGATTTACTTCAGAATTGCAGTCCGGCCACTAAACTTTGTATTGCTGCCGATATCACACTCGAATCGGAATACATCAAGACCATGTCGGTACAAGCATGGAAAAATAATCTGCCGGATTTACACAAAAGACCAGCTATCTTTTTGATCCACAGAGAAAAATAAAAAAAATAGGCTGATTTAAACTATTACTTAATTAACAATGACTTTTCCTTGTATCTTGATTTTACAATGGAAAAGGTTGTTAGCACTCTAAAAACGGGTCAACAACGACTCTCCCCTTTCTATTTATATTATCGTTACTCATCGCAATTTAGATGCAGTACGACTATTTTAAAATCGAACTAAAGTTAATGTGTTTTTACTGGGCACAATAAATACCGATAAGTCCTACCAATCCTAAAAAATAACACAAACACCTACAATACAGGTCAATACACGACACACATCTAACTTTCATTAGCTTAATAATTAAACTATCTCATAAGAAAACGCAGAATAATTTATAAAAAAAATATATTTTAAGTTATGTATTATTTGTTTTAACTTAGCAATATAAAGCAAACGAACGAAATACTACAGTTAAATTAACTTAAATTATTATGACGTACAATTTTCATCCTATATCTACAATTGAAGGTATTGGAACAAATCTGGAACAATGCTTTTTGAACAAAGGTATTCGTTACACCGAAGATCTAATAACGGTTCCTTTTCGCAATCTGCAACAGACATTTAAAGACAACTCATTAATCTTTAACAAGCTTAATGAGTTTAAAAAATGTGCAATTATTTTGCAAACTACTAATGACAAACAGCTTACAGAATCTTTTGTGAAATCTGGTATTCAGGGGCTGGCTGAGCTAGGGTGGAAAAAACCGGAGCGCTTGGTTCAAATTGTTGAGGAAAGTAAGGAAAAGAGACTATTAAAAGACAGTCTGGATTTACTTAAAGCTGTTGAAATTCAAAAATATGCTATTGAGTTTAAAAACACAACTATCTTTTACGGCAAGGTCTTTAACAAAAGTAAGGAACCTGTTGCCAATGCAGAAGTGTATATTAACAATAAGCATTTTGTGACAGATGACCAAGGTCAATTCTACATACCTGGCATACAATATGGCAAGCGTAAAATTGTAATTCGGGCAGAAGGATTTAAAAGTGTTAACATCACCAAAGAGTTTACTCCGGATAGGACTGTGACCTACACTTTTACATTGCTTGAAGGAACAAATAAGGTTAACAAGCTTATTCATACAATTAATCCAGGAGATAAATTTGTAACTAAAAAAATAGAGCCTTCTGATTTAAATGCCGGCGACAAATTTTATGTGAACTACCTCTACAAAAATAGTTCCATCGGGCTACTATCCGTTCATCAAACTAAAGAGGATTATATAATTACAACACAAAAGTTAGTTGCACCTTCTACAATCATTGATGATTCATCAATACAATTGAAAGACAGCTTTGAATGGACAGGAAAAACTTTTAAAAAAATATCCGGTTCATTAATAAAATTAAGATTATTAACCCCTAAAATTATAAACTAATGGATTTTTCAGAAAAATGGTACTTTGATGGTGAAAACGGTTGTGAAGTTTGCCAAGCAGCTACAAATTTCTATGATGAAGAACCAGAACGTCCACATGAAAACTGTGATTGTGATATTAGTCAGGTTGGAGACGGAGAAGCTGAAGGATATCAGTTCGACACCATAACTAGAAACCACACCACATCCTATACAGAAGAAATAACATTGGCTCCTCTTCATAACATGTGTGCTTTTCAATATGAAGTTTCAATGTCAATCGACAGTTCGGATTATGAGAGTGAAATACTATCTGAATTAGATACCGATGATAATGATGTACGGGAGATTAATCATTCCAGTATTGAAATTAATGAAACATTTGATCTTGAACGTGGTCAGGGTGCTGATCCCGTAGTAACAGTTACTTTTAACATTACTCAACTAATTGAGGAGAGAACATGTAACGGAGAATTTGACGAGGTGCTAACTGACGAGGTCTACATTACCATAAATTATGAATTAGACGAAAATGTTAGTCAAGATATCGATTATTAAAAAATGGAGCTTTCCTACAAGAAAGCTCCATGCTCTTTTTTTGCAACCCATACCTTTCCATATTAACACTTTACTAAATTCACATCTCAAAATACATAAAAACTTTATGCCTGCATTTATCCTTAAAAAAGCAAGAAACATAATACTATCAGCTTTTTATCTGCTTCTTCCATTTTTTTCTTTTGGTCAGGAATATTTGCCAATATCCAATGGAGAAATAGTTCATCACACCTATTATACCCTCTCCTATTCTGAGGATTATGAGCAAGCCAATTGGGTTTATTACAAATTAAGGCCTGAGCATGTTTTGTCCTGGGCTATACGGCGAAACTGTTTTAAACCTGACACGCTTGTCAGCACCTACTCTGCCGAGTTAAAAGATTACGAAGGAAATGGCTATGATCGTGGCCATTTATGCCCTGCTGCAGCCATGAAAATAAATCAGGTGGCCATTAATGAGTCTTTTTTTATGTCTAACATCTCCCCTCAACATCCCGGTTTTAATAAAGGTATATGGAAGGAATTAGAAAAAAGAGTCAGGTATTGGACATATAAAGAGAAAGAACTACATGTGGTGACCGGGCCAATTTTTGATGAAATAATAGATTGGATTGGGGATAACCAAGTAGCGGTTCCCGGCTCCTATTTCAAAGTAATTTTTGATCCAACCGACGACTTAAAAATGTTAGCTTTTATATTACCCAACAAAAAAATAGATGAACCACTTACAAACTATGTAGTCTCTGTTGATTCAGTTGAAAGAAGAACCGGTATAAATTTCTTTTCCCAACTCGAGTTGCATTTACAAGATAGTTTGAAATCTAATTCTGATTACAGCTTATGGTACAGCAAGAAATATAAACTCCCGTTTTTTTATCATGCTAATTCTGAAGTTAAACAATGCAATGGTATTTCGAAGTACACCAACGAAAGGTGTAAGTCCCGTACAAGCAATAAAAATGGTTATTGCACTAAGCATCAATACCAAAATGTAAAAGAGCATTAACACAAAAGACCGCTACAATAAACAATTCTCTATTAGTAAAACCCTGTAGTTCCATTATAACAACATTTCCCTTTAAAAAATTAATCGTTGCAAGTTACAGCAGGCATCCCGGAAGTAAGATTCATAGATGTTAGAGTACATCAGGTATTTTCTACCAAGAGAAAGGCATATCCAACGATGATCGGGTAACTTTAATATGAATGCTTGAAGATTTACTTCAAAATTGCAGTTCAGCTACTAAAATCTGCACAAAGGACCTGCGATCTTTTTGATCCACAAAGAAAAATTAAAAAAAACAGCGCAGATAATGAATCTGCGCTGTAAATTTTAAGACTTCTTAAAACAAAAAATCAAATCAGTTTCTTTACAAGCTATTATAAAATTCAGGCAAAACCTGTTTGAATTGATCAATTGCTTCCTTTAATGACTTCTCTGTTCTGCCACCTGCAGCATTTATATGCCCGCCCCCATTAAAATAATCTCTGGCAACCCTGTTTATAGGAACATCACCTTTCGATCGAAAAGATATCTTAACGACATCATCCTTTTCAATAAAAATTACAGAAACAAGCATACCTTGAATGGAAAGAGGATAATTCACAAATCCTTCAGTATCGCCATCCTTGTAGTTAAAACGAACTAAATCTTCCTTTGTTAATGTAATAATGGCTGTATTGAATTCGGACAAAACTTCTAATCCCTGATCCAAACAATGTCCCAATAACTTCATCCTGTCCGGAGAAAAATTATCGTAGATATTCGAATGGATTTTACTTTTGTCAATTCCTTTTGCTAGTAAACTCCCAACAACCTGATAAGTTCGTGGCTGAGAAGAATTGTAACTTAAACCTCCTGTATCAGTAATAATTCCGGTATAAATACATTCCGAAATTGACTCATCAATCATGTCTTCATCGCCTAAAGCCTCAATGACTTCGTACATCATTTCGCAGGTAGAACACATTTGAGTATCCGAAAACATCAAATCAACAATTTGCTCAGGTTCGGGATGATGATCGATCATGATTTTTTTTGCAGTCGCTTTCCCCAGCACTCCTTCCAAATCGCCTGAGCGCTTAAATGAATTATGGTCTACAATAAAAATAAGATCAGATGAATTAATATACTCCTCAGCCTTTTTCTTCCCATTGGTATAAATCCAAACATCAGCATTTCCAGGCAACCATTTTAAGAAAACCGGATAAGCACTTGGGCTGATTATTTGTGCCTGTTTCCCTTTTTTTACCAAATATTGGTGCAAGGCCAACGAGGATCCAATAGCATCGCCATCGGGACCCGAATGTGGTATAATTGAAATTTTTGCACACTCATTAAGCAATGTTTCCACTTCCTTAATCAGCTCTGCATCAATTCTATTTTGCAAATTATTCATTCTTTTTCTCTTGTAATAATTATTATAAGCTGGTAAAGATACAATAGATCGTTAGATTTTATATATGGAAGTAGGATAGATTTACGAATCATTTGCCGAGCATGAGGAATACTTTGAAGAATTAAATTCTCAATTACCTGTTTTGTTAAATGAACAGTTGCACAAGTGCTCAGAATCATTATTTTTGTATTTGAAATATTTAACTATACATATATATGAGAAGCGATAGAACCTTTACCATGATAAAACCGGATGCTGTTGCAAACGGACATATCGGAGCTATTCTGGCCAAAATTAACGAAGCAGGATTCCGCATTACTGCCATGAAATACACCAAAATAACTAAAGATCAAGCAAAGAAATTTTATGAGGTTCATCAGGAGAGACCATTTTATGAGGATCTTACCGATTTTATGAGCTCGGGAACTATTGTAGCTGCAATTCTCGAAAAAGATAACGCTGTTGCAGATTTCAGAAAATTAATCGGAGCAACCAATCCAGCTGAAGCTGAAGAAGGAACAATTCGTAAAGAATTTGCAGAATCGATGTCCCGTAATGCCGTTCACGGATCGGACAGTGATGAAAATGCCTGCATCGAAGGTGCATTTCATTTCGCGGGAACTGAGATATTTTAATCAGTAAATTTTAAAAATACAGGACGCATTAAGTACCATCTTAGTGCGTCTTTTCTTTTACCTAACAATAATCTCATCAATAATGTTCGCCTGCACTTCTCTGTTTAAAGCACGCATTAAGCCTTCACGAATCATTAGCAGTTCATTTCTAATTACTGATGAGCGCACTTTTACAAATAGCTTTCGATTACGAATGTAAATGTCAGTAGTAGCATTGGCAACCGTTTTACCAATCACTTTCTCCCAAGAATTAACCAACTCATACTCTTTCAAGCGCCCGTCCAGATTGCTTTCCTTAAGTACCTGCCGAATTAATTCATCTATTTTTTGTGTTTGGCTTCTTCTCATTTTATTTAGCTTACAATGGCTCCTTTATCAATTACAAACAATTGGTACTCCTGCTCCATTCCCGAAAGTATTTCGTTCAAATGATCACGATTAGTATCGGATATAAAAATCTGACCAAAACGATCTTCAGAAACCAATTTTACAATCTGCTCAACTCGCTGCGAATCCAGTTTATCAAAAATATCATCGAGCAAAAGAATAGGATTAAATCCCGCAATTTGCTTTATAAAATCGAATTGCGCGAGTTTTAAAGCAATCAAATAAGTTTTTTGTTGTCCCTGAGAACCCATCTTTTTAATAGGATATCCACCCAGAGTTAATTCCAAATCATCTTTATGAATTCCTACTGTAGTATACTGAGTTACCTGATCTTTCCAACGGGCATTTATTAGCAAATCACGTAATGAGTTATCATGTAAAAGTGATTTGTAATCCAAATTCACCGTTTCATTCCCTAAAGAAATCATCTGATAATACTCCTGAAAAACAGGCATTAACTTATTCAAAAAATCCTTTCTCTTTTCATAAATAGAAGTTCCCAGCACAATCATTTGTTCGTCCCAAATACTTAGTGTGTCTTCATCGAATCTGCTGCCGGCAGCAAAATCTTTCAATAATTTATTTCTTTGTTGCAGAACACGATTGTAACGAATCAAATCCTCCAGGTATTTACGATCATATTGTGAAATTACGCTGTCCATATACCTGCGACGCTCCTCACTCCCATCAGTAATCAAACTGGCATCTGCCGGAGAAACCATTACAATAGGCAATAACCCAATGTGTTCCGAAAGTTTTTTATATTCCTTTTTATTCCTTTTAAAATTCTTCTTCTGCCCGCGCTTTACACCACAATACACCACCTCATTTAAGTCTTTGCGCCTGTAAGTTCCTTCCAGCACCATAAACTGTTCATTGTGATTGATATTTTGCTGGTCGCTCACAGAAAAGCATGACTTACAAAAGCTTAAATAATACACCGCATCCAGCAAATTGGTTTTCCCCATCCCATTATTCCCAATAAAACAATTGATTTTCGGTGAAAAATTCAATTCCAGATCAAGTATGTTTTTATAATTTAAGAGGGATAATTTTTCCAGATGCATGTATGAATGGATTAGATGACTATTGCAAAATTACTAAATTAAATCAATTTGGATTTACTTATTTAGTTCTATAATATTCTAAAATCCCATCTTCACTTTTTACTGAAAAAATGTATGATATTTCGTAAAAAAAATTACATTTGCGTTAGAAAAAATAAAACTAATAATATTTGAGCATGTCAAAAAATAAAAACAATCAGGTATCTGAAGATAATTTTGAAAATTTAGAAGAAGCACTAAGCAAAACCGAACAATATATTGAGAAGAATCAGAAAAAACTGTCCACTATTGCTTTAGTAATAATTATTTTAGCAGTAGGAATTTTTGCCTATCAAAAATACTACAAAGCTCCTCTTAATGAGCGTGCTCAAAATCAGTTATTTCAGGCTCAAAGATATTTCGAGAAGGATTCATTTAATCTTGCATTAAACGGAGATGAAAATTATCCTGGGTTTTTGGATATTATTGATGAGTTTAGCTCAACTCCGGCAGGAAATATTTCAGAATATTATGCTGGTGTTTCTTATTTAAGAATGGGCAAATTCCAAAATGCAGTTGATTGTTTAGAAAAATTCAGTTCTGATGATTTCTTACTTAGTGCTCTTGCAAAATCTGCCATTGGTGATGCTTATATGGAATTAGGAAATACTAAAAAAGCAGCTTTAAATTATATGGATGCCAGTTCATTTAATACAAATGATTTCACAACACCTATTTATTTGCAAAAAGCAGGACTTGCTTACGAAATGTTAGGAGAGTACAATAAAGCACTAGCTGCTTACGAAACTATTGAACAAGACTTTTCTAAATCAGCAGAAGCCCGAGATGTTGAAAAATACATCACAAGAGCTAAGTCGATGATAAAGTAAAACAAACTCAAAATATAAAAACGGAGGCTAAACAATAGTCTCCGTTTTTTTTTGCTCTTTTTCTAAAATACAAACTGATAAAAATTACTATTTACAACAATAGAAAGCGCAGGAAAAGACTTACAGGTATAAATCAACGTTCTTCTCCGATCACAATTCTTTACTCTTTAAACAGCCTAAAAAAGAGATACAATCAAATACTCCTCTCCTGATCTCCGTCAGAAAATCTACAGAAGCGAAATCAGTTCAATTCAATTTTCAGATCGCAATAAAAGCAGTCCTGTTTCATAAAAAAACAGCGTCTCAAATTTCCAGGAGAATTATATGGAAAAAATATTTCATAGGAAATCAAACACTTACATAAATATTTCATTTTTTTTGAAAAAAAAACACAGGCACCCCTTGTATTTTGTAGTAAAGCTCCTATATTTGCATCCGCAATCAAGAAACAAAGTTCTTTACATACATTGCATTGGGGGAGATACCAAAGTGGCCAACTGGGGCGGACTGTAACTCCGCTGACTTCGTCTTCGTAGGTTCGAATCCTGCTCTCCCCACTTTAAATTTTTTAACCAAGGAACAAACGTGTTTCTTGCATGCGGGAATAGCTCAGTTGATAGAGCATCAGCCTTCCAAGCTGAGGGTCGCGAGTTTGAGTCTCGTTTCCCGCTCATTTTTTTTGAAATTATTATTTGGGGAGATACCAAAGTGGCCAACTGGGGCGGACTGTAACTCCGCTGACTTCGTCTTCGTAGGTTCGAATCCTGCTCTCCCCACTTTGATTTCGATTGAGAAAGCTCAATCATTATGAAATCATTAATGCGGGAATAGCTCAGTTGATAGAGCATCAGCCTTCCAAGCTGAGGGTCGCGAGTTTGAGTCTCGTTTCCCGCTCAATTATTATTGGAGAGATGGCAGAGTGGTCGAATGCGGTAGTCTTGAAAACTATTGTGCGGCAACGTACCGGGGGTTCGAATCCCTCTCTCTCCGCCATGCAGAAATGCAATAGAAGGAAAAGCCTTGTAAACTTAACGTTTACAAGGCTTTCTTCATTTAGTACCAAAGCAATTAAACACCTAAACCTACATTATAATGGTGTTTCGAAAGGTGTAGATTAGAAAGCTTAATTTTGCTACACCTCGAACAGGTACTAATGCACTGTAATTCATCCTTTTGCTCCGTTCAAATTTCACTCGTTTGCTAGTTTTGACAAATCGTTTTAACACATTCAAAAACTAGTAACAATGACACAAAAAACTTCTATTTTATTTTTTGCAAGAAAAACTACCCAACTAAAAAATGGAGAATCTCCGATCTTTGTAAGAATTACTATCGATGGGCAAAGATTAGATATCTCTTTGAAGAGAAGTATTGATTCTAATCTATGGGATGCCAATAAGGGAAAGTGCAAAGGCAACTCACTTAAGACAAAAGAAAACAATCGTTACATCCATTACATGGAAGAAAAACTCCTGAAAATCATTACTGATCTTGAAATTCAAGAAGAGCTTTGTTGTAAAAATGTAAAAGCGAGCCTAAATCAGGAAAATGAAGATCTTAGTATTATAAGCATCTTCCAGAGACACAATGAGAGATGTGAAAAACGTATTGGGATAGATATGGCAGAAGGTACAGTAGAACGATACAGAACCTGTTTAAAACACAGTCAGACCTTCATTAAAACACAATACAATTTAAAAGATTTACCTCTAAACAAAATCAATCACCAATTCATTACTGATTTTGAACATTACTTTCGAACAGAACGGAAATGCTCAACCAATACCACATTTAAATACCTTAAGAATTTTAAGAAAATAACGAATTGGGCTCTTGCAAACGAATGGATGAGATCGGATCCCTTTGCCAAAATCAAGTTCAAAATGGAAAAGGTTGATAAAGAGTTTTTGGATGATGAGAACCAAAATTGGCTAATTATATATCTTATCAAAGACACTTTCAAAGTGTATATTCTCTTCGATAAGTAATAATCATAAACTCAAACCAGTTTATAACTTTCATTTATGATCTCCAAATTTTCTGCTTGATCCAAAAACAACGATCAATTCCATTAAAATATGCAATAACAAAAGAGACTGTCGTTTAATGACAGCCTCTTAAAATTATATTTCAAGCAAGTTAAATAATACTATTTAACCATTCAAGTACCTTTTACGGAACCAAAGTAGGAGTAAAAGTTTCAAGAACTATATCTCGGTCTCTTACAACAAGAGTATCATTAAATGAATGCGTAGTTGTTCCAAAATCTATACTATAATCTAAATAAACCACATTTCTCGCCTTGTCACCCCATTTATCACCATCATTAACATATTTTCCAGTTCCACTTACGCTGTAACCTGCCGTTAAAGGTTCTGAAACAGTACATTCTCCATCTTTAGTAAAATTCAATCGAATCTCAAATGGAATATCAATATCAGATCCTCCGTTTCTGGTAGAAAGAGACAAAGAAACCTCACCTAAAGTCATCGTATTCATTTTAACAACCTGATCATCTGCAATATAATCTTCATGATAAACATTAGTTGTATTTAATGAATTATCTCCATTATTTGCTACAACAACATCCTTACCTCTCCTTAAATAAGTTGCATCCCAAGAATTAATATACTTAATACAATAAAATATATAATCTTTTGGTACTGTACCCCAATCTGAAGCTATAGCTCTATTGGGGTTTTCAACAGCAGGTTCTCCACACAGAATTGAGTCTGCATTTTGTACATTCTCTATAAGTAATGGAATAACATAGGTATTGGTAATGGCGTCAGGATCTGCAAAAAATGCATCTGTTAATTGTACTTCTATGCCTCCTGTTCTAGAGCCTTTAGGTATTATAATTTGCATATCATCTGCAAGCGTATAATAATCACTTGGCATAGGCAATACAGATTTTCCTGATTCAAACTGGAGATTCTGGCATAGTGAATTATCAACAGTTACGTCAAGAATCCTATTAACTGAATTCTCATAAACACCTCCTATTGTGGCCATAATTTTACACTTATGCTCATTATCAAGAGAATTCTCATAAATATCCTCACCTAACACAATAGTTCTAACAGGCGTTTGATAAGCAAAATACACTGTCGTATAATCGTAGTCCTCAAATTCCCAATCCTGATTATGACATGAAGTTATCAGTGTAAGAATTATCAGTGAAATAAAAATTAACTTTTTCATTTTCCTTATGTTTTTAACATTATTTACCAACCCACATTCTGAGTCATATTCCACTTAATCACTTCTTGATATGGCAACGGACCATAATTCATAAAATCTTGGTATTGTCTTTTTTCAACGTTTACCACTTGATATGCTCCATTAGAAGAAATTCTCATACCTCTCGCAGTTTCTGTAAGTGATTCATTCCATCTGCGTAAATCCCAAAAACGATTACCTTCAAAACAAAGTTCTAATCTTCTTTCATTACGGATTAACTTCCTCATATCAGCAAGAGAACTAATGGATGCTAAATGATTATCCGGCTGAGAAATACCTGCCCTCTGACGAATAGCAGCAATTACATCTCTGGCTGAATAGCCATGACTTCCTGACCCATCCGGTCCCCATGCTTCATTAGCAGCTTCAGCATAGGCTAAAAACAACTCTGTATAACGAATCCGAGAAATATAATGTTTCTTATTTGCCTTATTGGCAGCATCAAGATTTACATCCTCACGAAGTAATTTACGCAAATAATATCCTGTGCGAGTTGATTTAGCGATTGCACCAATACCATCTTCACCACTATCCTCACTCGTTAAAATAGAATTTGAACCTGGACCAAATGTACTTCCATTATATAGAATATAGTCATTCAAACGAGGGTCTCTACCTACATACGGGTTGTTCTCATCATATCCACTAGCCCCATCAGCAATTGGTAACCCATTAGCCATAGGAAACGCATCAACAAGATTTTGAGTAGGGTTTACACGTCCACTACCATACAATGAGGGTGGATAATTATCTGGTTCCAAATCACTTTCTTCTGAAACATTTGTTCTCCAAAGAATTTCCTGAGGATTTGTACCAACAACTAAATTATCTGTTATACTTCCATTCTCTTTTGAATACCAAGTACCTCCTTGTGGATCTATCCCAGCTACACCACCTATAAGATCAAGAACTTGCCCTGCGGCATCAGCGGCATTTTCCCAGGAAGTGGTTTCGTTAAAAGCAGGACTCGCCGCTAATAAAGCAACTTTGGCTCTGATTCCTTTAACAATTCGGGTACTCAAGCGTTGTCTGTTATATGCGCCAAATACTCTGTTATAATCAGACGCAGATGTTTTACCTTGATATTTTGAAGGTAATTCGCCTTCTTTGATATCTTCAAAATCCAGAGGTAAATAACTTTCGGCTTTTGTTAAATCATCATAAACCTGAGTTAAACACTGCGCAAATGTGCTTCTAGGAATATCATAACTTGATTGTCCATCTAAAGGCTCTGTTAAAATGGGGACACCAAGAAGATTACCTCCAGCATCTTTACCGGCATGTGCTTCTAACAAGTAATACATAAAAAGAGCACGTAAACCATAGGCCTCACCTTTAAACCTATCATTAAACATTTCCTTAACATATTCGCCTGTAGTTGCCCATTCAACCTGATCAGTTTCAGCTAAAAAAATATTTAAATAATTAATAGCAGCATAAGAGTTTACCCATCTTGAAGTTGGGTTTTCCATTGCCGACCATCCACCGGTAGCCATGGCAAGATAATTATTATTCGGATCGTTTGACACTGCATCATCAGTTGCAACATCGTTAAACGAATAGCTTCCTGAAGGTAAAAAAACATATGCATTTAATAACAATCCCTCAGCATAAGCTGCGTCTTCATATATGTTTTCGAGCGTTGGATTATTCTCATCGGCCGGAGACAATAAGTCTTCACAACCTGTGAAAATAAAAAACAAAGCCAATAATATAAATAAATTTGTCTTCATATCTGTTTTCATTTTAATGATATCATTTAAAATACAGCTTTGACACCAAGGTTATAGAAACGAGTTTGCGGAGCTTTTCCAAAATTCAATTCCAAAATATCCTTATTTTTGCTTAACGTTAATAAATTAGAGCCACTCACGTAGATATTTACATCTTTAACAAATGAGCTGCCTAAAACGGATTTTGGCAAAGCATAAGTTAACTGCACTTTAGCTAAATCAAAACGATCTGTACTATATGTCCAAAAGTCAGACGTTCTAAAATTATTAGCTCCACTTAAGGTTGATAAACGCGGGTAAGTTGCCGTGTTTTTAGTTTCTTCAGTCCAGCCATCAACCACAACGTTTGAATATTTCTTATCGCCGTAAACCCAGAAATAATCATTATCCTTAACCGCTATACCTCCCAAAGAACCAGTCCCCAACACAAATAATGTAAAGTTTTTAACCTCGGCAGTTACATTTAAACCAAAATTAAATGGACTCCCCCAAGTTCCTAGTTTAATTTGATCCCGATTATCGATAACATTGTCTCCATTCTGATCAACATATTTGATATCACCGCCTCTTAGCTCGCCACCAAAAGTTTGCTTTATTGTAGTATTTGCAGCTTCTTCATCGCTCATAAAAAAACCATCGCTTTGTAAACCAAAAATAGCATCTGTAGGTTTTCCTATTCTGCTTCGATAATCCTCTATACCAAATTCCTCTTCAGTTTTCAACACTTTAGTTTTAACATAGGTGCCTGCAGCACCAATAGTCAAAGCAACTTCACCAAACTGTTTTCTGTAGTTAATTTCAAAATCAAACCCTTTATAATTATTTACACCATAATTAATAAATGGCACAAAAGAACCTGAAGGATAACCTGTTTTAAAATAACTTGGATATTGGCTATATGCTTGTTGAGGTAAACCATCTTTTTTGATGAAAAAAGCATTGGCTTTGAATGCTAACATTTTATTTAACATTAAGGCTTCCACCCCGAAACTTAATTCTTTTCTTTTAACATATCCAAGATCAAGATTTTCACCATGCGTAGGCGTAAAGCCCTGATTTTGATATCCACCATCTCTCCATGAATAATAAGATGATCTTGAATAGATACCTTGATACATATAATACTCTTCGAAATTTAAATCCGTATTAACCTCTCCTGCTGTTGCACTTAATTTTAAACGATCGAAAATACCACCTTTTAAAAAGTCTTCTTCGCTAATAACCCATCCTAAACCAATGGTAGGTGAGAAAGCAGTACGCTTATCTTTTGGCAATTTTGTGGAGTTTACTAATGATCCGCTAAAATCAACGTAATACTTATGGTCTAAATTATAGGATAATTGCAATCCTACATTAGCATTAGTATACGATTGGAATTCACCAAACTCACGTTTACGAGCTCCGGCAGCTAATAACACAACATCCAAATTATGCTTATCATTAAAAGTCTTTGTGTAATCAAAATGAATAAAGGATTCCATAACGTTATGATTCCATTGCTCGGACAAGTTTTGATTACCACTTCTAGTATCTTTACCATGCTTCGTTAAGCCAACTATAGAATCACCTTCTGTAAAATGTTGCCATTCAGCTTCGTAAACAGCATATCCATTATCAACAGATTGTTTATACTTATTTATATAGTCAATACTTACCTGTCCATGGAATGAAAGACCATCAATCACATTACGCAAGTCAATATCAACACCGCTGGTATATTGAAATCTACGATCAATATAATTTTTATAACCAGTCAGATACTCATCACCGAATGCTGTTGTTCCAAATTCGGAATTACCTCCAGCTAGATAATTTCCATCAATCAAATACGAACTATTTTCCTTTAAAAGACTTAAAGCATCGTTCGCTGAAGACATGATCGAATTTATCGGAATAAGCGGCGAAAACTTATTCGGTTTTGCCGAAGCCGCCTTTTCCCAATAGTTACCGTTACCAGACTTATCTGAATTAAAAACAGTGGAAATATTCACGTATGTCTTGATATAATCATTCAATTTCAAATCAATATTACCACGCACACTTAAACGAGAGTTCAGCGCATTTTGACTTTCTCCAAAATTCAACAAAGAATTATTGCTTTCATAACCTCCAAAAAGATAAAATTGTGCAATATCATTTCCTCCTGAAAAATCTCCATTTACACTATATGTGTTATACATCTTTTTTAAATAATCAGATGAATAATAGTCCACATCAGGATAACGATCCGTATTAGTATGACCAGTGTAGTTCGCAATTTCTTCATCGCTATACAAAGCCGCTAATTTATCATTTTCACGCGCTTGGTTATAAAAAGTCATGTATTCGCCTGAATTTAAATACTCAGGATACGCTTTGGGCATATTTAGCCCTGCATTAACACGAACATTCATCTGCTTATCACCAACTTTGCCACGCTTAGTTGTTATCAGCACAACACCGTTGGCCGCTCGCAAACCATACAATACAATGGCATTAGCACCTTTTAAAAAAGAAATTTGCTCAATTTCTGCTGCAGTTATATCACGTATTTCACGTTGAACTCCATCAATTAACACTAAATAGTCACCTAAATTCCAAAGATTAGCGCCTCCAACAAAAGCTGCAATTCCATCCAAAGGATAAGTACCATAATGTTTATCTAAGTATTCTGAAGGATTTAATACCGAGACACCATTAGGCATATCCTTTTTCTTAACAGAATTAAAAGTCCCATGTACTAAAGAATCATCATCGGATGCCACTACTTTTGCAGTATCTATTTGGGCATTTACGCCAAACAGAAAGCCGAAGAACAATCCGAATAAAATCATTCCTATTCTTATATGTTTCATCATTTTTTCCATTTATTTATTATTACCATCCAGGATTTTGCCCGAAAGACGGGTAAAGAGTTACATCAGAAACTTTCAATGGCAACCAATAATGTTTTTGTTCAAACACTCTGGTTAACACTAGGCGTTCACGATAGTTAACAGGTTTACCGTCTGCTCCACGGTCAAATTCAACTGCCGTTTTCTCTTTATATTCCTGTTTCTCAGCTAACAACCAACGTCTCAAGTCTTGAAAGCGGAAATCTCCTTCAAATCCAAGTTCCATAGCTCGTTCACGAATAATTTCGTCCATAAACTTGTCCTTATTACCTGAATAGCCAGCATCAATAATACCAGCACCAGCCCGTTCGCGTATTTTATTAAATGCACCTTCAGCAGTTAAGGTATAATCATTTGCACTACTGCTGGCAGAACCGTATCCTTGCAATACTGCCTCAGCATACATCAAATAAACATCTGCTAAACGCATATATGAAAGATGCATGTAGTTTCCATTAAAACCATCAATTTCATTAATTCTCATTGGAGTTACTTTACTAAGCAAGTATCCAGATCTACCTGACTTGTTAATTTGACGACTCGCCCCACCAGTAAAAAGCTGTGCATATCTATATTGTTCTTTGTCTGCAGGAGCTGAACCACTGATTACTTGATCTCCATCAATGATAATATCATGATAGAAACGAGGGTCTCTATTTGCCCAAGGATCATTTGCGTCGTATCCCGAATTAGGATCATCAATAGGTAAACCATTTGCCATACCATAATTTTCTACAAATCTGGCATTTGGACAAACAGCCCCACCTCCTATATTTGCTTCTGTCCATAACGCACTTGGTCCCCAAGGGCAACCTTTAAACCACTCGCCATTTACTAAGCATTGAAAAATAGCCTCTCTGGTATCACCAATACCTCCTGGAATAGTAGAACGTCCGTCAGTATAAAACAAAGCACTATAATCACTAAAATTCAGCAGGGCTATATTCGTTTGACCAGCATCAACAATCTTAAGTAACTCGCCAAACACATCAGCTGCTTTTTTACAGTATTCTACGTTAAAGGTTTTTGATCCTGTTGACTCATAATTCATTAACGGACTTCCAGCATATAAATAGTTTTTCCCTGCATATGCAAGTGCCATAATTTTAGTAATTCGTTGTTGGTTATTACCTTCTGTATCTTTACCTACAACAGTACCATCCCAATCAGTCGGTAATAATTCTGCAGCTCTCTCAAAATCTGCAGCAGCCTTATCAGCACATTCCTGATAGCTTAGGCGAGGCAACTCTAATTTTTCAACTGAACCTAAAACTCTATCAAGATATGGCAATCCTCCCCAAAAACTCATGAGTTTAAAATGAAACCAAGCACGGAAAAACAATAATTGACCTTCAATTAAATCTCTTTCCTCTTGAGTAGCATCTACCATATTGTCCAGATTTTCAAGACCTAGATTTGCTTTTCGAATGGCATACCAAGCATTTGGCCATAGCCCCTGTTCTCTTTGGCCTTTTCCAGTTACTACTTTACCTTTATCCAAGTAAGAAATCCAATTAGTATTGGTCCAAGCCCAATAATCTCCTTTATCAAAAGCAGTATTTAACCAAACCGCACTTTCTCTTTCAATTACCTCATCACCTAAGTTCCAGTCACATGACCAGTTTGCAGTAGTAATATCAGGAACTGCACAATATAATTCTTCAACAAAACCTTGAAAATTATAGAAATTAACAAAAGCATCTGTTTTAGATATTTCAGACTCAGGTGCTTTATCTAAATAATCCTCGCAAGAGGCCAGCCCAATAATCATTAAAAAGACCCAACCCTTCAATAATAAATTTATATATCTTTTCATCATATCCGTTTTATAGTGTTATATTAAGGCCTAAATTGATGCGTTTCATTGTTGGATATGCACTATTACTATTGTTTCGCCCCTCTCTATCATCAGGCATATTAGTCCACATCCACAAGTTATTGCCATTTATAAATACCCTTAACGAACTAATTCCTAATTTTGAGGTTACCGTTTTATTAAATTCATAAGCTACCTCAGCATTCTTTAGCCTTATATATGACCCATCATAAATATCAGTAGTACCTCTGGAATAAACATGCGAACTCCATCTAGGCATAGCAAAATCAGCATCGGTATTTTCAGAAGTCCACCAACTACCTAATTCATAAGCCTTGTTGGTACGACCTCCGAAATTATTGAAATACACTGATCGATTTGTATTATTTACACCATAAAATTGAGCCATGATACTAAAACCTTTCCACTCTAATCCTACAGTACCACTGTAAGTATTTTGTGGTCGATCAGGATATCCGTATGGTACACGATCAAAATCATCAATTACACCATCACTATTGTAATCTACCAATTGATAATTACCCGGTAATTTTTCAGCATCATAAGCATTCGTTACCGTACTACCATACACTTCATCCCATGTATTGTAATAACCATCACTTATTATCGAACGAGTTTGGCCAATTTGTTTTCCGGCAGTCTTCTGATAATCACCAAGTAATACTTCATCATCAGCAAAAATAACTTTATCTTTAGCATGAGACATGCTAAAATTACCCCAAACACGCATACCATTGTTCAATACTTTGTTTAAGCGCACTTCAATCTCATACCCTTTAACATCAACTTCACCCAGATTACCATACGATGGTGTTCCTCCAAAATACGATGGTACAGCTCTTTTTCCACCATCTAATAAAACATCAGTACGATGATCTTTAAACACATCCACACTACCTGCTAATAAACCATTAAAAAAAGCAAAATCAGCACCGATATTGGTTTTAGCTACTTTTTCCCAATGCATATCAGGATTACCAATCCTATCCTCTTTCCACCAAGTATATGGACTCGTGGAACCGGAGCTGTTACCTAAATTAGCATCACCTCCATAGGCCCATTGTGTATCGTATAAAAAGCGAACCCAAGTATTGTCACTACCAACTTCACCATATGAGGCACGAAGTTTCAACATATCCAAAAAGCCTAACCCTTTCATAAAATTCTCTTCACTAAGCATCCAACCTACTGCTCCCGAAGGGAAAAAAGCAAAACGATAGTCGGGTCCAAATTTTTCGGAACCATTATAGGCACCATTCAATTCAACAAAATATTTTGATGCATAATTATAAGTTGCTCTAAATACCCAGTCTTCACGGAAATGTTCAAATTCACTTCCTGTTGCATACTTATCACGACTAAAGAGTCCCATCATTGTAACATCATGATTACCGAATTTTTTAGCATAATCCATTTGTAATTGATAAAACAATTTTCGATAATCTTCACTACCGCCCCACGAATTGGTATAAACCTCATCGCCACGTGTACTCCATCTTGAAGGCATCCAATTAAATTGATTGGTTCCAAAATAGTTTGAATAATAAACCTCACCAGTGCTGGCATCCACCCATTTAGATTGAACTCCTCCACCATCATTCACACCTCCAACAGTTTTAAATTTATTATCAAAAGACAAAGTACCTTTAGCACTCAATCCCTTTAACAACATACTTAGATCTTGCTTCAAGGTAAAATCCGTTGTTATGGTTGCCGTTGTTTTTTTACGTATCCCGTTATTGGCTAGTATTGCAGCCGAATTAAATGCTTCTAAAGGTTCTGGTTGATAATAGCCCCATGAACCATCAGGATAATGAGGTAAATAACTATCAGGAGCTGAAGTATAAATAGCCTCCCAAACACGAAACTCCCAATCGTCTTGTCCATAAACATCTTGCTTAACGGCATAAGAACCGGCTAAATTAGCAGAGAAAACAGTGGTATTTGTTAAGTCAAAATCCAAATTACTGCGAACATTAATACGATCAAAACCATAGCCTGGTGAATAACTCTTATCATTATCAAAATGCTTCAATATATCTCCTTCCGACATATAGTCTACTGAAGTAAAATACTTTACAGTCTTGGTACCACCAGAAGCGCTTACATTTGCTTTGTATGACATTGCAAAGTCTTTCACCAATTCATCTGCCCAATCTACATTAACATATCTTTCACGTTCTGTCTGATCACTTTGATTCCGATACTTGTTAAGTATGCTTTGGGGAGTATAATCGGCCCATGAATCTGGATATAACGCGACCTCCCGTTCAATAATCTCGTTTCGAAGCTTTAAGGCATCATACGAATCGTATTTTCCAGGCAATTTGGAAGGTATTTTTACAGTGGCACTAAGATTAACACGAATTTCTGCTTTTCCTTCCTTTCCGCGTTTAGTAGTAATTAAAATAACACCATTAGCACCCTTTACACCAAATACGGCAGTGGCAGAAGCATCTTTCAGTACAGAAATACTTTCCACAGAAGATATATCTACACTACTCATTTGTCGCTCGATACCATCTACTAAAATTAGTGGACTACTTTCATTCCAGGTACTTTGACCCCGAATATATATAGTAGGATCTTCTTCTCCGGGAGTTCCACTGGAAGAAACCGTAATTACACCGGGTAAATTACCGGTTAATGCTGCTCCAATGCTAGTTACTCCACCTGTTCTTTCCAGTGTTTCACCTTTTGTCTGGGATATAGATCCTACAACACTCTCTTTCTTTTGTTTACCGTAGCCAACAACCATTATTTCAGATAATACACTCACTTCAGGTACCAAAATCAAATTGAATTCTGTCTTTCCGGCAACATTAACTTCCTGTCTTTCCATTCCAATAAACGAAACAACGATAATTGGTGTTTCCTGCGGTATTTTTAATACAAAACAACCATTAAAATCTGAAATAGTTGCATAGTTTAAATTTCCTTTTACCATGATTGTTGCCCCAGCAATTGGTTCTTGCTCATATACTATTGTGCCCCTAATTTCTCTTAAATTTTGTGAGAACACATGAGTAGAACTAAAAACAAATACAACTAGAAGCAAAAAATACTTTTGTAGTTTAATCCTTAACATATTAAATAAGGATAAATTTTGAATAAATAAATACATTGTACGTTCCATTACATAATCAGCTTAAATTCACTTAAGTATTCCAAATTCTTTGAGGCAAATAAACCTTTGTTTATTCCTATATCATTATCAAACCTTAAACGCCTCCCTCGATTTAGGTATTCACTTAAAAAGCTGCAATACACAATTAGTTTTTCATAAATTTCTGTAATCATAATTTAATAAATTTAATAATTATTACAAATTGATATATTGGGGGTTTTATCGCTTATAATTCCTCATTTTTTTTTCTTAACCCAAACAAATAAACACTTACGCTAACAGTCTTTACAGTCTCATATACAAACACATAGAGTGTGCACTTTTTGTCTGCAGGCAGATTTTACAAACATTAATCATTTCTCAAATAAAAACCTAAAATTATTTCCATCCGAAGCAACTTTAAGATCTTTTGTACTATAGTTGTTCGCCTCAATCGTTTCCGTGTTATCACGTATATATAATTTAGTTTTTTACACTCTTATCTATTTCCAGTTTTACCAATCAGTAAATAATTCTCAGGCAAGCGCTCGAAGCAATTTTATAATTAAAGATCACTCCCCTCTTCAAATTTTCGGATCTTTGGGCTTGACAAATAATTTACTACAACGCATATTTGTGGTAAGCTTAATAATATGTTTGATTGTTTAGACCATAGTCAATTGCTGATGCAAAAAAAACTCACTCACACTTTGGTATTTAAATTGTAATTATTTGATTTTGATCAACATAAGATTAAATTGTTTCCAATTAACCATATCAGAACAATGAAACAGAGATACCCCTGAAAAGTACGAGAAAATAGAAGTAACTAAAAAGTAGTCTTTTCCATTATTACAAATACTGGGATCTGAAAAACATCCTGATAAAATTGGATGATAAAAACAATCATTTCTTGACAAAGGATCATTCTTATAAAAGTCATTATTCCTCTTATATGAGAAATGGTCAAAGTAAGCAACCAAACTATCTGATCTAAACACAAAGCAATTTATACCTGATTTAGAAATACCAGTTAAAAAAGTTATAGATAAACTAAATAAGAGAACAACTCTACAAATAAACGCACAGAATCCCTTTTTCATCACCTTACATTTCTCCAAGTTCATTGAAATTAATTGTCCTTTGTATTAGACTAATAATTGTTAATAAATCAAAAATAAATACAATTAATATTAATGATTACTAATTCTGGATATGTAATTTTCAATTTCAGATATTCTTACAAAAAACAAACATATCATTACTTAGGAATGCCGTCCTGAATCATCGGAATTGACAAATTAATATCTATTCGGGGTTGTGCAGGCAGGGATTATTTGACTTTGTCGATTTTCAATTCAAATACCAATCGATATAAGTCAGGACTTGATAAAAGTAGTTGCGTGCCGTCGATGCGGTCACACCCATCATTATTGCTTAAAAAAGGAATGATAAATTTAAACAATGCAGGAATCTTACTTCCTTAGGCAGTAACACAATTACTCTGAGTTTAAAATGGTCTTTTCGAGCTTAGTATAATACCTAATTAACATCAAAACCTGCTGTATAAATTTCTTTCCAGCTATATCTTCGTTAAAAAAGATGCAGTTCTGGGTAAGCCGACTCTCTTTTACTTTTTAGACTTGATACAGCTGAAAATTATTTTAAGATACTTTTGGAATCAAATTGGTATAAAAATTACTTTAACATAGACGTTTCAGATAACCATTTGTAGAACTTAAAGAAACATTGTGGAAAATCAGGATATAAGAAAATATTAACAAGAATATCCATATAAGTTTGTATACAAGCTAAACCGAAGACGTTTGGGTGAATATATTTTTTAATCACCGATAAAAATACGAATCATAAGACCTGAGAAGGTGATTTTCCGTAATATTTCCTAAAAACAGTACTATAATACCCCACAGTAGCAAACCCAGATAACTCACTAATTTCCGTAATGGAATATTTTTTTGATTGCAATAATGTCAATGAATAATCAAGTCGAATGGATTTAATAAAATCTGTTGGTGATTGATTTGTGAGTGATTTTACTTTTTTATATAATAATGAAGAACTAACATTCATTTTAGATGCAAAATCATTCTTTGAAAAATTAGAATTACTCATATTCTCCCGAACAACTTCCACCATCTGCCTGACAAATTGCTCATTAAGTTGATTGTCATAGACTTGCACACAATCCTCGTTAAGCTTAATAGTTTTCAAAGCCTTATCTCGTGCAACTTCACGATTTTGAATAATGGTTCTTATTTTCTGCTGAAGAAGAGTAACATCAAAGGGTTTTGTGATATAATCATCTGCCCCAAGCCCTAAGCCCTTTAACTGTTGAGCCTTATCAGATAAGGCTGTTAATAAGATAATTGGAATATGAGAAGTTTCATAAGTTGATTTAATTTTGCGGCATAACTCATACCCATTCATGTTTGGCATCAGAATATCTGACACGACTAAATCCGGAAACTCTTTAACAATAACTTTCCAGGCCTGCTCTCCATCAGCAGCTAAAAATATTTGAAAACTGGAAGTTAATGCCAATTTCAAAAATTCCTGCAAATAATCATTATCCTCAACAATCAATACTTTCATTTTTGAATCAACAGATGGCTCAATAACATCAAGTAATTCTTTATTCAAATCTTCGCCTATATATTCTGGATTGATTAATGTTTTATTGGATATTGGTTTATTTTCTTTAAACTTATCTGTTTCTATAATTGGCAGTACAACCTGAAAAGTAGATCCAATATTTTCCTGACTTGAACAAATAACTTTCCCTCCGTGCAGATCGACATAATTTTTCACTAATAATAAGCCAATACCGGAACCTATAACTTTAGAGTTTATGGCATTTTCGCCCCGATAAAACTCCTTGAATAACTGTTTTTGGGCAATTTTACTAATTCCTAATCCCCTATCTTTTACCTCTAATATCCATTTGCTCTTTGTGCAATTCAGCTTAACCAATATAGGTGCGTTCTCAAAGGAGTATTTCACTGAATTGGAAATTAAGTTATCAACAACTTTTTCAATCATAACCTCATCAAAAGCAGTAGTAAAAGTTGAAACATTTGATTCAAATTTTATTGCAATATTTTTTGATTTGGCATAAGATTCAAACATCATCACCCTATTCTCAACTACTTTCACAATATCAGACATTAATAAAAAAGGCTTTTCTTTCCTCACATCAACTTTCTGAAAATCCATTAATTGAGTAACTACTTTTAGTAAGCGATGCGTTTGGTCTGTTGCCAGAAAAAGATAATGTAATGCTTTAGCTGATAAGTCAGGTTCTTTGTTCAATTCTTCAATAGGTCCATTAATCAAGGTTAATGAGGTTCTTATATCATGAGCGGTATTGGCAAAAAAATTAATTTTCTCTTCTGAATGATTCTTTTTCAAACGATAAATGTAATATTTAAACATAAAAACTGCAACCCCCCCAATAACAATCAAAACCAGCAATTTAAACCACCATGTATTCCAGTACGGCGGAATAATTTTTAAGCTAATAAACCGCTCATCAATAATATCAGTCATAGAACTGTCGTACATCCTAACCCGAAGAGTATACTCCCCACTCTGAAGATTGGAGTAGGATAAAATACGATTATTGCCTGGCTTGCTCCAGTATTTATCTAAACCTTCAATCTTCCACGAAAATTTTGCACCAAATGATGTAACACCGATTGGAATCAATTCCAAACTAATTGTATTCTGATAATGTTTAAGAAACAGTTCCTTCAAACTATCTAAAGGAGATTCCAATTTAATGTCAGATGATTCCCGAACTGAACGACCAGCAACGGTAAGCTCCTGATAAAATATCTTCCCATTATATTTTTGCAATGCTATTTGATCCGGATCAAAAATTAAGGCTCCTTTATTAGTTCCCCATATTAGCTTTCCAGAACTAAGTCTGAAATGTGAATTTTTATTATAAGACACATTGTTTAAATTGTGCAAAGAACTAAAAGTTACAACCGTATTATCTTTTTCATTCAATCTGCAAATTCCTTTTTCTGTTCCTACCCAAAAAAATCCATTTAAATATTCAATACTATTTACAAAATTTGTTGCCAAACCAGAATCGACAGAAATTTGCTCCTTCTCTTTTGTTAAAAGATTATATTTAATGATCCCATCGCCACTGGTGCAAAGCCAAACAACGTTATTCCTTAAAAAAATATCATAAACCAGATACCCCTCCACAAGACTCTCAGTACTTCCACTATTCTTATCAAATAAAATCAAACTATTGGTTGTACCTATCAATAATTTATCGGAATTAAATTCCCGCATTACATTAACTGTAAGGTTATTAAATGAAACAAACCGGTCTTCATCTGATTTATAACACATTAAGGCACCTCGTACTCCTCCTATCCAAATATCCCCTGCACTATCTTTTAAAATATTAAATACAAAATTATTTGCAAATTCCACATTTGTTTCTTCTTGCGAATAATGTGCTAATTCCATTCCTGTTTTTGGATCAATTATATATACGCCCGAAGAATATGAACCTGCCCATATCCGCCCTTTTTCATCTTGACATAGGGAAAGAAATACCTGAGCATGTTCCTTATTGTTATAATAGTACGTTTTCCATTGATTACTATCTACATTCAAATAACTGATTCCATTATTAGTGGCAAACCAAATATTTCCATCACGATCTTCAAAAACACTATTAACACAATCGTTAGCCAGAGAATTCGAATTATTGGCTACATGAATTATTTTTGTAACGTTTGAATTTTCCTGATCATAATAAGACACTCCCCCACTATAAGTACATACCCAAACCCGTTTATTTTTATCACAAAAAATATCATAAACTCCATTACCTTGTAATGAATTAGAATTGTCAACATCTTCCTTAAAAACGTTTATAACCTTACCATTATCTCCGCTAATTTCCCATACACCTTGTCCATCTATTCCAATTAACAAAGTTGATTCAGAATTACGTTCAATATCAAGTATTGGCTGATTTGGGATGCTATTTATACCCAACAAATTGAAACGTCCACTCTCTTCTTTTAAATAAAGCAATCCATCTGCCATTGTACCGATCCACAGCCTATTTAAACCATGATCGTAATACAAAGAAGTAACAACATAATTTGTCGCTTTCGCGAAAGAATAATATACTTCAGAGCTGAAATCAATTGTATTAAAAAACTTTATTTTCCCATTTATCGAATATAAAAATTGTTTTGAATCATACCATACTAAGGATTGTACAGCTTCAGCCGCACCTACTATTTTCAAACCAGATTCCTTATTGTAAAAATACAAACCGAAAGTAGATGCTAACCATAAATTACCAAAGCTGTCAACCAGCATTTCATCAATTGAGATATAATTATTACTTAATTGTTTTGATATGTTAATTACTAATTCAAATTCATCCTTGACTTTATTATATTTAAAAATTTGTCCATTATTTGTATATGAGTACAGTCCGGACTTTTCATAAACAAGGTTAACGGTTAGAATGTCAACAGTTTCAAAAGGCAATTGATAAGTCCTGATATCATCATGAGAATACCTTACAATTCCCATTTTTGAAGAAATCCAAATAAAGCCGTCATCATCACTACAAGCCTTATTCGCTTCACGAAAAGATAAACCATATGTTTCATTCAAATTAAAAAACTGAACCTCATTTATACCAACGGCATTAAACACTCCAAAGCTCAATTCATAGATAAAAAAAAATACAAATATCAATTTTCGTAATCTCATAATCTTTTCTTCCTCTTGTTATTGTTATCGCACACTATGAAAAACATTTACCGAACTCAATTGCAACTGTTTATTGGCAATCATCAACATTTATCTAGCCCTATAAAGGGCTAAATTATAAAATTTCAACTGCCATACAAAAAACTTGGGAATACTAATTCAAACATCACTTTTCATTCAAAAAAATATTTGACATCTAAATACACAGCTGATCCTCCCGGTAACAATTACCATCAAACAAACAAAAAGACTCACCACAAGCATTATCATTTCCTAAATTTCGCAATCAGATACCTGCAGAAAGATCAGCACATGTATCATATTTCAACTACCAAAACCATATTGACCTGTTCAAATAATTTCGGCATCTTCATAAAGTTTACTCCTTTCCCATATTGATGGTTCAAATAAATAATCTGACATTGGAAATGCCCTAGACGAGACCTTAAGTTGTTTTGTATGAATAAAATCAACAACTTCCACTAATTATATTATTAATGCGTTTATTTATCATTTATGCTATTCCAGCATGGTTTGCTAGTTTTATTAACCAATTGCAAAACAATAATACACTATTAGCATAATTACGATTTTTAATTTTAGATAATATTCCTCTAAGATTAGATATAACAGTTAGCTTGTATCCGACTAATACCGGTTAGTATCTAAATTTACTCAATCATTTTTCCCAATAATTCGGGATTACGATTGAGTTTTAAATATCTACCGGCATTATACCTGCGAGTAAATTTACCTGTAAATTGGTATAAAAATAAAAAAGGAGTGGATCCTTCCTAACTGTTTTTCTCTCAAAGTTATAATTTGATTTTGAGAGACACTTTATAAATATGGATCATATTAATGAACTAAAATTTGTCGGACAGCCGATATTAAACAGATTATCGATTTGCAAAAAATTGACAACATACCATCGCTAATAAAGAGACCAGACAGTGACCTAATTATACCCATCCTATTTTAATTCTTTTTTATTTTTCAATAATAACAACATCCTTTCAGCATAACGTTCACCTAACATTCTATATCCCTCAGCCGAAAAATGCAAATGATCCTGAACACCCGGACAACCTTCTGAAGAAATAATATATGAATTCGGAATAACCTCAGGAAGTGTGGCTATTATTGAATTCATACTTGCACAACTCCCTTCTTCGCCGGCACTAACCATTTCACCTGCAATCAGTGGAACTTTTTTAGGATTTAAATTCAGATCAGCTATCAAATTATCGTACACCAACTTAACTTTCTTTGTCCAAAGTGTATCGCCTGTATTTGATTCCCCCTGATGTAACAAAATGCCTTTTATTACACCTGTTTTTTGAGCTATTTTTGCCATTTCAACAAGACGCATATACGGATTCCCATCATAATCCTTAACCATATTCTTCAACCAATCAGGCGACGATTCAACGTAGGTTTTATAATTATCTTTATCAAACAGTTCAATTTTACATCCCCCAACAGCCACATTGATTACACCAACCTTAATGTTCTCCGGAAGGTTTTCTACTAGAGTGCGCCCAAAATAATCTACAGGAGTTAAGCCTGTATAACAGCGACACAAAGGTGGAATTGCTGTATACCAGTTACCTTTGCTTCTGTTTAATTCAGGACAGTCAACAGTTGCCAGTACTTGAAAACGCTCATTGACATTAACAGTATCCTGAGGTTCGAATCGTGCGTTTCCCTCCATATTAGATTGTCCCAAACTGAGGAACACATACATCTCTTCTTTTGGAGAAATTGTATTGCTAATATGGAAATAGTCAAAATCAACATAACCGTCAACCATTTTTGTGGCATAATTAAAAAGACCAAACCGATACCCCATAAAATGAGCCAGAGAGTAAGTCATTTTCAAGGAGACTCCTATTTTTTTCCAGTTTTCACCATCAAAACTGTAATAGAACTCAGCTAAGTCCTTACGTTCTTTAAAATCGCACTCTGCTTTTAAATAAACTATTTCCTGCTCAAAGGGTAAACTTTCAATTTCAACTGGTTTATTTGTTTGAGCACTAACCATTACTAATTTCTTTGCTCCATTTTCATTTTTCACCCCAACCAAGCCATATTTTTTTTGCAACAAGGCCAAACCTGCAAAATCACCATCTTTCATATTTGAAACATCCAACTTAGTTGATCCTGAACATTCAGGACCAATGGTTCGTTGAGTCAAAGTATTTCTGGCCGTTAAAAATGAAGTATCGATTCTACTAGTTATTAAACGCAAATAACCATCCCTATCCTTTACTGACCAAAAATTATCCACTTCATTATGATTCCATTGCCAAACTAATGGCAAATCCTCCTCATTTTTGGTTCTATTGAATTCATCTGATGCAACAATACCAGGAATTAAACCTCTTGAGGGGGGTAACTGAAGTGTTTCAGGAACTTTTCCATCTACTCCGAACACCGGCCATCCATTTTCCCACGTAACGGGTACCATATATGGAATACGACCTACAGCACCATTGTCGCGGAACAAGTAGGCAAACCATTTTCCATCCGGAGTATCAATTAGCCCTCCTTGAGCCACACCTTTATCTTGCAATGCTACACGACCTTCGTAAGGTCCTGCAATTTTATCTGCCCGATGAACAATAACTGTTCTCATTCCTCCTTTGGGCCATGTAATATGAAACAAGTAGTACTTGCCATTAATTTTGAATAGTTGAGATCCTTCGGCTGGCAATCCCACATTGGATCCTGCAGGTGCACCTGCATTTTCTATAATCACCTTTTCTGATCCCGGGATAATGCCTGTTAACTTTTTATTCAATTCAACCATTTTAATATTGCCGCTGCCATAAATCATATATATGCGGTCATCATCGTCAAAAAACAGGGAATGGTCATGTAACGAAGGTTTGAAAGACATCATCTTCCATGGTCCTTTTTCAATATTTTTTGTCGTATAAATATGTGTTTTACCTGTAGTACTAGAAAAAGTACTTACGTAATATTTTCCTTCATGATAACGAAGACAACTTGCCCATGAACCTTTTCCATAAGCATTTTTTCCATTATTTAATGATAGTGCATCGTTACTTTCCAACACATTATATGCATAGTTAACCAGTTCCCAGTTAACAAGATCCGTAGATTTCATAATTGGAACTCCCGGATCCATGTGCATAGTAGTACTGCTCATATAGTAGGTATCACCTACTCGTACCATGGACATATCAGGTACGTCAGCATATATCACTGGATTATGTGCCAAATTTTCCTGAGCATAAAGTTGACTACAAATTAAGATATATACAAAAAGGATACTGTATAAACGGATAAACTTCATTTTAAATTTTTTAATTAAAAAATATTCCACTCCTTATTGAAAATAAATAATTCACTTATCGATCTTTAAAACATTTATTAATGAGACTTCGAAAAGCTTATTAATACTTATAATAATAGAATCTAATTTGTACTAAATTAAGCTTTAATCAAATCAGCCTATTTCATTTTAAGATATTTCACTTTCAATATCAGACATAAACAATCCTGATATAATACCAAATTAACATCAAAACAAGCCTTATCAAATGTTTCTTTTCAGCTATATCTTCGTTAAAAAAGATGCATCGTAACATGGCTATGCTTTACTTTTTTGCCTCGATACAGCTAAAAATTAATTCATTTTAATTAAAGCCTATTTTGATGTTAATTTGGTATAATACATTAATTCAATTACTAAGATAGTATTCAATGAAATAAATGCATTTCAAATAAATATAGCAAACAAAAAAGGTAGTTATTGATCCTATATATCTTAATTATTCACTCCCTCAAGGCACTAAACAAGAACAAATAATTTATGCCAAAATTACACTATAAAAAAAGCCAACCGTATTCCTTTCAAAATTTAATATTCTGAATATCAAACACAATTGACTCCTTTTTTCCTTTTTTAGAAAGGATTTGTTTTTTAAATTATTGATTACTGCAAGAATCCCCACAGTGCCTGCAACTACCTATTATTAAAGAATATATATAGTTTTGGTTTTGTTGCGCATTTTTAACCATGTACTTTATAAGCTAACTGCTCGTTAATTAATTTGGTTGAGCATCATTTGCAGCGGTAGCATACAAACCTAATAAACAGCCCGTAAATCCTTTAGCCTTATTGGTTGAAAGTATATCTCCGGAAACAACTCCGCCAACGTTTATAAAATCAGATCCATCAATGGAATAAGAAAACTCATATTTATCCCCATCTGCAGCAACTTTTAATCCAAGAGGTTTTTTAATGTCTATTTTTTCGCTTGCAATAACCACAGACTGCCCTTTTTCCGTCCTTTGAAGTACGAGGTAATAATCTTTTTCTTTCTTAGTAATTCCAAAAACATAATTAAAACCTTCATTTTGCAAACATGTTATTCCTGCTAAATCTTTTTCTGAAGATGGCTTATAGTCAATATCTGCTGAAAAGGAAAAATTATTGTGTTGCTGACGGTAAAATAGTGTTGATGTAGGTTTAAGCTCTTTTATATTTACATCAAACGGATTAATTCCTAACCCTTTTTTTGTTAAAGAGATAAATTCTTCTCGAGGCCCTCTAAGTCCTATCCATCTATCATCCAAGTTTTCCGAATTGAAATCTTCCTTATACTCAAAGTTTCCATTGGGAAAAAATCCATCCTTACCTGTTCTATTCCTGGTTACACCTTCAGGCATTTTTAATTTTGGTTCCATAGGTATAAGGCCATTTTCAAAAACGGGGAACAAACCCGACCAATCTACAGGTAAAATAAATGTTTCACGTCCAATATTTACCCGATCCTTTTCATTAGGGCGAATGGCAAGAAATACTCCATAATATTTATCACCCGGTCCCTTTACAATATCTGCGTGACCAGCCCAATCAACTTTATAATCTCTATTGCTGCCAAAATATCTTTGTGTTAATATAGGATTGCTTGGTGCTGGATTAAAAGGTCCTTTAGGACTTGACCCAATAAATACTACTTCACTATGCCAGCCTCCGGTACCTCCTTCAGCACACATTAAATAATAATTGCCATCTTTTTTATATAAGTGAGGAGCTTCAATCCAAATTGGTCTTTTAGAAATATCAGTTCCACCATTCACAATTACTATGTCTGATTCAGGGATGATTTTGTCATTTTCCACATCATATTCCCAAACTTTGATAACCCGATGCCCATTATATAATTCTTTACCTTTTGCGGGAGCATCATTATGCACAACATATCCTTTCCCATTATCATCAAAAAATATAGAAGGATCAATACCTGCAAAATCCAGTTTGATAGGATCACTCCACCCTTTCATTGGATCTTTGGTCTTAACAATAATATTCCCCAGTCCTCCGGCAAACGCAGTAGTAATCATATAAAAAGTATCATTATGAGGATTATATGTTATTCCAGGTGCATACACTCCTGAACTGATGCCGGTATCATGAACATCTAATTGTGATGTGCGATCCAAAACGTGACCAATTTGTTTCCAATTTACCAGATCTTTTGAATGAAAAATTGGTACTCCGGGAAACATGGCAAACGACGAACATACCATATAGTAATCATCTCCTTTTCTTGTAATAGCCGGGTCTGGATAACATCCTTGCAATATTGGATTATAGAATTCCCCCTCCTTTAACGGAAAATCATTATAAACCTTGTCGTTTCCTTGATAAACAAAATTATTAAACACTGGTCCATATTTTTGTGCTTTTGTTTGAGCACATGCACTAACAGCAAATAACACTACAATACAACCTGACAAAAAATACACCGGCCATTTTGTTGACTTAAATTTTACTTTTTGAACTCTACTCATCATTTTTTATTTAATCTAATTTATTTAAAAACTCCCTTGAATAACTGCAATAACATTCTTCCAATTAATTACTAGTCTTTATTCCTCATTTGTTTTTGACATGTTATAATTTTGCCAAACAACTAATAGTCAGAATCATTAATCCTAACCATTGGTTCTACACATGCCAATTTAATATGAAACTCAATCCTGTTTATGTTGAGATATCTATACCCCCGTTGCAACAGTCCTATCGCCTACTTGTTCAATTTTACTGTGAGTTCTGCATAGATTCATGGTGTTATGTTTCTTCTACAACACCATAATTTAGCCACTAACCAGACCTATTCGAATGCCTTTTTATTGACCCAGGTAAAACAAATATTGGGCTATATTAATATTTGATGAAATTATATTATAGGAGGAAGATCGATTTTAGATCTTAGATAAACATTTTCAATTTTGGGACATATCAATGATTAGTCATGTATTTAGATACATAAAAACAATAAGAGATGATTTGAAAAACCCGAAATAGATTAATAATCCAAATATCCCGATCAAACCAGTATAATGCTTTCCCAATGGATTGGTGCTGCGCAGATAGAGATTATTTGACTGCGTCAATTTTCAATTACAATACTAATTACCTGAGTTCGATATTAAAATATCCCTAATTGATCGGACTTAATAGTTTCATATT
>NZ_JAUCMW010000001.1:468927-758123 GCF_030372765.1 Labilibaculum sp. K2S | reverse complement strand
TTTTTAGTGGCACAACATCACCGAAATGGGTGGCACATATACACCGAAATACACAATCAAATTGTAATTTCGGCTAAAAACGAGAAAGGATATAAAGGGATTCTATTGTTTAGTATTCATTTGGGAGATTATGAAATTAAAAAGCATTCTAATTTTGATATAGAAGAGAATGAGAGCCTCAGTATGTTTTGCCCTTGTTGTCATAAAAGTTTAAGACATCCAATGGTACACAATAATATTTTCAAAATATTGATGCAGGATGCAGAAGATCAGGAATATGAAATTTTATTCTCGGGAGTATACGGAGAAAGATGTACCTATCAAATTAGGGAAGAAAAAGTGAGTTCGTTTGGAAAAGATGCCGGAAAATATCTCAATTTTAAAAATCTAATTAATATGTCCTAGAATAGTGACAAAATTAGGAGGGCATATTATTGTATTGTCTGGTTATTAGTATTTTAAAACGGGTAATGATATTTTAAAACGGATACAGATTATTCTTATAATTATTATACAGGCAATAGTTATGAATTGATTTAGAGCAGAGGCAACCCCAAGAGAATTGAGAGCAATAAAAAGAATTCCTCCAACCAAACAAGCTACGGCATAAATTTCTTTTCGGAAAATTAAAGGGATATCATTACATAACGTATCTCTAATAACACCTCCCATAACAGCCGAAAACAAACCCATTATTATGGATAAAAAGGGATGTATACCTAGGTTTAAGGATTTTTCTATTCCTATGATGGTAAATACACCAATACCAATTGTGTCGAACAAAAATAGAGTTCGTTTTAAAGTCATGATGTGCTTTTTGAAAAGAAAAGTTAGCATCACACCAATAGATATAACAATTAGGTAATTAATGTCACTGATCCAACCAACTGGAAAATTTCCCAGAATTACGTCGCGAAGCGTTCCACCGCCTATTGCAGTAATGAAACCAGTAAAGTAGGCGCCAAAAAGGTCGAGCTTTTTATTCGCCGCAGATAATGTGCCACTGATAGCAAATACAAGAGTTCCTAATAAATCTAATCCGTATAAGATCGTCATAGTCAAATTTATAATACTGCACAAAAATCAATAAAATAATTGAATAGAGAAAAAAAGGATAAGATTTTATTAAATCTCATCCTTATCTATTAAATATTCTAATTGTTACGATTGAGCATCAACAACAGCAATGGCTGTCATGTTAATAATTTCACGAACAGAACAACCCATCGGAATAATGTGGAATGGTTTTGCTGTTCCTAATAAAATTGGTCCAATATTTTCTGATCCATCTAAATCTTTCATTAATTTATAGGCAATATTTCCGGAACTTAGATTTGGAAATATTATGGTATTAACATCTTTTCCTTTAATTTTAGTAAAGCCAAATGTTTGATCTCTTAAATTCTTATCAAGAGCAAAGTTCAACTGCATTTCCCCATCTATCAATAAATCAGGATGATTTGCGTGTAATTTTGAGATTGCTTTATTAACTTTTACGGGACTTCCCTTTCTCACTGATCCAAAATTAGAATAGGACACCATAGCCATTACCGGTTCGATATTAAAAGTTTTTAAGGCGCGGGCAGTACTCAATGTAGTGTCAACCAACGAATCTGATGTAGGTTCCGCATTAACAGTGGTATCTGCAAAAAACAGAGGCCCTTTTTTCGTCATGATGATATTCATGCCAACTAAAGTTTTCATACCTTCTTCGATACCAATTACTTTACTTGCTACTTTTAGAGCTTCAAAATAACGTGTTGCATATCCGGAGATAAAAGCATCAGCATCACCATTTTCAACCATCATTGCTCCAAAATAGTTGCGGTCGAACATTTTTTCAACAGCTTCTTTAAGAGTTAAACCTTTACGACCTCGTTTTTCACACAAAACATTTGCGTAATGGTTCCTTCTTCCCGCTTCTGCTTGAGAACGGATATCGATAATTTCAGCCCCGTTAAGATCCAATTCATTTTCCAACACAATTCTTTGAATATTTTCAGGATTACCCAAAATAATTGGCTTTGCAATTCCCTCGTGAAGAACAATTTGAGCTGCTTTTAAAACATTAAAGTTATTTCCTTCAGCAAAAACCACACGTTTTGGGTTGCATTTTGCCTTGTCGAAAATTGTTCTAATTAATTGATTTTCAGTACCTAAACGTTGTTTCAATTCTTCTGCATATGCATCCCAGTCGGTAATTATTTTTCGGGCGACACCCGATTCTACAGCCGCTTTAGCAACCGCAACAGCCACACTTGACACCAAACGTGGATCCATTGCTTTAGGGATAATATAATGACGACCAAATATGATATTTGATTCATTATAAGCTGCATGTACAGATTCCGGCACAGGTTCTTTTGCCAGTTTTGCAATGGCATGAACCGAAGCGATTTTCATTTCTTCATTAATTGTACTTGCCCGAACATCTAAAGCGCCTCTAAAAATATATGGAAATCCCAACACATTGTTAATTTGGTTTGGATAATCTGAACGACCCGTGGCAACAATTACTCCTTCTTTGGATTCAATAGCTTCATTGTAGTCAATTTCAGGATCAGGATTTGCCAGCGCAAATACAACTGGATTATCAGCCATGGAACTTACCATTTCCTTATTTACGATTCCTCCAATAGATAATCCTAAAAATACATCAGCACCAACCAATGCCTGCTCCAATGTGTCAATATCGCGTTCAGTTATGAATTGTTTTTTCTGACTGTTTAAATTGGTTCTTTTTTTATTTACCACCCCACGGCTATCACACATAATTATGTTCTCCGGTTTAACACCAAGAGAAATATATAATTTTGTGCATGAAACAGCGGCAGCACCTGCTCCATTAACAACAACAGAGATATCTTCAATTTTCTTTCCGTTAATTTCCAAAGCATTTAATAAACCTGCGGCTGAAATAATAGCCGTTCCATGTTGATCATCGTGCATAACAGGAATATCCAACTCATCCTTTAAGCGTTGTTCTATTTCGAAGCATTCAGGAGCTTTGATATCCTCAAGATTTATTCCGCCAAAAGTTGGGGCAATCGCTTTAACGGTTTCAACGAATTTATCCACATCAGTTGAATCTACTTCAATATCAAATACGTCGATATCTGCAAATATTTTGAATAACAAACCTTTTCCTTCCATTACAGGTTTACCTGCCAATGCACCAATATTTCCTAATCCCAAAACAGCTGTTCCGTTAGAAATTACGGCAACTAAGTTACCTTTTGCGGTGTATTTGTAAGCATTCTCAGGATCTTTCTCGATTTCCAGACATGGCTCTGCAACCCCGGGACTGTAGGCTAAAGCTAAATCTCGTTGAGTTCTATAAGGTTTTGTAGGAATCACTTCAATTTTACCAGGGCGACCTTCTGAGTGATATTTTAAAGCATCTGTGTTGTTTTTTGACATTATCCTTAGTGTTTTTAAAATATTGAATCAATAGTTTATTATTTGTTGTTAGCAACAAAGATGGGAATTATTGTATCGGATTAATGTGCGAAACGTCTCAAAATAATTATGAAATCAGTATTTGACTGGGACTCTACCAATTAGAAAAAATGACAAATAAAGGAATATTTCTAGATTTATATAGTCAGATTGTTACATATGGAATTGAAGTTAATTTACTTCTCACCTATTCTGCTTTTGATCTCTTTTTTAAGGATATTTCCAGTGGGCTTTCCTGATAGACAATGAAATATTAGATTCGAAGGCAAATAAAAAGGGATACCCAAAAAAGGTATCCCAGTTTAATTATATTTTTTGGAAGAATTACTATAACAAACCTTTGATAGTTGTAATTGTAGAAGTAACATCTTCTCTGGCAGGAGCTATAGCTTTTGCCTTGTTTAATTCAACAATAGCTTTTTGAAAGTAAGTTTTAGCTTTCGCAGATTCTGCTTTATAATTTTCAGGTTCAGTATTTGCAGTAGGAGTTGCGGCCTGCATAATTTTAGCTCCTTTGTTATAATACAAAGTACCTAAGCTAAACAATGCATCAACTTGCAATTTAGATTTTACGTTACCGGCTTTTTTGTATAAATCTTCTGCAACTTCAAATTTATCAGCCTTTTGAGCAGTTTGTCCTTCAAGTAGATAATGCTTTGCAAGTTCAGAAACTAATTTTGAGTTTTTTGTTGGACAAGCAGCAATGCCTTCATTTAAAGTCACAATCATATCTTCATATTTTTTCTGGCTTTTTTGAGCTTTAGCTTTGTACTGATATGCGATTGATGTTTTGTATTTATTTTCAATTGATTGACCAAAATACTGTTCTGCTTTCGCGTATTTTTTCAGTTTAATTGCACAATATCCTAAATTAAACACCAATGCAGGATCTTTTTCAGTGTCTTCAGCAGCTAAATATTTTTCGTAGTTTACAAGAGCTGTTTTATAATCTTTCGATTTCAGAGCGGTATTGCCATCATTTTTAAATTGAGCTGCTGATTGAGCAAACACGCCAACTGCACTAAAACAAATCGCAAGAATCAGAATAATTTTTTTCATACTAAATTACTTTTATGATTAATTAATTAATTGATTTTCTTTTAAAACAAGCCTAAAAATAACGATTTCATATAGAAATCAAATAAAAATAACGAAAAAATATTATTCAATATTTTTTTATTCAATTTATATCGACTGAGATAGTTCAATTACCTCTTCAACAAAATAATTTTTTCTTATGACATAAGAATCATATTTAGTTAAGTCGTTACTTTCGATTAATTGTTTAAGCTTGTCAGTATATACATCTCCTATTTCTGAATATTTATTAAGCAAAGGAATTAGTTCAAATGGTTTCTCAGATACATATCTTTTTTGTCTAAATTCTTCATAAGCATTCACCCTGGCAATTGTTTCAAAGTAATCGTTTACTGATTCTTCGATGGATGGATAACTTCTTACATAAATACTCGTTGAATCTCTTCCTGTAAGCGCTTGTATTCGGTCTTCACCAGCATCATAAGACCATATGCCGAAAACATTATTACCTTCTTTAAAAAAGCGTGATGACCCCCAACCTGATTCTAACGCTGCTTGTCCCAGCACGATACTTGCAGGATGTGGTTTCAGCCTTATTTTTAATTCCGGTATTTCATTACAGTTGTAGGTTTCAAACAATTTGTAAAGAAAAAGACTATCCATTTTCATCATCTTCGGGTGCGTAAGTATCCAGTTTTCGATGTGTTCAACTCTTGTAATTTCTTGATACAGATATTGTTGTGAAACTAATATGGATGGTAATAACATCTCTACAAATTTTACCTTTTTCTCATCAACGGGTAATCCTCTTAAGGATATCACTTTAGTATAAATATAAGGGGTTATGCAAGAGTCAACAATTGCATGTACATCTTCTATATTCTCAATTACTGCATATTGTGGAAGAATAGATATTTGAGTGAAGGTGCTGGGCTTTTTGCAACTTACAAGAATAAATCCAAGACTAATAATGGAAAGAATTACAACGCGCATTACTTATTATTGTTATTTTAGAATTGCTAAAATAAGAATTTCTTTCTCAGAATTAGCTTTTAAACATTTTAAATAAGATAAATCCAATGAAATACAAGACTTCATAGATGCTAAATTTGCTTGTTTTATATATAAGCACAAAAAAAATCAGAAACAAATTTGTCTCTGATTTCTATATGTTTTTGTGGAAGTATACTTTATTTTGAGATTAATATAACCGTTACTTCACCAAAATCTGCTGCTGGTTCGTTAAAAGAATCTTCTAATTTAATATCCTTTTCTATAGCATTTATAGTGCGTATAACACCACTATGAGTGAAAATCGCTATTTTCTTACTGTCTTTTAGTTTGATTTCGTTCCAAAATTCAAGAACCCGATCGCGAAGCATCACAAAGGATTCTCCATTTGAACATTTCTTATTTACAAAATCTTCCATCCAGACTGGGAATAAAGGATCTTTAATTTCGTCCCAAACTTTGCCTTCCCAATCTCCAAAGTTTAATTCCATTAATCGTATATCTTCTATTACCTGTTCCCCAAATATGTCACTGGCTAACCTCTTTGCTCTTGATAGCGGGCTTGATACAATAAGATCAAATTCAATATCTTTCAACTGATTTTTTACAGCTTCCAATTCTTCCGCATAACTTTCAGCTAAATCAACATCTTTTTGTCCATAGCAAACACCTTGCTCAACATTTACTTTTGTATGTCTGATTAAATATATTTCCATCTTATAAAACTTGATTAATAATTACCATATAGGATAAATAAAATACAATCTCACAAACCTGTTGCGTTGCCCCAATGCAATCGCCGGTAAAACCACCTATCCATTTATTAAAATATCTACCTAATAAAACTTTACTTAAATAAACAGGAATAAGAATTAAGAAAAACTTTATATTCCCCAATAATGCCAAAGGCAGAATTCCTGTAATAATAGTGAAAATTAGATTTTTGGTTGATAGTTTTTGGGAATAATCTTTTGCTTTTGAATTTTCGGTTCGTGCATATTGGTGCGAATTTACCAATGTAGCAGCAAACATTCTTGTTACAGAATGGGCGGCAATTAAAATCAAGGGCAATTGAGTTGCAGATATAGAATACTGACAAAAAAACTTTGTCATCACCAGGAAAACAATACCTGTAACTCCAAATGCTCCAATTAAGGAATCCTTCATAATTTCAAGGATCCGCTCAGGTGTCCAGCCTCCACCAAATCCATCACAGACATCCATAAAGCCATCCTCGTGTAATGCCCCAGTGAACAGAACCGTGAATCCCATACTTAGCATTACCGATAGATTAAAGGGGAAAATTAAATTAGCGAGATAAAAAACCAAACCGGCTAATCCACCAATAATTGCACCTGAAATGGGGAAATATTTGATAGCTTCATGTTGATATTCTTTTTCAAACCGAGCCCATTTCGGAAATGGAATTCGCGTAAAAAAGGATAATCCAGTAAAAAATATGTCAATTTCTCTTCTCATCTATGCTTGTGAAATTTGATCGCTGTTGCTTACGCCAGCATCTTCGAAACTAGCCATTTGATTTAGAAAATTTACCGCCGATTCAATAATTGGATAGGCTACCGCTGCTCCTGTGCCCTCGCCTAAGCGCATTCCTAAATCTAAAATTGGCTCCGCTTTTAAATATTTAAGCATATGCTTGTGACCATTTTCATTCGATTTGTGTGTAAAAATACAATATTCCAGAACGTCAGAATTTATTTTTGATGCCGCTAAAAGTGCAGAACTAATAATAAAACCATCAACCATAATCACCATTTTCAATTCGGCTGCTTTTAACATCGCTCCAACAATCATGACAATTTCGAAGCCACCAAAATGAGTTATAATATTTTCAACAGAATTATCGCCATTGTAATTATCAACAGCTTTTTTCAGTATTTCATATTTCTTTTTCAAACCTTCATTATCCCATCCGGTACCACGACCAACGCATTCTTTTAAATCTACGCCAGCTAAAATATGCAGTAAAATAGCTGCAGACGAGGTATTTCCAATTCCCATCTCACCAAAACCGATAATATTGGATCCCTCTCTATGCATTTTATCGCAAAGATCTGAACCGCGTTTAATTGCTGTTTTAAATTGTTCTGCAGTCATTGCTGATTCGTTCAAATAACTTTTTGTTCCGTAATCAACTTTAGCGTTAATTACTCCGGAGCTTTTGTCAAAATCGAAATTTACACCGGCATCAATTATCCGAATATCTATTCCATTCTGACGACCAAAAACATTAATTGCAGCACCGCCATTAAGAAAATTAGCTACCATTTGCCAGGTAACTTCTTGTGGGTACGGACTCACACCATCAAGTGCAATTCCATGATCTGAAGCAAACACCATGATAGTCGGTTGTTTTAATTCCGGACTCAAAGTGTTTTGAATACATCCAATTTTTACGGCTAACTTTTCTAAGACACCTAACGATCCAATGGGTTTGGTTTTTAAATCAATTTTCTGTTGAAGTTGTTCGGTCAGCTCGTTATTAGGTTTACTTATATTGAAATTCATTGATGCGACTTTTTAAATGTAAAATTAAATATAAAACAATTAGCTGATTGTTTTGACCTCTTCTGATTCACTTACTCCAGCTTCCTGAAATGAAGCCATTTCATTAATAAATTGAACGGCGCTTTTTACAATCGGATAACAAACCATAGCTCCTGTTCCTTCACCCAATCGCATGCCGATATCCAAAATTGGTTCTGCATTTAGGTAGTTTAGCATTTTGATATGTGCCTGCTCATTCGACATGTGAGCAAACAGGCAATATTCCAATACTTTAGAGTTGATTTTGGATGCGGCAAGCAATGCTGAAGTAATGATAAATCCATCAATTAACATGGTCATTTTTAACTCTGCAGCTTTCAGCATGGCACCTACAATCATAACTATCTCAAAACCACCAAATTGAATCAATGCATTAAGGGGATCATTACCACCATTGTATTTATGCAAAGCTTCATTCAATAATTCAAATTTTGATTTTACGCCATTATTATCCAATCCAGTTCCTCTTCCTACGCACTCTTCCAGGCTAATATCAGCTAAAAGGCTAAGTATTAATGCTGCCGATGATGTATTTCCGATGCCTTTTTCTCCAAAAGCAATAAAGTTGCATCCTTCTTTATGAATTCCCTCAATAACATCAGCACCACTCTTAAATCCTTCCAGGCATTGATCTTTTGTCATTGCAGGGCCAAATCGGTAATTCTTAGTTCCGTAAGCAATTTTTTTATTGATAATATTTAATGATGGATTAAAATCATGATCTATACCTGCGTCAACAACTTTAAAATCAATATTATGCTGACGGGAAAATACATTTATGGCTGCACCTCCCTGCATGTAATTGTAAAGCATTTCATAGCTAACAGATTTAGGATAAAAACTTACACCATCATCTGCTATTCCATGATCCCCAGCAAATACAACCACTGCAGGATTTTTAATTTCCGGAGATAGACTTTCTTGAATTCTTCCTATTTGAAATGAAATCTTTTCAAGTATTCCAAGCGAACCAAGGGGTTTTGTTTTCCCATTGATTTTATTTAACAACTCCTGATCCAAGGATGTGGATACGGAGGATATCTTAAATTCCATTATAATTATTTAAAGGTTCGGATTTGATTGTTCTGTTATAAAGTATTTTTAATTTCAAGTGGTAAACCAGATATAATTAATGTAACACGATCTGCTCTTTTTGCGATGTACTGATTAATGCTTCCTTGCAGATCATTGAATCTCATTGCTATTTTGTTTCCCGGATATCCTCCTAATCCCAATTCATTGGTAACAATTATCCAGTTGCAATTTTGAGCAAATATATTTTCAAGTTCTTGAGTAGCTTCAAGTAATGATTTTTTATCATCCTCACCATTGTCAAAAAAGAAGTTGTTTATCCATAAGGTGATGCAATCTAAAAGAACTACTTTCCCCGTAAAATCGTGCTGGCTCAAAAATTTCTCTTCTTCAATAGTAGTCCATTGATTTCCACGTCTGTTTTTGTGTATTTCAATTCTTTCGCGATGTGCTTCGTCCCAAATTCGTGAGGTTGCCAGATAAACAGGCTGATCATTTAAGGATAGTGCCAGATCTTCAGCAAATAAACTTTTCCCGGAACGTTGTCCTCCTGTAATTAAATGAATCATTGCTAATTTATTTTTGGATCAGTATCCTTCATAAATGTGGAATATTTAAAGTGTGAAGTTACAAATTAAAGATTCCAGCTGGAATTAAATTCTCCTTTTTTACAACAGAATTTCATATGGAAAATAGACAGCAATAATTATAAGAACACTTGCGAAACACACCGAATGGTTGATGTAAAAAAGTTTATAGATATCTTCGTTCAGTATTGGTCGATTATTAACTCCAATAAATGGTTTGTGTACACTTTTCCCGCCATAATCATGAGGTCCTCCAAATTGACAATTCATTATTCCTGCGAGTGCTGACTCCGGGTAACCGGCATTAGGACTGAGATGAGCATGTCCATATTTAAAGATGTATAAAAAGCCTTTTGTATTTAGCGTGAATAATACCATTAGAAGTGCAGTAATACGAGCGGGAATAAAATTTGCAATATCATCCAATCGGGCAGCAATACGTCCAAACAAAATGTACTTTTCATTTTTATATCCAATCATGGAATCCATTGTATTAATCATTTTATAACACATCATTCCCGGAACTCCGGCAATGGCAAAGTAAAAAAGAGGAGCAACAACGCCATCCGATAAATTCTCTGATAAAGTTTCCAATACAGCCAAACGTATTTCCTGTTTCGATAATTTTGATGTATCCCGACCGACAATCCATGATAATCTTTTTCTGCCTGCTTCTAATCCTTTTTCATTAAGATGTTTAAAGACTTCGAATCCTTCCTGTAACAAGCTTTTGTTCGCTAATCCGTAAAAAACCATTATCGAGGTAAATACAATATAAACTGTACTATTCCAGTTTAAAGTGATGATGCTTAGGTACGAAAAAATAAAATACACACTAGTTGCTAATCCTAAAGCCATTACTGCTCCTTTAAACAATTGGTATTTTCCTTTAGTCAGATATTTAGTGAAAAAAGCAATCGTGTTACCGAATAAAACGATTGGGTGTGGCAAGCTTCTTGGATCACCAAAAATGAGATCCAAAATGTATCCTATAACAAGAGGGATAATTATGAGTTTAATTTGCTCCATTGAATTAACGCTTCTATTAATAATTGATTTTTTTCATCGGTTTGGGTGGCTAATCGGAAGAAGGAAGAATTTAATCCACGAAAATTAGCTGCATCGCGAATTAATATCCCAAAATTTGAAATTAGAAACTTTTTAAGCTCAAAAGCAGATAATTTTTCTAGTTCAACTAAAAAGAAGGAAGTTTTTGAAGGATGAATTTGCAGACCGGAAATTTTTTGAATATTTCCCTTGAATTTTTTAGTTTCTGATTTATAATAGTTTACAGATGGCATAAAATCTGTTTTATTTGCCAAAAGGAACTTTCCAGCCTCAATTGCCAGTGAATTTACCGTCCAAGGAGCCTTGTAGAATTGAATATTCTGTACCAATACCTTGTTTGAGACTAAATATCCCAATCTCAGGCCGGGAATTGAAAAGTTTTTAGTGAGTGATTTCACCAAAATTAAATTCTCATACTTATCAAGTAAATCTATGCATGAGTTAATCTCATCAGTAAAATCAATATAGGCTTCATCAATCACAAAAACAGATTTTGAATTGATTTTTAAAATTTTCTCAAGTTCATCCAATTCTAGAATATTTCCATTTGGATTATTAGGGTTGCAAATCCAAACCAAGCCTTCTTCAAAAATTGTTTTGCTGTCTAATTCTGCCCAATTAATAAAGAATAACTTGTGTTTATTGACTCTGCAAGCGTCTTCATACTCGGAGAAGGTAGGGATTATAATACTTGAATTAGATCCAGAGAAACATTGTGCAATAAGGTAGAAGGCTTCCGTAGCGCCATTGGTTGCAATAATTTGATTCTTATTTACATCTAAATCTATTGTCAATGCCTTCACAAGACTCTCAGCAGATGCTTCAGGATAAGAATGTATAGTATTCCAATTTTTGAATAAGTGCTGTTTTAGATCTTCGGATTTACCCCCAAACCAAACATTACTGCTGAAATTAGCCACAATTGCCTGTTTATATTGGTAACCATCATCTCCATGTCCGTGTAACATCTTGTTATATAGGGTTTAATGATAAAAATACATTCGTTATTTGTGTCGAAAAAATTGTATAAAAATAGAACAAAATTCAAATAAAACGGCAAGAGTTTACAACTGTAATTACAATTGTAAACTCTCAAATTGTCAATTAAAGAAATAATTCCCTAATATAAGTATCTTATCTATTGTGTTTTAATCGCTCCAATTAAATCAGTCACATTTTCAACCTGATGTCTGATCATATATTCCTTGATTCCTTCAACAACTTTAACTGTTACCTGAGGATCAATAAAATTAGCAGTTCCAATTTGAATAGCAGATGCACCGGCCAGAATAAACTCAATGGCATCTTTCGCATTCATAATGCCACCTAAACCAACAATTGGGATATTAACAGCGTTAAAAACCTGCCAAACCATTCGTAAGGCAACTGGTTTCACACATGGACCAGACAAACCTCCTGTAACAGTAGATAAAAGGGGCTTTCTTGTTTCTGCATCAATAGCCATTCCTAGTAATGTATTGATAAGAGATACAGAATCAGCACCTTCCGCTTCAACAGCTTTAGCTATTTCAGTAATATCCGTTACATTTGGTGACAATTTAACCATTAAATGCTTTTTGTACACCTTACGAACTGCTCGAACCACAGATGCTGCAGATGAACAGCTAGTTCCGAAAGCCATTCCGCCTTCTTTAACGTTCGGACAAGATATATTCAGCTCTATTGCCGGAATCTTATCTAAATTATTAATTATTGCAGCTGTTTCAACGTAATCTTCTATTACAGAGCCGGAAACATTAACCAAAATATTCGTGTCGTAATGGTTAATTCTAGGATATATTTTATCACAAAAATATTCTACTCCCTTATTTTGCAGTCCAACAGCATTTAGCATTCCAGAAGGTGTTTCAGCCATTCTAGGGTAAGGGTTTCCTTCCCGATGATGTCTTGTAGTGCCTTTAACTAATATGCCGCCTAATTGGCTGATATCAATAAAATCTTCAAATTCTTCACCGTAACCAAAGGTTCCGGAAGCAGTCATTACCGGATTTTTAAGAATCAGATCCTTAAGTTTAACTTCCAAATTTACCATTTCAACTCATTTATATTGAACACCGGACCTTCAGTGCATGTACATATATTACCTCTTTTTGTATCAGTTACACAGCATAAGCATGCTCCAAATCCACAAGCCATAGTGTTTTCAAGGGAAACCTCACATGTAATATTCTTACTCCTGGAATAAGCAGCCACAGCTTTCATCATAGGTTCCGGACCACAGGTAAACGCGTAGTCGAACTTCTCGTTAAGTATAGAATGCTGCGTAGGATAGCCTTTTTCACCAACAGAACCGTCTTCGGTAGTAACAAATATACGTCCGTATTCTTTATAAGGATCTAATTCAACAGCATCGTAGGCTGAACGTACACCTAGTATGGTAGTAACCTCATTTCCTGCATCCTTAAGATATTTTGCCAAGTATAATAAAGGAGCGACACCACATCCACCACCAATTAAAAGAGTTTTAGAGTTCTTAGGGATAGAGTATTGATTTCCCAAGGGGAAAACGATATTGAGTTTGTCGCCAATAGTTAAATCGCCTAATTTGGTTGTGCCTTCTCCAATTTTTTTAATGTATAATTTGATTATATTCTCTTCGTAATCAACAAAATGGATGGATAAAGGCCTTCTAAGAAAGGTGTTGTTTGCATTTTCGACAAGAACGTTAACAAATTGCCCTGGTTTAATGTCTGGTAAGGGCGTAGATGCCTTTACATCAATAACAAAAGTTCCGTCATTAAGCTCTTTCTTGTGCAGTACCTTAAAGTCCTGTACTAATTTTTTCATGGTGCCTGGTTGTATTTTAAACTGTTAAGTATAAACGCAGGCAAAGATAAGCTAAAAAATATTTAAGAAGGATTGTATTCTTTAAAAGTTTTATCCGTGTAAAACACCACTACTTTCTCTATCTGTTTTCCAGATGTAAATGCACTCATTTCCAGCACAGGTTCAGGGTTTGAGCGCGGAATATTAATTGTTTCTTTATTTAATTTAGGCGGATGATTAGGTTGAGTTTCAAGTGGTGTCCGGCTCGTTTCCGGTTCTTGAAACAAAGAAGGTGAATCTTGTGATTTATACATATTACCCATGCCTGAAATAAGCCAATTAGGGTCTATTGAAGGAAATGACATTAGAATTTTTTGAACAAAGTCCAGGCTTGGGTTATTACGACCCGATAAAATATGAGAAATACTCGATCGCTGTACGCCTATGGTATCTGCAAACTTAGAAGAGGTTAACCCTTCACTATTAATCAGCTGAACTATTCGATTTTTCATTCTTAAGTTGTTTATATGTGAATTTTACAGATGTTAATTTTAACAACATCACAAATTTAAAATAATAATTACAAAAGTCAAAATATTTAGAAAAAGAATATTCACTAATGTAATTCACTAATGTAATTCAGAGGAAAATATATATTCAGATTGTAATCATTAAACATTATTACTTTTGTAAACATTCCATTCGTCTTACTAATAGAGTGTTTATGCACAGTATGTATCTTTAAAAGACATTCAATTAATTACTCCGTAAAATTCTATTTCGTAAACAATATTGAATGGATTAATAATAGTATGGTAAAATCACTGTATATCAAACCTTTAAATAAATTTACAATACTATACTATAAGTATTTACAAAAAATATAAATTAAATGATATTAACGGATAATTTTGCTTGTTATTTTACTATAAGTGGATCGCGTATATTACTGATATATTGACTATTATGATATCAAAAGTTACATTATACACATAGATTAACGCGATTTTTATACATATGTAATTAGTAAATTAAAGTATTACTTTACCTATGTATTTTAAACAACTGGTATACAGGTCAATAATTGTATTATTTATAGTTTGCTAGTAAGAAGATCATAACTTGTTTCAATTGTAAATTCAATTGAAATTCAGAACATTGATATTCATTATAACATTACCCATGTAAATTACAATGCAAAATTAATTACAAGACTACACACCTTAATTGTTTACATGTGTTGATTAGTGCAACTAGAGTAAGTTACAATACTAAACTAGATTAAATTTCTTTTTGTAAATTTTGAATTGGATTTTTTTGACCGTAGATTACAATATCAGGCGAAATTCTAATGAAATTTGTAAACAACACTCCGTTAGTTTACAGATATTAAATTCTAAGAAGGTTAAAAGGAAGGAATTTCTCTCGTAAGTATCACAAAATTAAACAAATGAGTTGGTTTTCTTTATGACAAAGAATGTTGCTATCTGGATAAAATGGAAATTTTCCTTTATTTATTCGGATATTCAGGAATAAATCCAATACTCTGTGTTTTTTTGAGTTGGGTATTTATTAATTTTTATTCTCCGGAGGTTTTCTAAGTTGTAAGAAACCAATAAATAAAATGTAAGCTGCGAACGCAACGATTAATATTCGAAGTATTAAATTTTGGTTGATATCATGATTGCTTGCGAGGATATCGCGCGATAAGGCAGGAATCATAAAGATTAACAAGCCAAATACTAAAATAAGCTGTATGTATAAAAAGATAACTTTTAGTTTTTCTTTTCTGCGGGAAGTCGTTGGTGATACAACAATGTTATTTTTTGTCTTATTGCCTCTTTTTGTCAGCTTTTTTGGTTCCGGGTTGCTTAATTTTTGTTTTAGTTTATTCCCTATTAAGAATGTTAATACACATATGCCAACTAAAATATAAATTTCCTTATTCATGTTAATATATTGTTGTAGAGTATTTTTTAATTTCTTTTCTTTTTCTGGTCAATTCCGGGCAATGGATTTCCAGTAATTGATAGAATTCTCTGGAATGATTCTTAACTTTAGTATGGCATAATTCATGCAGAATAACCATATCGCATAGTTCATTAGGTAACCTCATTAAATGAAGATTGAGGTTAATATTATTATCATGCGAACATGATCCCCAACGACTTTTTGTATTTTTAATTTTAACGGATTTATAGGAAAACTCACCAAGTTTTGCTAATTCTTTGATTCTAATTGGAAGATGATGGTTTGCTTCTCTGCGCAGGGTTTCTATAATAGAATTTCGAATGAATGTTTGTAAATCTGAATTTTGAATCGCGGTATTGGCAGGATACTTTACTTCCAGTACTCCATTAGAGAGTTTTGCAGAATAATAACTCACCTCTCCGGGACTAAGCTTTAATTGATGGAAACGTGTTTTAAATTGGATCTCAGGAGTGAAAATTGTTTGTTTGTTCTCTTTTAATTTTGTTTTTGCCTTATTATTGATAATCCATGCTTTATTTTGTTTGGCAAAATTGATGGCATCCTGATAACTTATACCATAAGGCACATTAACCCAAATTCCTTTTTTTGGTGCTATCCGTACAGATAAACGTTTGAATCTTCGACTCTTCTTAAAGAGAACATCCCCAATATCCTCTAATAGTATAATTTTTTCTTCGGGCATAAAAAAAGCTTTGCAATACGCAAAGCTATCAGAAATATCTTTTGAAAGAAATTATTTCTCTTTAATTAAATTGCTCAATTCTGTGAAAGATTCGTCAACATTCTTGAATAAATCAGTATATACAGCCTTGTAGTAAGCCTTTACAATTTTAGGATTGTCCTTACCATCAGGATGATTTACACGTGCAATTAATTGATTACGGGAAACAATAGTATTCTTTACAATGTCCATTACTTTATCCTTATTTTCAGGATGTAAATAATTATAATTGTAGCAATCTGAAATTACCTCAAAACTAAGGTAATCGATATCCTTTTTTAAGCGTTTTCTACTTGCCATATCTATATTTTTGAATAAGTTGCATAACAGAAGATACTGTTATTCGTCCACAAAGATAATAAACACTTATTGAATTTCCTTGTTCCTTTGAAAAGTTATGAATTGATAATTACCTAAATAGTTTTGACTTAAATTTTCCTGACAGGATTTAATTGACCTTCACTTGCCGCAACTATTGTTGCAACAGTAGCATCCCCTGTAACATTAACAACTGTGCGAAGCATATCAAGAGGCCGGTCAATACCTAATATTAATGCCAAACCCTCAATGGGTATTCCTACCGATGTTAAAACAATGATTAACATTATAATACTCCCGCCCGGAACTCCGGGTGTTCCGATAGATGCCAGAGTTGCTGTGACCACAATTATCAATTGGTCGTAAATATCCAAATCTACACCAAACACCTGCGCGATAAAAACTGCAGCAATTGCCTGGTAACAACTGGTTCCATCCATATTAATGGTAACACCAACCGGAAGTACAAAACTCGCAACTTCATTAGCAACACCTATTTCTTTTTCAACACACTCCATGGTAACCGGAAGGGTTGCTGCACTTGAACTTGTAGAAAATGCTAACAGTTGGGCAGGTGAAATGGCTTTGTAAAAATCAGTGTATCTAACTGGGGTAAAAAATTTCAGGAACAATGGATAGATAATAAATATCATTACCAAGAGACCTAAAATAACTGTGATTGCATATAATCCTAAAGCTGAAAATAAATCAAGATCACCAGAGAAATCGACTATTAAACCTGCGATAAGGGCAAATACGCCATAAGGAGCAAAAAGCATAATGAGGTCAATTATCTTAAGGATAATTGCATCTATCCCATCAAAAAAATCTCTAACTACCTTGACTTTCTTTTCTTCCAAAATAACCATTGCAATGCCAAATAGAATCGCAAAGAATATGACCTGAAGCATTTTAGAATTATCTGTGGCTGCATGAAAGAAATTGGATGGAACAACATCTACAAGAAATTTGAGTGGAGACTCCTCTTTCAAATCTGAAGCCTGATTTTTCTTTAAATCAATTGTTGTATGGTATTTTTCCTGTAACTCTATCTTTTTATAGTCGGGAAAAGTATTGCCTGGCTCAATAGTATTCACGAGTATTAAACCAAAACTTACGGCAATAACTGTAGAAAGGACATAAAGAGAAATGGTTTTAATTCCTATTCTTGATAATTTCGAAATATTGGAAAGACTTGATATTCCTTTCACCAACGAAACAAAAATTAAAGGAACAGCAATCAATTTTAATAAGTTTAAGAAAATATCGCCCCAAGGTTTGATCCAATCATTGGTTAATTCAGACAATTCAAAATAAACGGCAATTAATCCCGCTATAATTCCAAATCCCATTCCAACTAAAATTTTCACGTAAAGAGGTAATCTTTTCCACATAATCAAGATTTTTTTTTATTGTGCTTTAAAGATACTTGATAAGACTAGAAAAACAAAGCCCGAAAACCAAAGGCTTTCGGGCTGAAATATCTTTTCAGAAAAGAATTAGCATCCACATCCGCTGCCACATCCACCACTCTCACAACTTCCGCTATTGCAACCACCTTGAGGTGCATAAGCTTCTTTCATTTCTTCTTCTGAAGCATCTCTAACTTCAATAACTTCACCTTTGAAGAAAAGAGTATCTCCGGCAAGTGGATGATTGAAATCCATTTTGATAGTAGCATCTGTTACTTCAAGAACGATTCCATTCATTCTACGGCCTGAATTGTCCTGCATTGGCACTACATTTCCTTCCGCAATAACTTCTGAATCAAATTCACCGTTAACTTCAAATATATTTTTAGGAAGATCGATTACTGCTTCTTCTGAAGCTTCACCATAAGCTTCTTCAGTTTCCAATTTGAAATCAAAAGAATCACCTACTTTCAGCCCCATCAATTTTTCTTCAAATTTTTCTAACATCTGTCCAGCACCACATAAATATGTAAGTGGAGTTTCTGCTACTGCTTTTTCAATAATCTCTCCCGAAAGATCAGTTTTTAATTCATAAATAACTGAAACAACCTTATCTTTTGAAATTGTCATAATATTTTCTTTTTTTTAGTATTATATCCTTAATTTGGATCCCAAAACCTGAGAATTCTGTACAAAGAAAGTACAATTATTTCTTTATTCAAATAAAAAAGGAGTTGATAGTCTAAATTTATTGCCTTTTACTTTATTTGTAATGTTCAGGATTTAAAGCATCAGGCCTCCAATTGTACAAGAATGATTTAACTTTCTCGAAATCGTAAGTTTTGTCTTGTTCTAAATCACCTGTGTTTTGTGTATGAAGTCTTTCTCCTTTACCATTTAACACGATCATAACAGGAAATCCAAAACGCTGAGGATAACCAAGTTCTGCCAATGCATCCAGATTTTTATTTTCCTTACTGTAATTTACCTCAAGGAAAATATAATTATCTTCAATAAGCTTATTTAATGTAGTTTCAGTACCTAGGTAATTGTGCATTTTTATGCACCAAGGGCACCAATTTCCTCCAATTTGTAAAAGGACGTGTTTTCCTTCTTTTTTAGCTTTGCTAACCGCCTTAGCAATTTCTTCTTTCCCGTTAAGAGATGGATCATAAGGTTTTTGACCTATTGTTGTTAGGCTGAATGCAAGAAATAAACATACTAAAACGGCAATTTTTTTAGTTTTCATGTTTGTGTTTTAAATTTGAAGCAATTTAAATTAAATTGAAGGCAAATCAAGGAGATTTCAGATTTTTAACGAACAAATAACATTTCAAGACGAGCCGAAACAACATATGTTGTAAAAATACTTTAGAATTGGTACGGTTTAGAAGGATAAACCCTAGTTTTACAAAGAATTTACATGAAAAAAAACTCCTATGTCGGAACAGTTTAAGCCATCTGATCTCGTTTTTGATCGAGAACATATTTGGCACCCATATACTTCAATGCATGAGCCACTACCCGTCTACCCCGTGGTTTCGGCCAATGGTGCAAGACTTACATTGGATTCAGGTCAAAATATTATTGATGGCATGTCCTCGTGGTGGTGTGCTGTTCACGGATATAATCATCCTGTTTTGAATGAAGCTGTTCAAAAGCAACTAAAGCAGATGTCGCATGTGATGTTTGGCGGAATCACTCACAAACCTGCAATTGAGTTGGCCAGGTTATTGGTTGAACTAAGTCCAGAGGGAATGGAAAAGGTCTTTTTCAGCGATTCCGGTTCTGTATCTGTTGAGGTGGCAATGAAAATGGCTCTTCAATATTGGTTTACTATAGGAAATCAACACAAAAATAAATTTTTGAGCATTCGTTCCGGATATCATGGTGACACTTTTAATGCCATGTCTGTTTGCGATCCTGTAACCGGAATGCATGAAATTTTCAGAGGCGTTTTGCCTGTTAATTACTTCGCAGAATCGCCAAGTTGTGGTTTTTATGATGAATGGGATTCTAGCTCCTTTCAGTCTATGCAAAATATGATTGAAACGCATCATGAAGAGCTTGCTGCTGTTATATTAGAGCCTATTGTTCAAGGGGCTGGAGGAATGAAATTTTATCACCCTCAATATTTAACGGAACTGCGAAGAGCTTGTGATAAGTATGATGTACTGCTTATTCTCGATGAAATTGCTACTGGTTTTGGTAGAACAGGGAAATTATTTGCTTGCGAACACGCTGATATATCCCCGGATATTATGTGCGTTGGAAAAGCGATAACAAGTGGTTATTTAAGTTTTGCAGCCACTTTAACTTCACAAAAAGTAAGCGATGGAATTTCGGCAGGTGCTCCAGGTTGTTTTATGCATGGCCCCACATTTATGGGAAATCCTTTGGCATGCGCTGTTGGTGTAGCAAGTATCAATTTACTTTTAGAATCATCGTGTTTGGAGAAGGTTCGTAAGATTGAAGAACAATTAATACGGAATTTGTCGAAGGCGAAAGAATTAAAACAAGTAAAGGATGTTCGAATTTTGGGTGCTATTGGAGTCATTGAAATGAATGAACCGGTAAATATGGCTTCTATTCAAAAGCAATTTGTGGAAAATGGAGTTTGGGTTCGCCCATTTGGAAAATTAGTCTACATTATGCCACCATTTATTATATCTGAAGAAGATTTATCTTTCCTTTGCAAAGCTTTGGTTAAAGTAGTAGCAATGCAATAAATTAGAAATGGATCAAAAACTGAATAAATACAAAGAGGAATTACAGACGCTTGAGGAGTCTGGCAACCTTCGGGCCCTAAAAATGATTTCTGAAAGTAACTATAAAATTAACCTCTCTTCAAATGATTATTTAGGAGTTAGTAAAAAGAATATTCCACGTCCAAAGGGGAATTCTTTTGGTTCCGGATCATCTCGCCTGCTTACCGGAAACTTTAAGGAATATCAGTTACTGGAAGCTGAACTCGAAAATTTGTATGGCCGGACTGCATTATTTTTTAATTCGGGATATCATGCTAATATTGGTATTTTGGCAGCTTTAGCAGGAAAAGATGATTTGATAATATCTGATAAATTGAATCATGCCAGTATAATTGATGGTATTCGTTTGAGCAGTGCAGAGCAAGTTAGATTCAAACATGCTGATTACGATCATTTAACACATATTCTTACAACAAAACGGAAAGATTATAATCGTGTTTTTGTTGTAAGTGAATCAGTTTTTAGTATGGACGGCGATGAAGCTGACCTTGAAAAACTGATTGAAATTAAAAAGCGATTTGATTGCTTTTTATATATTGATGAAGCTCACGCTCTTGGTGTTAGAGGTATTAAAGGCCTTGGTTTATCGGAAGAGAAATCATGTCTTAATGAAATTGATTTACTGATTGGCACTTTTGGTAAAGCAATGAACTCAATAGGTGCATATGTTATTTGTGATGCTATCCTTAAAGAGTATTTAATTAATAAAATGCGTTCTTTGATTTTCACCACTGCTCTACCTCCAATTGTAATCAGCTGGAACTATATCATGTTGCGAACCATTGTGAAAATGAAAATGGAACGGGAGCATTTACAGTCAATATCGGAACAATTAAGAGATGGTCTGAAGAATGCCGGAATAGAAACAATGGGAAGCTCAAATATTATTCCTGTTCTGGTTGGAGACAGTCAAAAATGCGTTAATTTAGCTGAGTATTTGCAAAAAAAGGGATTTTTAGTATTCCCTATCCGCCCTCCTGCAGTGCCTAAAGATTCTGCAAGACTGCGTATTTCTGTTTGTGCAGATATGGATTGGGAAGATCTTAAAGATCTACCGGAACTGATAAAGAACTATTGCGATGAAAAGTGAATGGCTGCATAAATCTGCTAACGAGAAATGCATTTTGTTTATGAATGGCTGGGGGTGCGATGCAACTCCTTTTCAATCAATAAATTCAAAAGAGTACGATGTGCTTATGTGTTTCGATTATCGGGATATCTTAATTCCCAAACAGGTTGAAAGGCTCTTTGAAAATTATCAGGAAGTACATTTGGTTGCATGGTCGCTTGGTGTTTATGTCGCGAATATGCTTTACCATCAATGGAAGGATCTATTTGCCAGTAAAATTGCCATAAATGGAACTTTACAAGCAATTGATAATTTGAAAGGCATTCCTCCTGCTATTTTTCAAGGCACCATAGATGGATTGAATTCAAGAACCATTGAGAAGTTTTGGCTTCGAATGTGTGGTGGTAGAAATGGATTTGATCGTTTCAAAGTGCAAATGCCACAGCGGGATATTGAAGATCAAAAGGAAGAATTAATTGTACTTCAGGAGCTTGTACAAAACCATTTTGTTGATTGGAATGTATATGATTCCGTATTATTGGGGCAAAATGATCTAATTTTCCCATTTGAAAATTTAGAAAATGCCTGGAGTGAACAAAATAACATAATTAAGAAGGAAAATATTCCTCATTTTTGTTTTTACAGTTGGAATTCGTGGGATGATTTAATGGAGGAATGTAAAAGTGCAACATCAAAATATTAATAAAGATAAAGTACAAAAAGGATTCGTAAAAAGTATCGAAACCTATCGTAAACATGCTATTGTCCAGGAAGCTATCGCCTCCAGATTAGTTAATGAATTGTTACGTCAACCTGTAAGCCATTTTTCGAAAGTTCTTGAAATTGGTTGCGGACCGGCTGTACTAACTGAGAAGTTCTTCCAAAAATTTAATGCCGATTTGTATTATGCAAATGATATTGTAGAAGAATATTCAGACATTCTTAGCTCTATTCATTCGGACATACAATTTTTGGGTGGTGATATTGAGTCTATGGACTTACCAGATTCTTTGGATTTAATTATTTCGAGTTCAACATTCCAATGGTTCAACAACTTAGATGGTTTTTTGACAAAAATACACAAAGCTTTACAACCTGATGGTTTACTTGTATTTAGCACTTTTGGCCCTGATAATTACAGAGAAATACGCGAAGTGAATGGCAAAGGATTAAACTATTTGTCGTTTGGAATACATGAGCGGCTTTTGTCGGATAAATTTGAAATTATTTGGAGTGACAAAGAAACAATTACCCGTTTTTTCTCAGATCCTCTTGGTGTTTTATTTCATATGAAGCAAACAGGTGTAAACGGAATTCCTGGAAAGGCCTGGACAAAAAGTGATTTAAAGAATTTTAAAGAGGATTATCAGGATTTGTTTGGTACGGACTTGGGTGTGCCTCTCACCTACCAACCCTTATATTTTATTGCTAAACCAAAAAAGATAAATTAATAATGCCAACCTATTTTATTGCAGGAATTGATACTGATACCGGCAAAACATTTGCTACTGGTTTAATGGCCAGGTATCTATTGGAGCATAAAAAATCAGTAATAACTCAAAAATTTGCACAAACCGGTTGCAAAGGAATTTCTGAAGATATTTTAATGCATCGGGAAATAATGGGAATGGAAATTCAAGAGGTTGATAAAGACGGAACCACATGCCCATATGTTTTTGACTACCCGGCATCACCGCATCTGGCTGCACAAATGCAAGATCAGGAAATTGATATTAAAAGAATAGAAAAATCAACAACAATTCTTGAAGATCAATTTGATTATCTTCTTTTGGAAGGTGTTGGTGGTATGCATGTTCCAATAACTTTGGATTATTCACTTCTTGATTTCATGGAAGAGAAAAAATATCCGGTAATTTTAGTTACATCATCAAAACTGGGTAGTATTAATCACACTCTTCTCAGTCTTGAAATTGCAAAATTAAGACAAATTCCAATTAAAGGATTAGTCTACAATCAATATCCTGCAAACAGTGAATTCATTTTAAAAGATTCAATTCAGGTTTTTAAAACCTATTTGAAAAAATATGGATTTGATTGTCCAATCATCGAGATTCCGGAATTGAAGAAAGGCGAAATGTCAAATGTTGATTTTGGCAAACTATTTTTTGCAGAATAACAGCATGTGAGGAATATCACAAAATTCAGATTATTTTTTAAGCCTTTCAGAAAGAAATATGCTTACCCTACTGCAGTAAGAATGTAATTTATTCAATTCTCAGGGGCTTAAATAATAAAAATACCACATTAAATATCACATAATCAATAAATAAAACTGAATTAATTCATCTCTGATTTATGTGTATTCTAGAAGAAAATGAGGTTTTTTCTGGAATTTTGCACATTTATTGTTGATTTTTGTTAAAACGGATCTAAAGATCCTATTATACTTGTTTATTCGATGGATTTTATCTTTTTTTGTACTCGTTTATTTGTAATGATTCCATATAAAATATTCGTCGTATTATTGAGTTAAGCACAAATAAATTTATGGATGAATAATATTGAATACATAAATTAGGAATGAGATCACACAAAGTTATTGAAATAAGAAATTTGACTTCTTCCACCTATATTATAAGGATGGAAAAAAATGATTTTACATTTAAAACAGGGCAATACATAACTCTTGGATTTTCCGGAAGTATTGATCGAAGAGAATATTCTATATATAGTTCTGAAAATGATAATTTTTTAGAAGTGCTAATTAAAGAAGTTGAAAACGGATTAGTTTCAAAAAAGCTAAAGCGTTGTAAAACTGGTGATTATTTAGATGTTGATGGACCTTTTGGTCATTTCTCATTAGAAGAATCGGAAATTGGCAGGAAAAAGTTTCTTTTTATTGCTACAGGTACTGGCATATCTCCAATTCACAGTTTTGTTGAAACGCACCCTGAAATGGATTATCGGGTACTTCATGGTGTGAGAATTGAAGAAGAAGCGTATGAAAAAGATAGTTATCCGAATGGAAAGTACATTTTATGTACCTCCCGCGAAAAATCAGGTGATTATCATGGTAGAGTCACAGATTATTTATTGAAAAACCCAATTCCTTCTGATACAGTTTGTTATCTATGTGGTAATTGTCATATGATTTATGAAGCTTACGACATTCTTGAAAAACAAGGGATCTCATTAGGTCCAATTCACACTGAGGTATACTTTTAAATGGAGAATGAAGAATTATGAAAATTGAGCTAAGATAGTTCATGTATAGAAGCGGAATATTTTCAAATTCATAATTCTTAACTTGTAATTTATAATTTTAAAATATGAAATATCATCTTGTATCATTAGGTTGTCAAATGAACGCTTCGGATGGAGAAAGAGTTCGTTCGGTAATCGAAAATATGGGCTACCAATGGACAGATAAAGAAGAAGAAGCCAATCTAATTGGGATTTTAGCTTGTTCTGTGCGTCAAAAGGCAATAGACAAGGTTTATTCTAAAATTCATAAATGGAATTTGTGGAAAAACAAACGGAACCTAATCACTTTTGTCTCCGGTTGTATCTTACCCTCTGATCTGGATAAATTTCTCAAGTTGTTTGACATCATTTTTCAGATGAAGGATTTGCCAAAATTACCGGAAATGATTCAACAATATGGAATTACAACTCCTGTTGGATTGCAGCAGGGGTTTGATTCCCAGAATGAAAATATTTCTGAATTCTGGCATGTGAAACCCAGTTACACTTCAGAATTTGAGGCTTTTGTTCCTATTCAAAACGGTTGTGATAAGTTTTGTTCATTTTGTGCCGTTCCATATACCAGAGGACGAGAAGTTTCCCGTCCCTCCGATGAAATTGTAACAGAAATTCAAAGCTTGGCGGAGCGTGGATTTAAATCAATTACCTTACTTGGACAAAATGTAAATTCATATGGTATTGATAGAAAAGGTGATGAAATAGATTTTCCTGAATTATTGCGTAGAGTTGGAAATTTGGGAAATCAACTCAACAAAGAGTTTTGGATATACTTTACTTCTCCGCATCCGCGCGATATGACTGATGAAGTTATTGAAGTAATTGCTCAGTATAAATGTCTTGCCAAGCAAATTCACTTACCAATTCAATCGGGTGATGATAAAGTCCTTATCCACATGAATCGTAAGCATGGAATGGAAAAGTACAGGCAAATTGTTCATACAATTAAACGCTTAATTCCTGAGGCTACCCTTTTTACAGATATTATTGTTGGCTTTACAGGAGAAAAAGATGAACAATTTGAAAATACCAGAAAAGCAATGAATGAGTTCAAATACAACATGGCTTACATTGCAATGTACTCTCCCCGTCCGGGCGCATTAAGTCATCGTTGGTTTGATGATATCAGCCTGGATATTAAGAAAGAGCGACACCATATTTTAACTCAGGATTTGAAGATTCATTCTAAAAATTATAATTCTTCAATGGTGGGCAAAACCTATCGGGTGTTGGTTAAAGGACAGGCTAAACACGATGGTTACCTTGCGGGATTAACAGAAGGAAGAATTAATGTACGGTTTTTATCACAGGAAGAGAATTTGATAGGCCAATTTGTAGATGTAAAAATTACATCAGCCGCTGATTTTTCAGTTGAAGGTGAAATGATAACGATAAAAGAAAGTGTAGCGTGAAGAAAGTGGCGTTTAAAACCTTAGGGTGTAGATTAAACCAATATGAAACGGATGCGTTGGCGTCTCAATTTCAAGATAAAGGTTATGAGCTTGTTCAATTTGATGAGTCTGCTGACGTATACGTAATTAACTCATGTACTGTAACTCATCAAAGCGATCACAAATCGAGAAACTTTATTAATCAGGCGAACAGACGAAATAAAAATTCGGTTCTTGTTGTTACCGGTTGCATGGCCAATAATGCAAAGGAAGAGTTAGAAAGTAGAGAAGAAATTAATTATGTAGTTGAAAATGATCAGAAAACTTCTGTGTTTTCTTTGGTTGAAGCACATTTTGATGGCGAAATTATTCATCCTTCAAAATTGAATGCAGATCTATTTTCTTATGGAGCTACAGATAAAGGTTTTCATACCCGAAGTATGATTAAAATACAAGATGGATGTGATAATTTTTGTACGTTTTGTATTATTCCTTCGGTTCGGGGAAGGGCTGCAAGCAGACCGATACAGGATATTCTGACAAATATCCGTGAAGTAATTTCTCATGGAGCGAAGGAAATTGTAATAACCGGTGTAAATATTGGAAGATATGAGTTTGAAGGATATCAATTTGATGATGTTGTCGAGCAAATTCTTAATCTTGAAGGTGATTTTAGACTTCGTATTTCCTCTATAGAACCTGATGGTTTTGGAGAGAAATTTCTTGGACTTTTGAATCATCCTAAAATGACACCGCATTTGCACTTGTGTTTACAGAGTGGATCTGAACCTGTCTTACTTCAAATGAGAAGAATGTACACGGCCAAAAGATTTAAAGAAATAGTGCAAACCGTAAGAGCTAAAAACCCTGATTTCAACATTACAACCGATATCATAATAGGTTTTCCTAATGAAGGTGAAGAAGATTTTTCAGCCACTTGTGATGCAATTAAAGAATTGAATTTTGGACATGTTCATACTTTTAAATATTCTATTCGAAAAGGAACAAGAGCTGAGCGAATGCTTAATCAGGTGGATGAAAGAATAAAAACCGAGAGAAGTGAGATTCTCAGAAATCTATCTGATGAAATAAAAGTTAATTACAGAAAAAGCTTTATCGGGAAAACCCAATCTGTTTTAGTTGAAAAGATTGAAGGAAATATTGCGAATGGCTATGGGGAACATTATATTCCTGTTCAGTTCACTGGTGAAAACATCGAAAAGAATCAATTCTATAAAGTTAAGATTACAAGTATTGAAGACGGTTCTGATCCTGTTTTAAAAGGAGAAATAATATAACAAAAAAGGTGCAATTTATAAATTGCGCCTTTTTTGATACCATGGTTTAGTGAAATACCAAAATTGGGATATGAGTTTTTATAAATAGTTTTCTTGACATTTGCCCAAAAAACAAACGCTCTAATAAATTGTGTTTTCTTGCTAAAATGGCAATCATACCAATATCATTTTTCTGTACGTACTCTTCAATTCCCTTCATTTTTTCCTCAAACTGTATTATGGAGCAATTAACATTTGAATCGCCAAGTGTTTTATCTAAATATTTCCTCAATACTTCCATTTGATGTTGTTCCGTTACATTGTCATCATCAATATCATTAAAATGGACACAATGAACTTTTATGTCATATGGCTTAGTTATAAATTTAAGATTGGCAATTGCTCTGAAATCAGCTTTATCAAAGTTTGTTGCGTACATTATGTTTCTTATCTGTTCAAGGCTTACATCCTCTCCTTGATCAGACAAAACAAGAATTGGAACTTTGGATTCCTCGATGACGTTGGAAACAACACTTCCCAAAAGATTAGTTGTTCCTGCGGACTCACCTCGACTTCCCATAATTACTAAGTCGGGTTGGTAGGTATTGCAAATATTTAATATTTCCGAAGAAGCTGTACCTCCGCTTAAAGCATAATCGACTTCAATTCCTTCAACTTGCTCTAATTCCAATTTGTTACGTATATCGTAATACAGTTCCTTTATTCTTGCTTTGGCATTTTTTTCTACCTCTGAAAGAACTTCTACAACAGTAGCATTATAAGTGTAACTATCAGAAAATGGAATTGTTTCGATTGCTGAAGCAAAATAGGTGTGGAATAACAAAATATCCGCATTAAACGTCTTCGCAATACTCATAGCATACTCGCATAAGCGTGGCGAAAAGTCAGAAAAGTCAATGGGAACCAAAATTCGGTTTACATCTATTTTTTTCCGTGGAAAGGATTTTTTAAAATCCTCCTGAGCGTAGCTTAATTCCAATTCTTCAATTATTTCAAGAGCCTGAGCTAAATCCTGCGCTCTTATTCTTAATTTTACGCCACCTCCTACAGCAGATTGAATTAAGTTAAGATTTTTCAGAAAGCACTCCACACCTTCTGATTCTAAGCGAGTTTTAAGTAACTGCGCTCTGGAGTAGCCATAAGTTGCTAATGTTATCATCCTATCCTTCATAGCTGTAGGTTTAGTTAATCCTTACGTTTAAGTTACAAAAAAAAGCCAAAGCTAACAAGAAGACTTAGGATACAGGAAATTCGTGCATTAAAGTAGGTTTGTAAGATAATATGTATTCTAAATCGCAATAAATCTATGGCATTCTTGAAATATCAAAAAAGAATCGTTAATTTTGCGGCTCAATAAAAAACAGTTACTTACTAAGTAATTAATTAAACAATTAAAGTTATGTTGAATCATTATGAAACCGTTTTCATTGTAACTCCCGTTTTATCTGAGGCTCAGGTAAAGGAGGCGGTAGAAAAATTTAAAGCCCTTATCACCGAGAATGGTGGTGAGATGGTTAATGAGGAGAACTGGGGACTGCGCAAGCTGGCTTATCCAATTCAAAAGAAAAGCACTGGTTTTTACCAATTGCTTCAATTTGATGCTCCAGGTGAACTAATCGAGAAATTGGAACTTAACTACAGACGTGATGAAAGAATCATCCGTTTCTTAACTTTCAAACTTGATAAGTATGCTTTTGAGTATTCTATTAAAAGAAAAGGAAAACTTAAATCTAAAGAGGAGAAGTAAGCTATGGCACAGAATCAATCAGAAATCAGATATTTGACACCTCCGTCAGTTGAGATTAAAAAGAAAAAGTATTGTCGTTTCAAGAAAAACAAGATTAAATTCATCGATTATAAAGATCCTGAGTTTTTGAAAAAATTCTTAAACGAACAAGGTAAAATTTTACCTCGTCGTATCACTGGTACTTCTTTGAAATACCAAAGAAAGGTAGCTACAGCTGTTAAACGTGCTCGTCACATTGCATTGCTGCCATACGTAACTGACATGATGAAATAATTTTTAAACTGGAGGAAACGAAATGGAAGTAATCTTAAAACAAGATATTCATAGTTTAGGATATATGAATGACATCGTAGTTGTAAAAAACGGTTACGGTAGAAATTATTTAATTCCTAAAGGAATAGCTGTTCTGGCAACGGAATCAGCTAAGAAAATGAATGCTGAAAATATGAGACAAAGAGCTCATAAAGAAGAAAAAATCAAAAACGAAGCTTTAGAAGTTGCGAAAAAACTTGAAGGTGTTACCTTAAGTGTAGGTGCTAAAACTAGTACTACCGGTAAAATTTTCGGTTCTGTTAACAACATTCAAATTGCTGAAGCATTAACTGCTCAGGGATTTGAAATTGACAGAAAAGTGATTGCAATTAAAGACGCAGTTAAAGAGATTGGTAAATATACCGCAACCATCAAACTTCATAAAGAAGTTAAGGTTGATATCGAATTTGACGTTGTTTCAGAATAATCGCTTCGATAATTAATTAATTTAAGTTTATAACAGACAAACTTAAATCTTTTCAAACAAACAGATTAAGACCACTCCGATTAACGCTTGGAGTGGTTTTTTTATTCCTTAGTTTTTCCAAAATCCTGAGTCCAGTAGTCCCCTATTCGCCCTACTCCCATTTCGGTGAAATTAGGATTCATTATATTGGCACAATGTCCCTGACTGGTCAACCAACCATTAATAACACTTTCCTCTGATGAATAACCCAGAGCAATATTCTCACCTGCCTTGTTGTAGCTATATCCTGCATCATTCAATCTGTCAACAAATTTATCCCCATTTGATGATGTGTGACTAAAAAAGTTATTGTCCATCATATCTTTACTATGCTTTAGAGCTGCTTTTTCCAGTTTGCAATTCCAAACAATTGCATCAACCGGAGAGTAATATGTAGTTCCGCAGGTAGTTCCAGTAGATCTTACATCATTAACTAAATCTAATAACTTTTGTGTATCGATATTATTTTCAGTAATCGGATCATTAGAATCGATATCAGTCTTGGAACAAGAAATAAATATTCCTGATAATAATAATATCATAGAAGCAGAAAAAAAAGTTTTATTCATAGTGAATAATTTGAGAAAATTAAAAGTTGGATAAGCGTGAGCTTAGTTATCGGGGGAAGATAAATATTTTTTATATTTCTTAACTGCCAGGAGGTCAATTTGGATTGATTTTCTTAAATATGTAAAATTTTATTTTCAACTTGAAGGATTATGTGTAATTTTAAGTACTGATAAGCCATAAAACACTGTATATGAGAATATTTTACACCACATTACTATTGTTTTCAATTTCACTTTCTTCTTTCGGACAAAGGGACAATACTTATTTGCCTTCAAAAAGGAATTTCAGAATTAAATACATTTCATACGATTCTAAAGATAGAAGACAATATTCAGAGGTATGGCAATTGGTTGGTAAATCAAAACTAGATGGATTAATTCAGTATAACATTGAGTCAGAGATTACTACCAGAAAGAAAAACACCTTTTACCAGTATTTTCGCTTGGTTAGCAATGACTCTACTTTTTTTGTGGGTTCAGAGCGATATATGGATCCTATAAAATTGGATTCCTATCAGAAGATGGTTATAAAAATTTCGTCGGATAGTGTTGTTATTCCTATTAAACCAACGGTTGGACAAATGTTGCCGGAATCGGGTTGTGAGGCTAGCATATTAAGAGGAACCGGATCTGTTTTGATGTCGATGAATGTTCTTCTTATTAATCGAAAGGTGGATGCGATTGAAAATATAAGAACTTTGGCAGGAAACTTTAACTGTTTCAAAATTTCGACAGATAAAATTACCTATGGAGGAATTTCAAAAAATAAGACCAAGGTATTTGAATGGTATGCTATTAATGTGGGGTTGGTTCGAATGGAGGAACATCATCCTAATGGAAAATTAATTTCATATAAAATATTGGAATCTCTCGCCGAAGATTTTTTATTGCCTTAAGATATTATACAACAGATTTTATCGTTTTCTTAACCGCGAACATTCAACTTTTCTAGAAATGAATTCCAAATCTTGCTTTAATGCTAAGAATATTCATTTATTTTTGACCTTTCGTTTTTGAAAGTTAGATATGAAGAAGAAACCTCAGTTTTTAATTGCTGCACCTTCCAGCGGGTCAGGAAAAACAACTATTACTCAAGGAATATTACGCTATTTAAAGAACAAAGGGCTACAAGTTCAGCCATTTAAGTGCGGTCCGGATTATCTTGACACAAAACATCATTCATGGGCGGCTGGCAGTGTCTCAATCAACTTAGACACCTTTATGAGCAGCCATAATCATGTTAAGAATATTTACGGTAAATATTCTATTCAGGCTGATGTTTCTGTTGTTGAGGGCGTAATGGGTTTGTTTGACGGAGCAAAGAAAATGGAAGGAAGTTCTGCGCAAATTGCTGAGTTATTAGATATTCCCATAATACTGGTGGTTAATGCTAAGGCAACGGCTTATTCGGTTGCGCCCTTACTATTTGGGTTTAAAAACTTTTATCCAGCTATTAAGATTGCCGGTGTAGTCTTCAATTTTGTAGGAAGTGAATCACATTATCAGTTTTTAAAAGATGCATGTGAAGATGTTGGAGTGATACCACTTGGTTACGTTCCTAAAAATGAAAAACTTCATCTGCCTTCACGACACCTTGGTTTGCAGATTTCTGATTCGTCACAATATAACTCTACTATTGAAGAAATTGCGAAACATATCTCTAAAACAGTTGATATTGAGAAATTATTGGAATTAACTGCAATTCCATTTCAGGAACCGGAAGTTGATGAAACTATTGAACGAGGCAAACTTAAAATTTTAGTTGCCAGAGATGAAGCATTTAACTTTACCTATCATGAAAATTTAGCTGCGTTAGAAAATTTAGGCGAAGTTACTTTCTTTTCTCCCCTAAGGGATCAGTATTTACCGGCTACGGACTTGCTCTATTTTGCAGGCGGTTATCCTGAACTTTATCTTAATGAATTGAGTTCAAATGAATCTATGAGAAATGCCGTAAAGGAGTTCTGTTCAAAAGGAGGACGTGTTTTAGCGGAATGTGGTGGTATGATGTATTTAGGTGATAGTATAATCGATTCAAATTCTAATGAATTCCCAATGGTTGGATATTTTGATCAGAAAACCAGTATGGAGAATATGAAATTGAAATTGGGATATCGAAAGATTCATGTAAATGGAAATATTTTTTTCGGACATGAATTTCATTATTCTCATATTGTTAATCCATTAACTGAATTTTCTGTTGGCGAAATTTATTCGGCCAGAGATCAAAAGTTAGACACATTTTTGTTTAGAAAAAACAACACAATTGCTTCTTATATCCATTTTTATTGGGGAGAAAAAAACATTATGGATTTGTTATCTTGATCTTCTAATGAAGATAAGACCACACAAGCCGAACTGCTTGCCCATAGTAGCTGTTTCCAAATAAATTCAGATGATTAAGAACATGGTATAAAAGATAAATATTCTCTCTGTAATCATATCCTTGCGGGAGAGGCTTCTTTTTTTGATATGAATTGTAAAAATCATTACTGAAGCCTCCAAATAGCTTTGTCATGGCCAAATCGGCTTCTCGGTGACCGTAGTATACTGCAGGATCAATTAAGCAAGGATTCGAATCTTTATCGCAGATAAAATTACCACTCCATAAATCACCATGCAATAAAGTTGGTTTTTCTTCACTCCCTTCTAAAATTTCTTCAATTCGTCCTTCTAAAACCAAAAAGCCATTTTTTAATTCATTTCCAACCAGCCCGTTTTTTTCGGCTAATTTGTATTGATATAATAAACGTCTATTATAGTAAAAATCACACCAATTATCACTTTCTGTATTTACAGCGATGTTTAATTGAGGTGTAGCTCCGATGTAATTGTCTTCTTTAAATCCAAATTTACCTGCACTTATTTTATGCAAATTTGCCATTTGTGTTCCAAAACGACTGAAAAAATCTTTATCCTTTCTTCCCTCCTCAATGAATTCAAGCAACAAAACGTCTGAATCAACCAATAGAACTTCCGGAACTCTTATGCATGCAGTTTTACGAATTTCCTTTAAGCCATTTGCTTCTTTAAAAAACATATCATCAGAATAAGGTTCTGTTTTTAAAAAGGCGTAATGACCATTCTCAAACCGAATTTGATTTGTTGTGGCAATACTCCCACCAGAAATAGATTTAAAACCAGTAATTTTCTGACCAATTAAATCTTCAATTCTAGAAAAAACTCCCTCAATTCTCATGTTAAATTATTAAGTAAACCTTTGCAGGCATCTTCAAGAATATCAAGTACTAATTCAAATCCATCATCCCCGCCGTAATAGGGATCTGGGACTGAGCTGTAATTTGAATAATGAGAACAATAAGTTGTAATTGATTTGATCTTTTTTAAATCAGCTTCATTTCTTGCTAAAACTTTAAGATCATTAACATTTTGCTGATCCATTCCAAAAATAAGATCGAACTTATCGAAATCTATTTTCGCATCAAATTTTCTTGCAATACTCGTTAAATTATAATTCCTTCGTAAAGCGTGTCGCCGCATTCTTTCATCGGCTTTATCGCCGGCGTGCCACCCTCCTGTTCCTGCTGAATCACATTCAAACTTATCACCAAGTTGATTTGCTTTTATATAGCCGTTCATTACGGCTTCTGCACTAGGAGATCGGCAAATGTTTCCCAAACAAACAAAAAGTAATCGCTTTTTCATTCAAAATAATTAAAGTTTATTAAGCAAAGTATAAATATGAATTCTAAAATGAAAATTTACTAATTTAATTCTTGAAGAAATAAAATATATTTTCCAATTGACTACTACTTGCTGTATAAATTTCAGATAAAAATATCTGGTGCAACTAACAGTGGTGAATTTCTTATTTTGAATATTGAATACTTTTGAAAAGATGCCACCAGCAACCTGGAATTCATCTGTTTCATAATTTTTATTTCCGCATTTAGTACACTTAATAACCTGTTTGATTCAGAATCAAATGATTTTTACCCTTTCACAATGGAAGTAACAAAATTGTGTAAATATTTCATTTTTTAAAATTAATGGGTAGCATTCTATTATCTGAAAAAAAATTAAGACCTATAACTCCTTTTAATATTTTTTTTATAAGTTTGTAGCAAGAAACTTCTAAATGGAAAGAGAATTAATGCATAACGCCAACAAAAATGAAATCCGAATCTCTTCGGATAAATTAGTTATGCACTCTGTTGAATCTCAAATTCCAATTTATTGCCAAAGATTATTTGCTTTCAACTATAATAACAATCAAATATGTTGCTGTTGTTGCTCATATTCTTGTTGTTGGTAATAAAAGACAAACCACTTCAAAATAATTAAATATTGCACTAAGGATTCTTGTATCCCATAAGTTTTCCATACGTGTTTTCATCACTTTCTAAATAAAGAAAACAATGTCCTATTTGTCCAAAGTTATGGAAGAACTGCAAGCTTCCAGAAAAAATTCAGAATACGATATGCCTGGCAGGGATTTAGCTCATCGGTTTGTGGAAGAAGCTATGAATTCTTTGTTTCCTATCAATGCCCGTCGGTCTAATAGTTGCTATGAGCAAGAGTCATTATTGTATCAATTAGAGTCATTATTGAGATTATTGCTGCTTCCGGTCAAAAATGAACTGGATGTGCCACTGGAAAAGATTACTCATGATTTTATGAAGACTTTACCAAAAGTATATCGTGATTTATTAATGGATGCTGAAGCAATTCAGAAATTTGACCCTGCTGCACGCAGTATAGGTGAAGTAATTATTGCTTACCCTGGTTTTTTTGCAATTATGGTCTATCGCCTAAGCAATGTACTTTATCTTTTAAATGTTCCTTTAATTCCGCGTTTAATGTGTGAGTACGCGCATACAAAAACAGGTATAGATATTCATCCCGGAGCAACTATCGGGGAATCTTTCTTTATAGATCACGGTACAGGTGTTGTTATTGGAGAATCGGCAATTATTAAAAATAACGTTAAGATTTACCAAGGAGTTACACTTGGGGCATTGCAGGTGAAGAAGAGTCTTGCCAAGAAAAAACGACATCCGACTGTTGAAGACAATGTAATAATCTACTCAAACACAACCATTTTAGGAGGTGATACGGTAATTGGAAGAAACAGTATTATTGGCGGTAATGTTTGGTTAACGTCAAGTGTAGAGTCAAATAGTATTGTATATCACAAACACGAGACTAAGGTTAGAACAAACCTTGATGAAAGTAAAATCATAAATTTTCAAATATAAAAAATGTAGTTGTATGAAACGTCCATGTCAAAGCGATTTTGACACACAGGGAGATGATTATCTCAGTATGGAAGTTCCATATGGCAATTAAAAAACAAATTATAATCATATGAAAATTAATAACATTTTAGAGGCGATTGGGAATACTCCAATAGTAAAACTTAATAAAGTTTTTGGTAAGAATTCTAATGTATGGATGAAGTTGGAACGATCTAATCCTGGTGGAAGTATTAAGGATAGAATTGCTCTGTCAATGGTCGAAGCAGCGGAAAAAGATGGATCCCTTAAAGAAGGATCTTTAATTATTGAGCCGACCTCTGGTAATACAGGAGTTGGATTAGCAATGGTTGCTGCCGTTAAGGGATATAAAATTATTTTGGTAATGCCTGAGTCTATGTCGGTTGAAAGAAGAAGTTTAATGGCTGCCTATGGAGCTGAATTTGTACTTACACCAAGAGAACTGGGAATGAAAGGTGCTATTCAAAAGGCAGAAGAGTTACTTGCCAGTAATGAAAATTCATGGATGCCTTCACAATTTGACAATGAAGCAAATGTTGAGATTCATAGAACTACAACCGCTAAAGAAATTATTGCTGATTTTCCTGATGGCCTGGATTATCTTATTACAGGTGTTGGAACCGGAGGCCACATTAGCGGTGTCGCAGAAATATTGAAAGCTAAATTTCCTAAATTAAAAGTGTTTGCAGTTGAGCCCGAAGCTTCACCTGTAATTGCAGGAGGTGCACCGGGGCCTCACCCATTACAAGGTATTGGTGCGGGCTTTTTACCAAAAAATCTGAATACTGAGATTTTAGACGGTGCTATTTCTGTTGGGAAAGAGGAAGCATTTATGAAAGTGAAAGAATTAGCTGTCTCGGAAGGGATTCTCGCAGGAATTTCGACGGGAGCTTCACTTGCTGCAGTTGCCAAAAAACTTACTGAAATTGAAAATGGTGCCACTGTACTCACCTTTAATTATGATACTGGTGAAAGATACCTTTCAATTGAAGGATTGTTTTAGACTGAAAGAGGATATCAAACAAACAGCACCCTAAGTGAAAATTTAGGGTGTTGTTCAAAACTGATTGCCGTCCTAATATAATTAGGAGAATTACTTTCTAACCCCATCTTTAGTTTTAATAACAACAACTCCATTCCCACCTCTTGATCCATACATTCCTGATGAGCTTTGAGTTAGAATTTTTACACTTTTTATTGTGGCAGGTGCCAGATTTTCAAGAGCATTAAAATCTACTATTATACCGTCAATTTCAATTATGGCATCATTAGGACCGTTTATAGATTGTCTTCCTCTAATTATAACTCCGTTATCTTCTATTCTTACCCCGGGATATTTATCCTTAATAATCTGAAGAGTGTTTGTATAATGCGAATAATCAGTGTTGTTTTTAAAGTACAGTATTAAAGTGGAAAATTGATCTGAATCTTTTATGTGCCCGGAATCAACGGCTAACTTCTGAGATTTTTTAGAATTTTTTAAGTTAAGGTTAACTTTGTAAAAATTTGAATCCCCTGTTAATTTTTGACTTTTATTTACAAATCCATCTGCACTTATTTTTATTTTTTCATTTAATACTCCATCAAAACTAAAATTCCCTTCTGAGTCACTTTTTACAATTTGTTTTGAGCTGGAAATCAAAATTTCTGCATTCATGACAGGAATACTATCAAAAACAAAAACGGTTCCTGTAAATGTTCTTTTCTGACCATAGCTTGATGAAAAAATAAATAAAAATAAAATTAACAATCCATAAACGTTTAGTTTTTTCATTTTACGATAGATTTGATTCCTAATAGACATCTAAACTTAAGCTTTATATTTCTCATAACGTTGAACTAAGTTAAAACAAAATAGATTTATCAGCTAATTACTATGAACTAATTAAGTATTTATTAAAAAAATAAATACTTAATTAGTTTGAAATATATTTAAATCCGAATGCCCATAACAGTGATATCATCCAATTGTTCAGTACCGTTCATCCATTTCTCCATCGTGTTTTCTAAAATTATTTTCTGCACCATCATAGGTTTTTGATGGATATCTAACAAAACATCTCTAAATTGACGGGTAGTAAATTTTCTGTCATCTTCCCCACCAAACTGATCAGGATATCCGTCAGTATACAGATATAGCATATCACCAGTATTTAAATCAATTTGATGACTGGTAAAATCAATATTATTTTGATGATAAATTCCAATTGGCATCCGGTCGGCCTTTAAGGTAATTATTTTATCATTTCGCAATATTAAGAGGGGATTAAAGGCCCCTGAAAAAGTTAATTTATTATTGGCATGGTCAAGTACTATTAAAGATATGTCCATGCCATCACTTGGCGTGGTATCTTCATGACTTTGTCGAAGTGAAATGATGATATTCTTACGTAGAATATTTAAAATTTCGCTTGTATTGGTAATCTTTTTGTGGTTTACTATTTCGTTCAAAAGCGTAACCCCCAACATACTCATAAAGGCTCCGGGAACACCGTGACCTGTACAATCAGCCAAGGCAACAATAGTTTTGTCATCAACTTTAGTTACCCAATAAAAATCACCACTTACGATTGCCTTTGGTTTATTTATTATAAAGCTTTCGTTAAGAACCTTTTCTAAATATTTAATGGGCGGGATAACAGCGGCTTGAATTTTACTGGCATATTTAATACTATCGGTGATGTCTTTGTTAGCACTTTCTATAAGGTCTTTCTGTTTCTCAATTTCTTCTTTTTGTCTGACTACTTCAATAGTTCTTTCATTGATTTTTTCCTCTAAAATTCGGTTTTCCTTCTTTAATTTTTTCTCTCTGTTTTTAATGTAGAGTACAATTAATAGTACTGAAAGGAAAAATAACGACAAGTAGAACCATGCCTGTTTCCAAAAAGGAGTTTTAATATAAATATTAATACTTACAGGATATTCACAAATAATACCATCACCGTTTGAGGCCTCTAATATGAATTTGAAACGACCATCACTTACTCCATGATAGGTAACCTCACTGGTTGTTGAAAAATCAGTCCATTTTTCGTCATATCCTTCAAGTATATGGCGATATTTAACTAGTTCCGGTTCCTTAAAATATACCCCAATGAACGCTATTTTAATTTTATATCGACCTGGAGACAGTATGATTTTTTCATTTATTGGAACTGATTCGTCATTAATTTTTACATCTTTAATTTTGAGTACAGGAGGTGAAGTTGTTACCTTTTCAAGTGAAGGGTTAAATCTTAGTAAACCCTTATTTAGACCGAACCACAGGTTGTCATTTCTATCAATAAAACTAGAATTAACCTGAAATTCATCACTTTTACTAATGCCTATATTTTCTTGAAGCAGTTTAATTTCAAAATCAGATATATTTATCCTACTTAATCCGCCACGATGAGTTACCCACATTCTATTTTGCTTATCTGGTGTCAGAGAATAGCAATAATCAGATAAGAGCCCATCATTTGATGTCAGATTAGTAATGGAGTCTTCCTGATAGATAAAAACACCATTGCCTAGTGTTCCTACCCAGATATTCCCTTTAGAGTCTTCTGAAATAGAACGAATATTTATAAAAGAATTGTCAGCTGACAAATTAAACTTTGTAATTTCATTTTTTTGAATAAAAGCAATAGAATTACTAAGTGTGGACAACCAAATTCGATCTTTAGAATCTATCATTATGTGGTTAACACAATTGTGAGGTAAGCCACCCTTACTAATTGTATACCAATTAAATTTATCTGCAGACACGTCATAAGAGCAAGCTCCTTTTTTAGTTGCAATCCAAATCTGATCTTTAGTTCCTGTAATTGAATTAATAGAATTCTCCAATATTCCATTGGCAATAAATTGACGAACTAACATATCATTTTTGATATCCAATCGATAAACACCATTTTTTTCAGTACCAATCCATAAATCATTCTCATTTCTAGGATATAGTGCTGTAATTTTATCAAATGGCAATCCTCTGTAACTATCGAAAAGACGAATTTCGTTGTGATTTGAAATATTTCTTCGTAGTAAGCCTTTCTCGGAACCAAACCATTCGTACTTTTCATCTATTGAAATAGCAGAAATTTCTGAACCGTATTGTTCTTCTTCCGGAGAATAGAATGTGTACGCAGGATCAATTAAACGCGCTAAACCTTTCCCATAAACGCTTAGCCAGATATTTCCTTCAGAATCTTCAAAAACGAGTTTTATATTGTCACTTTGAAGTCCATTACTTGTATCATAAGTTTTATCCAAATGAAATCCTTTTTCATCTTTTGTCAGTTTATGAACTCCTTCACCAAATGTAGAAATCCATAAATTGGAATCTTGATCTTCAAAAATATTTTGAATCCCTTCCATTTGTAGATCAGTTCCTTCTCCAATTTTAGAAGTGGTAAATCCATTTTTTGTTACTTCTAAAAAATAAATACTGTTGGTACCACTTAAAATAAAAAACCCCTTCCCGCTTCTAGCTTTGCAAATACAATTTATTTTATTTTTATTGATTCCATTAATGTCACTAACAATAACCAGTTGTTTATTTTCATTGATCCGGCAATGTTTTAATCCATCGATGGTTCCGACTAAAAGCTCATTCGAATTAATAAATTCAAAAGAGAAAACAGGAAATGCACCGTCCAAAAAAACGATTGGCTCAACCTTACCATTTTCACCAATTTGCATTAGGCCATCGTTTTGATTGGAAAACCAAATGGTTCCTGAGCTATGCATATGAATATTTGTTACACTACTTTTAGTATTGGTGCCAGAAATAAACTTCTGAAAGCCAGCTTTACTTTTGTAGCTTAAATTACCATTCATATGGCCAAACCATTCTCCTTTTGGAGTGTTTAGATTGCATGAAATAAAGTTGTCTGCGAGAGAATCAGATGTATTATAATTAGTAAAATTAACTCCATCAAAACTTGCAAGTCCATCTCCGGTTCCTATCCACAAATAGCCTTCCGAATTCTGACTTATAGTATAAACATAAGCCTGAGGGAGGCCTTGATCGACACCATAAGTAATAAACCGATTATCCTGAGCTTTCAGCATTTCCTGAGATAGGAAAAACATTAGCAAGGGCAACAATGTTTGCAATAGGTATTTTTGTGGTTTTTTCATTCAATTATTTGTACCGCAACTTATAAAAAAATTACCAAAAAATTATGTCAACTTTATTTTCATCAGGTTTTAACAGAACTTAGTTGTTCGCAGGCAAAGTAAAATAGAAATATGAGCCCTCTCCGGGAACCGATTCTACACCAATTTCACCACCAAGCAAACTCACAATACTTTTTGAAATTGCCAAACCCAGGCCTGCTCCCCTATAGATTTTTTTCCATCCATCTCTAAATTCTTTTCTAAACCTCTCAAATATAACTTCTTTTTGATCTTCTAGAATTCCTATCCCTGTATCTTTTACAAAAAATTTAACCATTCCTTCTTTATGATATACAATACCAAAATCAATAGAACCTTCTTCAGTAAATTTTATTGCGTTTCCTATCAAATTAGATAAGATTTGTTTCAATCGTAAAGGGTCTGACTGAATCGTAAGATCTGTAAATTTTTCAATGTAATTTAACGTTATATTTTCTGTTTTTAACTCTGATAATTTCTTAACGTGAACCTCATATAATTCTAAGAATATTTCATGCAAATTGCATTCCTGTATTTTCATTTTAAGTTGTCCTGCTTCTATACTTGAGATATCCATTATATCATCAATTAATGACAATAAATCGTTTGTGTTAGACTTAAGTATTGACATATACCTACCTTTAGAAGCGGGATTTATATTTGGTTCCTGAAGCATGGTTGAAAAACCAACAATAGCGTTTAGGGGAGTTCTTATTTCGTGGGACATATTTGATAAAAAAGCTGTTTTTAAACGATCCGATTCTTCAGCTTTATCTTTTGCCAGAATTAATTCTTTTTCCGTTCTTTTCCGTTCTTTTATCACCTCTTCTTTAGCAATAACTTCTCTGGTTTTATCATCTAAGTTTTGTATTAATCTTCTTTGAATTCTTTTTAAATTTTTCTCTCGGAGTACAACCAGAAAATAGATTCCGAAAATAAGACTAACAAGAGCCAATATCTGGAACCATGTTTTTTGCCACAAAGGATATTTAATTCTAATCTTAAAACTTAAGGGCTTCTCTGATTTTATTCCATTGCCATTCACGGCACTTAATTGAAACTCATACTCTCCTGATCCTAATTGTTTGTATTCAGTTGCTCGTCTGCTATCAGGTTTTGACCAATCTTGCTCATAACCTTTCAATACATACTGATATTGAATTAGTTCCGGTTCATTTAAGTTAATTCCTTTGAATCCAATCTGAATTTTATAATATCCAGGAGGTAACACCAAGTTTTTATTAACCGGATAATCATCCCCATTTACATGTAATGCTGAAATCTCCAAACTTGGGGGAACTACGCTATTGACTTCCTGAGAAACAGCATAAGAGTAAATTCCCTGATTAGATCCAAAAAGCAATGTATTTTCTTTCCCTATAGCAGTAGAATTTTTATTAAACTCAATTGATGATTGAATTCCAGCATTTTTTTGTATTGTTTTTACATGATAATCGGAGAGTCGAATTTGGCTTATTCCTCCTCTATGAGTTACCCACACGCGCTTTTCATCACAATTCAGGGAATAGCAATAATCAGATAATAATCCATGCTGATAGTTAATATTCATTATCGAATCATGATTCAAAACATAAACCCCATTACCTTGAGTCCCAACCCAAATCAGACCATCTTTATCTTCCAAAATAGAAGTAATATTTAAAAGACTATTTCTATTGGCTAATCTGATATTTGTTAATTCACCATCCTGAATGTATGATAATGTATTGCTAAGTGTTCCTACCCAAATACGGTTTTGATGATCCTTAGTAATATGATTTACGGAATTATGTGGCAATCCCTCTTCCTGCATCGTAAACCACTTTTTATTATTGGTGTTGATATTGTATCTGCAAAGTCCCTTTTGTGTTGCAATCCAAATGTATTGGTTCTCGGTTAGAATTGAATTAATTGATTTCTCTAGATTCCCAAGACGAAGAAATTGAGGTTTTATAATGCCAGTCTTATAATTTAAACGATAAACTCCTGATTTTTCAGTTCCAATCCATAGTTCTTCATCATTCCAATCAGCAAGAGCTGTAATTTTTTCATTCTCCAAAATACCATTCACGTCATAAGAATGTAATACTTTGTTTGATTTTGCATCAACTTTTAAAAGCTCACTTCCGGTTCCAATCCATTTTATTTCATTTGTAATACATATGGAATGGATGCTATTACTGTATCGTTTTTCATCGAAATTTATGAATGAGTTTGCAGATGGCACTAAACGGCTTATACCTCCTCCATACTTACCTATCCAAATATTCCCTTCCCTATCTTCAAAAACAGATTTAACTGCATTGGTTTGCAAACCATTATTTTCACCGTAATTTTCAATTTCGGTGAGCTTTTGATTCTGTGAAAACTTAAGTTTATAAGCACCACTTCCCAATGTACTTATCCATAAATTTCCTTGTTTGTCTTCAAATAGATTCTGGGCTTTTGAGAATTCATAATTACCTGCAATTTTACTGACTTTATAATGAATTGAATCCAGTTTAATTTGATACAAACCTTCGTTTTCTGTCAGAATATATAATTGATCATTTATTTGGGATTGAACTATATCAACCACTTTATTATGAGGAATTTCAAGAATATCATTATTTACTTCAACTTCATTGTTCTTAGTTATTTGACACAACTTAACTCCTTCTGAGGTTCCCACCAATAGTTTATCTTTATTAATAAACTTAAAAGTGAAAATAGGTTGCGCAAAGGAATTATGGTACAATTCACCTTTGGAAGTTTCACTTATTCTTTTTAAGAAACCTTTATTTTGGCTGGCAATCCAAATGTTTGTGTCCGAATCTTGTTCAATATCTACAATACTGCTTGTCTCATTAATATAATATCTAAAAGAAACGCCGTCATAGAAACTTACTCGTCCGTTCAAATGTCCAAACCATAATCCTTTGCTTGTTTTAAGACTACATGTTATAAAGTCTCCACCAAGAGAATCTTGTTCTGTATAATTTTTAAATGTATAACCATCATACTTTGATAAACCATTGCCAGTGCCAACCCACAAATTTCCTTTTGCATCTTGCGTAATATTATACACATAGGCTTGAGCAAGGCCATCATCAACACTAAAGTTGATGAATCTGTTTTCTTGTGAAAAAGCAAACGCAGGAACTAAGAGTAGGAATACCCCTAAAAGTTTGATCAAAATTTTATATTGTCCCATCCAAATAAATATTTTCAACTCTTCTTCTTTTTACCAATTGCCTTCATTTTAATTTTTGGCGTATAAACAGGAACACCTCCAATTGGTATTGAAAAGAAAGGCAATGCCTCACCGTATTGATTTTTAATTGAGATAACCACATTATTATTTTTCACTAATTCGGTACGACGTTTAATAAATTGTATTTCCAGAGATGAATTTTTTTCTCGGTCACTTATTGGAAATTTATTTCTAATCCATTGATTTTCGCTTGACAAATCGCAAAGCATCCCATTTTTTGCGACAGAATTAATTCTAATGTATCCATCATTATCCCAATCAAAATTTGTTACTTCTACAGAAATAGTTCTGTCATCTGCAAAAGGATAAATTTGAGAAATATCGTTCATATCATTCGAAAGGCGAAAGGTATACTCGTAAGTAAAAACATTTCCACCTTCAACTTCCTTATTTTCTTTGGAGCTTGTACTCAGAAAAAAGCGGTAGAGATTTCCATCATCACCTGATTTCCCTGTTACAATAACTTTGAAAACCCTTCCTCCAAATTTTTCTATCATTTCGCCTTCGAAAGGATTAAACGGGCCAAAAGTATACCAATCATTATCATATTTAGGGTCATTATCAAAATTCACCGAAGCCAGAAGATTTCCGCTATCAAATTTCCCAACTGGATCTATATTCTGAGCATCTTTATTAGACCAGCATTCAAATCCTCCGTAAACAGAAAAATTAACTTTAGTATTGTATTCTCCTTTTTGTTCATCATTCATGCCTCCAATTTCAGGATCATAAACTCTAAAATAAACAGGTTCGGTATGATTTTCCGGGATTAGGAAAAAATAAATTTGATTAAAATCATCATCACCCCAAGAGGTTTCCGCATCAGCTCCAAAAGTGACTAAATAGGGTATATTTTCTTCTGCTGCAGGAACTGCCTGAGCGTTAACGGTGGCTGCATTTGATAAAACACTGCAGATAATAAGACTAAAGATGAATATTTTAATTTTTGCCATTCTTTTTTTTGGGATTTTAGTTAGGACTATTCCTTTATTAGTTTAAACTCCAGACTGTTCGGATTTTTATTCTCTTCGCCTAATTCATTTGTTATTTCATAGACTGCGGTTCGTAAGCGGAATTTTTCGACACCGCGTTCAATAAGATAATCAGCAATTCCTTGAGTCACTTTTCCTGCACTATCAAAAAAATGGTTACTTTTCGTGTTTACGTGAAAGCCAATTTTAAGTTCGAGCAGTGGATTTGACAGTAAAATTTTTAACAATCGATTCAATATTGGTACTGCCGAATCTGAAAAAGATTGTTTTTCAACCTCTATAAATGAATATTGAAACTGAGTTGAAAGAACCTGCAATTCTTTTTCAATTGAATGTATTTTGGCATTACTTTTTCTGCTTGAATTCAATAAGCTTTCCAGAGCCAATGCTTTTGCTGGATTACTATTTAAATCGATCTCTTCAGATTCACTTTCTTCTTTATAAGAATTAATAAAATGCTTCTCTTTCTCAAAAGATTCAAAAAAAGCCAAATCAAACGCCTTCATAATACTTCTTGCATCAGTAGTAATCTGAATAAGTTTTGGTTTAAGTATAAATGAATCATATAGTTGTTGTTTCTCAACAAAGTTTAGGTTTGTAAAAGCGTTTTCATCTCGACCCGATTCATTTTCTGATTTCATCTGCATTAATGCGGTTGGGTTTTTAACAACAGTCAAATTTTTCTCAACACATATTTTTTTTCTATCTCCTAAACTGTCTTTTTCACTTAGAACACCCAAAACAACCTTATATGCTCCTGCGTCACTGTATGAATGATTTACACTGATTCCTTCATCAAGGATACCATCACCAAAATCCCAAAAATACTTCTCCAAATTAATTGAAGGTAAGTTCGTTTTAGATGCTTCAAAATTGATCTGATTTTTGGTTAAAGCTTCATCAACACAACTGATATAAGCTTGTTCAAAGTCCAGAAGTTCAAATTCATAATTGGTTTGTCTCATAAAGACTTCTCCTGTACGCTTGTCGATTATATTTAGCTCTACAGCGTATTTTCCCGGCCCGTCATAACAATGTTCTGCTTCTTTCCCTTTTACTTTTACACCATCACCAAGAATCCATTCATAATAGGTCATTGCAGTATCCACCGGAGTATAATATTCATCGTAAAACAGGAAACAATATTGATTTTCTTTAATTGTATCACAATTGGTAAATTGTGGAAACATTGTTTTAAAATCAAAAATATCATCGCTGCCATTTCTATTGCTTGAGAAATAGCCTTTTTCAAAATTACGATCAGTAATTAGTCCAAAATCATCAAACTCTGAATTAATTGGTGTATTAATGTGCAAAACCTCTTGCCATTCACCATCAATCATTTTACTTGAAAAGATATCTAAACCACCTAAACCATTATGACCATCGGAGGCAAAAAACAGTTCGCCTGAATCAGAAATGAAAGGAAAACTCTCATTCCCTTTGGTGTTAATTTTAGCTCCTAAATTTTTGGGAGTACCCCATGCATTATTGACTTTTTTGCATACATATATATCTAATCCGCCAAATCCTCCCGACATATCAGAAACAAAGAACAATTGCGATCCATCTTTACTTAGGGAAGGCATGGTTATATGATGATTCAAACTATTGTATTCGAAAGGTTCGGGATCACTCCATATAATTCCATTTAAATATGAGGTGAATAAACCCAATGTATTTTTATCATCTTTAGTATCCTTTTTTTTACTGGTTACTTCATTATTTCTTGAAAATATTATAATTGAGTCATTAGCTCCAAAACAGGCAGGACCATCGTTAAAATTGGTCATTAGTTCCGTAGCCAGAATTGTAGGAGATTTACCTAAACTATCTCCTTGAACGGGAACATAGAACATATTAAATAGTTCCTTGTCTTCAGGAGTTGAAAATGTAACAAAAAGATCCGTTCTTCTATTCGAACAAAATACGATTCCATCTTTATGGTATGCAGATGAATACTCATCATCTTGTGCAGAACAAAAAGAAGCTGGATTGACCTCATAGTTTACTGTTTGTCCGTTCGCAAAAAATGGAAAAACCAAAATAGATAGAATTAATAGTATTATGGTGAAAATTCTATTCATAATTCGTTCTTTATAGATTTCTAGGACTGTGAACTTTAATTGTATATTTAAAATCATAACGAATCATTAATTCGTGTGAACCAATTTTGTACTCGCTTAATTTATTTGAATTAAAATCGGTGGCATATCCTAATTGAAACTGTTTGTTTAGCTGAAATTGAAACAATCCTTTGAAAAATTTCTGTTGGCTGTCATAAGCCATTCCAACTGAATATTTAGTCATGTAAATTAGTTTGTTTATAAGAATTAAATCTAATTTATCTTCTTTCTGATATTTCAACATTATACTTGAAACAAACTGGAAATTTTGTTGTAAGTCAAATTCATAATCACCACTAAGAATATAATTATATTTCGAAATATCATTAGTTACCAGATATTTATCTCTCGATGAATTAAATGTATAGGAAAGCATGCAAGGCAATGAAAATCCAACATGATACTTTTTCATTGAATAATACACTCCTAAACTTACTTCAGGAATTAAGTAGGTAGGAGAATTGTTTTGAATTAATTCGTCACTGGGATCATTGGCCCGTAGTTCAGTCCAAGCAGTGTTCATCATGATAAATCCACCACCTAATCCCAAAGCCAAATTCCCTTCTCTCATCTTTATTTTAAAGGAATAATTGCCAATTACACTTGTTTCGTCACTAACTCCAATTTTATTATTGATGACTGAAATTCCCAGTCCCATATTTTGTTTCCTCATTGGTGAATGTGCCGAAAATGATAATGTTTTTGGAGCACCTTGGAAACCAACCCATTGATTTCGGTATAACATATTAGCACTTAACGCATCTCCACTACCGGCGATAGCAGGATTTAAGGCTATTGGGTTAAATATATACTGGTTTGTGAATTGAGTATTCTGTCCTAATATAAAAAGAGGAACAAGAAGCCAAAATATGATGATAATCGTTTTTCTCATTCTATCTCTTTATAACAATGCATCCTTTAAAAACCTTTTTTGTTTCTATTTTCAGCACATAAAAATAAGTGTCCGTCACTAATTCATTTCCATTTCGATCCAGTCCGTTCCAATCGTTTTTATAATTTGAATCGGTGTATATCTCTACCCCATTTCTATTAAAAATAGTTAATTGAATATTCTCTAAATTATCAGAACCACTAATCATGAAAAATTCATTTTTACCATCACCATTAGGTGTTATTACCGTAGGAATGAACAATTTGTCTACTGTTAATTTCACATCATCATAATCACTACAGAATTTATTTGTTTCTGTCCATCGAAGAATGTTTTCAGCTATTCCTAATTTATCTACTTCAGTATTTGGAGAATACTGATCAAATAAATTAGCATAACCACTTACTACAGTCCATTCGCCGATACCTGCAGTTGACAAAACAGCTCCTAACTGTGCCCGGTCAGAATATTCCATTTTTATATCCATACCGGCATTAGCAATCGGTTGTTCCTCGAAAGTAATATCAATAACATCATTATCGGTACAGTCACCATTTGTTTTGGTCCACATAAGCTGGTAGCTATCATACGCATCAACCATGACTGTGGCGTTAGGAGAATTAGCATCTGGAGTGAAGGTAACATTCCCAACTCCTGATATTTTAGTCCAAACTCCTATTCCTGCGCTTGAAGTTGCTGCAAGAGAATATTCAAGTCCGCATTGATCCCCTCCAAAGCCGGCATCAGCGATTGGTTGTTCGTAGAAATTAACAACAACTTCATCGCTTGCAGAGCATGTACCATTATCTTCTGTCCATCTAAATGAATATATTCCGTAACTATCTACAGTGACTGCACTGTTCGGGGAATTGGGATTTGGGAAGAAACTTGCGTTGCCATTACCGGAAGTTTTGGTCCACGTGCCAGTACCCAAACTTGGTGTTGCCAATAAAGAAAATGTTAAACCACACATATTTCCACCAACACCTGCATTTGTTGCTGGCTGATCGTAAAAGTTAACATCAATCATTTCAGAATCAGTGCAATTTCCATTCGTTTCAGTCCACAAATACTGATAAGATCCAAAATCACTAACAGTTACGGCAGCATTGGAAGAACTACTATTTGGAAAAAAACTTGATATTCCTGAGCCTGATACTTGTGTCCATTTCCCTGATCCTGCACTTGGTTTTGCATTAAAAATAAAATCTAAATCACATTCATTACCACCAACTCCGGCATCTGCAATCGGTTGCTCATAAAAATTAACAATTATTTCATCGAATTCCGAACAGGCTCCATTTGCTTCTGTCCATCTTAATTTATAGGATCCATAACTATCGGCCGTAACTTTTGCATCGGGTGCATTCGCATCAGGAGAAAAACTAAGATTCCCCGGACCGGATTCTTTTGTCCATGTTCCGGTACCTGAGCTTTGTGTTGCCAAAAGATCATAATCTAAATCACATTCATCACCACCAACTCCTGCATTTGCGATGGGTTGCTCATAAAAACTTACACTTATATTATCGCTATCTGTACAACCATCCCGAACTTCTGTCCAGGTAAACTGGTAAGTATCGTAGACATCAACAGTTACAATAGCATTGGGAGTATTCGCATTAGGTGAAAAAACTGCATTCCCTGATCCACTGGTCTTTGTCCATGTTCCTATACCAACGCTTGCTGTTGCGGATAAACTGAAATCAAGATCACATTCATTACCTCCTAAACCTGCATTGGCTATTGGCTCCGGCGAAAATGTTATGATCATATCATCACTAACTGAAGAGCAAGATGGGTTCTCAACCGTTTTTGTAAGCGTTATAATACCCGATTCGCCAATTCCAAAATTATAGGTCGGATTATCAATGGTGTTATCATCAAATGTTCCGTTGCCATTGGTACTCCATACAATGGGGCCATTTGCAGAATTGCTGCCGGAAATAGTATAACTGTTGCCCCCACAAATATTATCATCTGCACCAGCATATGAAATTGGAGTTTGATTAAAATTAACGGTGATATCATCTGAACTAACACATATGCCATTGGTAATTGTCCAGCGGTAAATGTAGGTTCCGTAATCTGTTGCTGCAGCATTTGAGGTTCCGGCATTAACATCATTGAAAGTTGTTGTGCCGGGCCCTGATAGCTGAGACCAAGAACCAACTCCTATTGTCGGAGTGTTTCCTCCCAAACTTCCGCTTATTAATCCGTCACAATAATTTTGATCACTACCAACACTTGCAGCGGTTGGTTCTTCATTAAAATTTACTACAATATCCGCTTCAGATGAAGCACAAGATCCATTGATGATAGTCCATCTATAAGTGTATGTTCCATATTGACTAACAGTTGCTGTTGAATTTCCAAAATTAACATCGCTAAATGATGTTGTACCGGGACCTGATACCTGAGACCAAGAACCAATTCCGACCCAAGGAGTATTACCACCTAAACTCGTACTTGAAAGATTACTGCAATGATTCTGATCTCCCCCAACACTTGCGAGAGATGGTTTTTGAAAGTAAGTTACTGTTACATCAGCCTTACTGGAAGTACAGGTTCCATTACTTATTGTCCATCTGTATACGTAGATGCCATATTCACTTACGCTTGCAGTTGAACCACCGGAATTAACATTACTAAACGTAGTTGTGCCGGGACCTGATACTTGTGACCAAGAACCAATACCAACACTTGGAGTATTTCCAAGTAATGCATAACTAACTTTGGCATCACAAATGTCCTGATCTGTTCCTACTGTGGCTATTGTTGGTGTTTCATAGAAATTTACTGTAACATCATCGCTTAATGGTGTACAAGTTCCATTACTAATTGTCCATCTGTAAATGTAAGTTCCGTAGTCAGTTACAATAGCCATTGAAGTGCCGGAATTAATATTGCTGAATAGTGTTGTACCAGGTCCTGATATTTGTGACCATGTTCCTACCCCGACACCAGCCACAGCGGATAAAGTAAAATTCAAACCGCACTCATTTCCATCAGAACCTGCGTCAGCTATTTGTTGCTCATAAAAGTTAACACTTACTGCATCGCTATCTGTACAGCTATTATTAAGTTCTGACCATGTAAACTGATAAGTATCGTAAACATCAACGGTTACCGTTGCATTTGGAGAATTAACATTTGGTGAAAAAACAGCATTGCCTGAACCACCTGTCTTCGTCCAAGTTCCTGTACCTAAACTTGCGATTGCTGACAAAGTGAAATCCAAATCACATTCATTTCCCCCGGAGCCGGCATTAGCAACTGGTTTCTCATTGAAATTAACAACTACATCATCAAAACCGGAACAGCTTCCATTTACTTCAGTCCATCTTAATGTAAAGGTTCCGTAAGTATCTGAAGTTACAACAGCATTTGGATCATTGACATTGGGTGCAAAACTAAGATTTCCGGTACCCGTTTGTTTTGTCCAAGTTCCTGTTCCAACACTTTGTGTTGCAGATAAGGCGAAATCCAAATCACATTCATTTCCCCCAGAGCCGGCATTTGCAATTGGCTGCTCATAAAAATTAACAACTACATCATCAAAACCGGAACAGCTTCCATTTACTTCTGTCCATCTCAATGTAAAGCTTCCGTAAGTATCTGAGGTTACTACCGCATTTGGATCATTGGCATTAGGAGCGAAACTAAGATTTCCGGTACCCGTTTGTTTTGTCCACGTTCCTGTTCCAACACTTGCTGTTGCCGATAAGGTAAAATTCAAATCACACTCATTTCCTCCGGAACCGGCATTTGCAACTGGTTGCTCGAAAAAGTTGACACCCACAGTATCATCATCTGAACAGCCATTACTAATCTCTGTCCAGGTAAACTGATAAGCATCGTAGGCATCTACTGTTACTGTTGCATTGGGAGTATTGGCATTGGGTGAAAAAACAGCATTACCTGAACCACCTGTCTTCGTCCAGGTTCCTATACCTAAACTTGCGCTTGCTGACAAAGTGAAATTCAAATCACACTCATTTCCTCCGGAACCGGCATTTGCAACTGGTTGTTCATAAAAGTTGACACTTACTGCATCACTATCCGTACAGCTATTATTAAGTTCTGACCATGTAAACTGATAAGTATCGTAGGCATCAACCGTTACCATTGCATTTGGAGTATTGACATTTGGTGAAAAAACAGCATTGCCTGAACCACCTGTTTTTGTCCAGGTTCCAGTACCTGAACTAGCCACTGCCGATAAAATAAAATTCAAACCACATTCATCACCTCCTGTGCCGGCATCGGCTATTGGTTGCTCGAAAAAGTTGACACCCACAGTATCATCATCTGAACAACCGTTACTAATCTCTGACCATGTAAACTGATAAGCATCGTAGGCATCAACAGTTACCGTTGCATTTGGAGAATTAACATTTGGTGAAAAAACAGCATTACCTGAACCACCTGTCTTTGTCCATGTTCCTGTTCCAATACTCGGTACTGCAGATAAGGAAAAATCCAAATCACATTCATCGCCTCCTGTACCGACATCAGCAGTTGGAGGATCGAAATATGTAACTGTTAAAGTTACTGCACTCGCAGTACAAGATCCATTACTTATTTTCCACTGATATTCATATGTGCCATATGCATTAACTGTTGCAGTTGAACTCCCTGAGTTGATATTACTAAAACTAACAGTTCCGGGACCTGAAATCTTAGACCACTCACCTGTTCCAACTGTAGGCGTATTTCCACCAAGAGGATCACTTGTTAATGTTCCGCAATTACTTATGGATCCGGCAACACTTGCCTCGGTTGGTTCTTCATAGAAACCAATCGTTAAATCATCTGAAGCAGAACAAGTTCCATTGGTAACTGTTAATGTGAATACATAAACACCATATTCTGTAACATCAACATTAGAAGTAAATAAGTTTGGCGTATTTATATGAGCAATACCCGGACCTGAAGTTTTTTTCCATTCTGGATTCCCAACACTCGCACTAAATACTGTTAGTGTGCTGCTTAAAGTATTACAGAGATCTTTGTCATCCTCCGGAGCCGAAAAAACGGGCTGACTAAAAATAACATTTATCGAATCAGCATCTGTACAAGTTCCACTATCAACAGTCCATGCAAATCTATAAGTGCCAGGTGCTGTTACAGAAACTGTAGCGACAGGATCAGCAGGACTGGTAGAATAGCTAGCAGTGCCTGGACCTGAAACAATAGACCAGGTACCTGTTCCATTGACTGGTGCAGTACCACTAAATTTAAAATTTAAATCACAGGATTCTCCTCCTAAACCTGCATTAGCAATAATATCACCACATGGACCCGAAGCACAAATTTGGAAATTACCTATAGTATTTTCTTGATCGTATACCCTAATGTAGAGAATTTCTCCTGCTGTTCTACCAGAAAGTACAGCAGTTGTAATATACAAGCCTGAACTGGTTGGAGTATAACAGCCTATTTCAGTTAAACCTGTACATGATCCGCTATATACTGCAAAATTTACTTTGTCGAGCCACCCTGCTGTTCTTTCAGAATATGTTAAAATTACCATTTCACCGGAACTTGGAACAACAGCAGTAAACCAAACATCGCTGCCACTATAACTTCCGCATGAAGGAACAGGTATCGTATTATCAGTAACCCAACTATCAGTAGCATCAATATTATTATATGGAGCTAATGAACAAGTTGAACTAACTGAAAGAGGTGTTGCATTACATGGCAAATCATTTGTCGGTGCAGGAGGAGGTGTACTGGGAAGTGACAGGAGTTCAGGGAAAACATTATCTATAAAATTTCTACTAGCCGATAATCGGCTAAATGTTCCCATTACAACCGATGTAAATAATATTAAAAAAAGTACAACAAGGAGTAAAGGTCTTTTCATTTAATTATTATATATATTATCGATATTCCTTCGCAAAAGTAAATCTACAAAAAATACAAATAATATGGTTGGTTCCACAAACCATTCAAATATTGTTTTTTGTTGTTTAACACGAAGCAAAAGCCATCATAACTTGCTGATATTAAACAAAATAATACTGCAAGTTTATACGAATTAATAAAGAAAAACTTCTCCGAGTGTTAGTATTGATTCCACCAATCCGTAAATTTCCTCCACTAAAAAACAAAGAAAACATCTGTAATGGCAAGTTTTCAGGATGTATTGATCAAAAAAACAGCTTCTGCAATTAAAATTACAGAAGCTGTTTTACGAATGAAAGTAAAGTTCTTCAATTATTCATCACGTATTGCTTCTATCGGACGAACTTCCATTGCCCGTTTAGCTGGAATTATCCCTGCAAAAATTCCAGCGAAAATTAAAATTCCCAGAGCAATCATTGCCACATTAAAATCTACTTCTGGATTTGTAAACATGGAATTATCGCCACCACTATTTTGAATGGCTTTATTTATGAGTTCCAAAATAATAACTCCAAAAACGAGTCCGAACCATCCAGCGATTGCGGTTAAAACAACCGATTCAGTTAAAATAGAACTAATAATTACAGATGGTGAAGCTCCCAAAGCCCTTTGAATTCCGATTTCTTTTGTGCGCTTCTTCACAATAAAAAGCATAATATTACTGACTCCAATTATCCCGGCAATAAGCGTTCCTATGCCTACAATCCAAATTAATCCTGCTATACCAATAAATAAATTGTTGATTTTAATAAATTCCTTTTCTATATTCTCACTGCCTATGGCACGATCATCATGCGGATGAACTGAGTGACGCCTTTTAAGTAAAGCCTTAACTTTCTCCTCAACAAAGGTTGCAGTATATTCACTTTTAGATGTAATGGAATAATGACCGACCCTATTCCCATAATTATATGTTTTTTGAAGCGTTGTAAACGGTATAAAAATAGATTGATTCTGCCATTCGCCCCATCCTTGATTGTGCATGGATTTGAAGGTTCCAACCACCTGAAAGTAAACACCATTCAATTTAATGTATTCGCCTATTGGATTTTCATCTTTTTCGAACAATACCTCAATCACCCTTTCTCCAATTACGGCAATTTTCCTTGTATTATTAATATCAACCTGATTCAGGAATCGCCCATTGGTTATAATTACCGGATCAATTAAGTTCACTTCAGGAACATCACCAAGAATACTAAAAGCTCCGGTTTTTAAACCTTTGATAACATTATTATCTCCATCACCACCACGAGCCTGAATTCTTGGAGCTAACAGTTTTACTTCAGGAATATTATCTAAAATTGCTTTAGTATCTTGATTTGTAAAATGATACCTGCGCCCCTGCTTATATCCTTTATAGGGTTTGCTTGTTGGTTGGGTCCAGATAAAAACTGAATTAGTTGCAAAATCCCCCATTCCATAATACACACCATTTTCAAGTCCTTTCCCGGAACCCAGCATAATAATGAGCATAAAAATTCCCCAAAAAACTCCAAATGCAGTTAAAAAGGTTCTTAATTTATTGCTTTTAAGAGCCATGTATACTTCAGTCCATCTATCTCGATCAAACATCCTGTTAAATTTTTCAGATTAGTATTTTATTCGTGAGCCAAAGCTTCTATTGGTCGAACATTGGCGGCTTTCCGAGCCGGAAAAAAACCAGCCAGCAGTCCGGCAAAAACCAGTACCAAGGTTGCCTGTATGCCAACACTTAAATCAACCGATGGATTCATAAAGAACTCTATTTGAGTATGTGGTGCCAGCACTTCCAAGAGTATTACCCCGAGAACCAAGCCAATATATCCGGCCACACTGGTAATTAAAACTGATTCCAGTAACACCAAACCAACTATTGAATTTGGAGTAGCTCCCAATGCTTTGCGGATACCTATTTCTTTGGTACGCTCACGCACAACAATTATCATGATGTTGCTGACTCCGACAATTCCTGCTATAATTGTAAATACGCCTATTATCCATACAAAAATTCGAATTCCGGAAAACAGAGCCATTGTCCGTTGATAGTTTTCCATATTGTTATTGATCCACATAGCCCTTCTATCTGTAACGTCAAATTTATGCCGGGCGGCAAATGATTTTCTTAAGTATTGCTCCATGGCCTGAAGTGATTCAATATCCGGAGTATTTGTTGTGAAGGACATGTTTGATATTCGATTGGCTCCGTTAAATACTTTTTGAGCCGTAGATATAGGAACATATACGCGTTGCAGATCCCTTTCTGAGTAATCTGTAAAAGTTCCTACAACCTGAAATGGAATTCCGTTTATTTTCACGTATTTACCAATAGGATCTTCTCTTTTAAACAAGGCTTCTTCAACTACAGTACTTATAGCTACTACCTTTCTAAAATTCTTGACATCTATATCATTTAAGAAACGTCCTTTTATATTCGAAGTGCTTTCTAAAGTCTCTGTATCAGGGTGAACTGCAATAATATTGTAATTGACAAACTCTGTTTTGTAAGAGATTAAATTATTCCTGAAAATGGAATATCTTGAACTTATTTTATCAACATCTAAACCAGAATTTTTTGTTTTTTCATAGTCATCATTAGTAAATTGAATTCTTCGGCCAGCCTTCATGCCATCAAATGGCATACTGGTTCTACCACTGTAAATCCAGAGGCTATTCACGGCATCTTGTTTGAATTGATCCAAAACACCATTTTGCAGACCATTACCCGATCCCAGTAAAATAATTAACATGAAAATACCCCAGGATACACTGAAGCCGGTAAGAATAGTACGAAGTTTGTTTTTTCGAATGGTTTCAAAAATTTCCTGCCACTTATCAAGATCAAACATGATTTTCAATTTAGAATTTCACAATACTTAAGTATAGACGCGCGAAGCATGCTATACGTTACAATTGTGATGTCCTGAAATTTTGGTGGTATTTAATAACGGAAGGTTTTCTTACTCGCAAGTTATAGAAAGATTTGAAAGAAATCAAAAAAAAATAGTAAACCAAGCTATATATTGCGAATTGGCAGATAGGATTCTATCGCGGATACAGTATTCTTTTAATCTTATTTAACGTTCCTTAGCAGCTCTTAACCATGCATTGCCTTACATTTGTAATGTAGACAAAAGGAAATAAAAATAAGTAGTTTTATCATAGATTGAGATTAAGGTTAAAATTTAGTTTTAAAAAGGATCAGTTGGTTGCTGATCCTTTTTTTGTAACAAAATTCCTTTTATCTAAGCCAGATATTCAGAAAACAGTTCATCAAACACTTCTCCTTTGGAAAGACGACCATTTACCAGACATATTGTATATACTTTCCCCTTTGCACAGAGCTTGTTGTCAGATAAACGATAGATATCCTCATTAAATACCAACTTCACTCCTTCCCGTTCAATACTTAAGCGCACTTCGAATTCATCGCCGCTGGTTAGTGAAGTTTTGTAATCTATCTCGATTCTCGAAACCATAGCATCTGTTCCCTGTTCATGCAATGTTTTAAAATTAGTTCCTATGGACTCTAAAAACTCATGACGTGCATGCTCTAAATAATTCTGATAGACGGAATTATTCACAACTCCCTGAATGTCGCATTCGTAATCGCGTACTTTCAACTTAATTTTGTATAGATAATTTACCATTAAATTCGTTTTTTATTGAAAAGCTAAATTTAATAATAATAAAAGAAATAACGGTTAAATTACATTTCAACAAATCATCAAAATAAAAAGAACTGCTGAGCGGGAATCTCAACAGTTCTGAATTGTAAAGCATATCAATTTATCGGTTTACAATCAATTTTTTAGTCCAGCTTTTGCCATTTGCATCAACTTGAACCATATACATTCCTGTATTCAAACCACTTACATCAATTTCTTTTGAAACATCCATCTTAAAACTTCGAATTACACTTCCCGTAAGGTTAACAATTTTAACAGTCAGCTGGGTTGAAATGCCGTTGAATTCTATTTTGAAAGAATCACTGGCTGGATTGGGATAGAGGCTGATTGTTACATTGTCAGCAATAGCGCGTTCTCTTTCACTCCTGCTATCCTGTACTTGTATTCCATAATCTTCTATTTCGCCATAGCTTGTATTGCCGCAAGCCAAAGGTGTTGTGTCATAGGTAACACGAACCCTCATTCTTGTTGTTCCCAAACTTGCATCATTTGGAACCGAAATGGCACCTACTGCCTGGCCTAGTCCACCACTAATACTATAACTTAACGCATATTCTTCATCTGCATCCTCAAAATCACCATCCCGGTTCCAATCGAACCAAACGGTTACATAATTGCGTGAATCCGGACGACCAATATTAATGGTTATTGCATAACTCCCACCTGGCTCTACCGAAGCTGTCTGAGATGTGTAATCTGAATATTTATTACAAACAGAAGTCTGATTGATTGTTTCAAATATCACACCTGAAATATATTCATATGAACTGCATCCGTTTGTTGTTGCTTCGCAGTAATCTTGCTGAATTGGAGTACTTACTGTAATCAGATCAGTAACTGTTTTTGTATCTGTACTACCTGTTTTAGACGCAGTTAAAGAAACAGAATAGGTTCCCTCTGCAGCATAAATTACGCTTGGATTTTGCGTACTGCTTACCGATGGTGTTCCGCCTGTAAAAGACCAGTTCCAAGCTGTTGGATTGTTTGATGACAAATCAGTAAAACTAATGCTTTCTCCTTCATAAATGGAGGTTTTGTTTGTCGTAAAATTGGCAATTACATCGGTGTCTCCTGATCCTGAAATATTTATATTTGCCACATAAGGTATTTTATTATAGGCACATACTGTAATTTTTATTGTTCCGCTTGCAGGCAAAGGACTGAAAGAAACTGTTGCTGTTCCGCTGCTGGTTTTTGCTGTCCCCAAAATTTCGCCGTTTAAAGTCAACGAAACCCATGCGTCGTCGGTTGCACAGGTAACTGCTAATTGATTGCTGTTGGGAGCAATGGTGCCTGCATGACTTACCTGCAGACTGCCGGGAGTTTTGGTTCTAACCTGTAAGGATGGATCTCCGAATATGGTCCATGTATCCAACATGGTTTCTCCTCCCGATCCGTAAACATCTACCATTTTAAACATTCCATTCAAAGCCAAACCGGCAAAGGTTCTACGAATATTATTGGCGTAACTTTCCACTAAAATGTCATTCATCTCGGTTTGGGCAATCATTGGCGGTACCCACGATTGATTAATGGTAGAAGCACAAATTGCCATAGCTCCTGTAGGAACACCATTGTTTGTGGCTCTTAGCCATGCTTCGGCAAAGCAGGTGATTGATTTAAAGTTTCCATTCACACAAGCCACATCGAAAATAAAGGGAAGCTTGTTATTGTTGGTCAGGCTGTTTACATTGGTGCTGGTATATACCATACTCGCAAAACTGGTATTGGAACCATGACCTACATAATTGATTAAACTTTTGCCCGAATTCAGCAAACTGGTTAATTGACTTGCACTTCCTCCATCCTGATAACAGCGGGAGATACTATATCCGTACCCTTCCAATTTGTTTTCGATGGTATTCATGTGTTCAGCATCAGAAGGATTGGAACCTTCGTTGGATGCAATTCCTACTCCTGAAGACAGCCATGTGTCAGCGGTAGTAACATCTCTCTCGTAATGAATGGTTCTATCAACCTGAGTTGTTACCTGAGCTGCATTTTCAGCAGAAAACCGACCAACAAAAATGTCGATATAGTGATCATTACCAACGATAAAACCATAGTTGTTGTCAGAATCGCCGGCACTGGTATATGATGTAGGAACCTGCGGAGCATCGCCTACCAATAAAAGATAGGTTAGCCCATGAGTGTTGTAGTAGTTGCTCACATAGGTTTTAATTGCCGAAGCATTACCAATTGTACTCACAGCAATCATTTCAACTGATATTCCTTTTTGTTTCTTCCAAGTCACAAAATCAGCCATCTCGTCCATGAAATCGTCATAACAGATAATCAACATGTTTCCCGGGGCATCATTAAGAGCTGTGTATTTGGTGCTGTTACTGGTATAATTTAAAAAATGGTTTTGATAGATTTTTTCGAAACCATTATCTGTAGTAGTCGATTTTGTGCCTGACATTACATTTTTTGTTGACATTCTTCCGCTTGGACTCACCTTCATTTCAATGTGCGTATAAATCCTGAGTTTCTTTTGAACAGGATTGTAAGCTATTGGCTGAACAACAACTGCCTGACCGCGAACGCTTCGTAATATATACGGTTCATTCATCGAAGCTAATACGGATGGATAAAATGCATCAGTCTGATAAATTTCTCCGTATTGATAGGGAATTGTTTTAGGATCGATATCTCTGGTAAGATTCCCTTTTGAAGGGACAATTTTAATATCGGTCAGTTCGATAAACTCTGAAGAAACGATCTCGACCTGCATATCGGCACTGGCAGGAATCATGATAGACTGTGCGAAACGAGGCAATGCAGGATTCCCTTTTTCAAGAATATCACCCATACCATTTGCTTCCACCTTGTAGGCTTTTTCTGATTCAATCCATTTGAGATCGTAAGAATTCAACGTAAAATCAAGTACATAGTCGTTGCCAACAGATGATTTCAGTATCATCTCGTTTTTGTCGCTTCGATTATTCGGATCGATCTTAATGTGTTCCCGCTTTTGAGCTAAAGCGTTAAATGTTGGTACCAGGGTAAGAGCAATAGCACATACCCAAAAAGAGTAAAATTTTGTTTTCATAAGTAAATTTTTAAATAGTTATCACTTGATAATAGATTGGGTAAGTTTTGAATGAATATTTAGTCTTAATACTCACTATTTTCAAAATAACAAATCAATTACCACCCCTTTATTCCCGATAAAGCAAAAAGGTAACCCAAAAAAACAATAAACTTTATTAATTATTATCTCACATCGGAATTTACATACTCATCAAACTACTATATTCACTAGTATTGAACATTATTAAACACATTATTTTTTTGATATAAAAATACATGCCTTATAATACAAATGATTGATTCGATTCATAAAACATCACTCTCCTATTATTTAAAATATATATAAAATGAATAAGTAACGCAGTTATGTTTGTTTTCTGTTATTCAGTAAGTGATACCAAATACCTTTTGAATTCAAATTACTTTATTTCAACTTCTGTATTGCAATTATACAAGGGAATACAAGAGTTTTTATGATTCTGTAAAATTAAAAAGTTAGCATATTAATATTATTTAACTTGTTCATAATGTAATTATGATGTATTTTTAAACGATATTTTAATAACAAATTAATACCTTAATTAAAATGATTGAATATTATTTGCATTTAAATGCATTAACTGATGCTCCGGACGACTGTATTGCCAAACCATCTACAATCGGTGTTTTAACCCGCGAAGACTTAATTAAAGAATGTTGTGCTGAAGGCACTGGAATTACCCCATACGAAGCTGAGAGTATGTTTAAGCGTATTGAAACTGTGGTAACAGAGAATTTGGAAAAAGGCTATTCCATCAATACGCCGTTAATAAATATTTCACCAAGTATTACCGGAGTGTTCAATAATTGGGATGACAGTTTTGATGGATCCCGTCACAAACTGCATTTTAAATCATCACCAGGTATTTTGCTAAAGGCAGTTGCTGATTCGAGTAAACTTCACAAAATTGATCGTAAAAAAACCATCATCGATATCTATAGCTTTACGGATCATTCCATTGGTCAGGAAACAGACAGTCTTCAGCCAAATGGTGTGGGTGAATTAAAGGGGAAACGATTAAAAATGGATACTTCGGACGAAAATCAAGGAATATTCCTGATTGCTGAAGATGGCACAGAATATCGGGTTGCGGTATATGTAACCAATACCGACAGCACTCAAATTTTTCAAATTCCTGAATTAACTGCCGGCAATTACGAATTACAAGTAAGATGTATTGCCAAGAACAACAAAAAGCTTACCATTGGGTATTACGACAAAACTCTTAGCGTAAAATAGTACATAGAAAGCCGGTTGATCCGGCTTTTATTTTGCTTATTAAACTCCCCTGTATCACCCGGATAATTTCCCTTGCACTGCTCCAAACTTTTCCCTTGTGTTACGCAATACTCTTCCCTTGTACTACTCCAAAGCTTTCCCTTGCACCAGACAATACCTTTCCCTTGTGCAAGGGAAAGACCTTCCCTATAGGTAGGGAAATTCTTATTTCATTGTAAGGGGATTGTGGCAGTACAGAATGTAATTGCCGGTATTTCATCTGTATCACAAATACAATCAATACAAAAGCCCCGACAGGTTTTAAAAACTGCCGGGGCTAAAATAATATAATGTATTACAATGCTATCAGGTTTGCAAATTGCTGAAAAGCAATAAGCTTTTAAAAGAATTGGTATCCTCACTTAAAGTGAGAGCACCAAAAGTTATATTTTACCAATCCTGCTTTTTATCTACGTAATCGCTGAAACTGTCAATTCCTAAATCCTCTATCGATTTTTTACAGAATGAATAGATAAAGGCTGAAGCCAAACGAGCATTGGTTATTAATGGTATGTTCAAATCAATCGCAGTTCTTCTGATCAGATAATCGTTATTCAACTCCGATTTGCTTAAGTTTTTGGGGATGTTAATCACCAAATCAACTTTGCGCTCTTTAATTAAATTGTGAGCAGTCACTTCAACATCTTCATCAGGCCAACCTACACTTTCGATAGTAACACCGTTCTCTTCCAGGAATTTTGCAGTCCCTCTGGTACCATACAATTTGTGTCCTTTCTCTTCAAGCATCTTCGCACTTTTTAAAAGTTCTACTTTCGAGCGAATGGGACCACTGCTGATTAGTATTGCACTCTTCGGTATGCGGTAACCTACTGATAACATTGCCTTTAATATCGCATCGTAATAATCAGCTCCTATGCAGCCAACTTCACCGGTTGACGACATATCTACACCCAAAACCGGATCTGCTTTCGACAATCTTGAAAAGGAAAACTGAGAGGCTTTTATCCCAATATGCTCCAACTCGAACATCGAAGGTAAATTGTTTGGAATGTTAACTCCTAACATAGCCTGAGTGGCAGTTTCGATAAAATTAAAGTTCATTACCTTCGAAACAAAAGGAAAACTTCTACTTGCACGCAGGTTGCACTCAATAACCTTAATGTCATTATCCTTTGCCAGTAACTGCATATTAAAAGGTCCGGTAATGTTCAGCGATTTTGCAATTTTACCAGCAATTTTACGAATTCTGCGAATGGTTTCGAAATACAGTTTTTGTGGTGGAAATACCAAAGTAGCATCTCCCGAATGCACTCCGGCAAACTCAACATGTTCCGAAATGGCATCAATAATAATTTCACCATTTTTAGCTACTCCATCGAACTCGATCTCTTTTGCTTCCTGAATAAATTCACTAACAACAACCGGATACTGCTTCGATACCTGCGCAGCTAAATCCAGAAAATGGCCTAATTCATCCTTGTTCGAAACCACATTCATTGCAGCACCGGAAAGCACATAACTTGGTCTGATTAATACAGGAAAACCTACTTCATCAATAAAGTCATTAATTGCCTCTTTGCTTGTCAACTCATTCCATCTAGGCTGATCAATTTTCAATTCATCAAGCATAGCTGAAAACGTCTGGCGGTTTTCAGCTCTGTCAATCGATTCAGGAGATGTTCCCAAGACTTTTACACCTGCCTTGTGCAAACGCATCGAAAGGTTCTGAGGAATCTGTCCTCCAACCGATACAATTACACCGCGGGGTGATTCCAGATCGATAATATCCAATACTCTTTCGAAAGAAAGTTCATCAAAGTACAAACGATCACACACATCGTAGTCGGTACTTACCGTTTCCGGATTGTAATTGATCATTACCGATCGTAATCCTTCTTTATTTACTGCGTTCAGCGCATTTACACTGCACCAGTCAAATTCAACGGAAGACCCGATTCGATAGGCTCCGGAACCCAGCACAATAACGGATTGATTGTCGTCTGCATAAGTAATGTCATTTTCATCACCACTGTAAGTCAAATAAACGTAGTTGGTTTGTGCAGGATACTCGGCGGCAAGTGTGTCAATTTGTTTAACAACCGGAACAATTCCTTTTGCTTTACGATGTTTTCTCACCTCTAAAAGTTCCGATTCCATATCAGTTCTCTCTGGTTTCAAAACAAAGCGTGCTAACTGAAAATCGGAAAAGCCATATACTTTTGCTGCTCTAAGTAAAGCGTCAGGTAATTCCTGTAAGTTATTGTATTTCTGAAGATCCCATTTCAATTTTGTGATGTGTTCCAGCTTGCTTAGGAACCACTTATCAATTTTGGTAAGATCATGTATTTTGTCAATGGAATATCCTTTTTCAAAAGCTTGCGCGATAGAGAAAATACGCATGTCTGTTGGATGAGTTAATTCCCGATCAACATCGTCGAACTTTGAATGAACATTTCCAACGAATCCGTGCATTCCCTGGCCAATCATACGCAAACCTTTTTGAACGGCTTCCTCGAAATTACGACCAACGGCCATTACTTCTCCTACACTCTTCATGCTGGAACCAATCTCTTTGGTTACGCCTTCAAACTTATTTAAATCCCAACGCGGAATTTTACAAACTACGTAATCCAATGCAGGTTCGAAACAAGCTGTTGTTGTTTTTGTTACAGCATTCTTAAGCTCGTGCAAAGCATAGCCCAAACCAAGTTTAGCGGCAACAAAGGCCAACGGATAACCAGTTGCTTTTGATGCCAATGCAGATGATCTTGATAAACGGGCATTCACCTCAATTACACGATAATCTTCCGAATTAGGATCAAGAGCATACTGAACGTTACACTCTCCCACTACGCCAAAGTGACGAATAATTTTAATGGCTAATGATCTTAGTTTGTGGTACTCCGAATTGGTTAGTGTTTGCGAGGGTGCAATAACGATACTCTCTCCTGTATGGATTCCCAGCGGATCGAAATTTTCCATATTACAAACTGTAATACAGTTGTCATATGCATCACGAACCACCTCATACTCTACTTCTTTCCATCCTTTTAGTGATTCCTCAACCAATATCTGACTAGAATAGGATAAGGCATTTTCAGCCAATTTCTCCAATTCTGCCATATTTGAACAGAATCCACTTCCTTGCCCACCTAAAGTAAAGGCAGCACGAACAATAATTGGAAAACCTAGTTTTTCAGCGGCTTTTAATGCTTCAGGAATCGATTCAACAGCAAATGACTGTGGTGTTTTCACATCGATTCCACGAAGTTCGTTGGCAAATATCTCTCTGTCCTCAGTTTTAATAATGGTCTCGATTGGAGTACCCAAAACCTGAAGATTGTATTTCTCTAGTAATCCGGCATTGAAAAGCTGAATACCACAGTTTAATGCAGTTTGTCCTCCAAAAGCTAAAAGGATTCCATCAGGCTTTTCTTTTAAGATAACCTGTTCTACAAAATAAGGTGTAACCGGCAAAAAATAAATTTGATCGGCAATTCCTTTCGACGTTTGTACCGTGGCAATATTGGGATTGATAAGTACCGTATAAATACCTTCTTCCTTCATTGCTTTTAATGCCTGTGATCCAGAATAGTCAAACTCCCCTGCTTCTCCAATTTTAAGTGCTCCAGAACCTAATACCAGTACTTTCTTTATGTTGTCTTTTATCATTTTTCTTAAGCTGAGAGCCATTAGCTTATCGCTTTTGGCTGTTAATTGATAATTGTTTTTCTTAAAAACACCCCTCTGTTCTTCGGACATCTCCCCTGAAAGGGAGAAAAAGTACAAACGGGACTTTTTTTAACTTTAAACTTTCTCTTTATTAACTTCTACCTTTATATTCTTCGATCATCTTAATGAAATCATCGAACAGAAATTCGGTATCTGTTGGACCACTGGAAGCTTCCGGGTGAAACTGAGAGGCAAAAAATGGTTTGCTTGTGTGCTTTAATCCTTCACATGTGCCATCATTCGCATTAACGAACAACGGCTCCCATTCTTTTGGTAACGTATCCATATTAATGGCATATCCGTGATTCTGAGAAGTGATAAAACAACGCTTGCTTCCTTTCAATACAACCGGCTGATTGTGGCTGCGGTGTCCGTACTTCAACTTATAAGTATCAGCGCCTGCAGCCAGAGCCATTAATTGTGTTCCCAGACAAATACCCATAATTGGTGTATCCTGACCAAAAACAGTTTTTAGATTGGCGATTGCTTTTGTATTTTGTTTTGGATCACCAGGGCCGTTGGATATGAATAATCCATCGTACTGCTCCTGAGTAAAATCGTAATCGTGTGGAACTCTGATTACTGTGGTATCTCTTTTTAATAAACAACGAATAATATTGTTTTTCACACCACAATCCAACAACAATACTTTGTGCTTACCATTGCCGTAAACAATCTTTTCTGATGTGCTTACCTGAGCCACAAGGTTTTCCAAATTTGGATCTTTCCATTCAGGTTCTTTGCCCTCAAACACAATTTTGGCAAGCATACTGCCTTGTTCGCGAAGCTTTTTAGTTAATGCACGGGTGTCAACACCATAAATTCCTGGTATTTTGTGTTGTTTCATCCAGTCACCAAGGCTTAAACTCGCATTCCAATGACTGAATTCCTCGGTATAATCTGATACAATAAATGCAGACACCTGAATTTTTTCCGACTCATAAAAACGAAACAAATCATCTTCCTGAAGTGTTCCCGGTACTCCATAATTTCCAATCAGTGGAAATGTACTAACCAGAATTTGTCCCCGGTACGAAGGATCCGTTAAACTTTCCGGATATCCTGTCATGGCAGTATTAAACACCATTTCTCCGGAAATGGATTCCTGGTACCCAAAAGATGTTCCGATATACTCCGATCCATCCTGTAAAATTAATTTGGCTTTTGTCTCTCCTGACATAAAAGTTCTATAAAATGGTTAATATTTTTAGTGCTTAGTGAATAGTTTTTAGTAATTAGTTCAGTCTGAAATATTTTATATTTTCTTGTACTAACTACTCCGTACTAGTCACTTCTATTTATATTCTATTTAATAAGTTCATGTAAGCCTCTTTGGTTTTGTTAAAATTAAAACCAACGAAAATCTCATTCATCTTATCTACAATTTTATCATTGCATAAATTACCGATACTTCCTTCGTGAACATGATTCACTTTACCTTCGTATTCGAAAGTACCTTCTTCCACAATTTGTCCGATCTTTTTGTAAGCATCCCGGAAAGGAACACCATTGAGTACCATTCGGTTGACTTCCTCCACCGTAAACATGTACTTATAACGCTCATCCTTCAAAACATCTTTATTGATTTTAACTTCGGAAAGCATGATTCGTGTCATTTCCAGACAAGCAATCATTTTATCGAAAGCTGGCATAAAGAACTCTTTTGTTAGCTGATAATCTCTGTGATATCCGGAAGGAAGATTTGAGGTTACTGCCTGAATTTGTGCCGGCAACATCTGCAATGCATTTGCATGAGCCCGAATCAACTCAAAAACATCAGGATTCTTTTTGTGCGGCATGATGCTGCTTCCTGTTGTTAATTCATCAGGGAAACTTAAAAAGTTGAAGTTTTGACAGTTATACAAACAGGCATCCATGGCTAATTTACCAATTGTCATGGCCATATTGGCTAAGGCCGAAAGAACGGTAAACTCCATTTTGCCGCGTCCCATTTGTGCATAAACTACATTGTAACTTAAATCTCTAAAACCTAGTAAGTCAGTAGTCATTTGCCGGTTTAACGGAAATGATGAGCCATAACCGGCTCCGGATCCCAATGGATTCTGATTGACTACTTTGTAAGCCGCCTGCAACACCATCATGTCATCGGTCAAACTTTCTGCATAGGCACCAAACCATAAGCCAAATGAGGATGGCATAGCAACCTGTAAGTGAGTATATCCAGGAATCAATACATCTTTATTCTCGTTGCTCTTAGCAATCAACTCATCAAAAAGGAGTCTGCCTTCCCGAACAATTTCTTCGAGTTTGTTTCTTGTGAATAATTTTAAATCCAAAAGAACCTGATCGTTTCGCGATCGGCCACTATGTATTTTTTTACCAATATCACCCAAAGCTAAAGTCAATTGATATTCAACCTGAGAGTGAACATCTTCCGTACCATCTTCTATAACAAAGGCATTGTTTTTTATCGAAGAATAAATATTTCGTAATTCTTCCTGAATCAATTTCAATTCTGTTTTCTCCAATAATCCGATGGATTCGAGCATTTCAATGTGCGCCAGAGATCCTAATACATCGAAGGGCGCAAGTTGTATATCTAATTCCCGGTCCATTCCAACAGTGAATTGTTCTATTTTCTTGTCAACTTTTACGCCTTTGTCCCAAAGTTTCATAGTAATTCTCTTTAAAGTTAGGTGTTAGTGTATCGTATTGTTTAATCCGTTTCTTACTTCTTATTTAACTTATTTCAGGTTGTATTTTCAAACCGTTCAACAAGTTATAATATTTTTCGATTCCCTGCCCAATTTCATCGATGTAGATAAACTCATCAGCCGTATGAGATCTGGCCGAATCTCCGGGACCCAATTTTAAGGTTGGAAATCCTTTCATAATAGCCTGATCGGATGTGGTTGGAGAACCGTAATATTTCATTCCCAAGCTCAATCCTGTCTGAATTAAAGGATGCTCCAATGGTATTCCTGAAGAATTCATTCTAAACGATCGGGCTGAAACTTTACTCTCCAACTTTTCGCTGATGATAGCAAATGCCTTTTCGTTTGAATAATGCTCGTTCGTACGAACATCAACCACAAATTTGCAGGATGATGGAATTACATTGTGCTGTTTTCCTGCATTGATTTGTGTTACTGTCATTTTTACTGCGCCCAGCATCTCAGATTCCAAAGCGAATTTATAAGAATGAAGCCATTCTATATCGCGCATTGCAATAGATATTGCGTTGACACCCTCGTTACGGGCAGCATGTCCGGGAACACCAATAGCATCACAATCCAGGACCATCAATCCTTTTTCGGCAATGGCCATTTCCATCAATGTTGGTTCGCCTACAATTCCAACATCAATTCGTCCTATTTCATCTTGTACCAGCTCAAAACCTCCGGTTCCTGATATTTCCTCTTCTGCGGAAGCAACAAAAACACGGTTGTAATCTTGATCAGTACCTTCCAGCGCTAAAAATGTTGCAAACAGAGAAACCAAACATCCCCCTGCATCATTGCTGCCCAACCCATACAATTTGCCGTCGGACACTTCCGGATTGAAAGGATCCTTGGTATATTTTTCAGAAGGTTTTACGGTGTCTAAATGAGAATTCAGCAACAAAACCGGCTTTTTATCATCAAAATCCTTATTGAAAGCCCATACATTATTTCCTTTACGGTGTACCTGATATCCAAAGTCAGTTAGTTTCTGCTCCATTACATCTGCAGCTTGATTTTCCTGTTTACTGTAAGATTGAATAGAAATCAATTGCTTAAGTGTCGTCAAGGCTGTTTCGGTATACTTTTTTAAATCCATATGCGTAAGCTAAGAGTTAACAATTTGTGTTCCTGAGGAATGATTTGTCTCCATCGAAACAAAATTCCCGATTACTACCTCTTCCACTCCTTTTGATAAGGCATAAAATGCATTTTGTGTTTTTGGCAGCATCCCTGTATTAATCTTTCCCAATTTCACCATTTCGGAGCATTTTACGTTAGAAAGAACGGGCATTACACTGCTGTCATCCTCCGCATTCATTAACACGCCAAGTTTCTCGAAACTATAAATCAATTTCACCTTATAGAAACGACTTAAAGCAACAGCAACTTCTGTTGCAACTGTATCGGCATTGGTGTTGAATAATTGCCCCTTACCATCATGAGTAATCGGTGCAATAACCAAAACTGAATTGCATTCAATTTGCTTGCATAAAGCCAGGGTATTCACTGCTGTAACATCACCAACAAAACCGAAATCGACTTTTGTATTGCTTCTTTTTTCAGCCCTGATCAGATCCAGATCGGCACCAGACATTCCCATTGCATTTACTCCACGAGCCTGCAATGCGGCAACAATATTCTTATTGATTAGTCCGGCATAAACCATGGTAACCAGCTTCAGATTTTCAGCATCAGTGATACGTCTTCCATCGACCATTTTGGTTTGAACTCCAAGTTTGCCTGCTAAATCAGATGCTAATTTTCCACCTCCGTGAACCAAAACAATCTTGCCGTTTAAATTTGAAAATGCATCGAGAAAATCATTTAGTTTTTCGGTATCGTCAATTACGTTACCTCCAATTTTCACAACAGTTAAATCTATCATACCATTACAATTTGGGTTAGTTTTTGAAATGCTTGAATGAATTGATCCACCTCTTTTTTGGTAATTGAAAGTGGCGGCAGTAAACGAAGCGTTGTACTGCCTGATGATCCTGTGAAAATTCCATGTTCCTCAAGAAGCTGTTTCCTGATTTTAGGCATATTCTCAAGATCAATACCAATCATTAATCCTTTCCCCCTTATTGCTTTTATTGCTTTATTATCTTTTAATTCAGAGATTAAATAATCTCCTAATCTGTTTGCATTGTCGATTAACTGTTCCTCTTCAATTGTCTCTAAAACAGCCATTCCCGCAGCACATGCCAAATGATTTCCCCCAAAGGTTGTTCCTAACATTCCGCTCCATGCTTTTATTTCAGGTGAGATAATTACTCCGGCAATCGGAAATCCATTCCCCATTCCTTTAGCTGTGGTAATGATGTCTGCTTTTATTCCAGCGTGTTGATGAGCAAAGAATTTTCCGGTTCTTCCATAACCCGACTGAATTTCATCCAAAATAAGCATTGCTTTGTGAGATTTGCACAAGCTTTCGGCAGACTTTAAGAACTCAACCGAAGGTTCTACAACGCCATTCACACCTTGTATTCCTTCAATAATCACTGCTGCAACGTCATTTTTACCAAGAGCTTTTTCCAGTGCAGGAATGTCATTCATCTCTATAAAAAGAACATCATGTTTTACATTAAATTCTGATGATAAAACGGGATTGTCGGTAATTGCTAAAGCACCACTGCTTCTTCCGTGAAAAGCTCCTTTAATTGCAATGATTTTCGATTTGCCTGTGTGAAAAGATGCCACTTTCAGAGCATTTTCATTGGCTTCAGCTCCCGAGTTACACAAGAATAAATTGTAATCATCGTATCCTGAAAGTGTCCCTAATTTACCAGCTAATTTTTCCTGCATATCATTTCTTACTGCATTCGAATAAAAGCCTAAACAATGAAGTTGATGCTCCATTCTAAAAATATAGTGAGGATGACTGTGACCAATTGAAATTACACCATGTCCACCATAAAAATCTAAATATTTATTTCCTTTATCGTCAGATATGCTTGATCCTTTCCCATTAACCAAATTTATATCGTAACAATTATATACGTTAAATAATTCCATTTCTTTCTTTTTTTTAAAATCCAATCGGCTTTAAGCCCAGTCCTAATATTTCCGGCATTCCAAATAATAAATTCATATTCTGAACTGCCTGACCAGAAGCTCCTTTCAATAAATTATCAATCACTGAAATAATCATCAGCTTACTACCATGTTTTTCAAGATACAATACACATTTATTTGTGTTTACAACTTGCTTTACATCAGGCGATGTATTTGATATTGAAACGAATGGATGATTTTTATAATATATTTTGTACTTCTCGACCGCTTCTTCAACAGACCAATCACAATCGGTATAGATTGTGGCCATTATTCCCCGGCTAAAGTTTCCTCTAACGGGAATAAAATTGATTTCTTTATTGAAGCCTGGCTGAAGTTGCAAAACCGTTTCTGTAATCTCCTCCAAATGCTGATGAGTAAATGCCTTGTATACGGAAACATTGTTGTTTTTCCAGCTAAAATGTGAAGTTGATGTTGGATTCTGACCTGCTCCGGTTGATCCGGTAATCGCATTGACATGAACCTCCTCCTTCAATTTATTTTCTTTAGCTAAAGGCAATAATCCCAATTCAATGCAGGTAGCAAAACATCCTGGATTCGCTATTTTATCAGCATTCGAAATTTTATCTTTATTAATTTCGGGCAATCCATAAACAAATCCTTTGTTATTTGTTCTAGGCCTAAAATCAGTACTCAAATCGATAATTTTTACGGTCTCAGGCAAATTATTCTCTTCCAAAAATAATTTGGTTTTCCCATGTCCCGAACAAATGAATAAAACATCAATTGTTTTATAATCCGCTTCGGAAAACGACAAATCAGTATCCCCTAACAAATCCCTATGAACATCCGATACCGGATGTCCCATATGACTTGTACTCTGTACGAAACTGATATTTGCCTGTGGGTGCCAAATTAAAATCCGCAACAATTCTCCTGCCGTATATCCGGCTCCACCTATGATTCCTATATTCACCATATTATTCCTGATTTACAGTGTAGTATATCTTCAATGAATTAGCCAGAATATTGGTAAATCCTTTTGCATCATCCGCGGTCCATCCCTTGCTGCTTTCGCCGTACTGACCAAACAAATCAGTCATCAGGTCGTTAGGTGAAGTAATGCCTTCAACAAAGAAATATTTAGGATTTAAATTTAAAATAACTGTTCCTGTTACCTTCTTTTGAGTGTCAAGAAGGAAAGTCTCCATGTTCCTCATTACCGGCTCTAGGTACTGAGCTTCGTGCAACAACATACCATAAAAATTGGCAATTTGCTCTTTCCAGTGCATTTGCCATTTGGTAAGCGTATGTTTTTCGAGAGTCTGATGAGCTTTAATAATCATTAAAGGCGCGGCTGCTTCAAATGCAACCCGTCCTTTTGTTCCAATAATTGTATCGCCAATGTGCATGTCTCTTCCAATGCCAAATTGAGAGCCAATTGCTTCAATTTTTTTAATTGCATCCAAAGGATGTTGTACTTTTTCTCCATTCACACTAACCAATTCTCCTTTTTCAAATCCTATGGTCAGTTTCTCCGATTCGGTTTTAACAACCTGTTTTGGATAAGCTTCTTCCGGAAGAGGTTGATCTGAAGTTAAGGTTTCTTTTCCGCCAATACTTGTACCCCAGATTCCTGCATTAATGGAATATTTCATTTTTTCGAAATTGGCCGAAATACCATTTTCTTTCAGGTAATTGATTTCTGTCTCCCTGCTCAACTGCATATCTCTGGTTGGAGTAATAATTTCGGCATTGGGAGCCATTATTTTAAAAATAAGATCAAATCTGATCTGATCGTTACCAGCACCGGTACTACCGTGAGCGATATAATCAGCATCAATGGAATGGGCATATTTAGCGATTGCCATGGCTTGAAATGCTCTTTCTGAGCTTACAGACAGTGGGTAAGTATTGTTCTTTAAAACATTTCCCATTATCATGTATTTAATACATTTATCGTAGTATTCTTCGGTAATATCAAGTGAGGCGTGTTGAATAACTCCCAGTTGTTTTGTTCTATTCTCTATATCGGCTAATTCTTCATCGCTGAAACCACCGGTATTACCCAATACTGTGTACACATCCATGTTTAACTCCTTAGACAAATAAAGTGCACAGTATGTTGTATCTAAACCTCCGCTATATGCTAATACTACTTTTTTCTTAGTTGATGTCATTATATTGTTATTTGTAGATTTTCAAAATCTTGTTAATAAATTGATGAAATTGCTTTACTTCTCAGAATAATTATTTCTTATCCTTTCTATTGGGATCATACAGCATACCCGTGCACAAACACATTTTTCGATTGGTTCGTTGAAGTATGTCGTAATTCACACAACTGCCGCATCCTTTCCAAAATGTGTCGTCTGTAGTTAGCTCCGAAAAGGTAACTGGTCTGTATCCTAATTCTGAATTGATTTTCATTACAGGAAGACTGGTGGTGAGTCCAAATATTTTGGCTTCAGGGTAACGTTTTCTGGATAGCTCGAATGCTTTAGCTTTAATCATTTTAGCTAAACCTACAGCTCTGTAATCAGGATCAACAATTAGCCCCGAATTAGCTACATACTTGCCATGTTCCCAAGTTTCTATATAACAGAAACCAATAACTTTATCCTGATCAAAGGCAATGACAGCCTTTCCTTCCTGAATTTTTTGTACAATGTACAAAGCTTCTCTTTTAGCAATTCCTGTACCGCGAATTTTCGCAGCACTCTCAATCATATCACAAATTTCCTGGGCATATTCGTAATGCCTTAAACCTGCTATAATGACACTTAATTTTTGCTCAATTTCCATTGAAGTATTTATCATTTTATTCCAAATAATCTAAATTTCCCAAAAAAGTGCTACTGCGGTTAAGCACAACCACCTGTTATTTAATTCCACAAAAAAATCCGCTCTTGCGGTCTGGTTGTTTTGTTCTCGAAAACAGCGTCTTCGAAAGTCTAAGGAGTTGAAAAAATCCATTTTTTTATTTTTTAGTTATACAAAAAAAAGCTTACCGTCCGAAAACAGTAAGCTTACTAATTATGATATTTCAATTACAGAAATAGCAAGCTCATCCGTTCCCCCTGGGTAACAGTTACTACGCAAATGGCGTCGACTTTGTGTATAGATGATTTGCTTCATTTCTATTTGTGATTATATAGTTTCAAAAAAAAGGCTTACCGATAAAAACGGTAAGCCTTTTATATATTGCTGTTAATCATTGATTACAAGACAATACGACATCAACCGCTTTTCCTAAAGGAGCGCTCTGTCTTCGTCGTTGTATGTTGTAAAATAAAATCATTTGATGTTTTTTTTCTATTGTTTCAAATTCAAAAAAAATGCTTCCCGATATGGAAAGCTTGGAAAATTAATATGCCCGAGCTTATGCCTTACCGTTTGGATAAAGATCTAATAAAGCGTCGTCGGATAGTTTGTAAATTTTCCATACCTTTTTTTATTTGTTGCCTACAAAGATAAATGCAAAAAATAGTAATATCCTAATAAAACCATCTTTTTTTTAGTGCATCCTTATTTAAAACCTTTGCGGAGATATTTCATTGTAATTTTATTGAAACACCATCTATAATCAGCACTCGTCTTCCAGAAATTGCATTTTCTTTATAATGATGACTTATACAATTCAATCAAATAATTTAAACGAAATCACATCTTTTAGTCTAAAAAATAGCGCATTATAGTTTTTTAACAGTTATAAATTCATTTTTTTAATAACCATTTATACATTGCGCCGTAAAACTGCATTAGTATCTAAATTTAAAAAGATTTGAAATTATCATGGGGTTAAAAAAAATTGTTGGATTTGTGTTGTTGGGCCTAGCTGTTGTTACTTTCTTCCTTTATCTCTCCTTACCTTTTATTCTGGCAGGTTCTAGTAAAATTATTTTGTTAACGGCCTCCGTTTACCTTTTAAATAAAGTTTTCTTTTATTCTTCGATTTATATTTTAGGGAAACAATTCATTTCCAAATTTGGAAGATATTTACCCAAATGGATTGAAAGACGATTATTAAAATTATTAAAAGTTCAACCTGTTGTTGAAACAAATAATCAATAGTCTTGTATCATTAGAAAGTAAACATAAATCTAAAAAGACAATTCCTTCACTTTCTGTTCGGACAAATGGCTCCTGTTTTTGTAAATGCCTGAATATCATGCAAACCTTTGCAGTGATAATTATCATGTTTTTTTCACCTCTCAAACGTTTTCGTTAAGTTGCTTAACAATAACAATTGCATATCTAGATTTAATTTTATTATATTTGTCCAACGGATTAGACAAGCAAAAAATTGATCACCTCCATCTTTGGGTGTTTCTTATAATTAAGGCAACGACTCTCGGATTTATAAAAGTCGTTACTAAATGATATAGAATGGGGATTTCTATACATTTCTTAATGTCCTTAAGTTTAAAAGATAAAATCATTTCCTGGCTTCGCACTAAAAATTGCCTATGCGAAACCTTAGACCAAAACAGCAGGGTCTTTACGACCCTCAGAACGAACATGACAATTGTGGGATTGGCTTTGTAGCCAACATTAAAGGAAAAAAATCTTTCGAGATTATTACCCGTGGACTGGAGGTGCTTTGCAATATGGAACACCGTGGAGCACGTGGTGCTGATAATGTAAGTGGTGATGGTGCCGGTATTTTAATGCAATTGCCTCACAATTTCTACAAAAAAATTGGAATCAAGCTTCCTTTAGCAGGAAGATACGGTACCGGTTTAATTTTCTTACCAAAAGACGAAACCGAAGAAAAGTTCTGTCTTGAAGTTCTTATTCAGATTCTGGAGGAAGAAGGATTGGAATTTCTTCAATTACGTGATGTCCCAACGGACACCAATGCAATTGGTGAAATTGCAAGACAGTCGGAACCAGTAATCAAACAAATCTTTGTTGGTGGAAATTACGAACAGGATGAATTGGAACGACGACTCTATTTAGCTAGAAAACAAGCTGAAAGTTATATTCGCGCAACTAAAATGAAGGAAAAGGAGATGTTTTACATTCCTAGTCTTTCGTCTAAAGTTTTGGTATATAAAGGAATGTTTGCAAGCGACCAATTGGGGAAATATTATAGTGATCTTCAGGATTCCCGCATGGAAAGCGCTATTGCAATGGTTCACTCACGTTTTAGTACCAACACATTCCCTTCCTGGGATTTGGCTCAGCCATTTCGTATTGTGGCCCACAATGGTGAAATCAATACAATAAAAGGAAACCGTTTGTGGATGCAAGCGCGTGAATCTCTTTTGAAATCAGAAATGTTCGGTGATGACATCAAAAAACTATTCCCGGTTGTTGAACCAAACAAGAGTGATTCTGCATCTTTCGATAATGTGCTTGAATTTTTATTCTTGACTGGTAGAAGTTTACCTCATGCTTTAAGTATGATGGTACCAGAATCATGGAATGAAAAAAATCCTATCCCTGATAGTTTAAAAGCATTTTACGAATATCATTCCACTTTTATGGAGCCTTGGGATGGTCCTGCTTCGTTAGTGTTTTCTGATGGCCGTTATATTGGTGGAACATTGGATAGGAACGGACTGCGCCCTTCCCGTTATGTAATTACTCAGGATGACATGATTGTAATGGGTTCTGAAGTTGGTATTCAACAATTTAAGCCAGAAGAGATTAAAGAAAAGGGACGACTAAGACCAGGTAAGCTATTGCTTGTTGATACTCAGCTTGGAATCATCATTCCTGACCAAGAAGTAAAGTCTCAACTAACTTATCGTAACCCTTATCAAAACTGGCTAAAAGAGAATCGTTTGGATTTGAAGGCTATTCCTGTAGAAAAACGGGTTCCTTCAGATATTGGAGATCATTTTGACATTTGTCAGAAGACATTTAACTATTGCAAGGAAGATTTTGAAAGAGTTCTTCTTCCAATGGCAACGGGTGCACAAGAGCCTGTAGGATCAATGGGTAACGATGCTCCGATACCTGTATTGTCGCCAAAACCACAGTTGTTTTTCAATTATTTCCGTCAATTATTTGCCCAGGTAACCAATCCTCCTATTGATTCAATTCGAGAGAATTTGGTGATGGATTTGACCAATTATATAGGATCAGTTCAGAAAAATCTATTGGATGAAACAGCTCAGCATTGTAAATTAATTCGATTCAAAAGTCCGTTGATTACTAATACTGACCTTGGCAAGATAAAGAAACTTAAGCATGAAGAGTTCAGACATCAATCCATTGATATGCTGTTTAAAGCATCTCAAAATGGCGCTGGCTTGGAAAGTGCTCTGGATTCTATTTGTCTGTTAGCGGAAAAGGCTGTTGATGAACAGAAAAATTACATTATCCTTACGGATCGGAATATGTCCGAATCAATGGCTCCAATTCCTGTTCTTTTAGCTGTAGCAGCGGTTCATCATCATCTTATAAAGAAGAGAAAGAGGATGCAGATTGGTCTTGTTGTGGAAACAGGTGAGGCTCGTGAAGTAAATCATATTGCCTTACTGATCGCATATGGAGCTAGTGTAATTAATCCATACATGAGTTATGCGGTTATTGACAAGTTGGTAAAAGATGGAAGAATCAGTCTTGAATATAAAACGGCTCGTAAAAACTACATCAAAGCCGTTGATAAGGGACTGCTAAAGGTGATGTCTAAAATGGGAATATCAACCATCGGCAGTTATCTTGGTGCCCAAATTTACGAGGCTTTAGGAGTAAGTAAAGATGTTGTAGACAAATACTTCACAGGTACAATTTCCAGAATTGAGGGAATTGGATTAAAAGAGATTTCAGAAGAAATTCTTTGTCATCACAAGAAAGCTTATTCAGAAGAGGATCCTTTCGATAATCAGGATTTGCTTACCAATAATGGAAATATTCATTACAGAAAAAATGGTGAGCCTCATAGCTGGAACCCTGAAACAATAGGATTGCTGCAATGGGCAACCCGAACAAATGATTTCAAAAAATTTAAGGAATACAGCACAATTGTAAATAAAGAAACTGCTTCACCCAATTTTCTAAGAGGCTTCTTTGATTATAAAAAGAATCCTATTGATATCAGTGAAGTAGAACCTGTTGAAAACATCATGAAAAGATTTTGTACTGGTGCCATGTCTTATGGTTCCATTTCAAAAGAAGCTCATGAAGCTCTGGCTATTGCAATGAATAAAATTGGTGGCAGAAGTAATACTGGTGAAGGTGGGGAAAGTTCTAAACGCTTTTATTCAAGTGCAAGAAGTTCAATTAAACAAATTGCTTCGGGTCGATTTGGTGTAAATGCTGAATATCTTGTAAATGCTGATGAATTGCAAATTAAGGTAGCCCAAGGTGCAAAACCAGGAGAAGGAGGTCAATTGCCTGGATTTAAGGTTGATAATATCATAGCTAAGCTTAGAAATTCAACTCCGGGAATTACACTGATCTCTCCGCCTCCACATCATGATATTTATTCAATTGAAGATTTAGCACAATTAATTTTCGATCTGAAAAATATAAATCCAACAGCTTGTGTAAGTGTAAAGTTGGTTTCAGAAAATGGTGTTGGAACTGTTGCTGCGGGTGTTGCCAAAGCAAATGCTGATCTTATTGTGATTGCAGGTTGTGAAGGTGGAACAGGTGCAAGTCCGTTGAGTTCAATTAAACATACAGGATTACCTGTTGAACTTGGATTGGCTGAGGCACAGCAAACACTTGTAATGAACGACTTGCGTGGTCGAATAAAATTACAAACCGATGGACAATTAAAAACTGGCAGGGATATAATTTCAATGGCCTTGCTTGGAGCTGAAGAGTTTGGATTTGCCACAAGTGCCTTAGTTGTACTAGGCTGTGTAATGATGCGTAAATGTCACCTAAACACATGTCCTGTTGGAATCGCAACTCAAAACAAGGAGCTTAGAGAAAAATTCCTTGGTCGTTCAGAATGGTTGGTAAACTATTTCACTTTTCTGGGAGAGGAGTGTCGAGAATTGATGGCTGAACTTGGAATTCGAAAATTTGATGATTTGGTAGGTCGATCTGATTTATTGGAAAAACGCAAAAACATCGATAATTGGAAAGCCAAAACAGTTTGTATCGACAACCTGATTCACCTTCCAAAAACTGATGGACACACAATATGTGGTGTAAACGCTAAAATAAAATCCATTGGCGAGGTTCTCGATCATGAGTTGATTAAACAATCTGCGAAAGCATTAAATGATGGTGAAAAAGTTTGGATTGATCAGAAAATAAACAATACAGACAGAACTACAGGTGCCATGCTTTCGGGTAAAGTTGCATTAATGAAACCAAAAAGAGTTTTAGACGAGGATACAATTCATTGCATATTTAGAGGATCTGCAGGGCAAAGTTTTGGAGCTTTTCTTGAACAAGGAATTACTTTCCGTTTGGTTGGTGACTCTAATGATTATTTCGGAAAAGGCTTGTCGGGAGGAAAACTGGTTGTTTATCCTTCGGAGAAAAGCAAATTTAAACCTGAAGAACAAATTATTATTGGAAATACTGCACTTTATGGTGCAACCAGCGGATCAGCATATATAAGAGGAATGGCGGGAGAACGTTTTTGTGTTCGTAATTCCGGTGGAATAGCTGTTGTTGAAGGTGTTGGTGATCATGGTTGTGAATACATGACCGGAGGTAGAGTTGTAATTCTAGGTAAAACAGGTAGAAACTTTGCGGCTGGTATGAGTGGAGGAATTGCTTATGTCCTTAATATGGAAGGACGATTGGATTATTTTTGCAACAAAAGTCTTGTTTCCCTTGAACCGGTTGAGAATATGCAAGATGTTCATGAGCTTCAAGGAATGATCCACGAACATTTGTTATTAACACAGAGTAGTGTCGCTTCTAAAGTACTTACTCATTGGGAAGAATATCTACCACATTTTGTGAAAGTTATTCCTTATGAGTATAAAAAAGTTCTTGAGGAGAAAAAACTGAAGAAGATTCACCGAAAATTAAAAGCGGCTCAATCACAAACAGAAGTTCACGAGTAATTAAATTTTAAGGAAAGGTGGAAAGATAATTCGATCCTTTCCTTTAATTACTACACTATTCATTAACAAACAGAACGAATATGGGAAATCCGAAAGGTTTTTTAGAAATAAAAAGAAAAGAAGCCGGCTACCGTCCGGTAAGAGATAGAATTGGAGATTTTGGAGAGGTTGAACAAACATTGAATCTTGATGACAGAATAGATCAAGCAGCCAGATGTATGGATTGCGGTGTTCCTTTCTGTCACTGGGCCTGTCCAACAGCCAGCAAAATTCCCGAATGGCAGGATGCAGTTTACAGAGAAAATTGGGAGGAAGCAAGTCAAATTTTGCATTCAACGAACAGCTTTCCTGAATTTACCGGTAGAATTTGTCCGGCTCCATGCGAGAAATCTTGTGTGCTGGCATTGCAGAATTCACCGGTAACTATCCGTGAAAATGAGGCTGCTGTTATTGAAAAAGCTTTTGAGTACGGCTATATCAAAGCTCGGCCTCCTAAAAAGCGTACTGGTAAAAGGATCGCTGTAATTGGGTCAGGACCAGCAGGATTATCTGTTGCAGATCTGCTAAACAGAGCTGGTCATAATGTGACTGTATTTGAAAAAGATGATGCGATTGGCGGATTGCTTCGTTATGGAATCCCTGATTTTAAATTGGATAAAGGCGTTATTGATCGACGTTTGGAACTTTTTATTGAAGAAGGTATCGAATTTAAAACCAATCAGTATGTAGGAGGAAATGTTTCATTTACAGAATTGGAAGCGGAATATGATGCCATTTGCCTGGCAATTGGTGCCATGAAACCCCGCGATTTGCCAATTAAAGGCCGTGAACTGGAAGGTGTACATTTTGCAATGGATTTTCTCAAACAACAAAATAAACTGATACGTGGAGATGAATTCACCAAACAGGAAAGGATATCTGCTAAAGGTAAAAACGTTGTTGTTATTGGTGGTGGCGATACTGGTTCCGATTGTGTTGGGACTTCAATCCGTCAAAAGGCAAAATCTGTTTTGCAGATAGAATTATTGCCAAAACCGCCTGAAGAAAGAAAAGAGACCAACCCTTGGCCTTACTGGCCTGAAACGCTGAGAACTTCCAGTTCTCACCTTGAAGGTTGTGAGAGAAGATGGTCGCTTAGTTCTAAAGAGATTATTGGAGAAGACGGAAAAGTGAACAGGCTTACCATTACACAAATTGAATGGACTAAAGATGAAAAAGGTCAGTTCAAAATGAATGAAGTTCCTGGTACTGAAGAAACTATTGATGCTGATTTAATATTATTAGCTATGGGATTTGTTCATCCTGTGCATGAGGGATTAGTTAATGAATTAGGACTTGAATTAGATGGCAGAGGAAATATTAAAACTGATGCGAAAGGTCAAACTTCAAATTCGAAAATCTTCTGCTCAGGCGATGCAACATCCGGTGCAAGCCTGGTTGTTCGTGCATTGGATCATGGACGCAAAACAGCTCGCGCAATTCACAAATACTTAGGAGTTTAAAAAATGCAATAGTTACACTAAACATAGGCAGTTAAGTGGTTAGAACCGATAGTTTAATCTCGACAAAGATAGCTGTCGGTTCTTTGTATATAAACAAATAAGGAATGCTCAAAATGAACATTCCTTATCTTGCTCTTAATAAAATCCAATTCACTTCCGCAATTTACAACCACACAAATTACGAATACTTTCCAGATTTTATCATTATTAAAGTTGACTCAACCTTTAAAACAAAATCAACTTAAAATTTTTAGAATTAGCTGTCTTTAGAAATATAAAGACAGCTAAAATATTTTAATTATGGATTTAAACTGGAATTAGTTTGATCTACTGTTGCACTATTTCCAATACCATACTGCATTACTACACTTGAATGTCCATAACCTGACTGATATACATCAGCAGTATTGTCGGATCCATCCTGTGAAATTCCAGAATAATTGTAATCTCCAACTTGAGTAACAATTGCAAAATTATTGTCCCCGTTGTATTGAAGAACAACAGATTCGTTTAATTCACCATCCTGAAAAACATCAGCAACAGAATTTGTTACATTTTCTTGTAGGATACCTGAATAGTTACCAAAACCAGATTGTTCAATAGTTGCAAGGTTTCCACCGCCACCAAACTGATAAGTTTCGGTATAATTCATTGTTCCATCCTGCAATACAGAAATAGTATTGTTCTCACCACCAACTTGTTCTGTATATGAATAATTTCCATTACCAATTTGGTAAACTTCTGCCAGATTTCCTTCGCCACGAATTTGTTTCATCATTACAGTATTTCCATCACCTGCCTGCTCTGCGTACGCTTCGTTATCAAAACCTTTTATTTGAATAGCAGTGGCTTTATTGGAATCACCGTTTTGAACTAAACCGGCCCAATTAGATTCTCCCTTAATTTGTTTAATAGAAGCATCATTAGCATAACCAATCTGTGCGATACCAGCATAGTTATCCTCTCCTTTTACTTGTGTAATTTTACCGTAGTTCCAGTCTCCTAACTGACCAACATAAGCACGATTCATAACGCCGCCATACTGATTTACTACTGCAGTATTACTATTCTGATATTGTTCAACTTCGATAGAATTGCCTTCGCCACCCATTTGAGTTGTAAATGCCCAATTATCTTCACCTTCTTGTGTAACGTAAGAAGAATTACCAATTCCATTAGCCTGATATACATCGGCTAAATTGAACGATCCTGTTTGAATAACACCAGCCCAATTGCTATCATTACCATATTGACGTATTCTTGCTTGATTTGCAAAACCATCTTGAATAATGCCGGCAAAATCACGATAACCATTAGCCTGATCAACTTTAGCCCAATTAGAATCTCCAAATTGATTTATTAAAGCTTCTGACCAGAAATTGTTCACTTGCTCAACATACGAGATATTAAAATTACCATCTTGAAGTACATTTGTAATATCCCACACACTACTTTGATATACCGAAGAGAAATTCAGGAATCCGTATTGCTCAACGTAAGCTTCTACCCAAACACTATTAATCTGATCAATAAAAGAAGAATTCAAATCACCTAACTGAGTAGCTGAAGCAATATTTAATTCTCCAGATTGATTGATTTGACTGTAATTCCAAAGACCTACCTGATCAACTGTTGCTTCTTGATCTGTTCCAAATTGTTGTATTTCAGAAACATTTTGTTGAGCAAAAGATACACCTGTAGTAAGAACTACAGCGACCATAATTAACATTAATTTTTTCATTGTTGAATTTTTTAAGGTTTAAATGAATATTTCGATGAAGTTATTTATTGAATAAATATGGTTGTGGCTTGAAAATATTCAAAACTTCATCAGGTTTATATAGTTTATTTTTAATTAATTAACACAAAAAGCAAATGGTTGCGTTCCTGCTTCCAATTGCATACAATCCAATTAATTGATGGCATCTTTCCACCCAATAAGCTTTTTTCTGGCATATTGGAAATACTAAGAATAGCAGTTGCTAAAGGAAAAATTGAAGAACATGCTGTTTTGTCTCTTTGAATTAGAGATAGCATTATATGATATATATGAATACCACAATTCACAAGGAATAATATCAAAAAATTATGTACGCGATTCACAGTCTTACTTTAAGGTTCATTAAAAATGTTAAATAGAAATAGACACTTCTTACTGGTATTGGGACAAATTATTATTTTAAAATTATAAAATCATAATTATATACCTTCCCTCTCCCTAATCAACAAAATAAATTTACTGAAGTCATATTACATGATCTAAGACTTTTACATGAACTGATCTATAATGACAATCAATACTCATATTTAATAGATTAAAAAATAAAACCCTTTACAATTAGTTCGTTATTATTAACTTAAATTAAACAAGAATTTTCAATTTAAAATATTCATCATAAACGTCAATTGAGATTTTTTAAATAATTGCTCTGCATGAGAAAGTGATAAAACTTCTGTACCACCTATAAAAGGGATAATTTTATTAGTAAATTTACATTTCGGCATTAACTTTCAATTTTCAGTAAAATACATGAGCAAAAAAGACTTAAAAGAATACCTTCAACAACTGAATAAAAAGCAGCTTCAGGAGCAAATTACCGATCTTTATACCAGATTTAAAGATGTTAAGGAGTTTTATGATTTCGTATTTAATCCTCAGGAAAATAAATTGATGGAAGAATGTAAGTTCAAAATTTCGAAAGAATATTTTCCTGTATCAAGCCGTAAAGCAAAAATGAGACGTTCTGTAGCTCAAAAATTCATTCGCCACTTTAAAAAGCTTGGAGTGGAACCAAGCTTAATTGCTGATATAATGCTTTATCAGATTGAAATAGCAATCACATATACTTCTGAAAAATACGTTAAGCAGGAAGCCTTTTATAAAAGCATGCTTAAATCGTTTGCCGAGGCTGTAACATATATCAACGAAAATGGGATTAGAAATGATTTTAACGATCGTCTAATTCGAATAACAGATGATGTGGCAGAACAGAATTGGATTGGTTGGCGGGGATTCGAAAAACTTATAAAATGATCTATTTTGATCGTGAAGAAATTACTTGCATACTCCATTAAGGATTTTCGGCAACCTCTTTTCGTTAGAATTTTTAATTAGACATTCATGCAATTATTGCAACTACAAGCAACACCACAATACCAATTCACTAAATAATTCTTTACTTGTAAGCAGGAAAAGGTTAATTATCAGCTTGTATTAAGTCAGATAAAACATCTTTAACAGCGCGAATGCCTTTAACACTTTCAATGCTTGGACCTGCGCACCATACATTCTGATAACTTGCTTTAAATGCAGATTTTTTCACTTTACTCATTCCTTGCCATGCGAGTATAAATTTTGCATATTTTTTTAGGAATGAACTTTTACTGATTAACCATTCCCAAATGTTTGCTTTAGTTCCAATTCTCTGTACGTATGCAGTATTGATTACTGTGAGCGCCGAACCGGTTAACTTTGTAGATTTTACAATATCTTTTGATCCATACTGAATCATAGCCTGCTTGTACTCCTTTGAAACATCAGATTCGTGAGTGGCAATAAAAATAGTACCAACAGAAACACCGGATGCCCCCCACTCAATCATTTGTTTCACATCCAAATTATTACAAATTCCGCCAGCAGAAACAATTGGTAAGTTTGTAGACTGAAGTAATTGAGAAATTAATTCCTTTGCGGGTAAATGGCCACAGTGTCCGCCAGCCTGCGTGTTGACAGCAATAATAGCATCCGCTCCCAACTGCTCCACTTTTTGAGCATATCTCGCATCGGTAACATCACAAAAAACTTTAATTCCTAAAGGTTTACACGATGTAATAACATCTTTAGGATTCCCCAAGGAGGTAATTATAAAATCCACTTTAAGATCGAGCAAAGTCTTTAATTGAGATTTATATTTAAGATTGGATTTATTCACGATTAAATTAAAACCAAATGGTTTTGATGTCGCCTTCCTGATTTCTAATATGGCCTCGTGCAATTCCTTTTCTGTTCGGTAATTAAGAGCAGGAATGGCTGCCGTACAGCCACAACTCAGAGCCGCAATAGCCATTTTGGTGTTGGATATTAAAAACATCGGAGCCAGCAGTATTGAATGTTCAATTCTCAGAAGTTGACTTAAAGTGCATCGTTGCTTCATAATAAAATAATTGGTTTGAAGAAGATACAAAAAACTGATCCAAGAAAATCCAGAATTGAACATTTAGATTAGAGCAAAAAAAAGACCGACACTTTCGTATCGATCTTTTGTGCGGATGAAGGGACTCGAACCCCCACGCCTCTCGGCACTAGATCCTAAGTCTAGCGCGGCTACCAATTACGCCACATCCGCGTTTCATTTGATTGCGATGCAAAGATGGGGATTTTTTCTTATCCTCCAAATCTTTTTGTAAGAAAAATATCACTACAACTCTTTATTGATAGGCATCACAGGACTAAACCTTCTGAATTCCAAGTTCATCGCATTTTTAAAATAAAATAAAATTTTATGAATACTAAAGCAATTCACTGAAAGAAGAAGGCCGAAACATACGCTTCGACCTTCTGTGAATTAATTAAATGATGAAAAACATTTATTTCGTTGACTGATTGCTAAACATTTTTAGGATAATAAACCCTATTAAGCCTGACATAACTGAGGCTATTAGCACGGCAATTTTTGCTTGATTTAAAATTAATGGATCAGAAAAGGCAAGTTGTGAAACAAAGAAGGACATTGTAAAACCAATTCCTCCCAGAAAACCAATTCCAAGAATTTGTAACCAATAAATTTTTTGAGGTTTCTGAGCGATGCCCATTTGTACGCCTAAATAGGAAAACAGAAAAATGCCCAGCGGTTTCCCCAGAAACAAACCTAAAATTATACCCAGGGATATAGGATCAAAAACTTTACTCATTAAATCTCCATTTACAATTACGCCTGCATTGGAAAAGGCAAATAAGGGAACTATTAAATAAGCAACCCACGGATGAAATAAATGCTCCAACCTCTGTAATGGCGATATTACCTCAGCACAATTAGCTTTTATAGCAGTAATTGAGGCTTGTATGTTTTTCTCCTTGCTTAACTTTTTATGCTTTGTAAGAGTATATCCAAGCTTTTTCAAGAGAGTTGTGTTGGATCTAATGAATTCAGAAACATTTCGGTTCGCTCCGGCCGGTATTGTAAAGGCCAATAAAATACCAGCTAAAGTTGCATGTACACCCGATTTTAAAAGGGCAAACCAAAGCAACACTCCAAGAAATAAAAAAACCGGTAGACTTCTAACTTTCAATAAATTAAGACTCCATAAAACAGCATATATACCACCGCCGTAAAGAAGATAAACCCAATCTATTTCACTGGTATAATAAAGAGCAATTACAATTACTGCACCTATGTCATCAACAATTGCAATAGATGTTAACAGGAGCTTAAGTGAAGTAGGAATCCTTTTACCAAGAAGAAGTAATATTCCCAAGGCGAAGGCAATATCCGTTGCCATAGGGATCCCCCAGCCTGATGCTCCTAATCCTGTTTGATTTAAACTAAAGTATACTAATGCAGGCACCAACATACCTCCAATTGCTGCAAAAATAGGTAAGCTTGCTTTTTTTACCGACGATAAACCTCCTGTAAGCAATTCTCTTTTTATTTCTAATCCAACTACAAAGAAGAAAATCGCCATTAAGCCGTCATTAATCCAGTGCAAAAGGCTCTTACTTAATTCCCAATCACCAAAACTAATACCGAAATATTGTTTCCAGTAAGATAAAAAGGATTCGCCAAATACGGAATTAGTCAGCGCCATGGCAAGAATGGTAAAAAACATCAATACAATTCCTCCAAATGCTTCCAACCTTACAAATTCAACTAGAGGATTCTTATTTTTATCAAATATTCTTTTTTCCTTCAAAAATTGTATCATCATTTATTTTTTATTCTCACTCAGCATCAATCCTTACACTACAACTAATAATTAATTAAACACTAAGCATTTATTTGGTTTAATATCCTGCGAAAATAGGCCTGAAAAGAGAATTGAGCAATAGGGGAATCCCTACTTCGGAATAAGAATTACAATAAAACAAGATACATGGATTCATGCCGATGTTGATTATCTGCATGAATATTTATTGGAATAGATACACTTTTGGAAAAACAGATTAGAAATTCACAATTTGATGTTTAAAGCTAAAAATCACCAAATTTACAGTATTTAAAACACCTGTCTTTTGAAAAAGGCTGCTCTTGTGTTTCTCCACTGTTTTAGGACTAATATAGATTTTTTCTGCAATTTCTTTATTCCCAAATCCTTTACAAATTAATTCAAGGATTTCTTTCTCCCGATCGGTAAATGCCGGCAATTCCATTTGTTGAACTTTGCGGCTGCGAAGGATATTTAATTTATCAGAAAGTAATGCGACAATTTCTGCTGAAAAATAGTTCCCTCCTGAATATACTTTCAAAATTGCTTTTTCGAACTCCTCAATATCTGCATTCTTCAACATATAAGCTTCCACACCTGCCATTAACATTTGTTCCAGGTAATCGTCATCCAGAAAGGTAGTAAGTGCTATGATTTTAAGATCCGGATAATTTTTGAGAGCTCTTTTACTTGCTTCTACGCCATCAATATGAGGCATATTTATATCCATGAAAATAATATCAGGAATATTAACCTCAAGCACTTTTAATAATTCTAAACCATTCGAGGCTTCATCGATCACATCAACATATGGAAAACTCTGCAACAAAAGACGAAAACCATCTCTAAATATCTTATGATCGTCGACCAAAATAACTTTAATTGTTTCCATATAATTTACTTATCAATTCCTAATTCAATTGTGATTGCGAACCCATTCTCCGGGGTAGTATCAATTAAAGAATCGCCTCCTATGGATTCAATCCGGTCAATTATGTTTAACAATCCCATGCCGTTCTTTTCATGTAATGATAACTTTCTACTATCAAAACCCGAACCATTGTCCTGATAATGAAGGATAACTTTCGTGTTCCCTTTTATAGAAATAGAGGCTTCTGTTGCATTTGCATGCTTTATGGTGTTATTGATTAACTCACTAATAATACGATAAATAATCACTTCGGTACTCTTATTCATTTCTCCAATAAACTTCTTCGATTCCAGATGGAGTTTAACATCTCCGATACTGTTGACTCGTGCACATAGTCTATCCAATGATTCAACAAGACTATAACGATTTAAAATTGATGGATTCAGATTATTAATTACTTCTGAAACGGTTTGTAAGGCCTGATTTGACAACAAGGTAATTTGATTTAATTGACCATGTGTCTTCGGATCATCCTTAAATTTTTTCTCCAAAATCTTACTGTAGAGGCCCACACTCGATAACATGGCACCTAAACCATCATGAAGATCCATCGCTATTCTCCGACGCTCACTCTGCTCCACTTTCATTGTGTTGTGAAGAAGTACACGGTTGGTTCTAATCAGTGAATCCATTAATCGAACAATTAAAACCAAACTAATAATCAGTATCGTAAATATGCTGGTAAGAAGAATAAACAGCTCACGTTTTAAACGATAATTATTTTCGCTGATAAAGGCGTGCAAAGTTTTACCATATTCATCAAATTTTAGCATGAATTCTAGGTATGATCCGGCCAAATTTGAATCAACACTATTCACATCCTTGTTTATCTTAGTCCGGACAATTTCTTTAATCTGATGAATTAAAAGTCTTAGTTCGGAAAGTTGATATAGAAAATCATTTTCCTTTTCTAATTTGATTTTTTTAGCCTCTAAAATTATTTGTTCGATATCTGATATATATTTATCGGCTCTTGCAAAGTGTTCAAAAACAGAACTGTCTGTAATGGTTCTATTACCACTTAGAAGTTCGTCCATTTTAATTCTCCCATTGAAAACTTCGATTTCTACTTTCTCCGAGAATTCAACCAGTCGGATATGCTGAGAATCGAGCGCAGCACTATTACTGAAGGTGTAGATGATTCCTCCAAAAGCAAATAAACTAAAGAGCAATAAAACAAATATTACTTTTTGTTTAATGAAAAGACTCTTTTTTATTTTCATGTGAGTACAATTTGTTTTCATTTGCCATATGGAACTCCCAAATTACACTCATTATCCTGCATGTAACACTATTTTTATAAGGTCGTTTCATTCCAAAAACGTTTCAGGTACCATTCTGCAAAGTGGAACAAATTTACAAATAATCTGCAAAGCTTTTACTTCCGAGGTTTAGTTGACTGTGTTGTGCCAAATAGAATTTCAAAAATTACAATCCATACCAACGAAAACATCATGCACCAACTGTTTTTAATTCTTATTGCGAATATTCTAAAACTATTAATTTATAATTGTTAAATCAAATAGGGAAAGCCTGCACACCCTAACTATGTTTACACTATATAATTATCTGTTGTGAAGCCTTCCTTCAGAATAATCACAGTACCATTCCCAATTACCGAAACTAATTTATTTGTGATTATTCCCTATTTGATTTTATTATCTATGATTTATTAGCTCCTCTAAATTTAAGGGCTGTTACTCAGGTGTTAATTGCTCACTTCATACTTAATTGGACTGTAGTTACCAGCCCCCAATAAATTTGCAAAGAAACAATTCGGATCGATCCCTAAACACAATACAGGAACCGATGAGCTATGCAAAAAACCAGTAACCAATTTTGCTCCTTGTCCACCACTAAAAATCATTTCCTGATGCCCTTGAACCATAACCAGATCGGCAGATTGTTTTTTTGCTCCCAATATAAGTGCATTCAATCTAGTTTCTTCCTCTCTCTCCACAATGGTTACTTTGCAGTTCACTCCTGCCTTTATTATGAGTTCTTTCATTAAGTGAGCCTTTTTAAAGGCAAGGCTTTGTTCCAATTCAATTTTAACCAGCAAGGCAGTGAGTAAATGAATTCTCGCATTTAGTAAGTTTCCCATAAAAATAGACCATTCCAGTAAATCTCTTGATCTCCTTGAAACATCTACAGGCACTAAAATGTCTCTAATACCTCTATTCGTCCATCGGTTTTCAACCGCTAAAACAGGACAAATTGAATCATCAACAATCCTATCCGCACTGTGTTTCTTAAATTTATCGATTAAGGCATTGCTCTTTTTAGTTTTATTAATAATTATCAAGTCAAAGCTTTCATCTCTCGCTATCTCTGTTATTTTTAAAATATGCGGTCCAACTTCCACCCTTAATTTTATATTTTCAGGTATTCTGCCTTTAAAATGAATTTTTACAAATCGAACCAAACGAACCATGGCTCTTGCCTGCAAACTCCTGACTGTATCCGATTGAACAGCATTCCCAAATCGAGAACCAGATGGAACAACATGAAGTAATGTTATTTTAACAGATAATATTCTTCTAAAAAATAATGCTTGTTTAAAGGCACTTTCTCCATCTCCAGCTAAGTTTATCGGCACAAGTATCTTGTTTAATTTCCGTACTTTCATGGCAATTTGTTTAGTAATGACCAATAATTATCCCTTTGCTTCTTACCAGCCATAAGTCCAGGCAGGATTTTAAGCTTCTAGTAAACTTTCTATATCGATTCTGATCAAAAATCATGATCCTTTGCCCTTTCTCTGCTGCAAAATCATTAAATTCTTCTTGACCATTGCCTTTTCCTGCCTCCAAAAATAACAAACGGGCATTCCCACAATTAGCTCTGTAGATTCTTTTCTTTTTTTCAATTGACTCTCGCGATTGCTTTGAGGAATTAAGGCATACCCGAAAGAAAAATTTGTCCTCAGCGGTAATATTACCGAGAGCTTCAAGAACCGATTGAGAAGGATCATTTGTATCGGATAACACAAAACCATCTGATCTAAAGCTAATTCCTTTCCATCCAGACAGGATGTATAACGGATGTCCAACCTTATCAATAACTTCAACGATTCTTGGATTCTCAGATAATTGACATCCATCTTTGCCCGAAGCCATTACTACCTGCCAATTTTTACCGGCATATAAGTTACTTGTAAAAAATGTACTTAAATCGCCTTCAAAAGGAAATAAGTGAATTTGAGAATCTGAAAGAGTGTAACTCGACAAAAGCTTTCTTTTTAGTCCTTCCAGTTCATTTTCTGTGTTTTTCTGAAGAATAGGAGAAAGATCTCTGACCATGGAAAATCCAAAATTTGGCCTGTGCCAAGTCTGCACAATACATATTTCTGAATGTGTTTTATAAAGATATTTCATGGCAAATTGTATTGCGTCCCAATTCCCGTCAGAAAAATCTGCAAGAATTAAAATATTCTCTTTGGTTTGGTATGTTTCACTCACTAATTGCATGGTTCTAATTTTTATAACAAAAGTATAGATGATGGCAATGATTTGAAACAGGGCTACTCCTAATTCGTGTAGGGGAATACCCTACTTTTAAATGCATTAAAAGAAACAGCACTGCTTTGCGTTGGATTTTTTATACATTTGCGCAACAAATATTGAATCATGAAAAATCTATCGGTTTTACTGATGTTCTTATCGTTGCTTTTTCTTGTGATACCGATCATACAACAAATGATTAAGGTAAATCAAGAAAATAAACTTGCGTTGACAACCGATTTGATAGGCGAAACAGATGTATCTTCTTCGGAATATGATGATACTGATATAGAAGATCTGGATGTGTGTTTTGACAGTAAAACAGTGTTCTATTTGCATGATAATGAAAGTTCTAAGAATTCAAATATAGCGATAAGTAATCCTTGTAGACGAGAACTAGAATCTCCACCCCCCAAAGCCTAAGTCTTCTTCCCTTCAGTAAATCTCTGCAATTACAAATTTGTTTCAAAAGATATTTAATCATCGATATTGAACTGATTTGTAAAAACACGCCTCACTATAACATTCATGTGTCATAGTTTATCTATCCGACAGATACAAATATGTAATCAGATTCAAAATAATTCCCAGAGATGCTTTTAAAAATTCAATTTCCTGATTAAACAGATTAATACTTAATGAAAACAAATATTGCGCGAAAAAATCGCAAACCAAAAATTCAACTTCTGCATCAATATTACTCATATACAGGTTTCTACCATTTTATTGGGGCTACTCTAAAAAAGGTTACTATTCCTTTTTCGGTGCTTGTTGGTCTCATTCTTTTTCTGGAATATTATGTGCTGGATTTTCATAGTTTGTTTCATGAAACCACTAAAGATTATTCGCCAATCAGTGTTTTTATGATCTTTCTTACTTCAGAATCCATATTAGGCTTAATTCCCCCCGAACTATTTATTGCCTGGGTAAAAACACTACCCGATCCGATGCTTAATCTTTCTTTACTGGCTCTACTCTCGTATCTGGGAGGTTGCGTATCCTATTTTATTGGGAAAACGATACTTAGCATTCATTCTGTTAAAAAGACGGTAGAAAGCAAGATGAAAAAACAAATTACAAACCTAAAAAAATGGGGTGGCTTACTTATTGTTGTAGGAGCACTGTTGCCATTGCCATTTTCTATGGTGAGCATGGCATCGGGAATTATCAATTTTAACTTTAAAAGATATCTTCTATTTGGATTGTTCCGTTTTTTGCGGTTTTATTTATTTGCTTTGGCAATTTTCAATATCATGAAGTAAAGAGCCTTACAAACATCAAAAATTTCACAAGCTAACAGTAAAAAGATCGGTACGCAATCATCGATCTTTTTATGCAAATCATTGAAATGAATCCTGTTATAGCTCAATAAATTCCATTACAAACACACCAAAACAATCATGATCATCGTAACTATGACCTACTATCTGATTATTAGCGTTTAAAATTCCTTCCCAGGTATCCAGATGGTATTCAAACTGCTTTTCAACATCAAGTAATTCAACTTTTGTTCCTGTCACTTTAAAATTAACACCATCAAAGCGACCTTCAACCTCCTGCTGAACTCTGAATGGAGTTTCATCATCAATTCTCTCAGTATAAACCACAACTCCTGTTAATGAATCACCTTTCTGAGTAAATTCTGCAAAGCCTTCGTCCTTGCCAAAGCCAAAATCTTCGTTAAAAGTCCAACGACCAGTAATATTTTCCATAGTATCAGATTTAATTGCAGACAAAAATAGTAAAAGAAAAAAGCTGACGTGTCGAAAAGCTTAAAAATTAGTACCAGCTGCAAAGATCCGGATTAAGTTCATCTCAGCATTTATAATTAGTAATTCTCTTCTATCTTTGTAATTCATTATTACAATTGAAAAACTATGATTGATCAATCTACTATATGTGCAATTTCAACAGCTCCTGGTAATGGAGCCATTGCGATTGTGCGCCTTTCGGGAGCTGATGCTCTTACAATTTGCGATAAAGTATTTACAGCAGCAAGCAAAAAACTCATTGCGGATCAAAAAGCCAACACTGTTCATTTTGGAACGATTCAGGATGGCGAAGAAATTATCGACGAAGTTTTGGTGAGCGTTTTTAAAGCCCCTTACTCCTACACGGGCGAAAATAGTATTGAAATTGCTTGTCACGGTGCTCCGTTTATTCAATACCGCATTCTTCAGGTTTTGCTTAAGAACGGGGCTCGTAGTGCTAATCCAGGTGAATATACACAACGTGCTTTTTTAAACGGCAAAATGGATCTTTCACAAGCCGAAGCTGTCGCTGATTTAATTGCATCCAGTTCAGCTGCGGCTCATAAAGTAGCATTGCAGCAGATGCGAGGTGGTTTTTCCAGCGAAATTGCCAATTTACGTGGTCGTTTACTAAACTTTATCTCTTTAATTGAATTGGAACTCGATTTTGGTGAGGAAGATGTGGAATTTGCCGATCGTACTCAACTGACTAATTTGGTGAATGAAATACAAAGTCTGATTCAGAAACTGGTTAATTCTTTTGAGTTGGGAAACGTAATTAAGAACGGTGTTCCTGTTGCCATTGTAGGAAACACCAATGTTGGTAAATCAACATTATTAAATGCACTTCTGAATGAAGATCGTGCTATTGTTTCCGATATTGCCGGTACCACCCGTGATGTGATTGAAGATACCATTAACCTTGGCGGGATAACTTTCCGGTTTATTGATACTGCAGGTATTCGAACTACTCTTGATAAAATTGAGAGCATGGGAATAGAGCGTACCTACAGCAAAATGAAACAGGCTCAGATCATCCTTCTACTGATTGATGCCGACCGTAATATTGAAGATGTAAATGATTCGATTCTTAAGGTCAATCAAGCTATCGATCGCGAAGTTCAGCATTTGGTGGTTTGCATCAATAAAATTGATTTGATTTCGAATCCTCAAGGCTTCGCTAAAAGTTTAATAGGTATACAGGCAGATGATAAACTGCTTTTTATATCTGCAAAACAAAAACAAAATATTGACTCATTAACCAATGAACTGCTAAAAACAGTAAATATGGGCGCTATTAACGAGCAAGATGTAATTGTAACCAACATCCGCCATTTTGAAGCCCTTAAAAACGCATTGGGAAGCATCGACAGAGTTAATAACGGTCTGGAAGTAAATATCCCTACAGACTTTTTAGCTCAGGATATTCGCGAATGTCTTCATTTCTTGGGCGAGATTACCGGCGATATATCAACTGATGAAGTTCTTGGAAATATATTTAAGAATTTCTGCATCGGAAAGTAATTCCAGTAGTGTGTGTTCGACAAATAGACACACAATAAAATAAAACACGACTAATTAAAGAAGCCCTATTTTACTAGTTAAAACAGGGCTTTTTCGTACCATCTACTCTTCATATTATCCTACCTCCCTCTCATCATATGTTATTTTTGTACCCCATTTGTAGTTTTAGTGGAAAATATATATTCGAGGTGTAAATTTCGCGATATGATGAAATAATCTGAAATTGACCTTTGATTTCAAGTTTAGCAAATTTTGTCCTTCGTTAAGATGGATATCCTCAGTTCGACCACTCATCCCCTTCACATTACTATCTAACCCGTTCGAGCTCATCCCACATATAATTCCAATCCAATACCGTTGACATAAGCGGAATAATATGATTTGCTGTTTTTAATTGTCCCCGATAGGAAGGATGCCAGTCGGAACCCAAATCGCTGTCCAAATTGAGCAAATCATTCGGGATACCTAAAAATAACACATCAGTAGTTCTCATTTCAGTACGAATCGACTCAACTATTTTTTTTGTATACGAATAACAGGGTTCGTTAATCATCGGACCAGTAATACAGAATATTTTCACCCCTGGATAGCAATTTCTCAATTTTATAATAAGTTGTTTTCCGGCTCCTATAAAATCAGCTTCATCAGGAAAAGGCTGAGTAGAGAAATCGTTAGTTCCTAAATTAACTACCACGGCATCAGGATAAAACAAACTTAAATCATAATGTTTCGTTGAATCACCATCAAACAAATAATCAAGGCGTGCTGGCATCGGTTTTATTTTTACAGATAACTTTTGTGTGTCTCCATAATTACGAACCATACCCAAACCAGAATGTGAAATAAGTTGGTATTGTGCGCAAAAAGCACGTGCAATAATGGTGGCATAAGACTTTTCGCAATTTTCGGTAGTGGGGTTAAAACTCTCTGATTTATCTTTTCCTTCTGCTCCGTAACCACATGTAATGGAGTTTCCAATGAACAAGAGCTTTCGCTCCTGAAATATATCCGACTTTAACAGCGACTCATTTTCCCCTATACAAATCCCGGAAAAACTTACCATTCCCATGTCTGCTTCAGTACGCTTTACCAGTCGAAAATAATGTATGCCCTTCTCTAAACATTCAGGATACCACCAAGTGGTGTCGTTTACGGCATGCAACACCTTCTCGGGTCTGTCGTCAATCCATACATTAAAATAATTGCTGGCTCCACCTTTTATATGGATCCCCAAAGATGATCCGGTAAACTTCGCAGAAACAACGACTCCCGGCCAATTATACCTAGCCTGATCATTCTGTAGTTCCACTCTCCCCATGTAATGAATAAAAGGATCTGTTGCCGGAATATTCTGCCACTTGTTTTGTCCGCTTACAAGCGTAAAAAGCATCATTGCAGTTATAAAAAAATAAATCTTCTTCATCTTTTATTTACTAATTAATAAACTTTCCCAAATGATCAACTTGACGTATTTCAAAAGGATTCAACATCTCATCCAATAGCGTTGCAAACGCAGCTCGGCTCACAGAATCCTGCAATAGAGGTGTTGCCATGCTTTTTGCTTTCAATATCGAATCTGCTTCTTTTTTAAGTCTGGACAAACTCTTTTTACCACAGGTCTGATTGTATTCCTTACCTAGAAGTTGAATAACAGTCAAACATTCCTGATACGAAACAACTTCCCCCTTCAATTTCAGTTTTTCTGGATTTATCCAATCGGCCAATCCATCGGACAGAGCCAATCTGCTTACCAAACTATCGGGATAAATATAGGTGTGATTTTCCCAACCAATATTTTTCCCTTCGCCTTTCAATATTCCAGTCGTTCCAATGCGCTGCAATGGAAGAAAGGCTGAAGAATTCTTTTCCAGATCGGAATAAGGCATCAGATAGGCGCCGGCATTTAGCAATGCATTCTGTACATCCCGAACGCTAACTCTGGAAGGGGATACATTTTTCTGAACTGCCAAAGCGGCCAAGACTCCTGAAGCCTGACCAATCAAAATACAAACTGGCTGCAGACGGGTTGTTCCGTTTACTATATTGCTAACCGATATTGATTTTTCGGCCACAATGAAATCATCCGTTTCTTTAGGAATCAGTGTTCCCAGTGGCAGAGAATACGAAGGAACAGGATAAAAATGCAGTTCCGGCAATGAAGCTGCTTCCGGATATGCCTGATGATGATGATCAACCGGATAGTCTCCAACTGCAATTCCTGTCCGATATAAAGCGGTTTCCTGTTCAAAAGGTTTTGCCAAATCGTTCACTGTAAATTGAACGATCCCTTTAATTCGTCTAGATTCACGGTAATACGGTATCAACGGGAATCCATCGGTTGTTGGGAACACATCATCTGCAATACCAAGATGTTTATACCCCAATTCTGTTTGTAAATAATACAGATAATTAAGAGTGTAATTTTTCGCTTCCTGTATCGCTTCCTTGCGTTCTTCGCGATCCATTTCGATGGTATTCAGATAATAATCATTGCCTGAAATGGGCCAATTAATCATGTAATAACCGTTGGGTAGCTTTCCGTATTTCATCATAAAATCGCAATCCCATAATTTCCTGCCGATCTTATCTTCAGCACATTTGCCTGCACACGTGCATAAAAATAGACTTGGATCATATCCTTCAGGACGAGGAATGCTTGCATCAACCGAAGTCCCATAATCTTTAAGTGTAACTGCATATGTCAGATCCTGAATTATATCGTTGGATTCTTCGGGAGCAATTGCTTCTCCTGTTTCGTGCTTCGAATCCATGCCGATGTCGTAAGTAATGCCCACCTGCTTCGCAACATCGCCCAATTCCGTACCATCAATAACAATCCGTGCATTGATTCTATATCGCATACCATCTTTCAGAATGATCGCCTCCCACCCCGTGTTTGTTTTTTTTATATTTTCCAACCGAGCTTCCCTTACTACAGTCAGCTTATTTTCTGCATCCACAAACTGAGAAAGAATCTTCTCTCCTACCTGAGGTTCAAACAATACATTGCTTACCCATCCGGATTTCACACCTTCAGCCCCTCCGTAATGCTGATACAACGACTGCCTAAATTCCTCCCATAAACCAGAATGCAAGCGATAATTTCCATCAATGGCACTAACTCCGGCAGAAGTAAGCATTCCTCCGAGCCAGAGGGTTTCTTCCACAATAATGGCAGACACGCCCATTCGAGCAGCCTGAATACCCGCCATGGTTCCACTGGCACCACCTCCAATAACTAAAACATCGGTGTCGGTAGTTGGTGTTTCGGCTTTAGTTTGTGCTTCTGAATTTACTAAACTGAACAAAACCAGTACAACCAGAATTAAATATTTTTTCATGTAAATCATCTCTTTGTTTTCCTATTCTTTATTCGAAATTGCTTCCAGGCTTTGCCAACACTGAAATAAACCACGTGGTACATGAAAACAACCTTTCCATTTTCCGCCTTTAAGCGGAAGTAAGACCTCTCCCTGACGGTTTAGATATCCAAACCACTCTGGATGCTTTTCATCTTTAAAGTGCATCCATGTATAATCGTGAACTTTCCGGAACCATTCCAAACTTTTTTCGGAGCCAGTCAGTTGATAAGCTTTCAACATTGTTATCAGTGTTTCAATGTGTACCCACCACAATTTTTGATCCCACTCCAACTGTTGAGTCGGGTATCCCAGCCGATCAATGAAATAAAAAATGCCACCATGTTGCTTATCCCAACCGTATTCAACCATGCGGATGGCAATATCGCTGGCTTTGGTGATTAGTTCGGGGCGATTTAGGCGCACCCCCAAATCCATGATGAACCACATAGCCTCGATGGCATGCCCGGGATTTAACAAACGACCGTCAAAAGTATCGGAAAGAGTGCCATCTGTATTTAGATTCTCAACAACCAAATCTAAATCCGGGCGATAAAATACCTCCATTACTTCATGAATACAGCTTTCCATGGTTTCTTTCAAAAAATCGGCATCCAGTAAGTGTTCAATCTCAAGCGCCAGATTACAAAGAATCATGGGCAACGCAAAATTTTTCAGATTTCTTGTTCCGGGAAACACTTTACTCCATTGTCCCTTGGGGTTATTGGTTTTCGACAGAATAATGTTGAAGGTTTTCAGTGCTATATCTGCATACTCCTGATTTCCTGTGGCTTTACTTAACTGACCAAAAGCCATACATGCAAATGTGTATGAAAAAATATTATAGGGCTCAACCAAGGGTTTTCCCTCTCGGTTCAACGAAAAATACCAATTTAGATTTCCATCGTGACCATATTTTTTTAAAAATTCTGCCCCATGAACAGCAACATCCAGCCACTCTTGTTTTTTCTCCAACTTATTGTAGAGCATAGAAAAAAACCAAACTTCGCGTCCCTGCAACCAAATAAATTTATCAGTATCAAAAACTTTACCTTCGCGATCGAGGCAACTAAAATACCCGCCAAATTTTTTATCTTGAGAATTATTCAGCCAAAATGGAACAATATTCTCAAGTAATTCAATTTTGTATTGTTCTGCTATTTTTTTAAAATCGTTCACGTCTCTTCCTAAATTTATAATTCTACCTGTGGATTGCTATTTCAAACAGTCAAGATACTCCCTGTACCGATTGTATAAGTGCCCTGCCTGCAAATAGGCTGACTGTGGGCTCATGAAATGTGAAAATTCAAAAGTTATAGCTTGTTCCATGCCTGCGCGCTTAGCCGCATTTAGCTTCATTAATAATTTTTCCCATTTAATAGGCAAAAACTTAATTGGCATATCGCGATCGAAAGTCTCTGAATTCGTCCAACTGCGGATACCAGCGCTATCAGCCATCTGCTTGTTTATCGTCAAAAACTCATCCAGCTCGTCGAAACTCACATGTCCGTCCTGAAAAGCAACAATATCTACAGCATTTTTTATTCCATCAAAAATTTCACTCCAATCTTGTTGATGACGCTGAAGACTTATTCCTTCGCTCCTATTGGTTTCTGAAGTGTACTGACTGATATTTTTAATTCCGTCAATGTAGGGTGAAATTAAAGTCGTAAGGTTCCCTGAAACCGATTTGCAATGATTGCCCAATCCTGAATACATATTAATTATTGCATCAGTTTTGCGACTACATTCCTGAGAAATGTACCATCCTTTAAATGCCTTCATGTGCCCATAAGTATTCCAAACTTCATCAACAAGGACTTTATTCAGATCCAACTCCTTCTGAAAATTACCATTTACCCAATAGCGTCCAGAATCATACAATCCAAAATAAAAATCCATACCATGTTTTTCACTTAATTCCAAAAACAACTGTACAAGATCAACTGATGGTAAATATGCTCCCTCCTGAGTCGTAAGTATTTTCGATGGGTAGGTCAGCCATTTTTGATATCCGCTGCGGATTAAAATGACTGTATTAATACCAATAAGCTTCATGTGAACAAAATCCTTTTCCCATTCAAGTCTGCCCCAATTCTGATGAGGAATATCATGACTGATTTCATCCAAAAAAGTACCTTTAATCTTCATCCCGTTTTCCTTTTATATTTAATACCTTAATCCTATTTAGAACCGAATTCCTTTTCCCTTGAAAATATCACGCCAAAGCAAATAACCACAGGCACTCAAATGAATTCCATCAGCAGTTAATTCCTGCTTTAAATTTCCTTTTTCATCAACAAAATGAGAATACAAATCAATAAATCGGATCTTGCTTTTAGCTGCAATGGATACAAGTTGCTCGTTGAGTTCTATTATTTTATCTGATTTGTTTTTCATGTAATCGTACCAAATAATCTCTTCGTTTATGGGTAAAACACTCTGGAGGTATACTTTAGTTAAGGGCGATTCCGCTTTAATCCTCCAAATAATCTCTTGAATTTTACCGGCAATAATATCCACTGGTACACTCCGCCCAATATCATTTATTCCAATCATCAAAAAAATGTATTTTGGTTGCGATGACAAAACTTCATCCAACCGATTGAGCACCCCCCAACACACATCCCCACCAATCCCACGGTTTACTATGTTTTTATTTCTGAAGATCTCATTCCAATCACCGTTCTCAGTAATACTGTTACCCAAAAAAACAATTTCATGTTTCCGGTTTGGTAGTCCTTCATAAAATGCACGTCTTATCTTGTAATGTGCAAATGTATAAGTGGTATCATATGCTATGGTATTCTGAGCTGTTGTATTCTCTGAAAAAACAACAGCTCCGAAAAACACAACAACTGCAAAAAACAATCTTCTAATGTGCTGTATTTTTGGAAAATAGAAACGTTTATATTTTTTCATAATCCTTTATTTTATTAAGCCAGTTAAATTTCAATATCGTGGAAGTGATTGCAAATAGAATAAGAGAAATAATTAAGCCCTGATAATGGCGTACTACCAAATAAACTGGAGCAGTAATCAAGGTCATTTGCCATACAATGCCAACCAAAACATTAATTCCATCGCGGGCTAAATCCTCATTCTTAGTAATTTCAGGATAAATTTTCCTAGCCTTTTCGTACACAGGATTCCACCAACCCCAAGGACGTACATTTTTATAAAATTCAATGAGAGTTCTATCATCAACCGGAGCAGAGAGATAACAACCAAGGAAGCTTCCTGCAGAAGCCATTATCAAAATAATCGGGAATATATAAATGTCCGGAGTATCCGGGAAAAACAAAAATTTAACGGTTGACCCAGCCAAACCTGCGATCATTCCCCAGAAATAGCCATAGCCGTTAAATCGCCACCAAACCCATTTCAACACATTGGAAACTACATACCCACCATACAGGGAGGAAGTTATCCAAAGCGTAAGGGAATTAATTGATCCGGAAAATAATCCAAAAACAATGCCTACAATCACAATACCAAATGAGGCTATATAGCTAATCCGAATGTATTTTTTATCGGAAGCGTGCGGGTTGATATATTGTTTGTACAAATCGTTTACAATGTAAGCAGGTGCAGCATTCACAAATGCTGAGAAAGTTGACATGAATGCTGCCAATAATCCAGCAAGAATAATTCCTTTTAGTCCTACTGGCAACAAATTATTAATCACATATGGGAGAATTTTCTCAAAATCAAGATCTCCCCCTCCTGCTTTCATCATGGGTGCCACAAATACTAATCCAAGTATTCCCAAACTAGCCACCATTAAATAACGGGGAGGATATAATACTAACGATGTCAATCCGCTCATTTTGGCAGCATCACGAGGTGTTTGTGTCGACAATATACGCTGCATATCATAACCGGGAACCGGTCCCGCCAAACTTGAAAAAATCCCTTTAAAAAACATCATCATCACCAGGGCACCCAACATACCAAAACCATCCTCCGAAATTTTATCGTTGACTTGATCAAAAACGCCGGTCCAGTCAAGGCTAGTGCTCCACGAAGGCGTAATATCAAACCATCCATTGGGCACTGCCGCATTTATTTGTTCGACAGATACATTATTCATGGCAAACCAGGCAATAGCAACACAGGCAAGTGTCATCACAAAAAATTGCATTACCTCAGTAGCTACTACACTGTACATCCCCCCCTTTATCACATAAAGAGTTGTTAGCAGAAGTAAGATTGTTGCATACACATATTCTGAGATAATCAGGACAGAACCAATAGTTAGTGACAAGTCCCATGGGAAAATAGTTACAGCAAACTTTCCTATGCCTACAAAGAAATAGGCAATAAAACCAATTGCACTAATAATGGCAAAAACCACTACAATAATGTGAGATAACCGACCTCCTTTATCGCTTCCAAAACGAGTAGTAATCCACTCTGCTCCGGTCATAACTTTTGAACGCCGTAACCAAACAGCCATGAAAATCATTATGAAAATCTGGTTCCATACCGGCCAAAGCCAAGGAATCCAAACACTTTTTAATCCATATACGAAAAAAATGGTGACAGTCCACGCTGTTCCCGAAATATCAAACATGCCCGAACCATTGGAGAGGCCCAAATAGTACCATTTCAACTGGTTTCCTCCTAAAAAATAATTCTGAAGATTTTTATTGGCTCTTTTCGATAACCAGAAACCAATAACAATGCTCAAAATTATGTAACCTATAACAATTGCGATATCAATAAATTCAAGTTTCATTCTGCAATTTTATTTCAAATTAATTTTGGTGTAGTTTTTTCGACTTAATTGAATTAGCCTATAATTCGGATTTGTAAACATTTCCAAACCGATCAATGACTTCAATCCATATTTCTGATAAAGACGATTTTGGTTTGGCGCGAAACATATGCATAGTAGGCCTGGCCTGAATCCATTTGTATTCCAACTTCTCTTTGTCGGCATAAGCTTTTGTGGTTTCCGGATCAGCACCATAATATCCTTCCATCTCACCCATTAACTTCCCATCCTCATACCAGTTAACTTTCCATTCCGGATCCCAGTTCCATACGTTTGCTGTAATGTATTCAACCTGTTCTGAATTACTCCCCAACGGGTACATTCTAAATTGATAAGCTTTCTCTTTTCCAAAACTTTTAAAATACCATTTCAGGTCATTGCCATTCGCTTCAAAGACAGTGTACCCCTTAGGTGTTCCGTCTTCAGCATAAGGTCCTTGCCACCAAGCTCCACAAACCGATGAAACGTTGTGTTCGAAAATATTTGGCGCAATAATCAAATTACTGTTCACATGCATATGACCGGTAATAATATGAGTCTGATATGGTGCCAGTATTTTATACAAAGCTTTTTTATTCGCTAATGATTTGGAAATATTGGAATAAGAAAACTCTTTTATATCCTTGTCATCCAAGGAGGATGGGATATGCATTACAACAACAATTGTTTGGCCTTCCTTTATGTACGAAAGATCTTTCTCCAACCAATTCAATTGTTTTTCAGGCAAATATCCAATGTAAAAGTAATCTCGTCCTATGTAAAATACATTATTCAATACGACATAATGAATTGCTCCCCGATTAAAAGAATAGTAAGCGGGGCCAAATTCATCTTCATAATTACTTTCTGACAATTTATTTGAACGATCATTGTAATTCAAATCATGATTTCCAATAGATTGATAGAATGGGACTCCTGTAGATGTCATTATACTTTTAATTGTATCATATAAAGCGTGATTATCGCCTGTGATATCGCCGCATCCCAAAGCATGAAATGGTACATTTGGGTATTTTTTCAGCAAACCAGACATATCATCAACTACCTCATGTAAAAGAGACATTTCTTCCTTACTTTTCACCTGTGGGTCCGCCCACGCAACAAATCCGTGCTTTGTGTCATCTCCTTTGATTTTTTCCAACTTGAAATCAATTTTACATGTTTTTTTGCCTGCTGAAATACGATGATGAAACTGAGGAACTGACTGAACCACCGGAACACTGTATCCTGCAGGAGATGATATATATACAAAACGAGATGTCGAATTTACCGGAATGGAGTATAAACCATTTTTATTCGTTAAACAAACTGTCTCTCCATCTGTAACTGCAACACCTTCTACTCCTATTCCTAAACAGCTTACTTTTCCTTTCACAACAACTGTTTCCGCACTCTTACTTCCAGAAAAAGAGACAAGCGATAAGCAAAGAAAGAAAAGCAGTATTCCAATTTTTCGTTTTATCATTTCTTGATTTTTTTTGTCCACTATAAAAAATTAAGTAACCTTCAATATTGCCATTCTGAACAATGCAGTAAATCGGTTCCCAAAAGCCCTGATATTGGATTCCCGCTATGCTCAGAATGACAGAAAGAAAATTGTCTATTCTATATTTTCGTTATTGAAAGCGTTCTCATCCTGTGCCATACGGAAACCATCTTCAACTTCTTTCCATAAATCTTTGCGAATAATGTGAACGATATCAAACACCATCAAACCATCGGATACCTGTAAGTTCATGGCTATGCTGCGCGACAGTTGTGGACGATTCTCATAAAACTGATCAACTAAAACTCCGCCCAAAAATGGATGACCATTCATAATTCCTTTAATTTTTTCACACGAACCTTCCACACAGTACCAAGTTCCTCTGGCTCCTTTGCTATCGGTCTCATTCATTACAATGTTGTTATTTTTCCGATATTCGTTCATCGTGATATTGGTGTAGTAATTACCAGTAGCATACATATCAATTAACTCAGCATAACCAAAGTTTTTATACTCCGGAGTTGCCCAATCAAAATCTTTTGATGGGTCGTATTGCTTACTGGCCCAGTTAACACCTACTTCGAAATAGGAAGGATACCATGCTCCTGTGTAAGTTCCAAATGAAATGTTAGGATTAATTTCCTTCACTGTTTGGCGTGCCAAAGCCATAAAATCATAGATATTCTTTGTACGCCATTCAATCCATTTGAGAAAATGCTTGCCACGTACATAATTATTTTTTCCACCAGCATCGGTTTTCCATTCGTAAATATCAGTCGGAAACTTCTCTATTTTTTCACCAAGGTATTCCTCAAATTTAGTTTTAGACAAATCTGAAAAGTCCCCCATAATTCCATCGTAACGTACTCTGTCAAGCATAAAACCATCCAATTCAGGATATTTACTTGTTACTTCCTTCAATACATTCAGCATGTGTGCCTGAAAATCTGGATTAATCGGATTAATCATGGCTGAATATTTTTTCTTCAAAGTCATGACCGATACAATTCCCTGATCGGGCGTATACAGCATGCTTGCCCATTCTGGATTGGTGGTATAAATTTGTCCGCGGTCGAAGTAATTATGTCCTCCAACAAAAGTATTCAAGGAAGCATGTACCTTTAATCCAAGCTCGTGAGCTTTGGTAATAAAGTGCTCCAGGTAATCAAAGTCAGGCCTTTCAAAACCTTCCCATTCTGTCATCTGTGGAGCAAATTCACTCTTATAAAGTACCTCACCCGTAATCGGGCGCATATCGACTACCGCATCGGTGAAGCCAATGTTTTTAATTTTCTCCAAATAAAAATCGATGGAATCAGGATAGCTAAAACGCTCAAAATTTGCCTCAGCATCGAACCACATCAATTTCTTTTTTAAATCTATTGCCGATTTTTCTTTCTGTTGACTGCATCCGGTAAATAATCCAAACGCAAGAAGTAAATAGTATATAATTGTGTTTTTCATTTTTATATCATTTAATCTAAATCAAATATTTCGTATTTATTTTTCACCCAGCGCATTGTCAATTCCGGCTTTCACATATTGCCATTGATTCTTTTTCTTCAGATGAATCATGTCGAAAAGGAAATAACCGTCGCAGGCATTCATCGCTGCATCAACCGATTGAGTTATTGCCTGGTTTATTACTGCATCACTACTATTAGCCCATGCTCCATTTCCAATATCCGGTCCGCCAATTACGATTGCATCTCCTTTAATTTTATCCATTGCCTTGGAGCAAAATCCCTGAATAGTCCATTCGTTGGTTCCATATACACTGGTTGGTGAAGCGTAAGCACCGATCAGCATAATGTCCATATGATCGGCATAACCGTAGTTTTTATAATTGGTTGCAGCCCATGCAGGATATGCCGAAGCAGTATTGTATTCGGGGCTTGCCCAATTTACTCCAACTCCATAGTAAGTAGAATACCAACCTCCTACATACACTCCAAACTGAATGTCTTTATTTATTGCCTTCACCCGATTTCGAGCTTTTTCCATGAAGTCGTGGATGGTTTTCACACGAAACTCAAGCCATTGTTTAAAATAAACAGGCATAGGAGAAGGGAGTGTACCTGCCTTCGTTCCTGCAGTCATTATATCTTTAGGAAAATTGGAAATAGAGTATCCCAGATATTCTTCGAATTTCTTTTTCGTATACAAAGAGAAGTCACTATCAAGATCATCAAAACGCCCCCTGTCCAAAAAAATGCCATCCAAATCCGAATATGAGGCTAATGCTTCCAGTAAGTTTAAAACGTAATTTTGAACATCAGTATTTACAGGATTAAAAAACTTTGCCCCTGAAACACTTTGATCCAGCGTATTTACGATACCCGAAGTGGTCAACAATTCAGTTGCCCAGGTACGTTTTTCCTGATCACGAAACAAGAGACCTTCGGAACCTAAACTGCTTGTATTTCCACCCGTAAAAGTATTAAATCCAGCATGTACTTTTAGTCCGAGTTCATGACCTGCATCAATAAAAGCCTGCAGATAATCCCAATTCTCAGTACGATCAATTTTAGTATATCCTGAGGGCAGCCATGCACCAAGCCATTTTACTTGTGTTCCTGCTTCCGCTCGAAACAACACATCACCATTGGTAGGTCTGACATCTACAACAACATCTGTAAAACCAGCCTCTTTAGCCAACTTTAAATCACGAAGAATATTATCCTTGCTATTCGCAAAATCCGGAAAATTTGCAGCTGCATCAATCCAGATAAATCTTGGTTTCTCAGAATTTACAGGTTTTTCATCATCATCCCATTCCCATTTATAGTCATCATCACTTTTCCCGCCGCATGAAGTTAAAATGGAAGTAAGTGACAATCCAATTAATAAGAGATATAAAAACTGATTGATTCGATTTTTCATCAGAATATTATTAAATTTTAAATTGCTCATACAGACTCTCTTGTCTGATAACTTTATTCAAACCTGTTTATACATAGCAAAGTAAATTCGCTTGATTGTTTATCATTGGATTAAATATTGGCGCCTCATTATTCCGAGGCACCAATATTGTAATGTTTAACGATCTTAAAGGTCTATACAATCGAATTGATAACCGACTACATAACCATTTGTAAACATAAAGTATAGGTAAAGGAAATAGCCATCTTCTGAAACTCTAAGAGCCACATCACCAGTTCCATTTCCATTTGCTACTGCCGGAGACACAGATTTTCCACCGTATATATTTCGGGGAGATTCCCAAACAACTGCATTACATGTTTTTAAGTCGATATTGCCTTCAAAGTTCATATCGCTGCTAACATCCAATAACCAAATGGCATCAGCTGATCCCCAGGTAAAACTATTCACCCAGTTTAACGTTACATATTTTGCATTATTGAACTCCAAATAATCGACAGCATTCGGGATATAATTGGAACTAATAGCATCCAATTTTTTACGTACCACATTTGTAGTACCGTTCACCCAGGCAAACGTATTATCCGAATAGGATGCAACAAAATAGTCACTATTTACATCTGTATTGGATGAAGAAACAACGTCAGCATTCGTAGTCCACCCCTTTGTTAAACCACTCATAGTAACAATCTCAGGAGTTTGTGATGTTAAAACACCATTAACAACGGTCCAACGTACTATTTTTTGGCCGGCAGCTAATATGGGAGCTGTAATGATCGCATCCCCATTAATACTTCCATTAATAGAAAGTTTCCGGCCAATGGCCAAACCACCGTCCCACTCAATCAATAATTCAGGAGTTGAAGTTACTGAAGCAAGTTTCCAAACCTTAAAAGAACCAGCATTTGGAGCTAAGTTACAAATCAGCACATTTCCATCAGTATCGGAAGTATTGTAGAAATTGGTAAGTGAACCTTTCAAAGATCCCAAGTCAATTTCCCCCAATTTTTCTCCTGTTTTTGCGTCCAGGTAAACACTATTTTCATTTCGGGTGTTTAGAATCACATAATCATTTGTAACCGCCATACCTCCGGTAAGGTTGTCAACCATAATTCCACAATCCGCTTTCAATTGTTTCTCAAACATCAGCTTAGCACTTCCCGAACGAATCCCATACAATAATTTTTCAGGAACCTCTTTCTTAATGGTGTAAACATTCTTTGTTAGTCCATCATGAGCAGTTACTGTAAGTTCCAAATCATTATTATAGTCCAAGGCTTCGGCTGTAGGGTCGGGTGAAATACTTGCATGATAAGACATGGTTATTTCAGCTACAGCAGGGTTTAGATTGCCAAGTGCAACAAGAGAAATTGTTTTGGTCTCTTCGTTAATTACCCCATCCAGACCTAAGGATGGTAATTTGAATGCTTCTAACAAACACTCCGAACTTTTTCGGATTTCTCCTTTTACAATATACTCCTTCCGCATTTTAACCTGATCGGTAACTGTGATTACGTTCTCTTGCGTTAAATCCAAATTCAAAAGAGAAGGACTAATCACTACGTTGTCATCCAGATTTGCAGTTAAACGCATATCCTTCAACTTAGATTCAACAATCTGATTATTACTGCTTAAAGGATAGAAGTATGGAATCGGAATCGTGATCACATTACTATTTTCCTCTATATAACCAACAAATGATCCTGTTCCATCGGCAAATGTTGCTGTAATACTATTAATTCCTTCTCTTGATATGGGTGGAATTAACTCTTCCGGATCATGGCAACCATTAAGAAAACTGAAAAAGATCAAAACGATTGCTATTAATTTATTTTTTTTCATAATCATTTTTTTTTATTTCCATTCATCATATTGCTCAATGGCAGAATTGTTTGACAGTTCACTATAAGGGATAGGTAAAACATAAGTTTTCTCCAAAAACTTTCGATCCTGTAAATCACAATCCACATATTCATATAAATATCCTGCAGGATCTTTCGATATTTTCATCCCATGAGTACGATAATTATTATATTCAATGTGTGCAAGTTTCCATCTTCTCATATCCCAATACAAATGCCCTTCGTATGACAATTCAATCTTTCTTTCCTGACGAATAGCATCAAAAAGATCATCACCGGCTAGACCAACTTTAGCTGGTAACCCAACACGTTGGCGTACTGCATTTAAATCCAGTATCGCATCTCCACTTTTAGTTAAACGGTAATTTGCTTCAGCCCTGTTTAAATAGACCTCAGCCAAACGAATTTCAACCCAAGTTTGAGTACTCCGATAAGTTACCAAATCAGTATGATCTTCATCTCTTAATTTTCGCAGATAATACCCGGTGGTTGTTCTTCCCTTTGCATAGGTGTCATCACGATACCCCATGTATTTTCCATGTATTCCATCCACACAATTCTCCATGGTTTGCCCCATCCAATCCGAGCCATTGAAAATAATAGAAGCAGCAAACCGAGGATCTAAATCTTGATACGGGGGTGTCACAGTTGTACCTCCATTTAAATGCCATGCACTCCAATCCACCTTAGTTCCATCCTTCTTTTCGTATGATTCAACCATTTCCTGAGTAGGTGTTCCACTTCCCCCTTGGTTTTCAATTTCACCAAAAGTTGCATAATCTTTATCGAAACTATGATTTGGACCTGTCACTAAATAGTTTGTTTCAAGAATTGACTCAGTGTTTCCGCCCAACCATGAATCGCTGCAATTACCAGTTAAGGCATATTTATTTAATTCAAAAACCGCATCTGCAGCATCTTTTGCTGATTGCCACCGTTCGGCATACAACATCGCTCTTGATTTAAAAGCATAAGCAGCACCTTTTGTCAGACGGCCTTTGTTAGCATCATCCCATTCTGAAGGTAAAGCTGATGCGGCAAAATCAAGATCTTCTTCGATTAAATTCCAGGTTTCTTCAGCCGATGAGCGGGCTTTGTCTTTTTGCAGGTTCATATCAGTGTAGAGAATTACGCCGCCATGACGTTTGGCCAACTGAAAGTATAGAAATGCACGGAAGAATCTTGCCTGTCCTTCAAACAATAAATTCTTTTCTTCAGTCAATTGTGAGTACTCTTTCAACCCAACTAAAAATTCATTTATGCGTCGAATTCTCTCATAAGTCTCCCCCCAAGTACTAAGTAAATTACCTGTAGGTGACATGGATTCCGGCGTAAATACATAATTATTTGAATCACCGGCCTTGCTGCCTGGTACATAGGAGCCATATTTTAACGTTTCTGTCAGGCCTTCGGTTAAATTGCCATTGAACTGCGAATTTCCAAAACTACCATATCTATCAATATAAGCGTAGAAAACATTGGAATACAAAGTAACATTAGTTTCATTTTCCCATACCACCTTATCCGAAATTCGATCAGTAGGTGTGGTATCAAGCAATTCATCGCAACCATACATACTAAAGGCAGCAAGTAAAATGGCTATTCTAAATATTTTATTCTTCATAATAAGAAATGTTTATTCATTTAAAATGTCAAGTTTACACCCATTGAAATAATCCTTTGCTGTGGATAGTAGCCATTTGAAACACCTGGTTGTTCCGGATCAATATTGTATTTTGCCAGATGACTAAAGGTTAACAAATTTTTACCTTCGGCATATATTCTTAAATTATCTATCCCTATTGAACTAACCCATTGCTTTGGCATAGTATATCCAATTTGCAAGCTCTTCAGACGCAGGTAGTCACCATTACGATACCAAAAACTAGATGAAAAAGCATTGTTTGAACTGGCTGTTACCAAAGCCAAACGTGGGAATTCTGCATTTGTATTATCTTCTCTCCATGAATTCTCAAGAAGGTATTTTGGTGAGTTTCCACCATGGTAAAATGGCTTAGTCATAGATGTATTATCCATTACTCCATTGCTGTAAACTCCTGTTAAGGCAACATCTCTGCCAACTGCACCCTGCATCAAAATCGCCACATCAATACCTTTCCAATTTCCATTAAATGTAAATCCTCCCATAAATTTTGGATATGAAGACTTTCCAATATATCCACGATCCTGTTCGTAAGAAATTTTCCCGTCACCATTTCTGTCTCTATATTTAATATCTCCCACTCGAACATCCTTACCTACAATTAGAGGAGAATTATCAATTTCTTCCTGACTTTGAAATAATCCTTCTGCAATAAAACCAATCTGAGCACCCACTTCTTTTCCAGTCATTTTCAGCCAATCAGGAGTGTTTGCAGAATCACCATATTTCAACCATCTGCGTTTAGTATATGTTACGTTAACTCCTATATTGTATCTAAAATCACCAATTTTATTGCGATGCGTCAAGGCTATTTCGAATCCCTTATGATCCTGCTTGTTATTGTTTTCATATCCATACACATACCCTCCGTAAGAATCTGGGTAGGTCGCATCAGAAACGCTCAACATATCAAAAATGTATTTATAGAAAACATCAAATTCAACACCTAGTTTGCCATTCCACAGACCTACATCAAAACCGAAGTCATACTGCAGTGCTTTTGCCCAGGTCAGATTGATATTTGCCGGGCGTGAGGTTATCAATCCATTATTGGATAAACCTCCTAAAACAACTACATCTTCGATCAATGATAAGGTGTTCAAATAATAATAAGGAGCAATTTCAGTTGTTCCTGTCAATCCAACACTTCCTCTTAGTTTCAGATTGTCAACTTTAGTGAAATTATTCTTAAACCAATCCTCTTCGGATACTCTCCATCCTAACGAAGCTGCAGGAAAAGGACTCCATCGTTTGCCTTTAGTCATTCCGCCAAACACATAACTACCATCGTAACGTAATGACATCTCGGCGAGATATTTATTTGCATACCCATAAGTTACACGTCCTAAAAAACCTGCCTGACGTTGTTCATAGCTGCCGCCTGATACTTTTGTTTTATCAGCAAGACTGGCATAATTTAATTCATCCAATTCCAAAATATCAAATCCATAGCCATATGCCCCAAAATTATTACCCTCTTTCTTTATGGTTTCCATCAGAGCCAAAAAAGAGACATTGTGCAAACCAAATTCATTTTCATATTTTATACTTGTATTTGTTGTCAAATTGGTAGAATGTGACATGCCCTCAACCAAACTTGTGTTCGTTCCTCTTGCATCATAAGTATTTACATAACTTATATCTTCAGTTGCAGAAGTTGGAGCCGTAGCTACATTAGTATAGTAAGGAGTGGAAAATGCCTTTGATGTCTGATAGGAAATATCATAGGCTGTCATGAATTTAAGGCTTAAACCTTTCACAAATGGCACTTTATAGTTCAATGCTGCATTCGTCTGAATCACATTTGTTTTCACCTTGTAATAACCCGTTAAATCGGAAGCGGCAAGTGGACTCACATACGAACTTGCAGTTCGGGTTGACACCGGTACCCCATTCATTTCCTTAGGCACATAAGGGAGTGCCCTCATTGCTTGTTGAGGTATGTTATTCCAATCACCTGGCGAAGCAGAATAACCAGGACGCTTCCTGTCTTCAATCCTTCCGGAAATATCAAAAGTCAAGTTTAAGTTGTTGGAAATTACAGCATCAATGTTTGAACGTAAGTTGATCCTGTCGTAATCAAAGCCTTTAACATTACCTTCCTGATTATAATTCCCAAGTGACACAAAGTATTTAATATTCTCTGTACCCCCTGTTGCATTCACATTAAAATTCTTAGTCTTTCCAACTCCAAAAGTTTCTTTGTACCAATTAGTATTTCCCCAACCATCTGAATCGTCTCCATTCTGCATCTTTTCAACATGCAAAGAAGAAAAAACCGGAACATCACCATCCATTTCACGGGCTTTATTGTACCAATAGGCATATTCCGGACCATCCAGCATATCCATCATTAGAGCATTATCACTCACACCAAAACCTCCTGTGAATGTAATTTTAGAAGGAGAAACAACACCTCTTTTTGTTGTTACAATAACAACAGAGTTAGCATCCAAACCATACACAGAGGCAGAAGAGGCATCTTTAAGAACTGATATTGATGCAATTTCGTTAGGATCAATTTCAGATATACTACGGGCAATTCCGTCAACAATATACTTGGCTCCGGTTCCCCGAACAATAATACTGGCACCATCGGCTCCCGGCTGTCCCGATTGCTGCAGGGAAACAACACCGGAAACCATACCTCCCAACATATTCGTAATATTCCCTACCGGGGCTTTCAGAAGATCCTTTCCAGAGATCTGAGAAACAGCTCCTGTTACGTATTGTCGTTTCTGAGTTCCATACCCCACAACAACAATTTCATCAAGTCCCTGCTTCTTCTGCTGAAGAATAACACTTATAAAATTTCTTGCTCCAATCAGTTCTTCTTTAGTTTCATAACCGATAAAAGAGAATACCAATTTTTCAGAATTACCTGGAATTCCGATTGCAAAATTTCCATCTAAATCAGTAACAGTGCCCGAAACTGTTCCTTTTATAAAAACAGTAGCACCAACCAGTGGCTCTCCATTTTCATCCGACACGTTACCTTTAACATTCACTTGTGCTGATACGATCTGGCTTCCTAAAATAAAGAATACAGCCAGAACGCAACCCAATGAGCTAATTCGTCTTTTCATCATAAAGATTAGCATTATAGTATTGTTACAAAAGATTTACACGTAAAACTATTTTTAAAATTCGCACAGCACTTCTACTTCCAGACAAATCATAGAGTCTTGAAAAACTGACAGATACATCACGTCAGATTGTAGGATACAATAAAAACTGCTTTGCTTGAGTACGAGATTCAATACTTCTGAAATGAAGAATTAAATCCAGATAATAGATTATTATCAATAAATGAAGTAAATTTGTTTTGTAGAACTATTACTTCGGCCTGTCCATGTGCTTTAAGCCTTGTGGCAGGCTTTCTTTTTTTCTTTTTCAGATTATTCTTTCATAGTTGAGGTTTTATTTGGGTTATTAATAGTTTGGTTAGTAATTATTTATATTTAAAACTTATTTAAATTAACTGCAGTTTGCACAAAACAATAGCACCTGCTCCTTTAATTGCAGCATCAGTACCAATCGATGAAAATATTAACTCACATGATCGCAAAGGAAGAGACAAGGCCGTATGTGTCATGCCCGATTTTATCGAGTCAATCAATACTTCTTTTGCCGATACAAACTTTCCTCCAATTATAATTATGCCTGGATTTAAAAAATTCACCATATTCCCGAGTGCTTTCCCAATAAGGAAACCCATCTTATGAATCAGCGAAATAGAAAGCGCATCCCCTTCCCATGCGGCTTTTAAGATATCACCGTATTGAATTTCTGAAATGTCTTTACTGTTCAAAAGCAAAGATATTTCTCCTGATTGTACTTGCTCCTTAAAATTCTGCTCAAGTGCATAACCGGAAACTTCGGTACCTAAACAACCCCGCTTACCGCATAAACACAGTTTATCTGATTCTGCAAACTGAATATGACCAAACTCGCCTGCAAACCCCTGCTCTCCGATCACAATTTCTCCATTGGCAATTATAGACAAACCCAACCCCCGACTCAAATTAACAACAAAAGCATTTTTTACATTTTTAGCCTCTCCGAAAAACTGTTCTGCTATTCCTAATACATGAGTATCGTTATCAATATATACCGGAACCGAAAGTTGCTCAGAAAGATGACTCGTGAGCGAACTTTCCAGAAAATTAAAATAGTTGTACGAATTTCCAGTTTGTGAATTTATTCGGCCGGTAATACCAATACCAACCCCCAATATTTTATTCAAATCGATCTTCGAATCGCTAATTGAATTTCCTATAAAAGCAATAACATCGGCTAAACATTTAGAAGTGTTTTCCAGAATAAAATCATTATTATCAAATTTGTAAACCTCATTCATTTCTAAATTGAAAATTGAAAATGAAATCCCTTTTAGTAAAATGACAACACCAATGCAATATGCATAATCTGGATCCACCTTATAAACTGAGGGACGCCGGCCATTCTCGGTTTCCATTTTACCTACCTCAACAATGATCTGAGTCTCTATTAATTCGTTTATCAACTTTGTTCCGGTAGGAATACTTAATTTTACCTTTTTACAAATACCAGGAATTGTGAGTGGATTTTCAGCTTTATTCAACAATGAAATTATTTTACGCTTTTGAGCATAGTGCCTGTTTGCATTGTTTACATTCCTTATGTCTTTTAAAAAAAGTTCCATTAAATCAATCTTTATTATTATTTTTAATTAGTGCGTGCAAGTTTATAATTTTTTTTATTAACTCCAAATAGTTTGTTGAATATTATTCTTTTAGAGAATAAACTGTTAGCAGCAACTTGATTGAACAAACAGATATTTTAACTCATGCTGAAAAAATATTTACGATCCGCTCAAAGATGAGAATTGAGCGGTATCTGCAGGAAAAATCAATGTGTGAACCAGTCGTGCGGCTGATTTGCCACATTCCGAATTATGGTAAAGACCGCACGTACAGGACGATAAGTTCTTTAAAGATATGTTTGGAATTGTTTCGGTTTGTATTCGTTATGGGTTGGCAGAAGGAGTTGTCCGTCTCTAATTTCAAATGGTCAACATTCCGGAAAGTTAGCAAATTGACATATACAGAATGAGGAAATTATAATCTTACAAATTCTAGTTCATCTAGGTGACTTGTTTAAATTCGATATGCTTACTTTTCTTAGCGAAGAATACAAACAAACAACACATAAAGCAGACAATAATGCACTTTTAGTCACAAACAGTTCTACCAGCAAACAGCACAATCTTATTTAAGAATGCATTATTTAAGGAGTAAAAAAATAATTATTGCAAGAAATACCTTTAATTTTGGAGTAGGAATATGCATCCAAACAAATGTATATTAGGGTAAGGTTATTATAATCATTTGGTTATAAAACACGGATAATGCAATCAATTGATTTATTCTATTTAAATAAGCAATTGGTTACAATAACTCAACAAAACCGTTGCTATTTTAGTTATTATTCTATTTTTTTGCAACCTGTTAAAACAACTCAACCAAACAAATGCCAATACTATTAAATAATTCATTATTAGAGCTAAATGATTTTATCTCAATCATAAATAATGATCATGATTTCGAAATTTCGGAAGAAAGATGTGCGAAGCTAAAAGAATCATATAATTTTTTGTTCGATTTTTCTAAAGACAAAATAATTTATGGAATAAATACGGGACTTGGCCCCATGGCTCAATATAAGATCCAAAAGGAAGAACAGGTTCAACTGCAGTTAAATCTTATTCGAAGTCATGCGGTTGGAGCAGGCAATCCTCTTGATGATGCAACACTGAAAGCGGCAATGCTGGCCCGGCTAAATTCTTTCCTTCAAGGAAAATCAGGCGTTCATTATTCTTGTATCGAACTGCTTAGTCAGATGATAAAGAAAAACATTCTTCCTTTTATTCCTGAACATGGTGGTGTTGGAGCAAGTGGTGATCTGGTTCAATTAGCACATTTAGCATTAAATCTCATTGGCGAAGGTAAAGTAAAATATCTGGGCGAATGGTGTCCTACTCAGGAAGTATTCAGAAAGGAAGGACTTCAAACCATTCAAATAAAATTACGGGAAGGTTTGGCAATTATAAACGGCACTTCCGTAATGACAGGTATGGGGATCAACAATTTGCAGGAAGCTAAAAATTTATTCAATTGGTCCTTAAGTTTATCTTGTATCATGAATGAAATTGTTGAATCATTTGATGATCATTTTTCAGATGAACTCAACTTTGCCAAAAGACATAAAGGACAGCGCGAAGTTGCCAGACAAATGCAATCTATTCTTGGCAACAGCAATCGAATTTTGAAACGGGAGGAGCATTTCTTTACCGATCAAAATTTGGATCAGGATATTTTTACTAAGAAGGTACAGGAGTATTATTCTTTGCGCTGTGTTCCGCAAATTTTAGGTCCGGTATTCGATACGATAAACAATTGTGCGCGTGTTTTAGAGGACGAACTCAATTCGGCAAACGACAACCCTATTGTGTCGCTTAGTGAAGAAAATGTATTGCATGGCGGTAATTTTCATGGAGATTATATCTCTCTGGAAATGGATAAACTAAAAATGGTTACCACCCGAATGAGTATGCTGTCGGAACGACAATTAAATTTCCTTTTCAATAATAAGATTAATAAGATTTTGCCTCCTTTTATCAATTTAGGAAAATTGGGATTGAATTTAGGCATGCAGGCAATGCAATTTACAGCGACTTCGACTACTGCAGAATGCCAAACAATTTCTAACCCAATGTATGTACATTCAATTCCTAACAACAATGACAATCAGGATATTGTAAGCATGGGAACTAACTCAGCAATATTGTGTCAAAGGGTTTTAAACAATACCAGACAAGTACTGGCCATACAAATCATTGCTGTTTGCCAGGCTATTGATTACTTAAAAATAGAATCTGAACTCTCGCCTTTTACTCGGAAATTATATACCATGGCCCGGGATATTGTGCCTGTATTTATCGAGGATAGTCCTAAATATGAGGAAATGGCTGCTGTAGAAAAACTAATAAAGGAATTTGAAATTAAACTTCCTACTTTTGCAGAGTCAGAAAAGGCCCTTACGGTATAGACTGAAATATTTAGGTGAGAATTGAGAATATTTAAAATTGGGAATGAAAAATTTGCCAATTAGATCTCAAAATATAGTAAAAGCAACAAAATTCAGAATATGAAACGTGCATGCCAAAGCGATTTTGACACACGGGAAGATGATTATTCCAGCATGGTAATCCCAAAAGCTTTCGGGACCATATGCTAACTTAAAAACAAATTAGACTCATATGAAATATGCGCTGGTAACAGGGGGATCGAGAGGTATTGGTAAAGCAATATGTAAAGAACTGGCTGCCGATGGAATGTATGTTCTTATCAATTATCGTTCAAACAACGAAGAAGCCGAAAACACCTTACAGGAAATTAAAGATCAAGGCGGTAATGGTGAACTCCTTCCCTTTGATGTTTCCAATAGTGATGAAATTAAAAACAGCCTGGAAAACTGGCAGGCTTCCAATCCTGATCAACACATTAGTGTACTGGTAAACAATGCTGGCATCAACAAAGATAACCTGATGGTATTTATGTCTGAAGACCAATGGGGATCAGTAATAAAAACGAATCTGGACAGTTTCTTTCACGTTACCAGTAAGTTGCTGACAAATATGGTTATTAATAAATGGGGCCGCATCATAAATGTAGTTTCTTTATCGGGACAAAAAGGAATGCCTGGTCAAACAAACTATTCGGCAGCAAAAGCAGGCGTTATTGGTGCAACAAAATCGCTGGCAATGGAGATTGGAAAGAAGAAAATAACCGTAAATGCTGTTGCTCCCGGCTTTATCAGAACAGATATGACTGCCGGTTTAGACGAAAAAGAACTTAAAAAACTAGTTCCTCTAAATAGATTTGGAACTGCCCAAGAGGTAGCTTATGCGGTGTCATTTTTAGCCTCAGACAAAGCTGCTTATATTACAGGAGAAACCATTTCTATTAATGGAGGCATGTACAGCTAGTAGTAAACATTAAATAGTATTTGACAAGTCAAAAGATATGAAGAGAGTGGTCATTACAGGGATGGGAGTTTACTCCACAATAGGAAAAAATATTGAAGAAGTAAACCATTCCCTTTACAATGGTGTTTCTGGAATCGGAATTGATGCAAAACGAATTGATGACGGTTTTAGATCTCCCTTAACAGGAATTATTGAGCGCCCTATATTGAAAGGTGTATTGCCAAGAAGAATGCGGATAGGATTACCCGAACAAGGCGAATATGCTTATGTTGCAACCATGGAAGCTTTGGAAATGGCTCAAATCGATGAAGATTTCAGATTAAAGAATGAAGTTGGTATTCTTTATGGTAATGACAGTTCTGCTGTACCGGTAATCAATGCAATTGATATCGTTCGTGCCAAAAAAGACACCACTCTGGTGGGATCAGGAAGCATTTTTCAGTCGATGAACTCAACTATAACCATGAATTTATCGGTTATATTGAAACTAACGGGCGTGAATTTCACCATTAGCGGTGCTTGTGCCAGTAGTTCGCACGCCATTGGAATGGCAATGGTACTTATTCAGCAAGGCTTACAGGACATTATTATTTGTGGCGGCGGACAAGAGGTGAATGCCGAATCAATGGGTTCTTTCGATGGTTTAAGTGCCTTCTCAATTAACACCAATGACCCGACCAAAGCCTCCCGCCCATTTGATAGAGATCGTGACGGACTTGTGCCGAGTGGTGGTGCAGCAACAGTAATTGTTGAAAGCTACGAATCGGCCATCAAGCGTGGTGCTCCAATTCTTGCCGAATTAACCGGCTATGGCTTTTCATCGAATGGTGAACACATTTCTGTTCCAAATGTTGAAGGCCCAACAAAATCGCTCGAAAAAGCACTTAAATACGCAGGTCTTTGTGCTCAGGACATCGACTATATAAATGCTCATGCCACTTCTACTATTATTGGTGACATGAATGAAGCGCAGGCCTTATACAATATTTTCGGCTCCAAAACACCTATCAATTCAACCAAATCGATGACTGGTCATGAAATGTGGATGTGTGGTGCCAGTGAAATTATTTATTCGATACTGATGATGCAAAATTCATACATTGCCCCAACCATCAATTTTGAAAACCCTGATGAGTATTCCGCCAAACTAAATATTTCAGGAAATCGAATTGAAAAAAATATTGATACTTTCCTATCCAACTCGTTTGGTTTTGGTGGTACAAACTCAACCTTAATCGTGAAAAAAGTAAAATAACAACCCATATGACTAAAGAAGAAGTAATCGAAAAAGTGGATGCCTTTTTAATTGATGAATTTGAAATTGAAGAGGATCAGATTAAACCTGATGCCAATTTTAAAGATGATTTGGAGATTGAAAGTCTTGATTTTGTGGATATCGTAGTAATCATCGAAAGAGAATTTGGATTTAAAGTAAAAGGCGAGGAAATGACTCACATTCGTCAGCTTTCCGATCTATACGACTATATTGAAGAACAAGTAAAAATACACTCCTAATGTCATCATGGGAAGGTAAAACCCGTGGTGGTACAACAGGATACCGAATATTTATCCTATTACTAAAGAAGGTAAATATTCGGTTTTCTTACGCTCTTTTGCGGGCGGTTGCTGTCTATTTCTGGTTTTTTTCTGATAAGAGCCCTCTGATCTATTTCTATCAAAACCGACTTCAGTATGGTAAATTTGATGCCTATAAAGCCATTTACAGAAACTATGTGATGCTTGGCCAATGCCTGCTCGATAAAATTGTTGTGATGGCAGGAATTAAAAACAAATTTACCTTCGACTTTGATGGAGAAGAATATTTGCATGCCCTGGCCAAAGATAAAAAAGGAGGAATATTAATTGGAGCACATGTTGGCAACTGGGAAATTGCCGGTCATTTACTCACGCGAATTAACACCAAAGTACATGTTGTAATGCTCGATGCCGAGCATCAAAAAATAAAGGAATTAATGCAAAATGTACTGCGTAATAAACAAATGTCGATCATTCCCATAAAAAACAATTTCGATCATTTGCACGCCATAGAAGAAGCTCTTAAAAAAGGCGAATTTATTGCCTTGCACGGCGATCGCTTTTTACCTGGCAGTAAAACAATTTGTACTGAATTCTTAGGCCGGGAAGCACAATTCCCAAGCGGGCCATTTTATATGGCATCTAAATTCGGGGCTCCGGTCTGTTATGTTTCCGCAATTAAAACAAGTAGATATCACTACCATTTTAAGGCAAGCAAACCAGAGGTACTTCCCTACCCTAACAAGCTAAAAACAAGAAATCAAGATCTTAAAAATATGATTGAACCTTATGTGAGGAATCTGGAACAAATTGTTCTCGAAAATCCGAATCAATGGTTCAACTTCTATTCATTTTGGGGTGATAAAAACGCTGCAAATTAAAAGACCTATAAAGCAAAACATATGAATTTTGGTAACGATAATAAGACTGCTTTACAAGCAAAATTTGATGCTCAAAAGATTGCTTTTGGACCCATCATGTTTCAGGCTGCACGTTCTCTTCAAAAAATGGGCATTCTTGAAATCATTAAAAAACAAAGAAATAAGGGAATTCTGATTTCAGAGATAGCCAAACAACTAAACATCCCGGTTTATGGCGTTAAAGTTCTGCTTGAAGCCGGACTGAGCATGGAAATTGTTCGGGTTGAAGAAAACCGGTACTTTCTTACCAAAACAGGTTTCTTTTTATTGAGCGATCCGTTGACTCAGGTGAACATGAACTTTGTGCACGATGTGAATTACGAAGGATTTTTCGATCTTGACAAATCCATAGAAAATGGAAAGCCGGAAGGTTTAAAAGTATTTGGCGAATGGGATACGGTATACGAGGGACTTTCTCAATTGCCTGAGCAAGTTCAAAAAAGCTGGTTCGAATTTGATCACTACTACTCCGACACTGCTTTTCCGGAGGTATTACCCATCGTTTTTGCAAATAAGCCTAAAAAGCTTCTTGATGTTGGCGGCAATACAGGAAAATGGTCGATTCAATGTGGAAAATACGACGAAGATGTTCAGGTTACCATACTCGATTTGCCGGGTCAATTGGAAAAAGCCTATGTAAATATAGAAGCGAACAATCTTAGCGATCGTGTTACGGGTATCCCTCTAAATCTACTCGATCATTCTGTTCCTTTTCCAACTGGTTATGATATTGTTTGGATGAGTCAGTTTTTGGACTGTTTCTCGCAAGAAGATATTTTAGAATTGCTTAAGAGAGCAAAAAATGCGATTGTAGAAGATGGTTCTGTATACATTTTGGAAACCTATTGGGACAAACAAAAATACGAGGCTTCAACCTATAGTCTGCATGCTACATCATTATATTTCACATGCCTGGCAAATGGCTGTTCGCAAATGTATCATTCTGAAGATATGTTGGCCATTATCGACAATGCAGGACTTTATGCAGCTGAAGAAATTCACGATATTGGCGTTAGTCACACACTATATAAGTGCAAAATAAAAGCCTAAGTATCGGAGTATGGCTTTACGATAACAATCAATAAAGCCATACTCTTCCACTTTTTTATCTAAAAAATTAAAAGATGACATTCCCTCATACCACCAAGGGTCTAATTCCTCAAAAACATCCTTTTGTTTTGGTGGATCAGATCATTTCAGTCTCCGATAAAATAACGATTTGTCATTTTACGGTGCCCGAAAATCATCCTCTTGTAAATCATGGAAAACTAAGCGAAGGCGGCTTGGTGGAAAACATTGCACAAACAGCTGCTGCGGGCAATGGATATCAGGCTAAAGAAATTGGAATGGAAGTTCCGCAAGGATTTATTGCCGGAATTAAAAACGTAAAAATCATTCGTCGTCCTAATGTGCTTAGCATTCTTAAAACAATTGTAAGGCAGGAAAACAGAGTGATGGACTATAATTTAATTAAAGGTGAGGTTTATCTTAATGATGAATTGATTGCAAGCTGTGATATGAAGATTTATTGTCCATAATCATTCTGATTTAAAAAAATGTTATCTATCTTGTGCAGTAAATACTAAAACAATTCATATATGTAACGTCCATGCCAAAGCGGTTTGACACACAGGGAGATAACTATCTCAGCATGGTAAGTTCCATATGGCAAAAACTTAAAATTATAATCATATGAAACGTTTACTATTATCGATATTAATTGTCACTTTTTTTACTGCAATTAGCATTGCTCAGGATTCTTATAAAAAAGAGGTGACCTGGTTAGGATTGGATTTTACCGAGGCAAAACTTTTTCCGAAAACTGCGTTCACCAATCCCGAAGTTATAAAAGAAGATTATTTGCTTAAATGGAATCAGATTGTTCTCAATGAATCGAAAAAATTCAATGTTTCCAAATTCTTTAAAATAGAGACGCTCCATTACGACCTAAGCATTGTTGAGAAAAAAAACTCGGCGATATCTGCTGAAAATTTGATTGTTGATAACAGCAAACAGTCTTGTTAGTGAACAAAACGTGACGAACATTATTTTACAATACCCCAAAACGGAAGGCATTGGTCTTGTCTTTATTGTTGAGTCATTTGATAAGATAAACACTACAGGGACTTTTTGGGCGACTTTCTTTGACAGATCTACCCTAGAGGTGCTATCGACTAAGAAAATTCAGGGGGCCGCTTCAGGAATGGGTATAAGAAACTACTGGGCCAACAGTTTATACCGGGCAATGAAATCGTACAAGAGATACTAAAACGAACTAATTACAGAACAGAAGCGAGCCACATAAAGCTCGCTTTTTTTTGTGCGAAAAATTATGCTTTTCATTCCTTGTAATTGGTTTAATTAATAGTAGAGCTCTGTATTTTTTATTTAAGTTGATTTCTCGAAGATGAAAAGCCCGTCCGGCTAAAGGACAAGAGAAATAAAGGTGCAGAGCACCGTGGTATTATCTGTAAATACTAGTTAGAGCATGACAGGAACGGCTTGCTTGTAGTCAGAGCATGACCAAATACCGTTTCGAATTTTAAAAAATGAAGACGCAGATCCTTCTGATTTTTGTGTACTTCCTTGAAAACAATTTTCCGAACACCTCACCCTAACCCTCTCCTAAAGGAGAAGGAACCAAATTGCAGTATTCGAATTAGGGAGTAAATTTTAAAATAGGTAGACGCAGATCCTTATGATTTCATATGATATACACTGATGATAAGACAAGAGAAATAAAGGTGCAGAGCACCGTGGTATTTGTAGCAACAGCCATGTTCATGATTTTTAGGTACAGAGTACCGTGGCAGTATTTGTAAATACTAGTCATACCCTTACCAGAACGGCTTGCTTATAGTCAGAGCATGACCAAATACCGTTTCGAATTTTAAAAAATGAAGACGCAGATCCTTCTGATTTTTGTGTACTTCCTTGAAAACAATTTTCCGAACACCTCACCCTAACCCTCTCCTAAAGGAGAAGGAACCAAATTGCAGTATTCGAATTAGGGAGTAAATTTTAAAATAGGTAGACGCAGATCCTTCTGATTTCATATGATCTGCACTGATTATAAAACATGAGAAATAAAGGTGCAGAGCACCGTGGTATTTGTAGCAACAAGCATGTTCATGATTTTTAGGTACAGAGTACCGTGGCAGTATTTGTAAATACTAGTCATACCCTTACCAGAGACGCAGATCCTTCTGATTTTTGTGTACTTCCTTGAAAACAATTTTCCGAACACCTCACCCTAACCCTCTCCTAAAGGAGAGGGAACCAAATTGCAGTATTCGAATTAGGGAGTAAATTTTAAAATAGGTAGACGCAGATCCTTATGATTTCATATGATCTGCACTGATTATAAAACATGAGAAATAAAGGTGCAGAGCACCGTGGTATTTGTAGCAACAAGCATGTTCATGATTTTTAGGTACAAAGTACCGTGGCAGTATTTGTAAATACTAGTCATACCCTTACCAGAACGGCTTGCTTATAGTCAGAGCATGACCAAATACCGTTTCGAATTTTAAAAAATGAAGACGCAGATCCTTCTGATTTTTGTGTACTTCCTTGAAAACAATTTTCCGAACACCTCACCCTAACCCTCTCCTAAAGGAGAAGGAACCAAATTGCAGTATTCGAATTAATTTACGATTGTTCTCAAATGGGAACAGATTGCCACAGTCGCTATGCTCCTTCGCAATGACAATTTGTGAATGTTTTTGTTTTTTCTCTGTGCTGCTCCGTGGTGTTTGCATTTTCACTCATTCCCTCTTGCTCTTCCTTACTCAATAATAATCTGCATCTGATTTTAGAAAACCGCCAACTTTAAACCTAAGCTTATCATCTTTGTCTTGTCTTCAAGCCAGACGGGCTCTGTGAATCAAAAAAGGATGTTGCAAGCGTAAAAATGGGCTCTGTAGACCAGAAATGAGTTCTGCAGACCCAAAAATGGACATTGCAAGTATAAAAATGGGCTCTGCAGACCCAAAAATGGATGTTGTAAGTGTAAAAATGGGCTCTGCAAACCAAAAAAATGGATGTTGCAAGTGTAAAAATGGGCTCTGCAAACCAAAAAATGGATGTTGCAAGTGTAAAAATGGGCTCTGTAGACCAGAAATGAGTTCTGCAGACCAGAAGTGGACTCTGCAGCAGTAAAAGCGGGCATTTCCAGCCCAATAATGATTGTACAGATATTCTTCCGCAATAAATTGTACCTTCTTCTGCTTTTTTTACCTCAACTTATGTAGAGCAGTTCTTTTTTAGTTCTACAAATTGCTTTCTCTAGCTAATTACTACTGTTTAGTGCATTTAATGCTTAGTTTTAATGGCCTTTAGAGAAAGTTGCTGTTTGTCTGTCCTATTGGAGGATAGCAATCATGCGGTAGCAAGGCACAAGACATAGCATAAGACAAGGTATTGTGCACCTTTTTACTTGATATATTAAAAATAAGTGCACCGGTGCACATTCTAACAAGTTGGTTGCAATTAAATACAGAAATGAGAAACACATTGACTAAAGAAAGGAAATCAAGTATTTCATTATTATTACTCTCAAAAATGTTTGAAAGATTAGCTTTCTATCTCATCATGGCTATTCTTATTCAATACTTAACAGAATCATTCAAATTAGCAACGGATACAGCAGAAATTTATTACAGTATCTTCTATGGAATGATAGGATTAACCACTCTTTTTTCTGGACTGCTTGGGGATTTAAGAGATAGAGCTAAAATTGTTAAAATTGGATTTTTTCTATTAACAGCTATGTATTTGGTTATTCCCTTTCTCCCAAGCATAAGCATTCTAATATTGACAGCCTTAATTCTTCTAAGTATTGGAATTGGACTTACATCACCAAACATTATAGTCCTTCTTGGCAATATTTATAATGAAAAGGAAAATGAAATATTTGGACTATCAGGATTTATCTTATTCTCACTTGCAGTCAATATGAGTGGATTAATAGCACCTGGACTTTCATTTTACCTCAAAAATAGCCTAGGATATAATGCAATATTTTTATTTGCATTTCTGTTTGGTTTAATATCTCTGATCCTCTTTTTAAAGTTTAAAAGCATATATACTAAACTCGACTTTTTATCTAGTCCTGAAGTCAATCCGGTAAGTATTTCTCAAAAGAAAATCAATACATTAATTTTAATATCGATTCTTACTATTGGAGTGTTAATTAGATTTGCGTTAAACCAAAAAGGACTCACTTTTACTTTTTTCGTGCGAGATTACACCGAAAAAGGATTCGATTTAAGTCAATTATTTTCGAATATTGAAAAATATATTTCACTAATATTCCTTGTGCTTTTTTCTGTAATAATTACTCGAAGAAAACATATAAAATGGGGGAATATTTTTAATATCATTTTAATTGGTATTGTTCTTTGTTCTATTGCATTTATTACGATCGCAAGCTTTGATACATTGTCGTATTCAATAAGTGGAAATATTATTATAATAAATGCATTTATTTTTATTCTAATAGCAGAGACTCTATTGTCACCTACAATAGTATATATTATTTATCGTAGCTCCCCTATTAGATACAAAGGACTATTTCAAGGAGTTTCATATATTATAATGGCTATTTCAAACTCATTACTATTCTTGGGAGCTATTCTTTATAAACCCTCAGATACTGCATTACCATTTATAATATTCACTTCAATCCTTGTTATAAGTGCTATTTTAATAATAATCTTAAAGAAGGTTATTAACAACAAGTTGATTGGCTTAGAAAGAAATAGTGGAATAACAGCCGCTAACAAAAGTAACCGTTGCACAACCAAATAATATTTCTAAAAAATAAAATGGAAGCTTTAAAATTTTGCTGATTAGCGAGCTTTTAAAGCTTCTTTTTTTAGATTAAAAATCTCGAAGCTTTACATTAATGAAGGAGTAGAATGATGCTAAAGCAAAAGGCTAGGAATATTTTAAATTCAGTTTGGCTTTAGCCAACTGGTCTTGTCAAATTAATAGATAGGCTTTAGCCACATATAATAATTTGCATTTCATATTTTGAAGGTGTTTTCAATTTTATGTATCCTTAAAACAGCTATATTTAAAACTTAATTGAGCAGTTTGATTAGTTTTTAGACAAACTGCCGTTGGCAGTAAGGCTGGGAGATTCACATGAAACCTATAGAAATGATTAAACCTAGAAAGATAATTTTATATATAGTTATTGCAACAATTGCAATATTTACAGTACCAATTGGACTCAACTATTTATTACCGTTAAATAATTCCTTATTTAATATAAATGGAAATGAAGAAAAATGGTTTTCTTTTTGGAGTAGCTATTCTGGAGCTGTAATTAGTGGTTTGATAACATTATTCGTTTTGTTTAGCACTCTTATACAAAACCAGAAAAATCATATAAAACAGACCGATCATGCAGACGAACTAAACAGGCAACAGATGTCTTTTCAAATAAAACTATTTGGTAATCAGATAAAACAAAAATGGTTGATTGATTTGAAGGCTGTATTATCCGACAATCTTAATATTTTGGATTTTTGGAACATAGAAAGAATGTCTAATAAAATTAGCATCGTAAGTTCAAATAGGGAATTAATTGCAGAAATCGCACAGTTAGAGTCACAATTAAAAAGTACTCAAACCAATTTGTCAATTTTGTATCATGACAACTTTGTTGATATGCAACAAAAAACATATAAAGATTCAGTTGATAATTTTGTAAATAATTTGAATGTTGTACTTATTGCTTTTACTAAGCACTTGCTTGCAATAGAGAAAGTTGTGGTTGATATTCCATTTCGGATTGATAATCTTGAAAAGGGAGAATTATCTACTAAAAATAGAGCTCTTTTAATAGCAAAAACTGATGAAGGTTATAAGGGGAATGAAAAAAATCGCGATAATATTCTGAGTACAATAGCTAATAAAAAAGCAGAAATTAAAATGTTAAGTGATGTACTAAAATTAGTAACAATAGAGCTAATAAAACATGAAGAAAAAAAGATAGCAAACGAATTACTAAGATGAAAGCCCAACTGCCAATCGGTAGACTCCCTCTAGGCCATTAGTCTATCGGAAAACCTCTCCCACCACTGAAAAAACTTAATTTAAAACAGGGCAAAAAAAAAGGAGAAACTTCCCAGAGTTTCTCCTTTTTATATGCAATCTGTTTAGATTTTATTACTTAATAGGATTGGCATATAGACTGAGAAAAGCAGTTTTGAATTCTTCAGCATCCAAATCAAGCTTGGCGGCACTTGTATTCATATGCGCAACAAAGCGGTCTTTTTCCTCCTGTGTATATTTCGCAGTATATTGCCGGCCATCGTTCAGCATATCGTAAGCGATATAATTAGTAGGCCAAAGCTGATAGTTGCTATAAATCTGTCTGTCGATTTCACCAGCAACTACTTTTAGAATCTCTTTTTTATCAATATCATCAGGCAATGCATCTATAAATGGAGACAGAGATGTACCCATTACCAGTTTTGTGCGTCCTTTACATCCTCTGATTCCCTCAACAACACTATTAAAATCCTCCCCCTTTTTCTTGATATACTTTCCTTTTTTCGTTTCACAAAGCTCATAAACCTTCAGGTAATCGCAGGGCTCAAACTCATACGAAATGGCTAAGGGAACAATGTTCAGGTCTTTTAAGCGATTTTTAAAACTCCCCTCGCCGCTCATGCTAAACATTCTTAGTAAACCTTGCTGGGTTTCATCCAATCCATCCTTGGTACGTCCGGGTCGCTGTGCAATCCATACCGATTCATTTTTGCTTCGAATTACGTAACGCATGTATTCCGAAAGCTCCTGAGAATTCCGAAGCGCTTCCCGCCTGTCCGAATCGCGAATTACGGTAAACATCTTGTTTATCTTCCCAAAATCGATAATGAAATCTGAAGACATTAAATTATCCCCAAAGGTTATTTGGGTGGTATTCATATCATGGGTGACCAAAACATGCTGCAACAATGCCGCATCCATCACAATATCGCGATGATTGGCCACATACAGATAAGCTTCATTTTTATTCAGATTTTTGATTCCCTCGCAGGAAAATTCATCCATACTGAATTTAATTACTGTTTTCACAGCATCATTCATGACTCTCTTTTGAAAATCGTATGAACCTGTAATTGATAAAAATAAATCGGTAAGTGCAGACTGATCTAAATTCGGAAATACATGCTTAAACACCGGATAAAACTCATCGTACTCAACCATTCTTTTTAAAGCATCAACGGCTTCCGAATCGTTGTAACATCTAATTCTGTCAAAAGTATTTTCCTTGGTGTAATTTGTCATGTATGTATTGTCCTCTATACGGTGAATATTTGTTTCTTCTCCCTTCCAGATCTGTATCGCTATCGCTTATCGATAAAAGTAATTGGTTTTCGACTCAAACTTGGGAATTGCATTTTTTGAATTTCAAGAATATCTACAAACTCAACAAAGGGAGCTACTCTTATCTTGGCTCTAAAATGATCTTTAATTAATTTCTCAAGCTCTTTCGATGGAGATTCGACGCCTAATTTCAGCAAAATATGATCGGTTCCAATACTATTTGTTGAAACTTCCACTACATAATTTTTCACCAGCTTAATATCATTCAAAATATCGTATAAGGCGGGCGGGTAAAGGGTGGTTCCTTTAAATTTGATCATCTGTTTTTTTCTGCCGATTACCGGCCCCAAACGCATGCTTGTTCTTCCGCATTCGCATGCATCGGTGTAATGATAACAAATATCTCCTGTTTTAAATCGCAGCAAAGGCATTCCCTCAACACCTAAATTAGTGATGGTCACCTCTCCGGCTTCCCCTTCTTTAACCGGCTGATCGTTCTCATCTAAAAACTCAACAATAATCATTTCAGGATGATGGTGTCCTCCTTTTCCATATTCACACTCGGTAAATGCCGTTCCCATTTCGGTTGAAGCGTAAGTAGAATACAAATCAATATCCCACTTCTCTTTTATTCGTGCTCCCAGTTTGTTTAATGAGAAATCGTTATTACGGATGGCTTCACCAATACAAATGGCTTTTTTGATCGAAGTTTTAGTAAGATCGATGTTGTTTGCTTCAGCAAATTCGATCAGCTTAATCAAAAATGAGGGTACGGTTACAATACTTGTTGGTTGAATGCGCTGAATGCTGTCGAATTGCAGTTCAGGATTTCCCGGCCCAACACGAACAACACCCGCTCCCATTTTCCGAATGCCCAAAAAATAAGCCATTCCAGCCATAAATCGTCTGTCCATGGTCACCATCAACTGATAGATATCAGCTGAAGATCCTCCTGCACATAAAAAGGATATGTATTCGTTATAAGCCAATCGATCCAAATCCAAATCGGTCATGGTAAATGTAACCGGATCGCCTAAAGTACCTGATGTTGTTATGTAATCAATCACCTTGCCTTTATTCACACATAAAAAATCCATATTGTGTTCCTGCAGCATCTCCTTTGTAGTCACAGGAATTGCGGCAAAATCAGCCATGGTTTTTATGTTCTCCGTTTTAATGTTATTCTCTTTAAAAAATCTGGAATAAAAAGGGGAGTTTTCAGTTAAGTAAGCAAACAGTTCAGGCAAACGACCTTCCTGATAGTTCACGATCTCTTTTTGACTGGCTTTTTCTATTTCGGGTATAAACATGGTCTTTTTTTTGTATTCGCACAAGTTTAAAATTCTTATTCCTAAAAAATATAATAGTGTGCTCTTTTCTAGTAAGCTTGTTAATTGGAATTGATAAAGGATAATATAATTGGTTCTGATAGTGAACCAGAATCGAAGTTTATCTCCTATTATTTACGAAATAAGGGTTTAATCTCCTTCTTTACAAGCTTATTTATAACTGCTCTTTTTGAATTAAAATCCATCGACATCATTGAATTTACTTCTTTTGTAGTCTTCATAACATTTCCATTTTCAGGATTTAAGAATTCAGCATATCCAAAAACATCTCCCAAGCCTGTAAACTGATATGAGAAATTTAAAATAAAATCAGCTTCCTCTTTATTTTCAGTAATAGTCCAATATCCCCAACCACCAAGAGCCTTAGTTGCATGAATAACAACGTTCTTATCTGTTGATTCAATAAAAACTTTATTTTTCGCCTTTGTTAATTGTGAGAAATCATCAGTCTCCATGTCCTTATTTAATCCTTTTGAATCACAAGACCACTCATAAGCAATCACTTCTGTCGGTGTTTTTTCACCTCGTATTGTCTTTATTGTATCCAATGCATATGTAACTGAAGAAGATAAAATAATGGCGATGATTAAAATTGTTTTATTCATATGTTTATAATTTTTTAAATAGCAGAGCTTAGTTTTGTGATGCTTCTAATTTATTTTTCCTTGAGCATTAGCTCATTTGATTCCTTACTTAATTTCGATAGTTCTTCGTATTCTGATTCTTGTGGAATTTCTAATTGCAGTGCCTTTTCGAAATGTATTTTTGCCAAAGCAAATTCTCCCTTTTCAAAATAGTAGTTTCCTACCACCTGATATGGATAATAAAATGCCTCATTTAAAGAAATAAAAGCATCCAATTCCTCTTTGGGAAAATCTCTTTCTTCCTTTATTCCTTTCTGTATTTTCAACAGTTCCGCTTTGTATTTCAAAAAATTGGTATACTCCTCGTTTTGCAGCATTGCATCTGCTGCAATTACATCGGCAGACAGATACAGGTTCTTAGAACGATAAGCTTGAGGATCAGCAAAAATCTCATCCAAATCGTAAGCCACAAAAGCGCCCAATTGAAAGGGGGCTGCAGAGATCCAAACTTTTTTCTCTTCAGGTTTAAAAATAATTCCATGATGAGCAATCAACTGATTGATTGCTTTTTCATTTCCCAATCCGATATTCGCCCCCTTAGTCCCTTTTCGATCGCGAAGCAAATCAGCGACTTGTTGCACCGAGAATTTGCCCGTACTATCAATTAATTCTTCAACGCGATTCAATCGGTAATGAGTGGCATTCACAAAATGTGACAGACTGTCTGCACCGTTCAACAGCATACTCGAATCAAGAAAATGATTCGTAACCGCCAAATAGTTTTCTTTTGGATGTAAAAGAGCGATTTTATCCGGCGTTTTTTCGATCAATGCAAATTGATTCTCTTTGCCCGACCCGATTAAGAATGATTCTGAAACAAAGGTTTCGTATTGCTGAGCAATTGCATATGCTTCATCGATGGTGGAAGCATATTGCAGAATTTTTCTGGCCAGAATAGAAACTGGTGTTTTACTACTAGTTGGTATGCCGGTAGGTTCAGCGTTTAAGGTAATCGTTAGTCCTTCCAAATTCATTCCTGAAACCACACCAATCATCCCACCCCAGGTAACCGACATGAATGGATATCCATCATCGGGTTTCATGAAAGCAATGATCTTATTTTCCGAAAATTGATCTCCTGCATAAAAGTCAAAATTCCGACCGATCAGTACACTTGAATCAGCGCTGTAATCATTTGTAAGGCCAAAAGAAGTGCAACCCACCAAACACATGCTTTGCAGTGCATGTCCCATATCGTGAGCTCCATGATAGGACATGATTCTTTGAAAAGGGGGAGCTATAAAATTAAATTCATCGGATGCGGATTTGGAAATACCTGCTACTTCCAACTGATATTCTTTGGGAACGTAGTTTAGTAAATCTCGGTTGAACCAACCCAAAAAGACACGTAGAAACTGAAGATAGAATCTTGAAGGCACCAATTTGTCAAGTTGGGCAACAAAAGCTTCCTCCTGATACTGAACCAAATTTTTACTTAATTGTCCATTCTTAAATCCCATGGTATAAGGATCGCCTTGTACGAACAATTCCCATAAACCATATTCGTTTAACTTCATCCAGCTGTCTCCGCAAACCGACAATGAATCACTTAGCTGGAGAACCGGTAAATCCTGATCACTGATCTGATTGTGCTCCGGCTCTTCCATTTTTGTTACCGTAAAAAGGTAAATAAAAAATACAGTAAGCACGACAACGAAAGCCAATAACAGTTTTGTTCTTTTTCTCATCTATTTGATTTTATTTCTTGTATTCTTCAGGATAACAAGAATTAATGTCTTGAAGAATGGCATTAATATCTACCAATTGTCCGCAGGTTAACAATGCTCCGCAAAGTACTCCGGTAATGCCATGCAAATTCACACTTTGCCCTGTTAAAAGTAAATTTGATATTTTGGTTCGGGATGGCAGGTAGGATTCAATTGGATTGTTGCAATCCCTTGCAATCCCATACATACTGCCTTCCTTGGTGCCCGTGTAATCTTTAAAACTTAAAGGACTTGATGTATAACTGGTATCAACGGCATCTAAAATATCAGGGAAAACCTCCGATACACAAGCCATCACTTCTCTTTCTTTTTCTGCTTTAAAGGCTAAATATTCTTCCCCCCGACATTCAATCTTAGTGCCCTCCCATTTCTTTACTTCCTCATATTTCATATAAGTTATAATCGTTACGCTCTCTGCACATTCGGGATTGTTTTTATCTGCAGCAAAATAAAGCATTAAACCTTGCGGCCAATCGCCTTTATCGTAATTATCAACACCCCAAACATTATTTGTTTTGTAGTAGTAATAGTTTTTATTCAAATAAGGTATTTTATTTTTTTTCAATACGATATAAACGCTAAATGCGGATATGGTATTTTTCAAATTGGTCAATCTTGATTTGTATGATTTTCTAATTTTCTCATCAGGGACTAAATCCATTGTGACTGAAGGATGCATGTTTGAAATAAAATGTTCTGCTTCAAATAGATTTCCATTCTTGGTTTCCACGGCCGACATGAGTTTGCCCGCAAAATGAAATTTCACAACTTCAGATTTTGTTAAGACCTTACCTCCCATTCCCTGAATGGAGTCAACCAGAGCATCGGAAATTTGATCTCCACCTTCGGTTAAGCGCCAGGCGCTGGTAATAAAAAAGTGATTGACCAATGCATGCACATAAAGTGGTGTAGTCTGTTCACCACCTCCATATAAAGGATTCAATGCCGTCAGTACAGATCTCAGTTCAATATTTTCGGTCAACGAAGCAATAAAATCGGAGGTACTCTGCCCATAATAAGACATATTGGATGTATCCATCAAATCGACCTGACGCAAATTAAAAATATCAGAACTTTCACTTAGCATTCTAATTTTACCGACATAGGCCAGAATCGCAGTCTCTTCGTTAGGGAAATCAAGAAGTAAACTTTGGGTAAACTTTTCGTAGCCCATGGCATAATTGTATTCCCGCCCGGCAATATTAATCACATCAAAGGCATCCTCGTCCAATCTGCGGGCATCTACCTTCCCCAGTAAATCAAGATAATTGAAAAACTTATGCAAAACCTCTCCTTCTCCCAAACTTCCAACATAATGCATGCCTGTGTCGAACCTACAACCCTTACGTTTGAAGGTTTGTAAGTTTCCGCCCGTTTTAAAATGCTTTTCAAGCACACAAACCTTATACCCGAATTTCCCCAATATGTATGCACATGTCAGTCCTCCCAGTCCGCTTCCAACTATTACAATATCGTATTTTTCTTTGTCCATATTTTATTTTAGAAACTACTATTGCTTAGTATTTTCTAATCTTATTGATTAAATAATCGCTTCCCAGTAATTCCTGACAGGTCATTACTGCACCAATTGTAACCCCTAAAATGCCATGCATATTTAAATTCTGACCGGTAAATAAAAGGTTGTTCACCCTCGATTTTGGGCTAAGCAATGACAGCATTGGATTCTCCGCATTCTTTTTAATTCCGTAGGCTGAACCATTCGGAGTACCTGTGTAATCACGATAAGATAAAGGGGTTGAGGAATATACCGACTTGATATGCTTGCGAATACCAGGAAACCGTTTCTCCACTGCTTTTAACAAGATCTCTGATTTCTGATCTTTAAAATTGCAATAGGACTGAGGTCTTGATTCTCTCGTTGTGTTCTGCCATTGACTGATCTCACTAAACTTCATGTAACTAATCACGGTTAAACCATTGGCATATTTTCCGCCCTTCGAATTTGCAGGAGAATAGAGCATAAAATGCTCCGGCCAATTTTCTGCAGAATATTGCGTTCCCCAAACATTAGAATTGGGGAAATGATGGTGATTGTAATTGAACAGATCTAAACTGTCCTTTTTAAGTACCAGATAGAGACTAAACATTCCCACTGAATTTTCCAGAGAAAGAATCCGGTTTCGATATACTTTGCGAAGCATATTTTCAGAAAGAAGCTCTATTGTAGAGGCTGGGTGAGCATTTGAAATGATTTGTTTTGCATGTAAATATTCTCCACTCTGCAATCGTACTCTGTGAATTGTATTCTTTTCTCCTTCCAGCGCAAGCACGCGAGCTTCGGTTCGAATTACACCTCCATTTGCTTTGATCCCTTTTGCCAATAAGAGAGCCAACTGAGAACTGCCATTCACCAATCTCCATGCTGATTTTACAAATGAATAATTGATTAAAGAATGCATATACATGGGTGTTTGTCCTTCAACACCGGCATATAAGGAATTCATTCCGGCCAACACTTTTTGAAGTTTGCGATCCGGAGTAGTCCTTCTTAAAAATTCGGAAACACTTTGCTGCTTGCCCAGGCTGTGTAACGAATAATTATCTGATTCTAAATTGTAATAGGGAAAGGCATTGCATACTTCGCCCATTTCAGTGAAATATTTTTGCAGATTGGCTCTCTCTTTAGGAAAAAACTCACTCATTCGCTCAATAAAATTCTCATGCCCCTGAGCAAATGGATATTCAATGCCATCCTCTCCCAATGAAATTTTATCAAAAGCATCTACATCTAATCGCTGGATGTTTAAATCATCCATTAAACCCAGAAAATTAAAGTATCTGTACAATACTTCGCCTTCGCTCAAGCTTTCGGTATAATTAAGACCTGTGTTAAAAAGAACTCCTTCCTTAGCAAATGACTGAAGGGTTCCACCAATTCGTTTGTCCATCTCCAATACACAAACCTTCATTCCTTCTTTCGAAAGAATGTTGGCACAGATTAAACCGCCTAAGCCACTACCAATTATTATAACATCGAATTCCCCCACTTATAGTTCAGTCTTTCTTTTTAGTTTGTAAATGATATTTGAAGTATATCTGGATTGATCAAAAATTTCAAATTCGAATCCATTTTCAGTAGCAATTTCCTCTATTCTGGTTCCCGAAAAGAAGAATAAGTTCTCGTATTTTGTTTTGTTAAAATGCAATAACTTTGTTGAGAACAACTCTGTTAGCTTTGTTCCTTTCGTCCGTTTTTCCAGATCTGTGTCTGCATCACGAATAATAATCTGTCCTCCGGGTTTAAGATTCTGCATGCACTTTTCGATACAAACCGATTGCAGCGATTCGGGCATATAGTGCAGAACATCATTTAAAATATAAGTATCTGCTTTGGGCGGATCAACTTTTGAAATATCACAAATCTCAAATTGCAATCCTTCAATTTTAGCATGAGCCTGCGCTGCCAGTTTAATTTTTTTCTCATCATAATCGAGTGCATAAATTTCACGCTTCGGAGAAACAAACTTAAGCATGGCTGCTAAAAATCCATATCCACATCCAATGTCACAAACAACAGCCTCTCTGGGGATTATCTTGTCGAAAAAATTATAATTGTGTTCCAGTCTAATCTTCACACGTAAATACCATTCTAATACCGGGCCTTTGTAGATATAGGCTTGTACCAATTTATTGGCAAAATAATCAGGAGTCTCAAGCTCTTGTCTCATTCTATCAAATTCCGATCGGAAAAAAGAACACAATTGCTTGCTTCGCTGAACGTAGGTTTCTGTTTTAGAAAATTCTTCTTTCTTTATCAAATCAAAAAATTGCAAGGTAATCTGACCATTTCTAAGGAAGAATTCATTTCTATCCATGCAATGATTTGCCCCATGAATTAGAACGGGCAATACATCAAGTGATAATTTTTCAGCCAAAAATACTGCTCCGTTATGGAATCGGGCTATTTCACCATCTCTTGTTCTGCGTCCTTCGGGAAATATAAGTACCGAGTAGCCATTGTCAACACATTTCTGAAGAGGTTCAACAACCTTCTCCATACCTTTGCTTGTTGGATGAAAATCAAGAAATTTCACTATAAAACCATAGAACGGATTGTTCCAAACCCAATTATTCGTAATCACTACAATTTTTGGATGTAACATGAAAAGCAAAACCAAATCGAGATGAGATTGATGGTTGCCAACAATTAATTTAGGAGTGCTTAAGTCGAATTTTTCGCGATTGATAAACCTCTTTTTAATTCCAAAGATACTATAGACTATAAACTTACTGCAAAATTGCACCAAACAATGAAAAATGTACTTCTTCGTTTTCATTCGAATGGGCAAAATCAGTAAAACCGGTATCAGTGATGTTAATGCCAAGCATCCGGTTAAAAATTGGATCAATGCGAATACCGATGAAAATAAATTGTGTATTATCACCGGTGTAGTCCGCTCTTTACCATTCGTAAAATACAAGAAGCGGTAACAAATAGGTAATAAGGTAAAACTCAGAAACAGAATGGATCCGATTCCGATAATTGATAAGGCGGCAATGGATTGCAGAGCAGGATGTCTGGCAAATATCAAGACTCCTATGCCCGCAAAAGTTGTTATTGCTGATAATAAAATGGAAAGCTTAGCGGATTCAAGTTCATTAGTACCATATTTTCGGTTTTCGATGAGTGCGTTTAGGATAAAAACGGCATAATCAACACCTAATCCAAAGATAAAAGTTGAAATAATGATGTTAAAGATATTGAATTCGATGCCAAACAACCCCATCAAACCAAGTGTCCACAGCCAGCTAAGTAAAAGAGGAATCATCGCAATTACAGCCAGCTCGAACCGTCCGTAAGAGATTAAAAGCACGAAGAATACTGCAAATAATGATATCCATACCAACCGGTTAAAATCATCTTTTAGGGTATCCACCAAATGATTTGAAAAATATTGTTTGTCCCAAAGGACAGCATCACGATCTGTTTCAATCGTTGAATACAAGCTCTTTTTATCTTTCTGATCAACCCGAAGGGTATTTAAAAGATATACTTTATCATTCTTTTTCTTGAGCAGGGATGAGAACAATCCGTCAATAATGAATTCCTGATCGCTTTCTGACAGATAGGAATAATCTTTTGCCAATAAATTCTCAAAAGAAGAAAAGGCTTCCGGTTTAAAATGATTTTGAGCCCCGGCTTCCTTTACTAATCGAATACTATTCTTCTTCGTATTCTCTGTCCAGAAAGAATTCCAACGATCCAATCTTATCTGTTGTTCTTTCTTTGATTTTAAAATAGAACCGGGACTTGAAATATTACGGATAACTCCATGGGTTTGTAATGAATCTAGTACGGCAGTATATGTCTCAAATTTAGTTAAGGCAGCATCTACAGATTCACCTCCAACTACAAAGAAAACCGAACGAAAAGCAATAGAACTAATCTCCTTTAATTTCTGTTCTGTATTTTTTAAATACTCAGTTTGGTAATTCAAAGCATCCAAATCGGTATTAAAAACAACCTGACTTGTTGTAAATATAGAAACTATGGTACAAGCAAGGATAATCCATTTCGTGAGTTTAAACTTGTCAAATTCAATTGCAGTAATTTTATCTAAGAATGGAATTTGATTTACTTTCTGGACTGTCGATTCAGACTCTAAAAAATGCGGTGTAATTATGAGAACAAACAATACAGCACTAATAATACTTAGGGCAGCAAACACTCCTAGTTCTTGTAGTGCAGGCGAATCAACAAAATACAAACACAAAAATGCGATGGAAGTGGTGACACCGCTAATCAATAAAGGTTGTGACAATGTATGTAAAAGACTTTTTACTGATCGGTTAGACCTGAAATGAACGTATGCATGAAGGGTGTAATCTATGGTTATTCCCATTAAAATAGATCCAACCCCTAAGGCAATTGCTGATATGGATCCTTTTACCCAATAAAAGCATCCCAAACTGACAGAAATACCAAAAACAACAGGCAAAAATACGAGTATGAAAATCCGCCATGAGCGAAACAACAGACTAATTAGTAATATTAAAAGCACCAATGCCAAACTAACAGTCAGCAGTATATCTGTTTTAATTTGAATTGCATTACAAACTCCAACAACCGGAGCGCCATAATAATCTAAAGTGCAAATTTCATTGTCGGCTTCCGTTTTGGCCCGAGCAATATTCTCAACCAAAAGGGCATTGTTTCCTGTATCAGAAGAAGCATAAGCTGACTCCATGAAAAAGAACAAATGATAACCATTATCGGAAAACAAATAGTTTTGGTACAGTTTATATGCATCACCAAGCTGTAAACGCTTTAGCTTTTCTAAAACCAATGGTGTAAAATGAAGTGGATCATTTAAAATATAGGAGCGCATTCCAATGCCGGCAGGTGTCATTAAGGCTTTAAAATTCCCTTCTATCGTATTTTTAATTGATGACTCATCAATTCGTTTGGCAATGACTTCGTAATCTTCCTCTTCCAGGAAGAGAGGAAGATTTCTATAAAAAACATCATAGGCTTGACTCACTTTGTCTTTCCCAAGACCTAAGCTCATCTTTTTAATTAAAGAATCTGCTGGATTCATTGATTCAACAAATCGTGCAGCAGTAACAATTAAGGAATCGTAATTTGGAGCTAAAAGGGTATCGTTTTGAGAAACTACTAAAACAATTTTATTGGAGAAATCGATGTTCTCCATTAACTGATTGACAGCCTTCGTTTCCCCACTACTCATTAGCACCTTGGAAATATCCTCCTCAAAATGAATTTTTGAGGTGCCAAGCCACAAAAAAGCCAGCAATACTGCAACAGCAATAGAAGTAACAATGCGAAAACGCTTAATAAATAAGAATATACTCCAAAAGAAAGTTCCCATCAAATCTTCTATTTTCTTCGTAATAGTAACAACAATAAATATGAAAAGCTCCCACTTAAAATTCCTGCAACACAAGCTAATACCAGACTGCCAATGGCATATTGCAATAAATTACTGGTGATTGAATCAAGACCAAAACCATCCGAAAAACTTAAATTAGTCATGGGAATTCCCATAATTAATGCTCCGGTTGCAATACTTCCGAAAATAATGAATGGAATCATTGGCGGAATGCTAATATTCGCAGCAACAATTACAAAGGGTTTATGCAATTTTAATAAATAGGCCAAGGCCAAGGCAACAATCATCTGATAACCCCAAATAGGTACAATTCCCATAAAAACACCAAAACCTATTGATGTTGCCAACTTGAAATTATTTTCACCTTTTATGTCTAAAAAGGCTTTTATATTTTTCCAGGTAAGGTTCTTGAAAAAATCACGTGGCTTAATGTAAGCAAAAGCGATAAAGCATAAAATTGTGTTTAAAACACTGATTCTAAAAAAATCTTTAAACGGTCTAAAGTGAGTAACTCGATCCTCTCCCTTGTCATATTTAATTTGAACAGGTTCCGAAAGAACAGGGATACCAGCCCATGATGCACGCACAGGAACTTCTGTTTCGTACTCAAACTTTGTACAGTAAAAAGTAAGTTCCGCAAGTTTTTTTATTGGATAAACCCGATAACCGGATTGAGTATCCGGGAGTCTTATTCCCGTTTCTACCAGGAACCAAAAATTTGAAAAACGATTTCCAAAACTGCTTCCTCCCGGAACATCTTTCTGACTCATATTTCGAGCTCCAATAATTAATGAATTAGGTTCTTCTTTCAGTCGTTGGATCAACTTAGGAAGGTCTTCGGGAAAGTGCTGCCCATCAGAATCTATGGTAATTGCATATTCATAACCCAATTCCAATGCTCTTTTGAATCCATTTCGCAAAGCACATCCTTTTCCTTTGTTCTTACTATGCGTTACAATTTCAAGCGACGATTGATAGCTTTTCAGAATAGAATCCGTTGAATCGGTCGCTCCATCGTTTACAACAATTACATTACTTGTATGCAGCAACACCCTATCGATAACATCGGCAAGTGTGCGATCGTTATTATAGCTTGGAATAATTACGCAAACCTTTAGGTCTTTAAACAGATTATTTACTGACATTTGCATTCCCTTTTAATTTGAAATAAACGGTGCTCTCACCATAAATTTTTGCATTTATTTTATAGACATCTTCAGTCATTTTAAACGCAATATCCATAAAAACAAGTTCAGATTCTTTAGGCGCCCACATGCTAATGAATTTCATATCGGAAATTGAATTGAAAAACAAATCCTGACTTAAATGATCACTAAGAATTTCTTTAAGCATCTCCATTTGACAAACCCCTGGAGTAATTGGATTTCCGGGAAAATGTCCATCAAAAATCTCATGTCCGGCATTAATACTCACCTTAAATTTCAATGTAGAAGGCAATTCACTCTCTACCTGTTCGTATGTATATAATTTATTCAGCAACATAACTACTTCATTCTTTTAAGCTCCATTTTCAACTTTATTGGCCAGTGTTGTATTTGAATGGAATTTGAAACCCCATTTTCCTGCTCATTAAATTCAATATGTATTCGATTAAAAAATCCTTTAGAATCGATTTTCTGCATCAGTTCATTCTCGTAAAAATAGAAATCCCGACTCTCATTTTTTTGATACTTCGAAATTGCCTCTGCCTCATTTTTAAACTTTAAATCTTCTTGTTTTGGTGCATGAACCAACAAAAGAAAATCTTGATGCATCAACTTAAACAAACTCTTTTTCCGAATTGGCTCAATACAATAATTCAAATGATAAGTATCTAATGTAAAGCTCATATCGAACAAAGTCATTCCTACTTCAGACATTAAAACCATGCGGTATTTATTATCTGCTTCTTGTTTTAAAGCAAAAATACCCGAGAAGTAATGCTTATAAATACTGATACTTCCTCTAAAAACAGCTTCGTTTAATCCCTCCTTAAACAAAGGAGTTCTCTCTTCAACCCTCTTACTATTTGATAATTTAGAGGCTGTTCTATTTGTACTGCACGAAATACAAATTAAACAGCAACTAATTAGGACTAAAAGTACTCTCATCAATTATCGTGTTAAATTCTCTATTCTCGAACCTGATATCCGTAAAATCACCAGTAGATTCAATCATTTTAATACTGCTAACGGCCAAATCTGTTTTTTCGAACCGAATCTCAACACCAGAAACATAAGCTTTCAAAGCTTCATTTTGCGGATTCAGAGTTAAAAGGTATTGCTTGGCAGATTCTTTTAAACTCATTTCAAAATCTTTATTTTTGCCCAAATCACCCTTGATTGCTCCTAACATTAAATCGTTTATTTGCCTAAATACGGCATTGGAATTTGCATCAAATTGATTCGTTTTGTTTTTGTCTTTTATGATAATTTTATCGCCATTAAATAAAATCAGATACTCAAATGGTTGTGTATATTCCCATCGAAGCTGATTCTCCTTTTTAAAACGAAAAAGTCCTTCCGATACAATTGCTTCGGTCATAAAACTCAAATGTTTTTCTTGTACAAATCGACTTTTAATGGTTTCAATAGACGAAGCCACTTTATTAATCTCCATTTGAACAGCCTCTACATCTTTCACCAAAGTGAAATTTTGAGCTTTACCTTTTGATGTTGACAAACAAAAAACAAAACCAAAACACAATAAAGCTTTTATATATATTCTATTCATATAATTATAATTTGTTTTTTTAGTTGCTATATGAAACTTACCATGCTGGGATAATCATCTCCCTGTGTGTCAAAATCACTTTGCCATGGACGTTTCATACAATTTGGTCTTAAGTAATAGAGTTAGCATTTTTCATTTACACTCAAAGCCTTATCAATTCTTTGAGTTTTATAATTATTTTCTTTCAAAAAGGGCAGTAACCCCTCTAAAATGGTAAGAACATGAGGTGAATGATCGTGTAATAACACAATATCACCCGATTTCAATTCCTTTTTTATTTTTTGCAAAGCTTTACTTCCCTTAAAGTCTGACGTATCAAAAGAACGGATCGTCCAACCGATACATTTCATGTTAAGGCTTGTCACTGCTTTTGCAATATTTGGATTACTAACGCCAAAAGGGGGTCGGAAATATTCCGGTTTACTTCCTGATAAACGCTCAATAAGCTCATTCGTTTTTTCCAATTCGGCAATCATATTCTTCACCGATTTCGCTGGAAATTTCACTTCATGTAAATAAGTGTGATTTCCAACAAAATGACCATCATTAAACAAGCGCTGTGCCAATCTGGGATTTTCCTCAAGATGTTTTCCGATACAAAAGAAATTGGCTTTCATATTGTGTTTTTTCAACAAATTCAAAACCGCTTCGCTTTGTTCTTGCGGTCCATCATCAAAACTTAAGAATATTTCTTTCTCCGAATTAGGAATCTCACAAATAATTGGCATAAAAAACTGCCACCTTACATTCACTACTCCACAAATCAATACGCACATGTATATCACGATGCCTATAATCATAACATGCCAATCGCAGGCAAACTCAAGCACTCCCAAAACAAATGAAAGCAGAGCAAGCAAAGCAATAGCGATATTGGTTATTGTGAACTTTGACATCTTGTCAATAAAATAAATGAATATGAATTATTTCTTGATGAATTTACAATTAAAACTCTTTCAATCTCTTGATCTTTATCTCCTTGTAAATAAGTCGCTTCGCCAATACATCCATTCTGTATTGCTGTGTGCGCCATCCACAAAGCAAAACTTGTGTCTGTATCGAAACTTCCTGAGCAATGTTTAAAGCCTGCTATTAGTGATTTTTCAAAATCAGAATTTAGTAAAGTAGTTAAATTCTTGGTGTTAGGAGTTCCATCCAAACCCAATAGTAATAAATTGATATCGCTTGAATGTAAATTGTGTTTGTCTAAAAATTTCTGAACTAAACAATTGCAATCGCAAGTTGATTCGCGATGAATCTCAATATCTACCAGTTTGGAAGATTTTGAGCTTCGTTCTTTTGTTGATAATACAAAAAAACCAGCACCTTCGCCTAAAATTACACCTGAGTTAGAAGCCTTTTTCAGTCCATTCTTATCCAGTTCTTTCTCTGCCAGGCAACCCATTTGTTTCCACAGATTTAAGCTAAGAGGCGTCAATTCATCAAAGCCACCAAGTAAAATAGTTTTGGCTTCGCCTTCCTCAATCATCATTATCGCATCAATCAAACCCGTTTCAAAAGACGTTTCTTTTTGCGAATAAGTATAATTTGGTACTCGCAAACCTTTAATTAAAGCAATTTGACCTCCCACAGCATTGTGTGTCGATCGAATAAAAGCAGTGGGATTCATTAATGTCTCACCATTCTCGTGCATTTGTTTTAAAAACACACCCGTATCATCAATACAACCTAGTCCGGTTGTTGTTATTATGGCATCAATACTATTTGGTTCAACTTGATGTAAACAATCGAAGGCTGACACCAAACTAAATTTCACGAGTCTGCTCATGCGTCGCAACATGGCTGGCGGTATGTATTCTTTATATACAGGATCGATCACCTTAAGACCCGAGTTTTCAGAAGAAACAGTATTCACGGGCCATTTTTCAGTTCCCAGAGTTTCCTGAGCTGAAACCATTGATGATGCATTTATATATATGGCCATTTTTTATATTTTTGAAAATATAAGACTACTATTATTCCCTCCGAAACCGAAAGAATTCGACAGTACGTGTTTTATTTCTGACTTCGCATACTGATCTATCGGAACAATATTTGAATCTTCATCCGCTTCTGAAAAGTTTAAACCGGCATAAAGTTCCTGATTCTGTATCGCCATGATTGAAAAAACACTTTCTATTCCTCCGCAAGCACCTAAAGTATGACCAGTAAAAGCTTTTGTTGAACTAAAAGCCGGATGATTCTCTCCAAACAAATTACGAATTGCTTTCGCCTCCGATGAATCGTTATTTGGTGTACCAGTACCATGAGCATTTATATAAGAAATATCAGCACATTTTAAGCCGGCAACTTCCATTGCTTTTTGCATAGACAAGCTGGCTCCGATCCCCTCGGGCGACGATGCCGTTTGATGATGCGCATCATTGGCATTGGCATATCCTGATAAAACAGCAAGCGCCTTGTTTGGTTTGGCAATATCTTCAGCCTCCAAAACAATAAAACCAGCTCCTTCGCCTAAATTCAGACCCGCCCGGGATCTATCAAAAGGTCTACAATACTCACTATCGAGTATCAGTAAACTATTAAATCCATTTAGAGTAAAACAAGCTAAAGCATCTGTCCCTCCAGCAATTACCCGATCTGCTCTACCCGATTTAATCAAGCGAGCACCCATCATTATGGCATTTGCCGCCGAAGAACAAGCTGTACTGTAAGTTGTAACGAATCCTTCTACTCCCAAATAGGAAGCTATTTTTTCGGTGGAATCGCCACATGGGTGAAGATTCAGAATTTCATGCAAATTTTCCTCAGATTCAAAATCAGCAATTTGCTCAGTCAAATCCATGCCTCCAACTGTTGTTCCTGAAACTAAAGCACATGTTTTTAGCTCATCAACCGTTAAATCAGCCATATTCGTTGCTTCTTGAACAGCAAGAATTCCCAACAAACTGGTTCGGGAAATCAATTCATCTTCACCAATACCTATATTAGATTTCAACTCTGTATTGGAATATTTCACTTCTCCCAAAACAAATTGGTCTCGAAGTCTTGTTTGTAAGTATTTAATTGGCGCAATTCCTGTTTGTCCATTTTGAAGAGCATGGATATTCTGCTCCACCCCTAAACCTAGAGCGGAAACAATGCCTAAACCTGTTACAACAACCTTTCTCGACATAATGCTGAGTTGAACTATTTATGAATTTGCCTTTATGTATTCTGCCATACTTGTTAAAGTAGCAAACACTTCACGTCCTTTATTCGGATCTGTTATTTTAATTCCGTAATCACGTTCCATTAAAACAATTAATTCCAAAGCATCAATAGAATCAAGGCCTAAACCATCACCAAAAAGAGCTTGATCAGCTTCAATCTCATCCGGTTCCATATCTTCCAGGTTTAACTGCTCAATTAACTTGATCTTTAGTTCTTCAATTAATGAATCCATTCTATTATTTATTTAAATTGTTAATATTATCTATCGTAAATGGGAATAAACCTATTTCTGATTTAGAAACCAAAAATAATTTTGCGAAATAATTTGTTTCACTTTCGTAATTTACCCAACCGACTACAACTAACTTAGTCGTAGTGTTTTGAAATACTATTTCCGTTTGCTGATGCAACAATTGGGCATCGAAATTTTCAGATACGAAAAAGTAATTTTCTCCTTTTATTTTGTTTTTGATCGCAATCTCACCCATTAAAATATTGGGTAAAGTGTATACGAATAATGCAGGACTCGCAATATCTTTGGTGCTTTCCCAGTAAGACATATCAGTTGCTAAAGTAGATTCTGAATTCGCAAATATCATTGCAATTTCCTCATTTTTATACTGTTCCCTAACAACATCCCGAAACAGAACCTCAGCCGCTATAAAAGCTAGTTTACACTGTGCATCCATTTTATAAAACTTCGGGTATTCGAGTTTTTCTGATTTATAAAACTCTTTTAAAAAGGATTTTAAATCTTTATCATTCGATTTAAAAAGGATCTTGGAACCATCAGAAATTTCTGCATCGGATACGAAACAATATTTTAAAATATGCATAGCTTAGTATTTTGAATAAAGAATTGCAGCATTACAACCACCAAATCCTGAAGCAATTTTCAGAAATGAATTGAAGTTTAAATTCTCTGTTCTTGTCACTAAATTAATCTGTTCAGGAACACCATAATCTACAAATCCTTTTGTCTCTAAAGCCTTTGATTCATTCATAGCACAAAGAGTTATTATTGTCTCAATTATTCCTGCTGCACCCAAAGTATGCCCAAAAAAACCTTTCAAACTATTTACCGGCACATCATTTAGCTGAGCTAAATTTATTGCTTTCGATTCCATTTCATCGTTGTAAATTGTTGCAGTACCGTGTGCTGAAATGAATTCCGGTTTCATTTGTGCTTGATTCAGAGTAGATGTAATGGCATTTGCAAGACCATCACCAGTACGCGAAGGTCCGGAAATATGATTTGCATCGTTGGAAGAAGCCCCTGCAACACATGAAGCTCCATTGAAAATTGCTTGTGTTGAATCTGTGGTTAGGACAAGAGTTCCAGCACCTTCACCTAATGAAAGACCATCTCGGTTTAGATCAAATGGCTTGCATGGATTGTTACTTACTGCTTTAAAAGAATTAAATCCCGATAACACAAACTCAGAGATTAAATCAGCTCCGCAAACAATCACATGTTTGTACTTTTTCGCCTTCAATAATCTTACGGCCGTTACCTGAGCTAAAATACTGGAAACACAGGCATTTGAAATAAGCACCGGACGATTTGCAACACCAAAGTATTTGCCAATTTTATTTGCGCTCTCCCACAAATGAATGTCTTGAGTTCGTTTATTTTCTTTCTCGAGAAACCCAACATTCCCTTTTGTTGTTGCAATAATTAACAAACAATCCTCTTCTTTAAGATCAATTATCGTTTGAGAGACAGCATCTTTTATCGAAAGAATACACAATTTCTCAAAAAGAGATACTTTGGTTTCCACTTTGTGGTTTAAACAATGTTCTTTAAAGAAGGTTCTGTTTATGTATGAAATTGGATGAATATCATCTTCGGAATGATACTGCAATCCCGAATTCCCTTCCAAAACATTATTGAAATTTTCTGTTGTGGTAAAACCCAATGAACTTATAATATTGCTACCTGCTATAAATACTTTATTCATTTTATTTTTCCCTTTGCTTCAGTCAACTTTAATGCACACCTATAGATAAAGCGTATCATTTTATTATCTATTCCAAAATTCCTACCGAACTTTTCCAGCCAATATAAAAATCAGGACAACACAATAACAGCTGACCTTCCCTATCTGTAAAAACCTGTGTAGTTTGAGCTTTTACCAACAACGCCATATCAGCTTTTCGATAAATGGTATATTCGAAAATTACTTTAGCTGCTAATGAATGTATAAATCTGGTTTCAATCACCAATTCATCACCATACTTTGCGGATTTTTTATAGCTCAATTTCATATCCACGATAGGGATTAATAGTCCTTTCGCAGCCACGTCCAAATATCCTAAACCAAATTTATCACCAAAGCATTCGCGTCCATCCTCCAAAAATTTGACATAACTTCCATGCCAAACAACTCCCATTGAATCAACTTCACTAAAACGTATATTTATTGTTTTTCGAACGACTAAATTCATTATCGAGAATCTTTATAATACGATAATTGCAATTGCAGTTAAAAACCAAAATCTTACAATATAATGCAATGCAAATGCTGTTAAAAAGCGGTGCAAATATACAAATGAAACAATAAATATAGACTATTTGAGTTAGTAAAACTCTCAAAAAAATAAATATGGAAGAAGCAATTAATAGATACTCTGAAGTTGTGGCACTTAAGTCTGTGAATATAATATTGTCTGAATGAAATTACATAAGCTTAGGGTTACAATTACTTTATTTTAAAATTAAGGGGTGCAGACAACCCGAAAGTTAATTGAACAAGATGTGATAGTCTGGCGCTCTTTTCTTCGGAGAAATAATGTACTGCCGTTTGGTTCGATTTCTAAAGACATCTTCAAAAGAAGTTATTTTAAAATAAGAAACGTCCGATAGTTGGCAGATCTTCCGGGATATTTTCAATTTCATTTTCCATTACATTCAGCTCGGTGAGTTGATGGTTTTTAAGCAGATGAAAGGGAAATGACTTTATGCAATTGTTTTCCAAATAAATGTTGGTGATGGATGCTGAGTGCAAAAGCTGTTCCAGTCCTTCGGAAACTTCATTGTTCGTAAAATCAATTAGCTCCAGTTTAGGACAGGTACTAAGAGCCGAAGGCACAACAGTAAAGCTATTGTTACCCAAATATAATTTTTGAAGATTTGGTATTTTAGCAATTGACTGAGGCAGTGAACTGATCTGGTTCCGACGAATATTCAGGCATCGCAAACTCTTTAAATCAGCTATTTCCTCGGGAATCAATTCAAGTTCATTTTCCTGAATGTCTAAAAATTCCAGGTGTTTCAACTTAAAAAGTGCTGGAGGCCATTTGCCTTTCAAATTCTTTTTTGAAATATTTAAATGGGTAAGCTGAGCCAATTCATTCAACTGATAGCCTTTTATCAACCAAGTAACTTTCTCAACCTGTTTTATTTTCCACTTTAGCTGAGCATTCAACTCTTCAATTATAAGTAAGTCTCCCATCGATAATATTTCCTACTATTTATTCGTGCTGCTACAAAGCAATGTAAACTTATTATTTATACCAAACAAAAAGAAGTGCATCAATGTCTTGTTGGACCAGCTACCAATACTTTTTTCCTACAATAAAAAATCCCCCAATTCGAATGAGAACATAAACTTTAAAAATGCAAAACAATACCTATTCGTATTACTGATTGAATTCAAAAAATCGGATAAAAAGAACCTGACAGTTATACAAACTATCAGGTTCTTCATAATTAATATGTGAATTTACTGCTTCTATTATATTCTAAGCAGAAATTAAATTTTATTACCATTAGCATCGTAATAAGTTGATGTTATTTCTCCGGTTACTAAATCATCTACTACGACTACATATTTATATAGATCATTAGGATCTGCATAAGTAGAATTGTATTGACTATAGTAAAAATAAGTGTACACTCTTTTAACGACACTGTAATCTGCCTTTTCTTTTGCATATTGCTCATCAACAGCACGAATTATAATTCCTGATGAATATTCATCATTTGCCATAGTTTCTAAATAAACCCTGGAAAGCATAACACCGGATTCATTATTATTGATGTGATATCGAACATGATTCAACAATTCAAACTGATCAGATTCAGTTGGGTTATGAGTGTCAAATTCAGTATTGGTCATATTTTGATAATAAAGAATATCAAAATTATTATTGAAAAATGTTTCAGATTTTGCAAAACCATTGGCCCAATAATTTATTACTGCATTATTATTTTCAGGCTGTACTGATTTTAATAAGACTCCATCCATACTATAAATTTTCTTTTCAGAAATATTGGAATCATCATTATACAATTCTACAATTTTATACTCTCCGGATACGTAGTGATCCTCAATTAGGTGCCCTCTAAAATCATAAATTTTATTGGAATTTTCATTTTCCATCCATCCCAAATCGTCATAGTAATATATTTTAAGGAAATCCGGGTCCGTAGATATTCTAGACTCTGATGAAACTAATTTATTTCCTGAATAAATATAGTCTAAAGTATTAACTATTTCTGATGGAGTAAAGATCATACTTTCTTTAGCTAATAAATTATCGGAATTGTATTCAAAGTCTTCACGTGCATATTCTTCTTTTTCTTGATTTTCATTAATATTATAGTAAATTGACCGTTTCATCAATCCATTAACATACTCATATTCAACTTGGCTGGCTAATAAAGTCCCATCTGAATTGACTTTTGATTTTGAAATTTGATTCCCTTCATCGTCGTAAGTGTAATTGTATGAGTAATCTTTGATCCCCTCAATATCAAAGTAATGTTTGGATTCTAAATATCCTTTGTCATTATGTGAATATTCCACATGCCACTCTGGAACACCTGCTGAGTTTAAAGAAATATATTTTGTTGGTAAGCCATTGTCATCAAATTCCCTAACTTCAATGTTTGATTCCATTTTAGCGATATTCCCAGATTCATAATGCTCTGTAAAAAGATATTCCATTGAGGCTTCCTTAGATGTGTGGCGTTCAAGAATAACTTTCTGTGGAAAAACCCCATCTCCGGTGTAATAATGCTTAATTGTTTCAGCTATAATATCAATGGAAATGTGTTTGTTTATACTGTGATTTCTATATATTTCTGAATAAGTTGGAATTCCTCTTTGCGTAAAGTGATGAACAATCTTCTCATTTTTATCGAGAAAAATAGTCTCAATGTTTTCAAGATAAGATTGTACGCTTGGCGTATTATCAGAGAATGTAAATGAATGATAACCAAAATCAGACGGCTTAGAACCTAAGGTAGTAACTACCTGAAGATCAACCTCAGTAGTTTTGTCAGTATCAATAGTAAAAGAAATAGGTAAAGATTCAGTAACCCATGCAGAAGCAGTCGATCCGGTTATCGGAGACGCAAATGTTGTATTATCCTCTTCATTTTTTAATTTAAAAGCAGTAATGCTGTAATTGTTTCCTTCTTCTAATTCAATTCCTTTAATTGTGTAGCTTTTATCGCCCCATTTCTCAAGTGTTATCTCTTTTGAGTTGTAAGCTTCAAGTACCACATTGTTTTGTTCTATTGTAATTACTGCAGTTACTAAATCAGACAATTCATATGATGTACCTGCTGAAGATTTCGTATTACTGAATTCTGTAGGGCTAATTGATAAAATCCCTTTGCCTGGTTCAGGTGGTAAATCTGGTTCGTCTTTTGAATCTGAACACGAATAACATAGCGCACATAGAAGCGTTAATAGAAAAAAGCTTTTAATTAATCTCATAGTTTTTGTTTAAGGTTTAGTAACGGCATGTTTTTTCTTTGCTGAGTTATTAATCAAAAAGAATAATTAACAACAGCTTTATCTAAGCTATCCATACCATTTTAAATAGCTTAATAAAATTAATATTATAAAAGTTTCTAAAAATACATAAAAAATTATAACTAAATCGACTTGAACATTTTTTTGTAATGGAACAATCATTCCTGCCAAAATTTTACTAAACATACATTGTTGGTTAAATGCTTAAAAATTTGATACGGTCCTGCAATAAAAAATCCCCCAATACATGGAGGATTTGTCTGTCAGATAGATATCGGCTTACAAACTTTGCAAATGAACGGGAGTCTGCACGAATCCTGTTCCTTACGGAACGGCCTGTTTGCAGGGATTTGGGGGGCAGTTCACCGAGCTTTCTAGCAATTGATCCTAATAAAATAGCTGAACGTATCGGAATAGATTGCAAGAACTTTCAAGTCTTAGCGTATCGATATACTTTCATTTAGCCTACACTCTTTACTTTCACAACACCCTTTCGGTACGCGTCAAGCAATCGGTTCAGATCTGAAATTTGTTGGCGCAGATTGGCTCCAATATAGGTATCTCCCACTCTGATTCGTTTGGTTGCGTGCTCAATCATACTTCTGGTTGAAACAATATCCACTTCATCGTGAATGGCTTTGTGTTTCGATTCGAAGGAGGTATGCTCGGCCAAAATTAAACTGTAAGAGTCATAAATTAAGGTATATCCTGCAATACCGGTCACCTTTTGATAGGGCTTCGACATTCCTCCGTCAATTACAAAGAGTTTCCCCTCCGCTTTCACCGGACTTTCCCCTTTTCCCACTTTTACCGGCACATGCCCGTTAACAATGTGCGATACTTCAGGATCGAGTCCAAATTCTGTTAAAATCCGACAGCAGGAATCTTTATCATCTCTCAACTTGTAATACGTATTGCTTTCTTCGCGCTGAGCTTCTTTATCGTTCAGAAAATATCGTTCGAAAGTGGCCATTTTCTTTTTGCCAAAAAGCGGCGAATAAGCCCCGCTCCACAGATACCACATGTAATCGCGATCTTTGTTCCTTTTTTCGGGATGTTCGCGGTTAAAATAAGCCCGCCTGGAAATTAAATCGAACTGATCGCACAAGGCTTTGCCTTTGTATTTTTCACCCAGCAAAGTAAGCTCTTTAAAATCTCCCTTTTCGTCGAGAGGGATACAACCGTGAAATAACAAATTTGAATTGTAGGACAGATAAGTCCCCCCTTTAGAGAACAATGTTTTAATGTGACGCTGCAGTTTATCGCAATACAAAAAGGAAATTTGAAGTTTTTCGGCCAACTCCTTCTCCTCTTCTGTTAGTTGATAAGGATTTTTGGGATCGATAGTGGGAAATGATTTGTCGTTCAACTCCAGTTCCCGTCCGTCAATAATCACGGTTCCTTTTTTATAATCGATTTTGTCGAGCAGCAAGCGGTCGTCCATTTCCATTTCCGGATTCCGCCGAATGATCTCTCCTGCCAGTTTCATTTCAATCACCATAATGGCTTTGTGCATTTTACTGGTCAGTTTAATCTGAGTCGATCCAATGTTCTCGACTGGTGTATTCTTGGGAATGAAAGCTTCACATGGATCGCCCTCGTAGGCTTTCATGGCAAAGGTAGCCAATGGCATCAGATTAATCCCGTAGGCATCTTCCAAAGTGTCCAGATTGTTGTAACGGGCACTCAAACGAATTACGGCGGCTATGCTTGCACGAATTCCTGATGCTGCAGCCATCCAAACAATATCATGATTTCCCCACTGAATGTCTACCGAATAATGATCCTGTATCACATCCATCACCTTATCCGCATAGGGACCTCTATCATATATATCACCAATAATATGCAGCCGGTCAATCAGCAAGCGTTGTATAAACTTACTTATGGCCACAATAAACTGGTTGGCCCGATCTACATCAATAATGGATTGTATGATGCATTCGAAAAATTTTTCCTTTTTTTCAGTCGGTTCATTCAGCAGCTCATCAATTACAAAGGCAAAATCGGGTGGCATGGCCTTCCTTACTTTCGATTGTGTATACTTATCGGCCGAAACACGGGCTACGTCAATCAGTCTGCGAAGCGTTACCGCAAACCATTCGTTCAGATTATCTTTTTCGTTCGTGATGAGTTTGAGTTTATCTTCAGGATAATAAATCAGTATTGCCAACTGATTCTTCTCTTTTTCGCTGATTGTGTTCCCGTAAACAACATCAATTTTCTTTCGTACCATGCCCGATGCATTTCGCAGTACATGACTAAAAGTCTCGTATTCTCCATGAATATCCGTAAGGAAATGCTCCGTTCCTTTGGGCAGACTGATGATTGATTCAAGATTTATAATTTCGGTACAGGCCGCTTGAACTGTTGGAAATTTTTCAGCAAGCAGGTTCAGAAATTTTAATTCGTCTTCGCTGTAATTGCTTTTTGCCAATTGATCTTTATTGTAGTTGGGAACCATTTATCTTTGTATCAGTTAATTTGATATTTACTTTTCTACCCCGCAACCCCTAAGGACTGCTTATTGTAAGATTATATTTTTTTTTGGTTTAAACGCGATGTTTCGCGTCTCATAAATTATTTTACACTCTATTTGCAATTTCAACGCCATGCACCGCGTCTTTACCATTCATACATTTCGTCATTTTTCCAGTTGCCTGGATTGTTTTGTATGTATTGTTCAATTCTGTGACAGGAAGCAAAATCACCCGCAATATGATCGTGAAACCGGGTTTGCCATGCGAAATTAGAATTGATTTCGGGCATTGATGGTTACAGATGATTTGAATCCGCGAATGATTGATGCCAAATTTTTAGATTGTGATCCGAACGTAGAGACGCGATGCATCGCGTCTGTACCGGTATTGTAATTATTTTTGCCAATGGTGATTAGGACATGAAAATGATTTGGCATGATTACAAATTCGCCCAATTCCAAATTCATATCGGGTCTGATTTCGGGTGTTTTCATCCATTCGCTTGCGGCCAATTCCCCAATTTCATTCAATATCATTTTACCATTGGTAATTTCGCCAAAATAATGTTCGCGTTCGTGGGTGCAAATGGTTACAAAATAAATGGCATTCGATCCGTAATCCCAATCTTTTAATCGGGCGGACGGTATGCGGTATTTATTTTGAAATTTTGCTGCCATTTTTATTTATTATTCTGTAGAGACGCGATGCATCGCGTCTCTGACCTTACACAAACATTTTTTGTAATAATCCTTTTTGGAATCTATTGTATCCGAAATTATAGTCTGAAATTTTTGATTGTTTTCAAAATTAACAAAATATGTAAATATTATCCTTATTAGATTCTATTTTTCAAGTAATTGCTGTAGTTCAGAAAAGTGTGAAAAACATAGGGCTAAAAGAAAAGCAAGGGACACAAAGCCTTCATTCATGAGACAAAGAAAATCTCATTTTCAAGCAATTCTAAACGGGAAGTGGAATTTTAGTTTATTCAGACAGTACACGTGATTCACTTTGTACCTCAAGCAAACTCTTTGCAGCCAATACGCGATTAACAAAAACTTCAACAGAGTCTTCAGACTGTATGCATTGGTCGTCGACATACAAGGAGAATGGTTTTTGGGCATCTTTATTCACCTCAAGGCGGTTGCAGTCTTCCGGATTTGCTTTTACAAGCCTAACCCCTTTTCGGGATAAGGCCCGCCGAAGTAAAACATATTCAAATCCATGACCTTTTACTGCTACCTGTGAGTGTTGGGCATGCATCACTTTAAATAAACCAGTCTTGTTATCGAACACAATTCCTTTGTGCTGAAACATTTTTTGAAAGGCATTTTTAAGCAGTAAATCTTCCGGACTACCTGTAATTAAAGGACCTCCATTTTGCAGCAACCACAATCGATCCGATAGTTGCAAAGCCAAATCCAGATCGTGGGTCGACATCAAAATCGATTTTCCGGATGTATTGGCAATATCCCGTAACAACTGCATGATCTCAACTCTGGCGGGCAAATCTAAAAAAGCAGTTGGTTCGTCCAATATAATTAGCGGCGTATCCTGAGCAAGAGCTTTGGCGATAAAAGCTTTTTGTCTTTCCCCGTCGCTTAAAGAAGTAAGCAAGCTGTCTTTTTTGTGTGCAATTCCACACTGCTCCATGGCACGTGCTACAATAATTTTATCCATTCCGTTCAATCGTCCCAACATCCCTGTGTAAGGACTGCGGCCATAACCTACCAATTCCTGCACACTCGCATTCGGAACAACAACTCTATCGGTTAACACCACTGCAATCTGTTTTGACAACTCCTTTTCGTTCAATTGATGAACTTCCCGATTATCAATCACAATTAAACCTCCCAAAACAGGTTGAAAACCACAAATACTGCGCATCAAAGTACTTTTTCCTGTCCCGTTTGATCCCAAAAGGCAAATTAATTCTCCTGACGGAATAATGGCTGATAAATCGCCGGCCACAATTTTGCTGCCGTAACCTATCGAAAGATTTCTAATGTGAAGTAGGTTTTTATTCATGCTAAAGGGCTAAAAATTTTCTTTGCGTTTTTTCCAGATTACTGAGATAACAACCGGTGCACCAATAAAAGCAGTTACCGAATTAATAGGCAATTCGCTCTCCATTCCCGGAAGACGGGCCAGCAAATTACAAAGCAATGCTGTTGCTGCTCCTAAAATGCAGGCATTACAAATTAAATATAAATGATTGCTTGTGCGGGATACCAATTTTGCCAGATGCGGAACGGCCATGCCTATAAAAATAATGGGACCGCAAAAGGCAGTTACAATAGCAGTTAATGTTCCTGCACATAAAATGATCAGCAAGCGTGCCCGCTTGATCTTTAATCCTAAATTGCTGGCATACCGATCGCCCAAAGCCATTAAATTCAGCGATTTGCTTAAAAACAAAGCAAGTAAGGAGGGTACAATAGTAATTATCGCAAACAAATAGGCTCGGTCAACCGACATGCGCGAAAAACTGCCCAATCCCCATATTACATAGTTGTGCACATCTTCTTCCATGCTATAGAATTTCAATACACCCACCACTGAATTAGACAGATAACCAATCATCACTCCGATGATAAGCACACTCAAGGTTCCTCCAATTTTATGCGAGATGAACAGGATCAAAGCTAAAACAGCAAAAGCACCTCCCAACGAGGCTGTAATTATGGCTAAATCGCCCCAAATGCCCAATCGGGAAAACGAAAATCCCCAAACCTGCCCTGCCACCAAAAGAACAAAGCCAACGCCCAAACTCGAACCCGAAGAAATTCCCAATACCGAAGGACCTGCCAAAGGATTTCGAAAAAGCGTTTGCATTAGCAGTCCGGCTACTCCGAGAGCCATACCTGCTCCTAAAGCTACTATGGTTTGCGGCAATCGGGTTCGCAGCAGGATATTCTCCCAAATAACATTGGACGATCCTTTTCCTGTTACAATATCGACTACTTCAGCAATAGGGATATTGACCGATCCCAATGCCAGATTTAAAGCGGCCAAAATCAACAAAAAACCAAGAGATAAAGGAATAAGAACTGATTTTCTCTGAAAAATAGGTGTCATAGGATTCACTTTAAAACTTCATAAAATTCCGGTTTGTAATTGGGCAGCAAATTGGGATGAAAGAAATGAATGTAATCTGCCAATATCACATCGGGTTTCATGGCATTTTGCTCATAATAGGGTTTCTCTCTGATGTTGCACATGATTACATTTCCCTTTTTATAGGCTTTAAAATCGGCATAGCGAACGTCCTGCTCAATCAGTGCTTTGCGCCCAAAACCTAAGGGTTCGGGAACCAGAATCCGCCAAAAATCGGCATTGGCCGCTTTGGTGTAAACACTTTCGAAACCCAAGGGATAAGCTCCTTGTTTATCGTCCTCAATAATATATTTGGCTCCGGCATCGCGGAAATAATTGGCGTAAAAACTTTTCCCTCCCGGCACATACCAAGTTCCCGACTTCATTTTTCCTGAGAATACTGTTGGTCGTATTTTCACTTTTTCAGTAAGGGTTTTAAGGGAATCATATCGAAAGGCTATTTTCTGAAACAAAGAATCGGCCTGCTTTTCTTTTCCAACAAAAGGAGCAATCATTTTTATCCATTCGGCTCTCCCCAACGGTGATTTTTCATCGTAAGCTGCCATAGGAACCAAAGGAATCCCCAAATTCTTCAAAGCATCGTAACCACCCGATTTGTAGGGAGAAACAATAATTAAATCAGGATTCAAACCTGCAATCAATTCGGTATTAAAATGCCCCTCTTTTCCAACCCGTTTTACACAGCCATCTTCTATTCGCTTGTTAATACCTTCATGAAACAAGTGCCGGCTGCTGTTGGTCGCCACAATACGGTCAATATCTTGTAATGCAAAAAAGTAGGTCAATTGAGTGGACGACAAACAGATGATCTTTTTACAAGGAACCTGAATGGTATTCGGACTCTTATCTCCTGCCAATTTCTCTCTCACCAATTTAAATTCCTGATAAGTTGAGTCATTCGCTTTGCCATTATAAATTCTTAGAACCTGATCCTTATCGGAATTAAAAATCTCAAAGCCTTTAGCATACTTCAATTCTACTTTCTGATACTTTCCAGATTCAGTACGAATCTCTTTTTCATTTGATTTACAACTACTTAGCGCGAATAAAAGAAGTAGTATATTACTAAAAATGAAGGCCTTTCTTTCCATAAATTTTGATTTAATGCTTAGAATGAATGCTATTGTAATTGCAGATCCTGTTCTTAATTCCCAAAGCTTATTTTTTTGATTTGAGTTCAACCAGTACTTCTTTCAGGTGTTCAATCCAAATGCGAACCACATCATCCTGATCTGCCATTCCTCTCAAAACGACTTCTGTTTTGTACCCCTTGGCTTCCAATACTGATCTCCAACTCTCTTCCTCTTCACCCGCCATATCGTTTCGGGCATGATCGCCGGCAATAGTCATAAAAGGAAGCAGCCATACTTTGTTTACCTTTCGGGTTTCCAATTTCTCAATTACCTGATTCAATTCAGGATACCCCTCAACTGTAGCCAAAAATACATTGGGATTTTTTTGCCATAAATAGTACTGCATGCCCGGATAATATACATTTGCAGGATGATGCGTGCCATGCCCCATAAAAACAACAACATCGCCTTTCACCATTCCTTCCGGTAAATTTTGCAACAAAACATCACCTAAATTTTCAATGTCATTTTGATGATACAGCAACGGCTTGCCCAATTGAACCTGATCAATTCCTTTTGGCATTCCAAAAAATGCTTCCACTGTTGTTTTCAAATTTTCATATTCTTCTCCGGGAATTACATGCAGAGACTGAACCGCAACATTCGTGAAACCTTCCTCTCCCATTTTAGCTAAAGCTTCGGCAGGCGAATCAATCGTTTCACCACGTGAGCGAAGTTTATTGCGGATTATTTTTGATGTAAAAGCCCAATGTATTTCCAAATCTGGAAACGCGACTTTCACTTCCGCTTCGATGTGTTGAAAGGTTGCCCGGGTTTCGGGATAACTGGAACCAAAGGAGACCAATAGAATTCCTGTTTTATTCGCTTTTTTTGTATGAGCTGCAGTCATAAATGAAAATGTTATTAGGAGCAGGAACAAGCCTGTCTTTAAAAATTTACTGAACTGATTTTTTTTAATCATTGGATTTTATTTTAACCGGTTTCAATCTTGCCGGCAGTGATTTTTTAGCTTTTCTCCGGATCCATTTTATTCCCAACACAAAACCTGATACACTTACCACGGTTCCTCCCAACGAAAGAAACAGCAGCAAGAACTTTCTTAACCATTCGTGTTGTTTTAAAAATGGGAAATCCAAAGTGTGCAGAGATTTGTATAACCAACGGCGTCCTCTGTCATTGCTGTTGTAGCTTTTGATGACTTCTCCCGTTTTCGGATGAATATACATGCAGGTATGATCAGCATCGCGTAAACTCAGTTGCCATACCGGCAAAGGGCGTCCCCACATCCCGGATTTTTGATAGTAGGCATCAAATTCGTTCAACTCCTTTACATCGTAATTGGTGCCGGCAAATGCACTTTTGCACCAACTGCTGATTTCCTTTTCGGAATAATCCGATTTTGCAAAAACACCATCAGCTTCGGCAACATACACATCCGGCAATTCAAACTGATCCCGATACACCCAAAAGCAGGCCTGATTCATAACGGTTTTCCAAACTACTTTTCGGATTGGTTTATTGTCCTCAATTGCATTCCATAAATCAGACATTGATATTGCTGCATGCTGTTTCACATCAGATTTCTGATTCCATACTTTTTTAGCAGATACTTTTGCATGTACCGGCACCAGGCTTTTGGGAATATCTACAACAGAGAAAAAGCCACTCAAAATAAACGTGAATACAAAAAAACCAAACAGAAAACCTGTGATGTGATGCCACTTGTACCAAAACTTTTTATAAGGACTAAATTCTGTCCACTGTGAATTTTTCTTTCTTTTCTTCAAACGAATAAAGCCTGCCACCAAACCAGTAATACTTACCAGAATACCCAGAAAAGAAATCGAGGCCACTACCTTTAGCCAAAGCCCTTTTTCCAGGCGCAGTGATTTAAAGTAAATCCAATGAGGAATGGCTCCCAGTCGTGCGGCCCAACGGCTTTTTCTTGTTGTTTCCTGGATGATACTGCCTGTTTTCTCAGAAATGTAAATCCGTGTATGATCCTTATCGTTTAAATAACATTTGTAGATAGGAAGTAAGGAATTGTAGTAGGCCCAAGGAATCCACTGGTCTAATTCTTCAATCTTTTCAACCGATTGAAGTTTCGCACCCGTAAAATCCTCCGCTATATTTACTGCGTCTTTCTCTGTTGTTTTTTCACTTTCGTTCAAAGAAACGGCATTGTATACTTTCTGCGATTTTCTTCCGGAATAAACTCTGTAAACCGGATTTCCATTCATTTTCTCTAATTCTATTTCGCCCGTAAAATTCTCAGAAGGAGCTTGAATGGAATCAAAGTCAGACTTTGTTAAAAAAGACAGATGCAGAAACCTTTCTTCTTTTGAAGCATGAGGAAAACCTGCGAAAATCAGGACAAAACCTGATAAAAACCAAATCACAAACATCAGGCTGAGTACACTTCCTGATAGATTGTGAATTTGGAGAATAATATTTTTTAATCTGCTCATCTTAGGGTATCAAAATTGGCAAAGAGCAAATCCCCTGATCAGGAATTTCTAATTTTTAAACAGTTCAGGGAATTTGCCTTATGCAGATAAATGTGTATTCTATTTTGCAAATTTGATGTTACAGCCAATAAATACGGTTCGTCCCGGATTTAAAGTGCCGTAATGAGATCCGTAAGGACTGTCATCTACGTAGTCGAAGATATTATCAACTCCGGCAGTTATTTCAAGAGATGTTCCTGCACTTGTAAACCGATGCGAGCTTGTCAGTTTCCATAAATTATATCCGTCGGCATTTTTTTCACCTTCATAAAATTTCTCATCCTGAATTCGGCCAATCAAACTTACGTTTAAAGCATAATCTTTCCAGTTTCTGTCATACAGCAAACGGAAATTGGCATAATTTTGAGCTGTATTTTCCAAACGAATGTCATCTGTCTCATTCATGGCATCTACATAGGAGTATCCTCCGCCTAGAGTAAAGCCGCCACCAACTTTCACATTAAAAAGAAAATCGATTCCTTGTGATTTTGTTTCTCCAATGTTGTAATGCTGACGTGTTTTTTTAATTCCATCAGCTTTATCTGCAGCACTTGTTTCAACTGTTTGGTAGGAAATCATATCATCAACACTATTTTGATAGGCCGATAGACTAAGCGATAATTTTGAAACAATGTATTCTACCGAAAAAGAATAGTAATCAGATTTTTGCGCATCCAAATTGGTATTTCCCAAGTAGAGATTCCCTGCTTTTTCGTAATGATAGTACAACTCTTTTAATGTTGGAGCCTTAAAACCTTTCGCATAGGTTGCTCTAAAATTAAAATTGCTGAATTTGTAAAGTGTGGATAATTTTGGTGTAAAATCATTACCAAATTCTTTGTGCTTTACGTAACGAACACCAGCTACCAAAGAGAGGTTCTTAATTAGTTTGATTTCATCCTGAGCAAATGCAGAAAGGGTATAAGCATCTTCTTTGGCATTTGCCAACCGACCTTCCGATTTCAGGCTTTCGTTTACATATTCTCCTCCCAATGTAAATTGGTGCGCCTTTTTTAGACTAAAAACGTATTTCAGATTTACATCTTCGCGTTTTTGATCCGTATTTAGAAGCTTCTCTCTTATTGAATGAAGTGTTTTCCCGGATTTTGAAGATATATCATTCTGATTGTATTTGTAGTAATACTTGAATTGATCTGAATTAAAATCGAGACTTATGTAATCTTTCTTATTAACTAGGTACTTAGCTCCTGCCGAATAAGAAAAATCGTTGTAGTAATAACCATATTTTTTTACCGTTATTGGCTGCAGTACATCCTTCTCGTATTTCGATCCCATTGCATATACGCTTAATTTATTGGTTGCAGCAAAATCAAAGCGCTGACTGATGGTGTAATCCTCGAAGGCATTCACTTGTTTGGCATCTGTAGCAACAAGTACATCATCCGATGGATCATCATTATCCATATCATCGTCAATTTCGAACTTGCTTAGCTGCCAACCGTCTGATTCCTTTCTGGAATAAGTTGTAAGAGATGAAAAACGCCCTAAATTAAAGCCTACTTTATTGAAGTACTGTCTGTTTCCATGTTCGCTTAAACGGGAATTGCTTTCAGCATATATTTTTCGTTTCGATTTTTTGGTAATCACATTAATTACACCTGCAATGGCTTCCGATCCGTACAAGGATGAAGATGCACCTTTAACCACTTCAATTCGTTCAATATCATCAGGATTAATGCGGTTGATATCATTCTGGCCTCCAACATCTCCGTACATTCTTTTTCCATCAACAAGTACCAAAATGTAATCGTTCCCCAAACCGTTTAGCTGCATAAAAGCTCCCATGCTGCCCGGACTAAAATCAAATGATGGACTGATTCCAGTCATTAAATCATCAAATCCGGATGCAGAAACAGCCTTCACCATCTTGTTGCTGATTAGTTCGGTTTGAACGGGAGCACTTTTTAAATGATGCGGTGTGCCTGTACCTGTGACTACCACTTCGCCCAATTCTCTCTCGGATTTATTCAACTGAAAATCAAGAGCATTTGCTCCCTCCTTAATTTCTATGATTTCTTTTTTTCTTCCATATCCCGAATAGGAAACAACAATTTCGTACTCTCCTGCCTTTACATTTCGAAACGAATAAACCCCATCGCTGTTGGTAGCGGCTCCTATAGTTGTTCCATGAAAATAAACGTTGGCACCAATTAAAGGATTTGTCCCGTCCTTTTCTGTGACTGCTCCGGACAATGTCCCCACTTGAGCAATCAAACTCTGACTTACCAATATAAAAAGGCCAATCAGAATGTAATTTTTAAACTGCATGATCGTTTTGTTTTTTTAATTTTAAAACATCACATCTTGCTGCCAAATGTTTACACAAACAAAGAAATTGGAATAATAAATACTGAACACGCGCGTAAGTTCAATACATATACTTCGATTCCCGGAAGCAAAATGTTCTTTAGTTACGACTTGGCAGGTCTCCTGACTTATCTCAGTTTTTACAGCCTTCCCCCCATTTCTGAGAGTGGCTTGCGGTGTAAAAACCATATTTTGCACATGGCAAAATGAGATTTACAGTAGCGGGTACTGTTCCGGATTCTCACCGGATTCCCTTTTCATTCCGTCAGACGGTAGCCTGAGCAGAACACCAAAATCGATGCAAATGTATTATATATATTTAAGATATCGTATTCGGGGCAAACAAACCAAAAGTGTTTCACAGCATAGACATGCAAGTTTAGGTGAATGGGCAATACAGCTCACAATTCTCATTACAAGTAAATTAAGGCTCTAATATTTCAATCAACATTCCTGAAAGTCAAGTTCACTTCAGCAATAGATTACTTGTAAAATCCATAACTCTATTAACGGCCTATTTCTATTCCTTCTCCCCTTTTTAATTACCGTAAAATCAAATTGATTAAACTTAAAGGAAATTTAAATTTGTTTTTTAGAGACTTTTTTTGATAACTTTGCTTTCGAAAAATAATTAAGATACCCCGTAAAAAGGGTTTAATAGGGAATCACGTTAAAATCGTGAGCTGACGCGCAACTGTAATTCCAAAACAGTTTGCAACATCAAGTCACTGTTCCAACAGATGGAATGGGAAGGCGTTGCAAATGGAAAAGCCAGGAGACCTGTCTTATTTAATTAGATTGATGCTTTCGCGACATAAAGCTAAAAATCAGGACCCGCTAGTGAATTAAAAGTTCCTTTTTAATTCTATTATTCCTGTTTTTTATTGATTGACGCAAAGCATACAGTTTTACCATTTAAAATGTATTGTTATGCAAAAAGTAAGCAGCACTCCTCGCGAAATGGAGAAAGCAGTCAAGACTAAATACAACATGTATTTTGGCTTTACAACCAATTATTCCGAAAAAATTATTTCATTCCCTTTTCAACAAGTTCATAACATTCCTTATTGATTTCTGACTAGCTTCTGAATCAATAAAGTTGAGCCGGTACTTTCATTTGCCAATTCATAATATCCTGACTTCGTATCAAGGTAGATGGGAGTTCCGGCTCTTTTCATATCCCTTTATTTCTCACTAAAAAAATGATCTTCTTCTGAGATCATATCGTTTAAAAAACCAATAATTCAACATGAACATTATAGAACTACTAACTACACCAGGAACAGCATCCACAATTGTCATCATTTGTTTGGCCGCTGTTTTAGGTATTCTATTTGGAAAACTATCGTTTCTCAAAATTAAACTTGGCATTGCAGGCATACTGTTTTCCGGTCTGTTAATTGGGCATTTGGGTGCAGCAACCGATGCTCACGTATTGCACTTTATTAAAGAGTTTGGCTTAATTCTATTTGTGTACTCCATTGGTTTAGAGGTAGGTCCCCGCTTTATCACTTCGCTTAAAAATAATGGATTAAAGATTAACCTGCTCGCTTCAGGAATTGTTATTTCAGGTTTCTTTATTGCAGTTGCCATAAAATTTATTTTCGATGTTCCCACTTCCGTGATCACCGGAATTATGTGCGGAGCTGTTACCAATACTCCAAGTTTAGGTGCTGCTCAGCAAACCATTGGCGATGTTATGGGCGCAACCGAAAATATCGAAATTGCGGGCATGGGCTATGCTGTTGCTTATCCGTTCGGAATTTTTGGAATTATTATCAGCATGATATTACTGCGTGTAATTTTCAAAATCGATGTAAAACAGGAAGAAGAACGATACAATAAAGAAATTACCGGCCTCGATGGAAAACCAATTGCCATAAACGTTGAGGTTACCAACCAAAACCTTTTTGGCAAAAGCATACTTTTTCTGAAAGATACCTGCAGTAATAATTTTGTTCTCTCAAGAATTAAACGAAACGATGATTTTATAGCTGCCGATTCCGAAACAATTCTTGAAAAAGGAGATATTCTTTATGGAGTATCGGTAGAATCAAATTTTAAATACATTCAACTTAATTTGGGCAAAATAAATACAACCAAAGATGTTGAGGTGTCTGGCAAACTGGGAATGAAACAAGTCATGATCACCAATAAAAAGCTGGCGGGAAAAAGTATAAAGCAAATTGGGATCTCACGCCAATTCCCTGTAAACATTACCAGAATCTACCGAAATGGTATTGAGTTAATGCCAAAGGAAGAAGACAGTATTGAGTTAATGCCAAAGGAAGAAGACAGTATTGAATTTGGTGATACTGTACGTATTGTAGGAGAAAAAAAAGCTCTGATTAAAGTTGCCTCTCTGCTTGGCAACTCTGTAAAAGAACTATCACACCCTAATATTCTCCCCATTTTTCTAGGAATATTACTTGGTGTTATTATTGGCTTACTTCCGATAAATATTCACGGCCTTCCTGCACCGGCCAAGCTGGGCTTAGCAGGCGGACCACTATTAATTGCACTTATACTTGGGCACAAAGGCCGGATTGGTAAACTTGATTTTTACATGACACCAAGTGCCAACCTGTTTATCCGGGAACTGGGTATTGTTCTCTTCCTGGCTTGTGTTGGAATTTCATCGGGCAAATATTTTGTACAAACGCTTCTAAACGAAGGTTATATCTGGATGCTTTATGGGGTTGCGATCACTTTTATTCCTCTCATTATCGTTGCCGTTATTGCACATACCTTAAAAATCAATTACCTCACTATTTGTGGTTTACTGGCCGGATCTATGACCGATCCGCCGGCCTTGGAATTTGCCAATTCAATAGCTCCGATTCAGGCACAATCGACCGCTTACGCTACCGTGTACCCTTTGGTCATGTTCTTACGGGTTTTACTCGCACAAGTACTGGTATTGCTTTTTACCTAAGTTCTATTTATTAGAAAATAAGCTCACAATGAATTCATTTAAATTTTACAACTAAAAACAATGAAAGACAACAGAATACCTTTTCAAAAATATACAAGCCGACAAGAACAGCTGGCGGCACAATACAATTGGGAATATTTCTCGAAGCAACACAAGAAAGGAAAACTCACTGCCAAAGAAAGAATTGAATTGCTGTTCGACGAAAATAGCTTCGAGGAAATAGACGCATTTGTTAAACCTTCCGGAAATATAAAAACGAACATATACGGAGATGGGGTAATTTGCGGACATGGCAAAATAAACGGCCGCAAAGTATTCGCCTTCGCTCAGGATTTTACTTTTATGGGAGGTTCACTGGGATCGGTTCATGCCGCCAAAATCATGAAAGTTCAGGATATGGCCTTAAGTATGGGGCATCCTATAATCGGACTAATTGATTCCGGCGGAGCACGAATACAGGAAGGTGTAGCAAGTTTAGCCGGATATGCCGGAATTTTCCACCGCAATGTAAAAGCATCGGGTGTAATTCCTCAAATTTCGGTCATACTTGGACCTGCTGCCGGTGGTGCCGTCTATTCTCCGGCTCTTACCGATTTTATTTTTATGACCAGACAAACTGCATACATGTTTGTAACCGGTCCGGAGATCGTTAAAGAAGTCCTAAATGAAGAAACAAATTCGGAAGATCTAGGAGGTGCGGATATCCATGGTTCCAAAAGTGGGGTTGCTCATTTTGTTTACGATGATGAAGAGCATACACTTTTGGGTGTTCGAAAACTATTACAGTATTTACCCTCTAATAATGTAGACTTTCCACCTGTATTAGTTCAAGAAGCTTTAGCTCCCAATAATCCCCAAAAACTTGGTGTAATTATCCCTGAAGAGGCCAACATTCCCTACGATATGCTGGATATTGTCAACAATATTACAGATAAGGGCAGCTTTTTCGAAATATCTGAAAATTTTGCCGGTAATATCATCATAGGATTTGCACGTCTTCAAAACAAAGTAATAGGATTGGTTGCCAATCAGCCCAAGGTTTTAGCCGGAGTTCTGGACATTAATTCGGCAGAGAAAGCGGCTCGTTTTGTTCGTTTCTGCGATGCTTTCAACATTCCAATTTTGGTTTTGGAAGATGTTCCCGGCTTTTTACCTGGCAGCAATCAGGAACATTCCGGAATTATCCGGCATGGCGCAAAATTATTGTACGCATTCAGCGAAGCTTCTGTTCCTAAAATAACCGTAATTGTAAGAAAAGCTTATGGTGGAGCTTATATTGTAATGAACAGTAAAAATATGGGAGGAGATTTTAATTTTGCCTGGCCTACTGCAGAAATTGCCGTTATGGGTCCCGAAGGTGCAGTAAAAATCCTTCATCGAAAAGAACTAATCCAATCGAAAAATAGCGATGAACTAAAAGCAAAATTAATTGCTGACTACAAGGAAAATATTGCCAATCCATACATTGCTGATGAAAAAGGATATGTTGACGAAGTAATTGAACCCGCCAACACCCGTAAAAAATTAATTTCCGCTTTCGAAGCTCTGGAAAACAAATACATGGAGAAAATTGCTAAAAAGCACGGAAATATTCCTCTTTAAATACAAACAAATTTGAACTGATATCTTAAAAATGATCAAATCAATATTAATCGCAAACCGAGGTGAAATTGCAATTAGAATTGCAAAAACAGCCACAAAAATGGGGATTTTAGTGTATTGTATTCAGACAAACAGAGAGGCAAATGCTTTGTATCTCGACTTTGCCGATGAAATTATTACGCTTGAAGAAAATCCAAACGGATCCATTTTCTTGAATGCCGAAGAACTAATTCGTCTGGCAAAAGAACACCAAATCGAAGCCATTCATCCCGGCTATGGTTTTCTTTCCGAATCGCCTTATCTGGCAAGCAGATGCAAAGATGAAGGAGTTCTGTTTATCGGCCCAAGCGAAAAAGCCATTTATACGATGGGAAACAAAGGAATGGCCCGAAATATTGCTCAAAAAAGCGGAATCCCGGTTTTGGCTGGCAGTACTACAAACATTACTAATTTTTACGATGCGAAAGCCTGGGTGGAACAAATTGGCTATCCGGTGATTATGAAAGCCGTTGCCGGAGGTGGCGGCAAAGGAATGCGCATTGTGCGTTCGGCTGATGAATTGGAACTGATGTACAAATTGGTTACAAACGAAGCCAAATCAGCTTTTAACGACGATTCTCTGTTAATTGAAAAGTACATTGAAAGTCCTAAACACATCGAAATACAGGTATTGTCCGACCAGCATGGAAATGCCATTCATTTATTCGAACGTGAATGTTCCATTCAACGCAAACATCAGAAATTAATGGAGGAAGCTCCCTCTGTTGCTGTTTCCGATGATTTGAGAAATAAAATGGGAGAAATGGCTCTTTATCTTTGTCGAAAAATTAATTACCACACACTGGGTACGGTTGAATTCTTATTGGACAAAGATAATCGTTTCTATTTTCTGGAAATGAATACCAGAGTGCAGGTTGAGCATCCAATTACCGAGGCAATAACCGGAATCGACTTAATTGAGCAACAGATTAAAACTGCAGTTGGTGAAAAACTGGAACTTCAACAAGGCGATATTCAAAGAAAAGGCTGGGCAATTGAATTGCGTATTAATGCCGAAGATGTGCAAGCCGATTTTTCTCCTAATCCGGGAATTATTGATAGAATGGAATTTCCTGAATGCAGTTTCCTGCGCGTTGATACAGGTTTTGAAAACGGCAAATTAATTCCTCCGAGTTACGATTCTATGATTACTAAATTGATCATTACGGGAGATAACAGACAAGAAGCCATTGAGCATGCTTTAGCGGTAATTGAAAACACGGTAATAAAAGGTGTAAAAACAACAATTCCATTTTTTAAACTGGTGCTCAATCATCCCGATTTTATCAATGGATCATACAACACATCGTTTATATCAGAAAAGCTGGATAAACCTTTCTTTCAGGAACAGGATGAAGAAAAGGCGGCAGCCATCATGGCTCTTCAGGCTTATTTAAACGAGAAACAAAAAATCGAAAGTAATTTGACTCACAAGGAGGATTCCGCGTGGGCTACTAAAATGAGAAATAAACTTTTTTAGCCATGATTACACTTAAAAAAAACAAAAACTTTGTGCTTTCCGGAGATCAATCGTACAGCTTAAAAACGCAAAACTATCAGGTACTTTCTTCCCGGTCAAAGCACGATAAATTTACAATAAAAGAAAAAGACAATGAATTTATCATTCAATACAAAGAAAAAAATTTCATTGGTGAAATCGCTGAATTAAAACAGAACAAATGCACTGTATTAGTAAACGGCAATACCTATAATTTTACGATCGACACCGAAGCTACTTTTCAAAGAAAAGAGAAACTTCATAAAAATAATATCATCAAACCCAATGGTAATTTACTTGCTCCTATGCCGGGCAAAATTACAGAGGTATTAACATCTGAAGGATGTGTAATTGAAAAAGGAAGTCCTCTGATATTGCTCGAAGCAATGAAAATGCAGAATCAGATATTGGCTGCGCAAGATGGTACAATATCTAAAATACTGGTTAAAGACGGTGATCGTGTAATGTCCAATCAGGTTTTAATTGAAATAGACTAGTTTTGGCAATTAGTTAAATCCCCTGCCTTATAAGGAATATCCTTTGGGCGGGGGATTAACCACAAACTAAAAAAACTTATATCAATTAACCAAGCTGACAAATATTACCATTTAAATCTTGGTTGGATTTTATGATCTCTTCTACCTCCAAATGAGTATAGCCTGAATAATTTGCAAAAGATGAATCCAATACTTTTACCGGTGAAAAAGCCTGTAAAGTGTATTTGTAATCTCCTTTAAGCACTTCGCACATTTTACGAATATCGGCTTCGGAATGACACTCACGAATTAGTGTTGTTCTAAACTCAACAGCAATCGGCGAATCTTTAAGAATAGCAATCGACTTTTTCACATTCATCAATTGATTCTCTGAGAACTGATTTCCAACAATTCTTTTGTATTCAGATAATTCAGGCACAGTCTTCAAATCCATTGCCACATAATCAATCAGATTTTGCCGCATCAGAATTCTTAAAAGCTTGGGATTGGTTCCATTTGTATCCAATTTTACAAATAGTCCCAATTCCTTCACTTTACGTATAAATGCGACCAAATCCGGCTGAACAGTTGGTTCACCTCCGGTAATAACAAGAGCATCGATGAATCCCCTCGCTTTTTTCAAATAATCCAATATCTCAGTCTCATCAACAGAATCTCCCATGGGGTGATATTTCGAAATTAGTTCCCAATTGTGACAAAACCTGCATGCCATATTACAAGCTTGAGTAAAAATCACCGAAGCTACCTTTTCAGGATAATCAATTAAGCTATTCTTTATAAATCCAGATATTTGCATTGAAATAAATTAGAATGATGAAAATTAATTTAACCGACTACCAGCTCTTCTTCCTCAACATGAGCCTTTTTGTCAAATAATTTTCTTTCCTTAAATTCCTGTCTTTTGCCGTCGTTCCACTGATGTATGGGACGCAGATAACCAACAATTCTTGAGAACACTTCACATTCCGTCCGTTGACCTGAATTAGCACATTTAGGACACAATTCATGTTCGCCGTAAATGTATCCATGCTCGTGGCAAATACTAAATGTAGGCGATAAGGTAATGTATGGGAGATGATAATTATTGGTAATTTTTTGCAGTAACAACTTCACGGCATCAACAGAAAGCTGTTTTTCTCCAATAAAGGTATGAAACACAGTCCCTCCTGTATATTGTGTCTGCAACTTGTCCTGCAATGTTAAAGCTTCGAATAAATCATCGGTATATGCAACCGGAAGCTGTGAAGAGTTGGTATAATAAGGTGCTGCTCCTTTTCGAAAGTTCTCCTGATTGGCAACAATAATATCATCGTACGTTTTGGTGTCAAGCTGAGCCAAACGATAAGTTGTTCCTTCGGCCGGCGTGGCTTCCAAATTATAGATATTACCTGTTTCCTCTTGAAAACTAAGCAGTTTTTGCTTCATAAAATCAAAAATCCGAAGTGCAAAAGCATTTCCTTCCTCTGAAACCAAATCGCTTCCAATAAAATTCAGGCAACACTCATTCATTCCAATAATTCCGATTGTTGAAAAATGATTTTGCCAAAATTTGCCATTCCTGATTTTCAAATGACGCAAATAAAATTTTGAATAAGGGAACAAGCCTTTTTCTGTTAAATTTTCAATCATTTTTCGTTTGATCTCCAGACTATTTTTCGCCAAATTCATCAGATGCTCCAACCGCTTAAAGAATTCGGCTTCGTTACTTGCTTCGTAGCCCAAACGAGGTAAATTTACAGTTACCACTCCAACCGAACCGGTTAACGGATTTGCACCAAACAAACCGCCTCCACGTCGTGCCAGTTCACGTTTATCCAAACGCAGCCGACAACACATACTTCGCACATCGTCAGGCGATAAATCAGAATTTACAAAATTAGAAAAGTACGGTATTCCATATTTAGCAGTGATTCTCCAAATGTTTTCATACGCTGGTTTATCCCATTCAAAATCGGATGTGATATTATAAGTTGGTATTGGGAAAGAAAAAACACTTCCATTGGCATCTCCTTCTTCAATCACCTGTGCAAAGATTTTATTAAAGAGATCCATCTCAACCTGAAAATCCCCGTAAACTTCGTTCATCAATTTGCCGCCAATAATTACCGGCTGATCACTCATAAATTTTGGAACATTCAAATCCATGGTCACATTGGTAAACGGCGTTTGAAAACCTACCCGGGTAGGAACATTCATATTATACAGAAATTCCTGAAGAGCCTGTTTAATCAGATTTTCATCCAATTGATCGTACCTTATGAAGGGAGCCAATAAGGTATCGAAATTCGAAAATGCCTGCGCTCCGGCGGCTTCTCCCTGCATGGTATAAAAAAAATTGACCACTTGTCCGAGAATGGTACGGAAATGTTTGGCCGGCCGGCTAACCAATTTGCCCGATGCGCCTTTAAAACCTGTTAGTAAAAGATCTTCCAGATCCCACCCTACACAATACACACTTAAAAACCCAAGGTCGTGAATGTGAAACGCTCCTTTCTTGTGAGCATCTCCAATTTCCTGTGGATAAATCTTATTCAGCCAATATTGAGAACTCACGATGGTCGAAATGTGTTGATTCAATCCCTGCAGAGAATAAGACGAATTCGCGCTTTCTTTTATTCTCCAGTCCTGAAGATTTAAATAATCGTCAACCAAATTTAAATTGGAAAATAACTCCTTGGTATCGCGAGCCAATTCATGTTGTTTCCGGTATAAAATAAACGCCTTCGCAACTTCAAACAAATCATATCTGAATAAAGTTTTCTCTACCAAATCCTGAATTTCTTCCACATTGGGAATTCCCGAAAAATCAATCTCTTTTAGGATCTGACTGACACAAAATTCGATTAGTTCAACGCGTTCTTCACCTACTGCCTGAAATGCTTTATTGATTGCATTTTTAATTTTATCAGGCTTGAATTTAACAACCTGACCATTTCTTTTCCGAATTTGAGATTCGGATACACTACCATTCATTTTCATTCTTGTATTTTTTAATTTTTTTGAAAAAAATGATAGCTTCTGAGGAAAATATAGAATAGGAAGATACATCTAATTGTGTACCCTCATTCTCTGCCTTTCTCCCGAAAGCTACGAATAATCATTACAGGCAGGTCTTCTGGCTTGTCCTCTTTTGGTTTGCCTTCCCATTTTAGTTGAGATAAAACAGTGGCATAAAAAACCAAAAAACACGAGGACTTACAGCTGCGGGGACAGCTCACGAATTAAACGTGATTCCCTATTATTCCTTTCGGAACCTATAAGTCGATACAATAGTAAGAAGAAAAAATATGATAATCAATTTGAGTTATTAACAGTTGTTGGTCAATAAGCTATAAGAGAGGAAGAAACACGGTTCAATTCTTTTTTAAGATAAGAATATCCTTAACAAAGTATCAGAAGTAAAACCCGCTTTTGTATTTAATCACCTTCTTCGAGAATAAAGATATCCTCGACAGTACATTCGAAAAAACGTGCCATTTTTAGAGCCAACATCGTGGAGGGGATAAATTTACCCTTCTCAATGGCATTTATTGTCTGACGAGAAACTTGTATGCATTCGGCCAGACCTGCTTGAGTAATATCTTTTTTTGCTCTTTCAACTTTTATTAGATTTTTCATATGATTATAATTGTATGTTTTTGCCATATGGAACTTACCAAGTTGGGAATAATCATTCCCTTATGTGTCAAAATCGCTTTGGCATGGACATTTCATATCTGCTTATTCAATTTATCAATATTCGTTGAAATTAATTTATTACTCGGAATACGCATATCTCTTATTATAAACGTATAAGATAGTGTAAAAGATTAAATGAAGCTGCAAGATATAGAATCCATCCAACTCATAAGCAGGGAGAACAATATATATAAATCCTGTAAACAGCCAAGTAAATAACAGTGCTTGCGTTAAACACTTGGCTCTTAATTGCTGATAAAACTCATCTTCGATCTTTTCCTTCGAAAAAAGATATAGAACAAAACCTGCAATTGAAAGAAATAAACTGCCGTAAATCCACGGTTGGGCTTCTTCTTTGGTAAAATAAGGCTTAAAATCATCTTGCACCTGTGAATAATTTGGAACTTGATTATTGCTAACGCCATTAAAACCTCTTCGAAAATCATCAACACCACCAATACAGGATAGAATAATAGCAATAAACACAAATAAAATACCAATTCGTTTAAAATAGTGAGGAAAGTAAGTTTTCATAAAGTACCTGAGTTTAAATTTACCAAACAATAATATTAATTCATTTTTGATTTATGAACAAAAGTAAAGTTTAATTTACATTTAAACAAGTATAGTTTACTTTTAGTACTCCGACAGTTGCTTTTTTGTGATTTACAGATCTTGCCATTTCATAAAAAAAACCCCCTGTTTCCAGGAGGATTAACAATTCAATTCATTTTATCTTTTACTAAAGAAAATCTTTTAATGCTTTTTGCACTATTTTCAAATCGTTTTCTTCGTTGCGGATAATTTTATTTTTATCGTCGTACTCAAAATCAGAATAAGAAATTACGACCAAAGAGATATCATTCTCTGGAAGAACTTTGGCTCTTCGTTCATCGTATATTCTTCGCTGCTCTTCCCTCGATACTGTCTTGGTTCTCTCCTCTTCTTCTTCCTCGTCCTCGTCTTTGTTTTTGTCAAAGCCAGTAACAGGTCTAAAATTCTGTATTTCTTTGTATTCTACCACCAGTTGCAATTCTTCATAATAAGCATCTACAGGCAACATGGTTTGTTTTTTTCCATTTTTATGCAGATCTCCCAAAAGGAAAGGAAATCTTTTTTGACGATCCGATGTTAATGATAAAACTTTATCGCATAAAGCAATAACATAGGTTTCATCACTGTTTAAACGAATGGCTATCGGATCATTTTCCGGTTTCTTTTTTTCCTGTTTGTAGGGTGCATCCGGAGCAGGTACATTGGCCGGAACAAAATACCAATAAGTATGTTCTCCATGTCTTTCGGTATGAACAAAAGGTATTAAAGCTAACTGATCTTCGGCATCGAGTTCCCTAAGGATTAAGCGAATTGGCAATCCTTTTTTCACATCTTTTGCAAAAATTCCTGCTTTAATAAAAGCTGGCATCAAATCTTTTACCGGTACTATTGTAAGTGAAGCATTCGTATTAAAATATTCTTCAACTACTTTGTTTATCTTCTCTATTTTGGAATGATCTTTCATCTGTTTATAATTTTAAGTTTTTGTCAGATGGAACTTACCATATAATCATTTCCCTGTGTGTAGAAAGCTTTATACATGGACGTTTCATGTGTTTATAATTTGTTTTTTATTTGTCACATGGAACACCTAAATTGCAAGCATCTTTCTGTGTGTAAAGCCTTTTACTTGGGTGTTTCATCTGTTTATAATTTTTACTCTATGGCCAAATGGTCCTGAAAGATTTCGGGATTACCATGCTGGAATAATCTATTGCCAGTAAGAGACACTTTTCTTCTTTTGTTTCTTAATGGGCAACAAAGATAGATTTAAATTCCCTGATAAAGACTATTCCCTTTTCGGTTGCCTTGATTGTTTTGTATGTATTTCTATTCAATGGTAAGAATCAAGATCACGAAAGTGGCTTTGTTATGCAAAACAAGATTAGAATTATCTATTTTTGTACTCACCAAATTTTCAAAAAAAGATGACGAAACGCAATTTCCGGCATAAAAACGAAGAAGAAATTACAGCCTATCTCGCCGACAATAAACTGGAAGCTCAAAAAAGCGATTCCGGCATATATTACCACATATCGAAAGAAGGAGAAGGCGAGCATCCCACCAGTACTTCGAACATTACGATCAGCTACATTGGTTATTTTACCGATGGCAACACCTTCGACCAAAATGAAAGACTGGAAATTAATATGGCAGATGTTATTGCGGGCTGGACAGAAGGAATCCAATACTTTAAAGAAGGAGGCGAAGGAATCTTATTCATCCCTTCGCATTTAGCATACGGAAATACCGACTTTGGATTCATCCCTGCCGGATCGGTTCTCATTTTCGATATTCAATTGATTGGAGTTGACGCAGTCTAAAAAAAATTGAAATATACCTCAACAAAAAACCTGACAGTTTTTGAAAATCTGCCAGGTCTAATTATATCATTTGCAATCGAATCATTCTAAAATCTGAGTAAAGAAAACTTAGATGCGTTTCAGCATGCCTTCTATTTCTCTGATTTGTGCCGTCAACATTTTTTGCTTGTCCAACTTTTTGGCATCCTGCAAATAATATGTTGCCAGTTTCTTGTTTCGTTTCGAAAGAGCTATTCCTGACAAATTTAATTTAGCAACTGCCTGATCAGTTTTCAAGCGAAGACCAGTTTCTAAGGCTTTCTTAAAATGTTTTTCAGCCTGTGCATTTTTTTGCTTTTGTGCTTCAACCAAACCGCAAAGATAATAGTAATATGCTTCCTGACTTGCAATCATATTCTCTGGATTTTTAACTCGCCCCAACATCTTACCTGCAGACTCAAACTTATTTTTCCTCACAAAATAGAATGCGATAAGGTTCATTTCATTCTTAAAATAAGTTAATACAAATAGACCGGAAAGTAAAAGAATCCATATTCCTGCAGACACTAAACTATTAATAAAAAGAGCGATAGATCCTAAAAATAAGATTCCAGCAATTATAAGACGTAGATATTTTCTAATCATGATTATTATTTTTTTAGTTCAAGGCTACAAAACAAAGCATTTTTTGATAAAAAACCAGCATTATAGGACTTAGTTTTTCCTATTTAATGAAGTATATTTTCTTTATTCTGCTTATGAAGAAGAATAAACTCCCTGTATCAGTTTCAACTCAACTTACAAGCTGAAATTTATGTAAAAAAAAATCCAGACCTGTTTTCAACCAGTCTGGATTACTTTTTCTATTTTATATGATAAACCATGAAGATTTATCACTTATTATGATTTTATTCTCCTATTGCTTTACGAAATGAATTTGCTTTTTCAACAAAATCTTCGAACTCTCCATATTCAATAAAACGGCTTACATATCCTTCGCACTTTTTACAAACCCCTTTGATTAAAATATCATTCATATCATTAAGGATATTTTCCCGAACTTCCACTCCCTCAATGCAAGTATCTTTACAATGAACGCAATAAGTACCTTCCTGTGTGATGTAACGGTAAGCCTCCTTCTCCTCTTCGTCTAACAAAATATTTAGCTGAAACTGATTTAAATATATTTCTTTTAGTTCGCTCATTTTTTTACCTATTATATAGCTTATATGAAATTATAAATTTTTAGAAGTATCCTTGTTTTCCTGAATTAGTTATCAATTTCCTTTAACAATTTTCTGCCAGATTCAACATGCCTATCCCAAAAGTAGTAAAATTCTGCAGTATGCTTTCTACTGCTCCGAAGCATCTTCATTATCCATAAAATTAGTAATGAAAACAAGCTAGAAAGCCATAGCAGCAAATTAAATAAACCCGGACTTTTGGTTACAATTTCCTGAATGCTTTCCATCCCTAAATCCTTTCCTATCACCTGACCAATATTTATAAAATTCTCGCTTAGCAATACTAGTATACAACTCATAGCAATCAATCCGAATAAAGCACGTAATACATTAAGAAAACTCTTCATTCTTTCTGTGGAATGACCTTTCGTGTAGATCTCTACAAATTTACCCGCGGATGATTTCAACCAGCTTTCAAAATCATTTTTAATCATCATACTTCTGTAATTTCTTATTGTTTTTTAGCTTAATTAACTCCCAATTACAGGAGGAATTTTTAAAACGACAACGAAAGTATAAAAATAATCATTAAAAAAAAAGTTATGTTGACTAATTATTATACTGTTATTTGTTGTCACACAATTTCTCATCACAAACAAACAAACAAACAATTAAGACTTAAAACTCTTTTTCTATTCGTATTCCTTGCTATCTTTGTTTAAAATTTATATTTAGATGAGTTTATACCGATTATTAATACGCCCTCTTTTAATTCAGTTCAATCCTGAAACGATTCACAGATTTACATTTACCTGTTTTAAGGCTTTCCAGAAATCGAAGATTATCCGTTCTATTGTTTCTGCGCAGTTTAGAGTTGAAAGTTCATCCCTTGAAAGGGAGCTTTTTGGCTTAACATTTCCAAACCCAGTTGGCTTGGCAGCAGGATTGGATAAAAATGCGGAAGCTTTCGATTTTTTAGGAAGTATGGGCTTTGGTTTTATAGAAATTGGAACACTTACTCCAAAAGCACAGCCAGGAAATCCAAAACCCCGTTTGTTTCGTTTTGTTGATGACAAGGCATTGGTAAACCGTATGGGATTTAACAACGAAGGTGTTGAAGAGGCTGTTGAACGCTTGCGAAAAAAAAGAACCCATGTAATAATTGGTGGAAATATTGGTAAAAATAAGAATACGCCTAACGAGGAAGCTACTGATGATTACTTAAAGTGTTTTGATGCCTTATATCCTTATGTAGATTACTTTGTAGTAAACGTAAGTTCTCCCAACACTCCTAATCTGAGAGAACTGCAGGGAAAGGAACCTTTAAAAAAGCTTTTGAATGAAATTATGGATTTGAACAGAAGCAAAGAAAAAACGAAGCCTGTCCTTTTAAAGATTGCTCCGGATGTTAACAACTCACAATTGGATGACATCATCGAAATTGTTCAGGAAACTAAAATTGACGGCATTGTTGCGACAAACACAACCATCTCCCGGGAAGGATTGTCGTATCCGGAAAGCAGAATAAAACAAGTTGGTGCCGGCGGATTAAGCGGACAACCACTTCGTGAAAGATCTACGCAAGTGATTCGATACATACACGAAAAATCGGAAGGAAAAATTCCGATTATTGGCGTGGGTGGAATCATGACAAAAGAAGATGCGTTGGAAAAATTAGAAGCTGGAGCCTCTCTTGTACAAATCTACACTGGCTTTATTTACGAAGGGCCTGCTTTGGTGAAAGCAATTAATAGGGAGTTGATAAAAAGGAAGGTCTAGAAAGGTCAAACAGTCTTGAACAGTCGAACAGTCGAACAGTCGAAAGATCACCAATTTTACCCCTAAATCCCCTAAAGGGGACTTCCCTCTTCTTAATTTTATTTTCGGTATTCTTTTTAAGCCCCTTTAGGGGTTTGGGGTATCTTGAAGGTCAAACTGTCTTAAAATAAGAATAATCAAATACTTTAGCCTCGGTATAAAATAAATTTCTTCCTTTTTTAATTACTAATTCATCATTACTAATTCGTAATTATTTAGCAATATCGTCTAAACTCAAATTTGGCATCCGTTCCATCTTACTCACTTCAATGCTTAAAAATCCATATTCCACAGTTACTTTTCCTTCGATACAATAGCAACCCGGCCCACGAAATGGATACTCTTTGGCAACAGGCGGAAAATGGACAGTATCGATCCAATGTCCATCCAAATCAATCCAGGTTCCAAAATACATGATTTTACCATTGCTGGCCTTGGTTGGTTTTCGAGTAATCAAAAAGCCAACAATGCGAACATAACGATTAATAAGCTGAGGTAAATGACATGCCTTTAAATCGGAAGGAAGCTCATCTTTCAGCAATTCGAAAGGCGACTGTATGGATAAACCCAGCAATTCAATTTCATCAAAGGCATCTTCCAAGTGATGTTTCCATAGTTCCGGAAGTTTGAACTCTTTCAACTCAGTCTGGAACAAGGTTTTTTCGGGCTTGATCTTTTTGCTATGCCCCAATAGAAAATGAGCATCCCAAAGCAAGTCTTTTTTGCCTTTTCCGGTAAAACGAAAAGCTCCCACCCGTATCAAAACAATTAATTGCTCCAAACTAACAGGAAATCGATTCACAAAATCGCGCAAACTTGTAAATATGCCATTCTCATTCCGCTCCTTAATCAGATTTTTTCCGATTGTTCTTTCCAAATCATGCAAAAGATAAAAACCCAACCAAATGGTTCTTCCCTGAATTCGATTCTCCCATGAACTTTGATTTATACAAGGTGCTTCGACCGTAGCTCCATGCATTACCGCTTCATGCAGGTAGAGTTGTGCAGAATAAAAACCACCGCCATTGTTCAGCGTTGCCACCATATATTCTAATGGATAATATGCTTTTAAATACAGCGCCTGAAAACTCTCCACCGCATAACTGGCCGAATGTCCTTTTGCAAAAGCGTAATTGGCAAAGCTTTCAATCTGCCGCCAAATATCCTGTACAACAGCATCTGCATAGCCTTTTTGCCTGCAATTGGAAAAAAACTTATCCCGAACTTTCGCAAACTCGTTTCGCTGCTTAAATTTCCAGGACATTCCTCTGCGCAAAACATCTGCTTCGTCGAGCGATAAACCAGCAAAATAATGCGCTACTTTAATCACATCTTCCTGATACACCATCACACCGTAAGTCTCCTCCAATATGCGGTATAGGTCGGGAATTTCACGTCTCGCCTGCTCTCTTCGGCTTTCATCCTGAAAGCGGAGAATGTACTCGCGCATCATTCCACTCTTAGCCACTCCCGGTCTGATAATGGAACTGGCCGCCACCAACCGCTTGTAATCTTCAGCCTTTAATTTGGTTAAAAGCATACGCATGGCCGGCGATTCCACATAAAAACAGCCAATCGCTTCACCCCTTTTTAACATGCGCTTTACCCGCACATCTTCCATAAACAATTTGGTGTTGTGAATGTCGATATCAATGCCATGATTTTGCTTAATAATGGCAAGCGTGTCTTTAATTTTACCCAATCCCCGCTGACTCAGAATATCGAACTTGTGCAAACCCAAATCTTCGGCAATATACATGTCGAACTGAGTGGACGGGAAACCTTTTGGCAAAAGTTCGGTTGCTGAATAGTTGCTTATTGGTTCATCTGCAATTAAAATCCCACTGGAGTGGATGCTTCCATGACTCGGAAAACCTGCAATATACTGGCTGTAACGAATTACCCATTTTCCATATTCATCGGCCTGATCGGGATTGGGATTTCTTTGCAAGCGGGTAATTTCTTCATCGGGCAAACCAAATACCTTACCAATTTCACGAAAGGCTGATTTATGATTGAAGGTGATAAAAGTACCAAGCAAAGCAACTCGGTCCCAACCATATTTATCAAACAAATAGTGGGTTACATCATCACGATCGGTCCATGAAAAGTCGATATCAAAATCGGGCGGCGATGTTCGGAATGGATTGATAAAACGCTCAAAGTAAAGATCTAAGTCAACCGGGTCAACATTAGTGATTCTCAGAAGGTAAGCAACCAGACTATTGGCGCCGCTTCCCCGCCCTACATGGTAATATCCTTTACTCATAGCATATTTTACCAGATTCCAATTAATCAGAAAATAGGAACAGAAGCTCAACTCCCGAATTACCTTCAACTCCTTGTTCAAACGATCCAAAATCTCATCGGTTACCCGATCGTAACGATATTTTAATCCTTCGCAAGCCTCACGCTTCAGCAGTTCAAAATCTTCCTCCTCGGAAGAGGTAAAGCGCTTTTTGTTTTTGTTGCTTCCAAACCCAAACTCCATATTGCAGGAATTCAATAGATTTTCTGTATTCTCAATAATTTTTGGATACTCTCTGTAAATCTCTAAAAGTTCACTTCTACTTCGGTATTGATCCTCGAAATCAGCTTGTTCAGACTTGGGCAGTTTGCTTAATAAGGTATTCTTATCAATGGCCCGCAACAAACGGTGAATGTTGTAATCTCGCTTGTTTCGGAAACTTGCCGTTTGCAAAATCACCAATTTATGCTGATGGTTTTTCCATACAGTAAACGGCAAACGAAGTAAATCCTGAGGGCTCACACCTACATATTCATATTCCTTTAAATCACAAAACTCTGACGTGAAAGGATAAACGACACAGGCATGTTCAAAGCTGGGTGCATTCGGTAAAAACGCTCTCTTTTCGTGCAAATGAAGTGTTAAGAACTCATTCAATTCACGAAATCCATCTGTGTTTTTAGCAATTGCAACATACTGTTGCTGAGTTCCATTCCGAAAATCGATTCCGACCACAGGGCGAATACCAACCCCCGCACATCGCCTTACAAAATCAAGACTTACTGCCGTATTATTGATATCCGTTAAGGCAATAGCCGTAAATCCTCCTGCTGTAACCTCTTTTAAAAGATCTTCGACAGAAAGTGTTCCGTATTTAAAACTGTAGTAGCTATGGCAATTTAAAAGCATGGTTGTAAAGTCTGAAAAGTCTTGAAAAGTCTTGAAAAGTCGAAAGTCAAACAGTCCAATAGTCCAATAGTCCAATAGTCGAAAATTCATTAATTATTACCCCTAAATCCCCTAAAGGGGACTTTTCCTTATTGATTTAAATTTCAGCGCTCTTTTTAAGCCCCTTTAGGGGTTTGGGGTAAAACAGACAAAATCTCGAAAGGTCTTGTTAGTTCCTAATTTACTTCACTCAACACCCCTCTCCCTATCGGGATCTCCCCTGAAAAGGGAGAATTCAACAATTGTAACTTTCGCCCTTCTAATTTATTAAAGGTCAAACAGGCACTAATTATTACCCCTAAATCCCCTAAAGGGGACTTTTCCTTATTGATTTAAATTTCAGCGCTCTTTTTAAGCCCCTTTAGGGGTTTGGGGTAAATAAAAATTACAGTGAATTCGTAATTCATCATTACTAATTCATAATTCTCACTGATCGTCTTTAGTGTGCCGGAATAATTGGTGTCTTACCATTGAAAGGGTTCATACCGCCAATGGTTGTTGAGCCCATAGCAATGGCGCGCTTCACAGCACTTTGTCCGTAACGGTTGCGTACCAAATCCATGGCCTGATACAATTTAATCAGCTTCTCCGAATCCTCGAACAAACGAATTTGATAGGTTCCGCCCACCAAATAACTAAAGCAAACACCAATCAAACGAATCAATACTCTGCGCTCATACATCTTCTCAAACAAATCAAGTACTACGGCGATGAGCGTATGATCTAAAGATGTGTAGGGAATTCGCTTCTGTTTTGTATACGTCTGAAAATCGGAATATCGGATCTTAACCGTCACACAAGCAGTTAGTTTGTTTCCATTTCGCAGTTGATAACACAGATTTTCGGCCATAGCCACCAACAAACTGCGTAATTTGGTCACATCGGTGGTATCCTTCTCGAAAGTCCGCTCGCTGGATATGGATTTTCGTTCGTTCCAGGCCACTACAGGTGTATTGTCAATTCCTTGTGCCTTTTTCCAGATTACCGTGCCGTTTTTACCCAATACGCGTTCCATCAATTCCATGGGCATTTCCTGTACCGTTCGTATTTTCTCTACACCCATACTTCGCAGTTTGTGATAGGTTTTATCGCCTACCATGGGTATTTTCTTTATGGAAAGAGGCGCCAAAAAAGGCATTTCGTTTCCTTCCGGAATTTCGATGTGATTATTGGGCTTAGCCTCTCCTGTTCCCACCTTCGAAACCGTTTTGCTGGTTGAAAGACCAAAAGAAATGGGTAAATGGGTCTCCTTTAAGATCTTTTCCCTTAATTCCCGCGACCACAAATAACTGGTCTGCACAAAACGATCCATTCCGGTAATGTCCACGTAAAATTCATCAATCGATGATTTTTCGAAAACAGGTGCGCGTTCCTTTACAATTTCAGTCACCATGTCGGAAAACTTACTGTAAGTCCCGCTATCTCCTCTTATCACAACAGCACCCGGACATAATAGCCTGGCCATTTTCATAGGCATGGCAGAATGAATGCCATACACACGCGCTTCGTAACTGCAGGCAGCCACAACACCTCTGTCTGATGTTCCTCCAATCAGTACCGGACGATTATTCAACCTGCTGTCTAAAAGCCGTTCACAGGACACAAAAAAAGTATCCAAATCCATATGTAATATTGTCTTTCTCACCAATTGTCGATATTTTCGTCATTATTCCGACTATAATCTAGTCATTAATTGCTATCTTTGAAAAAAAGAAGCTATGTTTTTTGCAGAAAATATTAAGTTCCTACGTCAGCGGAGAAAGAAATCTCAACTTAGTTTAGCTGATCAACTGGGCATTACAAGAACTACTTTGGCAGGATATGAAAAAAATGTTCAGCCACCGTTTAAGGTATTGATTAAATTCGCTGAATACTTTGGTGTATCAATAGATGCATTGCTGCGCTACAATTTAGCAGAGCTGTCGGAATTTCAGCTTTCGCAGATAGAAGATGGATTCGATATTGATGTTACCGGAAAAAAATTACGACTGCTCACCATATCAGTAAACAAAGATGGAGAAGAGAACATTGAAATGGTTCCTTTAAAAGCTCAGGCTGGCTATACAAACAGCTACGGCGATTTGGAGTTTATCGGCTCCTTGCCCAAATTTTCATTGCCCTTTCTTCCTAAAGACAAAACCTACCGAACGTTTCAAATTGCAGGAGATTCGATGCTTCCGATACCTGAAGGTGCATGGGTTACTGCTTCCTTTATTCAAAACTGGGAGCAGATTAAAGATGGCACTCCCTGCATTATAGTAACACTTGAAGATGGCATTGTTTTTAAAGTCGTGTACAAGCAATTGGAGAAAAACCAAACCCTCCTTTTGGTATCCTCGAACCGAAACTACAAACCTTACGAATTGCCTATTAATAAAGTAATTGAAATCTGGAAATTTGAGACTTACAATGGGTTTGAAATTGAATAACAAGCAGAAGAATAAAAGCATCAAGTTTAAAAATTCAGATTGTAAAGACAATAATTTAACTTGACTGCCAATAAAAATAAATTAGAACTGAAAACTAACCTTATTTAATAGAAATATCATGATCATCGTAAATGTAAAAATAAAACCTAAGGCCAGTTGCAAGCAGGATTTCATTAATGCATTCAATAATGTGGCCGAACTAGTGAAACAAGAAGACGGATGTTTGGAGTACGAACTTCACCAAAAGCTGACTTCTGATTCGGAACTTTTTCTATTTGAACGATGGGAATCTAAACCAGCTCTCGATAAGCATTTAAATGCTGAACACATGGCTAAATACATCGCCCAAGTGAAAGGTTTGCTTGAAGTAAAAAACGAACTGAATATCTACGAGGCTGAGAAACTGAATTAAAAAAACTGCATTTTCCTAAATTCTTAAAATTAATCCTGCAAAAAGAAAAAATGCATGCCCGTCAGCGGTTCTTATACCCTGACGGTGCTTTCAATCAAAAAACACAACAAAACAAAAGAGCACCCCTCTGTCCTACGGACATCTCCCCTTAAAAAAAGGGAGAATCGTTCACAAACAGAATCTTCCCTTCTTGAGGGTACCGTAACGCAGTGAAGATTGTGAACGCAGTTTGAAATAATATTGTGAACAAAGTGCCGACAGAAGAAAGGGTGTTAATTCTTGATATGATCCTTTTTATACATCTTGTTGCTCTTGATTTTTTTCAACCAACAAGATGTGTATAAAGAGTAGCTCCTAAAGGAGAAGAAAATACAGCTTCTATTATCTATACTTTTTTACAAAAAGGCTCCCTTCTCCTCGAGGAGAAGGGCCGGGGTTGAGGTGTTATACCATACGAATCGGTGTTAGTTCTCTCCCACCTCACCAACAACTAAAATAATTAGTAGTTATAAAAAAGGATCAATAAATACTGTCTTCGTCCGATTTGGATCATTCGAAATATTATTTAACATCTTATTATTGAAAGTTTCCAGATTATACAGGACTTACAGAGTACACGAGAAGGGCATTTCCGAAACTCCGAAGGGCTTGTGTGTCGCAATAATGGGCATCCACGAAAAAATATGGGCATTGTGTGTCACTAAAATCGGCATTTTTGAAACTCCGAAGGGCTTGTGTGTCGCAATAATGGGCATCCACGAAAAAATATGGGCATTGTGTGTCACGAAAATCGGCATTTTTGAAACTCCGAAGGGCTTGTGTGTCGCTAAAACACGCATTTTCGAAACTCCGAAGGGCTTGTGCATCGCAATAATGGTCATCCACGCAAGTGAGAGGGCTTTGTGTTTTGCTAAAATGGGCATCCACGCAAGCAGATGCCCATTTATATAAAGTAAAACGGCTGTTTTCAAAATTGATCCTGCAAAGAGGAATAATGCTGGTCTAAATAATCAGAAGCCAGGCGACACGAATTCAGAATCGATTCATTTTTTCCCAAAAAACAGGAAACGGCCGTAGACAAAGTACAGCCGGTTCCGTGTTGATAGTCAAAATTCTTCCTCTTCTTTTCAAAATGATAAACCTCTTTCTTACAGATTAAGGCTTCCCTGATTTTAGCATCTGTAAAATGACCGCCTTTTAGTAAAATGGAAGTACACCACTCCCTGCTCTTCTCTTTTGCAATTTCAATTCCCTCCTCCAATGTATTGATTTTGCAATCGGCAAGCAATTCAAACTCATTTTTATTGGGAGTAATCAGTTCGCATAAGGGGAACAATTCCTCTTTCAGCAAATGCAATGCTGATGAATCGAAAAGAGCTTTTCCGCTGGTAGAGGCCAAAACCGGATCGAGAACCACATGTGTTTTCGGAAAGTGTTTTAAACAATTGCTGATCACCATCAGATTCTCCTTGCTGCAAACCGCTCCAATCTTAACCGTTCGAACAGGAAATGATTGAAACAAATTCTTTATTTGAGATTGCAGCAATTCGTGATTTACAGGCTCTGCAGCAAATACTTTTTCAAAATTCTGAACTGTAATTCCCGTAAGTGCCGAAAGTGCCCAATAGCCCAAATCGTGTGCAATTTTACAATCTTGTTGTATGCCTGCTCCACCACTGCTATCCGAAGCTGCAATTGTTAAAAAGTATTCCATACTTACATGCTTTTATCATTTTTAACTGCACACAGGTTCCCGCACATGGTACAATGATCCTCTTCGCTGCTTTCCGACTCCATTTTCCGTTTTCTGGCCAATTCCGGATCGATACTATTTGTAAACATTGTCTCCCAATCGAGATCGTAACGTGCTTTCGAAATTGTCAGATCCCGATCACGGGCGCCTGCCACATTATTCACTAAATCGGCAGAATGTGCAGCAATCCGGCTTGCAATTACACCTTCCTTTACGTCTTTAACATCGGGCAAACACAAATGCTCGGCAGGCGTTACGTAGCACAGAAAATCGGCACCGTGAATGGCTGCAATCGTACCCCCAATTGCTCCCACAATGTGATCGTATCCTGGAGCCGAATCGGTAACCAAAGGCCCCAGCACGTAAAACGGTGCTTCGCTGCAAAGTCGTTTCATCAATTTCATATTGGCTTCAATCTGATCCAAAGGCATGTGGCCGGGGCCTTCTACCATTACCTGTACGCCTTTGTCTCTGGCGCGATCGACCAATTCCCCTAAAACCAGCAATTCTGCAACTTGTGCCCGATCGGTAGCATCAGCACCGGCTCCCGGACGCAAACCATCACCCAAACTGATGGTTACATCGTATTGTTTGCAGATGTCCAAAACCCGGTCGTATTGCTCATACAATGGATTTTCCTTCCCGTTTTCTTTCATCCAGCGCTTTAGCAAAGCTCCTCCACGGCTTACAATCCCGCATACTCTTTTATCATTTTCAAGAAAAGAAAGAGAAACTTTGGTGACTCCACAGTGCAAAGTCATAAAATCAACCCCCATTTTTGCCTGAGTTTCAATTTCACGAAACAGATCTTCCGGATCGAGTTCTTTAATCTCTTTTCCTTCGGCCAGCAAACGTGTAGCTACACCATAAATGGGTACAGTACCAACCATTACAGAAGACTCCTTAAGTATTCGTTGAAGAATAATATGCAGATCGCCGCCCGTTGATAAATCCATAATTGCATCGGCACCATATTGAACAGCTACTTTCATTTTTTCCAGTTCCTCTTCAAAATGGCAATGCTTCTCGGATGTGCCCATGTTGGCATTTACCTTAGTTCGCAAACCATTCCCTATTGCTACAACCGGAAAATCGTGATTTATATTTTTAGGGATTACAATTCGCCCCAATGCAATCTCATTTCGCAGCCACTCAACATCAACTTTTTCGTTTTTTGCAACGATATGCATTTCGGCTGTAACAATGCCTTCTTTGGCTTTTTCTATTTGTGTAATCATTATTTCTTGTTTATTAAATTAGTAAACTCCAAAACTCTTTCATCAAACTGATCGGTTTGCATAAAATGCCGCACCATGGCAATATTTTTTGCTCCTGCACTGAGAATGGTCTGTATGTTTTCGGGAAAAATTCCTCCGATTGCCACTACAGGAATGTCCGCCATATTCAATACCTGCTTTAGTTGTTCAATGCCTACAGGTTGATCGGGTTTCGCTTTTGCATTGGTCGGATATACCGGTCCAAAACCTATGTAATCTGGCTTCTGAGCCAAAGCATCCTTCACTTGCTGAATAGAATGAGTTGACAAACCAATTTTCATATCTCCAACAATTTTTCGGGCTTCTTCCATGCTCATATCATCTTGTCCGAGATGTAAAAAATCAGCTTCGCAAATTGCTGCGATATCTGCACGGTCATTCATCACAAAACTGGTTTCACTTCCTCTTGTAATGTCTCTGATTTCTTTTCCAAGCCTAATTAATTCCTTATCGGATAAAGATTTTTCGCGCAGCTGCAGCATCTTAACGCCCCGCTCAACACACGATTCGGCAATAGAACGGCAAGAGGCTTGCGGGTTTGTGATGATGATGTATAAACCAAAGTCTTCCATCTTATTTACTTAGGTTTTCAGCAATTAAACCCGCTAATTTTTCACCGGAAAGAAGCATTCCTCCAAAGATAGGTCCCATTCGAAAACCACCGCTAACACCATTCGATGCCATGCCCGACACATACAATCCAGGGTATACTTCTTTGGTATTTTCTACAGTTGTTCGCTCAGCTTCATCTATCGACAAAGAGTATTCCCCCATCACTTTACCTGTTTTTGTATTTAGCTTCACGTCATTTTTACGTTCCAAGGTGCGAACAATGTCACAATCGTGACCCGTGCCATCTACCACAGCTTTTGCCATGATCACCAAAGGATCGACATGCATTTTTTCCCGGCGAACCGAAGCCCAGTTTAGAACAACACCACATACCCTGTCGTTCTGAAAAACAACATCTTCAATAGAAGAACAGTTGAAGATTTTTACTCCTGCCTGCGTAGCGTGGTATATTAATGCAGAGGTTGCATGCACAGAATCAAGCGTGTAATAATCTCCCTGATAGTTCGTGTAGGAAATATTTAATTCGTCGAGAATGTGCAGTGCATCTTTCTGAACTATTATTTCATTAAACATCATGGCACCGCCCCACATTCCTCCGCCAGGAGCCAGTTTACTTTCGTACAAAGCAACTTTAAAACCTTTCTTTGCGAGATAATAGGATGCGACTAATCCTGAAGGTCCACCTCCGACAATGGCCACATCAACCGATAAATTTTCTTTGAGTTTTTTAAAATAGGAATCGACGATTCCTGCAGATACAATTTGCTCCATTTTATTGTTTATTAAGTGTATATCATTAATAAACAGGGGCGGTCCTACTCCAAAAAAGCAGACTTTTCTTTACTTTCCTACGCAGGCATTATCCTGATCAGGTAAAGGGTATGATCTCAGCCTTAAAGTTAGGCACCCCTAGTTTATATAGATGCAAATGTAAACTAAAAAACCGGAACAGGCACTTCCCCATTGAATCTTTTACGGATTAATTCTATGGAAAAATTATCTTTGCTGACTAATAATAAGCTTGCAAACAATGTTGGATTTTAAGATAGAGGAAGATAAATGTATTGAGTGTGGTCTTTGTGCACAGGATTGTCCGGTTGGAATTATAGAATTGAATCCAAAGCCTGTCATCCGAAAAGAAAAGGAGAAGAATTGTTTGAAATGCCAACATTGTTTAGCCATTTGTCCTACGGCAGCACTTTCAATATTTGGAAAAAACCCAGCAGACAGTGTTTCGGTAAAAGGTGAAATGCCAAAGCCTGAAGCAATCAGCAGATTGATAAAAACAAGACGCTCGATCCGAAAATACAAAAAGGAGAATATTGACAAAGAATTAATTCAGGAACTGATTGAAACGGCTGCGCATGCACCAACAGGACATAACAACAATGCTGTTTTACTATCGTTAATTGACAACAAAGAGGATTTGGACTTATTCCGATTAAAAGTGTACGATTCACTGAAAAATGCCAAAGAATCAGGAACGCTGGAAAAACGGTTTCAATTCCTGCTGTCTTATCAAAAATTATGGGAAACCAAAGGTGTAGATGTGATTTTTAGGGATGCTCCACACTTGATTATTGCTTCTGCCCCATCTGTTGATGCTTCGCCAATGGCTGATTGTCTGATTACACTGAGTTATTTTGAAATAATGGCTAATTCGCACGGAATAGGAACGCTTTGGAACGGAATGATAAAATGGGCCATTGATGATATAGATCCTGAATTACGCACTCTGATTGGCATTCCAGAAGATCATACGATTGGTTATGTAATAATATTCGGCAAATCTGCGGTAAAATATGCCCGGGGAATTCAATCGGAAGGCTTAAAAGTGAACCGGATAAAGCTTGAAAAATAAGAAGCCTGTATTCCTCAGAGATACTTACAATAGATTTATTCTATTAACATTTTATTAAAACAATTGTATTCAGTTCCTGCTTAATTTTACACTTTCAATTGGTGTGAACCAATCAATTTTACACGAATCTGAAATCATAAAAACAATAAAACTCAAAAAATGAAACGTCCATGCCAAAGTGATTTTAACATACAGGGAGATGATTATCTCAGCATGGTAAGTTCCATATGGCAAAATCTTAAAATTATAATCATATGAAGGTAGTCGCATTTAACGGAAGTCCGAAAAAAGAAGGAAACACTTACCATGCCCTTAAATTAGTAACAGAGCAGTTGGAAATGCAAGGTATTGAAACTGAGATCGTACATGTTGGAAATAAAGGAGTAAAAGGTTGTATCGCCTGCGGTCAATGTGCCAAAAACAAAGATGAAAAGTGTGTAATTAAAGGAGATGATGTAAACATTTGGATTCAAAAAATGAAGGAAGCAGATGGCATTCTGCTTGGCTCACCTGTTCATTATGCATCTTTGGGAGCAAATATGAAATCGTTTTTAGACCGTGCGTTCTATGTAAGCGGTGCAAACGGGAACTTAGTTCGCCACAAAGCAGGCGCTTCGGTTGTTGCGGTTCGTCGCTCGGGAGGCATTCCAACCTTTAACGAATTGAATAATTACCTTACTTATTCTGAGATGATGATTCCTACTTCGAACTATTGGAATGTGATTCACGGAACCACCCCAGGGCAAGTTTTACAAGATGAAGAAGGGATGCAGATTATGAGAGTTTTGGGTAAAAACATGGCTTATCTATTGCAATTAATCGAACAAGGAAAAGACAAGGTAGAAGCTCCTGTGCAAGAGAAAAAAATATACACCAACTTTATTCGATAGTAATACCAATTTAATTTCAAAATAGACTTTAATTAAAATGAATTAATTTTTAGCTGTATCGAGGCAAAAAAGTAAAGCATAGCCATGTTACGATGCATCTTTTTTAACGAAGATATAGCTGAAAAGAAACATTTTATAAGGCATGTTTTGATGTTAATTTGGTATTAAATATCATCAACAAAAAAAGCCATTATTCTAAACTTGAATAATGGCTTTCTTTTTGCTCAAATAATTATCTAATTCCCTGCTGCATCTTTTTTCTCATGCGCCAGCATCCAAGTATAAATATCTGAATTAAATGCATCGTAGGCAGCATTTTCTTTTCCCATTCCTGTTCCTTCGTACGTATACGTCCAAGAGTCATGTGCAACATCAGGGTACAATGTAATTTTGGCTTTTTCTGTCGGATTGATGCTGTTTATTGCCTCAATCATGCTTTTTGATTTGGAAGGTGCAACAGTTGCATCACTTTCTCCGTGAAATGCCCAAACCGGAATGTTTTTAAAATTTTCTGCCTGTGCTGTATTTCCACCACCACAAATAGGCACAAAAGCAGTTACATGAGATTCATCGCCATATGTTCCTACATAACTGAAACATCCAAATCCGCCCATGCTTATACCGGTCATGTATATTCTGCGTTCATTCACTTTGTATTTCTCTATAATGAATTCAACAAAGCGCTTTATTTTGTCGGCCTGCCAGCCATCGTCATGACATTGCGGAGAAATAACCAACATAGGATATTTAGGTGACCAACTTCCATTTTCAATCATTTTTGGAAGCCCGTTAACAAGAATCCGTTCCAAATATTCGGGATGTTTGGCGCTGTTGCCTTTTTCACCGGATCCATGCAGGAAAATCAGTAAGGGATACATTGAATCCTTATCATCATCGTATCCTGCGGGTTGATATGCATAGTAACCATAGGGAGCATTCGCTTCTGCCAATATGTGACTGGAATGAGTTCCGCCGGTATCTATGGGTAAATTTGAAAGATTATAGTAATCCGCCTTGGATAAACTATCATCACTGGAACAAGAAGCGGAACAAAACGAAATAAGAATACAAAAGGATACAAGAACACAGTTCTTCATGACACGAAATTATTTTATAATTATCAATAAATTTTAATTATGCAATAATACGAGATGAAATCACATTTAGGCAAAAATAATACTATAATTATGACTCTGTGTTAAATAATTCACACTTTTTAGCAGACCTTATGTTCTAAGTTTACTGATTTAACCATTTCTTGAACTCAGTACACCGATCCTGACTAACAACGGCATCAATACATTCCGGGTGATTGGGTTTGAGATTTAATTTTATTCTGTTTTTTGAATAGTAGTGCATATCTTCAATGGCCTGATAGCTGACCATAAATTTGCGGTTAATCCGGAAAAAATGTTTTGGATTAAGCTTGCTCTCCAAAGATGTCAGAGTACCGTCGAAAAGATAACGATTCCCGTCAAATCCAAATAGATAAAGCGCCTTGCCGTCTGCCATAAAGTAGGCCACTTTCTCTACCTCTAATGAACTGAGTCTGTCGCCCCGACTCACCATGAACCGTTCCTGATATTGATCACCAGTCATTAAGCTGTTTAAAGATTTCTGAAGAGCACTAAAATCAAGAGATTCTTTCTCCTGAAACATTGTCTCGAACTTTGTGATGGCTGCTTCCACATCTTCAGAGTCCATTGGCTTTAGTAAATAATCAACACTGCACTGTTTAAAGGCTTGTATGGCATATTGATCGTAGGCTGTGGTAAAAATAACAGGTGTGGTAATTTCCAACCGATCGAAGATCTCAAAACTATTGCCATCACCAAGGTGTATGTCCATAAAAATCAAATCAAGCTTATGCCCGGACAAATATTGTACGGCCTGCTCAACATTTTCCAAATGTGCTTTAATTTCAATTTTATCCGGACGTATGGTCAGCAGTATTTTTTCCAGTTCGCGTGCTGCCAAATGTTCATCCTCAACAATAGCTATTCTAATCATTTCTGTCCTGTTTTTACCCCTGCCAAATTACAAAAGAAAAGGGGCAATCCGTAATGGAAAACCCCTAATTTCAATTTATTGATATGCTAATTAACCTAATTACTCAAATTTGGATTGTTGTTTATGGCTTCATCCGGATAACGGAGCGTATAACGGGGATCGCCCTGATTCAGAGTCGCTGATTCTGTTTTGTAGGCATGATCAATTGGCTCTTGAGTTGTTCTTCGTAAATCGAACCAACGGTGTCCTTCAAAAGCAAACTCTCTAAAGCGTTCATTGGCAATTTCAGCGATTAATTCTGCTTTGTTTAATCCAGCAATACGAGTTACTTCTGTATTGTAAAAATCAGCAAGTAAACGTTTTGCTTTCAATTGATTTAGATAGGTACGCGCTTGATCCAAATCATCAGTCTGTGCAGCACATTCGGCAATTGTCAGGTACATTTCAGAGGTTCTGAAACTGCATTTTGAAGCTGTATCAGTTCCTTTATCAATGCTGAATTCTCCATTTCCTTCATCGTTAAAATACAGGGAAAAACGCAGGTCATTATCCTGATCGTACATTCCAAGTAATTTATCAGAAACAAAAGATGAACCTCCAACTTCAGAAGAGAATACTTCCTCTAAAGCCAAAATGCTCTCAACAGAATTGTATTTGTGCGCAGAAAGAGAATTATCGGCAACTAAATCCTGCAGATCAGCTTTAAGCTTTACAACCTCCAATGCTGTTTTTCTTGCATTTTCAAAATCTTTCATATACAAATATACCCTTGATTGAAATGCCAAAGCAGCCAACATACTAAAGCGATAATTCAATCCTGTTTCGTAAGTTTCTATATTCAACTTCGCTATTCCATCTGTAATATCAGATGCTATTTGTGTATAAACCTCACCCGTACTACTGGCAAAATATTCGGCTTCCGTATCAATTTTTAATGAAAGAGGCACGCCTTTACCGGTATTTGCAGTGGCTGAATTGTAAGGCAAACCATAAAGATTTACCAGGTTAAAATGCATTAAAGCTCTCAATAAGTATGCTTCTCCAACAATTTGATCAATTTCTTCAGAACTTCCTTCTGTTGCATCAGCACCAGCATCTATAATGTGATTGGCATACATGATCACTTTGTAATATTGCTGCCATGAAAAACCCAATGTGTTCGATGATTGATTGACATCATTCCACAAATAGATATCCTGCACTTGCGTTAAATCCCAAGCATTATTGTCCAATTTTAATTCATCAGTTCTGAAAGCAATTCTTTCTTTATCATCAGGAACACCATCATATGCGCTTGTCAGTAAGGCCCGGAAATCATCTGTTGTCGTTGGAATCAACCGGTCTTTTGGCTTTACATCCAAATAATTGTCGCAGGCAGAAAAGCTTACTACTGCCAACAACAGCGAAATGTATATATTTATTTTTTTCATTGTGTAAGTCATTAGAAAGTTAAATTAACACCTAAAGTATAAGATTTTTGCTGTGGCTGAGCGTAAATATTACCATATGATTCCGGATCAAAATAGCCATCGTACCCATTTGAAATAACAAATGGATTTCGGGCTTCTAAACTAAATCTTACGTTAGATAATCTGATGCGCTTTAACATTGCATTTGGTAAGGTGTAACCCAAACGAATACTACTGATTCTCATGTAGTTTACCTTTTTCAACCAAGTATCCAAATGACGGTATGTTCCTGCATTATCAATGTTATCGTACCACTGTTTTTCCATCCAATAGGCACCATCAGCTGAAGTGGAACCTAATAAATTTGGCAGGTTTTTATTGGTTCCATTAATTACATCCAATAATTTACGTGATGTATTTCTACCTCTGTTATACTCAGTCATGCTGTAATCCGGCTGCGCCAAAATATTCATACCCAGGTTAAAATTCGCAGAGACAGCCAAATCAATATTTTTATACTTGAATGTATTGATAATACCACCGGAATATTTAGGATCTGCATCACCAGCATATGTGAAAAGCTCCCGCACTTGCTCAGTTGCTAAATTTGAACCCGCATAATTGCCTGGCCATAAATCAGCATATTGATCGTATAGATCGAAAAACTCTTTTCCTGTTACAGCAGTTCCATCCTTATCGAACAAAGGATATCCGTTCTCATCAAAGCCCTTTGTTTTAATTACCCAAACTGAATTAGCCGAGTATCCTTCGCGGGATGGTAAAAACTGATTTGCCGAAATTTTTTCTTTTAGTACTTTGTTCTCGTTGTGAGCAATATTAAAGTTTGTATTCCATTCGAAATTTTCAGTCTTAATATTACGGGTAGCAATGCTCAATTCCCAACCCTTATTCGTCATTTCAGCCCAGTTTACCAACATCTCACTAAAACCGGTTTCATGCGGAAGATTCTGAGTCCCTATCAAATCCGTTCCTTTTCTTTCGTAATAGTCAAAACTCATACGAATAGCATGACGAAATAAAGACAGATCAGTACCAATATTGTAGGTAGATGTTTTTTCCCAACGCAATTTATCATTTGGCAAACCACTAACATCAATACCATCTTCGTTAGTTCCCGGAAGATTGGAAACTGTGGTAGGTATACCAATAATATAAGGTGAACTATCTTTATCTATGTTTCCCTGCAGTCCATAAGATGCACGAAATTTCAATTGACTCAGCCAATCAATATCAGTTAAAAAACTCTCCTCGCTGGCATTCCAAGCTCCACTTAAAGCGTACAATGGCAAATATCTGTATTTCGGATCAACACCAAACAAATCTGAACCATCGAAACGAATGCTCCCAAAAAAAGTGTAACGTCTGTCGTAAGTATACGAAGCTGTTCCAAAAAAGGAAGCATAGCGGTTTTTTCTATATGCTTTAGTGAATAATGGAAATGATTTTGCATCAGCTTCATCTCTAAAAATAACTGGTTTGGAAGTCATTCTCTCCGAATTCCATCCATAAGCGATAGAATAAACCTGAGTAAATTCATTTTGGCGTAATTCATTACCAACCATCAATTCAACTTCATGTTTTTCATTAAAAAGTTGATTGTACTCTATAATATTTTTCCAATTATAAGAACTGTTATCCGCTTCCCAATTTTGAATAACTCCACCTTCAGGAATGAAATAGAATGGTTTTCCTCCTTCAAAATAGCGACTCTTGTGACGCTCTTTTCTGGCAAAGAAAGTCTCCTCTTCCGCTTCTTTTTTAGTATTTGTTTTGTCTATCTGAATGCCGTATTGAGTACGAAATTTAAGATGAGAATTTAAATCCCATTCTAAATCTAAAATAGCATTCACACTTTGTCCTTTTAACTTGTTCTGAGTTCCTGCTCTTTCTTCTAAAATATTGAAAGGAATGTAGGCAATGTTATACAAGCCTTCCTCGTCAATATTATAAACGTAATTATTATCTTCATCGCGCAATTTCAAATATGGATTAGCCAAACGCACATAGTTTGCTGGATTTGTCAACATATTCGAACTTGTCAAATATGTTTTGTTCTTGCGTTCGTTCGCAAATAAACTAACACCTAATCTTAAATTATCACGTAAGTTAAAATCGGTTTTTAAAGTTACATTGTAACGATTAAGCGATGTGCCGATAGTTGTTCCTTTTTCGGTATGAGCACCTAGGGAAAAATAGTAAGTTGCCAAATCACTTCCACCGGAAACACTCAAACTATGATCTTGATTCACTGCATTCTGATACAATTCATCCTGCAAGTTCGCATCAACATTTCGTAATGCATTTATAGCCGCTAATGATTCCGGTGCAATTGCTGAAACACCACCTGTTTGGTAATTGTCCCAATCATTATTTGCATTCAAAATTTGTGAAATACTGCCATACTGACTGTTATAAGTTAAATCGGCACGACTGGCCAAAGCCATTTCCAAATCTACCTTCTCATTCGAATTCATTAAATTCAACTTGTCAAAATCAGGTCGTGAAATAAAAGAAGTATTACTCGTCAAATTCACTTTCATTTGTCCGGCTTTACCCTTTTTAGTTGTAATCACAATTACCCCATTTGCTGCACGGGCACCATAAATTGCAGTAGCCGCAGCATCTTTTAGTATTGTAATATCAGCAATATCCTGAGGATTTAAACCACCAACAGAAGAATTGTACAACTGATCGATATTGTCCTTATCGTTGTAATCAGGAACTTCGTTTCCTTCCAAAGGAATTCCATCCAAAACCCACAACGGATCTTGAGTTCCGTTTAATGAAGCTGTTCCACGAATACGGATTTTTGCCGGAGCCCCAGGTGCCCCACCCTGAACAATACTGGTCACACCAGCGATTTGCCCACTTAACATCTGATCAACGTTTGGTACACCAGCTTGTCTTATATTGTCAGCATTTACCTTTACTACTGCCGAAGTCAGCTTGCGTTTTTCGATTTTCTGATAGCCGGTAACAACAACCTCACCCAATTCACTTGTTGAATTGCTAAGTTTAATTGTGATAAATGATTTTCCTGTAATATCAACCATTTGAGTTTCGAAGCCCAAAAAGCTGCAGGCAATCGTATTCAATTCTTTAGGAACTTCCAATGTGAAATTTCCATCAAAATCGGTAATTGTTCCTAATGTAATGTTCTCAATAATCCCTTTTATATTGGTTTCGGCACCAATGGTTGACTTATCAATGTAAACCGAAGCACCAATTAGAACATCTCCATCGCTTTCGGAGAAAACTGTTCCTTTAATCTGCTTCATTTCCTGTGCCCAGCCAAAAGCGGGAAGCAAGATCAAAAGCAGGCTTAGCAGTCTTTTCATAAATTTGTATTTTTAATGGTTATTAAAATAGTGGTTAATTCATTCAAAAAAACAGACAGAGAGATTTTTTTTAATCTCCCCATCTGTTGGGTTTATTTTTAATGTGTATGTAATGCTTCTTCAATTCGAAGAATCAGATCCTGATAATGAAAACGTGTTGCTTCATCGTCGATCTTCACCCTCTTCACTAATAATTCTTTAATCCGCAGCAACTCACCGCGTTTCACCGACACATCATCCGACACCCGGTTCATTGTGGCGTAAAATAAGTTTCGGTTGGCGTATCGGCTCGACCGATCATCGCTTTCAGGATCATGAAACAGCTCACGGCTTTTTACTCCATAGTCGCACAACAAGGGCATGTGCTGATGCAACGGACAACATGCTGCCTCCTGATTTTGGAGTGACTTTTTACTTGTCTTCTCTAAAGTCTTGTTTTGAGAAATAATTAAAACATCAACAAAGTTTTTTTGTGACTGACGGGTAAAAACATCCAACTTCTGATTTTTAATTGTTTTGCTAAATATTCCCTGATGCAGATCGCTCATCATTTCTGTTAATGTATAAGCATTATCCCCATTTTCAGCTTCGTTTTGCTGCATGCGCAACAGTCGTTCCTTTTCCAGCAAGGAGTAAAAAATGCGTGCATGCAAATCCCTAAACAAGGTTGTTGGAGCGTATTCAATATCACCAATTACCGATTCCTTAATGGGATAAGATTTTTTATAAATCTCAGCATTGGCAATCCATTGAGGAATATTAATTACTTCCTCAATCAAATATTTGATCGCGTCTTTCTGTTTCGCTTTTTCAACGTGAACATAGGCTGATTTCGTTTCGCCAAATACCGGTTGATCTAAATAGATCCCCCCCACATTTGCCACAACATGATTTGCGTAAGTAAACCATTGTCCGATTACTCCCATCATCATTTTACCTGCTTTCTCGTAGCTTTCACCTTCTTCACAAGTCCATTTTTCTACTTCAGGAACAATTCGTTTCAAATTAGCCAGGCCGTAACGACTTGCTTTCATCGAATTGTCACCCAAGTCTTCGCTTTGCGCTGATGGATCGATGGTATTCTTTCCGTCTTGCTGAGGACCATAATGATACAATGGATCGTTCTCGTGCTTTCTTATCATTTGACTCAAAACCTGCACTTCGTCCCAAGGAGTATCTTCCTGAATCCAGCGATAAGCCCAGGCAATTGCGTATTTATCGTACACTCCAATTTGCGGAGTAATGTTTACCACTTCATCTTTTGGCTGCGCCACATAGTTGAAACGGGCGTAATCCATAATGGATGGAGCCGTTCCGCCCATTTTATTTGTAAATGATTTGGAACGCAAAGAATCTACCGGGAAAGTAGCTGAAGCACCCATATTGTGCATTAAACCAAGCGTATGTCCTATTTCGTGTGATGACACAAATCGGATGGCATGAGCCATGTGTTCATCGCTAAATTTATTGTCTCTTGCTTTCGGATCAATAATTCCAGTCTGAATACGAATCCAAGAATGCAGGGCAGTCATTACATTGTGCCACCAAATAACGTCAGCCTCAATAATTTCACCCGACCGGGGATCTACAACCGAAGGCCCCATTGCATTTGCCTGATTGGATGCCGCATAAGTAATCATGGAATAGCGAACATCATCACCGTCAAAATCAGGATCGTCGGTTGGTGCATCTTTTGCAACAATGGCATTTTTAAATCCAGCTTTTTCAAAAGCAGACTGCCAATCGGTAATCCCGTCTTTTATTGCCTGTCGCCACTGAGGCGGTGTTGATGGATCGATATAGTAAACAATTGGCTTTTTCGGTTCCACCAATTCTCCTGCCAAATATTTTTCTACATCTTCAGATTTTGGCTCCAATCTCCAGCGATTCACAAACTCTCTGTTTTCAACAGCCTGCTGATCATCACTATAATAAAAATGTTTGGTTGTAAAATATCCGATTCTACGGTCTGCAAATCTTGGTTTCATCGCTTTCTTAGCCAACAAAACCATATTCGAGGTAACTTCTACGGTTACGGTAATCCCTTCTGCTTTAGTGGTCAGCAATGACTTTACAACCAGATTTTTATGAAAGCTTTTCACTTCGTTAATTTTCGAAAGATCTTTCACTGCAGCTCCCGGCATTCCAAGTATTCCAAACAAATCATTTAAACTTTTTTCCGATCCGTCGAATACCTTATTTACCTTAAATACATAGGTAGTTGAGTCTTTTCCAAAACAAGCCAAATCGAAGCATTCTCTGATGGAAGGCATGTAATTATCTTCCACCGACTGAGTAATCGCATCCCCTGCTTTCCCTTCGTAGTATGGATGATAAGTTTTCACCCAAATTTTTTCAGTTAAAGTATCCACTTCGAAACGAATCAATAAATTTTGATAATTGATTCCTTTGTTAAAACCCAACTCATTAATCTCAGAAGGCACTTTAGAGATTTTATTGACCAAAAGAAAATCGCGGTTCAGCAACGAATCCGAAATTTCGAAATAGTAATCCTTTTTTACTCTGTGAATAGCTATTACTCCTTTTTTCGTGATCGCATCCGAAGTAATGATTTCATCGTACTTTTTTAGTTTTGAATCTTTATCTTTTCCTTTCGTAGTATCCGACTCGGTTTCTGTCTTTTTCTTTTTCCAGAAAGTAAAAATTCCGTCTTCCGCAGAAACAGAAGATCGTTCTGATGCTGGTGACGGCAAACTCATTCCCCCCAGAATACATGCCATCAAAAACAGTCGGGTAATTTTGTGATTTGGTGTGATTGTACTTACGTTCATTTAATCTATTTTGTTTGTAGTTGTAAGCATCGCCCCTACACGGATACTCACGTCATTACATCATTCAATTTTTGTTCGTTTCAATACTGCCAAATGAATTTCATTGAGCAATAATTCGAAACAAAAATGAATTAATTTTGATCTGCAAGAAAAAAGAAGGGAGTGAACCGGAAAGATTAAGGAGTGAATGACAGGAAAACCGGTATGAAGCCTTCACACCGACTGGAAAAATAATCTTTACGGATTAAAACAAAGGCAGTTTTACCCGGAAAAAGCCATTTTCAATTCCATAAACAGGTTGCTTGTTGCCCAAAAAAGCATACAAAGCCTCCAGCGTTTTTAATCCGGTACCCGGACTGTGACTCCTGTCGGTGCGGGGTTGGTACGGATTTTCGACAATTAAATCATATTCGTCTGAAACAGATATACGAATAGTGAGTGGTTTTTCGCTTGTTATTATATTGTGTTTGATGGCATTTTCAACCAATGATTGTATGCTGACAGATGGTAGTTTTCTGTTCAGTGCTTCTTCTTTAATATCATATTCTAAAAGTAGGTTGTCGCCAAAGCGGATTTTCTGCAGGAAAAGATACTGCTTAATAAAATCGAGCTCCTGTTTTAAACTGATCAGATTACTGTTGTTGCTATCCAATAAATAACGGTAGACCTTCGATAAACTCAGAATAAACTTTCTGGCCAGTTTTGGCTCTCCCTCTACCAAAGCGTAAAGGGAATTTAGAGAATTAAATAAGAAATGCGGATTGATCTGGTTTTTAATATTCTTTAGCTGTGCTTTTACTTTTTCTTCTTCCTCTTCGAGAGCCTTGCGCCGCAATTCGAGAGTTTCGCTAATATCAAAGCAAAAACTGGAAACACCTACAACTTTGCCTTCTGCGTCGGATATGGCGTTAAATATCTGCTGATAATCGATGCCGTGCCTTTTAAATTCCACTAAAAAATGATCTCCTGCCAATGCCCGATCCAAATGCTTTTTCATCTGAATGCGGAAATCACCATAATAAGTATCCAATGAATTACTTCCCAGCCGAATGTTATCGCCCTCATTTTTCTCCAGATTCAATTTATGAACACTATTAAAACTTGTGTACCTGTAATTTTTATCCACCGAAAAAATCATGATCTGATCGGTACTCTCCATGATCGAAGACAATTTGCTTACCTCATTGCGATGCTTCCTTTCGGCCCTTTGTCTTTTGCTAAATTCAAGAAACCACCTGCGCTGGGAAAAGTAAAGAAATACCATTAGTAAAAGAGCCAAAACCAAACCAATCAGAAAAGTTGAATTGCGGATTTCCTGAACAGATTCTTTCACATTAAAAAGAGGAACACTAACAGTTACCAGCCATTTTTTATCCAAATTACCAATTTTAACCGGCTGATATACCCTCATAACAGGCACTTGTAAATAATCAGACTGCACTTCTTCCTGATATTTATTTCCTGATGCCAGAACATCATGAATCCTTGCCCCTTCAGCCAAAGTATCAATTCGCTTTCCAATTAATTTTTCATCCGGATGAGAAATACAGAATCCTTGTTCCGAAATAATAGTTACATAAGCTCTTCCCAATGATTCGTTGTCATAAAAATGCTGCTGAAACTGATACAAATCCAAATCTGTTCCTAAAACCCCAACAATCTGATCATTTTTAATCACTGGCTCCAGTACCGTTGCAAGCAAACGATTATCAGAACTCCAATAGGGTGCCGAAATCATCTCTCTTCCCTGAATCATCAGCTTTTCGATTAAATCCAGCTGCTTATCTAAAAGTGCACTTTTAACAATTTCATTCCCCTTCTTCCTAAAATACACGTTCAATTTTCCCGGACCGGAAGTATCATTTCCATCAATTGATGAATACCAACAGGCATTTAATTCGTTTCTGAGTTTTAATTCCGACTGCAGCGTTTTTACAATTACCTTTTCATCCTGCCCGGTAAAATCAATAGACTCCACCAACACATTGGCCATTAAACCAGTGCGAAGAACACTGCCGTCCAATTCGTTTTTAACGATTAAAAAACTATTTTGCGCTTTGGAGACAGCCAGGTCCAGACTCATTTTCCCGGCAGTAACGGCCATCTTCTCACCTATTAAATAAGCGACACCTCCAAAACTCAGAATAATAATTATCCCGACCAGTATAATTGATTTGTTACGAAATTTCATTCTTTATTGTAAGTAAAGCACAAATGTAGCAGATCAAAAGAGTAGTATCCAAATTGCAGCCGGAAAAAGATTACAAATCTTAGAAACTGTTTAAAAATTTATCCTTTGGCTTTTTTATAAGCCAAAAACCTCATAATTGCGTTAAATTATCTTTAAATAGAACCACTGTTCGCCTCAAATTTGTCTTATTCTGAATCTTTTTTCTTCGATAAAAATTTCTAAAAATAAATTGATACAGTTTCTTACAACCTGTATCAATTCCTGCAAAATATTGCCTGCTTCTATATAATCCATCTAAATAACATGTTTCTCAACATATTTTCATCAGTAAGCTAAGTGATCTATAACCAGAACTTTTGCTTTTGCAATATCGTTTGCACTAAAAAAATCACTATTAACAGGTATTGCGTGAGAAAACAGAAAAGAGTTCCTTTGCACCCTTACAGCAAAAAAGAGCTTTAAGTCTTCTTCTTTTGCTGCTTAAAAAAAGAATAAGAGAAACTGTAATACCAAAAATTTTAAGCGGACAAGCATCAGGAGTCCTGTAGTAATTTTGATTTTTAAAATCAATACAAGACGGATGATTGTTCCATTCAACCATTGAAATAAATCATTATTAGAATGAAAAGAGTTCAATTTAAAGCCGGTGAATGGCAAAAAACGATTAACGTTAGAGATTTCGTTAGTAATAATTTAACTTCTTACACAGGAGATGCTTCATTTTTAACAGGAGCAACAGAACGCACAAAAAAACTTTGGAATATCTGCAAAGAGGCCGTTAAAGAAGAACGTGCCAACAATGGAGTTCGCTCAATCGATACAGAAACAGTGTCGGCTATTGCTTCTCACGGAGCCGGATATATCGATAAATCCTTAGAGCTGATTGTTGGTTTGCAGGCCGATGAACTTCTTCGCAGAGCCATGAAGCCTTACGGCGGTATTGCTGTGGTTGAGAAAGCATGCACAGAACAAGGTCTTGAAGTATCAGATCGTGTAAAGGACATCTTCCGCAACTATGCAAAAACACACAACGATGGTGTTTTTGATGCTTACACCGACGAAATCCGTAAGTTTCGTTCCTTAGGCTTCCTAACTGGTTTGCCTGACAATTATGCACGTGGCCGTATTATTGGTGATTACCGTCGTGTAGCACTTTATGGAATTGATCGTTTGATTGCAGCTAAAAAGGAAGATTTGAATGGTTTAACCGGAACCATGACAGATCAATTGATTCGTCTTCGCGAAGAAGTAGCCGAACAAATAAAAGCTCTTGGCGAAATCAAAAAGCTGGGTGAGAAATACGGACTGGAATTGAATCGTCCGGCTGAGACAGCTCAGGAAGCAATTCAGTGGGTTTACATGGGCTATCTTGCGGCAGTAAAAGAGCAGGATGGTGCGGCAATGTCATTGGGTAATGTTTCAACTTTTTTGGATGCCTATATCAACAGAGATTTGGAAGCAGGTTTTATTACCGAAGAGTTTGCTCAGGAAATGCTTGACCAATTCGTAATGAAACTGCGTATGGTTCGTCATCTTCGTATGAATGCTTACGATGAGATTTTTGCGGGTGATCCAACCTGGGTAACTGAATCGATCGGTGGAAACACAATTGACGGCAGAACCAAAGTAACCAAAACATCCTTCCGTTTCTTAAATACATTATATACTCTCGGAGCTTCACCGGAACCAAACATGACGGTTCTTTGGTCGGAGAAATTGCCTGAAGGATTCAAGAAATTCTGTGCTCAGGTTTCTATCGATACTTCTTCTATTCAGTATGAGAATGATCAGTTGATGTGTGATACCCGTAAATCGGATGATTACGGAATTGCCTGCTGCGTTTCCTATCAGGAAATCGGAAAGCAGATTCAATTTTTTGGTGCCCGCTGTAATCTGGCAAAAACCCTTCTTTTATCGTTGAACGGCGGACGTTGCGAGAAAACAGGAACTCAGCTGATCAATGGCATTCCTGCCATGAGCAGTGATGAATTGAATTTCGACGAAGTAATGAGCAACTACATGATTGCGATGAAAGAAATGGCTCGTGTTTACAACGATTCAATGAACATCATCCATTACATGCACGATAAATATTACTACGAAAAAGCTCAGATGGCTTTGGTGGATACCAATCCGGCTATCAATCTTGCTTATGGTATTGCCGGTCTTTCGATTGTTGCCGATTCCTTATCAGCCATTAAAAATGCAAAAGTAACTGCCGTTCGTAACGAAGAAGGTTTGACCTGCGATTTTAAAATTGAAGGAGATTTTCCATACTATGGAAACGACGATGATGCAGTAGATTGTTTTGCTGTTCAAATCCCAAATCTATTCAATAGCTTGTTGAAAGAACTGCATACTTATAAGAATGCTGAACCAACCATGTCGATCCTTACCATTACCTCGAACGTAGTTTATGGATTGAAAACCGGTGCTACTCCCGATGGCCGGGCTGCAGGTGTTCCTTTTGCTCCCGGAGCCAATCCAATGCACGGACGTGATTCTCACGGGGCAATTGCTTCTTTAAACTCTGTAGCCAAAATCAACTACGAAGATTCGTTGGATGGTATTTCGAACACCTTCTCTATTGTTCCTAAATCGTTGGGAGCAACAGCAGCAACCCGTCAGGATAATCTGGTTACCATGATGGATGCTTACTTTATGAAAGGTGCTCATCACCTAAACGTAAATGTGTTGGACCGCGCGATGCTGGAGGATGCAATGGAACATCCTGAAGAATATCCTCAGCTGACCATCCGTGTTTCGGGTTATGCTGTAAACTTTGTACGTTTAACCCGTGAGCAGCAACTGGAGGTGATCTCCCGCAGCTTTTTCGAGAGAATGTAAGATCGTTGAATTATCCTAAAGAGTTCCGGAGCTTTCTTTGAGAGTTTCCGGCCTCTTTTTTTTGATACTCATTCACTAAACAAGCAAATCATGTTAAACGTTCATTCTTTTGAATCATTAGGTACTTACGACGGCCCGGGAATCCGACTGGTCGTATTTCTGCAGGGATGCGCCTTTAAATGTTTGTACTGTGCCAACCCCGATACCATTACTTTCGAAGGAGGAACACCGACTCCGCTTGAAGAAATCATGAGAATGGCACGTAATCAACGTCCTTTCTTTGGGAAAATTGGTGGGGTAACCATTTCGGGCGGAGAACCGCTTTGGCAGGCGAAAGAACTCAAAATTCTTTTCAGACAACTGAAAGAGGAGGGCTTTAACACTTGTATCGACAGCAATGGAAATGTACTTACCGATGATGTTAAAGAATTGCTGCAGCATACAGATTTGGTTCTGCTCGACATCAAACACATCAACCCGGACTGGCATCAAAAGATAACTGGTAAACGCAACGATACCACTCTTAAATTTGCAGCATACCTCCGCGAGAAAGAGGTGAAAGTGTGGATGCGTTATGTGCTGGTTCCCGGGTACTCCGATCAGCCTGAATATCTGCACGAGATGGGGAAATATTTTCAGGAATACGGAAACATTGAAAAGCTGGAAATTCAGCCCTATCACAAACTGGGCGTTCACAAATATGAACACTTAAACATGGAATACAAACTGAGCGATGTACCTGAAAACACATTGGAACAACTGCAGGTGGCAAAGGATATCTTTCTTCGGTATTTTAAAGAAGTAATTATTAATTAGCAGTTAGCACAAAATTAAATTGCTGGGTGCAGAGCACCGCAGTATTTGTAGAAACATATTAGGTTGAAAAATAAGGTACAGCGTACCGTAACCTCCAATTTCTAACAGAAAAAATAAAAATCAATGTCATTTCAAGAATCAATTGATATTATTGAAGTAGAGAATAAAAAAACAATTGCACTAACGCAGCAGGCCTTCCATTCACCTGCTGAAACAGTTCAGGTTGTGAATCATACGGCAGAAGCAAAACAAAATACACCAGCCAATAAAGTATTTGTTTTGGCAATTCTTGCAGGCGGATACATTGCCATGGGCAGTTTGCTGGCCTTAATTGTTGGTGGCGCCATGCCCGGATTGGCTCAAACGAATCCCGGATTGCAAAAATTCTTTTTTGGTGCCGTTTTCCCATTGGGACTCATTCTTTGTGCTGTTGCCGGAGCCGAACTGTTTACCGGAAACACAGCCTACTTTATCCCTTCGGTACTATCGAAACGCATGTCGTTTAAAGTGCCGCTAAAGAATTGGGGAATTGTTTACATCGGAAATTTTATCGGATCTATTATTGTTGCCTATTTTTTGGTTTATCTTACTGAAGTTTTGATGAATTCTCCTTCGGCAGATACCGCAATTAAAATCGCAATTGCAAAAACATCGGCTCCCTTCTACAAAACATTCCTAAAAGGAATTGCCTGCAACTGGATGGTGGCATTGGCCATGTGGCTGGCTTATGCAGCTAAGGATATCACCGGTAAAATACTTGGAATCTGGTTTCCGGTGATGGCTTTCGTTGCCATGGGTTTTGAACACTGTGTAGCCAATATGTTTTTTATTCCGGTCGCTATTTTTCATGGTGCTGCCATCACTTGGATGGATTTTATTGTGAAAAATCTGATTCCTGCCACCCTCGGGAATATTGTTGGTGGTGGATTATTTGTGGGAACGGCCTATTGGTATGCTTACGATAAGAAATAATTTGGAATTTGGAATTATGTCATCCCGAGGAATCGAGGGATCTGTTTACTGAAAAGATCCTTCACTTTGTTCAGGATGACAGATAATTCGAAATCGAATGCCATATTGATAAAAAGAGGATGTTCAAACCAATGAACATCCTCTTCTATTTTTTTAAGACTCTTGGACTTTCGACCATTTGACTCTTCAAGACTCTTTATTTGCAAGTGCTATGTCATCCCGAGGAATCGAGGGATCTGCTTACTGAAAAGATCCTTCACTTTGTTCAGGATGTCAGATAATTCGAAATCGAATGCCATATTGATAAAAAGAGAATGTTCAAACCAATGAACATCCTCTTTTATTTTAAAGACTTTCGACCATTTGACTTTTCAAGCCCCTTCTCACTTATTCTTCACCCTAATTAAAGCAGCCATTTCTTTGGCCTGATCTACGCAGGTAAAAACATCTGTACCAATGGAATTGTAGGCTAAAGTCACTCCCATGCGGCGGTATTCGCGGCTGGTTGGTTTGCCAAACAAACGCAAATCAGATTTGGGATAGGCTGCGGCTTTTTCCAATCCTTCAAAATAAGGATGAGATCCTTCACTCTGCGCAAGAATTACAGCACTCGCTCCTACTCTTTCCAAACTTATTTCAGGAATAGGTAAACCCAATACGGCACGACAATGCAATTCAAATTCGCTGAAATTTTGTGTTCCGGCAAGAGTAACCATACCCGTATCGTGCGGACGGGGCGATAATTCCGAAAAAACAACCCCATCTTCACAAATAAAGAATTCTACTCCCCAAAGACCAGCACCTCCCAGTTCTCGGGTAACCATTTCAGCCATTTCCTGTGCTGCTTTTACATCGGCATCGGAAATTACAGCAGGTTGCCAGCTTTGCTGATAATCACCACGTTCCTGAACATGACCTATCGGCGGGCAAAATAAGCATGGCCCGTTCTTCTGTGTAACGGTAAGCAAAGTAATCTCCGAAGTAAATTTCACAAATGCTTCTACAATCACATCTCCGGAATCACCACGTCCTTTCGATCCGGCAATGTTCCAGGCCTTTTCAATATCAGCTTCGCATTTAATTACCGACTGCCCTTTTCCTGATGATGACATCAGGGGTTTCACCACGCAAGGTATTCCAACCTCTTCCACCACAGCATACATCTCCTCCAACGAGCCGGCATACAAATATTTTGCAGTTCTGATTCCCAGATCTTTTGCTGCCAAATCGCGGATCGCTCTTCTATCCATCGTAAAATTGGCCGCTTTTGCACTCGGAACTACCTGAATGCCTTGTTTCTCGAACTCATAAAAGCGTTCGGTACGAATGGCTTCAATTTCCGGCACAATTAAATCCGGTTGATGTTTGGCTACAAGCGCATCAAGCGCATCACCATCGAGCATATTAATCACTTCAAAAGCATCGGCAACCTGCATAGCAGGAGCTCCCGCGTAACTATCAACGGCAACTGTATTTTGTCCCAAACGTTGAGCCGCAATCACAAATTCCTTTCCCAGCTCTCCTGAGCCCAACAGTAAAATCTTCTTTACCATAAAATTACTTTCGATTTATAAATGGATTTTTAATGGTTACTAAGCAGTAAAAAGTGTAAAATTACATTCTATTTTTCTAAATCCGGGCAGAACAGATCGCTTTTTCAAACAGTAGAGGCATTTTAATGCAGGCCAACATCATTCAATTTGCAGAAAAATGACGACATTTGATTGATCAAACGAAACAGGATCACAAAATTAATGTTTAAATTTAGCCATACAATTCATCTTCTTAAGTCATCCCTATATAAATAAAGCATTATGAGTAGAGAGCACAATACCCTTACCGATTTTTTCAACTTTCTTGTTACCAAACAAAATTGCCTGCAGCAAGACAGCGAAGAAGTTATACAAGATTATTACAATTTTAGAGCTGAACGGATTGCAAAGGAAAAAGAAGAAAAAAGAATCAAACAATTAAAACGATTGGAATTAATTGTACAAAAAAGAGAAGAACAACAGGCACGTGCCCGCATGCCCAGGCCGGTAAAAGTAAAAAAACAAAGAATGACTTCGCCCGCAAAAAGCAAAGCGAAAAAAATTATCAATGACGGTACTGTTATAAAAACAATGGCCGATATACGTAGGTTGATTGACCGCATTAGAGATTAAAGTATCAACAAGCGCCTGTTGCCGCCATAAAAAAGAGGATGCCTAAAAAGCAGAATCGTAAGCTATTCAACGACTTTTTCCCTTCAATTCCCTAAAGGGAAGTCGTTGAAATTCAGTCTCTCTTTTAGATACTGGAGTAAAACCGAATTTTATTTTAGCACGAAACAATTCCTTTTTTAAACACCCTCTTTCTTCGCTTCAGAAACAACCCATTCTGAAAGCATTTGCCTTGATTATTCGATTGGATTAAGAACCACCCGAATGATCTCCGATTGCTTGCCTACCTTTTTACCCGCGTACATATAGTAGGCATAATATTCTCTAACCTCGGCAATTTTTGAATTAATCCGCGGACGGGTATCTTCAAAATACGATCCTTTTACGCTGGTCTCAAAATCATAATTCCCATCGTTTATTTTGCCGTACAGCATAATGCCATCCATGGGAAATTTAGTAAAACTGATATGAGGAACGCCCCCCACTTCTTTTCCTTTCAGATCTGGTTTCTTGCTGGTGGTTGACTCTACCTTGCTTTCGTTCACCAAACCCAATTCCAGTTTTAATTCTGGAGTAATGCCTGGCGTATTGTCAATGATTTTTTTGTATTCCCGCAATGATTTTTCAACAGAACTATGACCTCCAACATAAATAGTGCGGGAATCACGGGCTATTTTCTGATCTGCATTTTTCTGATCGCAGCGGGTTTTATCCACCTGCAGCTCTTGTATAATAGAATCAGTTGGTTCTTTGGGCAAAAGTCCATCGGTAACCAATTGAGGTGCCTTGGCCAAAAAATTGTCTCTCTTTCTGGCAAAACCAGTCTCATTGTGTTCTATAAAATCTTTTTTAACTATTATTTGTGACATCTTTTTTAATTTTTAATGATTAAACATATTCTTCAGGATCCTGTATTAAAGCTAGAAAAGATTTTTTATAAATATATATATTTTTATGATATTTTTTTTATTCGAACTACTTAACATCGCAAAAATACTGGGCTTTCAGGAGGAAAATTTATTGTTCCGGAAACGGGTCAATTGGCACATTTTTAGTGTTTTTTTTATAAATCAAAAAGTAAAATAATATATGGTTAAGTTTTGAAAATGCCTAAACAGGGCGATGCGCAATAAATCGCCACTTTTACTATGCACTACTACTGTTTAACACACAGACTTTTACCGGAGTTGTAAGCGAAAAACCAAAAAAATGACGTTTTGTTATATTTAATTTATTTTGTTAATCAATTTACGTATACTGTTTGGTCTGTAATGCCTGTATTTATTGCTTGTTCACAATAAATTTCGTTTCTGTTAAAAACACAACATGTAAATGTTTTTTCGAACAAATTGTGCCATTTTGCAATTTGCAAAAGACGTTTTACAATTTGCAAAAGACCCGTTTGAATTTGCAGGAGACGTTTTAGAAGTTAATTTTGGCATTTTTGGTGCTCCAAATGGGACAAATAGTGCCTGTTTTCGTCAAGGACAAATCGCAACATGCATTTTGCAAATTGTAAAATACCATTTGAAAGTTTTCTGGGAGCCAAATTAAAAGGCAAAAGATAGTTTCTGATCGGCATTGGATATTCTTAAATGATTAAAACCAATCAATCTCTTTAAAAAACAGTAGGGTGTTTTTTTCGCCCACTCCCCCCTACTCTCGGCAAACCAAAATAGTGTAAACATATTTTTTTTTTGATTTCCTGTTACAATTAAAAAAAAGATAAGTACATTGGGTTTCTAGTAACGATAAGTAATTACAAACTAAATAAAGCCCATGGCTTTATTTAGAAGTTGGCCACAAATGGAAAGAACGAAATGAATATTTATAGGTGATTATAGAATTGAAAAAACGGATTGAAGATTGAAGCAAGAAAAAAAATGTTTTTGCTCGCCTGCTTCTGTCCTTCGGAACAGTTATGGAAGCCCACGCAGATTGCACACAAAGGATTTTATATAAATGAGAATGGATATTGTAATAGGAGGTATTAGTTTAAATGAATTATTTACGACTGAAAATATTTCAATCCGCTCACAAAATATTTGTGAATCTAACGGACTGACAAATATTGATTCCATATTAAAATTCTACTCTGAAAATCATACTTTTAAAAAATTAAGAAATTGTGGTAATAACAGCAATGAAGAATTAATTAGTTTCTGTGAGAAACACAAGGGTTTGCATATTGAACCAACTATTCTATCCACCGACATACTATCCATAACTGTTGAACAATTATTTCTAGGCAAAGAGCTTAATATGCGTTCCAAAAATAGCTGTGGTAGAGCCAATTTAGATACGCTGGAAGATATTGTAAATTACTACAAGTTCAATAAAACATTTAAAAAGATTAGAAATTGCGGGGATGGCTCAAATGAAGAATTGATAGGTTTATGTCACAAATATATGAATTCTTCTAAAATTGAATTTCAGCTGAATAATAATCTTATTGAAGAACAAATTGACAAATTATCAGCCAGACAAAGAAAAATACTTAATAATTTAATTGAATCACAGGCTAGCAGTCTATCTGTGCGTAGCTTAAATGCAATAAATAATTTCTCAGGCTCAAATCTCTCAATTCGTGGACTCAAAGAAATCCTAATTGAGCCAAATTATGATTTAGGAAAGATTAAAAATATTGGTAGAAAGTCCATTGAAGAATTAACACTGTTTTTTTGTGAAATAAATGAACAAATTGAAACTGTTCAGCTTTTTGAAAATGATGATGAATTAACAATAGAACTTTTTAATACCTATTTGCGCAGAAAATTCTGCCTTAAACAAGAAGATATTGTCAAAATTTGGAATAACTATGATTCTGAAAATGGTTTACCTGTTTTTAAAACTATAGACACATTAATTTCAAATAGCTATATTTTTAATGACAATGAGCAAGAAATATTCAATAGAGGTTTTAATTTTTGGACTGATTCATTGCCAGAGAAGTTAGAGGATATTGCTTCAGATATTAGTTTAACGAGAGAAAGAACAAGACAGATTAGAAAAAAGCTATTGGATGAAATTGATTTAAGGTTCACTTTTTTATATGGTCTTGAATTTGATGCATTAAATTTATATGGTCTCAATGCTGATAGTGATATTGTTATAGTTGATGAAACCTTAATTGAAGAAATTCAACAGAAAGAAAGCGTTAGGTATAATGATGTATTTGCAACAAAAATATTAGCAATAATCTTTAATAAGACTCATGAAGTTGTCGGGAATATTGAAAGCCTAGCTTTCAATATTGTGAAATATAAAGGAGTAGATTCAAAATGGAACTCAATATATTTAATAAAAAAGGAAATTAAAGAATCTTATGATTTTGATTCTCTTATGATTGACGTAAAAAGAAGACTTTCAGAAAGAATTGAAGAGGATTATTCGTTTCACTTTGAAACATATTTAACTACTTTTCAATGTGATGGAGTTGAAACAGATTATTTTGTGATTACACAAATTGCAGAGCATATTATTTTCAATGAATTTACAATTACAATTGATTTAGATGATAACATAAAGTTTAAAAGAAATACAATAAAACAGGTATTTGAATATTCGTATGAAGCATTGGAAGCATTGGGAGAACCTTCAAAAGTTGACGTAATTTACCAAAAGGTTAAAAAGTTATATCCAGATTATAATACTGATGAGAATAGTATAAGGGCTTCAATGAAAAGGATAAATGGATTTGTGCCTTTTGGTAGAACAAGCATATATGGGTTAAAGGAGTGGGAAGAAGAAAGGAATATCCGAGGTGGTACAATTAGAGATATAACAGAGGAGTTCTTATTGACCCAGTTAGTACCTAAACATATTGATGAAATTACGCAATATGTCAATAAATATAGAAGCACGACTGCAAAAAATATATATTCCAATCTGCAAATGGAGGTCAATAGTAGGTTTAAATTTTATTGCGGTTTATTTATTGGTTTAAAATCAAAGCAATATCATAATCTGAAATATACTGAAGTTAAAGAAAGAAAATTAACAGTACGGTCTTGGGAAGAAAGTTTTGAATTGTTATCAGCATTTGTTTCAGAAAATTCTCGATTACCTAATTCGTCAGGTAGTGAAGAAGAACAAAAGCGATATCGCTTTATGAATGTTCAGTTAAATAAGATAAGTAAAGATAAACTTGCTAGATCAAAAGCTGAAAAAATATCAGAGCTTGTATTGAAATATCCCGTTTTAAGAAAGAAACCAGAACAAAGAATTAATAATACTAAAAACAAAGTTGTTAAACCTGTAAGCGAAAGAGTACATACTGTTACAAATCGTTGGTGGAATTCTTATAATAAGCTTTTAGCCTACTTAGAACATTATAATTCATACCCTATAGCATCAGTAGAAAGGGCTCTTTATACATTTTGTTATAATTGCAAAAGAGGCTTAGAATCAGGAAAATTACATACTACTCAAATTGAGGCACTCGAAAAAATAAACTTTGCTTTTGATACTGCTTCAATAAATAGTTGGGATGACAACTACGAAGAATTAGAATTATTTAAGACAAAGAATAATGGTTGGCCAAAATGTATTGATTCTGATAAAAAACAGATTAGATTATATAGATATTGTATGAGCTTATTTAAAGCATACAAAAATAAAACACTTTCTGATGAACAATTGGAAAAACTTGATAAGTTAGAATTCCCTTATCAGTTGGGTGTATTTAGTAATAAATGGTTAGATAATTTTGAAAAGCTAAAAAGGTTTAGAGCAACAAACCCAAGTATTTGGCCAAGAGCAAAAGGTAGTGAATTAGAAAAACCACTTTACCAATTCTGCTATCGGAATAGGAATAAGTTCATTAATGGTACCTTAGAAGATTATAAAATACAATTGTTAAATGAGATAAAATTTGATTTCTATGGATAATGTAGACCAAATAAAGAAAAAGCATATTGAAGAACTAAATTCAATCTGTGAAAAAAACGGAGTTGATTTTAAATCAATGGATAAGTTAGTGCAATCTGAACGTTTAAAAAAACTACAGAAAAGAAATCATTATATCCATCAAACAATTGATTCAGAAATTGAAAAAGCGTTAGAAAATGAGAATAAGTAAGATAATTTTAGATAATTTCCGCCAGTACCACGGTACTATTGAAATTGATTTGCAAACACAAGGAAAACAAAATATTGTGTTAATTGGTGGTAAAAATGGTTTCGGTAAAACAAACTTTCTTATTTCCATTGTTTGGTGTCTCTATGGTGAGAAGATTACACAGATAGATGAAAGTTTTAAACGTGAAGTTCAAAAAGAGACAAATTATCAAAAGTTTATTAAGCAATCATTGAATTGGACTTCAAAAGATGAAAATAACTCTGAATTTTCAGTCGAAATTCAATTTGAAGAAATTGATTACCCTGCAAACTTAAAGGTTTCTGATAATAAGATTTTCATTAGAAGAGTATTTAATACCGATAAAATTGAAGAAAAGGTATTAATTCTAAATTCTCAAGGTGAAGAATTATTTAACGAACCTGAAGACAAAGTAAGCTTTATCAATGATTATTTGATTCCACTAGAAGCAGCAAAATTTGTGTTCTTTGATGCTGAAAAAATTGCTTCATGGGCTGAACTTTCAACAAAAGATGAAGGAAATGTTTTAAATGATGCTTTAGGAAAACTGCTTGGTCTTGATTTATATGAAAATCTGAAAGAAGATATATCAGTTTATAGCAATAATTTAAAGAAAGAAGGGGCAAATACTAATATTAAGGAACAAATAATAAATACTGAAAAGGCAATAGAGTTAAATAAAGGAAAAATTGAGGATATTGATTTAAAATCGGCTCTTAATGAAACGAATATTAAAGAGTTGAAAGACAAAATTAAGGAATACCAAATCTTTCTTAATAAAAATAGCCGCAAAGAAACAACTTCATTTAAACGTGAGGATTTATTTAATGAACTTACAGTATTACAGGGCAAAAAAGAAGAACTTGAAAAAAGGTTCAATGAGTTAAGCGAATTGGCTCCTTTAGCAATGCTTGGAGGAAAAATAGAAGAAGTACTTGAACAGATTGATTTGCAAGAACAATCAATATCGGACATTGAGAATAACGAAGTCATAAAGAAAAAACTTGATAGCTTCACTGAGAAACTGTTTAACCAGCCTCCAGAACCCGAAGATGGTTCAATGTCATTTAAAAATAAAATCTTTTACTCCGATAAAGCACAGGGTTTATTAAACGAACTATTTGAAGTAAAAGAATCTGATAATAGTACTGACTTTGAGCTTGATTTAAATAATGCGGATAAGGAACTAATATTTAAAACATCACAGATATTACAACAACAATCAAAGGAATTGTTTGAGTCAACTATATCTGAGTTTAATACTGTTCAGGTAGCTATTGCTGCAAAAGACAAACAAATTAAAATGATTGATTCCGATTTAGAGGATGAAACTATTTTAGAAACAGTAACCTTAAAAGATGAAGCCGACAGAAGGCTAGAAAAGATTATTGCTGAGAATGGGGCGCTTGAAAACCAAAAAGACAAGCTATTTAAAGATAATGTGCGATTGAATCAACAATACAATATTTTACTTCAAAAAAGCAGTGGGAATCAACTGATTAAAAACAAGGTTGCAGAAGCAAAGAAGTATATTGATACATTACAGACATTTATTGACAATCAAAAACGGTCTAAAAAAGAAGCTTTAGCCAATAATCTTTTGTCGGAGCTTCAAAAGTTGATGCATAAAATGCAACATAAAGGTTCAAGTTTTATTGAAGATTCAAGAATTGACATTCTCCCTGATGGAAAGGGCCTTAAAGTTTCAATTTTAGATTCAGATGGTAATGAAATTCCCAAAGAAAGCTTCTCAACTGGTGAAAAGCAGATTTATATTTCCTGCTTAATTAAAGCAATTCTAAGCGAGTCAATTCAAAATTTTCCAATTTTTATTGATACCCCATTGGGGAGATTAGACCATGAACACATTGAAAATATATTAAATAATTACTATCCTGATTTATCTAGTCAGGTTGTTTTGTTAGCTACAAATAATGAAATAACACCTCGTCGTTTCAAATCTATTTTAGATAAGGTATCTAAATCTTATTTGATAGTAAACGAGAATAAGAAATCTAATTTTAAACCAGGTTATTTTCAAAGTTATGAGAATTAAAATAGATAAACATTCCGAAGAAAGAATTGATAGAATAAAATCTATATATAAATTCAATTCAGAGACTGTTGTTCCAAGGCTAGCTTTTGCATATAGTCTGCAAACAAATAAACGCTTTGATTTGCAGTTAGATGTTGTCCCAAAAACTGATGGAAGGGAGTTTCGTGATGACAAAGGGTTATTTGGTTCCGTTATAGAAGGTGTATCAAATTTACCGATATATAAGTCAATTTTAGAAGAATATTATAAAGCTTCAGTATTTGATGAGGATTTTATCAGGTACTTCAAATTACATTTAGACCATGGATTGTCTTTGTTAGAAAACAGACTTTCTAAAACTGACTTTACAAGTGGTGGTCATATTTCGCTTTTAATGAAACTTGTAAAGCATGGCCTTGACTTACAATCAAGTTCTGTTTCTATTGTAAGCTGTGTTAAAAAACAAACAGTAGTAAAAGAATACTCAGAACCATTATCATTTATACTCGGTTCAACAAAAGAGAATGAACAAATTGAGATAAAAATTAATGATTTAACAGAATTCGACAATAGAAATATTGCTATAGCTGGTATGGCAGGTTCTGGTAAAACTCAATTGATTAAAGACGTTTTATATCAGATTTCTAGAAATACTAAAAATCAGCTCAAATATATTTTCTTTGATTACAAAGGTGAAGGGAATGCTTCTCAGTTGAAGCCATTTTTGGATAAGACAAATTGTGAGTTTATTGATATTTTGAATGATGGGTTTAAATTCAACCCTCTAGTTTCTATAAATATAAGCGAAGGTGAGCGTCAAAAAACATTTAGTGTAAAAGCATTTGTAGATACAATCGGCACTTTTGTTCCACAAATGGGAACTTCACAGAAGCATATCTTACAAACAGTAATAACTAATTTAATTGAGGAAAAAGGTAATACTTATCCAAACATGTCAGAGCTTTCTAATGCACTTGAAGAGTATTATGAGGTTACTAAAACAAAACCTGACACCTTACTTGCTGCAATTAAAGACCTATCAAGTGGACTTTTTACGGATGATATTTCCGAAAACATTATTGAGAAAAGTATTTATCTTAATTTGCCACCAACATTATCTGATACTTTAAGGCAATTGTGTGTATTTCTACTATTAAGGTATTTTAATTTCTTTTTTAGTTCTGCAAATGATGCCGAACCGAAAGATAATATTATTCCGTTGAGATATGTGATTGTTATTGACGAAGCTCATATCTACTTAAAGAATAAAAATGCTAGGAAAGCACTAGAAGACTTATTAAGGCTTTTACGTTCAAAAGGGGTGATTGTCGTAATGCTTTCACAAGGTGTTGAAGATTATAAAACTAAAGACTTTGATTTTGCTTCACAGGTAAAATTACCAATCTGCCTAAACGTTCAAAACAAAGACCCGAAAATGATAAAAACATTCGTCGGAACACCAAGGAGCGAGCATAAATTAATTAATGAAATCAACCGTCTTGATTCAGGTTTAGGTCTAATCAATCTTGACGAACCAAAAACAATCAAGATTAGACAATTTTGGAAAACAATAGAAAATGAATAATCAGCCCCCGCTCCCGCACGATTGTATCGTGTGGTTTGTAAAGGTTAGTATATAATGTTTAGCCCAGCGTACTAGAATGGTGGATTTAGAGTGAATAAGAAATTTTGAATGAAGTGATTGTGGTGATGTAATAAGCATACGATAAAATCGTGCGGTAGCAAAGGAAAAGCCGGTTCTCCGGCAAGATTTAAATGGTACGATTAGAGAAGATTACAGGGCTAACGCCCCTTTGCATTGGTGCGAAAACTGTCTGCTACGAAGACATCAGGGCTACGCCCCTGTTTTATCTCTCACGTACAAATCCTACGAAGATGTTGGAGCTAACGTCCCTAAACAAAAAAAGGGGCGCAGCCCAATTAACTTGGTAAAAAATAATGCAAACGACAGAATTAGGAACATAGCCCTAAAACCTTCATCGAAAAAATAGGGAAAGATTGAATGAGGGGCGTAGCCCATGTATCTTCGTAGAAAATGTGTAATTACAAGAAAAAAAGGGCGTAGCCCTGACATCTTAAATAAACAAATATGGCAAAATACAGTTTCAGGGGCGTAGCCCATGCATCTTCGTAGAAATGAATAATTACAAGAAAAAAAAGGGCGTAGCCCTGACATCTTAAATAAACAAATATGGCAAATACAGTTTCAGGGGTGTAGCCCATGCATCTTCGTAGAAAATGTGTAATTACAAGAAAAAAAAGGGCGTAGCCCTGACATCTTAAATAAACAAATATGGCAAATACATACACCCAATTATATACCCAATTCGTTTTTTCGGTTAAAGGACGTGAAAACCTAATCAAAGAACGGTTCAGAGATGAATTAGAAAAAGTAATCTGTGGCATTGTTACCAACCAAAAATGTAAAACCTATGCCATCTATTGCAATCCCGATCATACACACATATTTATTGGAATGCATCCAACTATTTCCCCATCAAAATTAATGGAGCAAGTAAAATCGGGTTCTTCTAAATGGTTGAACGAGAAAAAATACATCCCCGGGAAATTTTCCTGGCAAGATGGTTTTGGTGCTTTTACCTATTCTAAATCGCATATCGATAATGTGGTAAAATATGTATTGAACCAACCGGAACACCATAAAAAACAATCATTTAAAGAAGAGTATTTATTGTTGTTGGAAAAATTCGACGTGAATTACAACCCTAAATATTTATTTGAATGGTATAATTAGAAAAGATTACAGGGCTAACGCCCCTATTGGATTGGTGCAGAAACTATCTGCTACGAAGATGCGTGGGCTACGCCCCTGTTTCTATCCCTCACGTACAAATCCTACGAAGATGTTGGAGCTAAAGCTCCTAAAAAAATCGGTGCCGAAACTATCTGCTGCGAAAACAGCAGGGCTACACCCCTGTTTTATCTCTCACATACAAATTATACAAAGATGTTGGAGCTAAGGCTCCTAAAAAAATTGGTATAGAAACTATCTGCTGCGAAGACATTAGAGCTACGCCCCTGTTCTATCTCTGACTCACAACATCGCCTCAATGACAACTCCATCCAGCTCAGTGGCAATCAACATTGACTCCTTCTCCAAACAATAAGATTTCGCTCTTCAATATTCCATTTACATCCTGATTTTACTATCTTACATCGAAAAAATTATGCTTATATGCGCCCATCATTTTATATTTATTGCTTTAACATCAAATATCTATTCAACTAACATTAATAAAGGACAATGAAAATGAATTTTAAACAAGTAGGAAAAGGATTGCTTGTTGCAGCCTTTACTACTACAATGTGTTTGCAGACAATGGCACAGGTGAATTACAAAAGCCGGGAAGAAATTCCGGAAAAGTACAAATGGAATTTCTCTGATATTTATGAAAACTGGGATGCCTGGGAAGCAGATTTTAAGGCAATTTCGGTTGATATGGAGGAAATTCTATCCTGCAAAGGAACACTTGGCGAAAGTTCTGAGAACTTGCTAAAGTTAATGACTGCGCAAGAGAACCTGATGAAAAAAGCTTACAAAGTTTATCAGTTTGTTTCGTTCCAAAGCACGGTTGATACACGAAATATGGACTTGCAGGCAAAACTGCAGAAAGTTGGACTTTTGTTTGCCGGTTTTGGACCTGTAACCGCCTGGATTTCGCCTGAAATGATTGCAATTCCTGAGGCTACCATGAAACAATGGCTTGCTGAAAACAAAGAATTGGACGTTTACAAATTCGAATTGATAGATATGTATCGTTTGCAAAAGCATGTTTTGAGTGAAGAATTGGGAAAACTGGTATCCTATTACTCTCAGGTATCAGAAACTGCAGGATCTGTATTTGAAGCTTTATCGACCGCTGATATCGAATTTCAGGAAGTGGAACTGTCGGATGGTTCGAAAGTAACTGTAACACCGGGAATGTACTCTCAAATTACTACCAACAACAGAAATCAGGAAGACCGTAGAAAGGCTTACGAAGCAATTTACGATGTATACTACAAGAATAAAAACACCTACGCCGCTATTTACAACGGTATTCTTCAATCGGAATGGGCAAATGCACGGGCCAGAAATTACGAATCGTGTCTGGATGCTTCCCTGGAAGGAAACAACATTCCGAAAGATGTGTATTTGAACCTGATTAAAACGGTAAAAGAAAATACGGCACCCGTTCAAAAATATTACAAGCTTCGTAAAAAGGTATTGGGTCTGGAAAAATACTATGGTTTCGACGGTTCAATCAGTTTGGTTGATTTCGACAAGAAATATCCGTACGATGAAGCTGTTAAAATCGTTACTGAATCAGTTCTTCCTTTGGGAAAAGAATATCAGGAAAAATTAAAAACAGCAACCGCCAGTGGCTGGCTGGATGTTTATGAAAATCCCGGCAAACGTTCAGGAGCATTTTCAGCCGGAGTTTACGGCGTGCATCCATACATGCTGTTAAATTACGATGAAACGCTTGAGTATGTTTTCACCTTGGCTCATGAATTGGGTCATACCATGCACACGACTCTATCGAACGAAACACAGCCGTTTACCACTTCGAATTATACGATATTTGTGGCTGAAGTTGCATCTACCTTTAACGAACGCCTGTTACTGGATCATATGATGGAAACAACAAAAGATCCTAAGGAACGCATTGCTTTACTAACTCAGTCGATTGAAGGAATTATCGGTACTTTTTTTGCACAAACCATGTTTGCTGATTACGAATATCAGGTTCATACAATGGTAGAACAGGGACAGCCTGTTAATGCAGAAATACTAACAAATACCTGGGGCGAAATTGCTGACCAGTATTACGGCGATGTTACTGAGAAAACACAGTATTCAAACTATCCCTGGACAAGAATTCCTCATTTTTACAACTCTCCTTACTATGTGTACCAGTATGCAACCTGCTTTGCATCGTCGGCTAAATTGTACAAAGATGTAACCGAGGGAAGCAAAACTGAGAAACAGGAGGCCTTGAAAAGATACATCACACTTTTGCAATCGGGTGGCAACAATTTTCCAATGGAGCAATTGAAAAAAGCCGGTGTTGATTTATCGAAACCGGAAGCGATGCTGGCAGTAATCAATCAATTGGACAAACTGGTTGATCAATTGGCTGTAGAGATTGAAAAGATTAAGAATTAAATCTATTTCGAAATAAATTTACAAAGGCAGTTCCATTGGAGCTGCCTTTTTTTTTGATGCGAATGCTTCTCTATGTCAAACTGTTTTCTTCCAATAAGGTGAGGCAGGGATGCCTGCTTTCAAATTATTTCTCCGTTTATTTTACAATTTCCCACTCCTCAATACCGCCTTCAATTACTCTGAAAAGTGGATGTGTCTTGATACTGGTTTCTTCTGCTAATTTTAAATATCTCTCTGGATCGCGCTGTTGCAGTTTCTTTAGCAGATGATTCCTTTCAAATTCTATTTGTCCGCCTGTTACAGGCAAAGCTGCAGGTTCATCATACAAATCGAACTTGTCTTTATTAAAATGATAGCCACGCCTGCACGATTCTTCGTAAACAGCTTCCAAATATTGATTGATACAATGAAGCGGCTTGCCGGAATTTTTAAACCGCAGCAACTGCGGATGATTTTTATAGCCTTTCGTTTTGCCCTCCAATACATTTTTAGCCAGCAGCGTTTCTCTCCAGAGCGCAAGCAATCCTTTTGTATCGAGATATTTAGGGTGTACCGACCAGATTCTCATAATGAGGATGTTAGTTGTTAGTAATTAAGAGACTGCCTGTTTTATTGTGTTTGCTACAGTCCAGACAGTTTCATTTTCAAAAGAATGAGAGCGAAATTCACAATCGAAAATGGAACAATGCTTACACGATTCGCTGTTGCAGGCATCCGTATGAATGGTAAAATCGATGTTATAAGGATAACACTCTAAGATTTTATTCACTACCGCATCTCCTTCTTTATGAGCATCGGCAATATTCATATACCAAGGCAGTGTCAAATCACAATCAATATGATAAGCATCTCCATATTTCACTAATTTTAAATTACTTACATCAATCCAGTTTTTGTTCCTGTTTTCCCACAGAATTTCGGTCATGTTCTTCAATAAGTTAAAATCGGCTTCATCCATTAAATTCGATGTAGTCTCTTTTAGAATTTTATAACCGGTATAAATAATGATAGACCCAAACAACATGGCAATGGCACTATCGAGCCAAGCTGCTTTTGTTAGCCACAGAAAACCCAAACCAACAACCAATCCTATGGTAGAATAAGTATCCGATTGTAAATGTTTTCCCCCGGCAACCAAGGCAATTGAATTGTGCTTTTCTCCGGTTTTAATGCTAAAGTAACCCAATATGTAATTTAGTAAACCTGCCAGAGCGACAATCAGAATTCCAATATCCAGTTGTTCAATTTCACGTGGATTAAACAGACGTTTCACCGCTTCGAAAATAATAACCAGACCAGCCAATACAATCAATATCCCTTCAATGGAAGCCGATATCGATTCTATTTTACCATGTCCAAAAGGATGATCGATATCTCGTGGTTTTAAGGCTACACTAATGCTATAGAGACTAATTAATCCTGTCGCCACATTTACAGTACTTTCTAAGGCATCGGTTAAAATCCCAACAGAATCTGTCAGGAAATAGGCTCCTGCTTTTGCAACAAAAATTAGTACGGAAAAAAATACAATTCTCCGCTGAACAATCAATTTTATCCTTTTATCATTTTTGTGCATATCTAAATTTATGGAATATATCGCATCTGCCCTATAAATATAAAGGTTTTTAAGAGACATCAACACCATCAGTTACAAATAGGTCCGGTAAACCGTGTTTCTGACTTACTTCAAAAAATAAAACCTTCGCCCAATCAGACGAAGGTTTTTGTTGAATTAGTAAATTTTATAAGACTGCAAAAAATCAAACCAAATCAAAACGGTCAAGATTCATTACTTTATTCCATGCCGCCACAAAATCTGCAACGAATTTCTCCTGAGCATCCGAACTTCCATAAACCTCGGCAAGCGCCCTAAGCTCCGAGTTCGAACCAAAAACAAGATCTGCACGGCTTGCTGTCCATTTTATTTTGCCGGTTTTTCGGTCGCGGCCATCAAATTTTTCTTTGTCCTCTGATGTTGGCATCCATGCCGTACTCATATCCAAAAGATTTACAAAAAAATCGTTGGTGAGCACTTCCGGACGTTTTGTGAAAACACCATGTCTGGAATTGTCGAAATTCGCATTCAATACACGCATACCACCAATCAAAACTGTCATTTCAGGAGCTGATAATGTTAACAGCTGTGCTTTGTCAATCAACAGCTCTTCTGTGGAAACTTTGTATTTTGTTTTTAAATAATTACGGAAACCGTCAGCAGCAGGCTCCAGCACTTTGAAAGATTCCAAATCGGTTTGTTCCAAAGAAGCATCCATACGTCCCGGGGTAAAAGGAACCACGGCACTACTGCCGGCGTCTTTTGCCGCTTTCTCAACGCCAGCGCATCCAGCCAACACAATCAGGTCGGCAAGTGAGACCTTTTTTTCACTCTTTTGAGCCTTATTGAATTCCTTTTGAATCTCTTCCAGTTTTCCTAAAACCTTTGACAATTGAGCTGGATTGTTGGCAGGCCAATCCTTTTGGGGAGCAAAGCGGATACGGCCACCATTGGCACCTCCACGCTTGTCGGAACCACGAAATGTTGAAGCTGAAGCCCATGCCGTTGCAACCAATTGTGAAACAGTAAGTCCCGATTGTAAAACTTTCGTTTTTAATCCGTCAATATCTTTCCCGTCAATCAATGGATGATTGGCTGCCGGAATCGGATCCTGCCAAATGAGTTCTTCTGCCGGCACTTCATTGCCTAAATAACGTAAGCGCGGCCCCATATCCCGATGTGTCAGCTTGAACCAAGCCCTGGCAAATGCATCGGCAAACTCAAGAGGATGTTCATAGAAACGTCTTGAAATTTTTTCGTAGACAGGATCGAAACGCAAAGAAAGGTCGGTAGTAAGCATGGTGGGAGCATGTTTTTTAGACGCATCATGAGCATCAGGCATTACATCACCTGCATTTTTAGCAACCCACTGCTTTGCTCCTGCCGGACTTTTTGTTAGTTCCCATTCGAAATTAAACAGATTTTCGAAAAAGTAGTAACTCCACTTCACAGGAGTTTGTGTCCAGATTACTTCCAAACCACTTGAGATTGTGTCGCCGGCTTTTCCTGTGCCAAAATTACTTTTCCAACCCAAGCCCTGCTCTTCAATGGCAGCAGCTTCGGGTTCAGCCCCTACAAGAGCAGCATCTCCTGCTCCATGGCATTTTCCAAATGTATGCCCACCTGCAATCAAAGCTACAGTTTCTTCATCATTCATTGCCATTCGGGCAAAAGTATCACGTATGTCTTTGGCTGCAGCAAGCGGATCGGGGTTTCCGTCCGGTCCTTCCGGATTTACATAGATTAATCCCATTTGAATGGCTGCAAGCGGATTATCTGTTTCGTCTGTGTCCAGTTTACGTTCATCATTATCCAGCCATTCGGTTTCCGACCCCCAGTACACATCCTCTTCAGGTTCCCATACATCTTCGCGTCCGCCTGCAAATCCGAAGGTTTTGAATCCCATCGATTCCAAAGCTGCATTCCCTGCAAGTATCATAAGATCGGCCCATGAGATTTTTTTGCCGTATTTTTGTTTGATCGGCCAAAGCAATCTGCGTGCTTTATCCAGATTCACATTATCGGGCCAGCTGTTTAGCGGTGCAAAACGCTGCTGTCCGCTTCCTGCGCCACCACGTCCATCGCCTGTACGGTAGGTGCCTGCGCTGTGCCATGCCATGCGTACGAAGAACGGTCCGTAGTGTCCGAAATCTGCCGGCCACCAATCCTGCGAATCGGTCATTAACTCATACAGGTCATTTTTGATTGCTTTTAAATCAAGGCTTTTGAATTCTTTGGCGTAGTTAAACTCTTCGCCCATTGGGTTTGATTTTGCATCGTGCTGCCGAAGAATATTGAGCTTTAACTGATTTGGCCACCAATCGCGATTTTTTGTGCCGCCAACACCAAAACTATGTTTTCCGCCTGCACCGGTTACCGGACATTTACTTATATTTCCTGAATCATTTTCCATACTAATTTATTTTAAGTGAAATTTTATTACTTATTGAATGTTCCCTTTACCTGAAGGACTATATCTTCTATTTTAAAACCCGGAAGATTCTTTTTTGCAAAATAATTCTGAAGCAGTTCATCCAGTTCTTCATCAACATAGTCTTTTATCACATCCGATTCCATGCAATACAAATGATGATGGCTTTTCATGACTCCATCGTAACGCATGATGTCATTTTCTGTTTTTACCTTCTTCACCAATCGATTGTCAACCAAAGCACCTAAAACTTTATAAACTGTGCCTGTGGCTATGTTTGGATGCATTTTTTTTATATAATCAATGATATTCTCCGCAGTCGGATGATTTTTTAGATTATAGATTGCTTCCAGAATTGCCATTCTTTGAGGGGTTACTTTCAAACCTCTTTCTGTCAGCTTATTTTTAATATCTTCTGTACTCATTTTATATTTTTACTATTTAGATGAGAATCATTCTCTTTTAGGAGTGACTAACTTACAACTTTTTTTCCTTTCTGCGAATTTTATTTTCAGGTAATTATCGATAGATTGCTCATCAGAAGAAGAAGATGACTGGTTCGCAGTCATAAGTAATCAATGAACGTTTCGCATAGGCTTTGTTACGTTCATTTTAGCTTAAAAAATTCATTAAAAACCAAACTAAGGACTGATCCTCTGTCATCTAAACAAAAAAAGGGAGGCAAAACATATAATAATGTTCTCCTCCCTACTACTAAACTTATGAAAAATATTTCTCTGCTAATTGTCAATTACACCTATTTTATCTGAGAACTGTCTATTTCGGCTCCCGATAATTTAATCTGGTAGGGCCATTGCTCCTCCTTACTATCATCATCCGATGCCCCCCATTTAAAAACAACAGGCCAATGTTCAGTAGGTGCACCACTTACAACCAACCACAAATATTCGGTATTTTCGGGCACTGTAAAAGATACGGTATCAGCTGCAGATTTAAATACATCTCCGTAAACACGACTGCCATCTTTCAGCGAAGCCAGAAATCCGTACCGCCAACCGGCTTTATCAATTTTAACTTTATTATAACCTTTGGCACCTGCAATTCCTTTAAAATTCAGAACAACTTTTGTTCCCATTTTAGGAACGTTCAACTTGATTCCATTGTATCCGTAATTCTGAGGACAATTTGATGCTGCAATTTGATACCATCCATTTCCTATGTCATTCAAAACGGTATAATGTTGATTGGTATATTGTTTTGCCACTTTCTCAATTCGCTTTAGATCCCAAGTGATGAATTTTCGTGAAGCATCAAACATCTCATCATTAAACTGATCCTGAGTTAATGAGTTCATCCGTTGATAGGTTGCAACAGGATCTTCGCCGTTTTTGGTTGCACGGCACAAGTTTCCAAAAAACTCTTTTCCATGCTTATCCGACCAATATTCCAACACATATGGTGAATGATACATGTTTGCAGGATGGAGAAATGCATAATGTGTTCCTTTCATAAAATCTACCAAATGATAATTTTCAAAAGTCATCCATTCCGGATACACCTGCCATAACATGTACTGCGCAGACATCTCAATAATCGGTCCTGTAGGCCCCGTTCCGCTGTCAGCACTGGAAATGTATTGAAAACTATGACCCATTTCGTGAGCTAATGCTCCATACGGTGCACGGTTAATTCTTGTTGCAGGAGTCCATAAAACACCCACTTTATCCTCTTCTCCACCGCCAAATGCAGTTCCCTCTTTACCTCCGAATACAAACATGAGTAACTTGTATTTATCTGACAATGATTTGCCTTTCTGCACTATCTTGAGATCATTTACATAGTAGTTGTAAAATCTTTCACATTCCTTAAGAGCTTCATTCGCATTAAAACGCTTTGTTTCATCAGCATTGGTCATCGGATTATCGCCAAATTCCTTATCCCAGAAAAGGGCTATATTCGCTGATTGTACCATTCGTTTGTAACAATATTTACTGGTATCGCAGCTGAAGTCATTACTATCCGGCACAAAATAAATTTCTGCAGGCAGATATAATTCCTTTTCAACAGCAGTCTGTTTCGATTCCATATTGCTCTTGTTGGCACAGGATGCTGAGAATACAGCCAACAAAATGATTCCTGAAATCTTCATAAATTTTGAATATGTCATGCTTATTAATTAATTCTCTATCAATACATTCATTAAAAAAAAACTAACTCTACAATCGAAATATTATTTAATTCGGGCCACAAAACCGCCTCCCTTAACCATTTTTACAGTCAGTTTCGATTGATTGCTTACTGATTTTTCTATTCTTTGATAATCTTCTGCAAATCGATTTGCATTAAGACCATCCTGCATGATAATTGCTTTTTTTGCACCTGAAGAAAGAAATGATAAATCCACGGTGAATTCTCTTTCAGTCTCATTATTATTCATTGCACCAATAAACCATTGGTCTCCTTTTCGACGGGCTATCACAAGATATTCTCCAACTTTTGCTTCCAAAACTTTTAGTTCATCCCATGTATTAGGTACACTGGCTAAAAAGTCAGTTGATTCCTGTTCTCTTTCGTAATTGGAAGGACTGTCGGCAAGCATCTGAATTCCGCTTTCGTAGGCAATAAAAAGTGCCAGTTGATGGCAACGTGTTCCCTGACTTCCCGGACGATAAAAGTTGAATTTATATTCTGTGGAGTTAAAATTACGCATCGCCCCGGGAGTAAAATCCATCGGGCCACATACCATTCTGGTAAACGGAAGTGTTAGCATGTGCTCAGGAGTAACATTGGCAGACCATTTACAATGTTCATTTCCCTGAACACCTTCGTAAGAAACTACATTTGGATACGCCCGATGCAATCCATTGGGCTTAAAGGCTCCATGAAAATCGACAAGCAGATTATTGCGGGCAGCTTCTTTGGCCACTTTTTCATAGTAATTCACCATCCACTGATCGGCTCTATCCATAAAATCAACCTTAATTCCTGCAATCCCCCACTCTTTGTATTTTTCCAATACAAAAAATTGATTTTCTACAGCTCTCCAACTAGCCCATAAAATTAATTTTACATTTTTTTCTTTGCCGTAACGAATCAACTCAAAAAGATCCAGTTTTGGATTTGGTTTTGAGATATCAGAAGTCGATACCGACCAGCCTTCATCCAGAATAACGTATTCCAAACCATTCCGACCGGCAAAATCGATGAAATACTTGTAAGTATCTGTGTTTAAACCAGCCTCAAAATCAACACCGTACAAATTGGAAGCATTCCACCAATCCCAGGCAACTCTGCCGGGTTTAATCCAACCGGTATTTTCAAGCTTATTCTCCGGAGCCAGTAAATAGACCAAATTTGATTCCATTAGCTGTGCATCTTTTTCTGAAATCACCATTAAACGCCAGGGAAAGCTCCGCTTGCCTGTTGTTTTAGCTATGTAATCCGCGCCTTTCACTATTTCACTTCGGCGATCACCAACAAGCTTTGTTTCCAAAGGATATGGAGGGAAAACCGCACTAAGAGTATTTGTTCCTGTTTTCTTTAGAAACATATGAGGATAGTCTGAAACATCAGCTTCCGTCATCAGCATTTTATATCCTTTTGAATGTTCAATCAGCAGCGGTAAAAATGTATTTTTTGAAGGTGAAAAATCATTTATTTTCACTTTTTGATAATCCGGTTCATAACTGCTTGCATATCCATCCAATGGAGAAGCCCACATTTTATAGTTATCTGCAAATTCAATTTTCGCTGTCTCATTTACTTCAACATCACCCTTGCTGTTTGTAACATAGCGGTAAGCCACACCATCATCAAAAGCGCGGAATTCAATGCTTAATTTGTTTTTAAATTCCAGATTTAACTGATTGTAATTATTTCTGATACTACTTTCTTTTAAAGCAACCACAGGGATTTCTATCTTGTCCTGCTTAGTAAATGAAGATTTCTTCAGCTTTGCATTTTTGCATAAATCTATATCACTAAAAGATAAACCGATATCTGATCGTTCAACAAACATCTGATCGTTCAACGAAACGGAATAATGAATGCCATTGGAAACATCAACACTTACAATTATTTTTCCATTGGGTGACTTTAGTTTGTATTGTGCACTAAGAAAGCTATAGCTTCCAAGAAATAAACACAATACAATAATTAGTTTTTTCATCTGTTTATAATTTTAAGTTTTTGTCAGATGGAACTCCCAAATTACACTCATTAACCTGTGTGTAATACTTTTTACATGGTCGTTTCATCTGTTTGGATTTAGTATACCTAAAGTTGCATATTTAACACATAATAACACCAATACATATGTAAAAAAAAGATGCACGTATGTGCATCTTCTGTTTAATTGAATGTTTTAGTAAATTACGATTAGCCACCAACAGTGGCACTTATGCCTTTTTCGGCGAAAATGGATTGAGCTAATTGTACCATTTCATCAGAGGGAGTTGCCAATTCCTCTGCTTTGTAAGCCGACCCCAGCTTTTGATGTTTTCCCTTTGCTATATCATGATAAAGCAACAGGTTCACTTCTTTTCGTTCCCAAAGGATAGACGATAAAAACGCTGCTTCATTTCTTAGCGTTTGTTCGTCAGCATTCACTCCATCAATAAAGGGTATACGAATAATAAAATCCTTACCTATTTCTGCCAACAGCTTTATATTTTTAAGAATCTGCGCGTTGGGAACTCCGGTATATTTTTGGTGCACTTCAGAATCCCAGGCTTTCAAATCAACCAAAAATAATTCAGTTCGCTTGGCCACATCAAGAACAACATCCGTATTCGCAAATAATGTAGTATCCACTACCCGATGAATGTCCTTTTTACCACAGAGATCGAGAAGTTCCAACAGTTTCTGAGAATGCATCAAAGGTTCTCCTCCTGAGAAAGTCACTCCACCTTTGGAATGATCAAAGAAAACGGTTTCCCTTTCGATAATTTTCATCAGATCAGCGGTGCTGTATTCACGCCCCGACATTTCGAGAGCTTTTGTTGGACAAACCTCAGCACATTTTCCACAAAGATTACACAATTCAACATTTGTTTCAATCCCATTTCTGGTTAAAGTCAGCGCATTATTCGGACAAACCTCTATACATTTAACAGCTCCGATGCATTTCGAAGCTGTGTACATCTTCTGCGCATAATCCAAAATACTTTCCGGATTATGACACCAAGCGCAGGACAAAGGGCAACCTTTAAAGAAAATAGTTACCCGAATACCAGGTCCATCGTTAATAGCATATCTTTTAATATCAAAAATCAGTCCTTTTCCCATTCAAGACAAGTTAAAATGATTCATTTTCAGTACGATCGATCACTTCCTGCTGCAGATCAGCATTCATATCGTTGAAGTAATCGCTGTAACCGGCCATACGTACCAACAGGTCTTTGTAATCTTCCGGACAAGCCTGAGCGGCCAGCAAAGTTGCTGAATCAACAATATTAAATTGAATGTGGTGACCTCCCAATGAAAAGTAGCTTCGGATTAGCTTGCTCAGCTTATTAATGTCTTCATCCCTTTTCAGTAAACTTGGAAGAAAACGCTGATTCAATAACGTTCCTCCCGATTTGGTCTGATCAATTTTTGTCAGGGAACGAATCACTGCTGAAGGACCGTTAACATCGCTGCCATGCGAAGGTGAAGTTCCATCCGAAATAGACTTTCCGGCTAACCGCCCGTTAGGAGTTGCTCCCATTACCTTGCCAAAATATACATGACAGGTAGTTGACAGCATATTCAGATGATAAGTTTCTCCTTTAGTATTTGGCTTACCGTCAATAGCTTCCAACAAATCGTTGTAAACACGCACTGCAATGCTATCAGCGTATTCATCGTCATTTCCAAAAAAGGGTGTTTTATTGAGTATGGTTTGACGTAGAATTTCTTCCCCATCGAAATTTTTAGCAACAGCTCCCAAAATTGAATCCATTGTAAAATCTTTCGACTCAAACACATGTTTTTTCAGTGTTGCCAAACTATCGGTAATGGTTCCTAAACCAGTACATTGAATATAGTTTGTGTTGTATCGTGGTCCGGCATTGTAATAATCGCGGCCTTTGGCAATGCAATCGTCCATTAAGACTGATAATAATGGTGCCGGTGCATATTTAGCAAACATACGGTCGATATAATTACTTACCCTGACTTTCTGATCAATCACAAAATTCAGCTGTTTCAAAAATGCTTCGTACAATTCTTCGAAGCTTTTAAAATTACGGGGATCACCAGTTTGAATTCCAGCCATTTTACCGGTTACGGGATTAATTCCGTTATTTAAGGTTATCTCTAAAACTTTCGGAACATTCAGATACCCAGTTAAAACATAGGCTTCTTTCCCAAAAGCTCCTACTTCGATACAACCGCTGCAACCACCTTCGCGCGCATCTTCCAATGACTTACCTTGACGAAGCAATTCCATGACATACACATCGGAATTGAAAACAGAAGGATAACCGTGTCCCTGACGAATCACCTTACACCCCTCTTTTAAAAACCGATCAGGAGTACGCGTACTAATATGAATGGAACTTCCCGGCTGTAAAATATGCAGGTCTTCAATAATCTCCAGTATCAGATAAGAAACCTCACTAACACCATCGGAACCGTCTCTGCGAACTCCTCCAATATTGATGTTTGTAAAATCGTTATAGGTTCCGCTTTCGCGTGCTGTAATTCCCACTTTGGGTGGTGCAGGATGATTGTTTACTTTAATCCAGAAACAACTCAATAATTCCTTTGCCTCCTCTCGGGATAAGTCTCCGCTTTCAATTCCTTTATTGTAGAAAGGTTCCAAATGCTGATCAAAATGTCCGGGATTCATAGCATCCCAGCCATTCAGCTCGGTGATGGTTCCAAGATGCATGAACCAATACATTTGGATGGCTTCGTGAAAATTCCGGGGTGCATGAGCCGGTACCCAACGACATACTTCAGAAATCTTTTTCAGCTCGGCAAGTCTTTGCGGATCTTTTTCTGTTTTAGCCTGTTCTTCTGCTAAATCCGCATGACGTTCTGCAAATACAATCGCAGCATCGCAGGAAATTGCCATGGCTTTCAGTTCTTCCAGCTTATCTGTGGCCTCCTCATCATTCATAAAATCCAAACGGTCGATGTGAGCCTGAATGTCTTTTTTAAAATCAAGCAACCCTTTTTGGTAAATCTTGCCATCTAAGGTCGTGTGACCGGGAGCCCGTTGCTCCATAAATTCGGTAAACAAACCAGCCTCGTAAGCCGCACTCCACTCTTGAGGCACATAGTTGAAAATACGTTCGCGCATGGTTCGGCCTTCCCAGTATGGAATTACCTCGCGCGCATAAGTATCAATATCTTCCTGCGATATGGTATAACGCTGCAAATCGCGGGTATTCAACACATTTAAATCGTCAACACTATGGCAGGTCAACTCAGGAAAAGTAGGTACGCATTTTGGTGATGGCCCACGTTCCCCCACGATCAACTCACCTTCACCCAGATAAATTGTTTTCTTTTTACAAATTTCCATGAAGGTTAATGCCCGCATCATTGGAATGGAATATTTGCCATTGTTTTCTTTGTAAAAATCGGTTTCGATCAAAGCTCTTTCGATATCAAGCGAAGGCGCTGTGTCGACACTAATTTTGCGTAAATTCTGAATACGTTCGGTCATCGCTGCATAAGAATCCGAAGAATGGGTATTGCTGTAATTGCTTTCTGAACGAGGCGCACGCTCAGGAGTTTTATTTAGATTATTTGAATTCATCTGTTATTAATTTTTGGGTTCAAAAACTAAAGTTGGGTACTAATAAATCTTTATCTACGAACCAATCCGTAAATAAATAAAAAGTGTAAATGTAGTGTGTGAGGAATTTACCTGTTTCGAATATTGAAACAAGTAATATCAATTAAATTGTCCGATTGTAGTACATCAGGCAATTGAATAGACGACGATACGAATGTGTTAAAGTTTGAAGAATAATCATTTGGTCTATTTTCTAAAATCAAAAGTATTAATTTTTTAGTCAACTGATTCATTTCCTCCGTATATTTTTTTTAAATAAGATCCTTCACCATCCAAAACACGAGTACAAAGAAAGCCGTAACATATTTTATATCACGGCCATTACCTTTGTATCATAAGAATCAATTACAGATCATTATGTGTAGTTTTTATCTTTTTCTTACATTTCCAGATTTATGGATTTGTATCTGATTATTGTTGAAAATCATTATTCTGTTGCATCATAAATATTTAAAAATTAATCCGTTTCGAAGAAATAGCACTAACAAAACAATAACTACGCAGAACCAGCCATGGCTTCTATTGCAAAGATTTGTTTAATTTATTCTGAGACTGTTGCATATTTAGAGGAGAACGTCTTAATTTTATTCTTCAGGAATGATTAGCGATCGTAATAAATTTTCCAATTCCTTTGTATCCAATGGTTTTTGCAAATAGCCATCAAATAGTTCCTCTCTTTCTATATTCTTTATTTCATGTTGATTGAAAGAAGATAATGCAACTATTTTAACTCCATTGGAATTCTGTTTTCTTATTGCTTTGGTAATTTCAACACCACTTATATCCGGCAGGTTAATATCCATAAATATCAAATTATAATTGCCTGCTAAAGCCTTTTGAAGGCCTTCTTTTCCAGATGTTACAATATCCCAAACCAAACCGTACTGGCTTAATAATAAATTACAGCTTTTAATATGAATGGGGTTATCTTCGATATATAAAGTTTTTTGTCTGGATAAAAAATCAACCCAATTAAATATTTGTTTTACTTTTTGTTTTTTAATATAAGGGAGCTTTATCCAAAATTTACTTCCCGTGTTCACTGTGCTTTCTACACCAATTTCACCATGATTCAGCTCAATGAGTTCTTTACAAACAACAAGTCCGAGTCCAGTACCTGTTTCATTATTCGTTCCAGTCCTCGAAATTGATTTTATATCAATTTTAAATAGCATTTCAAGGGTTTCTTTATCCATTCCAATTCCTGAGTCGCTAATGGTAATTAGTATTTTCTGATTAACGCGTTTAGTGGTTACTTGAACCTTTCCTCCGTTTTTCGTAAATTTAATGGCATTGTTAATCAAATTTCTCAAAATAGTATTTGTCATTTGCCAATCGGCATAAATGAATACATCCTCCTCTAATCTAACTGTTTCCAGAGTAATGTTCTTTCCCTCTGCTGCGAATCGATAAACAGCAACAGCAGAATCAATTAATTCATTCACATTCATCGATTTAGGATTCGACACCAAGGCCTTTTTTTGGCTTCTGGCCCAAACCAATAAATCGTCAAGTAAATTATAAGTGTTTTGTGCTGATTCGCTTATTGCTGAAATAATTTCTTCATCGAGATCAATTTCATCATTTTTAACCGCCTTTAATATATTGGAAATACTTCCTACCGGTCCCTTTAAATCATGCGCTATTATTGAAAAAAACTTATCTTTTGCTACATTACTTTGGCGCAATTCTTTTTCTGATTCTTTTAAGCTAGCTACGGCCTTTTCTTTTGCATTACTTTCCTTATCCAGTTGAATATTGGTATTGTATAATTCATCGTTACTTGCATGCAATTCTTCATTAGCAGCTTCCAGTTCTTCTGTGCGTTGCTTGACCTTTTCTTCCAGAGTGCGGTATAAACGGGCATTGACCAGTGAAATAGCCATTTGTGACGATAACAGTGTTATCGTTTCCTGTCTTTCTTCTGTAAAAATATTTTCAAGTTCGGAGTGTTCAAGATAAATAACTGCCACGATTTCCGATTGATTTAAAATAGGTAAAACCAATGTAGACTTAGGCTTTTTCTGAAGAATATAAGGATCTCTAATCTCTGATTTTAGCTTATCAGAGGTTATACCTGTTTTAGTTCTTATTACATAATTTATTAAATCAATTGAAAGTATATTTGGATTTAATTCAATCCCTTTTAAAATACTCTCACCTCCCTGAGTGTCCAGAAATGCTTCAATTTTCCATCCATCATCTTTCAAAATCAAATAACATTTTTTCGCTGCTGACACTTCAATTAGTATATGCAGCATTTTCTTTAAAAGCACATCTATTTGTGTTTCCTGAGCCAAAATATTTTGGGCTTTTATGATATTGAGTAAGTCGATGTTTGCTGATTGAAGTTTACGCTTAATTTGAGGATGACTGGTTTCAATAGCATTAATCTTTGAGTTTGCTCCCCATTGCCGGTAAGTTTTATAAGCCATTTCGAGTAAAACATTGGCTAACTCATAATTTTTTTGTTCAAACCAAAACTCAGCTAATAATTCTTGAGACAAAGCCAAATCATGAGTGAATTGGTTCGTACGGGCGGTTTGAATTGCGCGCACATAGTAACTTATGGCTTCAGATTTGTCTTCAGAGTATCGTAATCTTTCGGCCATCACTAAATAATATTTCTGTAACCAATTTTCTGGAATTTGGTCGGACCATATTCTAAGTTGTTCAGTGTAAATCGTAAGCTCGTTTTCTATCTCTTTGTTGTTTGTATAAAACCGGCAATAGCATAACGCTGCATAAAAGAAATGATTTGACGTGGAAATAAAACCGGCAATGGATGTTATTAATTCTTTTGATTTTACTGAATACTCATAGGCCAATTTATAATGTTTATGGAGGTATAAGTACTGTGTTTTGTAGATATACAAAAAGCAACGCCCCATTGTATTACTTTCATTATCCTTAAGGTATTGGGTCTCGTTAAAACCATTAATTTCAAATGTATTTGTTGATGCGTTTTCCGACATCATAGAAAGTACAAATTGTTCAAAAACCGAATAGGGTCCAAATGCATGGAAATTGGCTGTTTTTCGGGAATAATCCAATCCTTTTCTAATGTCAACCAATACCTCTTTCAATTCGTCCCCTCTTTCAAACAAGCAGAGTATCGTATTTACAAATATAAAACCCGACATTTGAATATCTCCGCCCTGACGAAGCAGATAAAATGCTTCTCTGGCAATTTCAAGACTTTTATTGTCTTGTAACGGCTTTAGCCAATGCCAGCAAAATAATATGAAAAGATGCTTCGCATTACCCGATGAGCGTTTGTTGTTCCCCGAAATCTTTATCGCAAATTCCGAATAATCATAACCTGTAATGTAATTATTTTCAATCAAAATATAGGGTGCGCTTGCTATCGAAAAAGGGTATCCCATAGAGGAGTAAACTCCATTTTTAAGCGCTAAACGAATGGTTTCAAATATCAACAAGCTTGATACAAGAGGCGAAAAGAAAAAAGATCCTGGTAAAATGGATGAAATCAGTTCGCAAATAAACTCCATCTCTCTTGGATTCTTTTGAGGAATGTACTTCAAGTCAGAAATGGTATTTATTCCCTGTTCCTTAAATTGTTGACGTATTTGATTTAATTCTTCTTTTAATTCCTTTATATCAGGCGACATGTTAATTTCGATTCCTAACTTCTTGAGAATTGAAAGTCCAAAAGAAGTAGCAAGCTCATATTTACCAAGCATACTGCCCTGCGAAACCTTGGTTACATAATTATCCTTCAGGGCAAATAGATCATCGTAATTGAGCAGTTCCTTTTCAAAAAACTCGTCGGCTTCCTGATATTTACCATTCAAGTGTAAAGCTACATGGTATTCGCTTAAACATTTATACCGTATTTGTTCAGATGTATTCGAACTTAACAAACTTTTTGATTTTTCAATATAGTCAAGGAATTCATGATAAGCCGTTATTTCTTTGCTTTGCTGCGCCGCCGCAAAATAGATTTGAAAGTATTTTTCAGGCTCTCTAAGAACATACTCAAAACCTTTGTTCAAATGTGAAACCAGGTTGAAAAGGTCGTTTGTACTTTTATATAAATCATTTTTAATTAGAATACAGGCAATATTGTAGTGAATTCCAGGGAGCTCCGACTCTTCATTCATTTGATAACATGCCTGTTGTATCTTATCGTGAGCAAACCTTATATTGTTTTTCTCCTCGATTAAAAGCCGGTCTTTAATCGGCTTATTCAGGATATGTCTGATCACTTCTTTTTTTCTATCCAGAATAAACTCCAAAATTGGATATTCAGCATTGTGCCCAATGGCACCAATCATTTTTAAAATATTGATTATTTCAGTACCTAGCATCTTCAAGCTTTGCTGCATAAAAAACACAACATTCTCTGAAACATCTAATTCTGAAATCCGTTTGATATCAGCTTGCCATAGATGCTTTTCGGATAGGTATCTGAGTAGTTGCTTTTCATGAATATTTCGAATAAACTGATGAACAAAAAACGAATTACCCAATGTTTTTTTGTGAATTAGTTTTGCCAGTTCTTCGACATTTTCGATTCGACTGTCAATCAGCAAACTAACAATATCAGCTAGTTTAAGATCATTAAGTTTGAGGTGATGAATACTTTTACTCAATGGTTTTATTTCATCCATAAAATTGTGAAAAGGATGATGAAAATCAACTTCATTGTCGCGATATGCCAAACCGATAAACAAATATTGGATTTCATTTTTAATAATCGCCTTTAATATATTTAACGAAACCAAATCGGTCCATTGCAGATCATCCAGAAACAATACCAACGGATTTTCTTTAGAAGCAATAAGTTTTAGAAAATTTAAAAATGTATAGATAAAGCGGTTTTCAGCTTCAGTTCCTACCAAGTTACTGGCTTTTTCTTGCTTGCCAACAATCACTTCAAGTCTGGGAAATACAGCAGTTAGAATTCCTCCGTCTTCTCCAATCTTCTCATGAAATTTTCGAACAAATTGCTCATGCTCTTCTTTTTTTGATAGCAACAATTTATCAAAATAGCAGTTAAATGCTTCAACAAATGCAAAATATGGAATGTTCGTTTTATATTGTTGAAACTTTCCACTGATAAAATTGATAGAGTGATCTAGATCAAACAACTTGATTTCTTGAACCAGAGAAGATTTACCTACTCCCGAAAAACCAGCAAGAATTACTGTACTTAATTTTCCAAGGTATGCCTCATTAATGTTTTGTTTCATTAATTCAATTTCGGATTCCCTGCCATAAATTTTAGGAGAAATTTTAAAATGAATATCAAAATCTTTTTGAGCAATTTCAAAATTTTGTGAAAACACCTCTTTGAGGTCATGAATTATACCTTGATGCGATTTATAACGCTGTTCCGGATTCTTCTCCAAAAGCTTTAATATAATTTCGGATAGATTTTCATTCAATTTAAGGTTTAAACGAACTGGATTTACAGGGGGTTTGGCGATATGCAAAGAATATAGTTCTGAAATATCGTCCGCTTTAAAAGGGAAGCTATCAGTAACCATCTTATACATGAGAATTCCTAAACTATAAAAATCACTTTGAATATTTAAAGGAAGATTTACTCTTCCCGTTAATTCCGGCGAAATAAAAGATGAATCGATGTTTTTATTCAAACCCGTATTGTTTATTTTCTCGCCAATTTTATACAGGTGTTGAAAATTAGTAAGTAAAACGGTATTAGTCGCGTCGATATAAATATCTTCGAGAGAAAGAGCATTATAAGTTATCCCCATTTGATGGATTCGCCCCAGTGTTTTAATTATTTCAATACTTATTTCTATTGTTTTGTTTACTAAAGGAGTATTTTTAATAACATCTGAGATAACAGTGAACGAAGTAATGTCAAAAGAGAGATAACTTTTCCCTTCGGATTCAAAACTTTCAATTTTCGCAATGTTTTTGTTGTATATTTTATGGGCAATAGCACAGGTTTTATTAGCCATTTCAGGATCTAAAAACTCTGTCAACAAGAATTTTCTGTTATTTTTTGAAGCTAAATAAATAAAATAATTATCGTTGTCTTTGAGGGTATTTTGAATCGTAAAACCAAAAATATCTTCCGGCATAAGCTCAAGTTTTAGTTATTGTTCATTATTTTTTAACTGTACGTTAGTTAAATTTATTAGTTGTCCTTTGAAAAATACACCTACTTCAATATTCAGTTATCTTTTCGACTTACTAGCATTATATTTTATATATATCATTCACTAGGTTAAGGGTAAAGTTTTAATGGCTAGTTTTTCTTCTAATGTCCAACGTCTTTTCATACCCTAAATTTAGCTGTTTTAAATCTGAAATTTTACTCCAGTCTTTTTCGGGGCTAAACTAGCTAGTATGATTTAAATATAGCCGATTTTAAGGACATTAATCAATTACCAACAAAAAAGAACCTCAAAAATATGGATGGAGATTCTGAAATTGGTTTTTTAAGGACAGCAAAAAAAAGTTAACAAACAGATAAACTATTCTGCAGTGTAATAGTTTTATGTGAAATATTCAAAGAATATTATAGAAATACTCAAACTTTAATTCATCGCAATTATACTTTACTATAGGAAGATTAAAATATTTATTATATCACTAAATAAATGTGACCAATTCTTTTTTCAACATAACTATGAAGTTAACTTTACTTTATGGGTACCTACAAATTTCTGAAAATCAGATTCTAGCTTTCTACAATAATTGAGAAGCTTTTGCCCGGCTTCAGTTAAATTAGCTACACCACCGCCATTACCTCCTTTGCGACTAATAAGCATAGGAGTATTGAGTTTGCAATTTGTTTTATTGAGCATATTCCACGCATAAGAATACGACATGCCAATATTGTTGACTGCCGCGTTTAATGATCCGGTTTTCTCAATTTCACTTAACAGAAGTATTACCTTGGGATTTATAACAAATCCATCTTCGGTTTCAATTGATAATGCACCCTTTATTAGTAATTCCATTGCCAATTATATTAGTTCATTAGTAGTGGTTAATTCATTACCAAGCCTTAAAAAATTACGTGCTGCCTGCATCGTATTATCCAGTTGTTCCAATTTTAGATAAAAGGCTTTTTCTTTTTCATTAGTGGTTACAATCTTGTTCATTCCTCCATTTTTTATGATTACACGTCGGTCGGCAAGCAAAATAAGTAAAGGATCATGTGTTGCCATAAGCACTATTTTATCTTTATTTACCAGTAGCTGCAATGCTTTTTTCTTATCTACACCGGCATTTTCTATTTCATCTATAAGCACAATGGGAGCTTGACCAATACAGGCGACATCTGCAATCATTAAAGCTCTTGATTGTCCTCCGCTTAGGAATGTTACCGGTGTTTGCGGATCAAAACATTCTCCCGAAAGTTCATTTGCAAGTTCAATTACCTCATCAACTTTTTGCCCGGCATTTTCCAAGAACCTACTTTGAGCATGAAGCATCAAAAAACTATGTACATCCATATCCAGCACAAAATTCATATTCTGGGTTATTTGTGCTATCAGTTTACCTCCAAACTGATTTACAGTATCTTCATCCGAAAGTTTTCCATTGATTAAAACTTTTCGTTTGGTTGGTGTATCTGCATTGGCCAACCATTCAATATCAGCTAACAAGCGACTTTTACCCGCCCCTGTTGGCCCCACAATACAGGTTATTTCACTTGGTTGCAAAAATAAATTACAGAGTTCACTCTTGCCATTTTTATCAACTCCTGCCAGTATTTCGAGCGATTCAATTTTAACAATTTCATCGGCAGAACTCATGCCTTTCACATAATCGACAAACATTTCTATCATTTCGTGATGGGATATGCCGTTCTCTTCCCAATAATCAAAGGGCAGAGTGTCCATTAGTTCCAAAAACGATTTTTGCTCATTTCGAGTATCAATATTGAATGAAGTAAAAAAATCGGAAAATATAGGTTTTTCTTCAATTAACCCGCAGAGCGGTTCGTTTAATAGTTTATTCGTTTCCATGTTCACAACTTAATTTTACGGTTTAATCCTACTTGAAAATCTTCGCCAACCCTGGTTTCTCCAAGACAATACGAACATAGTGCCGCCGGCATTGAAAAACGAAGTTTCAGATTATTTGTACTGTCAATTGTTCTCGACTTTAGTGCTCTGGAGGCTATCTTATCGGCTCCCTGTCCGGTAATACCGTTTATAAACAGTACCGTACATCTAGGGTTAACTTGTTGTATTTTAAATCGAAAGACCTCCCGTTCGGCCTGCGATACCAAATCACTTTTGGTTACCACTACAATATCGGCCAATTTAAGCATGGGACCGGTTTTTACCGGTGTATTAATACCACTTAAATTATCGAGGACACATACTGCAGTTACGTCCTTTAAATGTGGGGCACAACGGTTGCAAAGCCCTGCACTTTCTGTAATTAGAATTGTGAATTTGTTGAGAATTGCCCATTGAAAACATTCTTCAATATTGGATATAAAATAATGGTCGGGACATAAATTACCCGCCAATCCGGTTTTTGCCGTGATGCCGTTTTTTGTGTATTGTTCCTCATCGAGCGAGCTAAGACAATCGAACTTTATTACACCGCAACTTGCTTTTAATTCGGGAATACTTTCTATCATTTTTATAATTACCGATGTTTTCCCAGACGATGGCGGACCCGCTATGGTTATTAGTTTTATCATGATGATATCGTTTTAGTGTTCCAAACTTTCATAAACACGTCCCGCATATCGTTCTTTAATTGTCCAATATCCTGTTTATTTAAAAAATCCCACCCAAGCCACTTGGCTGTTTGTGGAAAATTATGGTGTGAAACTTCCGGATTAATGCTCGGGAAATACCTGCCGGAAAGCATATTCCCGGTATCTTCACTCATGAGAAAATCAAGTAAAAATTTATGCTCTTCAATTTTATCTTTTTTCACCAGTATAAAAACCGGACTAACAATGGCTCCATCCTGTGGCCAGACAATCTCTGCAGTTTTATTCAAAATGCGTTTTGCAAAGAAATAAGGCATAATGTAAACCGCAGCTCCTTCCTTTTTATCTGTCCCGGCAAGTTTAACCATTTCGGCAGGGTGCAAGCCACTCTTAATGTTTTTAGCCAGAGTTTCGATGGCACTGAATCCATTATCTTTAAAAAAAGGCAACATGACAGCGTTACAGAAGAAGTTTTCTTCACCCCGCATGATAATATCATTTTCGAATTCAGGAGCCAGCAGATCACTCCATTTTTCAGGTATTTTGCGGTCACCCAGTTTTAGCTTGTCAACCACCATAATCAACATATTCGAAGTAAACATGGTGAAATTGCCTTCAGGATCGGCATAGCCAATTTTTTCGAGGTATGAGTTCGGTGCATAAGGTGTGTAGGTCCGGAATACACCCTTCTGAATAAAACGTTCCATGAATGGTCTGTGAAAAAAATTATTCACATCCGAAGCCATAATAATATCAGGTAGTTCATTACTATCAGTAATGCCATCGAGTAAAGGATAGTAGGATAATTCATGATTTACGTTTCCTTCTATCAGGTAATTGAGTGAATTAAACGGATCGGGATTTTCTGTAAAAAATGATTCTAAATACTCCTTAAATGGATTTCGCAATCCGCACGGAAGCATTGCTGCAAAATGCAGATTTTGTTGAGCCTGAATTAAACTGGATGGTTGTTGTGTTGCTGCATTGAAAAGTACGTGATTCAGACTCGCTATAAATTGACTTTTTTCAATTTTCTTTGCTGCCAATAAACTGTTCAAACGAGTGTATTTACCAATTTTATTCAAATTTTCAGACTTAAGATAGCTGCCCAATCCATGTTTCTCAAAAACAAGTATAAGTTCGTTACTCATTTCTGCCAGCTGCAATAAATTTTCGTTTCCTGTTATCATACCCACAATAATTAAACAGTAATTAATACTCGTCTTTTGTCGCCAAAACTTGTAAATGCTTCAACAATTTCCATCGGTGTATTGTATAAATCGGTAACCGTATGAGCATGCAAAACATCTTCCGGGTTTCCTTTATGCGATACCGTGCCATTATTAAGCAATACAACTTTGTCGGCATATTGCATGGCTTGTTGGGGAGAATGGGTATTCATAATTACCCCGTATCCATTCTGGGTAAGTAGTCGGGTTAGCTGCATGACACGAACCTGATTACCCATATCAAGATTCGATGTTGGCTCATCCATGGCAATGAATTTTGGTTGTTGCGCCATGGCTCGGGCTATGAGTACCATCTGTTTTTCGCCCCCGCTTATCTTCGAAAAGTTTTTATGCATTAACTTTTCTATGCCAAGCGTTTGAATACAATTCACTGCAATTTCAACATTACTGCTCCGGGGGTTTTCAAATATACTTTTTGAATGGGCATACTGCCCCATAAGCACCACATCGAGTACTGTAAATGGGAATGGTGTTCCATGAGCTTGCGGCACATAACTTATGAATTGGGCAAATTCTTTTGCAGAAAACGCGGTACTATTCATCCCATCGTACAATATTTCTCCTCGCATAGCTGGTAATAAACCTAGAATTGTTTTGAAAAGTGTTGTTTTACCTACACCGTTTTTCCCCAGCAAGCAAGTGAATTTTGCTTTCGGTATCGAAAATGATATATCTTTCAATACTTCTTTTTTACCATATCCGCAGCATATATTTTTGAGTGCTATCATACCTGATTCTTTTTAGACGTTTTCATGAGTATATAAATAAAAAATGGTGCTCCAATCAGACTGGTTGTTATGCCAAGCGGAATTTCCATAGAAGAAACCGTACGACTAAATCCATCAACTATTAACAGAAAAATACCGCCGATAAAAAAGGATGCAGGAAGCAGTACCGAATTTTTTGGACCGATCAGCATTCTTGCAATATGCGGGATTATTAATCCCACCCACCCGATAATTCCACTGATGCTGATGGCCACAGCTGTCATAAGCGTTGCAATGGCAATAACCATTATGCGTATGCGGTTCACTTGTACTCCCATGGTTCTGGCTTCGTCGTCGCCAAAGGAAAGCATATCCAGTTTCCAGCCCGATAAGCTCAGCAGCAATAGTCCCGGCAATGAAACAGCAGCAATAAACCCAAGGTCTTTCATTTCAATTTCCGATAAACTACCCATAAGCCAATATACAATGGAAGGCAGTGCATTATTGGGGTCGGCAACATATTTCAGAATGGAAATGAGTGCTGCAAAAACAGCACTTACAATCATACCCGAGAGGATTAGTGTTAGGCATTTATCGAACTTTTTCCCTGTGGAATGACTGATTGCATACACCGCTGCAACGGCCATAATTCCGAAGATGAAAGAAAATCCTTGTAACAAGAATGAACTAAGTCCCAATAAAATTGCCAGCGAAGCTCCAAAACCGGCACCTGCCGACACGCCCAAAATAGAAGGCGATACCATTGGATTGCGAAACATGCCCTGATAGGTTGCCCCTGTTATAGACAGAGTGCCACCAACCAGAAAGGCAACCAAAATACGTGGCAGACGAATATCGAATAGTACCGTTGTAATTTGCGGAGGTATTTTAATATTGGAATTGAAAAGAGATCGAAACAACAATCCAAAATCGTTCGCCGTAATACTGAAACGTCCTAACATAAGCGAACAGATCCCGATTGTAAGGCTCACTAGTACAAGTAATAGAAAAAATGGTATGTGAGATTTTATCTGCATGTGCTTAGTTAAAAAGAGAGAGATATTCAGCAGGTGTTAACTCATAATTATAAAATAATTTGTAAAACTGAATGATTGAAGTACGGGTATCTGTTTCCGATTGTCCGTAAAATAACTGGCACAACCATATTGCTCCTGGAATACGATTTATTGACGGCGGGTGGTCAAACCATGCAAATGGCTTACCGGGAACCTGATATACATTTCCTTTCTGCACGGCGTGTATACTTTTCCATTTACTATCCTTTGTAATGCTTAAGAAAGCACTTGAATTGCCTTTAAAACTTGCTGTGAAAATATAATCGGGGTTCCACATCAGCACCTGTTCCATATTAACCTGAGCATGTCCGCCTGACGGAATATCAACTTTGGCAGCATTGGGAATATTTAAAAAATCGAATACTTCGGTGTGTTTTGAACCCGATGGGTCGGTCAATAATCCTGTTGTTCCCAAGGTGTAATAAGCAGTTGCTTTTATGGCTGGGGTTACTTTCTTCAATGAGTCAATTTGATAGTACAAGTCATTTAAAAATGAAACATATTTTTTGCTTTCCACCTCTTTGTGAAATAGTTTCCCTAAGAAGATATAGGTCTGATCCAGATTATCAATAGACAAATCAATAAAAACAACCGGGATCGACAGCCGGGCACCTAATTTCAGAACACTTTCCTTATTTTCATTTTTATCGTAAAAACCTGCAAAAATAAGCTGTGGAGCCACAGAAAAAACTTCTTCAATATTCTTTACATCAACTTCGGGTATGGAAGCGTATTGCGACGAAATAAATTGATAATTCTTTTTGCCCGGAAGCATTGCTGCGGCCACCATTTTATCGTTAAGAAGCGGATATAGGAGTATAGAAGTTTTTGAATCGTATGGCAATATCTTCTCTATTTCTTCTGGAATTTCGACTGTTCGGCCTGCCATGTCGATTACTGTTTTGGCAGACAGGTTAAGTGTAAAGCAGATAAAAAGTATTGTTACTATTGGTCTCATAATTCGGCTTTTTTATAGTGATTGTATGCTGTTTCGCTTAATTCTTCTTTTAAATAGGGTAATGGCAATTCTTTAATTTTATTCCATCCGACCCACTGTATTTTAGGATTGCCCGATGTTGGTAATTCTGATGTAATATGCGCTGTTCCCCATTTTTCCATGATGCTTTTTATCTGTGGTGAATAAAGGTGCCTTGCCATTTCAATTCCATGATCACATAAACTATTCTTCATTAAAAAGAAAATACAAACGCATGGGTTTCCATCTTTGGTGGTAATTACTTCCGTTTTTTCGAGCGCGTCGCTGCGAATAAACCGACCTGCAAACTGGTGTACAATATTTATTGGAGCTGAATCACCATTATTTCGGGCCATATTTTTAATGATGTATGAAAAATGCTGTTTGTTCTTTACATTCGATGCATACTGCTCAATCCCCTCCCGACCCACTTTTGTGTACAGATAAAGCATCATATTAAAGCCAAAATGATCACGTTTTGCTTTCCCCATTTGCATAATTGCATTGGCGTATTTTGGCTCCAGAACTGAAATCCATGTTTTAGGTAATTCTTCAGAAAAAGGAATTGTTTTGTCATGGATCATCACCATTTCTTCTACACCAAACGGATGATAATCGTGTTGCGAATCCTGCAATCTGGCTTTGGCAAAAACTCTTCCCGTTTTATCGGAAACAGGGGGATGAGAATAGGAGCCTGTTTTCACAAATTTATCGACAAATCGTTGACTCATAAACGAACTAAAGCCCTTCCCTATAAGTATTTCCGGCAAATCGTCGGGCGAAGTGCAAAGCGATATATAATTCTGAAACTGCTCTATAGAATGTTTAGGGAAAATGTTCAGGTTGAGCTTAATGCCTGATTTTTCAGACTTGCTTTTCATTTCATATACAAACTCGTTTTGCCATAAAAAATTAACAAAACCTGCTATGTTTACATGTCCTGGTTTAATAAGACGTTCACGCATCTGTTGGTAATTGCAGGAATTTTGTTCTTCCCTTTTTATGGATCTTTCCAAACCATATTGCAATATGCTTGCCGGAATATCAAGCATTGTTGCCAAGGATATCAAGCTTGTATCATCCTGTATTTTATGCAGAAATGGATATAAAAACTCCTCACAACCGGGTGTTTGCTGCAAAATCTGTTTTATTTTGGTTTTTATATCAATCATAACAACAAATATTAAAAGGTGAAGGTTAAGAAAACACGCACATCCCGCCCCTCGCTGGGTAAATACGACTGGTAGCATTGGTATTCGGTGTTCATCAGGTTATTTACAGCCACATTTAATGATGGTTTTGAGAGCAGATTTGGCAGGTTTACGCCTAAATTGCAACCAAGCAGTAAGTAAGCCGGCGTTGCATATGGGTTATCGCCCAAACGCGATTGTTCTGAGTAATAAATACTGCGAAGTTTACAGTTGTATTTTACATTTTTCGTAAATGTGCCACTGTAACTAATATCTCCTTTTAAATTGAAAGGTGGCACGTAATTTAAGGGAGTACCATTGCTCCAATAATCAGCCGACTCGCTAACATCAGTTCCGTTTAGGTAGGATATGCCACACTGTATTGAAAGATGGTCATTTTCCTCCAGCACTTTATCAAACAGTAATTTTCCATTTATTTCGCCTCCCCAAAGGCGTGTTTTACCAATATTTACATAGGTAAAATTGGTGCCCGGCAATCCACTTATTTCCTCTTTGGTAATCATGTTGTTCATCAACCATAAAAAGGGGCTTGCTTCCCATTCGAAATACTTATTCACAACACGATAGCTTAAGTCGATACTGCTGCAGTATTCCGGTTTCAGATCGGGATTTCCATAAATGATTCCGTTCGATGTATAACTATCGGCAAACAATTCGGTAGTTTCGGGCATTCGAAACGAACGTGCCAGATTAAGTTTGAGAGTCGAGTTTTTCTTTATTTGTGCAATTAAAGCTGTATTTCCACTCAATGCTTCTTTTTGTTGTTCCAGCCCTTTGTTTTGTTCGCTACTATGCACATTTCCCTGATTAATTATTGCCTTGTTATACCGTATGCCAACTACCGTTTTCACTTGGGAAGTTAGCCGGACATTATTTTCTAAATACACACCAAAATTCTGATTGTGTGCATTCTGACTCACTCTGTTGTTGAAATTTATTTCTTCGATATAATCTACTACATCAATTGGGGTTGATATATGAAAACTATAAGCTTCAGCACCGGTTTTTATCTGATAACTGTCGGACACTTCCACTACTGTATTTATATTTGCTCCATAATAATAATCGGAAAAACGGGTCGTTTCCAGATACGACAATCGATATCCGGCAGCTGCATAATATCTTTTAGTCAGCTCCCTTCTCTCGTTTGAATAAAAAACACTTGTTTCAAAATTACTTAGTATTCCCATGTTTATACTACAGTATTTCAAAACATAATTATTCGTCTTTTCATTTATGGTTTGCACTCTCATGTAATTGGTTCCGTTAAAACCGACCGGCTTCCCCCATGGACCTCCATCGTGAAAATCACTTGTGAAAATCAAATTTTGCTTATCGGATAATTTGTATCCGGCGGTTACGAACAAATCTTTATCGGTATAAAAACTATTTTCAGCAACAGTACCATCGGGGTATTTAAAATTACTGGCATCGCGGTAACGAAATCCTGATTTTACAGCAAACTTTCCGTTACTCCATCCGCCGCAAACCAAACTATTTTTCTCGTGGTCTACAGAACCATAGCCAGTCGTGATTTTTGCATTCAATCCGTCTTGTTTAAAAGGCGACTTATCAATAAGATTAATAATACCTGCCATAGCACCAGCTCCGTAAATAACCGATGCTGCTCCTTTTTCCACTTCGATACGTTCCAGATCGTATACGTTAATTGTATGAGACATATAGCCTGCCGGATAACTACTGAAACGTCGTACACCATTACGTAATACCAATAACCTCTTGCCCGACATACCTCGTAAGCTTAAAGGTGCTTGATAGCCCGATTTGATGGTAAAGCCTGCCTTGGTTTGCAACACTTCACTTACATTACGGGGACGTAAACTCTGGATTTCTTTTTTGCCGGAAGTAAAAGCTGAAACGGGGCTCTTGTTATTGATGTATTGACAGCTTACCACTGCTATTTCGGTAAGCCTATAGTTTTTAGAACTTAATTGGTAAGCCGTGTCAGCCACATCAATTCTTAAGGTGTCGGTATTGTACCCCATAGCACTTACAATAATGCATCGATTCAGACTATCGGGAAGCTCTAGGTTAAAGTTCCCGAACTCATTGCATACAACGCCATTACCCAAACTATCGCAAACAGTGGCAAACGGAATCGGATTCCCCGATTCATCTGTAAGTACGCCCGAAAGCTTTTGCTGTCCGAATAAGGGAAAACAAAACAGAATACTGTATACTATAAGGATGTATCGGTTCATTTTTATTAATTTACCAGAATTTTAATTTTGCTTCAATCGTATTTTACTCACTAACAACCTGCCATCTAACCAAGGTTTGCTTTTCCTTTGGCTTTGCAGGTTTAAACTCTTTTACCATAAATTTCACATACGCACCTTCGCTTGTTTTCACAAGATATACAGGTTGTACTTCCTGCTCTGTTTTCCCCTCTGGAATCACCAGAATATTAGATCTAAATTTTTGACCAATAGCACATTGATCAAGAGCCGCAAACAAAGGCGCACGTTCGTAAAAACCTGCAGTTTCATTTTTGAATTGTTCGAAATCAATTACCGGATCGGTAACTAATTGAGCAGTCATTTCTTCGGTTATACTTGTAAGCGAATTAAAGTAATCCACACCTTCACCAAGCTTACATATCTTTGTTTCCGATGAAAGCAACATGGCCGGACAGCCTTCGTTTTTTAAATCGCCATTGGTGTCATAGTAATACGATTTTACAACATAAAATTTAACATCATAAGGAAATTCATCTTCCAATTCCATATACTTATAATCCAAATCTGTTTCGTCAAGCTGACATTCTGCATGTACAAAATCCATTCCTGCACCCCAAACATTTACCTTAGGGTCGCGTTCCAAATAATACTCTTTAACAGGATAATCGCCCTGCGTGATCACCAAAGGCTTATCCTCTTTATCACAGGATACTAACAATACAACAAGGGCTGCAAAGACCAAAATTAATTTTCTCATTTCTTTCGCTTTTAATATTTGAACAATTCGATATCTCTAATTGAGTTAATGCCGTAAGCTTTATAAAGTACAACCTCGTTATGTTATTTGCAGATAACGTGCCATTAAAAAAAGCCACACCAAGAATTCACCTTAATAAAAAGTAATACAACGAATTAAGGCTTTTTATAAGAATTATATAAATGGTGAGATTTTACATTTTAGTAAAAATGAAGAATTATAATCTACAAAAATGTAACATTTGGGAATTGCATTTAAATGGACAGGAGTAAAGCCTGTTTCTTAATTTCTTATTATCAGTAATCAAAGAAAGAAGAAGATTTTTTGTTGCTCCGGCAACATGCTTTGATGTGATGCTCCGTATGGGAAAAATCAGAAACTATTTCATAAAAAAAGACCTGACAGGTTTTAAAATCCTGTCAGGTCTTTTACTATAATATGGTAAGCTCGAACGAAGTTTTTTATCACAAATATTATTCCTGAGCACCGTGATTCTTTGCAATGCCGATCCAATGTTCGGCAAGAATCTTTGGATCGGCACCTATGCCACGAGCAAAATGTAATGCGACTCCCATTATTAATACAGAAGCTTCGTGTAATTCTTGATTTGTTTGCAAGGCTCCAAATTCTTTCTGTGCTTTTAATTGAAGCAAATCATTGTGTTTTTGAGTAAATGCAATAGGATCATCATCAGAAATTTCAGGAATCATCAAACAATCAATCCACTCCTGTCCTATCCTTTCTGCTAATTCTTCCGGAGGCTCATTGCCCATTTTTCTCCATAGCGGTAATGTTTCCTTATCTCCGGATTCAGCTAAACCAGTATCAAGCAGTAGTTCAAATGCAATATCAGCTATGTTTTGCATCATTTCTAAATATTGATCCTGAGCTTTTTCGAATTGATCCGTTATCTGTCCATTAAGATATTCACCAACACTCATTTGAGGTAAATCTATAACTTCAGGACATTTTTCCAAACAAGGAAGTTTATCTCCCTGATACATATAGTGAACTTCGTTACTTTGAATTTGACGACCCAGCGGATATAACCGACAAGCCAGCGGGCGACCCAAGTGGACACTACATCCAAAATTATCGACATATTGAGAGCAAGCCTGCTTCTCTCCCCATCCTGCTTTTCCGTTAAATTGCAAACGAATTCCGCCGAACTCACAGTAAAGATCACGAAATTCCCTTGGAGTCATTTTTTTCTCCCTTGCCAAACACACCAGCTCCCATGGATTAAGCAACACTTGGTTACCATGGCAGCAAGCTCCGATTCGCGCACAGGTGAGAGGCAATATATTTTGAATACTCAGTATAGTTGTTTGCATTATTTCATTTTTGATATTTCACTTAATAACAGCTCAATAATTAATCGGTTATCAAACTGTTAAAACATTATTTAAAAGTAAAGATATATCAAATCTCCTACAATGATATATGTTGGACTGCTATCATCAATTGAATTTTTATCGCTCCGGCATCATGCTTTTCGAGGAAGCTTTTTTGATGTTGCGATCCATAAAACTACCTGAGAAGATTAAGCCACCAATAATCCCCATAAAAATATAAAGCACCTGAGTTCCCATATTGCTCTGTACTCCATCAGCACCAAGAAACACACTACTTAAACCAATAAATGCTTTACTTCCCGGAACGAGCATCACAATTCCCGGCACTAAAAAAACCAACTGCGGCGATCGCGTTATTTTACCAAACAATTTGCTAATGCTCACAGCCACAATGGTACCGATAAATATGCTCACCAAAATTCCTGTAAAGTCTAAAAGCGTAGTGGTATAAAAGCTAATAAATCCAGCAATAACACAATACAACAAATCTCTTGTCCGTACTTTAAATACTACGGCCAAGCTAAGTGCCAAAACCAAAATAGCCAAGTAGTCGAGCCACTCGGGCACATCATTTATTACATTATTAGGTTGTAAATCAACAAACAAAGGAAGAATTGCCAAGCCTAAAACAACACCAAAAAACTGTTTGAAAAGTGATACCAGTGCATCGAACAGCTTGGCTGTTCCAGACACCAAACTTCGGGAAGTGATCTCTTCCAACGCGGTAGTGATGGATAATCCGGGAATAAACACAATAATAGATGCCAGGATGGTCATGGAAATATTGATTTGCTCAAATTGCATAGACAATAAACCTGTTATTAAAGTAGCTGCAAAAGCAATTAATGATTCCAACGCACTGCGGATGTATCCCGATTTTTGAGCCAAAAGAGTGATGCCATAAATCACAGCACCAATAATTGATGCGGTAATTGCAGATGCCCAACTGGTATCCAATATCATGCTAAATGCCCCTGCCGATAGAATAAAAGCGGCCAATTCGGTTAGTTTGCCATAAGCAAAAGGCGCTGTTTTTAATTGCTCCATAGCAATTTTTGCTTCTTCAAAACTGCTTTTATTAGAAAGAACATCGTTAGTGATTTCTACAATTCGCGACAAAGCACCCAAATTCAATTCCCCTGGTGGCACGCATTCTACGTAATTGTAGGTTTGCTCTTCCTCTTCGTAAAACACATAGTTAATCCAGGTTGGTGTATCCATAAAACTTCCCTTAATCCCTTTCTTTTCCGAAATCTCTGTCAGATAAATCTGCGATTTATAGGATGGTACGCCATAAGTATGTAAGGCCTTACCCAACTGCACTATGAATTTATATTTTCCGGGAACCTGCATGTTCTTTTATTTCTGTACTAAATGATTATTTGAGTTAGCTGCAGCGCTCTGCACCTAAACGTTTTATTTTTCTCTGTTCACCGATAATTGTTCGCTGATGACTAATGCCTTTAAATCCGCACAAAAATACAATTTATTTATGCATCAAGCCATCCTATAATCTTGTTATTCCCTGTATTTATATTAGGTAAAGAAACAATACTTCTTGTTTTGTTTCATTTTCCTTAAAATATTCCCCTTTCGGAGAATAACGAGAGCCTTTATGCATTACTTTTGCAACTCAAAACAATCAATAACGAAAAAAAAATCTGTCTTCAAAGAATAGGGCTTCCTTTGCGGATAAACCTAAACATGATGGCTTCTTCATGAACCAGATCGGGACAACCATTATCATTTAAATTATTAACGAATGAAATCTATTTTTAGACCTAAATTATTCACAGTACTAAAAGGCTACAATGCCCAAGCCTTTCAAAAGGATTTGTTTGCAGGGATTATTGTAGGTATCGTTGCTCTTCCTTTAGCCATTGCATTTGCTGTTGCATCGGGTGTTTCGCCTGAAAAGGGCTTAATTACAGCCATCGTTGCCGGATTTATCATTTCCTTATTAGGTGGCAGCCGTGTTCAAATTGGTGGTCCTACCGGAGCTTTTATCGTAATTGTTTACGGCATTGTCAGCCAGTACGGAATTGATGGATTAATGATCTCTACATTTTTAGCAGGTATTATTCTGATTCTGTTTGGTGTGCTGCGTATGGGAGCGGTTTTAAAATTCATTCCCCACCCTCTAATTGTTGGTTTTACTTCGGGTATTGCTCTGGTTATTTTCTCTACTCAAATTAAAGCAGCCTTTGGTCTTCAGATAGCAGAAATTCCATCTGAATTTATTGGAAAATGGGCTTGTTATTTCTCTAACATTTCCAGTCTCAATGTATATGCAATCGCGATTAGCGGGGGTACAATTCTATTGACCTTATTCGCTGGCAAATTGATCCCTAAAATACCAGGATCTTTTATCGCAATTATTACACTGACCGCACTTGTACAGGTTTTCGACATGCCGGTTGAAACTATCGAATCGGTATATGGAAGCATCCCCAATTCATTTAGTTTCTCGGTTCCCACTGTTGACTGGACCAATCTTCCAAATTACTTTCAACCGGCTATAACCATTGCGATTTTGGGCGCGATCGAGTCCTTACTATCGGCAGTAGTTTCCGACGGTATGATTGGTGGAAATCATCGATCCAATACAGAATTGATTGCACAGGGAATTGCCAATATTTTCTCTCCTATTTTTGGAGGTATTCCGGCAACAGGAGCTATTGCAAGAACTGCAACCAATGTTAAAAATGGCGGGCGTACACCTGTTGCGGGAATCATTCATGCACTTACTCTTCTATTAATCATGTTGGTGTTTGGACGATGGGCAAAGTTAATTCCTATGTCGTGTCTTGCAGGTATTTTGATTGTGGTTTCCTACAACATGAGTGAATGGAGATCTTTCAAATCTATCCTTAAGGGTTCAAGATTCGATATTATAGTTTTACTCACTACCTTCTTCTTAACCGTATTGGTTGATTTAACCATCGCCATCGAAATGGGAATTGTACTGGCATCCTTAATCTTCATGTATCGAATGTCAAAAATTAATGGCGTAATTCAACACGAATCGGATTCGGATGAAATACAGAATTACAATCAAATCCCTAAGGAAATTGAGATATATGAAATTAGCGGTCCGTTCTTTTTTGCCGCAGCCAAAAGATATCAGGAAACCCTTCGTAACCTGAAAAGTTCTACATCAGTTCTTATCATTCGAATGCGTCACGTTCCTTTTATGGATACCACCGGAGTTCGAAACTTTACCGAAATCATTAAGAATCTGGAAAACAGAAAAACAAAAGTGATTTTATCAGGAGTAAATTCGGAAGTAATGGGCGATTTACAAAAAAGCGAAATTCATCATTTAATAAGCAACGAGAATATTTTCGATAATTTTGATGATGCTGTTGAAGCGGCTAAAAACTTACTATAGTTGGTAAGAAACTGTTTAAAAATAAAACCGGACAATAGGTATTCCTCCTAAAGTCCGGTTTTTTCATGTTCAATCCCCTAAAAAAAACATAAAAACTAAACTAAACTACTAATTGAAATTCGTTTTGCAGGGCACTCACAACCAGATCAGGAACTTGATGTGGTTTTCGGGTTTTACTATCCACAAAAACCAACGTAGATGTTGCAGTGCAGGTCTTTTCTCCTCTTCCGTTTTCAAATTCAAACTCAAATTTAAAACGAACCTTGGGCAATTCCTTTATTTTGGTTCGAACCGTTAATTCTTCATCATAGCCTGTCGGTTTTAAGTATTTTAGGTTCATCTCTATTACAGGAAGCATGATATTATTATCCTCTAACACCTTGTCGTTTATGCCGAATTGACGCAACAGTTCCGTTCTGGCCTGATGACAATAGTTAACGTAGTTGGCATGATAGACATAGCCCATTTGATCCACCTCGTTGTATCTTGGCCGTATTTTATATTCACCAATAATCATTGTTCTATTTTTAGTTCGGAAACAGCAGCTTTCTTCCAAAGTTCCGATAGTGTGCTGCCGATTTCCGAATATTTATTGTACTCTAAAATTGTTTTTTTCTCTACCATCGAGTAAACTATTTCTTCGGAAAAAGGAAGTTTACCCATCAGCGTAATTCCCTGTGTGGTAAAGAAGCTCTCCATTTGCATGGTAATTTCCAAATTGATATCATATTTATTGATTAAAGCATACATCGGTATTTGGAATGACTGCACCAACTCTACCAAACGCACCACATCATGGAATCCTGATTTGCTGGGCTCTGTAACCAAAATTACAGCATCTGCTCCAGTAATAGACGCAATTGCCGCACAGCCAATTCCCGGAGGTCCATCATTTAAAATAAATTCGGCATTCGTTTCTCTGGCAATTTCTTTAGCTCTTTTGCGGATTTGAGTAACCAATTTGCCGGAATTTTCCTCGCCCGGTCCCATTTTGGCGTGAACCAGTGGTCCAAAACGCGTATCGGACACAAACCAATGATTGTTACAGCTTCGCTCTGAACTGATTGCTCCTGCAGGACAAATACGTTCACAAAGACGACAACCTTCGCATGCTAACGAATCAATATGTAAGCCTCCGCCCGATTTAAAATGAATGGCTTCGAATTTGCAATACTGTCTGCAAAGACCACAATTGGTGCATAAATTGGTATCAATAGAAGCAACCCAGGCTCCCTCGAACACATGTGTCTCTTTATTTTCCGGTTGAAAAATAATGTGAAGATCAGCTGCATCAACGTCAGCATCCACAAAAACGGTATTCTTAATCACCGAAGCCAACGCTGCCGTAATACTGGTTTTTCCTGTTCCTCCTTTACCACTAAGAATAGTTATATCCTTCATATTATTAATTCAATTTCTTCAAATACTCAACCACCTTACAATACTCCTTCGCGAATTGAAGGGGAACACAGCTCACAATTTTTCCTTTTGCATACAAACCTGCATACTCTTTACTAAAAGGAATTTCACCCAATAAATCAATATTTTCAGCCTTCAGAAACTCATACACTTCAGAATCTCCTAATCCGGCTTTGTTTACAAAAACCCCAAAAGGTTTATTCACCTCACGCAACAAATCAACAGTAAGCTTTAAATCATATACTCCGAATGGCGTTGGCTCTGTCACTAAAATCACAAAATCAGCATCCGAAATGGTCTCAACAACCGGACAACTGGTGCCAGGTGGTGCATCGTAAATCAGAATATCATGTTCGCCAACTAAGTTCTTCTTTAAATCCTTAATCAACATAGTCTGCAACGGAGATCCAACCCGTAAATTGCCTTCCATCAGACTCAAATCATTACCAATATTGTAATTGGTCACGGTTCCAATGGCATTTGTGGTTTCGTAAATAGCATCAAACTGACAGGCCACAAAACAAGCACCACAAGAATGGCACAAATCCTTATTCACAACAGCATACTGCATTGAGGGAATCATTACAATTGCGTTGAATTCACAATATTCCTCACATTTTTTACAAAATGTACATTTCGAAGTGTCTATTTTAGGAATCACCTGCTCTGTTAATTTCTCACTCTCAACGTAGAAATTCCGAAAAAACAAAAGATCATTCGGCTCTTCTACATCACAATCAATTAACTGCACACTCCTTGTCCAATGCTCATTGATGGAAGAAAATAAATTAACAGCAAAAGTTGTTTTGCCTGTTCCTCCTTTGCCACTTGCAATGGCTATTTTAAATGCCATAAACTCCCCTCCTGCTTTTTTGTAATGATCAAATCTCCCTTATTCACACCCAACATCTCAGCCATTATATCACATTTTGCCATCAGCATAAAATAAAGTGATTTTCTTTTTTCATTTAGCAAACCTTCAAAATTTCCCTGTCCTTTAGAAATCACAACAGTCACTTTTGTATACAGTTCCTGAAATTCCTCTGAACAATTATCCACTAAGGTTGAAGGTGCATCATGACCATTCGATATCACCCTGCAAACATCCTGCATTCCTACTTGCTCAGCATCCTCAAGAGTCACATCATTAATAATCGGATTTCCCCGAACAACATAAGTTAAGTTTGGATGATTCAGATGTTGAATAAAAAGCTTATCAAAAACTATTTCACCTGCATTATCGCCTAAATACAAAACCGATTCTGCTTTTTCTATTTCAGCAAACATCTCATCTCTATCGTCCAAAGCAAAATCAAGAGCAAGTAATTCTTCTATTTTAGCTGGAATATCGGTTGGTACGCTATGTGCTCCATAATCAACAATATTGCCAACAACAGCTAATTTTGCAGCAATGTGAAGTGATTCATCATTCTCATTCACAAATGCAACCCATTTTTTATACTGCGAATACAAAATTGAATTGGCATGTTTCTTCTCCTCACGGTACAAATCATCATTTTGTATTTTCTTTTTCGCCAAACGATGAATTAGCAACGCCAGATAAGGATTTGAGAGATGCTTACAATTTATTAGTAAATGGTTTACTTCAGAGGAAAAATCACTGGCGACTTCCCCCTGAAGATTAAATTTGTCAATTAATAAATCCACCGTTTTGGAATGGCAAGCCAAACACCTGTTATCCATATTTAGTGGTCGCAATAGTTAGCTGTAAAGCTCAAACTTTCATCTAAAAATCCCTTTACCAATTCTTTAGCATCTAATTGAGGTGCTCCAACAAATACATTTACATTGTGTTGATTAAAAATTTGAATGGCTCTGTTTCCCATTCCACCGGCAATTACATCGGTAACCCCTAAGTCGGCTAAAAATGGAGGCAACAAACCTGGTTCGTGTGGTGGTGCAACCACTAATTCTTCTGTAACAATAGCTTTATCCTCAACATCAAGCAATGCAAAATGCGAACAATGGCCAAAATGCCCATCCAAAATTCCATCTTTAACCGGAACTGCAATTTTCTTTTTCATCTGTTTATAATTTTAAGTTTTTGTCAGATGGAACTTACCATATAATCATCTCCCTATGTGTAGAAAGCTTAATGCATGGACGTTTCATATGATTATAATTTTAAGTTTTTGCCATATAGTCCCGAAAGCTTTCGGGATTACCATGAACCGACAATCATCCCACTGTGTGTCAAAATCACTTTGGTATGGACGTTTCATACTAAGCGTTTTATTTCAAAAAATTTATCAATCCCAAACAAGAGGGAATACTATTTTGTTATTTATTCTTTGTATCAGGTACAGCACAGGAGCTATTGATATTGTTCAAGAAGAATAATATCAACAAGACTCCTATGCCTCTTACTAATCAGGATGCATTTTCTATGAAACCGAGGAATAAATATCTAATCATTTATTTTCCTTCGGCGAAGTCTTAGTCTTCCGGCACCTCCTCGTCCAAAACCAAATCCTTGTCCTTTGCCTCTTTCAATGGTTTCATCCTTAAATTCAGTCTCACTATCCATCTTCTTGTTGCTGTTACAGCGCCCCATTCCTCTTCCGGTTCGCGCTCCTTTTCCCTCCGGACCACTTCGATCTAAACCTGGCATTTCAACCTCCTTTTTTAAATTGATTTACTACTTTTTAATCTTTTTCCCTGTCCTTTACCACAGCCACTTTTTCGTTTCAAACCTAAACCTTTCCCTAACTTCTCCAATAGAGTGCTTTGGTCTGATTCAGAACACTGTCCGAGTCCTCTTCCCGATTTTGAACCTTCTCCTTCGGGTCCTTTTCCATCCAAGTGCGACATAATATTTTTTTTTAAGATTTCAATTTGTCTATAATGTGCTGCACTGTGTTATTATCATTTTGCAACAACACCATTTGTATATTGAACTTTTCAAGCAATTCTTTTGCTTTAGGTCCAAAATCACCCGAAATCACTTTTTGAACTCCCAATTCGACTACCTTTTCAACAGTTTTGGTTCCTGCTCCGCTTTGTGAGTTGATATTTTCATTCTCGATAAAACTAATTTCACCTGATTGATCATCATACAAACAAAACCAACCTGCTCTTCCAAACCGCAAATCAAAGATCGAATTCAATTGATTTCCCGTTGATGTAATAATTGTCTTCATGTTCTTATTTATTAATTAATTCGATGTGTTTGGAATTACAAGCCGGACAAGTTTCTTTGTCCATTATTTCCGGAATATTGAATCTTGCATTGCATTTCGAACACAAATACCAATCTTTATCCATAACTGCATTCCCAAAAACAGTTCTTATTTCCTTTGCTTCTACCAATGCTGCAGCAATTTTTCTTCGGGCACTTTCGTAGATTCTTGCAAAAGTCGGCCTCGATATGCCCATTAAATCTGCAGCTTCATTGTGTTTTAATAAATCGTAATCTGCTAACTTCAATGCTTCATATTCTTCATAAAGCAAATCAATTGATTTCCGACTCTTAGAATTTACACCAAAGGGTCTGTAACCTTTAAATCTTGGTGGTTCCACAACTTTTCTCAATCTGATTTTTCTTGGCATAGGGATTTATTTTTAACAAATGTAATGAGAATATTCTCATTTCGCAAATATTACTGGCCTTTACTAACAAAGCTATACAGCAAAAAAAGAGGCTCTGCAGCCTCTGTTAAATTTTTATCTCTTACAAACCTCATACTTCTTCTTCCTGAGAAATAAAATGGGCAAATTGTCTTTCAACAGTTATTGGCTCGGTTAAATACAATTCTCCAACCTGTTTCGATATTACATCGGGGAACACGTATTCTTTACCCTTAATTAATCCTTCTACTATTTCTCTGGCAACATTTACAGGAGAATCTTTTTCCATTTCCAAATCTCTTGTCATCTCAGTATCGATAGGTCCAGGGTATACACCCATTACAAGAATATTAGTCAAAAACAATTCTCCGCGCAAGCCTTGTGTAATACTATGAACAGCAGCTTTCGAAGCTGAATATGCTCCAGCAATTGGCATACTGGCCAAGCCCAATACTGAAGAAATATTTACAATAGCAGCAATTTCCCTCTGTTTTAAACAGTCTATTAAAGAAACAGTTAACTTTACCAAACCCCAAACATTTACTTCAAAATTTACAGCCATACTGTCTAATGTTTCATCCGAACAGAATCCTCCAGATTCATAAACCCCAGCATTATTAATTAAGATTTCAACATCCTTCGCTAATTTTGCAGCCCTAATAATTGATCGATCATCTCTTAAGTCTAAATGTATCGGAACCAAACGATTCCCATACTCAGGTTTAAGATCATCCATAGATTTTAAATTCCGTACTCCCGCATACACTTTTTTTGCCCCCTTATCGAACAGCTCAATGATTATTGCTCTCCCAATTCCTCTGTTAGCTCCACTTACAAAAGCTACCCTATCTTTAGGGGACACTTTGATTTCATTCATCACAACCTCCATTTTTGGTTTAACTTATTTGAATTGATTCTACTCAATTTACAAATATCACGCCCCAATAGCAATGCAAATTGTCTATCCAAACACTATTTAGAACTGCAGAATCATTTTGAACAGATCCTGTACGAATCAAATGGACTAATTTTTCTATCTTTGTTTTTGTCGTTTGATTTTGGCAATTTCTTATCGGGGTGCGAGTAATCTATAATCTTTTCCAATAGTATTCCCGGCTGGAGATGAAAAGAAATTGAACGACACAAATCATAACCGGACTCTGGAGATACATCTTTATGGATCCGGTTATTTTATTTTAAACTGCAAACCACATGCAATTCAAAATAGATAGAACTATCATTAACCAAAATATTTACTACAATGTCAACGAATTATTTCAAAGCCTATCCTGACGAAAAAGGAAATTTCGGTCAATACGGAGGAAGTTATATTCCTGAAGTTTTAGAAGAAGAGATGAAGAAAATCAATGAAGCTTACTATTCAATTAGTAAATCTCATGAATTTATCTCAGAACTAAGAAGCATCCGTAAGCACTTTCAGGGTCGTCCCACTCCTGTTTATTTCTGCAACCGCCTATCCAATAAATATGGTGGCCGAATTTACCTGAAACGTGAAGATCTGAATCATACAGGAGCGCATAAATTAAACCATTGCATGGGTGAAGCTCTTTTAGCCAAATACATGGGCAAAAAAAAGCTGATTGCTGAAACCGGTGCCGGCCAACATGGAGTTGCATTAGCCACTGCTGCCGCCTATTTTGGATTGGAATGTGAAATTCACATGGGGGAAGTCGATATTGCCAAGGAACATCCGAATGTAGTGAGAATGAAAATTCTTGGAGCAACAGTTGTACCTGTAACTCATGGATTAAAGACACTAAAAGAAGCGGTTGATTCTGCTTTTATGGCTTACCTTCAAGATCCGGTTAATACAATTTATTGCATTGGATCAGTCGTAGGACCTCATCCATTTCCTATGATGGTTCGCGAATTTCAGCGTGTAGTTGGAATTGAAGCAAGAGATCAATTTCAGGAAATGACAGGAGAACTGCCGGATAATGTTGTGGCTTGTGTTGGTGGAGGAAGCAATGCGATGGGAATTTTCTCGGCCTTTTTAGAAGATGATGAGTGTAAACTGCACGGCGTAGAACCTGCGGGTCGTTCTTTTGAAAAAGGTGAACATGCAGCAACTTTAACTTTTGGTAAACCAGGAGTAATACATGGATTCAAATGTTATCTTCTTCAGGATGAAAATGGGGAACCTGATCCTGTATATTCTGTTGCCAGCGGATTGGATTATCCTGGTGTCGGACCTGAGCATTCTATGCTTAAAGATTTGAATAAAGCTGAATACCATTCCATCACAGATAAAGAATGCATAGATGCTTTTTATGAATTGAGTAGAGAGGAAGGAATAATTCCTGCACTGGAAAGTGCACATGCTGTGGCGTATGCATTGAAACTTGCAAAAGCAAATCCAAAACAATCTATTTTGGTGAACCTAAGCGGCAGAGGTGATAAGGATATCGACTTTGTTGTTGATACGTACGGATTGCCCGAATAAATATGTACCATAAAATCAAATGCCACTTTTCGAAGTGGCATTTTTTATCCCTCATAATTGCTTTTAGTAAATTAATTAACTGAGAACATTAGAATTTAGTTTGTTTAGATTTATTTTTTTTGACTTATATTTGCCTTATTATGGAAGCTAAATTTAAATTCACGAAAGATTTAACGAGAGAAATGGAATTCATTACTTCGAGGAGTAGTGGGCCGGGCGGACAAAATGTAAACAAAGTAAATTCTAAAGTTGAGCTTCGATTTTCTGTTTTCGAGTCGGAAATACTGACTAAAAAGGAAAAGGAGATTATCTTTCTAAAGTTATATCATCATATTAATAATCTGGGTATACTATCGGTAACTGCTCAAACGGAACGTTCTCAGGTTCAAAATAAAGAAATAGCAATCCAAAAATTTTATCAATGGATTGAAATTGCTCTAACTCCTGTAAAACCCAGAAAAAAGACTCGACCAACAAGAGCTTCGAAAGAGAAAAGATTAGAAGAGAAACAGGCTCTTGCGCAAAAAAAAGAAAGCAGAAAAAAGCCTGAATTATAGAGATATTAAAAAGGGTGATCCAATGGATCACCCTTTATTTATCTTTGAAAAACTTCAATTTACATATTTGCAAAGAAGTCGTTTCCTTTATCATCAACAATAATGAATGCAGGGAAATTTTCTACGCGGATTTTACGAACAGCTTCCATTCCTAATTCAGGAAAATCAATCACCTCGATTGATTTAATGCTGTTCTTCGCCAATACTGCTGCAGGGCCTCCAATTGATCCTAAATAGAATCCACCATTTGCTTTGCAGGCATCGGTTACAGATTTGTAACGATTCCCTTTGGCTACCATCACCATAGAACCACCAACTTTCTGAAAAAGATCAACATAAGAATCCATTCGTCCGGCAGTTGTTGGACCGAAACTTCCTGAAGGCATTCCTTTTGGCGTTTTTGCCGGTCCGGCATAATATACAGGATGATTCTTGAAATACTCTGGCATTTCTTTTCCTTCCTCCAACATTTGTTTGATTTGCGCATGAGCAATGTCACGGGCAACAATCAAAGTTCCTGTTAAACTCAATCTTGTTTTAATTGGATATTTGGTCAATTCTTTCAAAATATCTGCCATTGGCTGATCCAAATTGATTTCAACAGCATCCTTCAAGTGCGGAGCCTCTTTTGGCAAATACTGAAATGGATTTCTTTCCAATTCTTCCAAATAGATTCCTTCTTCGGTAATTTTAGCTTTCACATTACGGTCGGCACTACAACTTACACCTAAACCTACCGGACAAGAAGCTGCATGACGAGGCAAACGAATTACTTTTACATCGTGAACGAAATATTTACCTCCAAACTGAGCTCCAATTTCACTCTTTTGGCAAATCTCTTCAATTTTTTTCTCCCATTCCAAATCACGGAATGCCTGGCCACCTTCATTTCCTTCTGTTGGTAAATGATCGTAATATCCGGCAGAAGCCTTCTTCACCGTAGCCAAAGTTGCTTCGGCCGAAGTGCCGCCAATTACCAATGCCAAGTGATACGGAGGACAAGCTGAAGTTCCTAAATCACGAAGTTTGTTTGTTATAAAAGTGGTTAAGTTCTTTTCGTTTAAAAGAGCTTTGGTTTCCTGATAAAGGAAAGTTTTGTTTCCTGATCCGCCACCTTTGGTTACAAACAAAAATTCATAAGTATTCCCTTTGTTTGCGTAAATATCAATTTGAGCAGGAAGGTTGTTTCCTGAATTTTTTTCTTCGAACATCGAGAAAGGAACCACCTGAGAATATCTCAGATTTCTTTCCTGATACGTATCGTAAACTCCTTTAGAAAGGTGCTCAGCATCATCTGCTCCGGTATAAACATCTTCCCCTTTTTTTGCGACAACAATTGCAGTACCTGTATCCTGACAAGTAGGCAATTCACCTTCGGCAGCTACCACCTGATTTAACAACATGGTGTGAGCTACAAAACGATCATTATCTGATGCTTCATTATCCTGAAGAATTGTCTTCAATTTATTTAAATGAGCAGGACGCAGGTAAAAAGATACATCTGAAAATGCTTCTTTCGAAAGCATTTCAAGCCCCTTTGGATCTACTTTTAAAATTTTTCTTCCATCAACTTCAACAGTTGAAACGTAATCTGTTGTTAGCAAACGATACTTGGTGGTATCCTTTGTTATTGGAAATGGTTTCTGGTAATGAAAATCAGACATGATATAGTATTTTATAATTTTGTATTTATAAGTCGAACGACAATAATCAAAAATGCACATTTTCGCCTTGATTAAAGTCATAGACAAATATAAGATAAATTGCAGTTTGAGGCTCTAGAAATTAGCTATTCTATAACATTGTCCTGCAACATAAGCTCGATAATTTCAATTCTTTCAGAAGGCATCAAAATCCCAATGAATCCAAAATTTTCTCATTCAACTGTCTGTTTTTACCTATGTAAGGATAACAGTGAATGTGGATTGCCGGATTAAAATTCATTTCAATTATAGCATAATTGTCTTTTGTTGCCGGCTGATTCACATCTTCAATCATCATATCCAAACCTGTAATCTGAACACCAAGCGCTTTTGACGATTCTATTGCAATATCCTTGTATGACTGATGAATATCATCCGTATAATCAATACTGTCGCCACCGGTACTTATGTTTGAATTCTCTCGTAAGTAAACTACCTGATCTTTTTTAATAACACTTTCAAAACTTAAACCTTGTTCTTTTAAAAACATCTCCTCAGCTTCTTCCAACCGAATTTTCTCAAGTGGTGTTCGATATCCTTTTCCACGCAAGGGATCCTGATTTTTGATTTCGACCAACTCGCGAACGCTTTTTTCGCCATCTCCTTTTACGTTGGCCGGTACTCTGTGTAAAATTCCGCAAACCTGATCGTTAATCACAAAGAACCGAAATTCCCTGCCCGAAATAAATTCCTCAATTAAAATACTTCCATCGTGTTCAAAAGCAATATCGACAGCTCTTTTATAAACCTCCTCGTCTTTATTTTCTTTTAAAATGGTAATTCCCAAACCATAATTTGTCGATTTAGGCTTTACTACAATGCCTTTTCCTTCAAACAAATCAAAATCGGAACGTGCTTGTCTGGCATCCTGATAATCCAATCCTGCAGGAACCCTAATCCCGCCTTTTTCAAGAATTTTCTTCGTTACCAGCTTATTTTCCATCATTAAAACACTTGAATAATTATCTAATGATGTTCGGGTAGCCTGCATTACATATTCCGTTTTATCTCCTTGGCTAAGACTGATGAAATTTTCGCATCGATCCAATATAGTAAACTCCACTCCTCTCCTCAAAGCCGCTTTCATCAATAATTGCGAAGACAATTCAAGGTCTTCGAATCCATGAAAGCGAAAACCACTCATTTCACTTTCTTCTTTGTACTGCTTTGCTTTGTTCAAATGAAAATTAATAAAGCCCTCCTCAACAATTCTTTGTTTTACTTTATAGGAAGTACGCTGGTCAGGATTTTCAACAAAATTTGAAATTTCATCAATAGACCCCTGATAATCAGGATCATTAATTAAATCTGATGTTCTTGCAAAATTGGTAATATCAGAAAGTAATTCTCTCAACATCTTTGTTGCACATGTTTCTTTTCCTTCAAAATTCATAAGCATTAGTTCGGAATTCAAACCATGACATGCAACCAAATCCTGATTATTAGCAGCCACCTTTTGGTCTGCTTCATTGTACTTATCTTTTTCTGCTGTAAATAAGCAATACAATAAAAATAAGTGCGTAAAATACAATCTATTTTTAGATACTCCTGATTTTTCAAACGGATCTAAATCCAGAATACGAACTTCCAGGTGTGATATTTTTTTGCTCTTTTCATCGAATTTTAACCGAATGGGAAGATAGAGCTCCTCTCCTGCCAATATTTTACCCGTATCAATCAAGTTAGATACAGACTTTTTATAATTCTCCAGACTATTGAAATCGACATAAAACTCTTCAATATTTCGATATCCCATGGAACTGTTTCGAATGGAAATAGCATTTCCACAGCTCATGAAACTCTTTTTTCCCGTTTTTAACGATTTCATTTTAAAAGAAGGATCTGAAATCGGACTCTCCCCAAATAACCAGATCAGCATCCATCGGTACCGCATAAAATTCCGAACCATTTTTAAGTAAATGGACTCACGAAAGCCTTCCAAATCGCTATCGCAATGATTTGCTTTTTTCAATTTACGCTCTAACCTGTCTGATAAAGAAAAATTAAAGTGAATCCCGGAAAGCATCTGTCTTTCTTTCCCGTATCGATTGGCCAATTCTTCTCTGTATTTCTCTTTATGAATCCCTTTCTCTCCAAATTTAGCAATTGGTATCTCTTCTTCCTGAGGCAATAAAGGAGGTAAACTTTGCGGCCAAAGTAATTCATCCGCTAAATTCTCAGAAATTACATCCTGCAAGGTCTCTAAAAAGCCATGAACTTCAGCAATACTATGCAAAGGAGGTGTTATCATCTCTACCTGACTTTCTGAAAAATCAGTAGTAATAAAAGGATTTTGAAATTTGTCACCAAGAATTCCAGGATGCGGTGTAGTTGCCATCTTACCCGTGTAATCGACTCTCACATTTTCCTTTTCAATGCCAAATTTACCGTTCTTCAAACTCTCACGAATCCCTTCTAACCGAAGCGCTTCATTGATATTATTAATAAGATGATTCATATATTAGAATTTACCAAATGTGTTATTTTTAAAATATGTTCGTAATAAAAAGTAAAGAACTATGCCTTTTAATATGCTGCTTCCGGTAATACTCCACCAAACTCCGTTTAAACTTAAAACTGTATAAAAGCCTAGAAAATATGCTCCTGGCAAACGTAATGAAGTGAAAATAACACTTACAGCGGCAGATATTTTTGTTTTTCCAAGACCATTAAAAACCCCGGCACTAATCATTTCCAAACACATAAATAACTGCGATGCCGCCAATATCATCAAATAATCCTTACCCATTGATATACTTTCAGCCTCAGGTACAAAAATGGAAAATAATGTCTGTGGAAAGAACAAAAAGATCAATGTAGTTACGGTTCCTACGGCCAAGGATATCCGTATACCCGCTTTATAAATATTAGGAACTTCTGTAATGTTTTTTGCACCATAACTATGCCCAACCATAATCGTAACGGCCTGCATAATACCACCAACAATCATAAATGTAATTGACTCGATTTGAACACCAATTTTCTGAACTGCAATAGCATTTGGTCCCCATTCGGCAATAATTCTGGCAAGAAAAATATAAATTACCGAAAATGAAATTCGCTGAATAGCTGCGGGTAATCCAACCCCGAATAAGTTTTTTAGTTTTGCTGCGTATGGCAATAAACCTTTAAAATAAATCGTATCGAATTTCTGATACACAAATAAGAAAAATAACAGACTGGCTGACCTGCCAATAATTGTTGCAACAGCAGCACCTTCAACCCCCAATTTAAAGGTGAAAATCAGTAAAGGATCTAAAATAATATTAATTAAGGTTCCAATGATACTAGCCTTAAAGGAAATCTTCGTTTTGCCGTGAGCATTAAAAATACTGATGAACAACAGGTTCACAAAACTGATAATAATCCCAAAGGAACTTATTACCAAATATGAAACGGCCATTTCATTAACCTGAACATCCTTCATTTGGAAAAAACCAATGAACTGCTCCGGAATGGCTAAAAAAACAGAGGTGAACAAAATGGCAATGCCACCAATTCCCCACAATCCAGCGGTTGAATATCTGCCGGCCGCATTCATGTTTTCGGCACCCACTGAATGTGCGATTTTTATATTTGCACCTACTGTTACAATTGAAGCCATAGCCCACCCCAACTGTAAAAAGAAACCTGCAGAACCAACCGCAGCAACAGCACCACTTCCCAAATATCCTACCCAAATCATATCGGTAAGATTGTAAGTCATGTGCAAAAGAAACGAGCCGATAATTGGAAAAGCCAACTTGAGCAGATTTTTCCCAACCTCAGAATATTTTTGTTCTCGTCTAAGTAAACCGGTGATGAATTTTAACATCTACTAAACTTCATGTGTGAGTGCAAAAGGATATGAATCGAAAACGAATGTGATTTTAGCAATATGAGCCCAAGCTCTATTTTAGCATTTGATGAATTAACATTTCCAATTCATTTTTCAAATACATTGCTTTTCCAACACTGCAATTAAGCGATTTTGCCATTTCCAAGGGAATATTTTTCGCTTCCTCCTTTAAATTCTTTCCTTTATCCGAAAGATAAATAAGAACCTTTCTTTCATCCTGGCAACACTTTATTCTTTTAATAAAAGAAAGCTGTTCCATTCGTTTCAACAGAGGCGTTAAGGTATTGGTATTCAAATAGAGTTTGCATCCAATTTCGTTAACACCAATCCCGTCTTTCTCCCATAAAACCAAAAATACCAAATATTGAGGATAGGTAATTCCGAGCTGATCAAGATAAGGCTGATATTGTCTTGTCATGAGCCGCGAGGCTGCATATATCGTAAAGCATAATTGATTCTCAAGTTTGAGAGGATTGAACTCTTTGTTAGCTAAATTGTCCATATTTCTAATTTATATCGCTTGCGATGCAAATTAACGAAATTGTCTGCTAAGATCAAAAAATATAGCCTTGTATATCCGGACATACAAGGCTATTATTACTTAATTCAACGAATTCCCTTATTCTTTCCAAAATCCACTTTGCTTAATCAGGCGATATTTTCCTGATCCCAAAAACATTATGGCAAGTCCTCCAAATAAATACAATGCATTTAATTCAATTCCCAAACCTCCGTACTCATTCAAATGAAAAATACCTTCGGGGTGAGCTGCAGGAATAGACACGAGCATTGTTAGGGCAATTAACAAACCAGAAACCCTTGTGTATGTGCCTAATAATAAAAGAAGTGGTGCAACTAACTCTCCCAGATAAACTCCGTACGAAAGTATTTCGGGCAAACCTGTTTTGACGATTAAGAATTTCACTCCGCCAATACCATCCAATAATTTCTGCACTCCATGAAACAACATCAAACCACCAACTGATAGTCGTAAAATTAGTTTTCCTAAATTTTCCATAAATATATTTTTATTTGATTAATTTCGATATTCATTACAAATCTATGAGCTTTTATCCATGATATAAATGCACAATTTACGTGTATTCATGTACTTTTTTTCAACATACAATTGCAGAATATGTTACACAATCTATTACAAGACAATTTTGGGTTTTCTGATTTTAAACCAGGACAAAAAGAGGTTATTTCTACTATACTGGAAGGAAAATCAGCAATAGCTATTTTTCCAACCGGATCGGGGAAATCTCTTTGTTACCAACTTCCCGCTCTCCAACTTACGGAACTTACCGTGGTGGTTTCCCCTTTACTGGCTTTAATAAAAGATCAAATAGATTTTCTGCAATCGAAAAATATATCTGCAGTCCGAATCGATTCATCTCTCTCGAAAGAGGAAGAACAGGATATCATGAATGGTATCCGTGCCAGACAACACAAAATTTTAATGATATCAGTAGAACGTTTTAAAAATGAACGCTTTCGCAGATTTCTGAAAGACATTTCTATCTCCTTACTGGTAATTGATGAAGCTCATTGCATCTCGGAATGGGGTCACAATTTCAGACCGGATTATTTAAAGCTGCCAGATTATCGTGATACTTTTCAGGCCAAACAAGTGCTTTTGCTTACCGCAACTGCGACTCCCAAGGTTATTGATGACATGACTAAAAAGTTTGCCATTGCAAAAGAGAACGTAACAATTACGGGATTTTACCGATCAAATTTAGATGTAAACGTTGTTCCGGTTATTCAATCTGAGAAAAACAACAAATTGCTTTCATTACTTCTTCCCCGAAAAAATGAATGTGGAATTGTGTATGTAACGCAGCAAAAAACAGCAGAAGTGGTTGCAGGTATATTATCCTCGAAAGGAATAACGGCCAAGGCATATCATGCAGGATTGAAAAGTGAAGATCGCGAAGAAATCCAAAATCAATTTATGGCGGATAAAGTAAATTGTGTGGTTGCAACAATTGCGTTTGGAATGGGAATCGATAAATCGAACATTCGTTATGTGATTCATTACGATCTTCCAAAATCAACAGAAAACTATTCTCAGGAAATTGGACGAGCGGGCCGCGATGGGAAAAAATCAGATTGTATTGTTTTAGCAAATCATGACAATGTGAATGTGCTTGAGAATTTCATATTTGGAGACACTCCTGCCCTATCAGGCATAAAAGAAATTCTCAGCCGCGTAAAAAAGGCTAAAACAAGCTGGGAAATCAAGCTAAACACACTTCCGGCACATAGTAACATCCGTATTCTGCCAATTAAAACCCTACTGGTTTACATGGAGATACGAGGAATTATTAAACCTCAATACAGTTATTTTGCGGACTATAGATTTAGCTTAAACAGCGATAAAAAAAGTATCGTGGAAAAGTTCCAGGGAGAACGAAAGAAGTTTATTCAGGCCATTTTCGATCATTCTGAAAAAGCCAGAAAATGGATCACAGTAAATTTTGATACCATCAGTCAAAATTATTCGACAGATAGAAATAGAGTTGTTTCTGCTCTGGAATATTTTGATGCCAAGAAATTAATCAATTTGGAAGCGAAACTGATGGTTGATGTTTTTACCGTTACAAATCCGGATTTTGATATCGATACCGTGGCGCAAGAACTTTACGACAGTTTTAAAAAGAAGGAAGCAGTTGAAATCAACAGAATTCGGGAAATGCTAAACCTGTTCGAATCGGAAACCTGCATCAGTAAAAATATGGCCAACTATTTTGGAGAATATCCCGAATGGGAAAAATGCGGACACTGCTCGGTATGTAATTCTGGTCCTGTGAAAATTGCAAAATCCCACCAACTAAAAAGTCTGCCTGAGTATAGTTATCTGGATTTATGTGAAACTGCCATCATTAAGTTTGGTGATCTGTTAACTGATGAACTGCTTGCAAAATTTTTATGTGGCATAAACACGCCCATTTTCACCCGTTTGAAATTGAAACAGGAAAAACACTTTGCTTATTTGGAAAATTATCGATTTGGTGATGTTCTGGAATGGGTAACATCAAATAACAAATAAAAGATTAAGAGGTATTTACATATATCACCAAAACATTTAATATTATTTTAAATTAGATCACATAAGATATAAATTCAAAATGCTTATTTTTACAGTCTCATAAAAGTATTCTCTACTATCAAAAAGAATACATACTATATCTATTTAAATTTTTTGGTTTGAAAAGAAATCCGAACTTCCCGTTTGCTCCGGCAAAAATTCCGTTTTTTTACGGATGGATTTGTATGATTGCAGGTACCATAGGTATAATCAGTAGTATTCCCGGGCAAACAATGGGTGTTTCAGTGTTTACCAATTACTTAATCGATTCGTTGAAATTAAGTCGAGATGCATTGAGTTCGGCTTATTTGATAGGTACTGTAGCAAGCTCTCTTTTCTTAACATATGCAGGTAAAATTTACGATAAATTTGGTGCCCGCTTCACAGCAATGATTGCAGCCTTAGGATTGGCCGTAACCTTAGTACTATTTTCCTATTCTGATCTCTTATCCGGGTCGTTATCAAACTTTGTCAGCATTGAGTTCTCAACAGCTTCATTTATTCTGATCTCTCTGTTATTCTTCTTCTTACGTTTCTCAGGACAAGGAGTACTAACCTTGGCCTCACGAAACCTAATCATGAAATGGTTCGACCAGCGAAGAGGATTGGCAAATAGTATTTCCAGTGCGATTCAATCTTTTGGATTTGCCGTATCACCACTTTTTATAGCACTGCTTATTACTCGTTTTAACTGGAGTATCACCTACCAAATTTTGGCAGTACTTACTTTTCTATTTGTTATTTTCGCATTTATCTTTTACCGGGATAATCCTGAAGAATGTGGTTTAATTCCTGATGGAAAAATTATTGAACCAAAACACAAAAGCAATCCTACATTTCAAACTAAAAAACAATATACTCTAAAAGAAGCACGAAGCACATGGGTATTTTGGCTATTTACTTTTGGTTTAAGTTTTAATGCATTTTTCATTACCGGTTTTACCTTTAATGTCATATCTATCTTCGAATCATGTGGATATTCGGAACAAAAAGCTTTAAGTGTATTTGTTCCTGCTTCCATCATTTCTATTGCTTCTGCAATTCTAGGTAATCTTCTAAGTGATTACATTAAAATGCAAAAGCTTCTGATTATTTTTCTAATTGGGTGTTTGTTATCAAGTTTAGGGATTGCAATTTTAGGATCTGAAATTGGTTACTATGTATTGATACTGGGAAATGGTATTATGGGTGGCTTGTATTCCGTTTTAGTAGCAATTACCTGGCCTCGCTTTTACGGGCGAAAACATTTGGGTGCGATTAGCGGATTATCAATGTCCTTAGTTGTATTTTCAAGTGCAATGGCACCCCTTTTCTTCAGTAGAATATTCACATTAACCGGAAGCTATAGCATAGCTGGATACGCTGGAGTCGCCTATGCCATCATTTTACTGATTTTCTCAATTAAAGCGAGAAATCCTCAATTGCAGTAAGCAGATACAGAACTAAATTAGCACCTGCTTGAGACCCAACAGTATCAATGAGAATCAATCTCTTGAGGACTAAATGCAAATAGCATTTCAGAATCAGTCTTTGGTGTTTTTAGCGTCTTTATTATTTTGTTTATCCTCCCGTTTTTAATAAATTCGGGACAGCTTACTTTTGCATACTTACCAGCCACCACAGGCAAGTAGTAAAAGCTATCATATTCCTATTTAGTTGATCATCTAAAAAACAAAAAAAAATGAAACACTTCATTGCCATCATCTGGCTTGTATTCTTATGCCAAAGCTCATTTGGTCAAAACGATTGGGAAAACCCATATGTATTCCAGAAGAATCGAGAAAAGGCTCATGCTGCTTTTAACAGCTACTCAACAGTAAAAAAAGCTCTGGCCAATGATCCTTCAAAAGAGGAAACTATTCAGTGTTTAAATGGAAAATGGAAATTTCAATACAGCAAAAGTGCAGGCAAAAGAAATCTGGAATTTTATCAGGAAGATTTTAATGACAGTGACTGGGATGAAATTTCGGTTCCGGGAAACTGGGAAATGTACAATTATGGATTTGCCAACTATACCAATGCAAATTATCCGTTTGAAAAGAATCCACCATTTATTACAGATTCAATCAATGCAACGGGTTCATACATCTGTTATTTCACACCATCTTCGAATTGGAAAAACAGAGAAACATATATTCAATTTGGATCGGTAAAATCGGGCTTTTATATTTGGATAAATGGTAAAAAGGTTGGTTACAGTCAAGGATCTAAACTACCTGCTGAATTCAACATCACACCTTATTTAAAAGATGGCAAAAACAAACTTGCTGTTCAGGTGTTTAAATTTACCGACGGCAGTTACCTGGAAGATCAGGATTTTTGGAGATTAACCGGCATTCAACGGGATGTAAATTTATATTATCGCCCCAAAACACATATTAATGACTTTTATGCCAAAGCACTATTGGATGAAAATTACAAAAATGGTGTATTTAACTTAGATGCCGAAATAGGAAACCATTCAAGAAAAAATGCCGGTGTGTATCAGTTAAAATATACAATTCTGGATCGTGAAGGAAATGAAATTCTGACTGATCAATCTGAATTCAGTATAAAAACCCAACCAAAGAAAATTTCATTCACAGGTGAGATTCACAATGTGAAAAAATGGTCGGCCGAAGAGCCAAATTTATATACACTGCTGCTAACCTTAAGTAATAAAGAAAATGAAATAGTAGAAGCCACTTCGATTAAAATTGGTTTTAGAACCAGCGAAATTAAAGGAGGACAATTATTGGTGAATGGAACTCCAATCCTTTTAAAAGGAGTTAACAGACACGAACACAATCCTTATTTTGGACATGTTGTTAACAGAAAGAATATGTTGGACGATATCCGTACCATGAAAAAATTTAATATCAATGCGGTTCGTACCTGTCATTATCCGAATGATCCGCTTTGGTATGAACTATGCGATGAATATGGAATTTATTTGTATGATGAAGCCAATATTGAATCGCACGGAATGGGTTACGAGCCAAAGAATACTTTAGCAAATAATCCGGAATGGGAATCGGCTCATGTAGAACGAACTTCAAATATGGTGGAAAGAGATAAAAACCACCCTTCGGTAATTGTTTGGAGCATGGGAAACGAAGCCGGAACAGGACCTAATTTTCTGGCTTGTTATAAAAAGATTAATGAAATTGATGGTAACCGACCAGTACATTACGAACGTGCTGAAAAAATGACCGACGTAAAGGAAAGACATACCGATATTATTGGTGACATGTACCGTTCAATTGAAAGTGTAGAGAAAAGATGGATTGGTACAGATTCGGAACGCCCTTTTATTTGGTGTGAATATTCTCATGCCATGGGAAACAGCAACGGTAACTTTAAGGAGTATTGGGATTTAGTTCATAAAAACCGACAAATGCAGGGTGGTTTTATTTGGGATTGGATGGATCAGGGAATTGCAAAGTACACTGAAAAAGGAGAACGCTTTTGGGCATATGGCGGTCATTTTGAGCCAAAATGGGTATATAATGACGGTAATTTTTGCTTAAATGGTGTGGTGGATCCTGATTTAACCCCGCATCCGGCTTTGTACGAAGTAAAAAAAGTATATCAAAATATTAATTTTGCAGCAGTTAATCTTTCCGAAGGAAAGATCAACATTTCAAACGATCAATTCTTCAAAAATTTGGATAGTTACCAAATTCACTGGGAATTACTTGCAAATGGTGTTGTTCAAAAGTCGGGAGAATTTACTCCAACGGGAGTTGCGCCTCAATCTGAAAAAGAATTTAAACTCGATTTGGGTGATTTTAATCAGAAGGAAGGAACAGAATATTTCATCAACCTGTTTGCTTTGCAGGCTAAGGAAACAGAACTAATACCATTGGGTCATGTTGTTGCTTCAGAACAATTGGCGATCAGTAAATTTAAAGAGCCTGAAAATCATTTTATTTCTGCTGATCTGATTTCAATTCAAGAAAATGCAGATCAGTTAAGCCTTACCGGCAAGGACTTTACAGCTTCATTCTCAAAAAAATCGGGTGCGGTCACCTCCTACAAATTGAATGGTTACGAATTAATAGAAGACCAGTTAGTACCGGACTTTTGGCGTGCTCCTACCGATAATGATTTCGGAAACAAAATGCCGGAACGATGTGAAATTTGGAAACTGGCTATGAATGATGCAAGTCTTCAGGAATTTACATCGAAACAAATCTCTAAATCGGAAGTTTCGGTTCATGCAAAATTACAACTGCCTAGTATTAAAGGTTCAATAGAACTTACTTATACAATTTACGGAGATGGTAAAATTGATGTAAACTATAGTTTTGAATCTAAACAGGAAAAATTACCGGAAATTCCTCGTATTGGATTACAGTTTAAACTTCCCAAAGAATTTAATAATCTTACCTATTATGGCCGCGGACCTCAGGAAAATTATATTGACAGAAATACCGCATCGTTAATTGGATTGTATCAATCGAATGTAGCTGATCAATATTTTCCATACAACCGACCACAGGAAAACGGACATAAAACAGACGTTCGCTGGTTAAGCCTAACCAATCAATCAGGCTTGGGAGTAAAAATAATTGCCGACAGTGAGCCTATTGAATTCAATGCACTGCATTACACTACGTCTGACTTTGATCCGGGAACGGAGAAACTTGGACGCACTACTGCCGATGTAAAGGAACACGAATTCGTAGAAGTTCACATCGACCACAAAATGATGGGACTTGGTGGCGACAACAGCTGGGGTGCAAAACCACACAATCCATATCTATATTATGCAGATAAAGTATATCACTATAGCTTTACCATTGTACCGGTAATAAAATAGTCAGTACCTAATTATTAATAAAACACAATGCTTAAACTGATTTTAATCGGTTTAAGCATTTGTTGTTTAAAGGAATAAACAATTACCAAACCCGTAGTAAAGCAAATCCAAATATCCCATTAAAAAAAATCTTCTTTTGGGTGTAATAATCTTATATTTCAACCACTAATTAAGAAAAAACTATAGTGAGTACCGATTTTTACACATCATCAATTCTTCCTTATGCTGCCATTATCATTAAGATATGCCGGGCATATACGAATACACAGGAAGATTTCGAAGATTACTACCAAGAGGTTTGTTTACAAATATGGAGAAGTAATGAGAATTTTAGAGGACAATCTGAATGGTCGACATGGATCTATCGATTGACCTTGAATGTTTGCCTGACCTTACTAAAGAAAAACAGTAAACATCATGTTACGTCAAATCATTTACCAGACGTGGCCGCTGAAGACAACCGGACCTTTGACGATGAGTCCCTTAATCATCTCTATATTGCGATCAAGCAATTGTCGGAGGTAGACAGGGCAGTTATTTTGCTTTATCTGGAGGAAAAAACCTATCAGGAAATAGCAGAAATTATTGGCACAAATCCGAACAACATTGGTGTGCGGGTCAAAAGAATTAAAGAACGACTTAAAAAAATACTAGATGGAAAAGTCAATTGAAACAATTTGGAAAGAGGGCTTTTTAAAAAACGATGCATTGGTGGCTCCGAAACTAAATGACTTGTACAATCAAAAATCCAAACACATCATCGATAAATTCAAAAGAATGTTCAGAATAAACCTGAATGCAATAGTTATAGGTTCATTCGTAATTTTGATTGCTTCCGGTGTTGTGGGAATCCCTGTTATGGGTATAGGATATTTTTTCATTTTAAATACTATTGTACTGGTCAACAGAAGATTAATGAAAGACCTAATTAAAATTGATAAAAATGTAAACAGCTACCAATATTTGAAATCATTCGATAACTGGATGAAAGAACAACTTGCAGTTAACAGGAAACTAGCCAGATATTATTACCCTTTATTTTTTGTTTTTATGGTATTGGGTTTTTGGTTTTCGAATGATATTCAGGAGACATTTAAAGGGATATTAGAAAGACCTAATCAAATTTATCTCATAAATAACATACCGGTACTATGGACAATTCCCATTGCAATCATTACGGGTTTACTAGCCTACTTTGGCGATCGAATTTACAATTTTGATGTGAGCCTGATCTATGGCCAGGTATTTAGAAAGCTGGATGAACTAATTGCAGATATTGAAGAATTGAGAGCTTGATTTTTATTCAGAATAATAATTTTAATTTTACGAGTATGACAATACATAAAATAGAAGAAAGAGCTAATACTGAGCAAAATATAAAGCTTACAAAAGCATATCATAAGTTACAGGTTTTGATTGATGAGTTGAACAAAAGAGAAATGCCGGAAAGTATACAAAACACAATTAATACGGATATTGCCACGATTCATTCATTTTCAGAAACAGATAAAAAATTGATCAGACTTCTGCGAAAAGTGTATTATAAAACTCTGAGACTAATTGAAAAGGAACTTAATCTGGTAACAAAAAACCACTACAAAAACCTTTATATGGCCATTGGCGTGGCTCTGGGAGTGGCGTTTTCTGCTTCATTTGATAACAATGGCATGGGCTTGATACTTGGTTTGGCAATAGGAATATCTGTAGGAATACATTTTGATAAAAAAGCTGAACAAAATGGGAATCAACTAAATTTAGAATGCAGTTGCTAATCTTGCCTGTTGAAATTTCAGTATTAGTCAAATTCACATTTATGCTCGCTTTTACAAAAACAGGATATAAGAAAAAAAGCAAATCCCGCTATAGTGCCAACACTATTAACGGGATTTCTTTCTAACTAAAATACAATAATGTTATACTAAATCTCAACTCCTTTCAAGGTGATACCTAGTGATTGAAAATAATCATATATCTGATTATTAGATTTCATTCTCGTTTTAATATGAAAGTCAATTTTGTGTTTAAACTCTGCTTCTGCCTTTTTGATATCTCCTGCCAATTCATAACAAATACCCAAGCATAAATGAGCTTCAGGTGAAGATTCTTTATCAATAATTTTCCGGTAGATATTGGCCACATCGCTTAACCTGGCTTCATTCAACAAAGTTTGAATGGTTTTTATATCATTCTTTAGTTCTTTATCTTTTATCTTAAGTTTAGGAAAACGGTAGCAAATCATATTACATTCGGCAAAGTGCTGTAAGTAGTACAATTGTGAGCCAATTTGTTTCACTAATTTCTCATTCATCTCCTCAAGCGATATCAATTTTTTACCTTTCTTCAATACCGATTTCGTTTCGTATGAAATTGTATCAGAAGAAGTGGACTTATCTTTATACCTAAAATCAAGAACTATCTTAACATCAAGCGAATTTGTTGCACGAACCTCTTTGAATGGAATTTTCACGCCACCCCGGCCATTAAATTCATGCAGCCAGGTGTCAACTTTTTCTGATTTAGCTACGTAATTCAATCTTGGTTGTACAATTACATCCGCCTCTTCTTTACTAGTTGCCAACGAATAGATTTTCATATCTCTCCAGTGCTTTTCTATGCGCAAACCTTTACCTCTTGGAGAATTAATCCAATTACCCGATTCGAAATTACTTTTCAGTAAAGTATCAATATCGAAAGGGATATCATCTCCGTTTACTGCAGCAGGTTCAATGTAAATCTTAGGCCGCAAAAGAGGTTCTTTAGTCATTTTAAAAGCCGGAGCAAATATCTCCTGAGCGATTGACACACCACAAAACAGGATCAGACTCAAAAATAGCAATGTCTTTTTCATATTTTACAAATTAAAAGTGATGTATTAATTCGAAACGTGAGGCATCCCTCACCTCATTTACAGGATAAAAATCTCCTTTTTCAGTAAGTCCTAAATATTTATGAGTTGCACAATTTTCCAACACAATAGCATGATCATCAAGAAGCACAAACCATGATTTTGAATACTCTCCTACCACAAATCTGCATTTCACGAAAAAGATATCATCTTCACTTTTGTTGTGCTCCAATACCATATTCTCACTATTTGCATCCATAAAATGAACTTCGATTGCACGATTGGGAGTAAACATTGCCTCTTTAAAGAACAAAAGAGGCAAATCTGATATATTTTTTGCCTTAACACATTCTTGTCCAACTGCTATGTCTGATTCAGCCTCAACCATTGAAAAGAAATTGTACTTTTTAATTAGCTGGTCTTCTGCCGAAGTCGAAATTACATTTACCAATTGTGCCGAAACCTGCGTGGAGAACAGTAAAAAAAAGGCAAAAAGAAATCCGGTAAACGGTTTAAATAAGTCTCTTACCATTAGAATTCTATTTTAGGATAAAATAATTGGACAGACCTTTACGATCTGCCCAACACTTGAATTGTATTAATATTTAAAAGTTCTGGTTGCTTTATAAGGACCAACTTTCATCTCTGTCCAGTTTCCTTGGGCATCGTAAACAAACTCACAATCCCAATCCATACCGGTATCAATAGTAAAATTATCAGAACTAACCTGAGGACCGGCTCCAGCAAGGAATGCATAATTCATAAAGCCTTTGAAACTCATTCTCTCGTTCATCGATAACTTACCTGCTAAATCTAAATCGTAATGAATTTTCATAGGATTACCATGGTCATCAACAGAAGAAAACTTCATATCTCTAATCATTTTATCGGCATTGATATTTTGTTGTCCAACCCCTTTCGAACCAGCTAAATGGGTGTGGGTTGTACCATTCCAGTTCCATTCAGTGAAGACACCATCTTCGTTAATAGAAGCAATCGTTTCGAATTCTGTTGTGGTTTTTGGTCTTTTAGGAACAAATCCATTGGCATTTAAAAGATCCTTGAAAATGGCATTTACCCGTGGTAAAGCCGACTTTCCTTTAAAGTAAATTTTGCCCTCAAGATCAACCATTAACTGTACATCTTCCTCACTTACTTTACCTCCCAAAAAGCCGATATTTTTGGTGATATTATTGGCTGCACCATGAGTAGCTCCAACCAAAGGATCGCTGATCTCATTAATCTTTGTATAGGAAGTAGTCTTGCCATAATATTCTGCAAACATTCCTGCGTTTACTTCCATATAAGCATATTTACCCGCTTCGTTATAAACAGGCTTGATATCACGAGTAATAATTTTGTCTTTTGATCCATCCTCAGCAATACCAATTTGGCTGGCTTCCAATTTTTTTACTCTGCGTTTGCTATCAAACTTCACAGTAAAATCAATTGGCTCGTCACCTTCTTTAGTTATTTGCCCAATCATGTTTTTTGGCAATCCTTTAAAGTCCTGTAAAGGAAGGAATTGAAATGGATAATCAAGCTCGAACAACTGACACAGCAAATCGTTATGTGCATAGAAATCTACAAACTGCGACAAGTTTCGGTTGATAGTAGTCAATAAGGCCGGATATGCATTTGCCCCTTTAGGATAATAATTTACGAAACATTCAATGTCTTTATAATTTGAATATTTCTTCATATCCTTAGTACCGATAGCTATAGATCCATATTTCGCTTTGGCAGCAACACGTTGCTCTTTAGATAGCTCTCCTTTAACCAGTTGATTAAAAACTTTAATTTTCCCGAAAGTATCCTCTATTTCGCCGGTATACTTCTTCAAGTACTCCTGAGATTTTTCAACATTTTCCATCCATGCGTAACACAACGATAAATTGTGATAGGCAACCCATCTTGTCTTATCAGAGCATTTGCTGATATTTGGCTCCAAAACCTTAATATAGTCCGCTAATGTTGCTTTCTCATCTTTATTTAGCAATAAACCCTTCTTATTTTCAAATAAAGCAACAGTTGGCTTGGTAAGTTTATTCAATTCTTTAATTTCTTTGATACTTCCCAATTTTGCAGCCACAGTAAACTGACCAAATCCAAAATGTGAGAATACTTCTTTGTGAACTCTTTTGTAAGCTTCGTTCACACCAATTTCATCTGAAACTGAAAGAGCATCATTAGCAGGTGCCTGGGAAATACTTCCAAGTTTTGCCGGTGCCGCGGGTGTGTATTTTTTAGTTTTGGTTTTACCGGAAACCAAACCTAAATTATCCTCATAAATTACCTCTCCCCGAGCTGATGTCACCTGATATCTGCAGTTTACACTCCAAGGAACAAGATAGTAACCTTCTTTGTCTGCTGTTGTTGGCATTCTTTCCTCTGTTCCCATCTCCGTTTTAGGTGACTCTGAAAGAACAAAAATTTCAACATTTACTTTCTCTTTTACACTATTCATGTCATACTTAATGTATGCAGGAACAAAATTCCATACCGCAAATCTGCCTTCTTCATCTTTAATTGCATCTATCATTTTGTTGATTTCAGCAACTTTATCGATGGTTTTATTAACTGCACCAGCCATTGTCGCACCAAAACCACCTAATTTTGAACCAAACTTAGATACTTTCGCTTTTGATGTTTCTCTTTTAGCTTCCTGTAAAGCTTTATCTGTTGATAAAAATACATTTGCAGATGAAAATTTCACCTTTTCTGCAGGAGCTTGAAAGAAACTCACTTTATCTTTCCCTTTAAACGATTGAGAATTTCCCAATACAGGAATCAAAATCAAGCTAAGTAAAACGAGTAGATTTTTCTTCATTACATTAAAATTTAATAATTATTATAAATTGATTTTAAGTATCTTTTTCAAAAAAATTAAGCTGCAGGCAACCTAAAAATCATCCATCCTAGTCACATTGCTTTTGCAATTATTTGTGTCTATCCTATTCAAATACCAGCCTGCCAGAACAAGGCTTTCATCATAATCTCAAGCTCTCTGCAGCAAGCATCGCAAATATGAACAAACCCCCTATAAATGAGAAACAACACCAATAGACATTACAATAGACATTTACATCCTTTTTGATTTACTATCTTAATTACAGCCTGTTATGAAACACTCCATTAACACGTATTCAACATTGCCGGATTTCATCTTATTTTTTTTACATTTGGCTACCCTTTACATTATTCTTATTTATGACAGCCAAAAAAATCCTCTCACTCCTCCTATTTCTCGTTTCTATTTCAGGATATCCTCAGTCAAAAATCGATTCACTGATCCTTATTTCTAAAACACAATTCGGAACAGAACAACTTCAAACAAATTTGAAAATTGCTGAGACATTTGGTTATGGTGAAAATGGTGATACAATTATCTATTATGCCTCGCGATGCCACGAACAGTCCATTGCATTAAACGACTCTATTGCCCTTCTTAAATCAACTCTTTACTGGGGCTCTGGTTTATTTTCGAAACAGAAATATCTGGAGGCTATAAAAAAGACAGATGCGATTTTTGAACTGGCTGAAAAGCTGAAGAAAAAAGATGAAATTGTACAGGGGCTATACCTAAAAGCTAAGTGTTACCAACGCCTTCATGAATATCCAAAAGCCATAGACCTTTATCAGAAAGCATACAATCATTCAATGAAAATTCTTGCTGAAGAGGAAAACAAACACATTGGAGAATATTGCAAAGGTGTTTTGAAACAAATGACTTACTGTTATTGGTATGCCTCCAAAATGTCGGAAGGAATTGAACTTTTCAATTCTCTCATTGAAAAAAACAAGAACGTATCGGATAACATCAAACGAGCCTATTACTCCAATATCGCTTTTCTTTACAATCAAAATTCTGATTTAATAAAGGCTGAAAACTATTTATTAAAAGCCGTAGAAATTAGTCAAAACAGTACGAATTGGAAAGACAACTTTCAGGACTTAGCCTACTTAGGTGTTTTGTACACATCAAAAGGCGAGTATGACAAAGCAATTATCAATTATAAAAAGGCCCTGACTCTTGCGCAAGAACAGGACGACACCAATATGATTTCCTATATAAATACCAATTTAGGTAAATGCTACGAGCACATTGGTGATTTACGAGCCGGTGTATCTCTTCTTTACAATGGAATAGAAATATTTCACAACAGAAAAGATAGCATAGGAATTGCAATAGGTTATCTACAGCTAGGAAATCTCATGGCAAAATGGAATAACTATAAGGATGCCAAAAAGTATTACAAAAAATCATTGAGTTGCAATCAAAGTTTAGGATTAAAAGCCAAAGTTGCTGAAGTAAATCTTGATCTCGCCATTAGTTGCATGTTAAACAACGAAAAGGATTCAAGCTTGTATTATTTGACCGCTGCAGAAAACTTACTTGCCAATTGCCAAGACCAAAAATTTATGGCCACCTATCACATTTATAAAGCAGAAAACATTTTAAAATTTTATTCGGAACCAGACGTAGCATTAAAACACGCCATACAAGCCCAACATTTAGCAAAAAAATTCAATATAAAACCTACTGCCAATTTAAGTAAACTCACCATAGGGAAGTGCTACATGGCTATGGATAGTCTTTTGCCGGCAAAAAAATATATTCTTAGCAGTTGGAGAAACTACAAATCGATGAAACGGCTTTACGAACGCGCCAATGCAGCAAAAAGTCTTTCAATAATTTATAAAAAATTGCAACAGCCTGACAGTGCCTATTTTTACCTTGCCGAGACAGATAAAATTAATTCAAAAATTCGTGAACGGGATCAGACTCTGGCTTTGTATAAAAAAGACAGCAATTTCGCCATGTTGCTGGCAAAAAAAGAAAAAGATCTGCTTACGAAAGAAAACAAACGGCTATTCAATCGAATTTCTCTACTACGAATCTTTTACATTTCCTCGTGCCTGATTCTATCTGGATTCCTTTTTCTATATCTGAAACGAAGAACCAAAAAATTTCATATTGAAATCAACAAAAAGGAATTGGCACAAAAAGAATTGGAAAAGCAATCAAAACAGCACAAATCGACCATTTTAAAGTCGAAGGATTTAATTCAAGCTAAGGAGATTATTATTGAAGAGCTAAATGCAAAACTAAAGCAGAATCAACTCATCGCCCCAAACAATTCTGAATTTAACGAAATAGAATGTCTGCTCAGCTCGAAACTAAGTACTGAAGAAGATTGGGATGATTACCTTTTCTTATTCTCCCGGAAAAATCCTCACTTCATTGGTACTCTTAAACACAAATATCCATTTCTCTCCCGAAATGAGATCATGCTTTTTATTCTAATCAAGCTTGGCTTAACAACACGTGAAATGGCAGGAATACTCCTAATTTCACCCTCGAGTGTAAATACTGCTCGTTATCGCCTAAGAAAAAAGCTCGATCTGAAACCAACTGAAAAACTAGAAAACATAGTAGAAAGTATTCAAAAACAAACAAAAGATGAAACCAGAAAATAATGCATGAGCAAATTTTTTCAACAAAAAAAAGAGTATTTCCAAACAGAAATACTCTTTTAATAGTGGTATAATCATCTATTTCACAGTTTTCTTCAAGGTTCCCAAATAAGTCCAATTCAGATCTCTTGTTTTTACTGCTTCGTCTATTTTCATTTGTGTTTCGGCATCAACATTAAATACTTCATTACGGCCATAGGCATCAAAATAATGAAGATAATCTTTAAACATATCGAAAGTCATATGAGTAGTCGGAACTTTACTGCCCGAAGGCATCAGTACTCTTGCCAAAGCCCAATGACTCATGGTTCCGGCTTCTACTCTTTTCTGATGCATTGGAAGAAAAAGATTTATCTCAGCCTTCTCATACTCATCTGTTTTACCATTAGTTGCCTCCATAAAGTTCATTCTCATAACAGTTCCTATATCCATCGTAAAATTATCATCCGTGGTCTTAATTACTTTTAAAAACATTCTTTTACTAAGTTCTCTCGATTTCTCACCATCCTGCAATGCTTTCCTTAACTCCTCATCCGACATGTTTGGATAAGCCTTTTTAGCAGCACTCCACACATCTCCATCCGATAAAGCTTTTACCGGATCGTCGTAGATCGTCACAGTTACATACTGATAGCCCTGTTCTGTTCCTCCAGGTTTTAATGACCATAAATCCCAGCCTTTAATTTCTCCGCTTTTAAAACGTTCAGCATGTATTTTTTCCCAAAAAGTTTCTGTCTCCCAATAATTCGTTTCCTGATTGTTGGGAACTTTCATAAATTCAAAAACCAGAAACCGTTCCTGCTGTGCCATGCCAATTCCACAAAACAATACCATAGCAACAAATAGTAATATTTTTTTCATAACAACCAGTTTTAGGTGAATAACACTTAAGTTACAGCTTTTTATCTCTTTGTACAATATAAAAATTGCAGATAATAACAGCCAATCTATCAAATGGATATTCATAACAAATCAAATTTAGAAACAGCAGAGAATATTCCGCCAATTAATTATACTGCATGTTTTGTTTATCAATGAGCTTTTGATAAATTCGGATTCAAACTTCATTCAAAACAAGTAAGCTGATCATGATTACAATAAAATCTTTAGCAGGAATTCCTTTTCCTGACCTTTTTGAAGCTTTTAGTCAAGCATTTAACGATTATGAAATACAATTCGACAGTGTTGAATTAAAAACGATGCTGCACCGCAGAGGATTCGTTCCTGAACTATCCTTTGGTGCTTTTGATGACAATAAATTGGCAGCCTTTACCTGCAATGGGATTGGTTCTTTTAATGGAATTAAAATGGCCTACGATACAGGAACCGGAACTATCAAAGAATATCGGGGACAAGGATTGGCAGGCAAAATATTCAATTACTCAATTCCATTTCTAAAAGAAGCCGGTATTTCGCAGTACTTGCTGGAGGTATTGCAGCACAATACAAAAGCAATATCAGTATATAAAAAGCTAGGTTTTTGCGTGAGCCGTGAGTTCAACTATTTCGTTCAGAAAAATGAAGAAATAAAAGTTGATTCCCTGCAATTAAATCCTGCCTATGCTCTTAAGTCAATCGATTTACCGCAAGCCGAAAAACAGAGCTCATTCTGTGATTTCGTACCATCCTGGCAAAATAGCTTCGAAGCAATATCAAGAAAACCGGATAATTTTAAACTACTGGGAGTTTTTAAGGGAGAGCAACTATTGGCTTATGGTATTTTCGAAGCAAAATCGGGTGACATTACCCAAATAGCGGTTGAGCCAAAACACAGACGAAAAGGCATTGGCAGTCTGCTTCTTAAAGAAATGGTGAAATTGAATCAGCACGACTCTATAAAATGCCTAAATACAGAAATAGAGTGCGGGTCGATTACGGAATTCCTGAAATCAAACTCAATTTTAGTTAGCGGGAAACAGTTTGAAATGATAATGGAATTGTAAGATCACTAATTCTTAAAAGCAGGAAATAAAACACCCCTCTGTCCTTCGGACATCTTCCCTTAAAAAAGGGAGAAACCGTCACAAACCAAATCTTCCCTTCTTGAGGGTACCGTAACGAAGTGAAGATCGTGAACGCAATTTGAAATAATATTGTGAACAAAGTGCCAACAGGCGAAGGGGTAAAATTATAAAAGACAATGAAATTTCACGAAATAATAAAGTGTAAGAGTAAACTAAAACAAAACACGACCAAATCGGAAGACTTATTATGGAAGCATATTCGCAAGCGACAACTGCTCGGGCGAAAGTTTATTCGACAACATGCAATAGTTTATGAATCGTATGCTGACGAATACTTCTTTTTTGTACCGGATTTTTATTGCGAAGCAGAAAAATTAGCCATTGAATTAGATGGTAAAATTCATGATTTCACCAAAGAGAGGGATGAAAATCGTGATAAAATCTTAACCAATTTAAATATTACTGTAGTACGAGTCAAAAATGAAGAATTATCAAATGTACCAGACATCCTTGAAAAGATAAAAAGCTCATTTAAAAAACATAATAACGATCCTGCATTTAAAAGGAATCGTAAAAATTAAAATAAAACACACCCCTCTGTCCTTCGGACATCTCCCCTTAAAATGGGAGAATCGTTCAC
>NZ_JAUCMW010000001.1:0-468831 GCF_030372765.1 Labilibaculum sp. K2S | reverse complement strand
CGATCGTGAACGCAATTTGAAATAATATTGTGAACAAAGTGCCAACAGGCGAAGGGGTGCGAAAGCTGTAAATCAAAATAGAAAACGTAAAATGAAATAAAACCCTAAAAATTATACTAACAAAATAAAATTATTATATTTACTCCCTCCTAAATTTTCTAACAGAAACATGTTTAAATTACTCCTTCATCAATGGAAAGAAGCTCAACGTTCCACATTTTGGCAAAAGAGCATCGCACTGAATATTCTACTCGTAATTATAGGTTTGTACCTCTTGCTAAATGTTATAGCACTAGGCTATTTTGCCGATGAAATACTTCAAAAAACCTATAAAGACAGCAATGTGATTGATTCTTACAATCGAATCCTGTTCTACTTCTTCTCCTTCGACTTAATCGTGAGATTTCTGTTTCAACCACTTCCCATTCTATCAATACAAGCATACCTTAGCCTGCCAATAAAAAAGAGCACTCTCCTGCATTATCCTTTAGTGAAAAGTGTTTTCAATTTTATGAACTTATTGGGATTTCTACTAGTTTTGCCTTTTTTCCTTAAAGTGATATGCCATACGCAAAGTCCGCTGTATTGCTTTACCTGGTTTCTTGTTGTTATTGCATTCATCGCTGCAAATAATTTTTTGACTTTCTTTCTGAAGAAATATTTCACGAAAAAACCTGCACTCATCTTTCTGATTTTGGGTTTTGTTGCTGTATTGGTTTATTGCGATATCGCAAATCTGATTTCTATTTCAGATTCGTTTTCAGAAATGTTTTCGTTTCTGAACCTGCATCCGGTTTTACTGGTTGTTCCAATAGCCATGGCAACAGCTTCCTATTCCATTGCTTATCATCTTCTGAAACGAAATTCGTACATCGAAGATATAATCAGCCGTCAGACAAGAAGAATCGGCAGCTTTTCTTTTCTGAATCGATATGGCGAAATTGGCGATTTAATAGGTATTGAGCTAAAAATGACCTTGAGAAACAAAAGACCCCGATCATTAATGATGCTGGGAGCTGTATTTTTACTGTACGGATTTCTGTTTTATAAAGAAGAGTCTTTAAATGATTATTACATATTAATTATTGCCGGAGTACTATTGACCGCAGCCGCAGCTTTTAACCATGCACAGTTGATGTTTGCGTGGAATAGTTCCTTTTTTGATAGTTTCCTCGTCAATAAGATCTCTCTGAAGAATTACATCAAATCGAAATTCTTATTTTTTGCCGTCATTTGTATCGCCTGCTATTTTATTACCCTGCCTTACGCTTTCATTTCTTATAAAATAGCCCTTATCAATACAGCCGTTCTATTTTACAACATTGGCATCACCTTTTTTTTACTGGCTTATGCAAGTTCATTCAGCACATCCCGAATCGACATGGGAAAAGGTACGTTCATGAATTACGAAGGCATGGGGATTAGCCAGTTTCTTATCATCATACCTCTGTTTGCATTGCCCTCACTTTTTCAGTTGCTGTTTTCAAGCATTGGATATCCACAGTACGGAATTTACGCTCTGGGAATTACAGGGCTAATTGCAATTGCGTGCAACAAATTCCTGATACAAATTATACTTACCCAATTAGTTAAAAGAAAATATAAAATGGCCGTTGGTTTTAGGCAAAAATAAAAAGATATGATACAATTTAGCAACTTAAAAAAAGCTTACGGACCAAACGTTGTTTTATCCATTGCTGATCTTACAATAAACAAAGGCGAATGCATTGGCTTGGTTGGCAATAATGGCGCAGGAAAAACAACCATGCTAAGTTTACTCTTAGATTTGATTGAAGCCTCAGCAGGAAGTGTAAGTTCAAAAGGTGAATTGGTCTCGAAGTCTGATCATTGGAAAACTTATACGGGTTCTTTTCTGAATGAAGGTTTTTTAATCCCTTTTCTAACCCCCATTGAATATCTGGAATTTATTGGAGGTTTGCACGGCAAAAACAGTTCTGATGTGAAAGAGTTTTTGCACGAAAATGCGAACTTTTACACCGACGACATCACTGCAAAGAAATACCTGAGGGAATTATCGGCAGGAAATAAAAACAAAATCGGAATACTGGCTTCTTTATTGATAAAACCCGAGATTCTGATCCTCGATGAGCCTTTCGCCAACCTCGACCCCAGCTCTCAGTCATGGCTGAAATCAAAACTAAAAAAACTGCGGGAAAATGGAATTACAGCTGTTATTTCGAGTCACGATTTAAATCATGTAACCGAAGTCTGCAGCCGAATTTTATTGCTGGAAGATGGAATTATTGTGAAAGATAAAAACAATACCGAGGAAATGTTAGAGGAATTGGAAAGTTACTTTACCCTGATCTAAGTAATTTATCGGATGAGCCATCTCATTGGTTGAACCCCATTCTCGCATTTATAACCTCTCCTTATCCCTATTCTTCAGGAGAATACAACTTCCTAATGCAGGAAATTTGATTGTGGAATACTCCCTTGAGGAGAAGGTCGGGGTTGAGGTGTCTCAAAAAAATCCCCCAAACAGCTAAGCATCTGTAAGGGGGGACATTGCAATTAATCAAACCATATTGCAATATTTAAAAACCAAAAAATCTATTCTGTTTCAGCAAGTTCTTCCGATTTGCGGCGGCCTCTCATATTTTGCGACATTTCCAATTTCAGAATGCTCTCATTAATTTTTTTAATCATAGTATCCAGTTCGCCACCCGAAACCAAACCCGACATAGATTCCATATATTTAAACATTCCATCTAAACTTTCAGTAAGTTCCTTACGAAATAATTTGGTGTCGTTCTCACGTTTCTGATCCGCATTTTTACTGTTTCGTTCATCAAGAATCAAAACAAGCGCATCCAAGGCTATTTGCACATTATCAACAATATCTTTAATTCCCAATTGCTGTATTGCCAATTTTGCTTCCTCTACATTTTCGCAATCGGCTAAAAACATTTTTGCTTTTGCATTTTGTTCCTGCAAACTCTCCTGATGCAAATTGTAGCCATGCGTTTTACTCAAATTGATTAAAACAGCAGCAGCCTTGCGCTTATCCTCATTCGGATGCAGCTCGTAACACAAACAAATGTACTTTAAAGCCCTCCATGCATTGTTAAACTGCTTGTCGGCAAGACCCGCTCCGGCAGTTTCTGTTGTCGTATTCAGTTTATTCAACTGAACCACCAAATTATTCAAACTGGTTTCAACCCGGGTATAAAAACCAGGAATACCAAGCCCTACCCAATCGTACGATTTGGTAATTGCAACTACATCACTTCCCAACGATACAAATTCAGCATTTCTGAATCTACTTATACTAAAACCCTCAATTTTCATTTTCTTATACTTTAAAATTCGATAAAAACCTTCAATTTAATTGGCGAAGACAGTAAATCAATACACAATACTCACTTCGCATTTGTTCCATTGCCCCATTTTTAGGACGATAATGCTCTCGCTCCAAAGCGAAGCAGGTATCAGTATGTCGGAAGTATCTTCGCACCAAGCAGATGACTCCATTTTCATTTCGAAACCCCCTTCGCATTGCTGCGAAACAGCTTTTGGATTGGAAAAAAGGCATTCGCACCAGTAAAAACCACCTTTTTTATGCCAATAATACCTCCGCTCCAAAGCGATAATACTTTTACAATAAAAAAAACGCCTTCGCAGTCTGCAAATGACACTATTATTATGCTCAAAACACCTCCGCTCCAAAGCGAGGACACTATTGCCATTGCGAAAACCCTTTAAACATGGGTATTCCTCAATTTAAGCACAATAATATACCCTTCGCTGATGATGCTTGCTGGTTTCATCCTCCCCCAACTTCTTCTACACTTCCTTTTAGTGAAACAAATGCCTCGGCCGAGTCATTATTTTAACAAAACGGTTTCTAAGTTAGATAATAATAATTGAACAATATTAATTTTAATACATGTTTTTTTCATACATACGCCAATTATTATGTCGTATTTTTGTGAAAAACCAAGTAAACATGCGCTTTCGCGGATGATGAAAAAAAATGCATTTGTTTTGTTTTTACCGTTAAACGGATACTGAACCAACAAATAAGACTTAAAATCGAAAAAATAAAACAAACAGACCAAAAATACTGACTAACAAGCCTATTTTTCAGGATAAAACAATTGCCCCTTCATCAGGAATAACGGCAAACACTTTGTGCAGGTGCAAGCGGCCACTTAACCTGCAAACAATTATTAGGACTGATTCTAATAAACAAAAACACTTGTACTTTTATTTTTATGCTTACCTTGGGGATCGCTTAAGGAAATGCTAGGAGTTTTTACATATAGAAGCGGATTGGGGTTTTATATTGAAGGAAATACAAGGCATGCCAACAAGTATTAGAAACACACATTTTAATAAATAAAAGAGAAGAAGCACCATTGCAAAGATATTTTATTATATCTCCTTAAAATTCAAGACTAAACCAACTAATTGTAAGATAATGTCATCAACAACAGCAAATAAAAAAGAGATTGTAGACTTTCTTTGGGAATGGGCTCAAACAAATGGAGATTGGAGTAAAATAGAAGAAGTAAACTCTTATTCGTACTATACGAAAAAACTTAAGGCGATAATTAGTACAAACCCTTCGCCCGACCAAGACGAAGAAAAATTGGCATCAGAAGGGTATGGTCATTTACGTGCAGCCATTGAAATAGCCGTTGAAGATGATTTGTTGAAAAAAATAGTTAAACGCTATAAAAAAGGCATTGCTTTCCCGTCAATATTAAGGATAGAAGGTCACAAAATTGACACCCACAAAGGTAAGATAAATGACATTTATGAGAAATGTTGTATTTCGATTGCTGGTCATAATAGTCCAAGTGAAATAGATACGACACCCACTATCGACGAATTAAAATTAGATTTTGAGGAGTTTACCCAATTAAGAAGAGTATTCATATAGCAATAAACATAAATAACAAAAAATAGTCTAATAATCAATCCCATGAAAAAATTAAATTTTAAACAAAGAATCATATTTGTCTTGTTATCTGGCATCCCCTATGGGATTGTACTTCTGCTTCTGAATTACATATTTGACCTTTATACCATCAAGAGTGTTTTATATCAGACCCTATTTTTCACGATACTGTTTGGAATAGGTTTTCCCTTCGTGTTGGAAAAACTAGTGCCAAAAATGCTTTCTAAAGTTAAAAATCCAGAAATGCATGCCGATGAAACGATCATTTTTGAAGATGGTGCCAGTTTGTTTCGTGGAGCTTTGGTAGCTGTTGGAGGCAAGTTGTTTTTAACCAATAAACGATTGATTTTCAACCCTCACAAATACAATTTTCAAAAGGGTGAAACGTCTATAGAGTTGAGTGAGATTACAGAAATCAGTAAAAGAAAAACAAGCCGAATTATGGACAATGGCTTGCGGGTAGTAACAAAAGACAATACGAAATACGATTTGGTGCTGAACGACCGGGATGAATGGCTGAAGCAATTGAAAAAGTAAAAATAAGCCAGTTACAAATTCGGAAAATCATCAGAATCATGAAACGAACACTTAGTTTTGTAGTAATGTACATTTGTTTGCAGCATCTTACTGTGGCTCAACAATATGTGCCCAACTATTTCGCAAAACAGGAAATGGAGCAAGATCTTGTGTTTTTACATCAGAAACTGGCAAATGTTCATCCTAAGTTTTTGAATAAGGATTTCGCCAAGCAGTGGCAAGCAAAATACGATTTGTTATCCGGGCATCTGTCCGATAGTATCAGTGAAATGGAAAGCTTTGTGATTCTATCGAAATTATTATCGGAGGTGGACGATGATCATACTGCTCTTTATTTCCCTTATTCGACAAGAATTAATTACATGAAGAACGGAGGCCTTAGCATGCCGTTTAGCATTCGGGTCAGGAACAACAAACTGTATATAAACGAATACTTTGCCGAACAAGCCGTAAATGGAATTGCAGGTGCTGAACTTCTGTCCATCAACTCGATTGATTCGAAACAACTACTGCATGATGTGCGGGTTTTAGCAGGCAATAAAAACGGAACCAGCGGCGATAAATCGGTTGAGCGGCTTTTTGCAATGTGCTGCTGGATGTTATACGGCGAAACCAAACAATACGAACTTAAAATAGCAGGCTTCGATTCTGCAGTACTTTGCAAAGCGGTAACTAACGATAAATATTTTGAGCTAAAGAATAAGCTTTATCCACCGAAAAAGGAAAAGTCTTTCGGTCTGCAGTTTTCTGAAAACAATGAATTTGCCTGTTTAAAAATTGCCTCCTTTTACGATACTGAAAAGTTAGCTTCTTTTCTGCGCCATGCTTTCGATAGCATACAGGAAAATAAGTGCGGAAAACTGATTATTGATGTAAGTGATAATCCGGGTGGCAGAAGCTCCAGTGTTGATAGTTTACTAAATTATTTAACGAGCAAAGCTTACTCTCAGTATTCATCCATTTCGGTTCGTCCCAGCCTCGAACTAAAAAGCAAATACAAGGAGAGCAAACCAGACTTTTACAAACTGATTGCCGGTATTCCTGCAGATTCGCTTTATCACATTGGTGACAGCCTGTTGATACAGACACCCCACAAAACCAATTCTCCATTTACAGGTGAGGTTTTTGTTTTAGTAAATGGCAGAAGCAATAGTGCAGCAGCCACTTTTGCCGGAGCTGTTAAAAGATATCACATCGGGAAAATAATTGGTGAACCTACCGGAGGAACAATAAAATACTATGGCGATTTTTTAACATTCACACTCCCCTGTTCAGGTCTTACATTCGTTGTTTCGGCCAAAGAATTTATTCAATACGGAAACAGAGAACTTACTGAAGGTGTGTTGCCGGATTTTATTCTCGCAGCTCCAAATTCTGAACTGTCAGAAATTGTTTTGCTCTTAAAAGGAGCATTAACAACTAACAATTGACTTCGCATAGTAAGCAATACATATTTCAAGAAACAGCAAAAATCAATCCCCCACTCCTTATGGAAAAATTTAAAAATGCCCTCACTCTTGTGCTCACTATTTTAGTGGTAGTGGTGCTCTACTTTGTGGTATCGGGCAACAGCAAACTAAAAGAAACGCAAAATACCATCAATCAGGTAAACAAAGAACTGTCTGTTTTAAAAGACAGCATCGGCAAAACACAGCAATCCTTAACACTTGTGCTTAACAAACTTGAGTTTACCGAAAATGAGCTGAAAATTCTGAAAAACGAACGCGATATTCTCGAGTTGGAAGAACAGCAACGAAGTACCAGAAATAAGGAAGAACTGAAAGTTTTAAAAGAGCAGATTCTGGAAAAAGAAGAAATGAAAAAAGAACTGCAAAAATACGCCAATACATTCGAATTATGAAGAACACTCTACTATTGCTGATTATTTTAGCATTTAACTATACTGCCGGCGCTCAAGAGCACGTGGGGCTAAAAAAATCTCCGCTTCAGTATTGCACATCAAACCAATCGCCTTTGCAGCTTGTGGTTGGCGATACGTTGGTTGTAGTTTGCGATACCATGTATCTGATTAATAAAACGAGATACGAGTTTTACAAGAACATCCACAAAGCTACTTTGGAAGATGATAATATTGAATGCAAAAATCTGCTTAAGGCTTACGAAACCCGTTTGGAGGAACACGAATTATCGTACAACAAACTACTGGCCAACTGCAGGCAAAGCGAAAAAACAACTCTCGATTTTATCGAATACACCCAAAAATCATTGGAAAGCACGCAAAAAACATTGCAGTACACTCAACAATCTCTCGATTCTTCGATACAAAACCTCGATCGTGCCAATGAGCTGATCCGCAAAGAAAAATGGAATGCCCGGGGTCAAAAATTACTGACTGGTATTGCTGGTGTAGGTGTAGGAATATTGGTTGGGGTGTTGGTTTCGCACTAGAGTGTTTTAAATAGAATGCACCCCTCTGGCCTTTGTCCCGAACCAAATGTCGAACAAAATAAATGAATAAATCCTCAAGAACCTCACCCTATCCCTCTTTCAGGAGAGGAGAATACAGCTTCCTAATGTAATAAATTTGAATATGAAACACTCCCTTCTCCTTGAGGAGAAGGGTCGGGGTTGAGGTGATTACAAAAAGAATAAACCCACACAAACAAAGTCTTCCCTTCTTGATGAGAAGTGCCGACAGGCGAAGGGGTGATCAAACTGTATTTCCGAATATATATTTTAATCTTAAATTTTATGTACTTTCAATTTTTATTTAAAATTGATTTTTTCGTTATAATTCCGATAAATTGATGCAAATAAATTATTTTGAAAATTAAACCAACTAAACGATTAAATTCAATCTATAAATGAACAAGAAAAAACTTGGCGTTTTAGCTTCAACCGCTATTTGCGGAAATGATATCAGCTCCTCCGTACTATATGTATCCGCCTTATCCATTGGCTTTGCAGGTCAGTATGCATGGATCACCCTACTCATTGTGGCCGTGGTTCTATTTCTCTTCAGAAAAATTTACGGAGAAGTTGTTGGTGCTCTTCCTTTAAACGGAGGTGCATACAATGCATTGCTAAACACCACAAGCAAATCAACAGCTTCTTTAGCCGCAACCCTAACCATACTTTCGTACATGGCCACTGCGGTGATCTCGGCAAACGAAGCAATGCATTACTTTCATCACGTTTTTACTCAGCTGCCTATTATTATGGCTACGGTTGGTCTCCTATTGGTTTTTGCAGTCCTCACCATATCCGGGATTACAGAATCCGCGAAAGTGGCTACCGGCATCTTTATTTTCCATCTCTTTTCATTGTCCGTATTGGCATTATTTATTATCATCTATTTGTTTCAAAATGGATTTTCCCAATTCCTTGAAAATTGGAACCTGCCTGTAGAAGGCAGTATTACCATGGCAATATTTTTGGGTTTCTCTGCCTCTATGCTGGGCATATCCGGATTCGAAAGTTCTGCGAATTTTGTAGAAGAACAGCAACCGGGAGTTTTCCGGAAAACACTTTTAAACATGTGGATTGTGGTAAGTATCATCAACCCATTAATGGCATTTCTTGCCCTAAGTTTGGTTCCTATTCCGGAAATTAGATCAGAATATTCTACAACTTTATTGTCGCACATGGGTAGTTTATCATCCGGAGAATGGTTGTCAACACTCGTTTCTCTTGATGCTGTTTTGGTGTTGAGCGGAGCTGTTTTAACTTCTTACATTGGTGTTTCAGGATTGCTTGAACGAATGACTTTGGATCGGATTTTACCACAATTTTTCTTGCGAAAAAACAAAAAAGGCAGTTCGTACCGAATCATTGTTATGTTCTTTATCCTTTCGGTTTCCGTTCTACTGATTACCAATGGTAATGTGGGGGTTTTAGCCGGAGTTTATACCATTTCCTTTCTATCGGTTATGTTTCTTTTCGGATTTGGTAATATTCTGCTAAAGGTTCGCAGAGCTAAACTTCCGCGTCCGGAAACAGCAAAATGGCTGAGTGTTTTTGTAGCTATTATAGCTGTAGTAGTTGCTCTTATTGGAAATATTATGATGAAACCTCAGAGTGAAAATGCTCCTTCGAATGTGAGCGTATTTCTAAGTTATTTTATCCCGGCCATTATTTTCATTTCTGTAATGCTAAATCGGGTTGCTATACTAAGAGCCTTATTAGGGGTCTCCATTTACATTTTTAATTACATTAAAAACTGGTTTCTGCAAATTAGTACCCACCTAAACAATGTAATTAATTCAATTAACGCCCAGCAATTCGTCTACTTTGCAAAACGTGATAATATAGCCGTATTAAATAAGGTAATGTTATATATTAAAAACAACGAACACACAAAAAGCCTAAAAATAGTTCATGTGGCCACTCCTTCCAACGTAGATGAATCGCAGTTTATAAGCAGTTTTGAAAAAATGGTTGCAATCATCGACGAAGAGTACCCGGAAATTGATGTGGAAGCCTTAATTGTTGAAGGAGAATTCGGACCTGTTCTGATCAAAGAACTATCGAATAAATGGAAAGTTCCCATCAACTTCATGTTCATTGCATCACCGGGAGATCATTTCCTTTATAAAGTCGAAGATTTAGGTGGCGTAAGACTGATCATTTAAATTCATTTCGAAGATCTTATTTTACTCTTACAATTAAATCTGAACAAACATGATCGAATTACAGGAAATATCAAACAAAACAATAGAACTACTGCCCAAAATTGGATTGGGAGGAATCGTCCTGTTCTTGTTTATACTGGTTTCGTGGCTAATAAAGAAAATCGCAATTAAAAAAATTAAGCCTAAAACAAAAAATCCCCTACTTGCTGAATTTTTGGGAAAAGTTGTTGCTTTTATGATCTCCATAACCGGATTTGTTTTTTTTCTTCATATCATAGGACTGGGAGGAATAGCCAAAAACATTATGGCTGGTGCCGGAATCACTACATTTATAATTGGTTTTGCCTTTAAAGATATTGGTGAAAATTTTCTTTCCGGGATATTAATGGCATTTAAGAGTCCGTTTAAAGTCGGCGACCTAATTGAGACAAATGGGACAATTGGTTACGTGAGTGAGCTTAATCTTCGGGAAAGTATTCTTAAAACACTAGATGGAAAGGATGTATTCATCCCAAATTCTCAGATCATTAAATCTCCGTTATTCAACTATACAATTGACGGTTTTTTACGATATGAAATCAACATTGGCCTAAAATACAATACCGACTTTAAAAAAGTTTCAGACATTATTAAAAGTAATTTAGCTGAAGTACCAGAGGTTTTGAGTGGCGACAAAAAACCCATGATCGTTATTGATGAACTTACTGCAACTACTGTGAACATGAAAATCTTGTATTGGATAGATACTTTTAAATCAAAATCCAAAGCTTATCACTTGCAGATTAAGTCGCAGATTCTCATAAAAACAATTGAGGATCTTACTAAAAACGGCCTTTATTAGCTTGCAATATTGTTGAAATATAAAACCCCTCAGAGCTGAAAGTCTGAGGGGTTCTTTATCTACAGTAATTTACAACACTACTTCAACAAAAACAGGCAAATGATCAGAAGGATATCTTCCCTCTACCTGATCATCAATAATTTTAAACTGATTCACTACCCCATCGCCTTTGCTGATAAATATATAATCGATTCGATCAGTAACCGGTTCGGTATGTTTAAAACCATTAAAGCTTCCCTGTGGACCTGAGCAATTTTCGCCAGCCAAACTTTTTGTTTCATCCAATACCTCACTTAAATATTGAATGGCTGCAGTTTCAGGAGTCAGATTCAAATCACCCATTAAAACACAAGGATATTTTTCTGGATTGTGCTCGGTAATTTTACTGTAAATCAATTTAGAACTGTTCAGTCGGGCCAATTCGCCTATATGATCGAAATGAGTGTTGAATACATAAAACCGCTCCCCGCTTTGTTTGTTTTCCAAAAGCAAATAGGTACAAATACGTTCCAAAGCTGCATCCCATCCTACCGATACTTCTTCCGGAGTTTCCGACAGCCAAAAAGTTGCCTGCTTAACTACTTCATATTTTGCCGGCTTGTAAAAAACAGCACAGTACTCACCTTTTTGTTTTCCGTCATCGCGCCCCACTCCAACATATGAATAATCCGTCAGCGCACTGTCCAAATAAGTAATCTGACCGTTCAAGCCTTCCTGCGTACCAAAAACATCAGGTTGATATTTAGTAATCAAACCAACAACATTGGCTTTTCTTGCGTCCCAACAATTCACCCCATCACCGGGATTGTTATAGCGCAAATTGTAAGTCATGAATGTTTGTGTCTGTTCTTGTTCTGTGCATCCAAATGCAAACAAAACCAGCAATAAGAAGAAATAATTTTTCATTATTGTTTTTATTAATTGTGTTACAATTTCAATTTACAGGTTTTACTATTGAGCACCCAAAACAAACTTCAACTCACCACCCTGCATCAGCTGTTGGTGAGTAATTGTAAGCTCTTTGTATTCTTCACCATTGAGATATACAGCCTGAATGTAATGATTTTGCTCCCCCTGATTCTCCGTAGAAATGGTAAATGTTTTTCCCTTAGGCAAATGAATTACACCCTTTTCAACCGATGGAGAAGTTAAATCGTAAATTCCGTTGGCCGGATTTGTTGGGTAAATCCCCAGCGAAGACATCACCAACCAAGCTGACATTTGCCCGCAATCCTCATTCCCGCAATACCCATCAGGCTTGTTTGTGTATTGAGAAGTAATTATTCGGCGTACCATTTCCTGTGTTTTTTCCGGCTGACCGATATGGTTAAAAAGGTAAGCCACATGATGACTAGGTTCATTGCCATGTGCATACTGACCAATCATTCCCGTACTAAAAATAGGCAGGTCGTCGGTCGTTGCCGGATAGTAGGTGAACATAGAGTCCAACTTGGCAGTGAACTTATCCTTACCCACTGTGGCGATAAATTCAGGAATATCTTGCGGCACATACCAGAAGTACTGCCATGCATTGCTCTCACAATAGTAATTGGTGTAATTTTTTGCAACAAAAATGGGAATGAAATTGCCATGCTCATCTTTCGGACGGAAGAAAGTTGATTTCGGATCATACAAATTCTTCCAGTTCTCACCACGCTTCAAAAAATATTGGCAATCATCTTCCTTGTTCAATGCTTTTGCAAACTGAGCAATGCACCAATCATCGTAAGCATATTCCAGTGTCTTGGAAACCGACCAGTTCTCCCCTTCTGCATCGGCAGGAACGTATCCTAATTTCATGTACTCATCAATCTGTCTGCCTTTTTCCATGGCTGATTCTTTACAAGCAGTGTAAGCTTTCTCAGCATCCATTTCAATTCCTTTGAAATACGCATCAACAATTACCGGTACGGCATGGTAACCTATCATCATGTTGGTTTCGTTTCCTGCCAACGACCAAACCGGCAGCAAGCCTGTTTCATCGTAGTGAGCCAAAAATGATTTGATGAAATCTTCCACTTTATCAGGACACAAAATAGTATACAAAGGGTGAGCCGTGCGGTAGGTATCCCACAAGGAAAAGGTATCGTAACGATCAAATCCTTCGGCTTTGTGATTCTTTCCATCTGCTCCTTTGTGCATTCCATCAACATCCGAAAGCAAGGATGGTGTCAAATACAAATGGTACAAATTGGTGTAGAATATCTCCTTCTGAACTTCCGATCCGGTAATTTCAATCTGTGAAAGTACTTTCTGCCATTCCCGATCGGCGCTCTTAACTGCAGCTTCAAAATCCCATGCCGGCAGTTCAGCCTTCAGATTTTTCTTTGCACCTTCTACCGAAGCCGATGACAAAGCCACCTTTACCAATATTTGTTCCTTTTCCGTAGTTGTAAAATGAGCAACAATCCTGGTTTTTGCACCCTTCACTTCACTGTTTACTGATTTTTTTCCGGCTTCGAACAAATCAGCACTTTTAAAAGCTTTGGAGAACTGAGCTACAAAATACACATGCTGATCTCTGGCCCATCCATTGGATTTCCGATATCCGGAAATGGTAGAATCATTTTCGATGGTAATTTGTGTCGCATACGGATTGTCCCAATTCATTCTGAATCCTAAATCCAGGATAATTTGCGATTTTTCATCTTCGGAAAAAGTATAGCGATGAAATCCCACCCGCTTGGTGGCAGTTAATTCTGCAACAATGCCGGAGCTTAACAAATCAACTTTGTAATATCCGGGTGATGCTTCCTCTCTGTTGTGAGAAAATTTAGAATAGGGACGGTAATCGCCTTCAGGAGTTAAACTTTCAGTAAAACGGCTGTTCATTGGCATGAACAACAAATCGTACAAATCTCCCGCTCCGGTTCCCGATAAATGTGTGTGACTAAATCCAGCAATGGTAGAATCAGGCCAAAAATAACCTGCTATTCTGTCCCATCCGGGCAAACCGTTATCAGGACTCAACTGAACCATTCCAAAAGGAGCAACTGCCCCCGGATAAGTATTACCCGGACCATCGGTCCCGACAAAATTGTTTACGTAAGCAGTAAGCTTGTTCTCGCTTTCAACATTCTTTTCACTACATGCAAAAAGACAAATCATTGCCCAACAAGTGGCTAATAATCTCATATTTTCTACTAATTTGAATTTCTGATTTTTCACAAGATCAGAAACAATATGGAAATTTGGCTTTTGGAGATTATGCCGTCAAATATACGGAAAAGAACAACATCCTCTAATGCTTTAATTAAACAAGAATAAAAAAAGGATCGGCCACAGCCGATCCTTTTACATTATCCATTATCTTAAACCAATAAAACCCACCAACTTATCTATTAATTAGCGATAATGGATATAACATGTACAACTACTAACTAACTATTTTAAAATTATTTTTTCCACAAGCGTCCCATTTCTTCCAAAGTTTTTCCTTTGGTTTCAGGAACTACTTTCCATACGAACAATGCTGATAATAATCCCATACCACCATAAATCCAATAGGTAAATCCGTGATTAAACTGATTGGTCAACCAAGAGTTGTCATTCATCATTGGGAAAGTCCATGAAACAATCATGTTTGCAATCCACTGAGCCGCAACTGCCATCGACATGGCACTACGAATTGAATTCGGGAAAATCTCTGATAACAACACCCAGGTAACCGGTCCCCACGACATTGCAAAAAAGGCAACATATCCTAACATGGCGAACAAAGCAACCAAACCCAACTGATTAAAATAGAAGGCAAAACCCAATGCGAACATGCAGATTCCCATACCAATACCGCCAATTATCATTAACGGCTTACGTCCAAACCTATCAACAGTATAAATTGCCAATACAGTAAAGATCAGGTTAATTGCCCCAACCAAAATGGTTTGAAGTAAAGAAGTATCGGTATCGCTTCCCATATTTCTGAAAATCTCGGATGCATAATACAACACCACATTGATACCTACAAATTGCTGGAATACAGATAATAATATTCCTATAACTATAATTAATCCTCCAAAAGTTAACCATGGAGCGTTATTTTCTTTTAATGACTCTTTAATATCTACTAACAGACCCGGAGCTTTTTCCGAACCAACAATCTTATTTAAAAGAGTTTTTGCTTCCTCTTCTCTCGATTTCATAATTAGAAACCGGGGAGTTTCAGGAACGAAATACAGCAATACCAAAAAGATAATTGCAGGAATGGTTTCAGATGCAAACATGTATCTCCATCCTATTTCATTTAACCAACCATCATCACCACTTGAAGCAATAATGTAATTCACAAAATAAACCACCAACATACCAAAGATGATTGCAAACTGATTCCATGAAACCAATTTACCACGAATGTTTGCAGGTGCAATTTCGGCAATATACATAGGAGAAAGCATTGAGGCTATTCCTACACCCATACCACCAATAATACGGTAAAAAATAAATGAAGTGATGGTTCCGGCTCCGAAAATATTCATAATTTCAGGCATTGCCGAACCAATTGCAGAAATGATAAACAGAACTGCAGCAAGAACTAAACCTCTTTTTCTACCAATATTCTGACTAACATATCCGCCAATAGAACCTCCAATAATACAACCTATAATAGCACTCGAAATCGTAAAACCATTAATCGAATTTAAGGTATTTTCAGAAATTTCGTTTACAGATACCCAGAACTGAGTGTACCAGATTATGATTCCTGCAACAATTACAATTCCACTGTATATCATTCCTTTTTTCTTTCCATACATACGAAACATGAAGCTGGAAACCAGTAAGGAAACAACTACAAAACATAAAGAAATGATAATCTTATATTCTCCAATAACCTGCAGTGCAAGAGCATGATCAGATTCTAATGGAGTAACAAAAAATACTTTTAGTGCTTCAATGGCACCATTAATTACGGCAGTATCGTAACCAAACAACAATCCCCCAAGTGTTGCCACTAAGGTGATGGTTAAGATAAACGAATTACTTCCCTGAGTTTGGGCTTGAGACATGGATTTGAAAATTAGAATAAACTCCCGCAATCGAACTTACGGGAGTTTATAAGATTTATTTAAATATACCAGTTAATTAACTGCTCTAACATTTCTTGTTTTCCACTTAATTGTTTTGGTTCCCCAACTTCTTTTGCAATCTTTCTAAGGTCTTCTAAAGAAAGGTCGCCGTTAGCAAACGCTTTTCCATTTCCTGATTCGAAAGAAGAATAACGGTCTTTCTTGATTTGCAGGTATGGAGATTCAGTTCTGATTTTATCAGCAATAACCAAAGCACGGGCAAACACATCCATTCCACCAATGTGAGCCATGAAAATATCTTCTAAATCAGTTGAATTACGTCTAGTTTTCGCATCAAAGTTGATACCTCCGTGAGTAAATCCGCCATTCTCTAGAATTGGCAGCATAGCCGCAACAGTTTCATAAATGCTGGTTGGGAATTCATCAGTATCCCATCCGTTTTGGTAATCACCTTTGTTTGCATCGATACTACCCAACATGTTGTTATTAACTGCAGTTTGCAATTCGTGCTCGAAAGTATGACCAGCCAAAGTAGCATGATTCACTTCGATATTCATTTTGAAATCATCAGCCAAACCATATTTGTTTAAGAAACCCATTACGGTTGCAGTATCGAAATCGTACTGGTGTTTCATTGGCTCCATTGGCTTAGGCTCAATAAGGAAAGTTCCCTCGAAACCATTTTTACGACCGTAATCACGGGCCATAGTCAGGAATCTTGCCATATGATCCAACTCCTGTTTCATGTCAGTATTGAAAAGAGACATATAACCTTCACGACCTCCCCAAAATACGTAACCTGTACCACCCAAAGCAATAGTAGCATCCAATGCATTTTTAACCTGAGTTCCCGCGTTGGCAACAACACTAAAATCAGGATTGGTAGAAGCACCATTCATGTAACGGGCATTCGAAAATACATTTGCTGTACCCCACAATAACTTAACGCCTGAGTCTGCTTGCTTTTGCTTCGCATAGTCAACCATAGTAGTCATTCTCTTCTCAATTTCGAAAACAGATCCTTCTCCTACAACATCAGTATCGTGGAAACAATAGAATGGTACACCTAATTTTGTAATGAATTCGAAAGCTGCATCCATTTTCGATTTAGCAGCACTAATTGCATCAGCTTCATTTCCCCAAGGAAATTTTTGAGTTCCAGGTCCGAATGGATCTCCGCCATCGCCACAGAAAGTATGCCAGTAAGCCACTGCAAAACGCAAATGATCTTTCATAGTTTTACCTGCAACAACGCGGTTCTCATCGTACCACTTATATGCCATAGGATTTTTTGATTCCGGTCCTTCGTAAGCAATCTTACCAATTCCAGGAAAATACTCTTTGTCTCCTTTTAGAATAGTCATGATGTTCTTTCTTATTAAATTATCAATCTGTTTATTAGCTATCTACTACTATAAATTCTTTTGCAATTCCTTGTTCCAGCGATCATATGCCTTCAACATTTCTTCACGAAGGTTTTCGTCAGGCTTGATTGTACTAATTTTCTCCAATCCTGCGAAAGCTTCTTCCAATGAAGAATAGATGCCTGCACCAAATCCTGCCCCTCTTGCGGCCCCCAAAGAACCATCGGTATCGTACAATTCAATGGTTGCTCCTGATACGGTCGCTAAGGTTTCTCTAAACAAGGGACTCAAAAACATGTTTGCATGTCCGGCACGAATTACATTTGGCTGTACGCCGATTTCCTTCATTACTTCCATTCCATAATAGAATGAAAATGCGATTCCCTCTTGTGCTGCTCTGTAAATGTGAGCATCTGTATGTCGGTTCAAGTTTAGATTCAAAATTTGAGCACCTATTTCGCGATTCTTCAAAACACGCTCTGCACCATTACCAAACGGCAGAATAGTAATGCCATCCGATCCAACAGGAATCTCCATGGCCTTTTCGTTCATTTCTGCATAAGACAATCCTTTCGCCACATTATGATTCAACCATGAATTCATAATTCCGGTTCCATTAATGCACAACAAAATTCCAAGACGATTGTCTTCCTTAGTATGGTTTACATGAGCAAATGAATTTACTCTTGAATAAGGATCAAACTTCACCTCATCGCTAACACCATAAACCACACCCGAAGTTCCTGCTGTAGTGGCTACCTCTCCTGGTTTCAATACATTTAAAGACAATGCATTGTTTGGCTGATCTCCTGCACGATAAGAAACTACCGCACTACTTGAAAAACCTAATTCCTTAGCAATTTCAGGAAGCACTTGTCCCTGATTTGAGAAAGTATCAACAATTTTTGGCAATACATCTGCCGATAAACCATAGGCTTTCAGTACATCTTCCGAAACCGAATTGTTTTTGAAATCCCAGAAAATTCCTTCCGACAAACCTGAAACAGTAGTGCAGGTTTCTCCGGTTAATTGCATCGCAATAAAATCTCCTGGCAACATTATTTTGTGAATTTTCGCAAATGTTTCAGGCTCATTCTCTTTTACCCAAGCCAATTTACTGGCTGTAAAATTTCCAGGTGAATTCAGCAAATGCGACAAACATTTATCTTTTCCAATACTGGCAAAAGCCTTATCGCCAATTTCAACGGCTCTGCTGTCGCACCAAATAATAGAAGAACGAACCGGCTTCAAATCTTTATCAACACAAACCAAACCATGCATCTGATAAGAAATACCAATGGCTTTAACCATTTCCCCATCCACATTTGCAGTTTGCATTACACTTTTGATTGCCTGCTTTAGATTACTCCACCACATTTCAGGATCTTGCTCGGCCCAACCAATTTCATGTGCCGTAATTTCCATTTCCTTTTTGGGAAAAAAATCAGCAGCCAAACATTTGCTGCTCTCAGCATCCAATAATGATGCTTTAACTGAGGAACTTCCTATATCTAATCCTAATAAATACATTTTCTATTCTTTTTTACCGTTCTGCCCTGTTCTGTTCTGATGCAAATTTAGAAATGTTTTTTAAATAAAAAAACATTTTTAAAAAACTATAAAGATTTTCTCATTACGAGTTGAGTTGGGACACAATAATACACTCGTTCAGATGTTGTTACGAACTCTGCAACCTTTTTGCCCATTAGATCAAAATCTGTTGATATTACAGTAATTCCTTTGTCGATATACTTTTTCATTGGTGTCTCATTGTAAGAAACAAGTCCTATATCTACGCCAAATTCCAAGTTTTTCTCTCTTGCTTTATCCAGAATCTTAGCCATTGCCCGATCACTAACCGAGAAATAAGCCGCGCCCTTTTTCACCTCGATGGAATCAATATCAGTATAAATGGAATGTTTTATCTTGTTTTGTTTGCAAAAACGCAGAAAGAACTCAACGGTGTCGTATGGATGATAAGTATAATCCGGGTAAATCATACTAAACTCTTTGTATTTCTTTATCTCCTCCAAACCAGACTGAAGAGAAGTAAGAACAGACTCCCCAAAGTCCTGAAAGATCTGAGAATGCTGATCATCAGCCTTAATATTCCAATCAATAATCATTACATTCTTTGGATCCAACTGCTTCAAACAAGCTGCCACTTTGGGATGATCAAAATTCATGATAATGTATTTGCTGTACTTGCCAATACTCTCTCGAATCTGAGATTTAAATACATCGATATTGTAATGATGAAAATGAAGATCCACAATTACATTATCTGCTAATTTCTTTCTAAAACTATCGTATAAAACCTCTTTGTACGCTTTAAAAGTATCCAAAAACAAAAACACTCTGGTTATTTCACCCGAAACAAAATATCCTTTATTCGGAACAGATTCAATCACATTCCTTTTCTTCAATTCAGCATATGCCTTAAATACAGTATCTCTGGATAGAGAACACTCACGGCACATCTCATTTACCGAGGGCAATACATCGCCTGGCTGGAATATTTTTTGACTGATCGCATCCTGAAATGCTTGAATTAATTGTTGAAATTTTGGTGTTGGAGAGTTACTGTCCGGAGTAAATTGAAATGCTTTCATGCGTATTATCGGTTCAAGTGTTCTGTTCTGTTATGGCTCAAATGTATAAATAAATTTTTAATCGGTAAAAACTGAGCTTATTATTTAGTAAATTGATACTTCTAATCCTACAAATTCATTTCTAAATGAAAATACTACTTACAGGAGCCAATGGTTATATAGGGAAACGATTACTACCCGTTCTGCTTGAGCAAGGGCATAATGTTGTTTGCTGTGTTCGTAATAAGGAACGCTTCTCACCACAAGAAATTGATCATCCCAATTTGGAAATCTTCGAAGCCGATTTATTGGATTTACAATCTTTGGGCAAACTACCAGTGGATATTGAGGTGAGCTACTATTTGATTCATTCCATGCTTCACAGTACCGATGGATTTGAAAAATTGGAGAAAACCTGCGCACGAAACTTTGTAGAATTCATCGATAAAACACAAAACAGGCAAATTATCTATTTAAGTGGGATCGCCAATGTGGAAATTTTATCGAAACACCTTGAATCAAGAAAACTGGTGGAAGACATTCTAAAAAAAAGCAAAAGTTATCACACCATTTTACGAGCTGGAATTATTGTTGGCTCGGGAAGTGCTTCATTTGAAATTATTAGAGATTTAGTTGAAAAACTAGCCATTATGACAGCGCCCAGATGGTTACTCACAAAATGTCAACCCATTGCAATCCGAAACGTTATTGATTTTTTAACCAAGGTTATTGATCACGATGAATGCCTGAACCAAACTTTTGACATTGGTGGTCCTGAGGTGTTGAGCTATAAAGAAATGCTGCAGCAATATGCCGAAGTTAGAAAGCTGCCAAGAATCATCACCACCCTTCCGGTAATGACTCCCCGCCTATCTTCCTATTGGTTGTATTTCATCACTTCCACATCCTATAATCTGGCCTTAAATCTGGTCGACAGTATGAAAATTGAAGTAATTTGCCGTCCGAATAATCTGGCATCAACGCTGCAAATTACTTTAATGCCCTACAAAGAAGCCATAGAGCGGGCAACCGGAAAAATTAAACAGCAAATGGTGATCTCTTCGTGGACAGATGCTTTGAGCAGCGGCATTCTGACCAATGATAAAATGAAATATGTAGAACCACCTGATTTTGGATGTTATACCGATAACAAGCGTTATCAATTCACCAATAATCCGGAACAGGTAATTGAGAATGTTTGGGCTCTAGGTGGCGACAGAGGTTGGTATTACGGCAATTGGCTTTGGCATTTACGTGGCTTGCTCGATAAACTTTTTGGCGGTGTTGGTTTAAACAGAGGACGAAGACATCCTACTGAAATTGAAATGGGTGATTCTCTTGACTTTTGGCGTGTTCTGCTTGCCGATAAAGAAGGTGGAAGGCTCTTGTTGTATGCCGAAATGGTTTTGCCCGGTGAAGCCTGGCTCGAATTCACAATTGACAGAAAAAATGATGAAAATTTCATCTCCCAAAAAGCGACGTTTCGCCCCAAAGGAATCATGGGACGATTGTATTGGATTTTGAGTTATCCATTTCATCTTTTTATTTTTAGAGGAATGGTAAAGGGGATTATTAATTACCGGAAAACCGATTAAAGAATTAACCACAAAGGAAAATCGACCTCGGAATAAGTTCATTTTTTTGTTGAAAAATCAATATCTTCACTTAATTTTTGATCGGTTACAGTTTAGCAACACAAACTTATTTTTCCATAACAAAATGAACCAGCCCATTGTTAAATTTTTAGATGCATTCACCGTTCCCGGTGAAGAATTAAAATATTCTATTATCTGTTCTCAGTATCAGAACAAATGGGTATTTGTGCGCCATCGCCTGCGGGAAACCTGGGAAATGCCTGCCGGACATATTGAAAAGGATGAATCGGCCTTAGCTGCGGCAAAAAGAGAATTGTATGAAGAAACAGGAGCTACTCATTTTAGTCTGCGTACGGTCTGCGATTATTCCTGCGATTGGCAGGGAGAAATAAAATCCGGCAGAATCTTCTTTGCCAACATCCAACAATTGGGGAAATTACCCGAAATGGAAATTGCAGAAGTCAGGTTTTTCAGAAATTTACCCAAAGAACTGACCTATACCGACATTCAAAATTTAGTTTTTGAGAGAGTAAAAGAGTTTTTGAATAAGATCCAGACAGTTTAATTTCAGAATTATTTGATTTACAAAAACGACAACAATAAAAGCCATGTCTCAAATTCATTTTCACGAAGATTTTTACATCCCGGTTCTTAAAGGAAGTAAAACGCAAACGGCCCGAATCGATGAACCAATTCCGGAATTGGGACCTGGTACAGCAATTTTTGATCATGGAAAATCAATTCCCATTGAAATCACCGCTGTTTCGCACAAAAGCTTTGATGAAATGAGTTTGGAAGAGGCACACAAAGACGGCTTTAAATCGAAAGATGAACTGTGGTATACTTTACTTACCTTCTACCCTGATCTGCAAAAATCGGATTTACTGATGTTAGTTGAGTTTAAACGTGTTGTTATTTAAAGCTGGGAATTCAGTTTTAAAAACCTTCATATCTCAACTTTTTTGGGTGAGGTTTCTTAGAATTAGCCATATTTATTGACGGGCGAAGCTTCACCTTTTTGGGCGGGCAATACACCACCTGGGAATAATTCTCTGCAAATCGGGCGGGCAGTCCACCACTTCGGAATAACTCTCCGCAAATCGGGCGGGCAATCCCCTACTTCGGAATAACTCTCAGCAAATCGGGCGGACAGTCCCCCACTTCGGAATGACTCTCAGCAAATCGGGCGGGCAGTCCCGACAAAATAGTAAAGGCATTCCTGAATACAAGCTGATATTCTAAACAGTCTACTATTTCGCCGCAATAAAGTTCAAATTTTAACTTATTTTTTGCAGGAGCTATTGCTGAAATAGAATACAAACCGGACTGGGCGCTTTTATTTCATCAACGAAAGTTAGCTTTCCGGTTACAGAATCTCTTTTAAAACTCACGATATTGTTGGTATTTTTGTTGGCAACCAGCAGAAATTTATCGTCGGGTGATAAGCTGAAATTACGGGGATGATCGCCACGTGTGGATTCGTGCCCAACCAATTTTAAAGCTCCGTTTTCCTGTACTTTGAAAATAACAATGCTGTTGTGTCCCCGGTTCGATCCGTATAAAAATTTACCGTCCTTAGAGATATGTATATCAGCAGGATTACTTACTCCATCGAAATCGGCTGGCAAAGTACTTACATTCCCAATCATACTAACTTCTTCATGATCTGAAATTGAAAAACCAGTAATGGTATTGTCAAGCTCATTAATCACATAAAATATTTTTCCATTGGGATGAAAAGCCAAATGCCTTGGTCCTGCCCCGTCAACCAAAGAAACTTTTGCCTGATTTGCCGGCACAAATTGATTGCTGACAGAATCGATGCTTGAAATCCACAACTCATTGGTTCCCAAATCGACTGCAATAATATGATTTGAATTGGGCTGAAACCAAACACTATGTGCATGTGGCTGATCCTGACGATTTACAACCGTTCCTGAACCGGTGTGTTGCTGCACATCCAAAAGATCAGACAATTCTCCATTCTCATCAACTTTTAAGTACCCAATATTACCTCCTGTGTAGTTGGCAGTTAGTACTACACCAGCATCATTTGCAGTAACAAAACAAGGATGCGCTCCGCCGCTTGGCTTACAACTAATCAATTTCAACGAATCACCTGTTTGATAAGATTCAACACTTCCCATGTTATTATCCTTCACCAACTCGTTGATAGACAAAAGTGTTTTTTGATTATTCGCAAAAGCCAAAAACGAAGGATTGGCTGTTTCAGCAACCAAACCAATCATTTTTAAATGACCATCTGCTTCCATTTTCAACTTGTAAATTCCTTTGGAATCACCATCGGTATAGGTTCCCAGAAAGAAGGAGTATGTATTTTGATTCACAGAAGTTTTGGGTTTAGAGTTTTGACAAGCTGCAATTAGTAGAATTGAAGCAATTAGTACAATATTTCGTTTGATCATGAATGTGGTTTTTTAAGAAGTCTAAAGATAAGGAAATATCGTGATTAGAAATAAAGAAACATTTGGATTTTTCGTTGAACCCAAAAGGGTTCTAAATATTTTAAATCACTACAATCTTCTTCTTCACCGTTCTATCCAAAAAATGAATGACTAAAAAATAGATTCCTGCCGTTAAACTACTCAAATCCATATCTGTTCGGCTGCCCGACTCTTGGTACTGAGAAAGCTTCCGCCCCTCCGAATCGTAAATATCCACTTGAAACTCTGTTACCGTATTGTCTTCAATCACAATCGTGAATTCTCCCTTATTGGGATTGGGAAAAACTTTTACTGCGCCCAAATTATCCTTTTCCGGCTCTTCGGGTGTTGGGTCGGGGTCGGGATCGGTACCCGGATTGGGATCTGCTGCAAGAGTGTCACGTACAAGGATTGTGTGATTTCCACTTGGCAAATCCACTGTAACCTGCAGAATTCCATCCGAATTTGTGTCTCCTGAGCGCTCTAAAACATCATCTACAAATACTCCAAAAGATGTTTTACTTTTTAAATCGAGAGCAAATATTTTAATTGTCCGATCACCAGCAATGTCTTGAACAGAATAAGATATAGATGCCGTATCTCCCTGCGCCTGGAACAAATACAAATAATTCTCCCAGTCAACGCCAATGGTACTTTCATTAGAATAAAGTTTTCCGCCTGCCACTGCCGGATTCAAATCATCCCCAATCTTAATCGTATGCAAAAAAACGGTGTTCTCCTTCACGGCAATTGGTTCTACTTCAATTCGCCAGAATCCAGGGTGTTCGTCTTCCAAATCAACACTTCGGTTTGGCGGATAATTGGTTCCATCCACCCAATATTCATATCCGCTGCCACCTATTAAAGTTGTCGCACTAATTTCCGGCAATAAGGTTCGAACCGCAACACTCCCCTTGCCATTTGTGGCTTTATAATCTTTCCCGTTATAGGTAATGATATGATTTGCAACCTTTGTATTCGTAACGCTTCCGCTGATATCCGGTTTGTTTACAAAGTGATTGATGTACTTGGCTTTTCGCACTTTCGAACTGGTATTCAGCAAGTGAACATGATCCAGAACAATCACACGATCGGGTTTGTGATAGAGCAACCGACGCTCGAAACGGTCCAGTTTATTTGCCTGATAAGAATCTGCTGCGTCAGCCACCTGATAGGAAAAATCAGTGCCTGAGGCATAACGAATCCATTTTCCTCTTCTGTGCTGAGCAGAAAATACATCATCTAAATTTTCCAATCTATCCGATTCTATCTGTCCTCCGTCATTGGAAACACTTCGCCCCAAGTTTCGATAACTTTCTGTTCCATCGTAAACACAAATGGAATTGTGCGCTATGGTTCGCGTGTAGTAATTATTATAATGAGAAGTGCCAAACGAATCGTAAAACCCGGCATCCAAAATCAAAGGTTTGTTTTTTATAATGGTAAATGTGTTGTTATCCCGGTGCTCATGATCGGCCCGTTTAGCAGGAGCATTGTAAAACCACAACATGGTCGCATCCTCGTTCCAGGAAGTACGGCTCACCGACAGTCCGGTTTTATCGGCCCACCAATTGAGTGGTGGCTGGGGATGCGGTACGTAAGGAGCTGTAAAATCCTTATACATCAGTTTAATAAAAACCAATATTGTATTGTTTAGATATTGTGATTGATTGAAAACCTGAACCAGATACTGACTTCGGGCATCTTGATATTCTGCTGCATGACGATACATCGCACGATTTGCCTGATCCAATTTTACAATGGCATCACCCAAGTGAATGCAATAATTGTCCGGACGAAAAAAATACCAATACTGATTGACCGACTCCCGAATCCAAGGCTGAGATTGATAATAGTCCCGATCGGTTCCGTACTTCATATCGTCGAAAAGCTGGTATTGATTGGGTAAATTTATCATTCCGTAGGCTGCACCCCAATTCCATCCGCCATCATCATCACGAAAGTGAGCAAAAGCCGGAAGAATGCCGTTTTCCCACTTCCCAAGCAAAGTTTGATACCAGGAATTTACTTGAGACAATTGCGTAGAAGAAAGGCCATCGGCTCCGTGCAGTGCAATGGCTGCACGCATTGTCATGATACAATTGTTTATGTTGTGACTGCTCACATAACTATTTCCTGAACCTGTTAAAATATAGTTGTTCATGAAATACTCCAAAACGCGATAGAAGGAAACGGATAAATTTTGCTGCTGCGATACAGGAATATAATTGTACGTCCAATCGAGAAGAATAGCGCCAAACTCACAATTTTCGCGAAGCAAATTCTCTTGAGTATCTCCTGAATAATTGTCGAAATTAATTCCATTGATGTAAGTGATGTATTTCTCAATAATGAATTCACACCTCGCCTGAGCCAAATTATCAGTTCCTAACTGCAATAAAAAAGCAGTCATTTTAGATAACATGAAGGAATCACCATTCGTCCAATTGTAAGTCCACTGTGCTGAATTTGAACCTGCTAAATAGTGATCGGAATCTGTAATCCAATTATTGTTGTAGCTATTTATAAATGTATTGTAGGTACTGCCGCTATCTCCGCCAGAAATATTCGACTTTAGCCAATCGAATCTTTCCTTCCCCAACTCTACTCTTGGTCTGTTCACATTTACCTGCGAATAAGCCTGATAAAAGGATTGGATAAGAAATAAAAATAATATGATTGTCCTGAAGCCCCTCATTGATCCCGTCAGTTTAATACAAACATCAAATTACAAAAAATCAGGGAATCGAAATCTAAAAAAGATGCATAGGAGACTTATTTAGAATACACAACTCTCTGTATTTGTATATTCAAACGTATTAAAAGTTAACCTAGTACAATTTATTTTTATTGAAGTTCAATTTTCCGATTTAACTTTCGTAATTCTCTTATCAGGAAGGCTCCCGCCACAATGGCTGCACCAATATCGGATATCGGACCGGCAAACCAAACACCATTTAAACCAAGAAAAGTAGGAAGAATAAAGAGAATTGGGATTAATAAAATAACCTGACGCATTAATGTTAGCATAGCCGAAATGCCCGCTTTCCCAATGGACTGAAAATAATTCCCAACAACAACCTGAAAACCAACCACTGGTAACGCGATCAATATAACCCGTAAACCGTAAGAACCCATATCCAGCAATTCTGCACTGGAATTATTGAAGGCCTTAACAATTAGTTCGGGAAATAACTGTACACCCAGAAAGCCAACAATCACAATTCCTGTTGCTGCTTTCATGCACAATATCAGACATTCTTTAACTCTGGCGTAATTTTGCGCCCCATAATTGAAGCCGAAAATAGGTTGAGCTGCCATATTTAGAGCCACCACAGTCATTACAATCAGCATGGAAACAGAGTTAATTACGCCCATTGCTGCTATGGCGATATCGTTGCTGTACTCTACCAACTGAATATTATATAATGCCTGAACAAAACTTCCGGCCAATTGCATCGAGAAGGGAGCAAAACCTATGGTTAAAATATAGAAAACAATCTCGCGGTTCAATTTAAAATTTGAGAACCGAAGTTTTATGACTGATTTTTCGCTTCTGAAATGCCAAATTACCCAAATGCATAGAATAAATTGCGAAATAATCGTAGCATAAGCGGCTCCTGCAACGCCCATATCCAAAACAAAAATAAAGATGGGATCGAGAATGATGTTTGTACCGGCACTAATCAGCATAGAATACATCGCTATTTTGGCGTTTCCTTCGGAACGGATCAAATTGTTTAAAGAAAAGCCTACAACGCTAAAAATCGCCCCGTAAAGAATAATATTTAGATATTCGTTGGCAACAAACATGGTATCATCTCCAACTCCAAACATCCTGAGTAAGGGATCCTTTATTAAAAATCCGATTACAGTAATAATAACTGAAACGATAATCATGAGAACAAATGAATTTCCCAAAACCCATTCGGCTCTGCCCAAATCTTTCTTTCCCAGATTGATAGAAATTCGGACACCTGCACCAATGCCAATAAGCATGCCAAATGCCATCATGATTAACATGATTGGAAACACCGCACTTAAACCCGATAAAGCAATTGCACCAACACCTTGACCAATAAAAATCCGGTCGACTACATTGTACAATGAATTAATAACTACTCCGGTAAAAGCTGGTAAGAAATACTTCCAAAGCAAGCTTTTGATACTTGCACTCTCCAACTCCTGAACATTTTTACTATTCTTATCCATAAACTTATTTCGAGATGCAAAAGTATCAATAATGCTCACTTGCACTCCATTTTATTAAAAAAAAGGTTAAAAATTTGTAAACAGATGCTATTCAACGGTAAGGCATAAAAGATTCCGCGTAACCAGCGAACAATTCCATAAGATTCTTTGTTTTAAGTTCCAGCAATAAATTTAATATCTTTAATATTCATGAATCATATGCAGATTATAAAAAAATAATAGTTCTTTTGCGAAATTTATTTCCGAAATTAAACTCTTCAATAAAATAACATTCAAGATAAAACCAAATATGTTTGCATCAATCAATAAGATATTAAAATATCAACTCTTTAGCATTGACAATTATAAAATCACAGTATTTACTTTGCTTAGTATCTTACTGATTTATATACTGACTAAAATATGTCTTTTTTTAATTAAAAAAACCCTTTTTCGTAAGCACAAATTTGTTAAAACAGACGAAGGCAATACATATGCCCTGTTCCAGATCATAAAATATGTAGTTTGGATCATGTCGATTGGTTTGATGCTTGAAGCCATACATATAAAAGTAACTGTGCTTATTGCCGGCTCGGCAGCCTTATTGGTTGGTGTAGGTTTAGGTTTGCAGCAAACTTTTAATGATATGATATCAGGAATCATCCTCCTCTCGGAACGATCGATAAAAATTAATGATATATTGGAGATTGATGGAGATATAATTAAAATTCAGAGCATTGGATTACGAACCTCAAAAGGTTTAGACAGAGATGAAATTTCGATTATTATTCCCAACTCACTAATTACTACAAACAAAGTGATTAATTGGAGTCATCAATCTAAAAAAACCCGCTTCCGAATTCCTGTGGGGGTAGCCTATGGCTCTGATGTTGATCTAATATTAAAAACCTTAGAAGAAAGTGCTTTTGAACATCCCGATATTTACGAAAGACAATCGATTGAAGCCCGACTTGTAAATTTTGGCGCCTCTTCATTGGATTTTGAATTGTTATTTTTCAGCAAAAACATCTTTAGAATAGGCAAGGTGAAAAGTGATATCCGTTTAATTATTAATAAGAAATTTATTGAGAATAATATTATTATCCCTTTTAATCAATTAGATGTGCATTTTAAAAAGGAAATCTAATTGCAAATTGCCTCCATCTTGCTATTTTCATGGTTTTGCCTGAATTAAAAGTATAAATGAAAAAACGAATACAAATTCGTATCGATTCTCCTTGTGGGAAATAATTGTACTATTGCTTCATTTCCATTACAAGTTGGCATAAAGAGATATAAAAGATAAATTCAGGGAAACAAGCATTTAAAATTAATTTCCTACATTAGAAAATTTTAAGATGCCTCCCCTCAAGAAAAATAATGAAATTACATTACATGAAAATAGTCATTGGGAAAATTGACAGGGCTGATTTTCCGGATCTGCACTTATCAAATATTGATTTAAAAGTGGATACCGGTGCATATACGTCTTCTATTCATTGCCATCAAATTGAAGAATACGAGGTCGGTCATGAAAGATACCTAAAATTCAAACTTTTGGATCCATCCCATCCGGATTACAACGAAAAAGAATTTACAGTAAAAAAATACAAGAGAAAAAGAGTCAAAAATTCTTTCGGCAAATCGGAAACCCGGTTTGTAATTGAAACGATTATTATATTATTTGATAAGGAGTTCTTTATTGAACTTTCCTTAAGCGAACGAAGTGAAATGAGATATCCGATATTGATCGGAAGAAAACTTTTGAATGGAAAATTTATTGTTGATACTTCAAAACGCAATATTTCTTTCAAGCAGAAGCAAAAAAAAACAGCAATAGAGAATTAGAATCCATCCAAAAAATGTTAATTACATATTATGAAAATTGTTATTTTATCTAGAAACCCTAAATTATATTCTACAAAAAGATTGGTTGAAGCTGCAGAAAAAAGAGGCCATGAAGTACTTGTTGTGGATCATTTAAAATGCATTATTGAAATTGAAAAAAAGAAACCTAAGATCTTCTATGATGGCGCATACTTGCTGGATGTTGACGCAATAATTCCAAGAATTGGTGCCTCTGTTACCTTTTACGGATCAACAGTAGTCCGCCAATTTGAAATGATGAAAACATTTACAGCTGTTGGTTCTGAAGCATTGATAAAATCGCGGGATAAATTAAGAAGCTTACAGGTTCTTTCACGTGCAGGTGTAGGCTTACCCCGCACCGTTTTCACCAACTACACAAAAGATGTTAATCATGTAATTCAATCGGTTGGCGGCACACCACTGGTACTTAAACTTCTGGAAGGAACTCAAGGTTTAGGTGTTGTTTTAGCCGAAACTCCAAATGCTGCAACTTCAGTTATTGAGGCATTTAATGGACTAAAAGCCCGTGTGATTGCTCAGGAGTTTATTAAAGAATCGAAAGGTGCTGATATTAGAGCTTTTGTTGTTGATGGAAGAGTGGTTGGAGCTATGAAACGGCAAGCATTAAAAGGTGAATTTCGATCTAACCTTCACAGGGGAGGTTCTGCAACAATTATTGAATTGACTGATGAAGAGGAAAACACGGCAATAAAAGCAGCAAAGGCAATGGGATTAGGAATTGCTGGTGTGGACATGCTGCAATCTGCAAGCGGACCTTTGGTTTTGGAGGTAAATTCATCGCCAGGTTTGGAAGGTATCGAGATAGCAACCAAAAAGGACATCGCAAAACAAATAATTAGATTCATTGAAAGGAATGTTGATTGATAAGTATACCATACTAGGTAAAGAAATTCAGAAAGGTGAGCGTGCTTTCTTAGAATTGGAAGTTGCGAAATTACATACCCGAAATACCATTAAGGTCCCTGTAATTGTGGAACGTGCGAAAAAAGATGGCCCTACCTTGCTTTTAATGGGTGGTGTGCACGGTGATGAAGTTAATGGAGTTGCCATTGTTCGGAATATCATTCGGAAAAAATACAACAAACCAAAAAGGGGAATGATTATCTGCATTCCCGTTTTTAACGTATTTGGATTCTTAAATCTCCGCAGAGAATTTCCTGACGGCAGGGATCTGAACAGAATGTTCCCGGGGTTTTTAAATGGTTCTCTTGCCAGTCAATTTGCGTATCGTTTTACAAAAGAAATTGCGCCCAAAGTTGATTATGTGATCGATTTTCATTCGGGTGGTGCTGACAGGTCAAATTTTCCTCAAATTCGATGTGTTATTAAGGAAAAGGAAACGTTGAAACTTGCACAGGTTTTTAATGCCCCATTTATTTTGAATTCCGATTACATTTCCAAATCTGTTCGCGATACCATTCGCAATCTGGGAAAAACAATTCTACTCTTTGAAGGAGGAAAATCAAATGATCTGGATGAAGATGTTATTAGCTGCGGTGTAGAAGGTGCAGTGAATGTGATGAAATATTTAGGATTACAGAATGGAGATTTGCAATTAAAACAAACTCCCGTTGTGATTCCTAAAGCTCAATGGTTAAGAGCTTCCAATTCGGGCATGTTTCAATTACGGGTTACAAATGGAAGTTGGGTCGTTAAAAAACAAATTTTGGGCGAAATAACAGATCCTTACGGAGGATATGAAAAGAAAGTAGTTGCTCCGTTTGATTGTTATGTGTTTTGTGTAAACACTGCACCTATGGTGCATAAAGGAGATGCTCTGTTTCACGTCAGTCTTGAAACGGATAAATTGAATACTGATCTTATCTCTTCTGACTATTTGGTAGAATAAAAAGCCCTTTACCAATCTCCATTCAACTTAAAAAATAAACTATAAAAGTCTATTACTTTCAACAACAAACAATTCAAAAATTGAAACATCACAGCTGACTTACACTTCCTAATAAACTATAAACCAACCAATAGATACTTCCTTAAAATAAAGAGTCAGACATTCAGAATAAGTGTCTTACTTATTCATATCAATCACAGATCATTCATTCAATAAATCGGATTTCATCAATTTATTTTGCATCTTCAATAAATATTTTAAAACTAAAAGATGAATCCAATTAAATACTTTTCTATACTAATCGGTATTTTTACAATCCTTTTTACATTACCGCAGTACTCTCATGCTGAGGAGACTGATCCAAATAGGACTCAAGTTCCATTCTCAACAAACTCACAAAATTTTACCGTTTGGAATGGAGAAAACTATGTGCCTTTTTTTATTAAAGGGATTAATCTTGGTGTTTCAATTCCCGGAACATTCCCTGGCGAACTGGCTGCAAGCAAAGATCAATATGCCAGATGGATAGCAGATATTCATGATGTTGGATTTAACTGTATTAGAGTCTACACTCTTCACTATCCTCGTTTTTATGAGGCTTTAAAAGAATTTAACGACAAGAATCCGGCAAGTCCGATGTATATAATGCATGGTGTATGGCTAGAGGAAGAACTAAGTGGGTATACCAATGATTTGCATCAGTTAAATGATGTATTCAGCAAAGAAATTAAAGATGTGGTTAACTGTGTTCATGGAAATAACAATATAGATCACCGCTTTGGAAAGGCTTATGGATTATATACTGTTGATGTATCCCCTTGGCTTATGTCTTATATTATTGGAAGAGAAATTCATCCGGCAGAAATTCAAGAAACAAACAGTAAACATTCCGATCAAACTTCATTTTCAGGTACAGCTTTTAAGTTGGCAAGTGCATCTCCATCCGAAGTTTGGGCAGCATCACATTTAAATGAACTTGTACTATACGAACGTAACACTTATAACACGGAACGCCCTGTGAGTATCTCCAGTTGGCCTACTCTGGATCCCTTAATACATCCAACAGAAACAGGAACAGATGAAGACAAGGAATCACTGGATTTATCCACTTTAAACTTTGATGGAGCACCTGCGGGTTATTTTGCCAGCTTTCACGCGTACCCATATTATCCTGATTTTATTAGCGAAGATCCCGGCTATAAACAATACTCCGATCCTTTAGGTCCGAACAGTTATTTGGGTTATATCAACGATCTTAAGAATCATTATAAAAATTTTCCTGTGCTAATTGCTGAAACAGGCACGCCTTCGAGCTGGGGAATTGCACATTATTCGTCAAATGGAATGAACCATGGGGGAAGTTCAGAGGTGGAACAAGGACTTAATTTTTTGAGACTTCTTGATAATATTGAAGAAGCCGGTTGTGCAGGAGGAATACAATTTTCCTTGCTGGATGAATGGTTCAAACGAACATGGATTACAGATCCTTTCGATTTCAATCCTGAAGCGAGAATACTTTGGCACAACATTACCGCTGCCGAACAAAACTTTGGTTTAATTGCATTCCGTCCTTCTGAGATTTCATATTCTGTATTAGACGATTTTGGTAGTGATAAACCCATTAAAAAAATCCTTACTGCGGCAGACTTTGATTTTTTCAACATTCGCCTGATGCTTGAAAAAGAGCTTTCGAACATTGATACGATTTGGATGGCAATTGACACCTATGATGCCAACTTGGGCGAGTCAATACTTCCTTCGGGAACTACAATTACCAACAGAGCTGAATTTGCTCTGCGTATCACCAACTATTCTGCAGAATTATTTGTTACCCAAGCCTATGATTTATTTGGTATATGGCATGGTGTTTCAGAAGCCAAACAGCTTTATCATTCTACTGTTACTGATGGAGCTCCCTGGAACTTGGTTCGCTGGAAAAACAATGACAAAAATTATGAAATTCAGTATGTTGGAAATTTGAAAACCCGTAGGACTGAATTACCTCCATCAAGTTTGGATGCTGTCATTATTTCAAATGATTCAATTGATATTCATCTTCCATGGTCGTTATTACAGGTTACTGACCCTGCTAATGCAAAGGTAATGAATGATGACAGAGCCACACCTGAAACAGAAGAAGCCATATCTGACGGTATAGCCCTAAGCGTTCTCCATAATGATGTATTACTGGAAGGAAATAATCGATTCATTTGGAATTGGGGAACCCCAACAAATTATGTAGAAGTGAAAAAACAATCATACTATGTTGTAAAAGATGGATTGATTGAATTTAACAACCACCCCATCGCATATACAGATAACTATTCCACAAATCAGGACGAAAATCTTGTCATTGAAGCTGCAAATGGACTCTTAGCCAATGATTTTGATTTTGACGGTAATACATTCTATTCTGAACTATCAGAATTCTGCGAAAACGGCTTTGTGTTTCTATCGGAAGATGGATCATTTGAGTACATTCCGGATACGGGCTACAGTGGCAAGGATTTTTTCACTTACCGTGCCTTCGACAACAATGGTCACTCAATTAAAACAAAAGTGACTATTGATATCACTCCCATTACTGATGTTGATGATTTTGCGAAAGAAGATTTTGCCTTTGCTGTTTACCCAAATCCCGTAAGCACATTTTTACGTATTAATTTACCTAATAGTCTGCCAAGCCAATTGCGAATGATTAATCTAAAAGGATCGATTATTTACCAAAAACAAATAAATAACACAAAGCACATTATTGATGTTCATTCTTTTCCGAAAGGAGTTTACTTACTCAATATTCAAACAAGTAAAAACCTGATTAGTAAAAAAATAATCATCAATTAAGAAAAAACAACGAATAAAAAAAACTCATTCAACAGAATGAGTTTTTTTCATGCACTAATTATTTTTTAGATATCTTTCTCTGAGTGCTGGACTCCACTTCCTCTTTTTTGGGTTTTTAACACATTGTACTTTTTACCAAAATAATATCGGAAGGTCAAATTTGCCACCCTATTTTCAAAATTGTACTTCATTCGCTGAGTAAAACGATCTCCTGAAGTATTTACATTATACTTGCTGCTATTTAAAACATCGTAAATCCATAAAGACAAACTTGCTTTACCTTTCATTATTCTCTTCCCAAAAGCGAAATCCACCTGAAAGGATTGATCGTAATTTCCTTGAACAACCGGCATATCAGAGTCGTAACGCAGAGTTGTTTGAAAATTAAACCATTTAGGTATTCGCATGGTTGAAGTTAGTTTTCCAAAAAAGCCAAAATCATCATTCTCCTGGTAATCTAAATCTTTTGAAGGAGTATACTTCTGATAAATTCCAGATAAATAAGAATTAACACTCCACCATTTGTTAAATTTTGTAGACATATTAAAATCAACACCTGCATATTGTAGATTTCCTACATTCTCATAAGTCACAATCGCCACATTGCTTTCATTAACAGAACGATATTGACTTATAATATTATCCTTATACTGATAATACAAATTTGTGGTATAGGTTATCTTATCTCTTTTGTAAACAAAAGTTAACTCCGGCATATGTGTATAATAAGCTCCCAAATCCTGAGTTCCCAAGCGCTGATTTTCCGGATCTTGAAGATTTTGAAATGGATTCAACATTCTGGAATCAGGACGATAAACCATTTTAGAATAAGTCAGTAATACCTGCTTATTGTCTGATAATTTATAGGAAAAATGTACGCTAGGGAAAAAGTCCACATAATCGTCATTATAAGCTTTATTCGTCTCAATATCCGAATACTCAGACCGCAAACCAAACTGATATCCAAAATTTCCTTTCTCTCCACTAAACTGAAAATACAAACCATGAATACTCTCCTTATAATTAAATGCAGTAGATAAATCTATTGGTTCATTGTACTTTATCTCATTAGTTCGGTACAGATATCCTGTTTCTATCGAACCCACTTCACCTATTGGCTGTTTGTAATCCAATTGAACAATTGCTTCCTCCCGGTCCGAATTGAAGAAGTCACTGGTATTCCCTTCTACTTCATCAGTATAATTTCCGTAATTTTCTGCATTATTATTTGTATAGGCAGCATCAAAAGAAAATTCCTGCCCTTTTCTAGCAAACTTACAAATATAAGAGGCATTGTACACCCAGGAATTCAAATCGATATCAACAGCACTTTCACGGGATGTTTCATTTGAAAAAGTACTATTGGTAATTAAATTCCGGGAATAGTTATAGATTCCATTCCGATTTTGTTTCACATTACGGTTGGTAACAGAAAAACTCACGGTGTTCTTGTCATTTATTAAATAATCCATGCCCAATTGTCCAATGTGACTTCTATCACCTAAATCGACATCAGCACGACTATTCAATATCTCAACATCATTGCCTATTTCGGTAAATCGTGATAATTCATAATCTCTGCCAGACCAATCGTTTCGATAGCTGTATGATCCTGACAAATTGATCTTTCCGGTTCGTAAATTAAGTGCGGTCCGACCAGAATGTTTGTTGATAGTACCAATGGTGGCGGAAGCATTCCCATTAAACCCTTTGGCTCTATCCTTCTTCATAATTATATTCACAATCCCAGCAGAACCTGAAGCATCATATTTTGCGGAAGGACTCGTAATTACTTCAACACGGTCAACATCTGCTGCAGGCATATTACTCAATACATCTCCCGGGCTCATTCCCAGTAAACCACTCAGTTTCCCATCAATCAATATTTTTACATCAGAGCTTCCATGCAATTGAATTTCGCCACTGGCAGTAACGTTTAATTTAGGAATTGTGGTTAAGACTTCATTAATCGTTCCTCCATCAGAAACTGGTGATTTTGACACATTGTAAACAGTTTTGTCCAATTCGATTCGTGCAAAGTCACGATTTCCGGTTACTTCCACTTCTGTAATCGTTCGGACACCGGCATGTAAAGCAAGCGCATTAGGCAATAATAACTTTTCATTTTCTTTTAAAAGAATTGGCTTACTGCTATAACTCTCAAATCCAAGATATTCAACTTTGTAATAATAACTTAAACTCGCTAAACCATCTAGTTCAAACTCCCCTTTTCTATTTGTGATAGTTCCCTTAACCAATAAAGAATCTGGTAAAGAATAAATTGATACGGTAGCATACTCAAGAGGCTTTTGATGTTCATTCTCAACAACAATACCATTTAAACATGAATTTGTTATAGCTTTTGTAGAATCCTGAGCATATGAATGCTCCGCGGGGCTTAAAAAAAACAGAAGGATCGGCAATAATCCATTTCTGCAATTAAGTTTTAAATTCATTAGTAGTGTGTAAATTAGTTAGTGTACATGGTAATTAGTTTCACAAAAGTAGAAAATTTATGTTGCAGATCAATTAAAAATCAAAAAACTTTCTTGCCAATTCACAAACAGAAACAATCAGTTTGTCATCAGTTTACATCTACTCACACCAAAAACATTACTAACACTGCTCATTCTACTAAAGTAACAAAACTTAGCACAATTTAGTATAAAACACACTTAACAAAAGAAGTACTAAAAAACAACTAACTTTTTTTATAATTGTTTTTCAAACCAGAAGTAAGATCAAAACATCTTGCTTTTGACATAAAAAAAACATCAATTCGTGAGAGAATGATGTTTATCCTATAAAAACTGGTCAATGATTAAATTTCCAATTGCAGTTTCAATTGCTTAAATCCATTTCGACTGACGTTTAAACTTTCCCCGGTTTTTAAAATTACAATCCAATGATCCTTCTCGTAAGGTTGCAATTGAGCTATCTGATCGATCTTCACCAAATAAGTACGATGTATCCGGCAAAACTCATTCGGATTTAAATGGCTTTCAAAATATTTCATTGTCTTTTGCTTCAGATACCTGCCCTCATTGGTATAAATCATCACATAATCGTCCTGCGCTTCAAAATATTTAATTTTATCAATTGCGATTACATCAATTTTATTTCTTGATTTCACCACCACCCGGATCAATAACTCATCCGAGGAATCGTTATGATTTTTTATTTTCTCAATCTGATCTCCACTCGTCACCGAATTTGAGATGCGTTCCTTCACCTTGCGCACAGCATCCTGGAACCGTTCATTGGAAAATGGTTTCAATAAATAATCAATTGCATTGTGTTCGAATGCTTTAATTGCATATTCGTTATAAGCTGTTGTAAACACAATATTACAAGGTTTATCAAGTAGCTCCAACATCTCAAAACCTGTCAGTTTGGGCATCTGAACATCTAGAAACACCAAATCCGGCTCCAATTCATTAATTGCTTTTAAACCTTGAAATCCGTCGGAATATTCCCCTAAAATTTCAATATCCTGATCAACTTCCAAATATGACCGAACCAGATCTCTGGCTAATGATTCATCATCAATAATTATTGCTTTAATTACTTCCATATCTTATATACTTTGCGGAAATTCCAGATAAACAGTAAATTGATCTTCTCCATTAACAACCCGCATTAAATCAGCACGGCCGTAAATTAAATGCAGACGTTCCTGTATGTTACGTAATCCAATACCATTACCCTTTGCAGGAACCGAATCTGGATCGAAATTATTACTAATATTAATTTTTAAAATATCATTCTCAAAACGACACTTAGTTAGTACACAAACCGGATCAAGACTTTCATGCACTCCAAATTTAATCGCATTTTCGTATAATGGCTGTAAAATTAAATTGGGAATTTTCAGCTTCCCGCAATCGGGTGAAAGATCAAAATGAAGCTGCAGGCGATCACCAAAACGAACTTTCTCAATTTCCATGTACAAACGAATATTACTCAATTCGTTACTCAAATTATTTAATTCTTTTAAATTCTGGGCAAGCGAATATCGTAGGTAAGTTGATAATTTCACAAGCATTTCTCTGGATAATTCCGGCTTTGATAAAGTTAGAGAGCTTACCGAATTTAAACTGTTGAATAGAAAATGCGGATTAATTTGAGATTTTAATACTGTTAGTTCTGCTTCTTTCACCAACTCTTTTAATTCAGACTCGTGAACCAATTTATCTTGAAAACTACGATAATAAATTACCAAATAGTAAACAATTACAATATAATCGTACATCCCAAAGGCCATAAAAATCTGCCAATGCACAGGAATAAGGTAATCAAAACCTTCACTGGTGGCACCAAACCATATGGTTCGTAATTGGTATGCAGACGATATCCAGATCCCCACCACGATTAAACCTGCAGTTAAGTGATGCAAAAAAAAATGGAAAAGCCCCAGACTTTCGATGCTGGTATATATAACAATAAACCAAATACATGCACCTAATATCAATAATGGAAATGAAAAGCTGAAAGCATTTACAGCCGAATCATAAAAAGTCCTTCCCTCGAAATACCATCCAATAATAAATAACAGCGTTGCAAAAAACGCCCACGATACCATATAAATTGGAATGGCAAACCGATTTTTTAGAAGAGGATGTTGCATTGAAATTATTTATGTGATTTGATTTCGCATCCGCCAAATGCAACCGATCCTTTAATGACAAGCTCTTTTTTAGGCTCTACAATATAATTAGGTATAGTTGTTCTTTTATCAACAACTCCTCCCAAAATAGCAGATACTTCAACTTTTACATCCCAATCGGATGGAATAATTAAAACACAGCCTCCAAACACCGCAAATACATCTAATACATTTGTTCCTTCTGCCAGATCAGCATTGGTGAGATTTAATTCTGTTCCTCCAAAAATACAGGTGATTTTTCCTCCTCTAAGATTTTTGTTGCTGATTACTTTTTCACCACCACCAAATATATTTAACTCATCGATATAATCGAAATCTGATCCTACTTCTGATCGTTTGTCAAAATCACATACATTGCGTTTGCGAATAACCACAACTCCAATAACAATTAGCATTACAGGCCAAAATAATCCACGCCAGTTAAAGCTCCAACCGAATATAATAGGAAATAGAAACACCCCTCCCACAGCCATTAAAATAACTCCTGTTGTTTTTTCATCTTTGCCAAAAAAGAAAAGCACTCCTAAGCCAAACAATAATGCCGGCCATGAGAAGATTACATGTCTTAATTCATAAGGAATAAAATCGAGATTTTTAAGAACCAATAAGCATCCAAAAAGGATTAAGAAAATACCAAATATTGCACGGTTGTTTGGGTTTGATTTATGCTGTGATCTCATAATGATATATTTTACGATATGAATTTATTTATTTTTACAACAATATGGGGAGTCAGGGGCAAAAATAAACGCAATGCCTCCTAAAATAAGTAGTACGGGAAAGAACCATATCTCCCAATTTTGTGGTAGAAAATACAAATCATCCATAAGAAAATATCCTCCGACAGCTATGGATATCAGACCGCCAAAAATTCTTCGGCGAACCAAAATCTGCAGTACGCCAATTAAAATCAAAACGGATTCCCATCGATACAGATAAGTTTCGATAAAATCAGACTGATAATTGAGCCGTTCCAAAATAATTACGATGCCAACTATAATTAGCCCAAGCCCAACAAACAGACTTTTATTTTTTTTATTTTCATCCATGATCTTGTTGTTTAAGATTAGTGTATCCTTTATTTCTGCAACTAAAGTAGTGCAATATAATAGCTTTCACTTCTCGAAATCGGTTAAATGCGCTCAAGAATCGGTAAATGGTGTGAAATGAAAATGATGTTCGACAAGTAAAGTTTCACTTGGGAGCGTTATGTCGAGCGATCCCGAAACATCTGTTATTCAAACTTAAAGATTCCTCGATACCAGCGCTTAAAACCTAAAAATGCTTTCCACATGGCTGTACTTTAAAACTCTTACCCAAGCAGTTCACTAATTACAGTTTCCGATCTCAAAAATCATTGAAATCAATTGCGAAATCAGCGAAAGCTTTACTATTTTTACCATTCAGGGCTTGCTATAGAAAATACAGCTCATCTATTTACACAACGATAGACCTTTACAATTATGAATCAGGCAGAAGCACAAGTTCGAATTGCCAAATTGCGCGAACAATTACATACATACAATCACAATTACTACGTTTTATCCCAACCAAGCATCAGCGATTACGACTTTGATATGCTCTTGAATGAGCTAATGGCTTTGGAAAAACAATATCCTGAGTTTAACGACCCAAATTCGCCAACCCAGCGAGTTGGCAGCGATATCAATCTGGAATTTAATCAGGTTGAGCATAAATACCCGATGCTTTCGCTGGGAAACACCTATTCGGAGGAAGAAATCCGCGATTTCGAAAACCGAATTAAAAAGTTGATTGATGGTGATGTTGAATACGTATGCGAAATGAAATACGACGGCACATCAATTTCTTTAACCTACCAAAAAGGGAAACTAGTTCAGGCTGTAACCCGTGGCGATGGCGTAAAGGGAGATGATGTTACGGCTAATGTGAAAACCATTCGATCGGTGCCCTTGCAGCTAAGCGGAGAAGGATATCCTGAAGAATTTGAAATACGAGGCGAAATATTAATGCCTTTTGCTGTTTTCAAGGGATTGAATGAGGAACGTGAGGAAATTGGAGAAGCTCCGTTTGCGAATCCTAGAAATGCAGCTTCGGGTACTCTTAAAATGCAAAATTCATCGGTGGTTGCGAAACGAAAACTAGATTGCTACCTATATTATTTGTTGGGCAAGGAAATCCCAAACCGATATCATTACGACAATTTATTAGCCGCCAAGGATTGGGGTTTTAAAATTCCGGACAACACAGTGCTTTGTAAAAATATCGACGAAGTAATTGTATTCATTAAGGAATGGGACGAAAAACGCAACTCATTGCCGGTTCCGGTTGATGGAATTGTAATAAAAGTGAATTCTCTGGATATGCAGGAAGAACTTGGTTTTACTGCCAAATCGCCCCGCTGGGCCATTTCCTATAAATACAAAGCGGAACGGGTATCAACCAAACTTGAAAAGGTAACTTATCAGGTTGGCAGAACCGGATCGATTACTCCGGTAGCCAATTTAACGGCGGTGCAATTGGCGGGTACAACGGTAAAAAGAGCATCACTGCACAATGCAGATATCATTCAAAATTTAGATCTTCACGAAAACGATACTGTTTATGTGGAAAAAGGCGGCGAAATTATCCCAAAAATTGTTGGCGTAGAACTGTCTGAAAGATCTGCGAAAGCACAAGCAATTCAATACATTGAAGAATGCCCTGAATGTGGCACTCCTTTGGTTCGTAAAGAAGGCGAAGCGAATCATTATTGCCCGAATGATATGGGCTGTCCGCCCCAAATTAAGGGAAAAATTGAACATTTCATCAGCCGTAGAGCCATGGATTTGGACGGATTGGGTGAAGAAACCATCGACCTGCTTTTTCAAAAGAAACTAATTAGTGATGTTGCAGGTTTGTACCGGTTGACTAAAGAGAATATTATTCCTTTAGAGCGCATGGGCGATAAATCTGCAGAAAGAATATTGACAAGTATTGAAAATTCGAAACAGGTTCCTTACGAAAGGGTTTTGTATGCTTTGGGAATTCGGTATGTTGGAATTACAGTAGCAAAAAAATTGGCCAAAGCGATTCCATCTATCGACAGATTAGCCGAATCAACACTTGAAGAATTGATTCAGGTAGACGAAATTGGAGGAAAAATTGCCGAGAGTATTGTAGAATATTTCTCCAATAAATATCATCAAAATTTAATTGCCCAATTAAAAGAATTTGGCTTGCAATTGGAGACTGAAATTGTAGAAAATGAGAATGCGAGCAATACCCTTGAAGGATTATCCATTGTTATATCCGGAAGCTTTTCAAAATATTCCCGCGATGAATTAAAGGAAATGATTGAACTGCACGGAGGAAAAAATGTGAGTTCCATATCGAAGAAAACAAGCTTTCTTTTGGCGGGGGAAAAAGTGGGACCAAGCAAATTTGAAAAAGTAGAAAAATTAGGCATCGGAATAAAAACAGAAGATGAATTTTTAGAGATGATTGGACTGATCAGTTAGCAGTTAGCAGTTAGCAGTTAGCAGTTAGCAGTTAGCAGTTAGCAGTTAGCACAAAATTAAATCTTATTTCATTTCCCTTTTATCTAAAAAAATGAATTTTACCGCAATAGATTTCGAAACAGCAAACGGACAGCGCAATTCTGCTTGTTCGCTTGGTTTGGTTCGCGTTGAAAATGGACTAATTGTTGAAAGTAAAGATTGGCTGATATCGCCACCTGAAATGTATTTTCATCCGATGAATGTTAGTATTCATGGAATTACGGAAGAAGATGTTATGAACAAACCCAGCTTCAATTACATTTGGGAAGAGGTAGAGGATTATCTGCACGGGAAAATGGTGATCGCTCACAACGCTAGTTTTGATGTGTCGGTGCTTAGGGCTTGTTTAGAAACTTACAACATTCGTTTTCCAGAATTTGATTACCTGTGCACCGTACAAATCTGTCGTAACATTTGGCCCAATATGCCAAACCATAAACTAAATACAATAGCTCACCTTTTCGATATTCCGCTTAGACATCACGATGCGTTGGAAGACACTTTGGCTTGTGCTAAAATTGCAATAAAAGCATGCGAAGTAATGAATATGAACAGTCTTACCCATTTGGCTCATGAGCTACGAATTGCCCCCGGAAAACTGAATCCCAATGGTTACAAGGCTCCAAAAAAAATTAAATAAGCTTAATTTATGATTTGCAAAATGATTTTTTTCATAACTTGTGGTTTCAAATAATAATTGCCTGTTTAACCCATAATTACCAGCCTTCAACTTAACTATCAAATATAAAATGAGTTTTTTTCAAAATATCAAAAATCAGCTTGCCGAATTAAAAATCAAAAGCAAACTAAAGAAAAATCCGCGCAAAAAGGAGTTTCACAATTTAGAAAGTTCTAAAAGTATAGGCATACTGTTTGATACTCTTCAGGAAAAGAATCACTCTGTAGTGAAAAAGTTTACAGAAGATTTAAGCCAAAAAGGCTATAAAGTACAAAGCGCAGGATGGATTGATGCTGACATATTGCCTGATTTTGGTGTGGCTCAAAAAATAGTTTTTTATACCAATAAAGATGTGAAATGGAGCGGAGAACCAATCATTCCTGAATTAATCGAATTCACCAATACTAAGTTCGATTTACTCTTTGTTCTTACAAAATCGGAGCATCTTTCGATAAAATACATTACACAAGTCTCGTTGGCAGCTTGTAAAGTCGGGGCTTTGGTCGATAACTGTGAGCATTTGGATTTAATGATTGATCAGGGTAAAAACAATTCAATGGAAAACCTAATCAGCGAAAGCTTAAAATATCTTTCACAGATTAAAAAGTAATAAGAATGAATAGTAACAAATTTTCAGGAACAGGCATAGCTCTTATTACTCCATTTAAAGAGAATGAAAGTGTCGATTTTAATGCTCTTAGCAACATCGTTAATTTTCAGATTGAAAATGGTATCGATTATTTAGTGGTTCTGGGAACTACAGGTGAAGTATCAACACTTTCGTGTGATGAAAAAATTTCCGTTATCAATCACATTATTGAAGTGAATGCAAAGCGCGTTCCTTTGGTAGTTGGCTTTGGAGGAAACAATACTCAGGCTGTTATTCAGCAAATTCAGGAGTTCTCAGAATTTGATGAGATTGATGCCATTCTATCAGTTGCTCCTTACTACAACAAACCCAGTCAGGAAGGCTTGTTTCTGCATTACCAGGCCATTGCAAATGCCAGTCCGGTTCCGGTAATTCTTTATAATGTGCCTGGCAGATCGAGTGTAAACATAAGTGCTGAAACCTGCGTAAAACTGGCTTCGGAAATTGAAAATATAATTGGTGTAAAAGAGGCTTCCGGTAATATGGAGCAACTTATGAGCATTCTTAAAAACAAACCAAAAGACTTTTTGGTGATATCAGGCGATGATGCCATGACCTTTCCTCTTATTTCATTAGGAGGCAGTGGTGTTATTTCTGTACTGGGAAATGCTTTTCCAAAGGAGTGGAGCCAGATGGTAAGATTAGCATTAGATGGAAAAAACAAGGAAGCTCTTCAGATTCATTATAAGATGTTTGGAGTCATCCAAAACCTTTTTACAGAAGGCAATCCTGCCGGAATTAAAGCAATTCTAAGCATGAAAAAACTCTGTGAAAACTGTTTGCGTTTGCCACTCACTCCAATTAGCAAATTGCATTACCAAAAGTTATCAAAAATAGTAGAAGGTTTATAATCATATTGGCATAAAAATTGTAATTACCTGAGAATAATTCATTTCAAAAAATTAGAATATTATTTAAACAAAAAATGAAAATATTATGAAGTATTCATTTCGCCTATTTGTTTTCGCACTGGCTGTATTAGCTGGTGTTTCCTGCTCGAGACAAGTTACCCGGGTATCTCCTGATCAGCAAATTGATTTAAGTGGTCGATGGAACGATACCGATTCAAAATTGACTGCCGAGGCTTTAATTGATCAATTGCTTAATCAAAACTGGATTGAAGATTATCAACAGGAATTTAATCGTAAACCTGTTGTTATTGTTGGCTTAATCACCAATAAAAGTTCAGAACACATCGATTCGGATACTTACATTAAAGACATCGAAAAAGCCATTTTAAATGACAGTCGGGTTCGCTTGGTGCAAGCAGGTGCCAAACGTGAAGATCTTCGTCAGGAACGTGCAGACCAGCAAGATTTTGCCTCCAAGGCAACCCTAAAAAAATGGGGACAGGAATTGGGTGCTGACTTCATCTTACAAGGCGACATCAATTCGATTATAGACAGTTATAAAAAAGAAAATGTTCGTTACTATCAGTTAAATCTGGAGCTAACTAATCTTGAAACCAGCGAACTGGTTTGGATGGGTGATAAAAAAATTAAAAAGTACGTGAACAAATAAATTGGTACTCTACAGGAAGTCATTGGTTGGCTTCCTGAATTTCTTTATTCCTTTTTCGATGAAGCAAAAATTATCCTTACGTATATCGGGTAAGATACTCCCTGTTTTTTTATTTGGTGTTCTTCTACTATTATCTGGTTGTGCTACCTATTACATGCAAAATGAAGCTTTTAACAACTACTTTTTGCAGGGTGACATAGCGAGTGCCGAAAAAGTACTGGATAAAGATAAAAAGAGCAATCGAAACAAAAACAAAGCCTTGTTTTTACTGAATAAGGGAACTTTATCGTGGATGCAGCAAGATTATGTTTCGGCGACTATGTATTTTAACGAGGCGGATCTTTTCATTGAAGATCAACGTAAAAATATTGGTTCGGAAGCATTGGCAATGCTCACCAACCCAATGGCCAGACCCTATGTTCCAGAGGATTTTGAGAATGTAATGCTAAATTTTTATAAGGCGTTAAGCTATTTGGAAATGGGCGATACGGAAGCTGCTTTGGTTGAATGCCGAAGAGTAAATGAAAAATTGTATGCCCTGAACGATAAATATCCAAAGAATTATCAGAACAGATACAGCGATGATGCCTTTGCCCACACACTAATGGGGTTAATTTACGATTCGTCGGGAGATTCAAACAATGCCTTTATTGCTTATCGGAATGCTCTCAAAATTTATGAGGACAATTATCTAAAAAACTTTAATACACCTGCGCCACGACAATTGAAAGAAGATCTTCTTCGAACTGCCTATAAAACTGGTTTGATGGAAGATTACGAATTTTTCAAAAATAAATTTGGATTCGATTTCCAAAAAGCCGACAAGACTGAAGGGGATGTAATAATCATCTGGCTATCGGGGCTTGGGCCGGTAAAAGCAGAATGGAGCATCAATTTTAGTGCTGTTAATGGTCGAGATGGCTACCTGACCATGGTGAACAATGAAGAAAATGTTACTTTGCCCTTTTTTGTAGGCAATATGGATAGCCGGACTCAAAATTCTTTTAGCGATCTGGATTTTGTACGCGTTGCTTTTCCAAAATATCAGGAACGGGTTCCCTACTATACAAATGCCGACATCATTATAAATGATTCGCTTAGTTATCCTTTGGATAAAGGAGAAGATATCAACGCCATTGCTTTTAAAACACTAAAAGACCGAATGGTACGCGAAATGGCAAATTCTTTACTAAGACTTGCCACCAAGCAAGCTATTGAAAGTTATACAAGAAGTAAAGATGAAAATTTAGGTGCTATTATCAGCATTTTTAATGCTGTTACAGAAAAAGCCGACACCAGAAATTGGCAAACCCTGCCCAACTCTATTCACTACACCCGAATTCGATTGAAAGAGGGAAAGCATACCGTGACTCTTAGAGTAAATTCTCCAAACGGAGACAGCAAAGATCAGCAATTAGATCTTGAAGTGAAGGCTGGAAAAACGAAATACTTTACGTTTCACAATATGGAATCAAACTAGCACCTGATTTTTTGAAAGGGTAAAACAGACCAATTTGCTTTTCTCTGAAATAAATTCAGTATTTAAAGTCAATTCTTCATTAAAAAACCTTTGACAGCCCATAAATAATCCAATGGCTAAATCAATCAGTAATTTTTCAGTCTGATAACTCATCTGAAAGGTGGAATCATTAATTTTCACTGCTCTAAAACGTGGGATTTCAACCGGAGTAAAGCGTTCCTGAATTTTATTGTGAATGAACTCATCTATCTGATCTAAGAAATCAAATATACTGCTATTGCCTGCAAAGTTGGGGCGAAACAAAATTACCAATCGGGAGAAAAGATATTCTCCAAAATTTTTTGCTACATCGGGAACAGAACTTCTCACTTCGAAACTAAGCAAATTACATAACTCAGCAAATTGACCGTATGGATAATCGGCTGTTGCTTCGTAAACACCGTTATTTCCTATTCCCAAATCAGAAATGATTTTTTCGGTTAAGATTAAACCATACTCCTTCTCTACCATCTCCAAAAACTCTGTGAAAAATATTCCCTTCATCGTTCCTCCGCTTTTACTATCCACCAAAGCAAATTAATTGCATCAGTAAAAATATACATCACTACTGTTATAGTGTGTAACGGACTAGAATAAAAGTAATTGTGTTTGAGGGTAAATAAATTTAAAGGAATTAATATTTAATACTTCACCTTGTTTTACATTATAAATCTATATTATTTTGAGTTTTATTTTCAAGCTCAATCAGTAATTTCTGCATCGCAAGAAATTTATTCTCATAATCCCATCTTCCTTTGTCTTTGTTGTGTGCAATCTCATAAAACTTTACTGCTTCCTTAGGTTGGTTAACTTTTTCGTAAATCTCGCCTACGTAATAAAATGCCTCTGCTCTTTCAGGATAATTGGAAATAGAATATTTTAAAAAAGCCATTGCGTCATTATATCGTTCAGCATCTTTAAGCTGAATACAAACACTCTCAAGCAGAGAATAGGGCAATTTTTCATTTCTGCCATAACTCAACAATACTTTTCGTTGATAAGTTTCAGCAACCTCAACGCCTTTTTCAACTAAAACCTGTACATCAGGATATTTGTACTCTGCGAAAATAGTTTCCATGCCCTGCATTAAACTTTTACGATAGAGTGTGTAATGACTTTCGTCGGGCATCCATGCATAATTCCATTTGAGATCAGATGGTGCTTTTGTTTCTAAGGATAGAATTAAAGATTTACAGGATTTTAACATCTCCGTAGCTTCTTCGGCAAATGAAATAAACAGTTGCTTTCTAATGGATGAATTGTTGCTTAAAAATTGGTCAATATCGTTAACTATTGCCTTATTATTCCACCAAAGAATCGGACTAAAAGCCAAATATTTATCAAATAAATCGGGTCGTGTAGAAAATGCATATACAACAAAAAGACCACTATAGCTATGGCCCATGACTAATCGCTGAGTACTCGCTCTAAAATTATCAGCTATGAATGGAAACACATCCACCTCGAGTGCTTTAATAAAATTATCGGCTCCTCCCCGGGTTCGGTAAATATTTTTATTCATGATAGAATCCACAGGTGTCATATCGCGAAAGCGATCGGTATTAGGAAGACCTACAACAATATGAGGAGGAATAAAATGATTATCCATGAGAAAACTTAGAACTTCGATTCCCATATCAAAGTTCGTTTCGGCATCCAACAAATAGATTGTTGGGTACTTATAATATGTGTCATTATATTCGTTGGGAAGCAATACTTTTACATCGCGGTATTCTTTAAGTACTTTCGAATAAACACGGGAGCTATGCAAATTTTTTAAGTTTACTTCAGCTGAAGTATTCGAGCAGATCAGTAAGGCAAATAAAGCTGAAAACAAAATTCGCATCATAATAACATTGGTTTAGATTTAAAGCATGAACAAATTACGATTATTTATAATAAAATCAAAGATTTAGAAGTATTTACAGAGCTCTCCATCTATTGTTCATATTGCACTTCGAAACTAATCATAAAAAAGCCGAAATAAGAATATTCCGGCTTATGCTTCTAAAAAATAAATCTTTACTCTAAATATAGATCTAAATTTAATTCAAAATCATCGTAAATTGTCTTGTCACCCAAATTATCGAAAAAAGAACCCGATCCGTAACGCACGTTGAACTTGGTTCTATCGATAGTCATTTTTCCACTTACATGTACAGTCGCATCATGTTTGTGTAAATTCACCATAAATTCAATGGGTTCAGTAATTCCTTTGATTGTGATATTTCCTTTTACCTTGTAATTACCATCTTCCATTTTCTCGGCATTGGTAATCTCAAATTTTGATTCAGGAAATTTCTCCACACCAAAAAAATCGTCTGATTTTAAATGACCTTCCAATTTTGCTTTGTAATCGGCATCCTCCAGGTCTGTATTCGCAATACTTGTCATATCAACAACAAAACTTCCTTTAACAAGTTCACCTTCGTCAAGTACCAAACTTCCACTCTTTACTTTAATGGTTCCGGAATGTTCTCCTGTCACTTTTTTGCCCAACCATTCAATTTTACTGTTTTCAGCATTCAATTTTAAATTGTCTTTTTTTGCAAAAGCTGTGCCTGGAGTCGAAACAACACTGACAACAAGAACCACTATCATTACTAAACCTAATCTCTTCATAACTTCAAATATTAATTAAATTTCTTTTATTCGTTTTAAAATCTCTGTAAGAACTTTACAAATACAAAGTTAGCAGATGATTGTTCATTCGTAAATGGACAAATTCTCTTTATTGTTGGATTATTTTCTAATCAAACTTCGATAATCGCTCAATGTTTGGCTTGTATATTTTTTAAAGAAGCGACTAAAATAAGCCGGATCATTAAAACCCAAATTATAAGCTATTTCCTTTGTATTCAAATCAGAGCCATAAAGCATTTTCTTTGCTTCTTTTATCACTCTGTTTCGGATTAGTTCTCCTGCCGTAATACCGGTTGTTTTCTTCGTAATCTCATTTAAACAGGTTGCTCTCAAATTAAGCATATCCGCATAAGAAGAAACATTTTTTAGTTCTTTGTAATTATTATCTATCAGCTGTTTAAATTTAATGATGACCGAACCCGGATGCTCTTCGTCTAAACTCACACCCAAATCGTGCTGCTCTTCGTAAATTCTTCTTGATTCCAATAAAAACAACTTCAATTGCTGCAATAACATCTCGTGACGGTATCGATCGTCATTCTCAAATTCTTTTTCCATCAATTCTGTAATTCCCTTAAAAACAATTTGCTGCTTTTCATCCAAAGTAATAATTGATCGAAAATCGGGGTTACTAAACAATGTTGAATCGGAAACTGAGTCTTCACCATTCTCTTTAACAGCAAAAAATGCTTCGTTAAAGGTTATGGAATAACCTGTGCAATGGGCATTACTAATAAAACGATGCATTAGACCCGGCGGCACAAAAAGAATCGAATTTTTTCGCAATGTGTACTCAACATATTTGGTGGCATGTATTGCTTCTCCTTCCTTAATCCATGTAATGGTGTAGAAATTATGCATATGATCATCTCCATTCTGCTTTCTTACTTCATTACACATGTTCTGAAGTTTATGAATGTGAAATAATGCTTTGGATTCTTCAACGTCCTCAAATAATTCTGAAGGTTCTCTGTTCATATGATTATATATTGTGTGCTTTTGCCATATGCAACTCCCAAATTACAATCATTCTAACTGTAATTCTTTTCACATGGACATTTCATCTGATCTTTTTTGTATTCTAGTAAAATTATACAAATAATTCCAGATCATTATATCTTTTACTTGTTAATCGCTTGTTAAACTTCCCCAACATTCATATATTCCAAGCTAAATCTACCCAGAGATAAGGCTCCTCAGCTTGTTGCAGTAAAAATTCTCCTATTGTAAAATCCTACCTGTAAAGTTCTTAGCAAAATCAATCGTTTTTGACTTTAAAAAAACACCAAAATATTTGGAGGAATCAGTCTAAAACCCCTATATTTGCAGGGTAATTAAGAAATAATGGATGCGTAGCATAACTGGATAGTGCACTACGTTACGGCCGTAGAGGTTGGGGGTTCGAATCCCTCCGCGTTCACGGAAAACTCATCAAGAAATTGATGAGTTTTTTTTATGGGCTAATTGCCCAAATTTTTCGCTTGAACCAAAAAATGCCACCCGAATTATCAAGTGGCATTTCAGAATTATTAAGCTTCTAATTTCTGACGCTCGCTACCCTCGTAAAACAAATCGAGGCAAGCACGCAAATCGGAGCAATAGGCCATAAATTCAACATAGTACTCTTGTTTTTGAGCGGTGGCTTGCTGCGCTTCTCCATCCTCTTTTTCAGCCTTCAGCTTTAAGTCATCCAGTTTGACCAAGTCTGCCTGCACCTCTGTAATTGCCTCGGGCGTTAAACTAGCCAGTGTCAGTTTTTCCTGAATAGCTTCATGTGTAATAATTGCTCTTACAGTATCATCAGCTAAAGATTTCCACTCGGGATATGCCGGTGGCACTTCCTTATTTAAACGCAAGAGGGTTGATAATTCAAGATCATTTTTAAAAAAATACCGACCCACCTTACGAATACGAATCAGCTTATCGCGAAGCATCGTGTAAAACCCGTTGAATTCCCGAGTTGCCTGACTGGATTCAATACCTTCGATATTTTGAAGCTCGAAAGCTTTTTTGGTTTTTGTATAAAGCGACTTTCCCAATTCAATACGCTCTTCGGAATAGATTGGCTGTATGCATTGCTTAATTGATTCATCAGCCGAAATACCATAAACCAATAGTCGTCCTTTTTCCAGTTCTTTTAAATAACTTTCTTTCATATGATTATAATTTATTTTTTAGTTGCCATATGGAACTTACCATGCTGGAATATATTATCCCCCTGTGTGTCAAAATCACTTTGGCATGGGCGTTTCATATGTTTGTATTTTTTTATTTTTGGTTCGATGGAACTTTCCATGAGTAAATAATCATTCCCGAGTATGAGTTAATAATTATTGAATCATGAATGTTTCATAACATTACTTTTTAAATGCTCTTTTTTTTATTTGCCATAATGAAATTATTATTCTCAAGTCTGAAAAGCAAAAACTGCTCAATAAAATTTTTATGATATATTTCACACTTTGGAAATTCTGCTTCGATTTAGAATTCATTTTTTACGACTTTCTGTCACTTTTTGATGATTCCCCCAGCTTTTTAGTATTTCCCCGCACTTTTTACTGACTTTCTGTCGCTTATGTTCAATTTCCCCACGGTTTGGATGTGTTCCCCTCACCCGACTCTGATTTTATTGAAGTTGGCTGAGGTTTCCCTGAGCGTTTTAGCTCCTCTCCTCTTCTTTTATGGATTTTATGCTGCTATTGTGAGGGTATATTGTGCTTTTATGGGATTTTGGAGGGCTTTGGAGGATTGTAACTTGAATTGGTGGGGAAATACTCAGTTTAGGGGAAGAAAAAGGCTGAGCGGGGGCTCAGCCTTTTGTCTTTCCTATTTTATTACGGTTCTATATTAAGAATTTCAAACAAACGATAGATTTCTGCTTTTGCTTGCTGTGGATTTTCAGGATCATATTGCCCTAAAGCTTTTGCTCTTTAATAAGCAGCAATTAGATTTGGCTTTAACCTAGTATATATACCACTACTCGAAGTATTATATCTTCTACTTTTATTATATCCTACAATTGAAATTGTATTCAACTCTTACCGCTAGCCCAGATTTATAATATAGGGTTAATTAGTTGGCGATTTATTCTCTTCGTTCATAAAGCATGTTAGTAATCGCCTAAGCTGTAAATAGAGGATTGAAAATCCTCAACTCAAAACCTGCAGATTACAAATCTGCAGGAGCACGGGAAATTGTAAGACGTCGTGTTTGTGTGATTTTTCAAATTATTACTTCTGTTCTACAGAATGTTTGCCTTACTTATTCTTGTATTTCTTTTGCAATGCATTCAAAAAATATCTTAGGTACTGATCCAAAAAATCTCGATAGTGTTTATGATCTGGATTACGGAAAAAAGCACTCAATTCATGTTTGCTTATTTTTTTATCTATTAAGGCAAGCATATCTAAGATGTCATCTGATTTCAGATCCAATGCAATTTTTAGTTTCCGAAGAATCATATTATTACTTAAAGGATCTTCTGGCTCTGGTAGAGGACCTTCTCTTTTTCCGCGTTTTTCAATGATTAATCCGTTGAGGAAAGTGGCCAGTTCTTTATCTGTGATTTCTATTAATAAAGGGTCATCATCTTTTTTAAACCAGCCATCCAAATCCGCTTTACTGATATCGTAATTGGCTAATTTAAAAAGTTCAATCATTTTGAGATCACTAAAGTCAAACACGTAACGAACACGTCTTAATATATCATTATTGGTCATATTGTCTTTTATTTAATTATCACTTCATTCATAATTTTCATTTTCCTAATCTAACTCCCTCGCTAATTGCGTGGCAGTCGCGCTAATCAACTCTTATTCTATTCGGGTTCCCGAAACTACAAAACAATAAGTGCTTACCAAAAGAAACAAGAAGAAATAAAAAAGATCACCTCTTTCGAGATGATCTTTACCAAAATGAATGAAGGGATTACTTCTATTTCCTTCGGTATGCAAAAACTATTTAAGTCCTTGTTTCTGCCAGTGGAAATTCCTCTGGTCTACATATTTGTGATACTTATTATGGATTATAAGTGAAGGCCTTGCATTTCTCAACCAGTTCCATTACCTGAGCATGAGATATTTCGCCATTGGTTATGTAAGGATATTTTATCATTGGATGATCGACCATAAAACCTGGAAAATCTGCATTGTAACCTGATTTTCCTTCTCCTGTGAAGCCTTTGATCCAATTTGGAACTAATTCCATTAGCAATGCACGGGTTTGCTTGTTTTTCCAGTATTCGCTAAAAAATGTGTATTCGTCGAAAGCCAAAGGAACTTGCTGTGTCGATTGCAAAGCAACAACTTCAGATAATCTGATATCGCGTGATGATGCTCCTGCAGAAATTGTAAATTCGCCACTTTCAGCAATCCACATCTCTCTTTTTCCATCGTAGTAGGAAAAATCACGAGCTTCCAATTTAAAAGTCACTTCTTTTTCTTCTCCCGGCTCTAACTCAATTTTCGCGAACTTCTTCAACTCTTTTTTAGGGCGCAATAGTGTACTTTCATTATCGGTAACATACAATTGCACAATTTCTTTCCCTTTTACATCACCTGTATTTTTAACCCTTACTGTTGCGCTTACTCCTTCTTTATCGGTCGTGTTTTTAGCCGATAGTTTAAGATTACTGTATTCAAAAGTTGTATAAGACAATCCAAATCCAAAAGGAAAGAGAGGTTCAATTTTCTTTTCATCGTAGTAACGATAGCCAACAAAAATACGCTCCCCGTAAAGGACTTCGCCTTGCTCACCCGGAAAATTTAAAAATGAAGGTGTGTCTTCCAATTTCACAGGAAATGTTTCGGCCAGCTTACCCGATGGATTTATTTTCCCAAACAAAACATCAGCAACAGCACCTGCTCCTGCCTGTCCGCCTAACCAGGTTTCCAAAATACCGTCCACTTCATTTATCCATGGCATGGTAACTGCGCTTCCGTTGGTAAGTACGGCAACCGTGTTTTTCTGAACTTTCGCAATCTCACTAATTAATTTGTTATGAGATACAGGCATATTAATATGGGTTCGGTCAATTCCTTCCGATTCGTACTGCAAGGGTAAACCTGCAAATACCAAAGCAATATCGGCATCGGCAGCTGCTTTTTTGGCTTCATCTATTAGCGACGTATCATTATCATCAGACAATTTATAGCCTTGCGCATAGCTTATTTTTATGTTCTTGCCATATTCTTTTTTGATGATGTCTAAGGCTTTATCGAGTTTGGTCGGTTTTACTTCAGAACTTCCGTTTCCCTGATAACGGGGAGCTGTGGCAAATTCTCCAATAATAGCTACACGCTTGTACTTCTCTTTTGTTACAGGTAATATCTGATTTTTGTTCTTCAAAAGTGTTATGGCTTCGGAAGCAACCTGCCGTGCATAAGCGTGATGCTTTTCGGCATTGAGTTCAGCACCTTCCTTTTCGAGAGCTTTTGCTTTGAATACAATTGTTAGGATCTCTTTTACCAATCCATCAACAACAGCAATATCCAAATCTCCATTTTTAACCGCTTCCACTGCGAGAGAATCATTTACACCACTGACTCCGGGCATTTCGATGTGCATGCCTGCTTTCATTGCTTCAACCCGGTTAACCACTGCAAACCAGTCTGAAATAACAATGCCTTTAAATCCCCATTCCTTTTTAAGCATATCGGTTAACAAATACGGACTTTGAGTGCCGTAAACACCCTGAACCCGATTGTAACAGGCCATAATTGTCCATGGCTGTGCCTTTTTAACCGCTATTTCGAATGGAGTGAGGTAGATTTCGTGCAGGGTACGATTGTCCATATTGGAGTTGTTGTACATGCGCATGGTTTCGACATTATTGGCAGTATAATGTTTTAATGATGTTCCCACGCCCTGGCTTTGAACTCCGTTGATATAGGCCGCTCCCAGTTCGCCTGATAAAATTGGATCTTCAGAAAAGAACTCAAAATTTCTTCCGCCCAAAACTGATCGTTTGATGTTTACACCCGGCCCCAGAATTACATTCACATTTTGCGCCTGACATTCTTCACCTATGGCTTGTCCAACTTTATGAACCATATCTAAATTCCATGTTGCAGAAAGTGCCGATGCAGTTGGAAAGCAAGTGGCCGGCAACTGATCGCCGTAACCAGGCTTATTGGTTGCCGGTGCACGACGCAAACCATGGGGACCATCTGCTACCCAAATCCATGGGATATTCAGGCGTTCGATTGGCTGTGTACTCCAGTCATCGCGACCGGAGCAAAGGGCTGCTTTCTCCTCTAGAGTTAATTTAGAAACCAGTTGGTTAATTTTGTCATTGACATCCAGGTCTGATTTTTCAGTCTGTGCTTTCAATACCATACTTGATACTATTAGGATGGAAAACAATAGTAAATTTTTCATGTTTTATAAATTACAAATTATAGGGTTTAAGGTACAAATAATTAGCATTATCCACATTTAAAATCCGAATTAAACAATCAATATAAAAGCTTGATTTAAAAATCATTTGATACGAAAAAACTGATTTTAACCTTACTAATTATACCAAATTAACATCAAAATTGATCTTATAAAATAGTGCTTATAGAATCAAGTCATACCCTGACAAGAACGGCTTGTATATAGTCAGAGCATGACAAGCTGATATTTTAAGCAGGATTTTGAAATTAAATTGGTATTACAAGGATATATTGTGCAATAAAAATTAAAACAGTTCCTATTTCACTGCAAACTCAGCACCCAAATCAGCATTGGAATCTCCTCCAATCCAAAGCATAAATTTTCCGGGCTCAACAACATTCGTCATTTGCTGATTATGAAATGACAATTCGCTTGCCGGAATTGTGAAACTCACTCTCTTAGCTTCTCCTGCCTTCAATTTCACCCGATCGAAAGCTTTTAGTTCTCTTACCGGTCTGGTAACATCTCCAACCAGATCACGGATGTAAACCTGCACAACTTCTTCGGCAGTACATTTGCCTTTATTGCTTAACAAAACGGATACTTTCAACTCTGCTGTACTTGCAATTACCGGTGTTTCAATCCTTAAGTCTGAATATTCAAAATCAGTATATGATAATCCAAAACCAAAGGGATATAAGGATTCAAAACCATCATCCATGTAGTGAGAAGTATTACCCAATGAAGTTTGATAGGCCTTAACCGGAATTTTATCAATAGAAGGCCAGTTATTGGGATCAACAGGTCGTCCGCTATTTTTATGATTGTAGTGCATAGGAATCTGCCCAACAGATTTTGGCATTGTTACCGGCAATTTACCTGAAGGTGATACTTTTCCAAACAAAATATTTGCCAATGCTGTTCCTCCCATAGTTCCCGGATGCCAGGCATACAGCACTGCATCTGCATTTTCGAATACATCTCCTATACTCAATGCTCTTCCTGCCATTACAATCAGAACTATTGGTTTGCCTGTTTCCGATATTTCCTGTATCAGTTCTTTTTGAATTCCAGGAAGATCAAGTCTGGCCCGACAATGAGCTTCTCCTGATAATATCGCTTCCTCGCCCACGCATACAACAACAACATCAGACGATTTTGCAGCCTTTATTGCCTGATTGAAACCATCTGAATTTTTGTCTCGTGTGTATTTTAATCCTTTTGCAAAATTCACCTTCGCTTCTCCCAGCAAGTTCCTAATTCCTTCGAGCGGCGTAATTGATAACAAACTGTCGGCATCGAAACTCCATGTTCCCAATTGCTCGTATTTTTCATGAGCCATCGGGCCAATAACTGCAACTGAATTTATTTTTGTGGAAAGAGGCAACAGTTTATTTTTATTCTTTAAAAGAACGATGCTCTGTTCCGCCGCTTCCAGAGCTGCTTTTTCAATGTCTTTTTCTCCAATTTCACCCTGTCCGTTTTCATCAACATATGGATTTTCAAATAATCCAAGTTCAATTTTGATTCGCAGTATATTTCTCACTGCATCATCAACTAAATCTATATTTATAAGCCCCTCATCCAAAAGCTCCTTAATATGCTTTTTGTAACAGGTGGAAGCCATTTCCATATCAACGCCTGCTATCAAAGCTTTTCTTGCTGCATCTTTTTCATCAGAAGAAAAACCATGACTGATCAATTCATGAATTGACGCCCAGTCGCTGACCACCATTCCATTAAATTGCCACTCCTCTCTTAACACCTTACGAAACAAGAATTGATTTCCCGAAGCCGGAACGCCATTCAAATCATTGAATCCAGTCATAAAAGTTCTAATCCCGGCATCCTTGGCCGCCTTAAATGGTTTAAAATAAACATCGCGCAATTCTCCTTCAGGAATAAGTGTTGTATTATAATCGCGACCTCCCTCTGCTGCACCATAGCCGGCAAAGTGTTTTGCGCAAGCGGCTATTTTACCATCTGAAAAAAAAGAACCATTGGTACCCTGAAAACCTTCGGTAGAGGCAACAGCCATTTTTGAAACCAAGTATGGGTCTTCTCCAAAACTTTCTGCAATTCTCCCCCATCGTGAATCCCGGGCAATATCAATCATGGGTGCAAATGTCCAGTTAACACCAGCTAAAGAAGCCTCTTGTGCTGCAATACCTGCCCCTTTTTTTACTATTTCAGGATTCCAGGTAGCCGCTTGTCCCAAAGGAATTGGGAATATGGTTTTAAAACCATGTACAACATCTCTACCTATTAATAAAGGAATACCCAACCGACTTTCTTCAATTGCTGTTTTTTGAATTTTATTTACTGTTTTTACGTCAACTTCGTTCAAAATAGAGCCAACATTTCCAGCCTTTATTTCTTCTTTTATCTTATCCGGAATTTGTCCGGAAAAGCCATTGATCTGACACATCTGTCCTATTTTTTCATCAATTGTCATTTGCGACAAAAGTTTCTCAATCTTCTGATCATTCGTAGATAAAGAAGATACACAAGACTGTAAAATGCAAAGACATATCCCTAATACGTAAAATCTATTTACCATTTTTTCATTTTTAATCATTCTTGAAAACCCAAACGGAATCAACTTTCATCACCTGTATGAAAATTGAATTAGTTTAGCCCAGAGTTTCTTTCTCAGTCCCTTCAACGGCAAACTTAAAAAAGGGGCGATGCACAAAGAATTCCAATGCCTTCCGAATGCAACGCCCCATAAACTATTCTAATTTATTATAATAATGAACTTTTCTGGATTTAAATCCATGAGTATATAGCCCAAGCTTAGCAGAGGTGTTATTGAACTGAACGAATTTCCACATTATCAATAGAAATTCCTTCCTTCATATCGCCACCGCCACCTCTTATAACAAGATATACTGTTCCTGTTGCAGCCGCGGTAAAAACCCCATTGGTTTCGGTTGAACTTCCTACATTAGTAAATTTCCCTGCAAACGGAGCTGTTCCACTTCCATCCCACGTACTTATGCTCAATAATTTTCCTCCTTCATTGTAATCGCCGGATACAGTTTCCGGATCGCTATAACCACAATATACTTCGAACCATGTATCAGAACAGCCTGTAGCAGAACTGATATACATATCGATTTGATAACTACGCCCTTCTTCTACCTGGATGGCTTGGTAAATTCCATTACCTCCCCAACTGGGCGTTGTTAAATTAGCATTACCGTCATTAAAATTCCATGTACCGTTACCTGCACCCGTGCCACCAATTGTCCATTCTGCTATATCATCTTCAGAAGTAAACTTACCTCCTCTGATTAAATTTCCAGAAATTGGATCGGATATTTCAACATTTACTGAAATCAATTCTTCACCACTGTAAATACCTCCAGCGCCAATTGTTCTATGCTTAATTTCATATTCACCTGCATCAGGTAAAAACAGTTCAAAAGAATTACTCCCCATTGCATAACCTGTTCCATCTCCTAAATCCCAGTAATTGCTAATAACATACGCGCTGCTATTGGCTGTAATTTGAAAATTGTTAGCTGACAGCTCCTCAATTGCAAATGTGGCATCCAACATTTGCTCTGTAACAGGTTCCTGATCGTCATATGTTTCCTGAGTACAAGAAACCACTCCTAAAGAAGTTAACAAGACGAATAATCCTATATATATTATTTCAATACGTTTCATATGATTATAATTTTGTGTGTTTGCCATATGGAACTTACCATGCTGGAATAATCAATCCCCCTGTGTGTCAAAATCACTTTGGCATGGACGTTTCATATAATTATATTTTGTTCTTTAATAAGGATTTTGAGTTAAACCGCTATCTGAATCCATCTCGGCCTGCGGAATAGGCAGATGTTTTTTATTCTCTGTCCAAGTGTTTTTTCTGTACTGGTTTGGAGCAAGTACTGTTGCTGCCATTCCGGTACGAACCAAATCCCAATAGCGCTTACCTTCACCCACAAACTCAAGATGACGTTCCTTAATGATATTATCAACAGTAGCAGTAATACTACCTACACCTGCCCTATCCCGGACTTCATCTAAATAAGTTTGAGCACTTCCTGTTCCTGATACTCCACGTGCTAATAATTCAGCGGCGTTAAGTAGTGTTTCAGCATATCGATAAACCCTAAGGTTATTGTTGTAATTCATATCCGCAGAACCCGCATAACCGGCATTTCCGTTAGCTCTTGGAAGGTATTTTTTCAAAAAGTTTCCTGTGTCCTGATAACGTCCTTCGTAAGTAGCTCCGGTTTGAGCTGCATAAGTTGCAAAATTTAAAATTCCACCATTTTTACGTTGGTCATTATCCTCGTACAAATCATATGCTTCCTGACGGACAGGTTCAAATCCCCAACCTCCATCAAAATCATCACTTCCTGATAAACTATTAATACCAATCAATTTAGGATAAACAGTACCCCCATCACCGATGGCACTCCCCCAATCTTTTCCTCCATTAACACTAAAATAGTTCACTTCAAATATAGATTCCTTAGTCCATTCTCCACTTTCTTCCCAAATTCCTGCAAAATCATCATTCAAGATATACTGGTGACTTGCAATAATTTCATTCATGTAAGCCAAAGCTGTTGAATAGCGACTTTCATCATTCTGATACATCACCACTTCAGTATATACCATATAAGTCATAGCCAAGGACACTCGTCCTGTATTTTCAGAAGTAGTTTTTATTGATAATCCTCCATTAGCAATCACATCTTCTAATGTTGTGACTATACCTTCATAAACTTCATCGGCAGTTAACTGAGTTGTTGTATACGGAAAATCGAGATTGGTTTCATAATATGGAATATTACCCCAAAGTTTCCATAACCACATATAATAGTAAGCCCGCAATACTTTAGCTTCAGCAATGTAAAGTTCTTTGTTTGATTCGGAAATATCCTGTACATCATCCATATATTCCAAAACAGCGTTAGCACGCTTTACTCCTGAATAAAAAGTGGTCCATAAATCGCTGCAAACAATTTCCGGTGTCGCTTCGTAATTAAACATCTTATGCAGAAAAGGCAAGTCACCCTGGTCATTTCCTCCAACAAAAACATCATCTGACATTACATCTGACACTAAGTTAAGTTGAGTATATTGTCCCCAGGCATAATCTGTCCAGGCTAATGGATCATAAGCAGCAACAAGTGCTTCAAATATACGATCCTCAGTTGTATAATAATCATCTATCAATACGCTGCTTGCCGAATCTACTTCAAGGAACTCCTCTTTACAAGAACCCAAAAGGATAAAAAATAAGCTGCAAATTAAAATATATTTATTCTTCATTACTTTAAGTTTTTAATCGTTAAAAAGACAGGTTTAAACCAACTGTATATGTTCTTGCCTGAGGATATATTCCGCGATCAATACCAAGAGAAGTACCTCCTGAAGAAATTTCAGGATCAAAACCGTCGTATTTTGTGAAAGTGAAAAGATTCTCTGCTGCAACATAGAAGCGCAAACTATTTACAAATGCCTTATTGACAATATTTTTGGGTAGAGTATAACCTAATGTCACATTTTTAATGCGCATATAATCGCCATCTTTAACATAGAGGTCAGATGATAACCAGTTGCCATTATTATCTGAAAATGAAAACCTCGGAATTGTATTGGAAGTTCCTTCTCCTATCCAACGATCTAACATATAGGCAGGTAAATTGATATAACGCAAGTCTGTACGTCGAGTAGCATCATAAATATCGTTACCAACAGTCCCCTGCAGCATCATGCTAAAATCAAAGCCTTTAAAATCAATTCCAAAGTTTATACCGTATGTCCAATCAGGCATACCCTTTCCAATCATTGTGCGGTCATCATCTCCAATAGAGCCATCTCCATTCAAATCCACAAACCTTACATCTCCAGGAACTGCATTCGCTTGGATTAAGCCACCTTCATTATTCACATGTGAATTAATTTCTGCATAATTTTGGAAAATACCATCTGTTTTATATCCATAAAAATATGGGAACGGCATACCATTTTGGGCTCTCGAAATAGTTCCAACATTAGCATAGCTATCGTAATTAGCAAAACCATCTGCATTTCCCAGATTAACCAATTCGTTTTCAAGATAAGAAGCGTTTCCTCTAATGTTAAAGTTGAAATCACCAAGCTTGAATCTATAGCCTAAATCAAATTCAACACCCCAGTTTTTCATATCTCCAACATTACCTGTTGGTTTTGATTCTCCCACATAAGAAGGAATCGACATCGTCATCAACATTCCATTGGTTTTCTTCTCATAGTAATCAACTGTAAATGTCAATGCATTATTTAAGAATCCTAAATCAAGTCCTATGTCGGTTTGTTCCGATTCTTCCCATGCTAATGAAGTATTAGCCAGCCCAGATGCTTTTGTTCCATTTACTAATGTTCCATTTCCTGGTCCAAAAGCATAATTATTACCTGTTGAAGTAAGGGCGGTATAACCAAAAGCCCCGATATTTTCATTACCATTTTTACCCCATGAAGCTCTCAGTTTAGAAGAAGTTAACCACTCTGGACGTGATTCCATGAATGCCTCATTTGTAATATTCCATCCAAGTGAAATTGAGGAGAACACACCATATTTTTTTCCTGGACCAAAATTAGATGAACCATCTCTACGAATAGTGGCCTGAAACATGTATCTCTCTGAAAAGTTATAGCTTAACCGGGCAAACATTGACGCTAAAGTATGCGGGCTCCAAGCTCCTCCTCCAACTGTTTGGTCTCCATTTGCAGCTGTTCCGGTAGTAAAATCAATATTGGCTTTGTCTCCATTTTCTTCAACCATAAATTTATTACTTCCGCCTAAACCACGACCTGTTGTTTTTTTAGCCGATTGCCCTAACATTACGTTAAAATTATGCTTGTCGGCAATACTCTTTTCGTATGATAAGATATTTTCCACCTGCCAAGTAAATCCACGATTCATACTCGACCAAACTTTTGAATAATCAGAATAAGCAGATTTACCTAAATAATATTCAGGTGTCCAACCATCATTACCCCAAAATGCCAGATCAGTTCCAAATGAAGATTTAATCTTTAAATTGTCCCAAACCGTTAATTCACCCCAAAATGACGACACTAACTTGTCCGAGTTATTCTCATCACCAGGTAAAGCCAGCTGAGCGACCGGATTAGTGATTTCGTTATAGTCGTCACCAGCGATTGTATAAATTAACCCATTCTTTGGGTCACGAACCGCCGTTGGATGAAGGGTTGCAGCCGTGGCCTGATCCTCTTCATACAAACCTAACAATGGTGAGAATGAGATTGCTCCTCCAAGTGCTGAACCATACTCCGAGTTTGTTCCAATACCTTTAGAGTTTATTCTTGAATAGGCAACATTAATTCCAACTGTTAATTTATTTAAAAAATTACGCTCCATATTATCCAAAAGATGGTATGTTGTATTTGACCTTAATGAGATTCTCTCATAATTGGAACGGTCAAAATTTCCACCAACGATTCCATCCTGCTTATAATAACCTGCAGAGAAATAATATAGAACTTTATCGGATCCACCGCTAACACTCAATTGATGGTTTTCAACAGGGGCATTGTCATAAAAAACCATATCCTGCCAATCTGTACCCCTACCCAATGCATAAGGATTATCATATCTTGCAGTTTCACCTGAATTAACTAAACCTTCATTTATCAGTAAAGCATATTGTTGGGCATTTAACACATCCCTTTTATTCCATTTGCTTTGCCAACCTCTTGAGAAATCATATTTTACAGATATTTTGCCTTTATCTCCACTTTTTGTAGTTATCAGAATAACTCCATTAGCAGCACGGGCACCATATACTGCTCCTGATGCAGCATCCTTTAGAACTTCAACAGACTGAATATCACTTGGATTTAAATAATCTATTCCTCCATCAATTGGCATACCATCAACAATATATAACGGATCACTATTATTAATCGTACCAATACCACGAATTCGTACTTGCGAAGAAGCTCCCGGCTGTCCGGAAGATGATGTGACAGTTACTCCTGAGGCCAATCCTTTCAGAGCATTATCGATGCGAACGGGTGCAATATTTCCTAAATCATCTGCTGAAACTTTCGCAATTGAAGCAGTTAAAACACTCTTTTTCTGCACTCCGTAACCAACAACAATAACTTCGTCAAGTCCTGTTGTTTCCACATTTAAAACTACATTCACTTCGGTTTTATTTCCCACCACAATTTCCTGTGAGCTAAAACCGATCAGCGAAAATACCAGTATCCCATCATTTGAGATCTCAATCTGATATTTTCCATCCATATCGGTAGTAGTGCCGATTGTAGTACCTTTAATCACTACCGAGGCAAACGGCAATGGTATACCATCCTCTGATGAGGCCACCATACCTGTTACGACATGCTTTTGTGCAAAGGTTTGCAAGCAAAATAATGCCAAAACTAAAAACAAGACTGTTTTTTTCATAGATAATTAGTTAAGATGATTAGTTAATTTTTTTTTAATAAATGGATCTGTCTGTTAGCTTCCGGATCCACGGTAATTATATTCGGGTAATTGAAAACCCAATATCTTCTTCTTGCTGATTTCCAGCTTTATCCGAAACAGAAACAGTAAGAGAGTAGTTTCCCTCTTGTGCCTTTTCGGTGATGGCAATTCCAAAATTAAGTTTGACTGATTTTTTCCCTGTGATATTTGGTAAGGAATTGCCATTAGAATCTGTATCTGTAATACTATTGAAGGAAAACTCTTTCACTGTCTTTACAGATTTGGTACCTGACAAGCTAATTTTTAACACGTAGTTATCAAGAGCTGTATCATCAGTCAGATCAATGTTTAACTGAAGAATACTTCCAGCAGCAATCGAGGCATTCAATGACGGACTAATAATTGTTATTGCAGGTTTTGTTTGGTCTGGTTTAGGATCATCTCCTCCATCACTGCTGCCACAATTTGTGAAAGCAAGAATCATGATGAAACAACAGACATATTTTATTAATCTCATAGTAAGCTTTTTACTTTATAATTATTCGTTCTTACAATAATGAAAAACTGAAGAACACTATATCGTTCGAGGTTGAAATCAAGTATATTGCTGAGGTGAAACCATTTATTTTCGGTAATTTTTTTGAAACTTTTTAAACGGTCTTGTTTGTACTGGTTTCTCCGGTTTCGATGGAATCACCTCAGTTTTATAGTACTAACTTGATCTTTTCCATACATTGCAAAATGCAATAAGCTATAATATTGGTCTTTGTATTGGAAACACTTATTTAACAATGAGAACCTTCACCGTTTTGTTCATGTCTTCATCTGAAACTGTAAGCAGGTATGTACCTGTTGCAAATCCATTTACGTTAATAGAATGACTCTTTTCAGAACTCAACTGAGAAAACACCTGCGTTCCGCCCATCGTAAAAAGACTAATTTGTCTGCTGGAAGAGGATTCAAAATTGAGATTTAAAATGTTGGACGTCGGATTAGGAAATACTTCAAATTTCGACTCATGAATTGGATTCTCAATTCCTGTAACAGTGCCGTCATCAAAAGAAATCCAATTCAGATTGTGTTCTCCTGATTCAGACAATAAGCGTAAAACTGTTTTGCCTTTCGGGAGATCTATTGTTATGGATTTTGTTTGCCAGGATTGCCATCCATTGGTACTTCCAAAAGAAACAGATTCATTGGAAACCATTTCTCCGTTCACGGAGTTCAAGACAAGAATTTTTGCATTTTTTGCTGTAGCAAGCCTGAAATTCATGGTGAAAGTTCCCGCTGCCGGCACATACAGAAGATATTCCAAATAATCGCCATCCGAAGCATACGAAGTGTTTTTCCCTTTTCCTGTGTCTGTACAATCTTCCAACTCAAAGCCGCTATTGGTCATGAAATTTTCCGCTTCAATTTTTCCAGGAATTTCAAAATGCCTGTTGAAATTATTTTCGACAATTACATTCGTAAAAGACTCCAGTTCTTTAGAACCTGATTTTACACTGTTTCCTGTATAGGAAAGTTTGATTTCATGATTATAAAACAAATCCTTCTCAGTAATTAGAATCATCTTCTGACTGTTATTCGGATCCAAAATAAAATCTGAAATGGAAACAGATTCTCCATCAACCGTTAATTCAAATTCATTGATATTCATATCGTTTTCAACCGATGTAATTGGCTGATTTACATCAAGAAATATTTCATTATCAATTTTCGCAGAACCGGCTTTTAACAGCTTAAAAGGAACAGCGCTTATTTCGACTGGCTCAATCAATGAAAAGTGGTTTACATTCAGCTCCCCGCCATCAAACACAAGTTTAATTTTAACCATGCCCTTTGGCAGAATAATGTTATTTATTGTGCTGGTTATATAACTGGTCCAGCTACCCGTAGAAGGAAGTTCAAACGTTTCGGAAACTATCTGACCGTTTGCCTCAATATGCATAGACGCTTTACCAGTACCAGCTGTTCTGATTTCTAATTTATAGGCCGCATTAGCTTCCGAATTAAGGGTATACTGTAACCACTCACCGCTTTTCACAAAACCAACATTGTAACCATTGGTTTCCGTATCGTTACACTTCTCGATATCCACACCATCATTGCGATATTCCCAACCCTGATTCCATGCCTTATATTCACCGGTATTTAGATGATAATTTGCAGTATCTGTATCGAAGTAAGCGTAGTTGTTTCTGCCCAGATCATAATCGACAGCAAATATTTTTCGACTTGTTGTATGTGTTTTAAATGGTTTTGTTTCTGTTGTGTGAGGCTGACGAATAAGGGCATCAATTACATCGTACTGGATTGTACAATTTTCAAATTTGTGATTGTTGGAAAAGGTCATAACCGCATTAAATGCTTCATCCGAAGTCATTGTACCATTGCCTTTCCACATCTCAATCATTTGCAAATAATCCGCATTCGTTTCAACCTTTAGTATGTTATTAATGCCTGATTTTTTCACCGGCCACCACGACCATCCCACATTGTTGCTTTCTGCTAATGCCGCCAAATTTGTGAACCATGTATTGGAATTCTCTCCTGTTTCACCCAACCAAACCGGACGATTTTGCTCGTCTCTAAAATCTGTTATCCATTTTAAAGCATTTACATCATTGTATGTCCAATATTTATGAAAGCTGTATACCATATTTTCATCCCAGGCAGGTGTTAAACCAGAATAATCATTGGCAAACGAATTCCCCTCAATAAATAGGATGTGATTTTTATCAACTTCGCGAATGGCATCAGTAATTTTACCGTACAAATCACGAATTTGGGAATTGTTGCCTTCGGGAAACGTCCAATTGATCTCATTAATTAGATCATACCCGCCGATCCATGGCTCGTTGCTGTATCTTTCAGCAATTTTTTTCCAGAGTGCAACTGTTTTGTCTTTATTCAAATCACTTTCCCATAAGGAAGGTTTCGAAGAATCGTAGTCAGAGATAGCAGCATCTTTCCCTTGTCCTCCGGGTGCTCCATGTAGGTCAAGAATCAAATACATCTGATTATCAGCACACCACGAAAGCAGATCATCTATCATGTCGAAACCTTTGTCGGTCCATGTGATTTCGCCTGATACAGGTTCATTTTCGATGGCAGGAGTAAACCATTTGTAATGCATTGCAACACGTATACAATTAAATCCCCATGCAGACATCGAGTCAACATCAATTTTTCTAAAATGATTTGAAAGCCAAACATCATAAAATTCGTTGGTGCGGGCCTCTCCTACTGTTTCAATTAATTTATTTCTGAATTCATGCTGAGTGCCAGCTACATCCGAAGACTGCATCATGTAACCTTCCTGAATCATCCAATTCCCGGTTCCGATACTTCTGATTATTAAATTGTTTCCATTTCCATCGACAATACTTGTTCCATTAACATGTACAAATCCCTGCGAAAAAGCAGGAGCGGAAAAACTAAGGAACAACAATATAAAAAAAGAGAGATTGAGAAAAATCTTCATCTTACAATTCCCGTATTTTCCTTCTGATTGATATTCAAGTCGTCGTAACATATTTTTACTATTTAGCAGCAGTTTCATTGGTATAGATTTATTCCTGATGGGTTTGTGCTTATTCGTTAATAACAATTGTTGCAATTGAATGAGCAGGAAGAACAGACAGAGTACCTCTTCCTTCTAACCATATTTTAAATTCAAGTTGCTTATCAGTTTGATTCATTGCTACAACAGCAATGCTATTGTCTTCATTTACAAAAGCTGTTGCCAGAATATTGTCATCATTCGAAGAACAAATGATACGCTGTGCACCTGGACGGATGTATTTTGAGAAATGCCCCAAATAGTAATAGGAATTCATGTAAGTGATTTCACCCGTTTTTGTATTTCCGATAATTGGTGCGTAACAATAATTGGCAACATGATTTGGACCTCCTTTTTCATCGAGTAAAACATTCCAATCAACCCAGCCCGAAGCCGAATTATTAAGATCATGAATAATTGACTCTCCATATTTTTCTCCCCAACTCCATTCACCCAGCTTACTGTAATCGAACGGGAATACACATCCTTCAGTGAAAATGGTTTTCTTATCAGGGAATGCCTCGGATACAAGTTTTACGTTTTCAAAATGATCTCCGGTATACCAATGAAAACCAGTCCCCCAAATATATTTTGAAGCCTCAGGATCATCTAAAACAACTTGAGCACGCTGGTACATTAATCCTCGGTTGTGATCCCAGATAATAATTTTCTTGTCCCCCATTAAACTATTTTCAAGAGTTGGCCCCAGATAGTTTTTTACAAAATCTCTCTCTTCGTCTGCAGTAAAAATGCAGGATTCCCAGCGTTGAACTGCCAATGGCTCATTTTGAACTGTAAGTCCCCAAAAATCAATTCCCTGCTTTTTATAAGCATCAAAGAATTTAACGAAATAATCAGCCCAAGTCTGGAAATATTCCGGTTTTAAACTTCCTCCTTCCAACATGTTGTTGTTGGTTTTCATCCACGCAGGAGGACTCCAGGGAGAAGCGAAAAGTTTCATTTCATTTCCTGATTTAGCCAAAGCTTCTTTGATGAAAGGGATTTTAAATTTGTTGTCGTGTTCTATGGAGAAATTATCTAAACTTGTGTCACCGCTTACTTCTGCATAAGCATAGCTTTCACTTGAAAAATCACAACTATGAATATGAGTACGACACAAACTATAGCCAATTCCCTTTTCACGATCGAAATAAGCCTCTAGAATTTCGCTTTGTTTGTTTTTGGGAAGCTTATAAAAAGTTTCTGCTGCAGCATCAGTAAGTGCACCGCCAAAACCTTCAATGATTTGAAAACGCTTTTTTGCATCTAATATAAGAGTGGAAAAATGTTCTTCCGGCTGATTAAAATCCCCAACCAACAGGTCATCAGATTTTGAGAATCTTAAATCCCCTTCTTTTGCGGTAGTATATTGAATTGCCTTTTCAAGAGTAATCTTATTATTGCTTCGACTATTCGTCTGCAAATTTTCATCTCCATTCTGTTGATTGCTTTGTCCTGCAATTAAATTGCATGCATTAAGAATGCCTGTGCTAATAACTGCAAATAAAAAATATTTCAATATTGTGCTTGTCATTTATCTGTTTGTTTGATTTTCAAAACAAATATATATGCACACAATATGGTAACATGAGTTTGATACCTCTCAAATACTCCTCAAACGTTTACAGGGACTACTCAAAACCACTCTAATCACTGCAATTTACTCACAAACTGGTTGTTGCAGAAACAAGAAATCACATTAATTTGATGTCAAAAATAGAAATAAACTAAACGAAAAACTTATAAATCCATTAAATATCTCTGCAATGATTCATTGGAATCGAGTTCTAATTTTTTTCGAAGGCGATAGCGGTCGTTTTCGATTGCTCGTGTCGTCTTATGCATAAATTCTGCAATCTCTTTTGAAGAAAGATTCATTCTTACATACGAAGCAACCTTTACCTCAGACAAAGTTAAATCCGGATATTCATTGCGTAACTTACTTATAAATTCATTGTACATTTTATCCAATCGAGGCTCAAGATATTTCCACTCCTTATCATCGTTGATTTCGTTATCAATCTCATCAATTACGATTTGCAAACCACTTTTTACTGCAGGCATTGCTTTGGCCGCAAGACCAAGCATCCGATTTTTATAATTGATCAGTACCCTGTTTCGATTTACCGTGTAAAAGGTTAGTTTTTCCAATTCCGATTCAATATTTTCCTTTTCAAGTTCTGTAATTCTTTTTTCCTTTAACGCCTGTTCCTGCAGAAATTTTATTTTTAAAAGACGCAATCGATAATTATAAGCTGCCGCTGCTATACCAACTATTAAGCCAACTACTAAGAAAACAAACCATTTGGTTTTCCAGAAAGGAGGAAGAACACGAATACTAAGCTCTGCAATATTATCCCCCCACTTTTTATCATTATTTGAAGCTTGAACTTTAAATGTATAATTTCCATCTTTTAAATTTGAATAAGATACAAAGCGATGTTCGGAATCGGAATCGTACCAGTTTTCATCAAACCCTTCCAATTTATATTTATACTGACACTTTTTAGGATGTGTATAATTCAAGGCGGCAAATTCAATTGAGAAAACCTTATCGGAATAAGTTAACTCAATCTCTTTGGTATGTGTGATATCATTTTGCAATTTAACCAGCTGATTAATTGAATCACCCGGTAAAACTTCCTGGTTCTGGATTTTTAGTTTCGTAAAATAAACTTTCGGAATCGTAAGATTTAAGGACAACTCAGAAGGATTGAAAATGTCCAGCCCATTTTTTGATCCGGTTAAAAAAGTACCATCTTGTAATTTAATAAAAGCCTGAGCATTAAACTCATTCGATGATAAGCCATCCGATTTATCAAAAGACATAAATTCCTTCGAATCCTTACTTAGCACAGCAATTCCATCATAGGTCGTCACCCAAATTCCACCGGCTGCATCTTCCTGTATACCAAGAATAATCATAGATGGCAAACCATTTTTCAATGTGTATTGAATGCCTTCCTTCTCTTTTTTATTGTATTTAAACAAGCCATTCCCTTCTGTTCCAATCCAAATATTTCCCCACTTATCTTGAAATAAATCTTTAATTACACCTTCGGTAGTAATATTTGAATTGGTACTAATTCTCAATACATTATTAGCTTGCTTGTCGTAAACATATATGCCGTTGCCTTCGGTACCAAACCATATATCACCATCGGAATCTTCCATAACAGACATCACATTGGAATGATCAATTTTAATCAATTCTCTGGAGGATGGTCCTATATTTTTGAATGTCTCTGTATCTGAATTAAAAAGATCAACACCATTGCCCAAAAGTCCCAGCCAATTTTTCCCCTGACTATCCACCAGAATGGTCCAAACATTTTCGGAGTGTAAACTTAAATTGTTTTGAGAATTCTGATGAAAATGCTTAAAAGATTTCGTTTTATAATTATATATATTTAAACCGGCGTTGTAAGTACCTACAAGTATATTGCCATTTACATCCTCTGCCAAACTAGTAATAACATTACCCGAGATACTGGATTCATCTGAAATTTTAGAATAAAAATGAGTTAATTTATTTTCTTTGCTGATAACATGTAAACCCGATCCATCTGTTCCTATCCAAACATTTCCTTTACTATCCTGTAAAATACCAAGCACCGATTTGCCTTTAAAAAAGGAACAAACATTATCAGGCAAAAGTTCGTTTGCAAATTTCTTCGCCAGAGGATCATAATATGCGACACCTTTATCGTATGTTCCTACCCAAATCCTGTTGGCATTGTCCTTGTATAAAGTATAAACCTGATTACTTGGTAAACTATTAACATCTTCATCATCGAAATTCACATAATCAAATGTTTCTTTTCGAGTATCCAATATGTTAATTCCTCCCCCATCTGAAGCAATCCAGATTTTACCATCCGAATTTACAATCATATCTCCAGTCAGAACTTCAGAACTCAGACCATTTTTCTTAAAATAAAATTTTGATTCTTTCGATCTCCGGTTGTATTTGCATAAACCGTGCTTGTCAGCAGATATCCATAAATTACCTTCTCTATCCTCAAGAAGACGCTTTCGATAATTCCCTGAATTTAATTCTAAATTGTTGTAGGGTATCGAAAAAAACTTACCGGTTTTTCTATCCAGACGCTGGATATCTTTTTCAAAAGTTGCAATAAACAGCTGTCCATCGTGAGTTTCCAAAATATCACTTACTACGTAAGAGTTTATACTTTGAGGCTCACCATTAGGATGATATACTTTAAATGAATCCGTGCTTTTATCAAATAAAGCAAGACCACTGTTGCTGCCTATGATAACCGTCCCATCTTTTAAAACTTTTATTCGATAAATCTGATTACCTATGCCATTCCTGATGCCGTATTTTTTGAATTGATTTGTTTTTGGATTGAATCTATTAATTCCATTTTGATAGGTTCCCACCCAAATAAATCCATCTTTATCTTCAGCAACAGATAATATTCTATTTCCGGAAATAGAATTGGAATCTTGTGTGTTTCGATATACTTTCACTTCGTAACCGTCGAAACGACAAAGGCCATCCCGAGTACCAAACCACATAAATCCAGAAGCACTTTGCAAAATGCATTCAACATTGTTATGAGGAAGTCCTTGTTCCTTTGTGATCCTATTAAAGCTGTATTGGGCAAAGGAAAATTTAAGGCATAAAATTAACAACGCGCTTAAAAAAAGCTTTTTGTTCTTTAAAGTTTTTATCATTGGTAGGTGCTATGAATTCTCAAATATACAATAATTCACATATTTTAAAAACAGACTAAATATCAATTACATTCAATATATTTTATTTTAGAAATAGGTAGAATAAAATGAAATTCACAATAAATATCTTAATATTTAGATCTATAATGCGTTGATATTTAAAAGATCACCCCTTTTACGAGATGATCTTTACCAAAATGAATGAAGATAATACTTCTATTTCCTTCATAAACCAAAAACAATTTAAGTTGTCGTTTCAGCAAGTCTGCGCTGATCTAAATCAGATTTCATGACCACACAGGTTTCGTGATCGATGGTGTAGAAGTACAGGAGAATTGCACATGACATGTATAAGATTCCCGGAATTACCGATATCATGAGTTTTATTCCTGTTATGGCAGTTTCTGTTTGCTCAATATTGGGTGCGAATTTAAATATGGCAAGCATCCATCCTGCCAAAGCACCACCAATTCCCCATCCTGCTTTTTGTGCAAATGTAGCTGCAGAAAACACCAATCCGGTTGAGCGTCGTCCGGTTTTCCATTCGGAATAATCAGCTGTATCGGCAAGCATTGTCCAAAGCAAAGGCACTGCCGGAGCATAAGCCATTTTTGCAAGGATATTAAGTGTATAAATCATGGCCAGATTGTTAGCTCCCGGCAGATATAGGCAGATGAAGAAAAATCCGGAAAGTAATGAACTAGCCAAAAACACATTGCGTTTACCGAATTTTTTTGCCAATGGTTTTGAGAAAGGTATTGCTACAATTAATGCCACTGTACCAATCACATTAAACAACTGAACATTTTCTTCCTTGCCTATATAGTATTTAAAATAGTATGCAATGGACAAATTCTGCATTGCAAACATGATGAACGAAATAATTCCAACGAAAAACAATATCATCCAGGGTTTATTCTTAAATAGATTCCTAAAATCCTCCTTTAAGTTTTCTTTCTGCTCTTTAGGAGGTTGCACTCGCTCTTTCGTCGTTTTAAAAGTAATCATAAACAACACAAAACTGATAACGGAAAACAGAATTAAAGTGTACTGATATCCTTTTGCATTATCGCCCTGACCAAAATACAAGGCTAAAGAAAGAGCTGTTCCTGACACGATAAACTGACCAATAAAAGCAAAAATAAATCGGTACGAATTTAAGCCCGCTCTTTCGTAAGAATCCGAAGTCATTACCGCTCCTAATGATGAATAAGGTAGATTTATAGCCGTAAATACTGTCATTAATAACATATAGGTAACGCCAGCATAAATCACTTTACCCGTTGGTCCGAGATCAGGAGTGGTGAAAGTCAAAACTGCCAGCACACTATAGGGTAGAGCCATCCATAAGATGTAAGGCCGGAATTTTCCCCAGCGAGTGTTTGTTCTGTCAGCAATAATTCCCATAATAGGATCACTTACCATGTCCCAAAAGCGAGCGATCAGCATAATAGTACCTGCTGCTGCCGCAGAGATTCCAAAAGTATCGGTATAGAAAATCAGAATCCAAAAACCAACCATATCCCATACAAAATGGGAAGCTGTATCGCCTAAGCTGTACCCTACTTTTTCCTTTATCGATAATTTTGATTCTATTTCAGTCATTGTTGTATATTTTTCAATTATTACTTTTAAAATCAAGCTGTTTAGGCTCCTACTTTTATTCAATCGTGTTTTTTATTGGCATTCATGATCTCTCTTCTTTCGGTAGATTGTCTTAATCGACCTAATCAACTGGGTTTTCCACCCAAACCGACTTCATTTTTTGTCTTAATACAAAACAGAAGCAAAAAAAATCAAGGTTGCTTTTAAATTCAAGCCGTTTAGGCTCCTACTTTTCATTGCCCAAAAGTAGGCAAAAGGCCACCACGGCATTAAAAAGACCTAAAAATCAAAGCATTCCACTAAAACTTAGGAACTCGTCCTTTTAGACCCTCATCCTTCGGGGCTAACGTCCTCAAACAGCAAAAGTTTCTTAACGCTCCATACTCCTGATTTTATTAACGGCTTTTTCATGATCTGGATCCTCCTCCATTCCCGCCCACATGAAAAAACATAAGTTCTTTACTCTAAATCAAACAAATTATAGGTTCTGGACCATTCAATTGTCTGATCAGGTCTTAAGTTTATATCAAAGAACAACTCAGGACTAAGCACATGTTTCCATCCCCAAAGGTTTACTTTGTTGGTTGTAAAACTGCCTGTTTCGCTAATCCCTATTTTGCTTTTTGTGTTTATTAATTCCCAATGAGCATCCACATTCTTGCTTCCTGAAAGGTTGCTGAAAAAGAATTGTTCATTTGGAGTATTCTTAAACGTAATTTCGTTTTGTCCAAGCTCCACTTTCTCTTCAGGATTGACGGTTGCTCCGAATAATTCCGGTTTGATATCAAATGGAAATTTTAAAATGTAATTACTTCCCATGAATTCTTTATTGATGGCTAAGAAATTATGCGTGTACTCGTTGGTAATAATGGTTTTTACTCCTGTATTGTGCAGGTAATACCTAATAACAAAACTACTTTCCAATAATTCGATTTCCTTTTTCAGCACATACGCATAACCATTAACACTCTGAGAGACACATTCAACGAGTAATTTATTCATATCAGTAATGATTTTAAAGTCGGCAGGTTCAGTTTCATAAGCTTTGCTGAAACTGTATTCTTTTCCCACTTTTTTTAATGCCCCTACTCCTATTTTAGGAAACCATTCTCCTTCTTTGATTTCATTGTAACCAACAGGCATTTCGATGCCAAATTCATTGTAAAAGCCTTTTCCGAAATTGTCTTCTTCATCCTCATTCATTCTCTCAATGGTAGAAATAGGAACACCTTTATATATTAAACTTGTAATCTTCCCTGTCCAATCGAATCTCGAAAACTGATAATTTTCCAATGGCAAATCGATGTGAATTTCCAGGTTTTTATTTTTTAGGATGTGTTCCATGCTTTTATCTTTTTTAGGCTGACCAATAGTTAGCAGGGGTAAGATTATCAGTAAAAACAATGCTGTTTTTTTCATTCTTATGGATATTGGATTGGACTATTTCGAAACCGGTAAGTTTGTATATTTTTCTTTTACAACAGAGAAAACTTTTTTCTTATTTCGATCAATATTTACTATTCCCCAATACTCTTCATTTGGTGCTCCGTCGTAAGGAACGCCACTGCTGTTTGGCGCCCATCCTCCTGTATCCTGCACGTTATTATTACCTGCTTTCCACAACTCATCAACAAAAGCAAACAATGTTACACCCGAACAAATATCCTGATTTCGAAATATGGCACCCAGAATGTTTACCGTTGCATCAGCCTGAGCCAACTGATTTTCACCTTTTTCATAAGTATTTTTTGAAATCGTCATGTAGCTATCTGCTCCGGCTTCGGAAAGGTACATTGGTTTACTACTAACAGCTTCCCACTCAGGAAAAATAGTCTCAGGATTGTCCCATCGATAAACATTCATTCCCCAAATATCAATATCCGGACATGTTGCAAGAGCCAACGAATCCGGTAGGTCGCCATGAGCAGTAGCAACAGGATGTAATGGATCTTGCTGATGAATTAAGTCTGCAGCATTGTTTAAAGCTGTGTACCAATTATTAATATCACCCTCAAACCACTCCGGATGGTAGTTATACTCGTTACCCAGTTCCCAAAAAAGTATGGCATCATGATTCTTGTACCTGTTTATGTAATCGATAAATGTGCCGGAAAAAATATCCGAATCTCCGCCTTGATTGTATCCAAGCCCAATAATCACTTTTAGTCCAGCCTCTTGAATTTCATCTAAAACAGCTTTGTCATGAATGGGAGAATATACCCGAATTGTATTAATCCCTGCTTCAACCATCAAACTTAAATCTTCGCTAAGATTACTAAAGCTTCGTTTATCACTGCCCTTAGGTACAGGATGATAACAGATTCCTTTAATTGTATAGACAGAATCGTTTAGCAGAATTGTCCGGCCGTTTGTTGTTATTGTATCGGCGCGCGCATCATTGATGAAAACGAATGACAAACACAAGAGCAAAGTGATTGTAATATTTTTAATCATAACAAAATTATTAATCTGAATTCAAACTACTTAGCATCAATACTGGTTGGTATTGCCTGAGCACTCATTAATTTTTTTCATTTACAGCTTTTGTGTTACTCAAGAGTCCAATTCTTCTTGAATTAAATTGTCATTCCCGCATATGCATTCTCGACTATTTAGGAAGTTTATATTTTATCAGGTATAATTTCGCCTGTAACATTACTGATCTCATCACCTTCATGCTTTACCTTACCTCGTCGTGCAATTAATGCTTCTCTAATTTCATGAGATCTCTTCTCTGTTATATCATATTTCCAGATCAATACAATTGCGAGGAATGCTGTGGCAATAGGAATCAGAATATCCGCTAATCTAAGATTTGTAAGAGTCTCTGCAGACTGAACATCAACACTTTCATCGAAACCAATATAATGCAAAACAACACCACTGGTTAGCATGGCAATGGCCGTCCCCAGTTTCACCATCCACCAATAAATCGCTCCGAATGTAGCCTCTCTGCGTTCTCCATTATTCAGTTCATCCAAATCGCAAACATCCGCTGTCATCGACATCATTAAAGTAAATAAACCACCTATCCCAAATGACAAAAACGGAATTGGCATGAACATTAACCAAGGATATTCAGGATTAAATCCCCACCATTTTAATGCATATCCCACCACTGAAAGAAGAGTGGCTATGATGAAAGCATTCTTTTTACCAAATTTCTCAGAAAGTTTGGTGACAATAGGAATTACAAGAAATGCGGTAGCCATCGCACTTATGGTACCAAACCAGGCAGGCCATCCTCCTGCCGCAACTTTATCTCCTTGAAAAAGATAATAGACAATAATAAAGAAGGCAAATTGCGCAATAGTCTGGAAACCATTAAAAATGAGAAATGTAGATCCACAAAGCTTCATAAACGGCTTATTTTGAATGGTTAATTTTATCCCTTTTATGAATTCCTTTGTGTTCGCAGCCAATTCTTTTCTTGACAAATTTTTCATCTTATCCTGATCGGGAACAATCATTTCATTGTTAAAAAGGGCCGGCAGAATGCCTAGAACCATACACAAACCACCTACCCAAACGGAAAGAATTCTTGCCCCTTCAGGTGCGGAATCGAAAAGAGAAGGATTGTATATAATTACCCAAAACCAAGGAGCTATCATCCATGCAATTTGTCCCATAAACTGAGAAACAGCCATCAATCTCGTTCTTTCATTGTAATCGGGAGTCATTTCATACCCCAAACCAATTAAGGGTGTCGCAAAAATGGTGTAACCGATATAAAAAAATATGGATACGACTAAAAAGTAAAAGAAATTGTAGATCTCAGAATTTTCAGGATTCAATTGCCACATAATCATAAAAGTGACTCCTGAAATAACGCTCCCTATTAAAATATAAGGTTTTCTTCGCCCCCATTTCGATTTCGTATTGTCTGAAATAAATCCCATAATAGGATCTGTTAACGCATCCAAAAGTCTGGGTAAGGCACCTAATAATCCGGCAAGAATTGGATCCATTCCCAAAGACATTACCAGAACAACCATAAACACACCCAAAGCAGCAGGAAATAACTGATTCGCCAGATGTCCTGATCCAAATGCTATTTTTTGCCCAATTGGGACAATGTCTTCCTTTGCTGTTTTATAATGTGTCATATTTATTGAATTATGAATTAAAAATTATGAATTAGGGCATGCAGGCAGAAACTGTTCTAATTTGATTTAATTATCAAAGAAATTCCCCATTACTTTTTTAGGTTTTCTATTAACAGTGAATAAGCCCCAGTGTTTTTCTGCACCCAAAGGATTCGCTGTTTCTCCTTTCCAATCTTCATCGAAAGCTTCAAAAAAGAAGGTCGTGATGTTCATTTCTGCAGACCATTTCATCAGGTCGTTATAATATTGCTTTTGCTTTTCTTCACTTGCTCTCACGCCAAATTCTGAAGCTTCTGTAGCCCATCCTGCTTCAGTGATTACAATCTTGCTTTCAGGAAGTGCATTTCTAACTTTTTGCACATTTTCGATGGTATAGGACATTGCCTCGGCAATGTCTTTGCCTTCCCAAACCGGATAAACATGAATTGATATGAAGTCGACTGCCTTCGCTAACGTTTCGCCTTTAGTAACCCACCACTCGTAATTATCGGCAACAGTAACAGGTTGTTGAATTGCCTTCTGAACTTTATGCACATAAGAAATAATCGTATCGGTATCTACTTTGTGATCATTCCATTCAACCAATGCTTCGTTGCCAACATTAACTGCAATTACTGATTCGGAATATTTTGCAGCCAACCGAATTCCTTCCTGTATTTCCTTCTGGTTTGTAATGGAGTTTTGCGCTAAAATGTCAGCAGAAATTGGCTCGGTTAGCCATCCACAAGTTTCATGAGCACTTAATTCAGCTTTCAACCAAATGCCCAACATTACTTTAATATCCAGATTATTTTCTTTGATTATTCTAAGTACAGCTTCGGAATTTTCACCAGAATCGTACAGACGAATTAAATTGAAAAGAGAATCATGAGAGATAATCTGAAGGTCTTCGAGAATCTGTTCATCGCTTGGATTAATGGCTCCTTCTCCTCTATCGGGATGTTGGCCTGTTCTAAAACCAGAATAGCAAACCGCCTTCGAAACTCCATTTAATAAGTCATTACTAGTTTGCTTAATTTCTATCTTAGTTATCTTGGTTGAATCTAAATCTTTTGGGGATACTTTCTTATCATTTTTACAGGATATCAACAGGATTGAAATCACCAAAGTGATCATCACGCCAGTGCTCCTGCTATTTTTTACTGAGTTTTTCATAGTTCTTTAGGTTTTGGGGTTTCATACTATTTTGAATCAGCAAATAATTTTGCCATCACCTTTTTTGGTTTTCGGTCAACCGTGAAAAGACCCCAATGTTTTTCCGGTTCCATTGGTTCCTGAGATCCTTTCCATGGCTCATCGAAAGCCTCAAAAACAAAGGTTAAGACCTCTTCTATCTCGCTCCATTCAATTAAATCATTGTAATAAATCTTCTGCAAATCCTGACTTACATTTCCTGGAGAAATGCCTCTTCCGTTTGAATTGGTTGCCCAACCAGCTTCGGTTATAACAACAGGTTTGTAAGGATACTTATCAGCAACACTGTAATAATTCTGCTTAGTGTATTCCATTGCCTCATGAATATTTTTATACTCCCACACCGGATAAGTGTGAATGGATATGAAATCAACTTCTTCAACCAAATCTTTCAATTTATCGAGCCATGGCACATAGTTTTCACAGAATGTAACCGGCTGTTTTGCCCCTGCTTTAATCATTCGGACGTAGCCAATTACATTTTCTAACGGCACGTAATGATCTGTCCAGTGAACCAATGCTTCATTCCCTGCTGATAAGGAAAAAATGATATCAGGAAATTCATTGGCCAATCGAATCAATTTCTTAATTTGATTCAGGTTTCGCTCCTTGTTTTGGGTCAATTCCTCTTCCGAATATGAACCTCCCCACGGACAACCAAAATTGTTCATTTCAGCACCTATGTAGGCACCCAGCATTACTTTAAAATCGAGCTTTTCTTTTTGAATCACCTCCAAAACAAGATCTGTTTGTTTATCGCAGTCGTATAACCGCAAATATTTCCAATGATCATGTAGGATTAAAAGATCTTCCTTCACTTGCTCATAAGTTGGATAAACACCTGTATCCGGACTCTGTCCTTCTCTGAAACCCGAATAACAAATCGCTTTTCCAGGTTCTATAGTAAGTGGTTCGTTTCGATTCATTCTGTAGTGGTTCATGCAATTTCAATTCAAGGAATCAACTATTTCGAAAATTTTAAGTTCTCATCTTTATCCCAAATTCCCCAATAAGCTCCAACATCGCCTTCGTCAGAAGTTTTCCACGCTTCATCGAAGGATGAAAAATAGAAAATGTCTATATCCTCTTCCTTCGACCACATTTGCGTGTTGATAAAATATTTAAGGGCATTTACGATAGAAGGTTCGGCACCATGGAATTTTTCACCCACATTTGGCCAGCCTGTTTCAGTGATAATTACTTTTTTTCCATTTCCGGCTTTTAGCGCACGATTGTACATGTCTTTCATATACAGATAGGAATAATCAAGGTTGCATCCTTCCCAAAATGGATAGCAATTGGCCAATATCACATCGCAGGCTGTTGTGATTCTAGGACGGTTACCAAATTCATAGTAAGCATCAACATATCCGACAGGAATTCCCGGAAGTGCTTTTTTCACTCTATAGATATAATCCAACAGTTCATCTTCCGATAAATCCTCACGATACAGTACCTCGTTTCCAACAGCAACAATATCTGCGTGTCCGGCTTTAGCAACTTCAATCAAATTAGTGATTTCCCGTTCGTTAATGCTTTTGTATTTTCCCAACCAAGCTCCAACCATGGTTTTCATTCCATTTTCCTTAGCAATTTTAGGAATCAATTCATTGCCCTCGGTACATGAGAATGACCTCACCCATTTGGTATGAGGTTTGATGATCTCAATTCTTCTTCTAATTTGTTCTTCGCTAATTTCTGTCCCTGGCTCTTGATCCTCCATGTATGGACTAAAACACAATCCGTGCATTCCTGAATTCAACAATTGATTGTATAGAGAGACTAATTCATCTTCGGTTTTACCGGAAAGATCCATTCCGGCAAGGGACATTAAATATTCGCTTCTTACTGACATCGGTTATAGCTTATTAGGTTAGAGTTTAAGGTAATCTGTACAATCACAATCGTGTTTTGTGATCGTACAGATTGTATCAATTATTATTTCCTGCCGATTGAGAAATCAATTCTCTCCACTTCTCCACTTCGATTAAAAATCAAAGCACTTGTCTCCTTATCTATTGTATTGTTTGGAATCACTTTCGTTTCTCCATTTTTAAATGAAATTGTAATTTGATTTTTTTCTGCGGATGTATAGATCACAGGAACCTTGCAGTAAGTAAATGCCAACTGACCGCTATGAACAGCAATTTGTTTCTCCTGTCCAGTCACACCATAGTAAACAAACAGGTCATCATGATTCAATATCTCCTGATCGTTAAACAAAGATGTCCCGAATACTATTTCGCCATTATTCACATGGATGCCCAGCTCTCTCATTCTGGATATAAAATCTTCTTTTACCTGACCTGTCATGCCTGGTTGTTGAGCGCCGGCATGAGAAGGTGTATGAGAATAAGCATCTGTCGGGAAGGCTCCGTATAATTTAGGCGATTTATACAATCCAATACCTGCTTTAATTTCGAAGTAATGATCCTTGATTTTACCAATTACCACAGGATCAGCTCCCTGTTCTATGGCATTAAAATAGCTTTCTTGTGCAGCAAGCAATAGTTTCGAAACCATGTGCCAATAGATACTACCCAAACCTTCAAATCCGTAAAAAGTACCCGAACGACCTGTAAATGATTGATGGTCGAACATCTCTTCGAAAATACCGAGTACTTTTTCTTTTTCCTCCTTAACAAGCTGTGCGTACTTATTTGCATTCAGATTGTTGATGGCATTTTCCAAAACCTGGGCATTCCTAAATGTGCCGTTAAAATGATAACCTCCTAAATCATCTACATTCAGAATTGAAGTATCCTGATCAGCAATTAATTGAGATAATAATTTAGATTCTTTCACCTGATTGGCAGGGATGTTATTCTTTTCAGCAAAAAGAGGTAATTGTCTGTTTGGATAAAGAAAGTAACTGTACTGATCTTCCCGAAACAATGCACTTGCTTTTAATGAATCGAGTATATCCAGACTTTCTTTAGAGTTTAAATAGCCAGAGCTTAAAACAGCAACCTGTCCTTCGAGCATTTCATATAAATATCGAACCGAAACAGTTTTATCAGTAAATGAAATCAGATTGTAAGCATGATAAAGACCATCCTCACGTTTGTTTACTTTAATGGATTGATCCATATAAACCAAAGCCAAATTGGTGAAATCGAGCAATTCGCTCACCTTCACTGTTTTTTTCACTCCTGAAAAAGAATTGGCATAAATTCCATTTCGGTAAGTCGTTCCTGCTTCGCCCAAAACATCTGCGAAACGGCGTCTGTCTTCATCCGAAAATCCTTTTTCCAATAGAGATGCATTTTCAGCAAACAAATTAAAAATGCTGTCCAATAAAGTTTTTACTTCTTCAGAAATGCGAATTTCCTCAACAGATATATCATTAAATTTAATCGTCCAAAACTTCAGGAATCTTCTCAGGTAGCACAAAGTAACCATCGAAACTCCATTACCCACCAAAGCATTGTTAGCATCATTCCATTCAGGGCGTTGAGTATTTAACCAGATACCCGCTTCAGGAATAAAGTTGCTCAATTTGGCCAATAGTGTTACCAAAATCTTTTCGGTAAGATTCACCTGATACAGTTGACCTTCTCCATTTGTCAGCATGCGGGCATCAGCTCCAATTTGCTCTACCCTGTTTTGAATCTGATCATTTAAAGTAAAATCAAACTCAATGGTATCCTTTGGATTTTTTACAATATCCCGATAAGATTTAATTCGATACGGAACATTTGCGTAAACAAAATTCTCTTTCGAAAGCATCTCATCCAATTTCCGGGGATGGTATTCATTAGATAACTCCAGAAATTTTTGAAGATAGATAATCTGATGATCTCCCCAGTATCCGATATAAGCCCATGGATCTTGCGGATCCGGACATTCCCAGTCAATTCCTTCCCTTGTTATTCTGTATGGATTGTAACCATCAGGAGTAGATGCATTTACAAATTTACCAATCATTCCCTCAATAAATTCAGGATACGACAAGCCCAAAGCTTCCCAATTTTGAAAAATATCACGCCAGTTTCCCTGATAAGTCAGTTTTGGTGAGCCATCGTCATTTTTTGTTTCGATAGAGAACTGATTCCATGGGCGACTTGGGTCTCCATGTCTTCTGCTAAATGTAAGCGGAAGATATTCATAACAGATTCTAATCAAATCAGAATCGCCGGTCTTTTCAGCCAAATTATTCAATTCAGAATAAGTGATTTTTGATGGCAATTGATCAATCCACGCTTCAAATTTCTTAGCAAGCAATTTATTGGCTTGATGAACGAACAGTTTAAAATCATCTGATCCGACAAGGTAATTGTCAGTAAAAACACCACCTCTCATCACATTAAAAAGCGTATTTGAAAAGTGACGGGCGTAAGCCAGATCATCATTTCCCATTTGCAAACCATCGGCGTCTGCAACAATCTGAATCAAATTATTCGTACCTAAAGCAATATCTTTGGATACAAATTCGAATATGTTCTTTTCAGTATTGATAAAATGATTTAGATTGGCAACATCAGCACTAGTCTGATTTACTTCTGCAACAATGATCCACTCGCGTGAAGCATTTGCTCCCAATTCCAATTCTGCATTCAAAATATAGGCTCCCTTTGTTGCTCTGACATCATATTCAGCCTCAATTGGAAGACCATCCTTAAAGCGATCGAATTGTTTACTTGATAAAAGAATTTTCCTTTTGTCATTTAATCCATGCGACCATACTGTAGTTGCATTTAACGATTCACTGGGTTCAGCTCTGTCAACAGGAATTGAACTTAACATATACAATCCCAGACCACTTTCTGCAAGCAATTCACTTTTCTTATAAGCATCTAATAAATTGCTGTATTCATTCTGAAAATTGTAATCTACACCGCAAGGAAGAATATTTTCAATACCATCAAGTATCTCAAATTTTACTGCTTCACCGCTTAAATTGCTGACTTTCGATTTTTTTACCCAGCCAAATTTTTCACTGTTACTCCAGCCGTATTGGAAACTCATTCCCAAATCAAAATTCACCTCTTCAAAAATGACTTTATTGCCATACATACTCTTATACAAATTTCTTTCAATCTTGTATATTTTTCGCAGACCGTCAGAGAAAGGTTTCCATAGAAAGGTTTTCTCATTCTTTTCAACAAGCACAATTGTTTTGCTGCCTGTTTTATCTCTGTAATCGTGAATTTTATCAACGGTATAATAAGGGAACAATGCATTATTCCTGTCTTTTCTTCCTGCCGACAAAGAACCATTGCTCGATATGAACATCCAGTGATCGGAATCACTAACTATACTCATAAAGAAGTCTGACATTTGATCAGAATTGCTGATCTTGTAAAACTTTTCATTCTGTAGTTCTACGAATTCCCCCTCGACTTCAGCCTTGCTGCAATTCAAACTCGTGTCTCCCAAATAAATGTTATTCTTCTTCATTTTGATTTTAATTGATTCTACTTCAATTACTTTTTATAGTAAAAACTTCTGATTTTTATATTTTAAAACTCACAATCGGATTCTTCCGATGTAAGCATTCATTATTCTTTTACAAGGATCAACTCTAAAACTAAAGCGATTATTTTTTCTGATAGATTCTTACATATTCAACCTGCATGGTTTGAGGAAATGCTTCAGCATCTATTCCTTCCACACTACCCCAGACTCCGCCCACGGCAACATTTAATATCAAGTAAAATGGCTTTATATAGGGCCATTTTGATACACCCAAACCTTCGTTTTTATATTCGAAATAAAGTTGATCATCTACATAGGCTCTCATCACTTCAGGCGTCCATTCCCAGATGTAGGAATGAAATTTTTCAGCTACATCAGCTATATGTATTGTGTCAGTTTGTTGTGTATTGGTTTGCCATTGGTAATCTTTAGAGTGGGCAGAAGCATGAATTGCACCTAAATTATGTCCCACATGTTCCATGATGTCGATTTCTCCAATATTTGGCCAGTCTCCATCCTTAAAGGACCAGTCTTTCGGCATCATCCATATAGCAGACCAAGTACCTCTTCCCTTTGGAAGCTTGGCATTTACCTCAATTTTTCCGTACAGCCAATTTGCTTTTGAATTTAAGCGGGCAGATGTATAATCCTTACCTTCGTACTGCTCTTTTAATGCAATGATGTTAAGAACACCGTTTTCAACCCAGGCATTTTCTTTCTTTGCTATTGTGTAATGTTGAGCTTCGCTGTTTCCCCAACCTTCAGAATTTCCTTCTGTATCGTAACTCCATTTTGTTGAATCTGGCAAACCTGTATAATTAAATTCATCGCTCCAAACCAATTGATAATCGCTCTTCAGCGCACTTTCTGTATTTTTTACTGAGCTTTCAGGTTTCTTCCATTTGCAAGAAGACAACAGAAATATTGTTCCCAATAATAGGATGGTATTTTTAAGTGTCATAATGTATGTTTTGTAGAATTATTCGATTACTGATATACCCGAACGTAATCAACCTCCATGCTTTGAGGAAAAATAGCGTTATCGATTCCCTGAGCACCTCCCCAGTTCCCTCCAACTGCAACATTTAAAATGAAGAATTGAGATTCATCAAAAGGCCAATTGCTAGCCGTTTTAGTTGATGGTGCATAAGTATGAGTTACATTATCAGGAGTATCGATATAAAACACCATCTCTGTTTCATCCCATAACAAACCATAAACGTGAAATTCTTCTTCGGCAGTTGTCAGTGGCACACTGCTGCCATCACCATTGGAGCCTGAACCTGCAGTTGTGTGAACTGTTGCATGAACAACATCAGGTTGATAACCTACATATTCCATAATATCAATCTCACCACATGCAGGCCAGCCTGCTGTGTTGAGATTACTTCCCAGCATCCATATAGCAGGCCATATTCCTGTACCGGAAGGTAATTTGGCGCGAATTTCATATCGTCCGTATGTAAATTCTTTTTTGCCTTTAGAAATCAAACGAGTTGAAGTGTATGAACCTGCAACTTTATCATCATTCACTTTTTTTGCTGTAATAATCAACATGCCATCTGTAACTTCAGCGTTATCACCATTGGTGTAATTTTGCAATTCGTTGTTGCCCCATCCACCTGAGCCGGTTTCAAAGGTCCAATAATCTGTATTAACCGATGTTCCATCAAACTCATCAGACCATACTAGTGTCATATTATCCACATAGTTAGGATCATCTTGAATTATGGTAATTGTTTGTTTTGTTGAAAAGGTATCATTCCCTACAGCCACAATCAATTCTATTTCATACTGTCCGGATTTAGGAAAATAAGCAATTGTATTCTTCTCATTATCAACATCTATATTACGATATACCCATTTGAAAGAATCGTAATTGCCTATAGTTGTATTTACCAAAACTACATTATTGGGATTGGTTGGATCAATTTCTGCACTAAAAGAAATTTCGAAATCGGTATTTGAAATGCTAATTATTTTGCTGACCTCTGCTTTATCCCCAGTAAAACCAAATAATGTAAGAGTTACGTTGTACTCTCCTTCAACAGGATAATATATACTAAAGCTTTTATTTTTGTCTGTTGTAGTCACAGGAGTCTCACCATTTCCAAAATCCCACTCCATAGAATAGTATTCTCCTTCAGATTCATTTTTAAATTCCACATGATTACCATCAGTATAATCAAAGGTGAAATTCGCATTCATTCCTGATTCTGAATCGTTGCTTCCGCAACTTGCGAGAAGAAGGAAACCAAAACAAACAAAAATCATTTTCAATATATCTATCCTTTTCATAACCATTATCATATTATTGCGAAACTCCTCATTTACAATTCTAATTTCAGTAAACAAGAAAGATTTGTATTCAATCTTTTAATTGGTAAAAGACGTTGCACAATAGGTATTAAAAATCCAAATATGCAACGTCTTGTTTTCTATATTTCCTTATACCTGATCTTGTGATAAGAATTCCAACCTATTTAGTTAGTAAATTCGTTTTAACAATATCGACTCCATATTATTGTACAGGTTTAACTGTGGTAAAAGTTTGATACCAAGCATATGTTTCATCCTCTTCAACTCTAACTTTCAATAAGTTTTCTGTTACCTGTATGATTTCATAAGTACTTGCTCCAACGTACCATGACATAAAACCACCATCACTTAAACTAAAGCTGGTTCCTCTGTATCCCCCATCAATTGTTGCAACAGATGATGCTGGTCCGAACGAGACGCTTTTAACCCCAAACATAGCGGTAACAACATCTTCACCATAACATAAATCGCCATCAACTCCTAACTTACCTGCGTAGGTTCCTGGAATATATGCAGATCCTGTAGTTTGTTCGAAAGTTAAACCTTCAGCAGTTTTTGTAAACACAAATTCAGCATCATACATACACGATTTTTCGAAAGGTGCTGCACTAAACCATGCTCCATATGCTTTGCCTGCATCTTCATAATTAGGGCCTAAAGCGATGTGTCCTGGTTGATCTGCTGCCCAATACCACGTCTTAGAGCTTCCTCCTGTCAGGAATTCTGCAGCTTCATCATCTGTGAAGGTGCTTAAAACTTCAATCTGTATGGTTTTACTCGAAGAAATACCACCTGTACCAATAGCGATTACAGTAACATTGTATGTGTTAACACCTGTTTTAGCAAAAACATGTGATACATTACCATCCGCAGCAATCTCACTATCTTTTCCATCACCAAATAAATAATTAAAGGTAATTTCATCATTTGCTGATGCCGAAAAATTTACCGCACCACTGCCATCACCATATGGATTTTCATCATCCTGCCCAACGATCACATAGGAAAGGTCAACATTGCTTGGTACTGTTAGTGTACCTAATTCATACTTCTCTTCATCGCAACCAGTAAAAATTAGCAGCGTTCCAAGAAGCAGAGTGGATATATATTGAATATTTTTTTTCATAAGTTATTCTCTTAAATTAATAGAAATAAAGGTTGTCTATAAAAACCATTGCACCAGAAGATTCGAAGAGCAACTGGGTTACCCCTGTTAAGTCGGTAGAATAATCTGCTAAAGCGATATCAACACCTGCCCAACTACCTAGAATTATGGATGGTACCACCTCAATATCTTCGTTATCTACGATGGTGTTCACCAGTTTTAAAGCAAGACTGGTTGCATCATTTGTCCAATAATCAAAATGCACATAAGTCTTACCAGACAAATCAGTTGGATTGTCGTAATCTGTAACAATTCCTGTGTAGTTAAGGGCTTGATATAAGAGTACATTATTTCCACCAAAATCAACATTGGTTAATGTAGTTGTTTGTCCCCAACCTGGATTCCATTCATTTACTGTAATATTTGTATAGGCATCACTAAATATGGAAATCACATCTGCAGCATTAGCTGTTGGTGTTGGCGCAGCTTCTGTCGGTGCCTTATAGAAATATAAGTTATCAATATATACTGTTGCACTCGAAGATTCGAAAAGCAACTGCGTTACCGCTGTCAGGTCAGTAGAATACTCTGCTAAAGCGATATCAACACTTACCCAACTTCCAACAGTAACAGCAGAAACCTCTACAATATCTTCACTACCCACTACTGTATTCACCAGCTTTAACGCTAGCTTATCAGCATCACTCGTCCAATAATCAAAATGAACAAATGTCATTGCTGATAAATCAGTTGGATTATCATAGTCAGTTACAATACCAGTAAAGTCTAATGATTTGTACAATAAAGCATTATTCCCACTAAAATCGATACTGGTTAATGTTGTTGCCTGTCCCCAACCAGGATTCCATTCATTTATTGTAATATTTGTGTATGCATCACTAAATATGGAAATCACATCAGACACATATCTTGCAGGTGGTACTGGAGCCGCTTGAGTTGGCGATGATGATTTTGCTTTATAGAAATAAATATTGTCTACAAAAACAGTTCCTGCCGCCCAAGGATCACCAACTAATTTTAATTGAATAATATCTGCAACTGTTAATCCCTGATCTGTAAATGCAGATATCGCAAGATCAATGCTGGTCCATTCAAAAGCTGTTAAATCGCTCGAAACTGGTTTTTCACCATTTGTACCGCTAATCAGTGAAGTTTCTAATTTAGTAACATCAGGAGTCCAAACATCTATATGTAAAAATTCCATACCCGTAATATCTACAGATGTTCCATCAGCTAAAGCAATTCCCTGATAGCTAAGATTGATGTATTGAAGCATTTTATCACCATTCAGATCAAATTCTCCATAGCTGCTTCCCTGACCCGATTGTCCCCAATCCGGATTATAGTTAATTCCTTCAATATCAGCATAAGCAGAACTGTAAATCGAAATTACATCTTCTACATTTCTGGAAGGAGGTGTTGGCGCCGACGCAACCGGAGCTAAAATCTCAGTAACTGTAAATGTGAATGTAGAATCAGTAGTCGCTGCTCCTGCACTTTTTGCAATCACTCTAATTTCATAATCTCCTGCAACCTCATAAAGATGAGAGATAAGCTCATCAGGCATTGTTGCCGTTGGCTCTTCATCCGCCACATCACCAAAATAGATATCAAAAACAGTTGCATAATTAGCTGTTGCACTAATATTTACCTTCTTAGAAATGCTAAGATCATTTTCAACAATAATTTTTAAATTTTCAGGGGCTTTAAATGAAATATTGACTTCTTGAATAAATTCAGTAGAAAGACCAGTAGAACCAACAGCTAAAATGCTAAGCTGATATACACCTTCGATATAAGTATGCGTTACCTCTTGCCCTTGAGTATATTCTGCAACTTCAGAACCATCACCAAAATCTATTCTATAAGATGAAGCACCATCTGCATTTGGTATAATTGTTACTATACCTGTATTATCCTGAGTAATATTGAATATCGCTGACACATTAGTTGGTGCAGTCACATAATCCAATGAATACAATTTATCCTCATCCGTTTCGCAAGCAAAAACGACAGCTAAAATGAAAATAAATGCGCTTATTTTATTTAGTATTTTCATATGATTATAATTTGTTTTTATTTGCCATATGGAACTTACCATGCTGAGATAATCATCTCTCTGTGAGTCAAAATCACTTTGGCATGGACGTTTCATATTCTTTAAGTTTTAATAATTTGGATTTTGTTCCCAGTTCCCGTTGGCAAACTGAATTTCTTCCAATGGAATAGGAAACACCTCATTTTTACCTGCAACAAATCCATCTATTTCACTGGCTGCTCTGCCTGTTCTCACCAAATCAAAGAAATGATGTCCTTCTCCTATTAATTCAACTCTGCGTTCATGATAAATCGCATCGGTTAAAGCAGCTCCTGTTAATGTAATATCATGGTTCGTATCACCAAAAGCTCTGCGTCGAACTTGTGAAAGATATTCTTGTGCTTTTGTGTCTGAGACTCCTCCTCTATTATTGGCTTCAGCAGCCATCAATAAAACATCAGCATATCTGATTGCTCTGTAATTGTTAGGATTGGTCAAGTTCAAGTCACCTTGTGCATCAGCACTCCTTTTGCGCGGGATATATTTTCTATTGAAGTATCCGGTATGTTCAAAACCAGTAGTATATTCTGCTCCTGTTTCTGCAGCCCAGGCTTCGATATCCAGTATGGCAACATCTTTACGATTATCGCCTGGTTCGAACTCATCTACTGCATCTTGTGTTGGTAGATTAAAACTAAAACCAGACGTATATAAATCTCCGACATAACCTCTTATCCCACTAAATCCAACCGCTACATTTCCTTCGCTGCATTGCAAACAACCAAAACCAGCACCTTCAACATCAGTATATTGAACTTCGAAAACAGATTCTACTCCATTTTCGCCTTCTGCCTCGAAGATTGTATTGTAATCAGATACTAATAAATAATTTTCATCCTTAATCAACTCATCAAAAACTGCAGCAGACTCAGAAAATTTATCCTGAAACAAATATGCTTTACCAAGCAAAGCCTGAGCGGCACCTTTTGTTACACGTCCGGTTTGACTTGCAGTTGTTGGCAGCACTTTGATAGCCAAAAGCAGATCTGCTTCAATTTGTGCATATACATCAGATACCGGTGAACGTGGAATTGAAGTTTCATCTCCTAATTTATATCGCTCATCGATTTTAAGCGGAATTGCTCCAAACCATTTTACCAATTCAAAGTAATAATAGGCTCTTAAAAACCGAACTTCACCAATCATTATTTCTCTTCCATCAAAGTCGATATTATCTTTAAATTCCATAAAGTAATTGCAACGCTGCACTCCGGCGAACATCCAGTTCCATATGTCTCCCAGATTACTATTTACAGGTGTATGAATCATATCATCAACCTGTTGCCATCCAACAACATCAGTAGCACTTTCGCCACCACAAAGAGTATTGTTTGAAGCTATTTCTCCTAATATTACATTTACATACGTTGATTGTAACATATCGTAAGATGCAATGAGAGCATTGTAATAATCATCTGAGGAATTAAAATAATTCTCAGAGTCAATTGAATATTCAGGTGATAATTCTACAAAGTCATCAGAACAAGAAAAAACTAATGCTGATAATGAGATAAAAACCGTGAATATAACTTTGTTGTATAATCTATTTTTCATTTTCATGGCTTTTTAAAAATTAAGGTTTAATCCGAATGTAAATGTTCTGGCTGCAGGATAGAAACCATAGTCAATTCCACCACCAATTGGTGCGCCGGTAGATGCTGCCGGATCAAAACCTGTATAGTCAGTAAACGTATATAGGTTGGCAACAGAGCCATAGAAACGCAGTTTAGAGATTCTTAATCTTTCAGTGATACTCTTTGGGAATGTGTACCCTAGTTGAACATTCTGAATTCGTAAGAAAGAGGCATCTTCAACAAAATAGTCTGAGAAAATATTGTTTGCAGTTGCAGCAGTTGTCAACCGTGGAACAGAATTGCTTGTTCCCGCTCCAGTCCATCTGTTAAGGCTGGTACTTAATCTATTTACATTTGAATTGGATCTCTCGTAATTACGAACCATCTCATTTCCAATTGAAGCGTAAGAATATGCTACGAAATCAAATCCTTTATAATTCACTGAAATATTCAAGCCCATTGTTACATCAGGAATAGGATCTCCCAAATTCGTTCTGTCATCAGAAGTTAACTTTCCATCTCCATTGATATCTACATATCTGATGTCTCCAGGTGATGCTTCGGCTCCCAGTGCAGTTTGAGAAGGATGTGCATCTACTTCTGCCTGATTTTGGAAAATACCATCTGTTTTATATCCATAAAAGTAACCAATAGCTTTTCCCACTTCCATTCTGGAAGGTGCTGGCTGACCGACACCAAAATTTCCACCTTCAATAAATCCTGAACCATTATTTACTTCCAGAACCTCATTATTTAATGTCGTGAAGTTGTAATTCACTTTAAAACTTAAATCTTTGGTAATGTTGCCTCTGTATCCAACTGCGAATTCAAATCCTTTGTTGCGTACAGTACCCGCATTTACTGTAGGACCAGCTGCTCCAGGAGCAGCTATACCAAGAATACCGGAAACAGGAATATTTCCAATCAGCAAATCGTTGGTAGTCTTAATAAAATAATCGGCATTAACATCTATTTTATTGTTCAAAAGTTTGACATCAACTCCAACATCAAACTGTTCTGACTCTTCCCATTTCACAGTTGGATTTGGATTTGCACCAATAGCTGTTCCCGGAGCCAAAACACCATCAAAAACATAGGTCGCTTCACCATCTAACTGCGAAATGTATTTATAACTATCAATTTTATCAGATCCTAACAAACCATAACTCGCTCTCAATTTAATAAAATCGATTTCTTCAATGCCACTCATGAAATCTTCATCTGAAATAACCCAACCTGCAGTTGCTGAAGGGAAGTAAGCAACGCTTTCTTCAGGACCAAATTTTGTTGAGGCATCCCTGCGGATCATTGCTGAAAGCAAGTATTTTCCTTCATAATCATATTGAATTCTTGAAAAATACGATAATCTTCTTTGATCAAATGTCCAAGATCCCACTGATTTAGAATCACTAACCCCATTAGCTAATCCTATGTCTGCAAAATCCCATGAATTATTTGGAACATCATAACCTGTCGCATCCAAATGATTTCCCCACTCTTTAAAAACAGTAGTTCCAAGTGTTGCTGATAAATGATGCTTTTCGTTAAAAGTATTATCATAAGTAATAAATGCATCAAAAGTATAATCATTGAAGTTTTCGGCATTCTGATTTACACTACTTCGTGTTTTATCGAACACTTTTCCTCCGTAATCAACAATTTTAGTAAATGTCTTAGACTCTGAATTACTAGTATTAAAACCAATCCTTGCTGTAGCTTTTAGATGTTTGGAATATTCGTAATCCAAACTAAAATTACCATTCAACTTCTTCAAGTTGTAATCATTATAAGTATCAGCAATCTGCGCTAACGGATTAATAATTTCGATACCAAGACTGGTTGGAGCCAAGAAATAATTTCCATTTGAATCGTAAACCGGCATTGTTGAAGGCATATTTAATGCATTAAATAATACAGATCCAAGACCATTTTCATTAATCGATTTTCTTTTGATATAGGTGTAAATTACAGATGACTTCATCTTAAAATTATCGGAAAGATCAGCTCCTAAATTCACTCTGGCTGTATTACGTTTATAACCCGTTTTATCCTTCCCTACTATTCCTTTTTGGTCCAAATCTGAAGCACTTAAAGAGTATACAATTTTATCAGAACCACCATTAACACTAATATTGTTATTTAATACAGGAGCTCTTTCAAACAATTCATCTTGCCAGTTTGTTCCTTTACCTAAATTTGCAACATTCAAAAAAGGCAAAGCCTCACCATTAGCTGCATAGGCCTCATTTAATAAAACACCATATTCTGTTGCATTTAAAACAGGCAATTTTCTTGATGTTTCCTGAATACCAATAGAACTATTAAAGCTTACAGTTGCTGCTGTATTTTTTCGACCCGTCTTGGTTGTAATCAAAATGATTCCATTAGCACCAACTGTTCCATAAATTGCGGCTTGCGCATCCTTAAGAACAGTAATAGTCTCGATATCATCAGGATTAAGAGTTCCTAAATCACCTTGATATCCATCAATGATTGCTACCGGAGATGCATCACCGTTTGTAGAGATTCCTCTAATACGGATGTCTAATCCTGAACCTGGAGCACCGGAAGCAGAAGTAACTGTTACTCCTGCAGTTGTTCCCTGTAGTGCCTGCTCTACCTTAACCGGTTTTAAAGCTTCAATTGTTTTAGAGTCAACAATGGACACAGCGCCAGTCACATCCCGTTTCTTTTGAGTACCATAACCTACTACAATTACCTCATCAAGACCTGTTGTCTGAGTAAGTAGTATAACGTCAATTACAGTTTGACTTTCGACAAGAACTTCTTTAGTCTCAAATCCTATCATTGAATAAGCAAGTATCGCATCTTCAGTTACTTCAATAGAGTATTTACCATCAAAATCAGTTGAAGTACCAATAGTTGTTCCTTTTACCACTACTGAAGCAAATGGTATGGGCGTACCATCCTCAGCTGAGGAAACGACACCAGTCACAACATACCTTTGCGCGAAGGTTGTCATGCAAAAGAATGTGAGAAATAAAAACAAGACCGTTTTTTTCATAAATTAGTTAGTTAAGATTAGAAATTAGTTCGATGTTCTGTTTTTACAGTATACACCTACAACGATTGCAATGTAAGCCCAACATCTATCCTAATCAAAAAAACCAATACATCACAAACTCTACATGCATAAAACACCAATACATCATTACTACATCATAGTATACTTACATATTTTTAAAACATTAATCTTCAACCCTTTAACATTCATTAACAATTAAACATTTTTTAAATCCGCCATACATCAAATTAAAAAGAGGCTAATGATTTTCATCCTTAGCCTCTTTTTAGACAGAATAAATTTTATTGATTAGACATTCAATATGAAATCAATTAAATTTTCTTCTCTTGCAATATTAAATTTTTTTCGCAAACGATACCGACTTATTTCTACTCCCCGAACAGAAATATTCATCAGCGGAGCAATCTCTTTTGAGGATAGGTTCATTCTTAAATAAGCACAAATTCGTAAATCTTTTGGTGTTAATTGCGGATGCAGCAATCGAAGTCTTTTCAGGAAATCTTCGTGCACCTGATCAAAATGTACTTCGAACTGCTCCCAATCCTGATCGCTGTTGAACTCAGCGTCGATAGTTTTCATTAACTGTCTTATCTGAACAAGTGCTGTTGGATCTTTTATTTTTTTCAGAGCTTTTTTCAATTCTCCAACCGAATAGGAAAGCACCTCATTTTTATGAATGATATTCATAGTTGATCCAGCCAGTTCACGGGTTTTAAATTCAACTTCGCTGTGCAATTTATCATTACGGAGCTGCACAACCTCCCTTTCCGTAATAAGTGCCTCTTCCCTAAACTTTTGTTCCTTTAGTCTCAGCTCTTCTTCCTGCTTCTTTTTTAATTGGTTTTGCAAATACTTAATTCGATATCTTATAATAATAATAGCAGCATAAATGCAGAACAATACAAGTAAAACATATATAGCAAATGCTGTATGAGAACGATACCAAGGAGGTAAAATGGTGAAATGAAATGTATCCCTGGCAGATTTAACTCCATATTGATTCTCTGAAACCACTTCAAATACATATTCTCCCTCCGGAAGATTAGTATACTCTTTTTGAGAATTATTTGCCCATGATGATGGAATTTCATCAAATCCGATCAATTGAGACTGATATCGGATTAATTCCGGATTGCTAAATTGAGGCGCAGAATATTTGAATTGAATGGCATTGCTCTTATAAGGCAACTCAATCCTATTTTCATTATCCGAATCAAATTGAATTGCATTAGCATTGGAATAAGTTCCATAATAAATAACAGAATCTGTTTTCCCGCTTATACGAACTTCTCTGATGATAGTCTGAAACGCATCGTTGTATTTTTTTACAACTGTAGGATCATAATGCACAAAACCATCCTCATTCCCAAATAAAACATTTTCCTTATCAACAACCGTAACATTCTCAAAAGCTCCAATAAAAGAAGATTTTAGGGGCGCGAATGGCTTTTTCAGTATTTCATATGAATTATCTACTTGTGACTTTAACAAACCTATATTTTCAGCTTGAAAAAACCAGACATCACCATTATTTTGCTCAAACAGCTTATTAACAGGCTCTTCGCTGTCAAATATATTATTTAAAGACTGATGAACTTCAAATCGATCCGATTCAGCCACATATTTGTAAAAACCATTACTGGTAGAAAAAACAATTTCATCCCGGAGTTTGTGTACATCTATGCCCAGATTTGACTGAAAGCCGTCTTCCATTCCATAAAATCTGCACTTTGTACATTCATCAAATCCATCATTTAAGAACAGACGATATACACCTTTGTAACCATGACACATCCAAATCGTATTATCGTCATTCCAAACCATTTCTCTGCATGATTCATTGAAGCCTTCAATTCTTTTACTAAATTTCCACTTATTATTCGTTTGTTTCGATTTCTCATAAAGTACTAAGCCAGTATAGGTTCCACCAATCATTACATTCGGAATCTCTTTTTTATAAATGTAATTCCATCCCCCGGCTATGTCAGAAATCAACTTTCCTACCTTTTTATCAATACTAAATGTTCCTTTATTGTGTCCGCAAATTAGCTCCCCGTCTACTACTTGTAAATGCCATACCTGACCCGAAGTATTCTTAACCAATTCGAAGGCCTCTTCTCCATTCCTTAAATCCTGTGAAAAATCATACTTCCTCGCAAATAATCCAGTGTTTGTTCCCAGATACAAATACCCATCATAATATATTGATGCATAACCTGCCCCAAGATCTTTTTCTTTTGGAAAAATGGAAAGAGGAGAACTAATTTCCAGATAATCGATTCCATTGTCCAATCCAACCCACAAATTTTCCTTTCGATCCAAAAACAGACTTAATACTGTATTGTTCTGTAAACCTTTTTCAGTATTAATATTTTGAATTATTTGTCCATCCTTGTTAATGATATAAACACCATTTCGAACCGTTCCAAAAGCAAATTTTGAATTACCAAGTGATATTCCTGTATATACCTGATCAGTTTTGAATTTTTGGCTCAAATCATTGTTCCATGTGGTAATCTGAGTACCATCATATAAAAACAAGCCATCTAATGCCGTAGCAATGAGAATCAAATGATTTGACAAGGGAAGCAAACTAACAATTTCTTTATCAGCAAATAATTCACCGCCTTTCACTAAATCTACAGATCTGCCGTCGAGCACACAAAGTCCTTTTCTTTGTTCTCTCACAAAAAACTGATTCTCAACAAGAAAACCAAAATGAAATTCATTTTCATTTTGAATTTGTGAAATTGCACCATCCCTATAATAGAATATCTTTTGAAACGAATGAAACAGAATACCCTTTTTATAAGGAAAAATTTGCCAAACTTCATCAAATTTCCGATCACTATCAGGCAAGAGATCAACCAGAGAATGATAGCTTAACTTCCCTTGATTATCGGGCTTTAGATATCCAAATTCATTATATGCACCAACAAATACCTGTCCCAAACTATCTACGGCCAACGAACGAACAACTGAATTATTCGGCATTGGAATCACACGCCAATTGTTTCCATCAAATTCCAACACACCCTCATTATTAGCAAAATAAAGCAGTCCGTTGGGTGTTTGGGTAATGTCCCAATTCTGGGTTCCTCCTTTGTAATGACTTCGGGGAAAATGTTTTATAAAAGGAATCCCATTGTTCTTCACTTTTGAGAAAGCAAAAAAACTGGTAAGGGAAATTAAAAGGATAATAATTGAAATTCTTTTCAAGATAGGTTCTGTTTTGTTTCGCTGAAATTTAAGATGATTCTAAGAATAATCCAAACTAAAAGAAAATTGGTTCTTTTATTCTATATTCAATCTTCTCAATTTTAATACTTCTCCTAAAATGAACCATGCATTATGTCACTTATTTCTTTTGCTAACGATAAACGCCCATCAAACAAATATTTGATGAGCGAATGAATTATTTTAAATTTTATTGTATACAAAAAAGAGGCAATCCCAACCGTTGACTTAAAACGAATACATGTCTGAAATATACGGGATTGCCTGCTTTACTGAAATTTGCACCATAAATAATGGAAGTTATTTATTTAGCCGAAAAAGTACCTTTGACTATGTTTTTTAATTCATTTCTGAAAGATATCTTTCTGCCTCGATGGCAGCCTGACATCCTGATGCTGCTGATGTAATTGCTTGTCTGTAATTCGGATCCTGAACATCGCCACAAGCAAAAATGCCTTTAATATTTGTCATCGGAGTGCCTGCCTGAGTCAGGATATAACCTTGTTCATCGGTATCAATGTAATCAGAAAATACATCTGAATTTGGGTGATGACCAATTGCCAAAAAGAACCCATCGATAGCAATTTTTACTTCTTCTGCCGAAGAGGTACCTGCATTTTTAATCAATGTGCATCCCTCTACCCCATTTTCTCCTGTTAATTCCTTAGTTGTGTGTTCGAATAAAATTTCAATGTTCGCAGTTTTAAATACTCTTTCCTGCATTGCTTTCGATGCTCTTAAAAAATCCTTACGAACTATTAAGTAAACCTTTTTACACAAACCAGCTAAGTATGAAGCTTCTTCGCAGGCGGTATCGCCACCACCTACAACAGCAACATCTTTTCCTCTGTAGAAAAAACCATCGCAGGTAGCACATGCCGAAACACCCGAACCTCTATATTTTTCTTCACTCTCTAAACCCAAATATTTTGCAGTAGCTCCTGTTGCAATAATTACCGAATCGGCTTCAATATCCTTATTCCCATCTACCCTTAATTTAAACGGCCTTTCGTTCAAATTTACTTCGGTAACTATACCCCAACGACAATCGCAACCAAATCGTTCCGCTTGTTTCTTTAGTTCGCCCATCATAACATTTCCTGTAACTCCTTCAGGATATCCAGGGAAATTGTCAATTTCTGTAGTTGTAGTTAATTGTCCACCTGGTTGCAAACCTTCATAAACAACAGGATTTAAATTTGCTCTTGATGCGTAGATTCCGGCAGTATACCCTGCTGGCCCCGAACCAATTATCAAACATTTTACTCTTTCAGTATTCTCTCTGCTTTCCATCTTTTTCTCCTTCTTTCTATATTCTTAAGAAACTTTCTTCATCTTTTCTAACATGGTCTTAAGAATAACCTCATCGGTTACTTCCATTCCCTCATTTGCCAAACGACCAATATTCCGAATAGTCGCTTCCACATCATCATCAATAATGCCATTCATTCCATTTAAACAATTGTGATTCATTGCTAACAATGAGGATTGAATTGCAGCACTTACACTTGCAGCAATCTTATGTGAACAACCATATTTTGCTCCATCGCAAATCATACCGGTTACACCCCCTGTCATATTCTGTAATGTCATCCCCATTTGTTTAAAATCGCCTCCCATAATGTAAGTAATTCCACATCCTGCGCCGGCAGTAGACAATAACACCCCACAAAGCGCAGATAGTTGACCAACAAAAGATTTCATATAAATTGTAACCAACAAAGCTAAAGCCAAAGCCCTTAGTAACTTCTCATTACTCACTTTAAATTCCTCTGCTGCAACAACCACAGGCAAAGTAACACTTATCCCTTGGTTTCCGCTACCACAATTAGACATTACAGGCATTGCACTTCCAGCCATTCTTGCATCTGAAGCGGCTGCTGTAAGCATTATGGATCGGCTCATTAAATCCTCCTTAAGGATTCCTTTCCGAATATTAATCATCATCGATTTACCCACCTGAAGTCCGTAATTCCCCTTTAAGCCTTCCTCTGCAATGGACTTATTAAGTTTTACTCCTTTTTCAATGAAAGCGATATCGGCAATATCAACAGCATTAATAAATTCATAAATACTACGGAAGTTCCAGTCTTTCATACTAACGATAGCATCGATTCCTGATTTTGACGTATTTTGGTAGATAACAAAACCATTTCGTTCGGCTAAAACAACATTTGTGTGTCGATCCTGAATAATAACCCTACCTGAATTTTCACCCTTAAAGCAGATGCATTCGATGTACAGTTTAGCCACACCATATTTTACATCTACCTGAACTTTCCCTTGGTTCACAAAGGTTTGCGCCAATTCAACAATATCAGGACTAATTCCATCCAAAACTTCTAAACCGGCCTTAGGATTACCTCCCAAAGCACCCAAAGCTCCGGCAATAGTTAAACCAACCATACCCGAACCTGGAATTCCAACTCCCATTCCATTCTTAAAAATATTTCCACTCACGTGAAATTCAATCCGATCTGGAAATTGATTCAAAATTTCCCTTGCTTTTGCTGCCGCATAAGCAACTGCGACTGGTTCTGTACACCCAAGTGCAGGAACAAATTCTTCTTTTAGTTTTTGCAGGTAAAGTTCCTTCATTACTGATTTTTCAAGAAAAACAAATTATATGCTTTTCGATAATTTACTAGTGGTTGGTTAATAGTTTAAGACAAAAGAGCGGACCGGTCAATCATTCTCACCAACCGGTCCTAACTAAATCAAAACAGACTAATGATTTTGTTTTACTACTTTTGAGGATTCATGATCACTTCAACAATATTCACGTTTTTTAATATTTTTTTTGCAAATTTCTGAATCGAGTTTGCATCAATATTTTCAATCAATTTTATGTAATCTTCCTTAGAAGTCAGTTTTGAACCTAACATTAGATTGTTTTGGATACTGCTCATCCAGAAAGAGTTTTGCAATTCAGCTTCTTCTCTGCTTTTAATGAAATTGTTCTTAATCTCATTTAAGTCAACAGCATCACAGGCCTCATTTTGAATCTTAACAATTTCCTCCTTAACAATTTCAACCAAACGATCACGCTTTTCAGGATTACAATCGAAACTGATGTTCAATGAGAATTCCGGACTTGGCAACTTAGATGATGAAGGACTAACTCCAACGCCATAAGATCCACCTTCTTCTTCACGAATAGTTGTCATGTATCTTTTAGACAGAAGCTGAGACACTACATTAAGCATCATTCTGTTCTTTAAAGTATAATCGAAATCGCCTTGTAAGGCATAATTCACGGTTGTTTTAGGTACAGCCATTTTACGATCGAAAATCCTGCTTGTTATTCCTTTGGCAGGACCCACTTTATGATCTAAAAATGTTTCTTTTTTGTTCGTAGAGCTGATGTTACCAATATACTTTCGAATCATTGGTAAATGTTCCTTCTCGTTAATATTACCAACAAAAATGAACGTAAAATCACTGGCATCGGAAAAACGCTCCTTGTAAATTTCCGAAGCTCTGTTAAAGTCGATCTTATTAATAAAATCTTCTCCAAAAAGCAAAGTACGGGGAGAGTAATTAGTACCTGCCAAAGCAACTGTATCCTGAAGTGCTTTATTATTGTCTACTTTTATGTTTGTAACATAATCTCTCATACGTGCCATCTGCGCACTAAAAGGAGCTTCTTCGAAACGAGGAGCTTCAAAATTCAGATAAAGCAATTGTAGTAAAGTCTCAAAATCCTGAGGAGAAGCTGAACCTGAAAATCCTTCTGTCAATTCTCCTAAACTTGCATTCAAACCAACAATTTTACCGGCTAATTTTTTCTGTAACTGAGTTGCATCAAACTCCCCAACACCTGACATTTCAACAATACTTGTCGCCATATCAGCGGAAGCAAGATCTTTATCAGCAATTAATGATGTTCCTCCAAAACTGAAAGAAGACATTGAAATTTCATCCTTACTGTATTCAGTAGGAAGAATAACTACTTTTGCTCCATTCTCAAGAACATAACCTTTAGCATCAGTTCCCTCAACTCCAAATTGGCTTAAAATCTTAGCCGGCTTCAACTTCTTAGCAACAAGAGGCTGGTTGCCTGCTTCATCAATATAAGCTTCCACATTCGAAGATTTCACTTTAGCCACAACAGCTAATAATTCTTCTTTAGTTGGATAAGCTTGTGTTTCGTTATCAGGACCTTGCAATATTAATGCTGAATTGTTAACATTAGAATAAGACTTTACAAACGAATTCACCTCTTCGAGTGTGATGGCTGGAATTGTTTTAGCTGCAAATTCCATTTCCCACTCCAAAGAAGGAAATGGTTCTGCTTTTAAGAACAAATCTCCTAACTGCTCTGCCCACTTATCATTTGTAATTTTGCTGTAATTCGCAGCATATGACTCATATGATCTCATATATTGCACTTTAGTCCTCTCGAGTTCCGAAGCAGTAAAACCATAACGCTTAACACGTTCCAACTCTGTTAATGCTTCAGAGAAAGCTTCCAGTTCTTTACCTGATTTTGGTGTAACATAAATATAATCAGCACCTTTGGTACGCGCTAAGTCATATCCTCCAAACTCTATACCCATGGCCGAACATTCCAATTTCTTGGTTTTTTCAGAGATACGGGCAGCAAGCATCTGATTTAACATACCCTTGGCCAAATCGTTTCTTTGAGTGGTTTTATTCTTAACAACATCCAAATCGCGACGGAACAACCACATAATACTAAGGTTTTTAGCTTCCTTGTCCTTAGCGACAACATAACCAACTTCTTTTGAATCCTCAACCTTAGTATAAGTGCGCTCTGCAGCATTTTTTTTCATTGGAATTTTTGAAAATAAATCCTTTACTTTCTTCTCAATATCTTCTGCATCAACATCTCCAACAATAACTACAGCCTGTAAATCCGGACGATACCACTTGTCGTAATATTCACGAAGTGCTGAATGTTCAAAATGATCAATCACATCCAAAGAACCGATCACATCACGTTCTGCATACTTCGAATTATTAAACATCACCGATGATGTTTGATCTCCCAAACGCTTACGAACATTTCTTCTGGTACGCCACTCTTCATGAATAACACCACGCTCCGACTCAATTTCTTTGCCTTCCAACAATAATCCACCTGACCAGTCATGCAAAACCAACAAAGCCGAATCCACTAATCCTTCATTTCCTGTAGGAATATTGCTGATATTATAAACAGTTTCGTCCTGAGCTGTGTAAGCATTAATATCACGCCCAAAAAGAATACCATTCTTTTCCAAATAATCAAGCATATTCTTACCTGGAAAATTTTCCAAACCATTAAACGCCATGTGTTCTAGAAAGTGAGCCAACCCATTTTGAGAATCTTCTTCAAGAATTCCTCCCACATTTTGTACAAAATAAAAACTGGCACGATCTTTTGGTTCCTCATTATGCATCACATAATAGCTTAAACCATTAGATAATTTACCGTGCTTTACCTTCGAATCCAAAGGTATTGTTGTCGTATTCTGAGCCTGTGTTAACAAGCCGGAAAATAAGATACTCACTAAGAGCAGTGTAACAATTTTGTTCATACGTTAAATTTTACTTTATAAGTTCTTCTCATTAACATTTCCGAGAGACTTGGTGTTCCTAAGTTTCCATCGGGTTCTAATTGACAGTCAATTAGAACCCGATGGTGGTCTTCATAACATAAAATTAAATTTCGAAAAAAAAGAGCAGGGAGTTTTTAGATCAGATATTGGGGTAAATAACTTGACGTCCCTGCCCTTTTCACCACTAACTAATGTTTGTTATTGTTTATCTTGATTTTGTTTTAACAACTACAAAAAATATTCAGGTTTGATGATGAGATGACAGGGATTGCCGGCCCTGCCATCTACATCTTCCCTACTAACCACGTTTTCATACCTTACACATGAAAACTTACTAACTACTAACTCACTAACTAATATTTTTCTTAAATATCTTCCTGCCCTCTTGCTAAAACAAAATAATTTCTCTTTTAATTTAGTTAACTCTTACTGCCACTGTTTTTTTTTGCTTGAAGTTTTTAATTCCTTCATCAAGGAATTCAACAAATTTACCTGCATCCAAATCATAGGCTCTTGGTGCAGCAATATCTTCACCATCCGAATTAAGCAAACAATAGTAAGGCTGAGCATTAATATTATAATTTGAAATTTGGAAATCGGCATTTTTCTTTCCTAAAGTCTTCTTCTTTTTACCATCATAACTGGAAACAATCCATTCTTCTTTAGGCAATTCTGTTTTATCATCAACATACATTGCAATTACCACATAGTCTTCACGCAAACGCTTCAATACTTGTGGATCTGACCATACATTGGCTTCCATTTCCCGGCAGTTAACACAACCGTGACCTGTGAAATCCATAAATACAGGTTTGTTTTGCTTTTTAGCCGCAGCCATTCCTTCCTTGTAATCGAAATATCCGTTTAAGCCATGAGGTAAATGTAAAAAGTCTGAATACATAGCGGTATGGGCTTCCTGATGAACTGCACCGCTATTACCTGCATTATTTCGTACAATCTTATTAATATCAAAATCCTGAGTTGCTTGTGGTGGAATGTACCCTGAAAGAGCTTTTAAAGGAGCTCCAAACATTCCTGGAATCATATAAACTACAAACGAAAAGGTCACAACTGCCAACAGCAGACGAGGAACACTAACAAATTTCAATTCACTGTCATGAGAGAATTTGAGTTTACCCAATAAATACAATCCCAATAAGGCAAATACAACTATCCAAACAGCAAGGTAAATTTCACGATCTAAAATTCCCCAATGGTAAGTTTGATCAGCAATGCTTAAGAATTTAAGACCTAAAGCCAGCTCAATAAATCCCAAAACAACTTTTACTGAGTTTAACCATCCACCGGACTTCGGCATTTTATTCAACCATCCCGGGAAAATGGCAAACAATGTAAATGGCATCGCAAATGCTGTAGAAAATCCTAACATTCCAACAATTGGCATTAATACTTCTCCTCCTGCCGATGCAACTAAAATGGCACCTACAATAGGTCCTGTGCATGAGAACGAAACCAAAACCAAAGTAAATGCCATAAAGAAAGCACCCAATAATCCACCTTTATCTTCGTTTGATACAGACTTATTCACCATCCAGCTTGGCATGGTAATTTCAAACATTCCAAAGAAGGATGCGGCAAACACCATGAAAATTAAAAAGAAGAAAACATTAGGAACCCAATGTGTTGAAAGGAAGTTGGCAAAACCCGGTCCCATAACAACGGCAAGCAACGTACCAATAAAAGTATATATCGCAATAATAGAAAACCCATAGAAGAAAGCCTGCATTCTACCTTTGGCCTTGTTTTCACTGCTGTGCATAAAAAAACTGACCGTCATGGGAATCATAGGGAACACACAGGGAGTAAAAATTGCGGCTAAACCACCTAAAAAGGCAAAAATAAATACTGCCCAAAGTCCTTTCTTATCTTTTGATTCTTTTAACGGTGCCGATGCTTCAGCTTTCACTTTTTGCGCAACAGTTACAGCTCCGTATTTAACCTGCAAATCAAAATTATCATCCCCCATTACACATTGCCCTGTAGCATCGGAACAAGTCTGGTATTCAAAGGTTCCTTTTACATGCAAGGGCAATTCCTTCACCAAAATACTTTGGCGCATCTCAGCTTCCTTTTCGAAATAGCTTACTTCACCACCCCATATTTCATCGTAGTGTTTATGAGCATTTATTGGTTTTACTTCACCAATTCTTTCGTAACTGGAATTTTCTGTAAAATCAAATTTAATTAATACCGGCCCCAACTCAGGGTCGAAATCGTTTGAGTATACATGCCAGGTTTTATCAATCGCAGCCTTAAAAACAACATCCAGCTGATCACCTACCTTAACCTCTTTATTCGAAAACTCAACATTCCATTTGGCAGGCTGTAGTACTTGTCCAAATGAAAATCCGCTAAACATTACCACTAAAATGGCAAGAAATGTAAATTTCAATTTCATTTTTTAATCTTTTTATTAATTGGATCCTACCTCAGAAGTATGACCCAATGTAATTGAGTTGCTTTAGTTTATTTGATTCTTCTTTTAATTCTGTATTGTTACTGTAAAGACAACCAAAACATATAATAGGGTGAAAGCCTGAATGAAAAAATTTGCTAATATTTGTTAATTACTAAGCTATTACAAGACATTCGATTATCATCTTCACAATTATTTTGTTTATTTAATTCAATGTAATTACACTGATAATCTACATGAATCAAAAATGCTTTCAATCTAGATTAGATAAAAATAACAATTCACTAAAAGTGTACATTTTTAGTACTATTTTTTTATCAAATCGTAATAAAAAGGTATGTTTTGGTTCGTTTTTAATTAAATATGCTTGTGTTTTTCTTGTGAAACTAATTTCTTCCTGATTTTAAAATGATCATCTCAGTCTTTACCAATTAAATAAATTAATTTTCTAATGGATATTGGATACGATATCCAAACTTATGTACAAATGAAAAAGCCACCTGAGGGGTGGCTTTAAATTCAGAATTTAATCGATATGCTAATTAATTAAACTCCTGTAAAGTATTGGTGTGATTAAAATTTTAATAATAGTTCTATTTTAATTAGCAGGATATGTAATATCAAACTCATCATCTCCCATTACACACTGCCCACTTTTATCTGAACAGGTTTGATATTCGAAGGTTCCAACAATTTTTAATGGCAGGCTTTTTATTTTGATTTGTTGACGCATTTCAGCTGTATTCTCAAAATAACTTACTTCACCTTCCCATATTTTGTCATAATGCTTTTTGGCATTTATTGGCTTCACATTTCCAATTCTCTCATAGCTTGCGTTCTTTTCAAAATCAAACTCAATTAAAATTGGCCCCAATTCCGGATCAAAATCGTTTGAATACAAATGCCAGGTCTTGTCAATAGTTGCTTTAAACACAATATCAATAACTTCTCCAGCTTTAAATTCCTTTTTTGACAATTCTACCTTCCATTTTGATGGAGTTAAAATTTGTCCGAACGAAATGCTGCTTAGCACTATGAGTAAGAGTGCTGCAAGTGTAATTTTTCTATTCATTTTGGTCTATTTAGTTGTAATTTATATTTTCAGCCAACTTTTTAAGCCTTCTTCTTACTTTAAAGACAATATAAAGTGTAAATAGGGTGAATTTGCAGGCATAAAAAAATTTCCTATTTGACAATCGATTACATGTTGTCTGCATGAGCATCCAGAAAAGTATTGATGTTCTCTAAAGCTTTAACTTTATCACCAAAATCACCGTAACATGATGATGAAACTCTCAGCATCATGTTACAAGGCAAATTATTCCATTCTTATCAACTCGTATGTTAGAAATTAATCTTTTGCCCGCTTTTCATCATGTCCAATAACTCTTCCATATATTCCCGATCACTCTCTTCAGCAAGCAAAACCACTTTTTGCATATATTTTACCGCCTCCTCATTTCTTCCAAGTACATATAGTATATTTGCATAAGTTGCCAGTGAAGAAATATCTGTCTCGTTTTGTTTCAAAGCAATTTCACTCCATTCAAGCGCTTTTTCCAAAGAATTCTTATCATTACAGGAAGTAAGTATAGTCCAAACATAACCATTGATATCTTCACCTAAAGATTTTTTACTTACTATCTGCATCCACTGTTCTACTTCCTTCACAAAATAGTTCCATTCCTTATGTTCGCCAAAATAGATGATCCTGGCCTTTGTTACCAAAACATCACTATATTCAGGATACTTAGAATTTATTGATTCTCTTATTTTATTCCAATCCGGGGAGGATTGATTATTAATCAATGGCAAAACCTCTCTATAAAAAATAGTCCCCTCCACAAGAGACCTCGATATCTTCCTTCCTTCTACCGAATCGATGGATGCTCCGTATTGGCGGAATATTTCAAAACCCTTATCGCTCACATTATGAGTAAATCTTATCATAAAATCGATATTCTCCTTTGTAAGAAGATCTTTAACTTTCGATTTTGAGATAAACTCATTGGCACATTGCTGCCCCATGTCTCCTTCTCCGTTTTTTGTATCACCATTATGCGAAAAAGCTATTGCCATACTTCTCAACAAAGAAAGATCAGGATCCAATGTACTCTCAAACTTCTTTTTTAAGCTGATATATTGAGTGGAAGAATCGAGTGCTGCTTTAGCGTATTCAATAAACTCATTTGGCTCAGATGGAGCACCCACATAGCGATGAATAAGTTCCCCTGCCGGGGTGAAATATAAAAACGTAGGGTAATTTACCACCTGACCAATCTTGGCAATTGTATCAACATCAGAATACCATGCCTTAACATCTTCCTTATCATGCGGGGTTTTATCCATCTGTACTTTAACATTAATAAAGTTTTGATTAAAAAACTGCCCGACTTCCTCCAACGGAAAAATTTTTGTACTTACCATTTTGCATGGGCCACACCAGGTTGTAAAACAATCTACAAATATATACTTATTTTCAGCCTTTGCTTTTGCTTTTACTTCTGTCCATTTAAGACCATGTACAAACTGAACTCCCTTTTGCTGAGCCATTATACAACAGGAAATGGAAACTAAAAAAAACAGAACAATTGTCCTTCTCTTCATCTTCATTGTTTTAGAATATTATTTTGCCATCTCAGCTGCCATTTTTTCTAATTCCGCCTCTGTAGGGAAAATTCCTTTATCCAAAGAGTCGGAAAACATTTTTAATACATTGATGCCAGTTTCCGGAAGGTTCTCCTTAACCGCTAATTCAAGAGATCTCTTCACCATTGTTTTTGCATACTCCTTTTCGTTATTCGCCCAAAACATTTGAGTGACTAAAGCCAGATATCCGAAATCCAATTGATTTTCCTTCAAAAATTTTGAGGCAACATTGTAAATGGCATCGTCAACAATCTTTACCATTGGAGTTACTGGGTAGTAAGCGGCTACAACAAAGGTAGTTTTCAGAAGATCACTATCAGTAGTGCTGTTTGAAACCCGATTGATAAATGCAACAAGTCCTTTATAATCTTTTTTAGCAACATAAGCCTCATATCCAGATGCGATGATATCTCCTGCAGCAGAAGTATTCTCCAATAAGGCTCTGTCAAAATCAATATTTACGTACTTTATTAATTGATCAAACTGCTCCTCTTCCATAAGTATACTATATAGCTGAAACAGCACAGGCGGTAAGAATTTTTCCTGACGCCTTTTTTCAAAATATGCAAGAGCCTCGTCAGATTTTCCGCTTCTTTTAAGCGCTGCAGACTTATAGATTAATGCGAGTTCATTATCAGGCTCTTCAAGCAGTATTTCATCCGTTGCAACTAATGCTTCGTCATATTTCTTATCATCAAATATCAAGTTTCTTATTCTTACGATCTTGCTTCCGGAACTAAGTTCCTTAAGTTTTTCTTCCGAAAATTCTTTATTTATAAGCAAATCAATTGCTCCATCTGTTAATCCATTAGGGTGAGGCATCCAAATTACTCGATTGTTCTGAATTACAATTGTAATTGGAATCGAATTAATTCCTGCAGGCTTCAGCCATTTCTTAGAAAAATCACTCTCTGTTCCTCCACTATAAGCAACACGGTACGACATTTCATCCCCTTTACCGGCAACAAACTTTTTTACTCTGGCTAAATTGTTTTCGAATACATTTTGCCCGACAATAACAATTTTATCTTCGTATTTTTTGTGAAGCTCATTTAAATGCGGTATAGCTCCTTTACACGGGCCACACCAAGTAGCCCAACATTCAATAATGTAGATCTTATCTTTATCAAATTTAGTAATTGAATCCCCTTTAATCCATTGTACCTCCGGATAATCGTACACTTCGGTACCAATAGTGAAGGTGATTTGGCTGGTGTCTTGTTCGGTTTGTGCAAGACCGTTATGAGTAAAAAAGAATAAACTCAATATGAAGCCAAGCTGTAATTTTATACTTGATTTTTTAAACATTATGCTGATTATTAAACATTTTTAGCTGTTCTCAATTAGAAACCGTTGATAAACCTTTAAAATATTTATCAACGATATCCTAATTATTTCAACTAACTATCCCATTATTATGCTAATTATTGTACCCTGGATTTTGCGTAAGCTTAGTATTAATTTTTATCTGACTTTCGGGTATCGGATACAATATGGCAGTAGAAATCCAAGTCGGTTTGCTTTCGGACAATACATCATCAGCCCTTGTTTTATTCGTTGGATCAACGATACTCGGAGTCCGTTTTAAATCCAGCCATCGATGTCCCCATTCTCCAAAAAATTCAAGATTCCGTTCTTTTTCAATGGCAAGAAACATTGCTGATTGAGTGGAAGCATCTGTATTTTCAAGCCCTGCACGGTTTCGGATCGTATTTAAATCAGTTTCTGCACTATTTGCTCCGGTAATACGATTCAAATGAGCTCTGGCTTCGGCACGAATTAAGTATTGTTCCGCCAAACGCATAACAATATCGTATTCATTGCCCGTGCCGGATTTTACTTTGTATTTGGATATTGTACCGAATTCCTGACCATTAACAGTTACTTGTTTTATCCACATGCTCTTTCTTAAATCATCTTCACTAAATGAATTAAACAAGTTATCGGTTAAATAAAAAGATGGCATGGATTGCTCGGATACAGGAACATACATTTCTCCAAATTTTGAAACACCGGTTGTGTTGGCAATTTGTAAAATGGTCTCTTTACAAGAATTCACAAATGTTTCATCCAATGCTGACAGTTCATAAGCGGAATTACTTATCACCAGACCTGACTCTGCCTCTGCTTTTACCCAATCTTCCTGATAAAGATAAACCCTGGCAAGTAAGGCACTAACGCCTGATTGATTAACTCTTACTCTATCACCTAAAGAGGGATCATCCATTCCTAGTAATTCTTTCGCATCTGTAAGATCTGTAATAATCTGATCGTAAACATCTGAAGTTGCTGTTCTTGGCAACGAAGCGTTTTCAATTACATCAGTACCCAACGGCATAGGAACATCTCCAAACATATTTACCAGGTAAAAATATGAAAATGCCCGCCAAAATTTAGCTTCTCCCAACAATTGGCTCTTAACAGAAGAAGATGGCATTTTGGATTGATTCAATCCATTAATTGCATAATTAGCCTGTAATATTGCATTATAGGTAGTCCCCCAAAGATAATAAGATGTATAATAGTTATTAGTAGGTATAGCATTACTAACGAATGAACCATAACCATTTGTATACGGCAATACCCCATCGGCACTGCACTCCATACAGCCAACATAATATTCATCATAAGTGCTTAATTCCGCATATAATCCCAAAATAGCACTGGTGGCAGACGCTTCATTTTCAAAAGCTTCCTCTACCCCAACCTGCATTTCCGGTGCACCTATGTCAACAAAATCATCACAGGAACTGAGCAACAATAAGGTCATCGAAAAGGTGGAAACAGAAATACATTTTAAGGTGTTTATAATATATTTTCTCATGGTTTTTCTAATTAAAATGAACAATTAAGACCTAAAACAAATGTTCTTAATGGTGGCATGGTACCTATCCCCATTCCGCTGGTTTCAGGATCAAAAACATATTTGTTTTTTGTAAGTGTAAATAAATTCTGGCCTTGAAAATATATTCTGGCCGAAGATATTTTCAACTTATCAATCCATTGATTTGGCAAGTTGTATGCGATATTTATTGATTTGAATCTTACAAACGATGCATCACCATAGTTTGCATTAGAATATGAATAATAGCTGTAACTATCATAAATAGCTGTATCGTAATTTGCTGAAGCTCCTGCGAAACGAGTATTTTCATCTCCAGGAGATCTCCATCGATTCAATACTGAAGTATTTTGGTTGGACATATTTCCTAATACAGACTCATATTGATATTCACTTATGTTATTGGTCTGTCCTTTTCTGTGTGAAAACTGAATCAAAAAATCCAAAGACCAGTTTTTATAAGTAAAAGTATTACTTAGTCCACCATAAAAAGGATTACCAATTGGAGCATATTCATAATCAGGCTCTCCATCATTGTCCTTATCTGTATACAAAACCTCACCTGTTGAAGAATCAACACCGGCATACTGATAATATTTACTGGCATTAATAGGTTTCCCAATCTCATACTGACTACTAAAATTACTCTCTTCGAGCCCTGGAAAAGAAACTAACTTATTCTTAGGGAATGAAATATTAAAATTGGTAGACCATTTAAAATCCTCACTATCTATATTTGTAGAAGACAGATCAAACTCCAGCCCCGTATTTTGAACTACAGCATCCAGATTTTGCATGGAATAATTAAAGCCTGACTGCGAAGCTGTTTTTACATTCACAATCTGATTGCTTGATCGATTCATATAATAATTAGCAGCAAGAAACAGTCTGTCTTTAAAAAAACCTAAATCTAAAGCCATCTCAAACTTGCGTGTTGTTTCCCATTGTATGTTTGGATTTGATAATGTCTTCAAATTAAGACTTGCTGAATTGTTATAAGTCGTTCCAATATCGTACAGCGCTAAATAGATATAGTTGTCTATTTGATCATTTCCTGTTACACCATAACTGGTTCTCAATTTTCCGAAACTTAAAAACGGTAACCCTTCCTTAATAAATTGTTCACTGCTAAATAACCAGGCCACACCGGCAGAACCAAAATTTCCGAATCGATTATTGTCGCCAAATTTCGATGAACCGTCTCTGCGGTAATTCACATTCAAAATATATTTCTGCTTAAAATTGTAGGTAAGCCTACCAAATAAAGATGCAAAACTATACTCTGAACTATCCTCATACATAGAAGAAATAAGGCCTGCTCCCGATATTGCACCCAGTAGGGCATCACTGCTATAATTGGAACCTTCCAAAGAACTGCCACTGGTAATATTACGTTGCAGCGAAGCTCCCAAAAGGGTATTTAAAGTCCAATTGCTCCCAGTAATCAAATAATTACCAGTAGGTTCAATAATATAATTTGTCATCTTACTATTGGCAAACATCGCAAAACTAGTCATGCCATATGAAGGATTAAAAGATGAAACTGGATATTTACTTTTTTGTTCTAATGTAGTTTGTGTGTAACCCAAATTTACCTTTAAATTCAATTTATCAATTGGACTATAACTAAGCGTTGAATTACCCATCAAATTGTTAGTAATCCCTTTATAGGTTTGCTGTAAGTTAGCGATTGGATTTTCCTGATAATAATCCCAGAATAAGCTTCCATCCTCATTATACACTGGATAATTAGGAGGTAAACTATAAAAACATGTTAAATCGTTAGCGTACATATCAGTTTTATCGTTTGAAAACGCGCCTGAAAATGTAGCTTTAAACTTCCCGTTCTTCGAGCCATAATCAAGATTCATTCTTGCACCAGCCTTAGTAGACCCTTGATTTCCCGGGAAAACAGTTCCTTCATTTCTAAAGTTGGCATTCACCAAAAACTTTACCATTTCGCTGCCTCCATGCAGGGTAGCCTGCACATCGGTTGTGTGAGCAGTTCCTCCGATAAGTAATTTTTGCCAATTGGTATAAGCTTTTGGATCGTAAGTCATCAAATCCGGTGCATTATATTCATCTGGTTCAACTCCGTCATTCTGGAATGCCTCCCTTCGCATACTAAGATATTCATCCGTATTCATCATAGGAATAAAATGACCTACTTTCCCTGCTCCTGTGTAAACGTTCACATCCAGTTTTGCCTTTCCTGTTTCTCCTCTTTTTGTGGTAATCAAAACAACACCATTGGATGCTCTGGCACCGTATATTGCGGTAGCATCCGCATCTTTTAATATATCAATCCGCTCAATATCCATGGGGTTTATCACACTAAAAGGGCTTATTCCTCCATTAGCTCCTCCAATTCCATAACTGTTAAGATTCTCGTTGGAAAAAGCGACACCATCTATTACGTATAATGGCTCAGTACCTGATGAAAGGGAACTTTTCCCTCTGATTTGTAATGAAGTACTACTACCTGGCAAGCCATTGCTTTGTTGAATTACTACACCTGAAACCCGTCCTGATAATGCATTCATAGGATTGGCTACAGGCTGACTGGTTAATTTGTCCGATTTAACCGAACTTACCGAGCCGGTATTTAATCGTATCGAAGAAGTACCATATGCTATAACCTGCACCTCGTCAAACACCTGACTTTCGGCAATCATTACAACATTCACCACAGATCTTTGTGAAATTTTTACCTCCTGTTTTTGCATCCCTACAAACGAAAAAATCAAACCATGATTATCATCTACTTCTATGGAATAATTTCCATCAACGTCGGTAGATGTACCAATCATGGTTCCTTTAACAACAACTGATACTCCTGGCAGAGGAATACCATGTGTATCCATAACACGGCCATGAATTTCCTTTTTTTCTTGTTGAATTGGCTTAGGTGCAACAATTGGTTTCTGCTTAACGATTACTACTTTATCGACAATTTCGTAGCTTAAGTTCGTATTCAGAAAACAGTTATCGAGAATCTCTTCAACAGTAGCCCCTCTTTGGTCAATATCTAGATTTTTAACTGTTTCTACATCTTCTAAATCATACACAAAAGTAAAATCACTATTGTTTCTGATCTCTTTAAACACTTCGACCAATGATTGATTGGTCATGTTCAAATCAAGTTTTGTATTTTGCGAATAGACACTTGCAGACACCTGCATGACATTCAACACTATTAGCATCAGGGTAATTTTCATTGCTAATAAAGGTTTGTAGAGTTTCTTACGGCAAAAACTCCGGGTTTCACATTTTTTCATAAATTTGCATTTAGGGTTAATAATTTAATTCCGTGCGGGAATTGGGTTACTACTCAGCGAGCAAAAGTTAGTGAGATAACTTTTGCTCTTTTTTTTATTTTAATTTTTAACAGTTACTACATTCTCTTTTATCTCGAAATTTACTTTGTTTGTTCTCGTCAACATATTCAGCACATCCTCAATTTCTTCGTACCTTTTCACTTCAACAGAAAAGCGTTTCATCTTTATTGTTTGGTTCATGTAGAATACCTTTATTCCATACCATCTTTCCAATTTTTGCATTATTGTTCCCAAGTCAGCTTCTTCAAAGTAGAACACTCCATCTTTCCATAATGCGTAATTTTTAGCAACTACATTTTTCACTGCAAACTGTTCTCCCCCGTCCGAAATAAAAGCTTGCTGATCTGGCTTAATAGTGACACTTTCCTGTCCTTTGCTTAACTTTACACTTCCACGAACCAGTGTGGTCACCACCGATTTCTGATCATTGTATGCTTCTACATTAAATTCGGTCCCCAAAACCTCAATTTCAACATTCTTAACATCCACAATAAATGGCTTGTTTTTATTGTGCGCCACATCGAAAAACACCTCCCCTGAAATCCAGACTTTTCTCTTATTTTGGTTAAACTGAACAGGAAACTTAATTTCCGACTCGGAATTCAGCATTACTTTAGTTCCATCTGAAAGTGTCAATTGATACTCACCCCCAACCGGAACCTTAACCGTATTATAAATTGTTTGCAATGCAACGTCTTCATTTGCGGCATAAGATAACTTTCCATTTAAATTACTAATGAAGGTTCCGTCTTTTTCCACAATGCTGTCATTACTTTTATTCTCTAACTGCAGCGTTTCTCCATTATAGAGCTGCAATACAGCTTTTGAAGATCCTGGCTCTATGGTCGAAGCAGCCACTTCAGATTCATATTTTAAATCTTTCGTTGAAACATGATAAAGTGTCCCAACCAATACGCCAATTACCAAAACAGCGGCAATCCTCAATCCCCATTCTTTCAAACGAATGGTTTTTTGCTGGGGTTTAATTTTATCTTTTACCCTACCAAAAGCCAACTTCACATTCAGATTTGCTGCGTAATTGTTTCTTTCAATTCTGTTTTCTCCCCTTTTAATAATTGCGTATAGTTCTTTATTTGCCTTCGATTCGGACTTCCACGCCTCAAGTTTTTTCACTTCTTCAGCAGATAGTTCATCAATAATCTCTTTCGAGATCAATTGAGCAATTTGATATTCACAGTGCAATTCTTTCATGTTTAAGGTTTCATTTCTAATTATAAAACAATCGGGGTTTAAAAGTAGATGAATGGGATTAAAAAAATATTAACTATATCTCATTCAAATACCATTGAGCCTAATGGTTGCATTAATACAGTTTAAAAAATGGATAGAGAATTATTTACCCTACAGAACGTAGAAAAGATAAACAAACATCTGTTGCAGAAGCTATAAATCTGAATTTCAAACTGACAAATTAAAAATCTACTTCGGGAGAATAAATTAAATTTCCCCGAGTAAAAGAAGAAGAATAAAGAAGTAGTGTTTTAATTTGACTCTAAGAGTTTTCATCGAATTGTATTTCAGCGTTTTTACAGTATTAACCGATACGCCAAGGCGTTCGGCAATTTCATGATTTCGCATCCCTTGCAAGCTTAGATTCATAACAACAGCACTCTTACGAGGCAAATCATCGATAGCCTGCTGCAAAATCCTGTATGTTTCTTCTTCTACAATACGGTTATTGAAATAATAATAATCTTCTTTGTCAAGACTTTCTGTAAATTTACTGCCCAGCTTATCTCTTTTCAAATAGTTAAGACTCAAATTTTTAACCATCACGTACAAAAATGATTTAACAGAGGTAATATTTTCGTATCGGTCACGGGCATTCCACAATTTAACAAAAGCTTCCTGAGCTATATCTTCAGCCATTCCATCGTCCTTCACATATTCGCGGGCCAGCACACACATCGAAGGATACAACTGATTAAATAATACTTCGAATGCTTTGGAATCTCCCGATTTTATTTTTTGAAATTGGCTTTTTGTGGTCATGGATTGTGGGTATGGGCTGTGGTTAAGATTTTTCAAAAGTAAAAATAGAAATGGTATTTTCAAAATTGAAGACTGCCTGTATATCGCTTAAAAGCAACAAATAAAATGGGTTTACAAAGACAGTAATAATCAAAAAACACACTTGTATAGTTAAATAAGAATTAATCATTATAAATTGCCGGCATAGATTTCATGTTTCCTGTAAATCTTAGCTGTAAGTACTTCAAAAAACAGCTAAAAACACAGAGATGATAAGGCTTAGATAATTTCATGAAAAATTTACCGTCACATGCTTCATTCAATAGATCGCTGAATATCAGACATGAAGTATTGGATTGATTTACAGCACGCTTAATTTTCAAATTTTTCGCCGAAACATTCATTACGCAAATCACTCTAAAAACTGAGAACGTGAAAAACTTTATCGACAGTAAGACTTAATTGGAAACTTGATGGCTTCAACAGGTAATGATTGCACTGGAGCAGCAGATTCCAAGCTACATTCCGAAAGGTTGCAGAGTATAATAGTACACGAACAAGAGACGGAGACCAGATTAGTCTCCACTTTTAAACTTTCGGATGATATCTTGTTCGTGATTTTCCATATTCAGGCTGTAATACCGACTTCTGGAAAACTAAAAATATAAACAACATGATAGGTTGAAAATCCGAATCAAAATCGTTTGAATACAATTGATTTCTTTTTAAACCTATACATTCCTTTGTTCAGAACTTCAAAATAAGAATTAAGCTTGATAGAATACAATTCAAAAAAGAGAGGGTGTCCGCTATTCCGGACACCCTCAACACACTCAACATTTTCAATCGAAAAATCTGTATAGCATATTTACTATAAGCCGGCACCTTGACAATTTAAGGCATATCACAAATAATTTACTACTTAATTATTTTACCGAAAATAATATCCAACGACTCCGGATCATGCCCAACGTGACGAATTGTTCCACTTTTATCAACTAAAATAAAAGTAGGCACACTCATTAAATGATACGCTTTTTCGAGTTGATCCACAGTTAAGGAATCTCTAAGCAATTGCCGCCATTCCATGTTCTCTTTTTCTAATGCTTTCCGCCACTGTTTTTCATCCTTATCAATAGAAAGACTTACAAATTTCACCTTACTATTGTATTTAGAATGCAACTGTTTTACAGAGGGAACTGCTGCAAGACATGGCATGCACCACGAAGCCCACACATCAACAAATAAAAACTTTTCCTCCTCCATAAAATTAGATAGTTTTAACTTTTCACCTTTTCCAGTTAAAACATCAATATCCTGAAAAGGAGTTCCTGTTGTATATGGCGCCATTTCATTCAGCTTCTTTTTAATTTCAGCTACCCGAATTGAATCTCCTTCTACCGCACCCACAACTTTTTTCCATGTTGCTAAATCTTCCTTTGAGAAGCTGTATTCTGCATCTAAAAATTTACTCATTATGAATAGAGAAACAGAACCTCCATTTTGTTTGATAAAAGATTTGTAAGCAGCAAGAAGTGTCTGGTGAGAATTGTGTAAATCATTGTACAGATCTTCCTTGGTAACTTCACTCTTTTCATCCCATGAATAATATCGCATACTCTTCTCAGAATAATCAATTTCATAAGGACGCAACTGATTGCGAAATGCTGTAAACATTTCCTCTCCTTTTCCTCCGTCAACAGTTACATTCGCCTCCTTGTACAGTGGCGAAGATAGATATACATACGAAAGGGGAATACTATCCAAATGAGCAGCTTTGTACTGCATTTTAACATTTTCCACCCATAAGGAAGTAGTTGTTTCGAATTGTTTTTCATAAGATGCATCCTCTGGAATCAACGCCCGGTTAGTTATAACCAACTTAGCAGCCACAGGTTCCTGCACACTCCCCTGTAAAACAAAAGATTCATTTTCAACAGTATCAATTGCCATCAGAGTATTATTCCCATCCTCATCATTAACCAATTCAACAATTAAACCATTGTACATTCCCGGTATTTTTGCTGTTATCTCAAATTCCTTCTTTGAGTCTTTGCATGCCTGTAAAGAAGATATAACCAACCCTAAAATGAAAATCGTAAATCTGTTCACCTTATTATTTTTCATAAATTCTATTTAATTTTTCCTCCAACATCCGACCTGTTTTGTTTTCTATTTTCATTGTTTCTGAAGATTCTCCCCAAACTAAATGCAGGGATTTCATAAGCACATCGTATAATTCTTCATCAACAGGATACGATAGAATTTTGTTAAACTCTCTTTCGTAAGCAATTTTGTCATTCAAAAACTGCGACTCAGAAAGATCTCCCAATGCCAAATAAAAATCGCGATTGGGAATTGCTGTATTTTTAAGCATTTTTCTAAATAATGGAATTTCATTTTTCAATTCAGCCCCATAATTTTCTTCCGGAGTTATCATTCCTGTTAAGTAATTATAAAAATGAGACCACAATGCAGCCATTCTCACATAGGCAATACTCTTTTGATCCATCATGGGAGTAATCTCCTTGTAGTGCTGCAGATAGTAAGCAAAACGAGCACTGTTCCAATCGACATAATCAATACACTTATACAAGTGTAAATATTCACTGCTTACTCTTTCCTTTTCAGTTAAATTCTCAAAAAGCTGATTTGCCACTTCTGAGACCTCTTTTTTTGAATTTGCTTCTTTTAAAACAATAATATAATCTACTATCTGCTTTTTACTCAGTTTTCCCTGTTTGTAATTCTGCTCTAAATAATCCAATGAAGTCTCTTTAGTAAGGCCTCGTTTGACCATATTTATAAAGATAGATAGTGTATCAGCCCCAACCACTTTATGTTGAATTTCTCCATTGGGACGAATGATTAAAAACGTTGGATAAGCTGTAATTTCTTTTTTGTATTTCTCATCCAAAGTTTTTCCTTCTTTTTCCATATCAAATTCCAGAAAAACAAAATGTTTGTTAAAAAAAAGACCGGCTTCAGCAGATTTAAATTGCTTTTTCATCCATTTACAAGGACCACACCATGCAGTGTATGCGTCTATAAGAACCAGTTTTTTTTGCTGTTCTGCTTTCACCAAAGCTTCTTTAAATGGTATTGACTCAATCTTCACCCCTTCTTGTGAAAATAGAAGAGATGAACAAAACAACAAAATCACCAATAAAATATTCTTCATAATTATTTTTTTAAATTTTCAAATAGATTTCTATTCATATACTACTATTCCGTACGATCTCAACACTTTTATCAGCTCTTCCATCTTTTCGATACAAGCAGGGGAGTCGGCATATTTTGCTCTGAATTCCTCTTCACTCATTGCAAAAACCTCCTCCAAATAGGCTTTCAAATCATATTCTGCACTATTAAAAGGCACCCCCCATTCTTCCGCATAAGTCATTAATAATCCCACGGAGGTATATGGCTCCGGAATATTCCACGAGTAAATATCGTAGTACTCATTACTGTAATTGTAAAACTTTTCAAATTTTACTGCGGGAATTTTACCTATCTGTGCAATAATTATATTTTTTAATAGATCCGAGGCCAACAATTTTCTCTCGTCTTCATTTAAAATACTTACATCACCCAGAGCAACAGCAGTACCCTGCAAGCCGTTATAGAAATCAGTTAATTCCGGTTCAAGATAAGATCCATAGTCGTTTTTGCTTACTAACATGCTATTGGTTAGAAGAAATGAAAACGGATGCATTTCCTTTGGAATTTTGGGAAGAATTTCCTCTTTGACGAAATCAGATGCGAACTTTTGAAGTTCGATATCATCATAGTAGTTGAACTCAAATTTATCTCCTGAAGACGAACTGGTCATTGCATAGCCAGGATTAAAAATCTCATTCACAACTACTGATTCCCCGGACAATGAAGTAACAGTATAGGTAGTTAAGGTATCATTAAAGAGAAGGTAAACTCCGGTTGTATTAAAAAAATCTCTCCTAAGTAAAGATTCTTCGTCCATGGCTCCCTTGGCAGGTGCAAAAATATTCTCCTGAGGATAGTCTGTTTCCAGGTAGGTTACGTCTTCACTACACGACGAATTACATAAAATCAGACAAAACAAAATTATATATATATTTTTCATATCAATCGTATTATAAACTTTCATTAAAACCGTCTCTAGCATCTCTACTATTGTCTTTCATTCCTTTGTTGTACTCTAGTTCGAACTGAGGAATAGGCAAGGTATAAGCTGGGTCGCCGGGAGCCAAAACAAATGATCTTTTCGCTGAAGGAATATAACTATACGTATTTGGATCCAACTCAAAATAAGTATATGATGCCTTCAATGTTTTTGTGTTTGGATACTCCAATACAACATTATATCGACGTAAATCAAACCAACGATGCCCTTCAAGACACAGCTCTCTGCGACGCTCATCCCGGATAAAATAAATTAATTCATCATGCGTAAGATTATTCACTTTTGAATCATCATACAAATCACTGGCAAAGCGATTGCTTCTTAAGTCATTCAAAGCTTGTTTTGCCGTATTGTCATCATTCAAAAAAGCGGCAGATTCAGCCAAATTTAAGTAAGCCTCTGAAGTTCTGAGAATAAAATTATCCGATAAGTCCTTGGTCTCAAATCTGTTTCCATTCATCTTCTTCAGATATATTAGTCCCCCGTCCTTTACTACATAAAACGTTGTTCTTAAATCTCCTGCTTCGTAGGAATTGTAAAGATCATTTGATACCTGAAAATCATTGGAAGAAAGAGAGGTGCTAACAGCGATATTTTCAGGAATTGAAGCAGATCCCATTGAAAAAATCAACTCTGGACAGGACGGATTCAAAAATTCTTCGTCGGTAAATGTATTTAGATTTTGAAGAGAACTTTTTGCATCCAATACTTTTTGAGCATAAATCTTAGCATTCTCATAATCCTGCATATACAAATAAACTCTACTTAATAGTAAACGAACACCATTTACATCAACTCGATACAGCGATTTATGCTCAATACCTTCCAATGCTTTTTCTGCATCCAATAGATTCTCAACAATAAACTGATATACTGTTGCAACTGTACTTCGTGTATAGATAATATCTTCGATGTAAGGTGTCGTTTTTAATGGCACTGCCAATGCAGTTTCAGCAAAAGATGGATTGTAGGGGTCTCCAAAAAGATTTGCCAATACAAAGTAATAGGCTCCGCGTAAAAATAAACTCTCCCCTTTTATTCTGCTGATATTCTGAATATCATTATCTGTCGTTCCATTGTAATCATTAATCGATGAAATAATAACATTCAAAGAATTGATATGATTGTATAACGCATTCCAATCCGCCGAATCGTCCCAGCTGTCGCCCCCATCGGGATTTCGTACTGCTTTTTGCTGCCAGGTATAATATCCGAATAATGTAAAACACGAAGCTTCAGAAAGGTAGTCAATACCATCAGTATATTGCTCCGTCTCATCAGCCATAAAGTGCAAATAAGGATAGTAAACACCATCCCTGGTACCCCACTGATACGTTTGTATATCAGTACGTGTCATGTATGCATTGCCCAGCAACAACTCATCAAGATCATTGTACCCGGTAACATAAGCTTGATCCTGTGAGTATTCTTCCAGAAAGTTTGAACAAGAGGCTAAAGCAAACAGGAAGTATATAATTAAATATTTTTTCATAATCATAAAGTATTAGAATGAAACACTAAGACTAAAAGTAAATGCAGGACGTTCTGATAGTTGAATATCAGTAAATCCACTTTGCGTTGGTGTTTGGCCTTTTAATTTATTTGAACAAAGAATAAATGGATTGGAAACCAAAAATGAAGTTTCCAGTCTGGATAGTGCCCAGTTCGTAATCATCGATTTGGGAAACGAATACGTTAAGGATAGACTTGAACACTTCAAATAATCAGCGCTCACTACCCGTAAATCACTATAATCATACATTTCCCACAAACTTGTAGCAATAGCAGGAACCTGCTCTGATGCATATTGAGACCAGTGGTAAGAATAATTAAAATAAGAATCGGAATTAGGGCTTATAACAGCAGGAATATTTGTCACGTTTTCATCACCCGGGTGCTGCCACCTGTTAAGCATTTCCCGATTGATATTGTACTCTGGCCGAATATCTGATCCTGTTTGATTGTACAAACGGAAAAGACGGGTCTTTGCCCCTAAACTATAGGCAAAATTAGCATTCAATCTCAAATTCTTATACTCCAGTGTAGTATTAAAACCTCCTGTTACGATAGGCTCTCTGCGTCCGCTTGATTTCATCACCCTCATGTACACATCATAATTATCAATCCCATACAAAGTTTCTTTCTTATCCTGCAAATCATTAAACATCGGACCCCCATCATTTGGGTTTAAACCAATAAACTCATAAGAATAAAAGGAACTTACCGATTTCCCTTTTACCGTTGCAGTTCCTTTTAAAAAATCTGTATAATCGTATTGCTCTGCAGAAGGAAGTGTATTCACTTTATTATCCATGTAGGAACCTGAAGCAGATAAGTACCATTTAAAATTTTCAGTCTTTACAGGTATCGCAGTAATTGAAAGATCGTACCCCGAATTTATAATTTCGCCCCCATTCACTACAGTTGTACTGAAGCCATTTATACCAGATATCTTCTTTTGCATATAGGCATCCTTTGTTTCTTTATGATAATAAGAACTACTTACCATTAGCCTGCGGTTAAACATCGAAAACTCCAAACCTAGATTAAACGAACCCGTACGCTCCCATTTTAAATTCTCGTTAGGGAATATCGAAATATTCGATACATATTCATTGTAATGCGTATCATATGGTTGTTTTGAAATAACCATTTCCGGTGATTGTCCACTCAACATATTTCCCTGATAGCCATACGAACTTTTCAAAAGTAACTCATCAAAAATTCCTGTAAAGCTTTTCAGATGCTCATTCAAATTGTATGAAAAAGAAGCCGACCATACAGGCAAAAGATTGTCGTTACTTTTGCTTCCAAATTTATTTGACCCATCGTAACGCATATTACCATTCACGGTAAACAAATTTTTATAACTATAGGAAACACTCGAATAGAAGGAAAGTACATTAGAAAGATTATCACTTACCACAGGTAAATTCTCACTTTGCCAATTTGCATAGGCAGGATATAAAGCCGGAGAAACTACAGCAAACTGCATTCCTCTCTCAGGATAATAGCCCCTTGTTGTATTGTCATACCCTTTATACCTGTCAGAATTCATCTCGAAACCCAAGGTAGCATTCACATTATGCTGTTCTGATTCCCCCCAATACTTATTTGCATTAGCCTGTAAACGTGCAGTATAAGAACTGTTCCGGGTTTGATTCATAGTGTATTCACCTCCAAATGGCAATTGACTCGACTCTGTATCTATTTTATCACCTAGGTCAGCTCTACGCAATACAGATGCATGAAAAGTAGACTCGCCCCAATAAGAATTGATATCAGTATTGGATTGTGTATATGAAAAAATTCCATTAAATGACAACCAATCTTTAGGAGAAAAATTCATATTGATACGATAGGTAGAGTTATTACTTTCCTGTTTACAGCCACTGTTGGCTAATTCATTTAATATATTATACTTATAATACCCGAAACCATCATTAACAAGATAATTGTCTTCCGGCGCTATTAATCTGCTTGTATTGTAGGCATAATTAACAGGAGAAATTTCATCTTGATAATACGTACGCTTTCCTTTGTTTCCATTAAAAGCAAATGAGGTAGAAAAAACAGGAGAAAATCTCACATCTAAATTTAGAATAGCTGTATAACGTTTACTCGTGTTGCCTTTAATAACATCGTTATTGTTCGAGTATCCAAAAGAAGAATAGTAACGAATATTATCTGTTCCACCTGTAACACTAACAGTATTGTCTGACGAGAATGAATCTTCAGTCAATTCTTTAAACCAGTCGGTATTTGTATTCTTTAGCGAAGAGACCTTTTCGTTAAATTCATTATAATCGATTTCTCCCGAATACAGACTTCGTAACGCACCTTCGTAACCTACCCAGGAAACCGTATTTGAATAGCCATAATTATCATTTAAGAGCTCACGGGAAAAGTTTACTCTTTCCTTGCCAGTCATTAAATTAATATTGCGGTTCGAATAACGAGGTCGTAATTTATAACTATTATTAGTATTGAAGGAAACAACAGGTTTTCCTGCATGTCCCTTTTTAGTGGAAATTACAATTACACCATTGGCCGCTTTTGTTCCATATAAAGCCGTAGCCGAAGCATCTTTTAAAACATCTATCCTTTCAATATCCTGTGGATTCAAGCCTGAAATAGCATTTCCGATACGATTCACGTAATCCGGGTCATTCAACTCTTCAGGAGAAATTTTCACCGGATCAGAAACAACAATACCATCAATAACCCACAATGGTTCACGATTCCCAATCAAGGTAGAAGTACCTCTGATTCGTATTTTTGGTACAGCTCCAACCTCTCCTGAATTTGTACTTACAGCCATACCTGAAATATGTCCCTCAAGCATTTTATCAATAGTATTACCTCCTGTCACCAAAATATCTTCTGCTTTAACAGAAGCAACTGCACTTGTCAATTTTCTACGATCGATCACTTGATATCCTGTTACAACAACTTCATCCAAATTTGCTGTATCATATTTCAAAACTATTTTTAAATCGGTCTGTCCATTATAAGTGATCTCTTGCTGCAACATTCCAACAAAGGAAAATAACAGTACCGCATTTTCATTTTCAAAAGAAATAAAGTAATCACCATTTGCATCAGTTGCTGTACCATTTGTAGTTCCTTTAACAACAACAGAAACTCCAGGCAAAGGAACTCCATTTTCGTCAGCAACTTTACCTTTAATCTCTTTCTTTTTTTGTTCTGCTTCGGTAACTGGTTGTTGTGTTCTGTAGCTTATAATTACTACATCTCCATCTGCAGTATAAGTAAATGGTAATTCTTGAAATAAATTATTCAAGCACTCCTCCAATGTTGCAGATTCCAAATCAACCGATACTTGGTAACCTTCTACATCATCGTAAGAAAATACAAAATCGTAATCTGTCAATTCTTCAATTCTCTCCAAAGCCTCGGAGAGTTCTACCTCATCCAATTTTAAATTCGAAATGATCATTTGAGAATTTACCCGCGCATAGGTCGTTAGTAAACTCATCAATAAAATCATTTTTAACACAGCAAGTCTCATAAGCCACTGTCGGGTTTTTGCCCTATCCCAATATGGAATAAGGTGGGTTAGATTTTTTTTCATAAATTTGTGATGAAGATTAAACAATAGTTCATCCCTCCAAGGATGAACAGTTAATTTGAGGGATAGCTCCAACTATCCCTTTTTTACTTCTAAATCCCCTGAAGGAGACTTCAACATTATATCATTTTTAGGTGTTATCGATTAACATCGGAAACCACAATTACATTTCCTTTCAATTTCATACTTATCCTGCCGGTCTGCTCCAACCTGCTGACAATTTCTGCAAAATCCTCATTCCGGTCAGCCCGCATTCTAAAAGCGTAATCTTTCACAACCGGATTTTGATAAAAAACTTTAAAATCGTACCAACGTTCCAACTTTGTAAGTATATCTTCCAACCGTTCTTTTTCAAAATAAAAATACCCGTCTCTCCAAGCAGTATATTTTCTCACATCAACTTGTGAAACATGAATTTGATCTCCTCCAATTTTCAAGTTGGCATTATCGCCTGGTATCAATTGCACCTTACCTGAGATTTGTTTTGAATTGAGCACAATACTTCCCTCAACCAATGTAATATTTAGTTCCTCGCTGGGATAAGCACTCACATTAAACTCTGTCCCCAAGACACGCGTAGTTGTACTCTTTGTCTTTACTAAAAAAGGTTTGTCGGGATTTTTTTCAACAGCAAAGTATGCTTCACCAAGCAATTCCACTTCTCTTGTTTCGCCGGTAAACTTCACAGGATAACGAAGTTCTGATTCTGAATTTAACCAAACCTTTGTTCCATCCGATAAAACCAATTGATATTCTCCCAGGCGAGGCACTTTCAAAGTATTGTACATATCAGCCAACTTGCTTTCGTTACTCTCTCCTGCAAAACCTGCATACTGAACTACATGGTTTGAATCGGTGTGAATTTGCACTCCTTCCTTTTCGGAGATGATTCTGTCAATCCCCTCGTCTAAACGATACTCATTCCCACCGGACGTAATTAATAAAGCTTTGCTGTTTCCTTTTTCGATTTGTACAAACTGATTCTCAGCCTGATCCATTCGTCCGACAATTTTATCAAATTGAAAAATGAATGCACAGGATAATAAGACAGCAACACTTGCTGCTATCATCCAGCCTCTTTTTCTTCTTTGCTGCTCTTTCAATTTGTAATTTAGCTTTTGCCACTCCAAACCAATATTTGGAGCATCAATCTGCTCTAATTTCTGACCAGATTCTTTGTATTGCCGCAACTCTTTGTACAAATCGAGCATTTGTTGGTTGCTCTCGTATTTTTGAAAGAAGCCAGACCCATATTTTTGAGGATTTTTCAGTATTTGAAAAACCTCCTCCAATTGATCATGATTATATGATTTTTTCATCTTTCTTGTAATATTATCAGATTTGAGACATTTAGAATATCCTCGTCTTACAAAAACAACACAAGGAAAAAATAAAATGGGTGAATTCTTTTTTATTTTTTCTTCGAAATATGAAGAAAAAACAATAATAAATCGCGGTCCAGATCGTGACGCAATTTTTTTAGGGAATTGGTTACATGTGTTTTTACGGTATTCACAGAGATATTTAATTCTTCAGCAGTTTCCTTATAGCTTAAATTTTCGATAAAGCATTTTTTAAATACGCTTCGGCCTTGTGGGGGTAATTCCTCAATGGCTTTCCTAATTTCATCCAGTACAGAATCATAATCCTGATATTCGTCTTCACCATATCCGGAACTGTGTAAAGTTCTGCTGATGTATTTTTTCTCCACTTCTTGTCGTTTCAGGTAATTTAAAGATCTATTCCTAACCATACTGTATAGAAAGGATTTTAATGAATAAGAAATATCCAATTGGTTGCGCTTGTTCCAAACTTCCTCAAAACAATCGTTCACGATATCTTTCGCAACTTCGGAGTTGTTCAAAAAACTTTGGGCATGATAATACAAACTGTTATAGTGTTCCTTAAACAATTCTTCTAAAATGGTTGTATTTATGAGTAGTTTAGCCAATCTTTCAATATTCTATTTGAAATTAATTCACCCTAATGACGCTCCTAATTTACTACTTCAAGTAATAAACTCACGCAAATTAGAAAATAGGTGAAGTAAATTTTCATTTTTTAAAATTTTCAACACTCTTTTTTGATTAAGCGTTTTATGCAAATGACAAACGATTTTTTAACATTTGATTCGAAGAAATAATAAAAACAAAAAGCTGCCCCATAGGGCAGCTTGTTTAAAAATTGGAAAACACAATCCCGAAAAGTGTGCAATAGCTACTCTTTGCCGAAGGTTTTTTATTTACTCATAAATACAGGAAATATCGACATTGAATAATTAACTGAAGGCATAGAAAAAATAAGTACCGTGAGTGGTGCCGATATCCGGACCGTACTACTATCTCTCTTCCGTAAAAGAAAAAGAGCAGCCACACAAATGCGACTGCTCAAATAATATTTCAAATTTAAAACCTACTTTTTAAAAACCTAATGAAAAGGTACAGTTTTGAGATACTCTAATTTTAACCCTATGTTATTCTAAAATGCCCCAACGTTTTTCAAAAAAACTATTTTATTTCACTCAACAGATATTGAACATATTCTCTTGTTGAGATAGTACCATAATCACTTTTTCCTTCTACCTTTTTTAAGTAATCATTCCCAATTTTTTTAGCTCGATTAATATCTCCTGCAATAACATAAGCATAAAACTCAGGATAGCAGAATTGATCAGGTTCCATCATTTTTTTCTTAAATTCATTAGCCCAATCAATTACTAAATCAGGATTATTAAACTTCGAAAACTTTTCTTCTCCAACACCATACAATTCCCAAACCAACTCATTGCGCAGATAGTTATTGGGTTTTGAAAATTCCTGCAGGTACTCTTTTGCAGATGTTTCGAATGATAAAAAATCAGATTTGTTTAAATAATACTTCCATTCTGCTCTTTTCATAAATAAGCCCAACTCATCGAATCCAATTTGCTTGTATTTAAGAACAATCTCTTTATATTTCTCTGTTCCAAAGTTCGACTGCAATTCATAATCAATTTCCTGGTCAATAGCTCCTTCAATTTTAAAATCATATGCTACTTTCTGATAGTCTTTTCGATGACGAACTACAAAGGCAAACACATCACCGTCTGTATCCAATCTCACATCTGATATCATTTCAAAAGTTAAGCTATCCAGCTTTTGTTTTTCGGGCAGGCCTTTAAAATATTCCTCAAATTCACCTTTAGAGTTTTTATCAAAAGCAAAATAGTTCATAGCTACCGGCAAAGAGCGATCGCCATTGTTCCATTTTACTATACTTGAACCTACTCTCTTATCCTCATCGAAGACTTTTTTTGCTTCTGTCAATAATTTATCAACATCATGAAAACCAACCGCCAAATGCAGTAATTCCCCTTCGCCATCAACCCACATTAGTGTTGGATAGGCTGTCACATGATATCGATCAGCAATTTCCTTATTATCAGCTTCCTTTTTATCAGTCTGCAACTTAAAACTCACAAATGATTTATTAAAATAATCTCCTACTGCTTTTTGAGGAAACACTTCTTTGGATAGCTTTTTACATGGGCCGCACCATGATGTAAAAACATCTATAAACATTGGTTTATTTTCCGCTTTTGCTTTTGCCAAAGCCTCCGTGAAGGTGCCGTGTTCAAAGTTTATTCCTTGTGAGAATACATTACCGCAAAATAACATTGCAGCAATAATTACAAATAAATTTTTCATTATTTTTTAATTAATAAAGGTTTTATCTTAAGATTATTCCTTACAGGTTATTATAAAATTTTCTTTATAGAATTCTAAACATTGATCTATAGATTAAATCCGTCATTTCAATTCAGTTTTCTTTTTGACAAAATAGCTGATAGATAAAATTGAAAATGCCAACATAGGTTAGAAATATCGATAAATGAACGGATACATCTAAAATGAACGATTTCTCTTTAAGAAATTCATCTAACACAAATTTATTTACAGAAGCTAAAATATTAGTTACAGCAACCAGCAGTAAAAAAAAGCTGTTTTTTTTAGTGCTTGACATATAGAGCGATGATTAAAATTCAATAAATAAAAGGGTGTCCTAAAAGTTCAATCTCATTGTTATTCTGAGCTTACTGAAGCATATTTACATCTGAATCACAGACATTTAAACTTCAATAAAAAGATTATTTTCAAATGAAACTTTACTTTTCTGACATCCTCTTAAGTGCTGTTTACCGAGGGTTTTGCTCAATCAAAGAATTCAACTCGATCACTTTACGTGGAATTGGAAGCACATATCTTTTGCTTCCAGGCTTCAAGGTATATGTTTCACCAAACAATGTATGTGTGATTGTTTTAGTAGTCTTGGGATCCTTGTTTAATCGCTTTAAATCGAACCAGCGAAGGCCTTTAAAGATGGTTTCTCTTCTTCGTTCATCCAATATTATCTGCAAAAGTGCATCTGGATTTGTTTCGGTAACATCAGGTGTTCCGGCAGCATACCTATTTGCTCTCAGCTCATTTAAAGCAGTAAGAGCCACTTCAGCATCATTATCCCGCAATTTCGCTTCGGCTTCAATCAGGTATATCTCACCAAGGGAAATCCCCCTATTTACATCTGCTTCATCTGAATACCGATAACCATTGGAATCTTTAATAAATGAGTAGTATTTATAATTGGTGAAAAAGTTTTGGTAACGAAGATCTGTAGTTGTATCCATGAGGCTCATTAACTCATCTGACACGTAATATTTGCTGGATAAATCGCTGTTTTCCTTGTAAAAAATAACATCCGGCTTTTCCCAACCCGAATAAGGAGCCCAGTTGTCGAGACCAAAATCCGGTTGTCCTAGCTCATACTGCTCAATTGTATTGTAGTCTTTCAGTTCCGGCACAATTTGCAAAACTGAATCTGCATATTGCCAGGCTTTTGTATATTCTCCCTGATACAAATAGAAACGAGACAGCAATCCCAAAGCTGCTGGTTTTGTAGCTTGAAAAGTATATTCAGATTTATTTGAAAGCAATTTCACGGCCTGGTTCAGATCTATTAAAACCTGATTGTAGACTTCTGCCACTGCAGCTCTTCCATATTTGATGTTGATATCAGATTCCAAAGGCATAGGTACTCCAAGAGCCGCTGAAGCCGTATTTTCATCATAGTGTTCTGCATACAGATTCACCAAAATGAAAAAAGAATGAGCTCTGTTCAACAAAGCGGAACCTTTCACAAAATCTCTTGAATACTCGCCTGATCCTTCCGGAGCATCATCGATTTTTTCCAAAATATAGTTACACAAATAAATCACATGATAGAATCCTTCCCAATTCCCATCATTCTTCGAAACATCGAATAAGTGTTCCGCCCAAGTATAACTGTTTACAACAGCCGGATTTGCAGAAGAGGCAACATCTTCAGGAAGCTTGCAGTCATCAGTCATTAAAGTCTGATTTCCATGACCAAACGCAATTGCATTGGGTTCAAAGATATCGAAAGCATCCAAAATCATTCCCATATCGTCTACTGTCTTAGGAATCAAATTCCCTTTTGGTGTTTCATTTACAAAATCCTGACAGGAGAAAAAAAGCAGGACAATAAGGATTATATATATATTTCTCATAACGAACATTTTAATTTTACAGATTTAATTTCAAACTTACTGTATACTTAGCTCTGACGGGCAAACTAAACGGTGAGTCATAACCTGACGCAGATAAATAATCTGTGTCCAAATTATACCTGTTGGCAGCCCAATACCAAAGGTTCTCAGCATTCAGACGGATAGAAGCATCTTTTACTGGTAACTTTTCAATTAATTTGTTCAATTTATATTCCAAACTAATGCTCTTCAATCGGATGATATCTCCTTTGTCTACAAGATAATCGCTGTACTTCACAACATCGCCTCTGTCAAATGAAGCATATCCAGGACTTACATCCAGTTTAGGCGCCCATTTGGTCAATTCGTCTCCAGGTTTGGTCCATCTATATTTCTCCGACATCCATTCTGTTGGAGTAAAATCTGTAAAAAAGGAATTGTCCGGCGAAGGCATTCTCACCTTATGTCCAAGTTTATAGGTTATCATGATTCCCAAACTTAGATCTTTGTATCGAAAGGTGTTGGTAAGGCTTCCAAATACAGGAGGAGTACTTCTGCCCATGAATCGATGATCATCAATAGTAAGCTTACTCAGGTCAGTATAAGGCAGAATTGTATCATCCCCCTTCTTTTTTATTTGTGGCTCACCGGCAGCATCCAAACCTGCATATGGAACGGCTGCGATATAGGAAATTGCTTTTCCTTTCAATGGTGATTGAAAATACAAGCCTCCTGATGAAGGAGTATAGTTAATGTCTGTAACTTTATTGTAATTGTACGAAAAATTGGCTCCCAAATCCCATAAGAAGATTCGGTTGAGAATGCGTGCATTTAACGAAACATCGAGTCCTCGATTCAATACAGATGCCGCATTTTTTAATACTGAGCCCCAACCAGATGTTGCATCATTATTAACGGTACTTAACAGATCTCTGGATCTTTTTTCATAGAACTCAAAAGTACCATACATTCTTCCTCCCAAAATTGAATAATCCACTCCAACATTAAGCATATTTGTCTTTTCCCAACCCAACTCTTTATTTTCAGGATTTGTAATTGAAAGAAAATTCAAACCACTCAGGGAGTAAGATTGATCAACTTTACCTACAATATCGGGTCCGGTAGATTTCTCAATATTTCCGCTTAAACCATATGATACTTTTACTGCCAGATCATTGATCCAATCACTTTGGAAAAACTCCTCTTGTGACAAATGCCATTTTCCTCCTACTGACCAGGAAGGATTGTTTCGGAATTGACTTGAATTGACCAACATATTGGTCTGGTCTAAACGCACACTTGCAAACAGATCATACTTGTCCTGATAAGAGAGATTCGTAGTACCAAAATAGGAAGCATATTTCTCTAAAGTTTCTTCCAATTCCGGAGAATAACTTAAATAGCTTCGTTTTCCGGTATAACCTTTAAATTTGCCTTCCTGAAGAGAAGCTAAATCAATTGCCTCGTGAGCCATGCTTCCCTCATCATAACCAAACAAACGATTACTGCTATATTTTGTTTTCAAGGAATACAGCTCATTCCCAGCCATAAACTTTATTCTGAAATTGTCTGTATTTATAGAATATTGCAATGTATTTCTAATGGCAAAAGATTTTAACAGGTCATAAGAAAGGTCTAGAATTCCACCTTTTTTAGGTAAATGCCAAGCTACTATTTCCGGTGTTTCTGTATCAGAAACTTCAGTAAAACTATTCTTCATATCTCTCACATAGTCATGCTCTGATCCATAAAAGTTACGTCCTTCAGTCCTTCCTGTTTCATAACTTCCAAAACTAGTGAATTTCAAGCCCTTAATTAACTCAATATCTAATTTTAAACTAGTCGCAACATTAGTTGTCTCCTTTGTTTTGTCATTCATTCTTACCTTCCGGAGGTTATTTTGACTCCAATCAAGAAATCCGTTAGTATCCAAAAGTTCTCTGTACCCATCGGAAATACTATGATTCTGATCAACATATGCCCCATCTTCATCTAAAATTCTTTGGTAGGGTAACATTTTCCACGCACTGCCATTACCATTATTGTTGCTTTTTTGGTAAGTTCCACGTAGTCCAATCTGAAGATCGATTCCTTTAGCAAGATTTAAATCTGTATTTCCAATAAAATTGATTTTATCAGCAGAGTTCCCCACCAATTCCTGATCAGTTTTGTCATAGTTAATTGAAAAATAATGAGATGCTTTATCTGTTCCGGTAGTTAATGAGATATTGTGCCGCTGCACCGTTTTTCTCTGATAGAATAAGTCTTCAATCTGAGATTCATTATCGAAGGCTCCGATCTCAGCTATTCGTGCCCTTGCCTCATCCAATGAAATACTTCCCTTCTCCTCATAATCAATCCATACTTTCTGCACCTGATTGTAGCCATCGGTATCCGACCATCTAAATATTCCTTTCCCCAAACTTCTCTCAAACTCCAGTTCTGCATATTCAGAAGCATTCAATCTATGATAATCACCGATATCAACTTTATCTTCAACACTGTAACTTCCTGTATAGTTTATAGATAATTTCCCATCCTTTTTCCCTCTTTTAGTAGAAATCACAACTACACCATTTGCAGCACGCACCCCCCAAATAGAAGCCGATGCAGCATCCTTCAAAATAGAAATCTGATCAATATCGTTCGGGTTAATATTAAGATCCGAACTTTCCAAAGGAATTCCATCAACAACAATTAAGGGTTTAGTACTTGCGTTAAAAGTACTCTGACCACGAATCATTAGATTATTGTCTTTATCGACATAAACACCGGAAGCTGCTCCAATCAGTTTTTCTCTAAAATCCGTAGAAATAACAGCATCTAGTTCTTCACTTTTTAAAATTTGAAATGATCCGGTAGCTCGTCCTTTTTCAATAGTCTGAAGACCGGTTACAACAACCTCTCCCAAAGTTTCAGAATCAGCTGACAAGATTACATTCTGCACAACTTGTCCATTATAAGCTACCTCTTGAGATGTCATACCCACAAAAGAGAAAATCAAAAATGCATCTTTGTATTCAACTTTAATGGAATAATTTCCATCAATATCGGTTGCTACACCATTACTGGTTCCTTTAACAACAACTGATACTCCTGGCAGAGGAATACCATTTTCGTCGGTTACGTTACCAGTTACCCGCTTTTCCTGCACTGCTGGTGCTGGTGCTGCAGCAGGAGCAACATATTCTCTTTTCGAAATGATAATTACATTATCATCCAACTGATAGTCTAAACCGCGTTCATGCAAAACATCTTCCAAGAGCTCTTTTAAATCCTGTTGATCAGCTTCGAGACTAACGGTTTCCTTTCCCAACACCAAATCGTGGTTATAAAGAAACTCGTAATCGGTTTGATGAGCAATCTCCGAAAAGAACTCAACAAGACTGGCTTCGTGCAAATTTATGTTTACCGCTGCATTCTGACCTTTTACACTTGCCGAGAGCTGACACACACACATCAGCATCAACATCACTAAAAGTTTCATACGCATTAGGGGTTTCTTCCATCCACTTTCGTAATGAAAGCGAATACGTTTCCAATTAATTTTCATAGATTTGTAAGGTTATGATTACACATTCGTATTCATCAATTGATTCCACTCAGGGATGAATACAGTAATTATTGTTATCTCGGGTTTGTTCGCGCAAACCCGTTTTTTCTACTTATGCATTGGGGGTTAATCTTTTTGGGTTGTTTTTTCTCATTGGTTGGTTTTTTATTTCATTTATTTTCTTTGAACAATTATTGTTTTATCCTTAAATAAGAACTTTACCTCATTTGTTTTTTCAATCATTCCAAGCAAGCGATCCAGGCTCTCATATCTTTTTAATGTTCCTGTAAAGTTTAGATCTCCTGCCTCCCTGCTCTGATAGAATACTTTCACATCGTACCAGCGCGATACCCGGTTCATGATATCAGTCAAGCTCGATTCCTGAAAAACAAACTTTCCATCTTTCCATGAGGTATATAAATCAACATTTACTTTTTTATTTTTCAGATCACCGCTTTTCTTTGAGAAAACGGCCTGATGTCCGGGATTGAGTAATACGTTTTCCTTAGGATTCTTATTATCCATTACCGAAACACTTCCTTCAACCAGTGTAGTACGTATGGCGTCTTCGTCGGCGTACGACGAAATATTAAAATGAGTTCCCAAAACACGTACATCAACACCCTGTGTTTTCACTATAAACGGACGGGTCTTATCCTTACTAACCTCGAAATAAGCTTCTCCTTCCAGCAACACCACTCTTTTGTTGTCCGCAAACCGGGTAGGGTAACGCAGGCGGGTTTCGGAGTTTACCCAAACTTTGGTGCCATCTTCCAATTGTAATTGATACTCCCCACCTCTTGGTACAACCAAGCTATTGTAAGTTGTTTTTTTGTTATCCGTTTTTGCACTAACATTGTAAACCAAAGCAGAACCGGTATTACTAATTACGGTACCATCTTTTTCCTTAATTTCATCTTTCTCCTTCTTCTCATCCAAATTCAATACTTCACCATCATCTAATATGAGCTCGGCCTTTTGTGATCCGGGCTCAATTGCAGCCAACCATTGTTCCTGTTTCGCGATTCCTGAATCGGAATTGCCGAGATACATCATTACAGAAAACAATCCAAGCATCAATAAAACTGAGGCTGCATATGGCATTGCCTTCTTAATAAATCTCATCCGAAGAGTTTCCCTCGATTGCTGCATCTTTCCAAGATACTTTTCAAATGCCCGCTCCACATTTGCCTGCGGTAATTGTAACGCTTCCTTTGAGCTTGCGGAGAACATCTCCAATCCTTTATAAAAGCGCTTATTTCCATTCTCTTTCAACCACAATTCCAACTCATGTTTCTCCTCATTGGTAGTAGGCTGTCCCCCAAGAGACCTGGAAATAATATCAATAATTTTTTCTTCCATTTGTAATTAAAATTCAATCTATCGATTAAGTGTATACACCTTTAAGACAGATCTGTTTAGATATGATGTGACAAAAAATTAACTTTTTTTCACTATTTAGTAAATACCGGCTTTCAAATAAGAAATAGTAATCCATTTATAAATCAATAGGCTTATAATTATCCGTTAAGAACGGGTAATATCAAATTAACATCAAAGTTGATCTTATAAAATGTTTCTTTTCAGCTATATCTTCGTTAAAGAAGATGCAAGGTAACTCGGCTATCTTTTGCTTTTTTGCCTTGATCCGGCAGAAAATTATTCCATTTTATTTAAAGATACTTTTGAAATTAAATTGGTATAAGTTAATAATACCTAGTAGAATAACCTGCAAGTAATTCCACGTTAAAACCAACTTATTTTGATTTAAAAGCGAGGTAAGACAAAATTCTGTTTTATAATCGCTGCCACAAAAGCGATACAAAAAGGTCTATTTATGAAAAAACAGTAGATAGAACAGGTGCGGCGATTTGAGTTTTTCTCTCAGGAATTTAAATGCACGCACCATATGAGTACGAACAGTATTTATGGTAACACCCAGTTCTTCTGCTGCTTCATTATAAGTGTATCCATTTACGCAGCAAAGCACAAATACTTCTCTGCATTTTTCCGGCAATTCGTTTATGGCCGAATAAATTAGCTGAGAATTCTCAATGGTATTGGCATTTGCTTTAGGGGCAGCCTCTTCTTTTTCCAAATGATCTATATCATGAATCAGCTTTTGTTCGCGCTTGATGTAATTCAGACAGGAATTTCGGACCGATCGAAAAATATAAGACTGAAGATTTGTTGTAACTGATTTAAATCGTTTCTTCTCCCAAAAATCAACAAAGAAATCCTGAACAATGTCCTCGGCCGCTTCCGAATCTTTTAGAATACTATTTGCCCACAAAAATAAATCCTGATAATATTTCTTAAAGAATGCCTCATAAGATTTCCGACTTCCGGTACGCAGCAATTCAGTAAGTATATCTTTTGATTCAGGCATATTCGGTTTTTAGATCGTGGTTAGCGGAAGCAAAAATAGAATTTTTTTTGAAAGAAGAAAACAGTTGTTTTCAAGACATTTAGAATCGGATTATCGGCTTCCGCTATTGGCACCCATACCTAATTAACAACAAAAAACAATACGTGTTAAATCAACTCCAATTTACTGAATCGGGAAAACTTGGCACATTTGACAGATTAAATTTCTATTTATTTGACTTAATTTTAAAACCGTTTTTGAAATATGAGATTTATTAGGAGTTTATTTCCGGAACAAAAAGGTAACCCATCGGCTGGTCATCAACCGGATCGTTTTGAGACGCGAGTTTGGAAGAGGAGGCCGATGGGCCCTGAAATATACAATTTATACATTCATAAGTATGGATTATCAAAATGATTTTGAAACAAATAAAGAAGAAATTCAAGCTTTTCCTTTAAAAGATGTAAAACTACCCGACACTCCAATCGACATTGTTGCTGCAGATGCAGAAACATTACAGGTAGAAGCAATTGAAGACAAAGAAGCTTTAGTTGCTGCTGGCTTGGATTGGTCAAAAACTGAAAACTTACGAACACGTGCAGGTGCTTTGCGCTACTGTCAGGCTGTTTGGATGAGTGAATACCGAGCCCGACAAGAAGCTCAGAAAGAATGGCTCAATTTATCGCCTGAGGCATATAACTTTAGAGATGAAATGCTTCATCACTTTAGTTTTGCTTATCGGGCATATCCTGATATCAAAACCAAGATTGCACGAATTCGTGATGGAAACGGACATGCCGACATGATTCAGGATTTAATTGAATTAGCTGTATTGGGTGAAAAATATCCTGAGCCATTAGCAGTCATCAATTTTGATGTGACATTGAATCAGAAAGCAAGAACAACCGCTCGTACTATGTCGGAGCTATTGGCGGCCTCAAATGGTTCTAAAGATGATAGCAGTGCCAATAAAGTGATCCGCGATAAAGCGTATACCTTACTTATAGAAGATATGCGTATTATTCGTGAAATTGGACAATATGTATTTTGGCGAAATCCGGAACGAAAAGAAAAATATGTGAATACTTATAAAAGAGGATAAGCTTAAACCCTTAATTTTACTATCCCGCGGAGTTTTCCACCCCTTCTCCGCGGGTTTATTGTAATCCTCCGGCAATATATTGCAGTCCTCCACCAATATTGACCACTCATCCAGCATTATTTTTGAGTTCTCCGGCAATATTTCATAGTTCTCCAGTGTTATTCCTTATTTCACTAAGGATTGTTCAATGAACTATGTCACTTTAATCAATATCTGACTTAAACAAAAAAACAATTCCTATTCATACAAAATCTGAGACAGTATCCTTCAAATGTTTGGCTGGGGAAAAACAAAATCCATCCCCGTGGCGGAGGTGGATTTAGCTATTGATATGAGTAAAAAACGCAGCAGATTTAATTTTTCCCATTCAAAAATCCTGCTGACCACAAGTCATTTTTTTGATCCTCAGGAGCCAATTCCACTGATTTTTTAGCTTGAATTATCGCATCCTCTTTTCGTCCTGCTTTATTCAATATGCAGGCATATGTATCAATATTCTCAAAATTGGCATTCAATTCAACAGAGCGTTTTGCCATTTTCACAGCTTTATTTACCAATTCTTTATCAAGATCCTCTTTTGCTTCAGCAATAGTCCATGCATATTGGTTCAAATTCTGGAAGTTGTTAAAATCATACTTTATTCCATAATCAGCCATTGCCTGATAAAATTTTTCCTGATCAGGATCACTTTGAAGCATATTCATATCCAAAAATGCAACCATCTTTGTTCCGACTTCTTTGTCGAGAGCAATTAACTCTTTCTTTTTAAGACTTAGAGCCTCCAGATCGCCTTTACGAACCAATTGTGCCATTTCACCGAGCATGGTATACTCCAAAAACTGGTCAACCTGTGCTTTATCGGCTACAGCATAAAATTTGGTTTTATTCTTCAAAACAAACACATAGATTGGATCTGATACGGAAGTCACAACATTTGCAATTAATTCAGCATCTTCTGAATTAATCAGCTCTTCTGTTTTTTTACTTGAAAAATAGCTGTCAACAGCCTCTTTGGTATCAATACCAGCTTTTGTAGAGGTCATGATGTATTTTTGCATGAATTCCGAACTGCGATTTCCTTTTTCGAACTGTTTATTTAGTGCTGCCCAGTTATTTTTTGTATCCAAAGCTACCCCAGCTGTTTCCAACAAGGTATTTGCATCACCGGCTCCCACCATTTTGTGCTGAATATTGCCTTCGGCATCCAACCACAATAAAGTAGGAAAAGCAGAAACCTGATATTTTTCCATTAAAGGTTTTCCTGCTTCCGATTCCATATCCATTTTCACACTCACAAAATTCTTGTTAAAGAAAGCTCCAACCTCATCTTGGGTGAAGATATTCTTTGCCAACATTTTACATGGTCCACACCATGTGGTGTAACAATCCATGAATACGATTTTGTTCTCTTTTTTTGCTTTTGCCAAGGCTTCTGAGAAAGTGCCGTGTTCAAACTCAATACCTTGCGAAAATGCACCTGCAAAAACGAATAAGGCTGCTAATGATAAAATTATTTTCTTCATGTGTTTTATTTTTTTTGTACTTGATGAATGTTATTAAAGATCAGTCTATAAATATTTCTGTCTTGTTTATAAGACAACTAAAACCTAGAATAAGGTGAAAGCTCAAGTGTAAAATATTGTTACAATTCATTAACGATAAAATACAAAAACCGACTGCAATCAAAAAACAAGCTGATATCATCGGATATTATCAATAAATTTTCTGGAGAATCCACATAACGGACATTACAAAAACGTTAAAAATTAAAACCAATGCCCATAGCAACTGTGAACATCACACTTTTCATTACCTCTAATATTTTTTCTTTTTAGATTGCTTATTGAAAACATTAAATTGGCTAAAATCCATTTATTTTATTCATAAAAAAACACCTCCAAAATGGAGGTGTTTTAAACATACTGCCTGCGTATTTATACACAGGTCTTCAAGTAATCATCTTGCTTACTTTAAAAGCTCTTCCAATTTCTGATCCAATGCTTCTCCTCTCAATTTATCATCCATCACTTTTCCGGTTGATGCATCCACTAAAAATATGGCAGGAATCGTTTTCACAAAATAAAGATCATCTACTCCCTTTTCGTTCAATAAATTTGGCCATGCCATTTTTTCTTTGTCTAAAGCTTTTAGCCAGGCTGCTCTGTCTTCGTCTTTGGAAATACTGATAATTTGCAAACCTTTCGAAGCATACAATTCATACATGTGTTTTAAATTTGGTATTTCTCTTCGGCAAGGACCACACCACGATGCCCAAAAATCAATCAGAATGTATTTTTTACCTTCCATTAATTCTGATGAATTAAAAGCTTTCCCTTCCCGGTCGGCCAAGGTAAACTCCGGAGCTTGTTTACCTACAACTCTTTCCGGATAAAGTTCCTTTTTCACCAATTTCCCATAGTAAGAATTTTTAGCTTCATCTGAAAATTGTTCATACAAAGGGATTTGTTCATCGGTAAAATAACTCATCGATTCCAACATCACCAAAGGTCCCCACCAAGAATCCTTACTTGTAAGAATAGCTTCGTTAGTTGTTTTCTCAATGCCATCAAAAAAGCCTTTTTCAGCTAACGCAAAAGCTTGGTAACTGTCCAATTTTTGTAAGGAATCAACAAGAACTTTATTCTTATTATTCTGAGCATTTCTTACGGCGGCTAAAATCGCTTCATGGTCTTTATAATACTTCTTGTGTTGTGCCTCAAATTTATCTTTTAATGCTAATTTTTCCTTGTAAAGATCATTTGCATTTGAACCATTTACCTGAACATCAGAAAAATTCACAAAAGCTCCATTATCATTTTCCTCGAAAACAGCCTTTGCTTTTAAGCTGATCTCTGAATTTTCAAGCATTATTCTAAGAACCCCAACGTGATCAACTACCTGCAGATAAAATAAACGTGGTTCTTCCAATTTACCTGAAAATTCAAATTTTCCGTTGGTTACAATTGCACTTGCAACAGGCTCTTCCTTTTTATGCGTTGCACCAGGCACCAATTCTACTTTTGTCCCCTCTTTCAGTCCGCTTATTTCGCCACTAAATGTGTAATCTGCGTTTTTTTGTGAACATGCAGTAATCATTACTATGAAAACGAATACTACTATGCCTGAAATACTTTTTTTCATTGTTTTAATTTTAATATAAAATTATACCTGTGTTGCAAACCAACAACTTTTGAATGTGGCTACTTAATTTTTTCTTGCTGAGTATTTACTTCTGTCTGGTTCATCTGTTTATTTTTCCTGTTGGTTAGAGCTAAGGTAAAAACAGTCGTCCCGACACAACAGTAAGAATCTTTCAAATTCCCTCTTTTAACCTCAATATCTTATGATTCCCGGAGAGCTTAAATAAGTTCTCCGGGGAAAATACTGTTTAGTTAACGGGGAGTGTTTTGCACCAATGTTCCATTGCCCGGATTACTGGTAGCTCCCATTGGGAAAGGCATTATCCACATGTGTGAATTGGGTGCTAATTGCAAACTTTGATTGTCGAAAACTTTAGTTAAGGTTTGTGCATAATTAGCATCCTTATTAAAACGTTTCATGTCCCAAAATGGAATGGCAGTCTGCACGTATTCATTTGCTTTTTCTTTGCGGATATAAGCAATTGCCTCAGCTGTTGAGGCAGCGGTTAAATCAGCATATTTATCGTCGAAAATTCTGGTTTTACGAACTGTATTTAAGCTTAGCATGGCCTCATCCAAATTGGCTTGTCCGCCTTTGCGGGCCAAACACTCTGCTTTGATGTAATACATTTCAGGAGTGGTAATTCCACCGGCATTAAATTTATCCGACCGTATGCCATAATAAATGCTATCCGGAGCCTGATACTTTTTCTTCCATTTAGAGGCAAAACGGGCATCGCCATCTTCAAATTGTGCTGCTCTCACTAGGGTAAGCGCTGCATTTGTTCCTGATTGTCCAGAATTTTTATAGGTACTGGAACCATATCTGAAGATGTAATTCTCAGGACTGGTCATGGTTTTGGAAGGATAACTTGTTGACCAATCGTCTTCTTTTTCTATTTGTTCTTTGTTTTCAGTGTAGTATTCCTTCCAATTGAACAATTTATTGTTTTGATCTAAAGCATTCTGTGCATACTTCAGAGCATTATCATAGTCTCCCATCTGTAAATAAACCCTTGCCAGCATTGCATACCCACAACCTAAATCCGGGTGCAGCAAAGTAGCACTCTCAATAGGTAGATTAGGAATTGCATCTGTTAAATCGGTAAGAATGAATTCGTACATTTTTGCAATGCTAATCTGCTCCGAAGGTGCTCCCATATCGGCACTGGTAATTAAGGGCACAGATAAGTTAGTCGCGGCAGTTGCTTCATCGTATTGCTCTGCATAATAATTAGTCAGATGAAAATAATTCATAGCCCGCAACACCTTAGCCTGAGCAATCAATTCCTGTTTTTCGGTATCGCTTGCCTCGGTTGCATCAGGAACATTATTGATAATTAAATTCCAATACGAAATTGCTGCGTAAGAATAATAGTAAGTTGCTTCATCTGAATTGTTCTGAATAATACGATCCTCATTTCCCAACCAATTGTAATTGATAGAGCTTAAGGAAATGTAACTCAAATCACTTGGCCGCTTGTATACATCATTCAACAGATTAATGGCTTGTGCCGCATCATTTAAATGATTGTATTCGTTACGGATAAATGCCTCATAATCAGATAAGCTTGTAGGTATTTTCTCTCCTTTGGGCAACACATCCAAATAATTGTCGCATGAGGAGAACATCATAGCCACTAAAAAGGCTGCAATTGTTATATATGATATTTTAAATTTCATAATTCTCTTGTTTTAAATGTTAAAAACTTAAATACACTCCTCCAACAAATGTGGGTCTTTCCTTAGCACCCAACATATATTCGGCTTTTTTCTCAAAAGCAAAAGTCTTTAGATTTTCTACATTAAATTGTACTCTTGCACTACCTAATTTTAATTTACTGCACCATTCTGAAGGCAGGTGATAAGCCAATGAGATGTTGTTAATCTTCACATAAGAGGCATCCAGCACATGAATATCTGAGTAATTGTATACCGACTCACGATAATAGTTGTAATCAGGAGAATTGCCATAGAACAGTAATCGGGGAACATCCGTTTTGTTTTCATCTCCTGCTTGTTTCCATCTGTTTCGAATGTCTTTATTGGTTACACTTATCATCGCAGAACCATATGGATCGGCCATATTAATTTTAGGAATGTTGGTATTGCGAACTTTATGACCTCCTGCATACAGCAACAAAACAGATAGATCAAAATTCTTGTACGAAAATCGATTCATGATGGAGCCACTATACTTAGGAACTGTGGTTCCACTGAAATGAATGTTATCCATGTTGGTGTAATCCGTAGAAGTTTTATTCCCATCAACATCATAAATCTGAGGTTCTCCCTGATCATTCAATCCAGCCCACTTGTAGGAATAAATTCCATTAAATGCATTATTCACCCTAGGAAATTCTTGCGGATAATCAAATTGCAAGACATAAAAAGGTGCTTCCACATTAATTTTAGTCACTTTATTTTTATTGTATCCCAAAAGAAAACCTGCATTCCAGGTAAAATTCTTTCCATGAACAAGATCTGCCTGAACAGCAAGTTCAACCCCCTTATTCTCCATTGATCCATTATTAAAAGCAAGGGTATTGTATCCAAATCCTTCAGTTGGTGTACCTTGCTGATTGGCTAATAAATCCACACTCTTCTTTTTATAAACATCAACAGAACCTGATAGGCGGTTGTTGAACAATGAAAAATCAGCACCAGCATTTATTGTTGTTGTCTTTTCCCATCGTAAATCTGGGTTCGGTGGCGAAGAAATATTACCATAAACACCTCCAACTAAGGAACTGGTATAGTAACTGGCTGTTAAGTAAGGCGCAGCATCTTTTGCAATGTTACCTCCAATACCATAAGAAGTTCTTAGTTTCAACATGTTCACCCAGTCCAAATCAAAGAAATCTTCCTTATTTACGTTCCAATTGGCTCCAACCGACCACAGTGGTTTGTTCTGGTACTTGGAGTTGGTTCCCCAAAGATTGGAACGATCCCAGCGAATGCTGCCCGATAAGGTGTACTTGTTATTGTAGCTGTAAGCTGCATTTGAATAAAAGGAAACAAAACGATTCACCAATTCCCTTTGACTTGCTAAATCATTAGCCCCTAAATACGCCCATGAATTCATCAAACCGGAAAAGCCGCCTGTCAGTAAGGGTTGGTTCAAATACTGAGAAGTTAGCATATCTGAGTCATAACCATAACGAGTTTGATCACTATATTCCAGCTTGCTGTGCCTTGTCTCTGATCCAAGAATCCATGTAATTTGATGTTTCTCCTGAAAAGTTTTGTTCAGATTTAATTGTTGTCTGAAATTGTAAGAATTTGAGAAGTGGTTGCGATCGTAGTAGATGTCTCCTTTGGGAAGATTATACACTGCACTTCCATTTGAATTGCTCGCAAATTTATTAATGGTTGTGCGGGTTGAATAAGAATCCAGTTCATTTAAACGTTGATAACGATTCACTCCGTATTCATACTGAAACATGGCATCGTAGTTCAACCATGGAGTAATCTTTACATTTAATTTTGCATAGGTTCTGTTGCTAAATTCTTTTGTTTTCCCCAGTTTCCTATTTAATTCGTCAAGCGGAGTTAGGTCTAAACTATACAAACCGTAATTTGAAACATTATCGCGAACAGTCTTTCTAACCTGAGAAGCAACGCTTACAGTGGTTCCATTATCATCAACCAAACGGTCGTATGGACTTCCGGTAAAACCAGCAGAATAAGGTGATAAAAGATCGTATGTTTGCTCTGTCGCATTTTTGTAATTGATATAAACACCCAAATCAGCCTTTAGCCATGAGGTAAGCTGCAGAGAGTTCATGATATTCATACCGATTTGATTACTCTTCGAATAAATATCTTCCTCTTTGTTCTTTTTGTAGGTAACCGAAAATTTAAAATTGTTTAGTTCGGTCGCTTTTCCAATGCTTAAGTTGTATTGCTGATAAAATAGATCACGTTTTGCATACTTGGCCACATCATCGTAATACTGAAATCCTCTTGAGGCAAGTTCTGATAACTTCGCATTGGCATCGCTTTCTGAAATTGCACCTGAATACATATCCAACAGAACATCTACCCCTGCACTTGGCCATTTGTAATTGTTCCGACGATTATCAGCCTCTGCCTGAGCACGCGCCAAACCATTATTTAACTCCGGATTAGAGGCTGCCCATTCTTTTTCCAACTCAATAACATCAGCCGAATTGGTTAAATTTCCAGTATAATAATCGTAAGGTTTCCAGGTAACTGTACTGGAAAAATCAATTTGAACTTTTCCTTTTTGAGCCTTTTTGGTTACAATAACCACTACACCATTGGCAGCTCTGGCTCCGTAAATCGAAGCAGCGGCAGCATCCTTCAAAATGGTAATGCTCTCAATATCTTCCATGTTAAGCTCCGGAGTATTTTCTGTAACATTGCCATAATTATCGATGCTGGTATTCTCAACCGGAAAACCATCAATTACATACAATGGCGAAGCCATGGCATTCATGGTGGATACACCACGAATAATTCCATCGGAATACCCTGCGATCTGACCTTCTAAAACATCTGCCAAGCTATTCAATCTTCGAGTCTCCAGACTTTTACCGGTTACTTTCGAAAATGATCCGGTTGACCGCTCTTTGGAAATGGTTTGATAACCTGTTACTACCACTTCATCCATTTGTTCTGAGTCTGCCTGAAGTGTAATATTCAGTAATGCTTGTCCATTGTAAACAAGCTCCTGTGGAAGCATTCCTACAAAAGAATATACCAAAACTGCATTCTCATTATCAAAAGAAATTGTATAGTTACCATCAATATCAGTTGCTGCACCAATTGTGGTTCCTTTGATAACAACAGATACTCCGGGTAGAGGGATGCCATTTTCATCGGTAACAGTACCATGTACCTCCTTCTCTTGCACAGATTCTTCAAGATTGGGTTTTGGAGGCGCTGGCATCAGAAGAATTACTTTATCTTCAATCTTGTAAGTAATTTTCGTTCCTTTCAAACATTCGTTTAGAATTTCTTCTACACGCGATCCGTAAAATTCAGCGTTGTTAATTTTAACTCCTTCAATTTCATCATCCGAATAAAGAAAATCAAATTCACTGCTGTTTTTAACTTCCTGCATCATATCATAAATACTCGCATCTTTAAACTCAACCGTAAAAGTAGTTTGCTGAGAATATACACTTGCAGAAATCTGCAAACTGGCTATTAAAATTAAAAAACCGGTGATTTTCATAATGCGAATTAATTTCCGAAGCTCTTCCCCGAGAGGAAAAACTTTGTACAAGACTAATTTTTTCATAAATTTGTTTTGGTTAGATTAAACATTGTATTCCAATGGAATACTTTATTTGATTTTAAGACAGGGGATGTTGCCGCATTCCCTGTTTTTTTTCATTTCGGGTTTTAAGGGTTTACTTCTTTTTAATTTGAATAATATTATTTTTTATATCAAAGTTAATATTTGTTGTTTGCTGCATTTTCTCCAAAATATCATTGATATTGCCGTATCTGTCAATTCTGGCGCTAAAACGCATATTTTTCAGCTCATTACTTTGGAAGAACACTTTAATATCATACCAGCGCTCTAACTTTCTCATAATATCGTTTAAACTCTCTTTTTCGAAAACAAACTTTCCGTTTTTCCAGGCAATAAACCTGTCAACATCTACTTCTCTGGTTTCAACACTTTTTGAAAAGCGATCGTAATCGGCCTGCAGACCAGGGATCAAATCGACTGATGTGGTTTTTCCGGATAATTCTTTTGCTTTTAGGCTTACAGCACCTTCAACAAGGGTCGTTTGTATGCTTCTCTCGTCAGGATAAGCCATAATATTGAATTGTGTTCCTAAAACTTTTACCTCAACATCGTTTACATCAACAATAAAAGGTTTTCTTGCATCTTTAGCCACCTCAAAGTAAACCTCCCCCGATATTTTCACTTTTCTAGTCTTACCAATAAAACGAACTGGATAACGAATTTCAGACTTTGCATTCATCCATACTTTTGTTCCATCGGATAGGGTTAACTGATATTCACCTCCTACCGGAGTTACTACCACATTTTCAGCAATACTTTTCGGTTCGATATCAAGAATATTGGTCTGATAATTTAAACCCAGACTATCTTTTTCGATTACAGAACCGTCAGTCTCCCTTATTAAATCCTTCTGTTGCTTCTCTAAATCTACAATTCTTCCATCTGAAAGATACAACTGAGCCTTTGTTTCGCCCGGTTTAATTTCAATAGTTGCCTGCCCCAGTCCATCTGGTTGGGTAACATCAGTTAAATACAGCATGTATACTGCAAGAGCTAATGGCAAAGCAAGTACTGCTGCATAACGAAGTATTTTTGCGAAATTTATTTTCTTGCTTTTTTGCCTGAATTGAATTTTCCAATCTACCTTTTTACGGGCTTCTTCAAGATTAAAAGTCTGATACCTTTCCAAGCGGTCAAAATCAATTCCTTTTTCTCTTACCGATGAAAGGATCTCATTTTTATCTTCCTCTTTTTCGAAAAGTGTCAATTGTTTTATTTCAGCATCAGACAATTCACCGGCAAATTGTTTTGCAAGTAGTTGAGCCAGTTTAATATGTTCCTGTGTGTTCTTCATTTCTTCTTCTTGTATAAATTAGAACACCCAACTTAAAAAAGAGGGTGAAGAATGATTAAGAAAAAGATACAAAAATTTACATCCACATGATATACATTACGATATCGAAGATATTTTGAAGTTTGGAACGGAGTGTTTTGTAAGCAATACTTTTTTGTGTTTTTACCGAATTTACAGAAATCCCAAGGTCATCGGCAATTTCCTGATTTTTTAAACCCTGCATACTTAATTGTAATATCTTCTTACACTGCCGGGGAAGCTCATCAATAGAATCAGAAATAATACGATTCGTCTCTTCTTCTACCACCTGCTTCAAAAAATAGGTTTCCGATTCAACTTGATGAACCTGCTCGGCTTCATACTTTCGTTTTACCTTTTCGTGGCGTATGGAATTCAAGCAAGCATTTCTGGTTGCCTGATATAAATATGCTTTAATGGCATTTAAGGAATCAAAATCATCAAATTTAGCCCACAATTTCACAAATACTTCCTGAACCAAATCTTCTCCTTCGCTCGAAACCATCAAAAACCGTTCGGAGAATAAACAAAGCCCTGCGTACATTTCATTAAATAATGAATTGAAGCTTAGTGATTCATTATTATCGATAATAATAATTTTATCAGGGGTTTGGTTCATTGTGTGGTTATTTTATCAACAAATTAATATTAATTTTTTAGTCTTTCCAAGCCCCCTTCTTCTTTTCCCATTTGCAAACACCTGTTTATGTTCTGTTTTTATATACATAACACAAACATCACATATCCTAATAATTATATAAAAAAACGAGCTTGTTTACCCGTTTTATACACAACGAAAAGGATCGTCTATTGGGCAATCTTCGCAGCAATTTAAAATATCATCTAACTGAGATCATTTAACCCGAAGGCATTCTAATGAATGTATATTTTAAAAATCCATCTCCTGCTTTCTGCAGGATTTACAAAATAGAAATGTTTTTTCCCCTGATATCCCGAAGTATTATTCATCTCTTTCATCTCAAAAAAAAATCAAAGAAGGAGAACAAACTAAGCTTCCTTTAAAAATCTATAACAAAACCAATGGTGGGAATTGGCTTCCCATCTTCATTTGCTGTCTGAACCAAGTTACGAGGTTCTATTATACTTCCCATATCATTTCTTTGAAGAACGTATTCAGGTGCCTGCGATGAATTACGCATCAGCAGGTTTTGTATTTCGAAAAACAAATCCAACGAAAGTTTTTTAAAATTCCACTTTTTATCAATTCGTACATCCAATTGACTGAATACGCCCAACTTTTCCTCTCCCAGCCGGTTGTAATCCAAAACAATATCCGGGTAACGGGCGGTAGTTTCCTCGATATTTGTTGGAACAATTGGTGTTTCTCCTGCGAATCGATAACGCGCACTTACTTCCCAGTTTTTCCTGAGTTTGTATCCTCCTGTAAAAGACACCAAATGCCGGCTGTCCCACACCGATGGTAAATATTTACTTCTATCGAAGCCGGTAAATTCACTGTAGAAAAAAGTATAGGAAAAGATCCCGTAAAAACGATGGCTTAACTTCTGCTGAAACAAAAACTCCAAACCATAACTTCTCCCCTTACCAACTGATTCTACCTCTTCATTTCCCAACACATTAAAATCGGCTCCTTTATTTGCCAACGAAACCTGATCGCGAACTGAAACCGGGTAATCTTCGTAATGTTTGTAAAATCCCTCTATACTAATGTTGGAAGCAGGCCCAAGAATATGTTCGAATCCAAGCACATAATGATCGCTTCGGGTATAATCAATATCCTTGTTTAGGAATACATCATTTTGCTTATAACCTAAAATGGTATAGGGTGGTAACTTGAAATAACGGCCAACACTTGCCTTGATCTTCCAATCGTCGGCAAATTCGAAGGACAAAGCAAAACGAGGCGAAAATGTGGAAAGCAAATCGTTGTCTTGCGTAAAACTATCACCATCGGTTCTAAAGCCAAAGGAGAAGTCCAGTTTCTGATCGAAAAAGGATTTAGTGGCATTGGCAAACAACCCGTACTTCAAAAAATCAATATTTGTATCGTATTGAAATCCTTCATTTACATCAATGGTCATATTTTCGTAATCGCTTCTCTGCACATTAAAACCACCCACTAATTTCCAATCGCTGGCATAATAAGTAAGACTGTATCGCAATTTCGTTTCCATTTCGCGCGAATCATTTTTAAAATACAAATCCTTCTGATTTTCATTGTCTTTGTATCTTGAAAAATCATTGACCAACAAGTTGTTGCTGATGGTAGTTTGCATAAAGCCTTTCCTACTCTTAAAACGATTCTTCCAGCTAATTCCAATAGTGTTGGTTTTCTGTTCAATAAATGGAGTCTGATCAAGTGTAGATTGCTCATTCTCATCAATGCTTCCCGAGGCATCAATGGCAAATTCGTCAATAGAACCTAATCCGATAAGGTTTAAAGTATTGTATTTATCTATTTTATGAGTGATTTTGTACTGATAATCCCAATAATCAGGACGAATAGGAAGGCCGATGAGCTTGAATAAAAATTGTAAATACGATCGACGCGCAGAAATTAGATAACTCGTTTTGCTCTCCTTGTTTTTTCCTTTAAAAAGTGGTCCCTCGTGTGTTAAAGCGGCCTCGCTGGCACTCAAACGAAAATTGGTATTGTGTTTTATGTTGTTTCCCTCCCTTTGCTCAAACTGAAGTACTCCCGAAAGAGGATTATCGTATTGACTGCCAAAAGCAGATGTGGCCAAATTTACATTATCAATAAAGGAAACATTTAAAATTCCGACAGGACCACCGGAACTGCCTTGCGTGCTAAAATGATTGATATTGGGTATCTCTACGCCATCCAAATAGTAAACCGATTCGTTGGGTGCGCCTCCGCGAATAATCAAATCGTTGCGGAAACCGCCTGGTGAGGGTGAAATTCCGGGCAATGACTGCGCAACACGAACAACATCGTTATTTCCTCCGGGATAAGTTGCAATTTCTACTGCACTAAGCGTTTGGGTTGAAAGCGGCGTTTCCCGAGGTCGTGTTACTTTATTTTTATTGGATACAATTACTTCAGATAGATTCTGACTTTGTTCCAAAAGGGTAAAATTGTACAATTGATTCCCTACCGATTTCACTTCAATATTATAACGGGTTTGACTATCATAACCCAGATAGCTTACCACCAAATTATAAGTATCAGGACTTACATTAACTATTTTATAATATCCATTGGCATCGGTAACAGCACCCTTGGCGGTATTTTCGAGATACACCGAAGCTCCAATCAATGGAAGATCGGTTTTGTCTTTTACATATCCGGTTAGCTCAGTTGTAATCTGGGCATGGCTTATAAAAGCCATAAATATCAATGTGGGTAGAATAAGTTTGCTCATTAAATCATTGTTCGTGACATCATCTGAAATATCAAATAAAAATAACATCCCAAATAAAAAATTAATTTCATCCTTAGAAGATAAGTACTTTTATTGTTTTTCCATATCCGTCTATGCCATAAAACCAGATAATCCTAAATATTTAAACGTATAATCACATACAATTCCTTACCTTAGTCGTACTATTAATTACAAAAAATTATGAACGAAACGAATGATTTGAACCTTGCGGTTCTGATTGATGCCGATAATATTCCCTATTCGAACATTAAGGGAATGCTTGATGAAATAGCCAAGTTAGGGACTCCCAGTATCAAACGTATATACGGCGACTGGACAAAACCTACTGTTGCCGGCTGGAAACCCGCCTTACTGGAACATGCCATTACTCCTATTCAGCAATACTCCTACACCACAGGAAAAAATGCTACCGATTCGGCGATGATTATTGATGCCATGGACATTTTGCACAATGGTAAAGTTGACGGTTTCTGTCTCGTATCAAGCGATAGTGATTTTACCCGCCTGGCCACACGACTTAGAGAATCGAGGATGCTTGTAATCGGAATCGGCGAAAAGAAAACACCAAATCCTTTTATTGTTGCCTGCGATAAATTCATTTATATCGAAATTATTAGTGGTAAAAAGATTCGCGAGAAGAAGAAAGAGGCAACTCCTGCCGAAACACAGAAATTTGATAAAATTGACAAGCAATTCCTTAATTTACTAATCAATTCGATTGAAGACATTGCCGACGACGATGGCTGGGCTTTTCTTGCAGAACTTGGTTCTTTAATTAACAAGAAGAAACCTGATTTTGATCCTAGAAACTACGGATTCAACAAACTCACCCCTCTGCTTAAATCAATGCAGCAACATTTCGAGATTGACGAACGGGATAGTGGCAAACGCAATATCAAACACATTTTCGTGCGAATTAGAGAGTAATAATTCTTAAAGAAGATTTGCTGCGAATTGAATCATAAGCTATTCTGAAAACGAAATGAACATTAAAAAAACTCCTTTGACCAAATCAAAGGAGTTTTTTAATCAATATTGTACTAATGGATGTTATCATTAGTCTTAGTTACTTTTTCTCATTTTAAGCCCTTCGATTCTTTTCTTATAATAATCACTGCCACTTAATTCAAAAGCTTTGGTTACATATTTTACCGCATTGGTTAAATCCCCCTTTGTCTCATAATAATCAGCCATAGAATCAAAGGCATTCGCACTTTCAGGATAATATTCAATGGCAAGTTCAAAGTACATTTTTGTCTTTTCGAGCTGTTCCATCTCCATATTCATATAACCTGACATATTTAAAAGTTCTTCCGGATAAGGAGGTTCAAAATATCCAAAATGGTCTTTGAGCTTCTTTTCCCTGTATTTTATTATGCTGAGAAGCTCTTCTTTTGGAGTGTCAAATGAATTTATTTTATCGGTATTTTCCATTTGATACCATTCAAAAAGCGAAATCAAACCATCCATAATGGACGGAAAGGGAATTGTGCCATGCAAATCTCTGGGATAAAATTTCCATTCGAAAGACAGTCCGTTTTTAGCATTTTGCCTTAGCTCGTTTGAAAAGGCAATATTCGAACGGGCAAACAAAGTAAATTCTGTTGTGTCTTGCATTACATTGTCCAAAGTTATCTTTGAATTTTGCATGTGTAATTGTCCTCCTAAAGACATAAATAAAGATTTGTTTTCATATTTCTGAGTGGCAAGTAATCCTTGTGCTTCTTTCAACAGTTTTTGATCGTCCCAATCCAGACTTGGATCTATAGCTAAGTAGTTGGTAAACAAATTTGGCTGATGAATTAGTGCATAAATGGCAAACAAACCTCCATACGAATGACCAATTAATGTTCTAAAATTGGTAACAGGATATTTATTCTCGATAAAAGGAATAAGTTCCTTTTCAAAAAATTCGACAAAATGATCAGCCTCTCCATTTTCATCATTAAACGGCATTCCATATTTCGTTGAAATAGTTGAGGTCGTTAAATCTCTTATCCTGTTTTTAGCATTGGAAATTCCTATTAGCACCATTTCAGGTGTAAAGCCTCCACTATAATAGTTTTGCACATCACTAAGCGTAGGTAGAAATATTTCTCCGTCTAAAATAAAAACTACGGGATATTTTTGATTTTTCTCAGGATTGTAACTGACTGGTAGTTGTATGTAAATCGTTCTCGACTCGTTTAGTATTTGGGAATAAAGACTATCTACAACACCTACTTGCTGCAAAAACTGTTGATTTTGATTTGCCTGAGCTTTTGCAAATTGTTGAAAGAAAACAATGAATCCTATTGCCAATCCTATTTTTAATCCTCTTCTCATTTTATTGTTCTTAATCATTCTTATTTTTTTTCTTAATTGAAATTAACGTTGAGTGTATGATTTCGTAAGGGATTTCCATACTCAATTATTTTTTGAGCATCCTGTCTAAAGATTTCTTCAATATTCAGCTTTGATAGTTTTACCATGTTTGTTTTATATGAAGCCCAACATTTCTTTTATTGCTTTTAATTGGGTGCATTGTGTAGCTTTTCTCAAATAGCCCAACTAATCTACCAAATCTCAATTAAAATTACTTCCTGTAAATAATTTAATGTTCAAAAAAATTACGTTAGGAATGGAAGTGTAAATCCTCGAAAGAGAAAAAGCCATGCAGAAAGTTCTTTTTTTATTTATGAATATCCTTAGTGAATGGTAAAATGTGTGGTAAAAGGGGATTGTAAATACGAATACTGATTAAACAGCTTTGCGTTGCGTATCACGTAAGGGTAAGTGTTAGTCTTGCAGGTCAATTAAACATTATCTTAAAGAAAAAACAGATTGAACATGTTCCCAATTTTATTATATTTAATCTTTCGAAACAGAAAGATTTGTGCACTGTTGCACATACTTCTCTGTAAACAACATTCAAATGCAGGAAATAGAAAATATTGAATTATCCTTCTTAAGTTTAGATGATTATCAGGAACTTAAAAAAGCCATGATTGAGTCGTACACAAGTATGCCTAATTCTTATTGGCGAGAACATCAAATTAAAACATTAATTGATAATTTCCCCGATGGCCAGGTTGTCATTAAAGTCAATAATTACATAGCAGGATGTGCTTTATCTATAATTGTTGACTATAGTAAATTTGACGACAAGCATACTTACAAAGAAATAACAGGAAACTATACTTTTTCGACACATAGTCCGGATGGCGATGTTTTGTACGGAATCGATGTTTTTATTAAACCAGAGTTTCGTGGCTTACGATTGGGTCGACGATTGTACGATTACCGAAAAGAATTGAGTGAACGTTTGAATCTGAAGGGAGTTGCTTTTGGCGGACGAATACCAAACTATCACAAATACTCCGATCAATTATCACCGAAAGAGTACATTGCGAAGGTAAGAAGAAAAGAAATTCACGATCCGGTGTTGAATTTTCAGGTTTCGAATGATTTTCACCCGGCCAAAATTCTGAAAAACTACCTGGAAGGAGATGATGATTCCAATGACTATGCTGTACTTCTCGAATGGGATAATATCTACTACGAGAAAAAGAATAAAAAACCCAGTCTGAACAAAAAAGTAGTACGGCTTGGTTTGATTCAATGGCAAATGCGGTCTTATAACAATTTGGATGATCTCATGCATCAGGCCGAGTATTTTGTGGATGCCGTTTCGGGTTACCGATCAGATTTTGCCTTGTTCCCAGAGTTCTTTAATGCTCCACTGATGGCTAAAGACAATCATTTATCGGAGCCAGAAGCAATCAGGAAGTTGGCGGAATACACAGAAACCATTGTTCAGAAATTTTCGGAACTGGCCATTTCTTACAATATCAATATTATATCGGGAAGTATGCCTGAAATTAAAGAGGACCGACTGTATAACGTTGGCTATCTGTGCAAACGTGATGGAAGTGTTGAGCGTTATGAGAAACTTCACGTAACACCGGACGAGGCGAAAGTTTGGGGGATGCAAAAAGGATCGGAATTGAAAGTTTTTGATACCGATTGCGGAAAAATTGGCATCCTGATTTGTTACGATGTTGAATTTCCGGAGTTGAGTAGATTACTTGCCGACGAAGGCATGGATATTTTGTTTGTGCCGTTTTTAACGGATACACAAAACGGCTATTCCCGGGTTCGGAATTGTGCTCAGGCCAGAGCTATCGAAAATGAATGCTACGTTGCTATTGCAGGTAGTGTAGGCAACTTGCCAAAGGTGCACAATATGGATATTCAATATGCTCAATCGATGGTATTTACCCCCTGCGACTTTGCTTTTCCGGCCAATGGAATTAAAGCCGAAGCAACGCCAAATACCGAAATGATTCTAATTGCTGATGTAGATATCGACTTGCTTCGCGAATTGAATCAGTTTGGCAGCGTACGAAATTTGCGGGACCGCAGAAATGACATCTACGAATTAAAAAAAATGTAATTAAATTCGGTAGCCTTACCCGGAGTGAGGCTACCGAATTGATTTCAATCAAAATATTTCCATAATATTTAATAGAAAGCATGGCTAATACCGAAAAGGATTTCGATAAAAAACAAACTTTTTATTGCATGAAAATTACTCGTGATGGCGAATAAAAGATCATTTTTTCGTAAATTCAGAATCGATTTAAATGAACGAAATAAACTTCCATGATAGATAAACTTCTCATCACCCCATTCCAGAAATTTGTTAAAATAGAAAGCTTTAGTGGTATTCTGCTTTTTATTGCCACCCTGCTTGCATTAATTTGGGCAAACTCGCCTCTTTCTCATTTATACGATTCATTATGGCAATATAAAATTGGGATAACAACATCTAATTTCGAACTGAATAAACCTATAATACTTTGGATTAATGATGGCTTAATGGCTGTTTTCTTTTTCCTGATTGGACTGGAAATTAAACGCGAGCTGTTAATAGGTGAACTAAATACGGTTCGAAAAGCAAGTTTTCCTTTTTTTGCGGCTTTGGGTGGAATGTTGGTTCCTGTGGCCATGTTCTTTTTACTCAATAACAATCAAAGCACATCAAACGCATGGGGAGTTCCTATGGCAACCGATATTGCATTTTCATTAGCGATACTTAAGCTTCTTGGTAAAAGAATTCCTTTGGGGCTGAAAGTATTCCTAACCGCCTTTGCCATTGTCGATGATTTGATTGCAGTATTGGTAATCGCCATTTTTTATAGTGGAAATATCCAATGGATTCTTTTAGGATATGCGGTAATTCCTCTTGCAATTCTGATTTTTCTGGCGTACCGAAAAATCTATTTCCCCTATTTCGTTTTTATTATTGGCGTACTTGTTTGGTATCTGTTTTTAAAATCAGGTATACATCCTACTGTTGCCGGTGTGTTAATGGCATTTACCATTCCAATCAGGCAAAAAATTGATATTAAAACGTATTCCCGCAAATTAATGGGCATTGCTAAGGATATTGAAGGAACATGCGAAAAACCAATCCTCTCCGATCATCAGATTGAACAAATCGACAATTTGGAAGATTGGACCAGTCAGGTACAATCCCCTTTGCAGCATTTAGAACACAAGCTGCACAACTGGGTTGCTTTTTTTATTATGCCGGTATTTGCACTATCCAATGCAGGAATCAAGTTTGGTACAGATATAAATCTGGAACTGCCTCTGGTCATCAATATTGCCCTTTGTTTAATCATTGGAAACAGTATTGGTGTATCCTTAATATCCTTTATCGGCATTAAACTAAAATTTGCTGAATTGCCGCAAGGAGTGAAAGCCATTCAGGTGGTAGGAATTTCATTTCTGGCTGGAATAGGATTTACAATGGCAATATTTATTGCCAATCTGGCTTTTATTACCAATCCTGAATTTATCGATTCGGCTAAAATTGGTATCCTGATCGGCTCGTTTACTTCTGGAGTTATTGGCTATTTGATACTAAGATTTGGCAGTCGCTATATTCAACACAAATAATTCCGGAAGCATTGATCACAAATGTATATCCACTGTGAAAAAATAGTTGAACTTTTCGGCTAACTCCTTACTGATAGAATAAAATAACTGCCTTTACTAATTTTCGCTTTTGCCTGATAAAAAGGATACCTTAGTTGGGTAAAAAAAGCTGTACTTATTAGAGTATTTCTCTTACAAAAAAACAGAGGCTCTTCAAACACAAATTGTAATGAGTTGAATACAAAATAACAACAAATTGCAAACACACGAAAATAAGTGATCCAAACCGCATAGCGACTGACACATGCTTTGCCTCTAGAGCCAGGCATATGCGAATACGTGAAATTAAAACGAAAAAAATAACAATATGATAGAATATTTGACCTACTCTTTATCTGTATTTACAGGCTTTTTTGCCATAATGAACCCAATTGCCAATATTCCTATTTTCTCATCATTAGTTCAAGACGCCGATGAATTAACGAAAAAAGCAATTAATAAAAAAGCGACTATAATTGCATTTTGTATTGTATTTATATTTGTGCTGTTAGGCAAATTTATATTTGAATTATTTGGCATTACAATACCAGCCTTTAAAATAACAGGTGGTATTTTACTCTTTTATGTAGGGTTTGAAATGCTGGAATCAAAAAAATCAAATATAAAGCACCTGCAAAAAGTAAAGATCGATGAAAACATTGCCGTGTCCCCTTTGGCGATACCTATATTAGCAGGACCGGGAACAATTGTTACAGCCATGAATTTTGTTTCCGACAACAACTATTTTCATATTGGTATAGTCATTTTAATTTTTGCAATAATGTGCTACATCACTTATTTAGCCTTCTTTTTTAGTGACTATATCGTTGAAAAAATTGGCCATAATATAATAACTGTAATCGGGAAAATAATGGGGCTAATTCTTTCAATAATGGGAATTGGAATGATCATTCAAGGAATCAAACTCGCATTCCACTTATTCAATTAATCCAATTTTAAACAATACAATCTCCTGATTTACTATGTCCATTAATATATCCAATATTTCCCGCCATCAACTTAACGGCGAGAATAAAAGACACTTCAAACAACTGTTTTATGCACTGATCATCGGGATTGTTGTTGGACTTGTTGGCGGCTTTTTTAGAATTTCACTTAGCTATATCGAAAATATCAGGGATATCTTATATCATCAGGCAGGCCAATCGGGATTCCTGAGCTGGCTTTGGCCGATTCTGTTTGCAATCATAGGAATAAGTATCGCTTTATTTTTGGTGAAAAAATATGCACCAGAAGCCTCTGGAAGTGGAGTTCAGGAAATAGAGGGTGCACTGGATGGGTTGCGTCCCATGCGTTGGAAAAGAGTGCTGCCCATCAAGTTTATTGCTTCCTTATTTTCTTTGGGAAGCGGATTGCTTCTGGGACGCGAGGGCCCTACGATTCAATTGGGAGCCAACATTGGTAAGATGGTGAAAGACACCTTAGGCATACCTGATATTGAAAACAATTCATTGGTCTCTGCCGGTGCTGCTGCAGGACTTGCAAGTGCCTTTAATGCACCTTTTGCAGGAATTATTTTCGTCATCGAAGAAATGAACGGCCATTTTAAATTTAATTTTTATTCGTTAGCAGCCATTATGATAGGTGCAGGAACATCAGACTTTATTGTTAGGATGCTGGTTGGATCCAAACCTATTATACAGATGACTGTATTTCCAAGTCCAAATATATATGGATTCTGGCTGTTTATATGCCTCGGTTTATTATGTAGTATTGTTGGCCTTTTATACAATAAACTCCTTATCCTATCTTTAGATCTCTTTCAGTTCACCTCGAAAATGCCCGTTATTTATACAGGAGTTTTTGTAGGGCTAAGCATAGCAGTAATTGGTATCTTTTCTCCGGACATAATAGGCGGCGGATACGATACAATTGCCAGAGTACTCGACCATTCTTTCACCTTATCTTTTCTATTATTTTTATTTATCGCAAGACTGCTGCTGTCCTTACTCAGTTATAGTTTTGGTGTTCCTGGAGGGATTTTTTTACCTATGCTTACACTTGGTGTTATTTTAGGTATGCTGTTCGGAGTTAGCATGCAACACTTTTTTCCCCAGTTCATTTCAAACCCAGGCGTTTTTACCATAGCAGGAATGGCAGGCATTTTTGCTGCAACTGTTAGAGCACCTTTAACAGGATTAGTACTTGCAGTAGAAATGACATCAAACTATGAATTAATTTTACCTTTAATCATTACCACAGTTACAGCATCTGTATTTACATCACTTTTGGGGAATAAACCAATTTATACAACATTATTAAAACGCACATTGGCAAATGTAAAGAAGAAAGAAAAATTTGATGAATAGAGTAAAGCCAATCAAATACTCAAATCTGCGAATTGGCACACTAAAAGAACAAACAGTTAAGCTTTTCTGCTAATATTCCGTTGATCGTGAATAGTCAATGAAAAATAGCAAAAAACGAACATTAACCATAGTTGGAATTCAAGTGCAATTCCTATTTGCTGTAAAATATTATAATGAAACAATGATCGCAGGAAGAAACAATCTCATATTTTTCGAGTAATTTAGGTGTTCTTATAAATAATACAACAAACATGGAACCTATACTATTAAAAAATAAAATATGCACTGAAGATATCGACCATTTGATTCTGAAAGGTGTACATGATATGGATATCAATCAGGATAAAAGAGATGAAATAGAATCGGAATCTAAAAAACTATCCACAAATTTCGTAAAAATAATAGATTACCATATGCATAATGGTGAAAATCCGGACGCTTCCTATACCTTTCGAATCGCAGTTAATTTCAATAATTTCACAGAGCAATACCGACAGGCATTTGTCGAAAATTACAAAAAGGATGTTTTGATTGGCTTTGGCATAAGTGCAATTTGGATGGGTATTTTAAATGGACTGGATGCAGAGAGTGGAATTATGCCCAACCATCCGTTCAAAAGAGAAATTGCAGCCTGCCTGCGAACAATTAGTGAAATTTTAGACAATAAAGGATAAACAAACTCAAAGTATAAAGGAGTAAGGAAAAAGTACTATCCACTATTTTAAAATAAACTTTGATAGAATCACCTTCGTAGTTAATTATTTGTTTCAGCACCTTTCTCCTTTTACACTTATTAAAAAAAAAATCCGCGTAAGGAAAGAATTCCGAACGGGGATTTTGAATTATATTAGTTGAGTTTTACCTATCTGTTTTCCTCCGAAAACTTGCGTCCCGCATGAAGCGCTTTAATATTCATGTCCACCACTTCTTCCCCTTTTCTAGCGAAAATTTTACGGATACCTTCTTCCAAATATTCGAATGGAACATCGATAAACGGAGATGCCGCCCCCAACATTACAAAGTTAAAAGCACGTGCAGAACCAACTTCTTCTTTCGCTATTCTATCCGCATCAATCAACACGTAATTAGGCAAGGCTTTTATGGTTGCTTCCAATTTTTCCTGCTCAGGATAATCGTTAATATTGATAAAAGGAGTTGAATTAGTTACCACATAACCACCTTTTTTCAAATAAGGAAGGTAACGCAATGCTTCCATTGGCTCAACTGATAAAATAATATCAGCACCACCTTTAGGAATTAAATCGGAATAAATAGGCTTATCAGAAATTCTCATGAATGACTGAACATCACCGCCACGCTGACTCATACCATGAGTTTCAGCTTGTTTCATATATAAATCGTTTTCTAGTGCAGCAGAACCTAAAGCAGCGGCAATGGATAAAATCCCTTGACCACCAACACCTGCTATAACCATATCTGTTTTCATGTGTTTATAATTTTAAGTTTTTGTCAGATGGAACTTACCATATAATCATCTCCCTGTGTGTAGAAAGCTTAATACATGGACGTTTCATCTCTTTACTTTTTTCAGGTTAATAATTTAATTAAGCTTTAGCTGCGGCTTTTGCAATGTTCGCTTTCTTAATTTTCTGATCACGCACATTCTTCTGTACACATACTCTGCGGGGAATAATTACAGAAACCCCTTTGTATTCAAACTCCTTACGGAAGATTTCCTTAATCTCATCATGTTTCTTAGGCACTGGAAGTAATACATGAATGTGCTCCTTCTCTACTCCTAAACCTTCGCAAATTGCTTCTAATTTACCTTTAGCAGATGATTTCTGACCACCGGTCATTGAGATGGATTCATTATCAGAAATAATTACTGTAATTGGAGTCTTTTCATTAACAGCATCCAATAAACCAGTCATGCCCGAGTGCGTAAAAGTTGAATCCCCAATAACAGCTACCGAAGGAATTAATCCGGCATCGGCAGCACCTTTAGCCATAGTGATTGATGCTCCCATATCCACACAAGAGTTAATTGCATTAAAAGGAGGCAAAGCACCCAAAGTATAACAACCTATATCAGCAAATACGCGACCTGCGCCATATTCCTCAATTACCTCATTCAATGCTTTGTACACATCAATATGACTACAGCCAACACACAATGCCGGCGGACGGGCAGCTACAATATCTGGTATTTCAAGACTTTCTTCAATTTCAAATCCAAGAGCTCTGCCAACCATATCCGGAGTTAACTCACCATCCCGGGAAAGAGTTCCATCCAAACGGCCAATAACAGCTTCTTTTTCCAAATATCCTTTCAGAATTTCCTCAATTACAGGATAACCTTCTTCCAAAACCAATACTTTATCGCACTCGCCGGTGATCTTTTGAATCATTGTGCGGGGAATTGGGTACTGGCTGATCTTAACAACAGGATATGGACATTCTCCGTTTGGATAATTTTCCATTAAGTAATTGTATCCTAAACCACAAGCAATGATACCCATTGACTTATCAGCAGCATCGGTATATGCATTATAAGCTGAATCTTCCGAGGCAGCCTCAAATTTTTCCTGATTGCTTAACAACATTTTATAGCGCTTACGAGCAATAGCCGGAAGCAACACAAATTGAACCTTATCTTTCGGAAGTTTCAATTCATTTTGTACCCTTACCTCAGCAGATCTTGCAACACCGGCACGGGAGTGAGCCAAACGAGTCGTAATTCTCATTAAAACAGGAATCTCAAAAGCTTCAGACAATTCGAACCCGAAACGAGCCATATCGTATGCTTCCTGTTGGTTGGAAGGCTCTAAAATCGGCATCATGGCAAACTTACCATATACACGGGAATCCTGCTCATTTTGAGAAGAGTGCATAGATGGATCATCTGCAACTACGATCAACATTCCTCCGTTTGCTCCAGTAATGGCAGCATTCATAAAACAATCGGCAGCTACGTTCAATCCAACGTGCTTCATACAAACCATTGCTCTTTTTCCAGCATATGACATACCGAGAGCTGATTCCATGGCTGTTTTTTCATTCGCAGCCCAATCGCTGTGAATGTTTAATTCTTTTGCCTGTTTCGAATGTTGTATGTATTCGGTAATTTCAGTAGACGGAGTTCCCGGGTACGCGTAAACTCCCGACATTCCACCATCAATTGCTCCTTGAGCAATGGCTTCAACGCCTAATAATAAAGACTTTTGCATGTTGTATTTGTTTAACTATTTTGATTAATCTATAAGTTACAACACTTAGAAAAAAAAAGTGCCTAATTATAAAATTATTGATGTACTAAAACATCAATTACATTTACTCAAAAAATAGAATAGAAAATTGATCACAAAGATCGAGGTAGGGAATGGATTTTATAGTCCGCCAAACATTTCAAGGTAACTTACCAAGTAGGCGCAAACGTAAAAATAAATTTCAAGAAAATCCATATTTTTGCTTGTGAATTGGAATTAAAACAAGTCTTGTTTTTAATATTCGGTACTAAAATACCAATATTTGGTTTAAAATCAATAAAAGAGAACCCAAAGCAGAAAGTTTAGAATTAGTTCAAATAACGAAAACGGTTGCGTAAAAATACACTACGAAGTTGCAGTATTGATTTTCAGTAAAAAAACAAAAATCTCTTACAAACTGACAGGAGATACTATTTCTTAAATAAATTGGTTTTAATTCGTCCAAAAGAGTCAAATGCAAAACGATTTGCCAGAAGAATACTAAGCATTAGATTTATAGAGCAACCAACAAATATGGCGAGCATAATTAATATCTGATATTTTATGGCGACCATAGGAGAACTTCCACCTAAAATCTGTCCTGTCATCATCCCGGGTAAGGAGATTAAACCAATAACAGACATGGTAGCTATTAATGGATTTAACCCACTTTTTATGGCCGAGCGGATAAATGGTGCCAGTGAATTTTTTCTGCTATTTCCGTTCACCAAAAGAAAATAATACAAATCCTGTTCCTTGGTTAGCCGACTAAAATAATTACTGATACCAACGATGTTATGATTTAAAGCATTTCCCAATACCATACCCGATATGGGAATAAAGTATCGGGCATCGAAAATATAGTCGAGATGAATTACAAAGCCAAGAAAAAATGCATCTAGAATTAGAATACTTATAAAACCTGAAATAGCGAATGGAAGGATAAAAAACCGATAGGTAAGCCCTGCCCTCTTAATTGTTGTAAAAGCACCAACAAATATCATTATACAAACCCAAATTACATTTACCCAGGCATTGTTCCATGCAAAAATATATTCTAAGTAGAAGGCAACCAAAGAAAGTTGTACCACCATTCGAATTAAGGCAATAACAGTTTCTTTAACAATTTTCACTTTAAAATAGATGAACCCTGCAATGGGAATAATCATGAGCAAAAATCCCAAGGCCAAACTCCATATTCCTATGTCAACGATTTCTTTCATGTGTTTATAATTTGCTTTTTAGTTGCCATATGATCCCGAATCCTTTCGGAATTACCTGCAGGAATAATCATTTCCCTGTGTTTCAAAATCATTTTGGTATGAACGTTTCATAACTCAATTGTTCTGTTGCAATAGTCAATCCATTTCTTGTTATGGGAGGTTGAGACTATTGTTTTATTAGGCAAAGAATTCAATGTAGCAAAGAGAAGATCGATGGAATAATCATCAAGAGCAGAAACTGGTTCATCCAGAAGGATTATTGGCTTATCAAGACTTAAGCATGCAGCCAAAACTATCCTTTGCTTTTGTCCTCCGCTAATTTTTGCAAAACTTTTGTCGTCGCCGCATTCCCGAACTCCCAACTGATCCTGAAACTGTTGAAATCTTTCTACTTGTTCTACATTCATTTGAAGTAAATCAGATAGCTCATTGGCTGAATCAACAGGTAAATTACTATTTTGCGGCAACCAGATCATTTTGTTTCGAATCGCTGCAATCGTATCACTACTCAACTCTAAACCATCAATTTGAATTGTCCCAGATTGTGGTGTGATAAATCCCATCAGCACTTTTAGCAATGAAGACTTGCCCTTACCTGATGGTCCGCTAAAACATATTGACTCCCCATCAAAAACCTCAAAACTAAGATCTTTGCATATGAGTTGCCTAGGAAAACTTAAATTAATCTTTTCACATTTTATCATATTCCCCTCCTTTACTATAAAGAAAATAATATTATCTCAATTGCTACCAATGCTGATCACATTTCTTTAGCAGAGAAGAATAATGTCTGATAAACCCTTCTTTGTAGTGAGAATATTCTCATTTAATGATTTTAAACACTATTGCAAACAACTTATTAATTACTCTTTATCAGATACTTTCATCAATGCAATCGATTTAATATGCTGAGCAACATGTTAAAAATTCACATTGCCTTAGTGATAATTTTTTCTGAAAGCTTACTTTTGTATTATAGATATGTGAATATATACATATAATGATTGCAACAAAATAATTTTTAGAATATATAACAATGGTAAAATACTTAATAGTTGGTGGTGTAGCAGGAGGAGCAACAACAGCTGCCCGTTTACGCAGAATGGATGAATCGGCAGAGATAATCATGTTCGAAAGAGGCGAACATATTTCGTATGCGAATTGCGGTTTGCCATACTATGTTGGTGATGTTATTACAGAGAGGGAAAATCTATTGCTGCAAACTCCGGAAAGCTTCAAAAAAAGATTAAATGTTGATGTTCGGATTAAGAACGAAGTAGTTAGAATTGACCGCGAAAATAAATTAGTAGAAATCAACGACCTCATCAACAATACAAGCTATACTGAAACTTTTGATAAATTGGTTGTTTCTCCAGGCGCAGAACCGATAAAACCACCAATTCCCGGCATAAAAGACAAAGCAATTTTCACTGTTCGAAACGTAAATGATACAGACAAAATTAAAACTTACATCAACGAAAACAAGCCAAAGAAAGCTGTAGTTGTTGGAGCTGGATTTATTGGTTTGGAAATGGCTGAAAACCTTCATCACCTAGGTATGATGGTTACAATTATTGAAATGGCCGAACAAGTAATGACGCCTCTTGATTACGAAATGGCGGCCGTTGTACATCAGCATTTAAAGACTAAAAATGTTGAATTTTATCTGAATGATGGCGTCAGTCAGTTCAAAAGAGATACTGATCATCTTGAGATTCATTTGCAATCGGGCAGAAAAGTGGACGCTGATATGGTTATTCTTTCTATCGGTGTTAAACCTGAAACCAAATTAATTAAAGAAGCAGGTATTGAATTGGCTCCCAACGGAGGTATTAAAGTAAACGAATACCTTCAGACCAGCGATCCTAATGTATATGCCTTGGGCGATGCTATCGCTTTCCCTCATCCTATTACCGGTAAATACACCAATGCATACCTGGCAGGTCCTGCCAATAAGCAAGGTAGAATTTTAGCAAACAATTTGGTTCTGGGACACAAACAAACCTATAAAGGTTCAATTGCAACTGCCATTGCCAAAGTATTTGATCTTACCATTGGATCAACTGGATTGGCAGAAAAGGTTCTTAAAAAGGAAGGTATTTCTTACATTTCCAATATCACTCATGGAGGATCGCATGCCGGATATTATCCCGGAGCAATGCCTACAAGCATAAAAATCACATTCGATCCCAAAAACGGGAAATTATATGGTGCTCAAATAATTGGATATGATGGTGTAGATAAGAGAACCGATTTAATTGCAACAGTTCTTAAAAAAGGTGGAACAATTTACGATTTACAGGAAATAGAACATGCTTATGCTCCCCCCTACTCATCGGCGAAAGATCCTGTAAATCAGGCAGGATTTACTGCAGGAAATATTATTGAAGGTTTGGTGAATATTATTCATTGGGATGAATTGAACCAATTGCATGCAGCAAATAATTTCATATTAGATGTTCGTACTCCTGACGAATTTGAACTGGGTCAGATTGAAGATGCCGTAAATATTGAAGTGGATCAAATCAGAAATCGTCTGGACGAAATACCAAGAGATAAAAAAATAATCATCTATTGTGGGGTTGGTTTACGCGGCTATTTTGCAGCAAGAATATTAATGCAAAAAGGCTTTTCGGACGTTTACAATTTAAGTGGTGGGTATAAAACCTACGAACACGCAACCTGCAAACAAAGTAACGAAGACATTTTTGAATCCAGTTATGTGGCCAAAGACAGTCATATCTATAGAAAAAAAACAAGCTCTACAGAAAAAGAAATCCAATCTGAAAAAAAAATCGTTGAGGTGGATGCTTGTGGATTACAATGTCCGGGACCGATCATCAAACTAAAAAAAGAAATCGATAAATTGGAGAACGGTGATCGATTGCTGCAAAAAGTAACGGATCAGGGATTTATGAAAGATGTTGCATCGTGGTGTAACATGACAGGAAATAAATTAATTTCTCTTGATTCCGATAAAGGAATTATATCTGCAGTTATTGAAAAACAGAAGAAAGATGAACAATGTACAACTCTAAACTGTGGTGTTGCTAAAAATAAAACCATGGTTGTTTTTTCTGATGAATTGGATCGGGCTTTGGCATCACTTGTTATTGCCAATGGAGCTGCTGCAACTGGAAATAAAGTGACCCTCTTCTTTACTTTTTGGGGCTTGAATGTGATTAAAAAAGCAAACAAACCAAAAGTTCAAAAAGATTTGATGGGCAAGATGTTTAGCAAAATGATGGCAAACAGTGCAGATGATTTGAAGCTGTCGAAAATGAACATGATGGGCTTAGGTTCTAAAATGATGAAAAAAAGAATGATGGCGAAAAAAGTAGACTCTCTTGAGGATTTACTAAAAACTGCTATGGAGAACGGTGTTGAAATGATTGCTTGTCAAATGTCGATGGATGTAATGGGAGTTGATAAGGATGAATTGCTTGAAGGTGTTTCTATTGGAGGTGTAGCAACCTATCTTGAAGAAGCTGAAAAATCAAACATTAATCTATTCATATAAACAGTATTGTCACAGTAAAATAAAGGGTTGTTTCCACAATGAAACAACCCTTTTTGTATCCTGAAATTTAGAAATTAAAATGGCAAGTTATATTTCAAATAATAAAAGAAATTATTTGAATTAATATTCCTTAAACCTCACATTTACAAAGATAAAACCTCCTCTTCTACTGGACATTACTCCTTTAATTTTGTAATTTGAATACTCAATTCATTCAAAAAAAAATTCTGTTCCAAAACGATCCTCACTCTCTCAAATTTCAAAAGAAAATTTATTCAATATTTTCCTCAACCGAATTCAACAAACTTAAACCCGATGATGCGAATTGATTAAATTAGAAAAAACTAAATTGGTTTCTTTATGGAAGTAGAGAAAAACCATTAGTGGTTAGTAGTTGACTGAAATAGCAGGTTTTTGTATAGTCCCTTAATTTATAGAATTCTGCTATTTCTTTAGACCTTAGAGAATAGGTATACATTCAAATTCAAAAAAAGGCGATAAAATCAAAATACATGATTTTACCGCCTTCTCTAATTATTTTGTCTCTGGCAGGAATAAACGGCTAAACGTCTATTCATCATCCATATCATCGTCATCATCTGCAATATTATCAACTTCCTCGTCGTCGTCTGACATTAAAAAATCGGAATCAGAATCGGAATATTTATCTTCATACGATTCCTTCTTGCTGTCCAGCAGATTTCCATCATCGTCAAAATCATCATCATCTTCGATAAGTTCCTGAGCTTTACGAACTGACATACGAACCATGTAAATTTTATCCTCAGTCTCAAATGGCAAGGCACTTACTAATTCATTTTTATGATTTCTGAACTCAATCAAATTATCCATATATCCCTCAGGATAATACAATTTTATTTGTTCCTGTATCTCCTGACTAAGCTTTTCATAGCTCTGGATTACTCTCGGTTTATTGCTGCTCTTCATACAATAATTTGTTTATCGAAAAATGGAAATATATTTGGTTTCTTATTAATTACCAACCTAATAGATATGCGAAAATCAAGGGAGCCACAATTGTAGCATCTGATTCAATAATGAATTTAGGGGTTTCAATACCTAACTTACCCCAAGTAATTTTCTCGTTCGGAACAGCGCCCGAATACGATCCGTAACTTGTTGTGGAATCAGAAATTTGGCAGAAATAACTCCAAAAAGGAGTGTTTGTTCTTTCCATATCCTGATACAACATAGGAACTACACATATTGGGAAATCTCCTGATATACCACCACCAATCTGGAAAAATCCGATGCCTTGGTCTCCTGCAGTATTGGTATAATAATCAGCCAACCAAGTCATGTATTCAATTCCTGATTTCATAGTCGACGCCTTCAATTCTCCTTTTAAGCAGTAGGATGCAAAAATATTTCCCATGGTTGAATCTTCCCAGCCAGGAACTACAATCGGAAGATTTTTCTTTGCCGCTTCCAACATCCAGCTGTTTTTAGGATCAATTTCATAATATTGTTCCAATACTCCTGAAAGTAATAATTTATACATAAACTCGTGTGGAAAATATCTCTCACCCTTATCTTCAGCGTCTTTCCAAATATTATAAACGTGTTTCTGTAATCTTCTAAAAGCTTCCTCTTCCGGAATACATGTATCTGTTACTCTATTTAAACCTTTCTCCAACAAAGCCCATTCGTCATGTGGCGTTAAGTCTCTGTAATGAGGTACTCTTTCGTAATGAGAATGAGCAACCAAATTCATGATATCTTCCTCAAGATTTGCTCCGGTACAAGTGATAATATGAACTTTATCCTGACGAATCATTTCTGCCAAAGATCGACCTAACTCAGCAGTACTCATAGCACCTCCAAGGGTAATCATCATCTTCTTCCCTTCCGCTAAATGCTTTTCGTAAGCAACGGCAGCATCTACCAAGGCAGCTGAGTTAAAATGTCTGTAATGTTCTAATATAAATTTAGTAACGGGTCCTTTAGTTTGCATGATTTTATAATTTATAGCAAAGCATTTTAATAATATTATCTGGCAATTAAAAATTTGAGATTTTCGTCTCTCTTGCAGTGCCAATTCTGCAATTTTATTTGTAAAACAATTACTTCTTTACTTTTTGTATCCTAAAAGTTTAAACATCTCATCGGCAGATTGTTCGTTTCGGTAAACGTAATCGAAAAAATTGCCTTTTTCATCTCTGTCAATTATTACATGTTTTGGAGATGGGATCAAACAATGCTTAATGCCTCCATATCCACTAATTGCATCCTGATAAGCTCCGGTATGGAAAAAACCAATATACAATGGTTCCTTTTCATCATTGGAATAACTCGGGAGCAAAACCTCCTGATTTAAATCTTCAGAATTGTAATAATCCGAGTGATCACAGCTAATTCCGCCAATATTTACACGTTTGTATTCATTTTTCCATTTATTTATTGGTAACAAAATAAATTTCTCATGAATAGACCATGCATCAGGAATGGTATTCATTAAACTATTATCAATCAAATACCATGACTCTGTATCATTTTGTTGTTTCTGTTCCAGCACTTTAAATATGATTGCGCCACTTTCTCCAACTGTATATTTACCAAATTCAGTATAGATGTTAGGCTCTGGAATTTCATCCTTCATGCAGGCATCCTTAATGTTGGAAATAATTTCGTTAATCATATATTCATATTGGTATTCAAATCCCAGATGATTACGTATTGGAAAACCACCACCTAAATTAAATGAATCAAGAGTTTCACTATCCTTTTTTAATTCGGAATAAACCTTTAATGCCTTTTGAAATTCACCCCAATAATACAAACTATCCTTAATTCCTGAATCTACAAAAAAGTGAAGCATTTTAAGCTCAAACTTAGGATTATTCTTGATTCTATCGTGATAAAAATTAATGATTTCATTACTGCGAATACCCATTCTTGAAGTGTAATAGGCAGATTGAGATTCCTCATTAATAGCCATTCGCAAACCAATTTTCACTACCCGATCCTTTGCCAGTATTTCCAGACGATCTAATTCCTGTACACTATCAAAAATGATGATGCTATTCTTGAATCCAACCTCCTGCATATCCAGGATTTTTTTCAAATATTCATCCGTTTTGTAACCATTATGAATAATAATTCTGTTGAAATCAATTTTTTTATCTCTGTAAAGATTCAAAATCAAATCAATATCAAAAGCTGAAGAAGTCTCAAGATTAACATTGTGTTTTAATGCTTCGCCAATTACATGTGCAAAGTGATTGCACTTTGTACAATAACAATACTCATAAGAACCTGCGTAATTATTTTTCTTGATTGCCTTGTTAAAAAGATTCCGGGCTTTTTTTATTTGATCTCCTATTCGGGGAAGGTAAAAGAATCTAAACGGAGTACCATGCTTTTCTATAAGGTATTTCATAGAGATCCCCTGAAAAGTAAGGTAATCATCACGTAAGTCAAAGCCTTCCTGTGGGAAATAATAGCTCTGCTCAATCAAATCAAAATAGGTGTTTTTCATTTACGTAATCATAAAATATTTTTGTTGTTATTAACTGCCTTAATTTGCAAATAAAACCATTTTTTCAAAGAAATATCCACTTCAGAAAAAAAAAATCACATAAGAACTTATTTTTTTTGCGTAATCTTCCAAAACTCCAACAAATTCAACCAGTTCACGATTCCTGCCCGTTCCATGACAGTCACAAAAATCATTGCATAATTTCATTCTCTGCATCTTGATCTTCGGGTTGAGCCTTTTTCAATCCTTCAACCAACGTATAAACCAGCCCCATTACACTTATAAAGCCCAACAACTTAATGTATTGTTTAAGTATCGACTTTGATTCTACAGTCCAATCATAAGTTAGATCAGGGAAGCCATTAATAACCAAAACACTACTAACCGAGAGAAATAGAATTACTGACAGGACAACAACCACAACTGTTTTCTTATTCATTATCAACTTCTTATATTGCAAATTAAAAACTCTTCTAAGTTAAGAGTCATGTTAAATATAGATGGTAATATAATAAAATATCATTCTAATCAAGACTACTTCCCTTTTTCCTTTGTCTGTTTTTTTAATTGAGAAATTTCAAAACAAAATTATTGGGCAATGAATGCAGAATTTCATATATTGAGATATGTAGATTTAAGCTTTAACCAAATTTTACAGCACATGATAGATAAGATTAGTACCCTGGGCGGATACATCCATGAATATCAGAAGAGTGTAGCTAAACCGGAAGAATTCTGGAGTCGAATTGCAGAGAGTTTTTTTTGGAAGAAAAAATGGAATAAAATATTGGACTGGAATTTTTCTGAGCCAAAAATTAATTGGTTCGTTAATGGAAAAATGAATATTACTGAAAATATTTTTGAGCGGCATCTTTTCACCCGGGGAAGTCAACCGGCAATAATTTGGGAACCTAATGAACCAAATGACGAAAATAGGGTTCTAACCTATAATGAGCTGTTTACAGAGGTAAAGAAATTTTCCAATGTTCTTCTTCAACACGGAATTAAAAAGGGCGATCGCATTGCCTTTTATATGCCTATGATTCCTGAATTAGCAATTGCCATGTTGGCATGCGCCAGAATTGGTGCTATCCATTCCATCGTATTTGCCGGATTCTCTGCAAATTCTCTCGCTGACAGAATAATTGATGCAAAAGCAAAGATGGTTATAACTTCGGATGGTGGTTATCGGGGCAGTAAAATTATCCCTATTAAAGAAATTGTGGATGAAGCAGTAAAAACTTGTCCAACGGTAAAAAAAGTGATAGTGGTTCAACGAACTAATTCAGAAATCTCTTTCAATAATAAGATAGATTTGTGGTGGCATGAATGTATGGCGAATGCCGAAAACGAAAATGAGGCTGAAACGATGGATGCAGAGGATCCCTTATTCATTCTATACACATCGGGGTCGACTGATAAACCAAAAGGAATTGTTCACACTTGCGGTGGGTATATGGTTTACACAGCTTATACGTTTAAAAATGTTTTCCAATACAGCGATGGCGATATCTATTTTTGTTCTGCTGATATTGGTTGGATTACAGGACACTCTTACATTGTTTACGGTCCTTTGTTAAATGGTGCTACCACAATGATGTTCGAAGGAATACCAACTTATCCTGATGCAGGTAGATATTGGGACATCGTAAATAAATATGATGTTACACAATTTTACACCGCACCTACAGCCATTCGATCGTTGATGTCGAAGGGTCAGGAATATGTTGAAAACAAAGACCTCTCGTCTTTAAAAGTGCTTGGAACAGTTGGAGAACCAATTAACGAAGAAGCCTGGCACTGGTATCACGATCATATTGGGAAAAACCGATGTCCCATTGTTGATACTTGGTGGCAGACTGAAACAGGTGGAATTGCAATTAGCCCTATTGCAGGAATCATACCAACAAAACCTTCCTTTGCAACTTTACCTCTGCCGGGCATTCAACCCATAATTGTTGATGCCGAAGGAAAAGAATTATCTGGAAAGAGCGTGGAAGGAAATTTGTGCATCAAATATCCTTGGCCCGGAATGCTTAGAACAATTTGGGGCGATCATGAACGATTTAAAAAAACCTATTTCAGCACCTACGAAAATCTTTATTTCACAGGAGATGGTGTTAAACGCGATGAAGATGGCTACTATAGAATATTAGGGCGCGTGGATGATGTTATTAATGTGTCGGGACACAGAATGGGTACTGCCGAAGTAGAAAATGCAATAAATGAACATCCATTGGTAAACGAATCGGCTGTAGTTGGTTTCCCTCACGATATTAAAGGGCAAGGCATCTATGCTTTTGTTGTTTGTGGAGAGCTGTCAACCGGTGGCGAAGAAGGAATCAAAACCAGTATCCGAAAAGGTGTTACCAAAATTATTGGTCCAATTGCAAAACCGGATCGAATACAACTTGTGAGGAGCTTACCTAAAACCCGGTCGGGCAAGATCATGCGACGTATCCTTCGAAAAATTGCTGAAGGAGACTATTCTAATTTTGGAGATATTTCTACTCTTCTCGATACCTCGGTTGTTGATGAAATAATAACGGGAGCCATAGAAAATGTAAATTAAGTAACATGCAGCGAGCTTATCTAAATTGATAAGCTCGCTTTTTTGATTAAAAAGACGAAATTAAAATAGATAAATCAGAATCAAATGAGTAATTTATGGATTGATAAATTCAGTTCTGAAACACTATATTCTTAACACACTATATTTTGGCACAATCAATTGATATGAGAAAACAATTTTTAGGTTTACGAACCACCATATATAAGACTAATGAACTTACAAAAGCTAAAAATTGGTACTCCAAAGCTTTTGAAACTTCCCCCTATTTTGATGAAGATTTTTACGTTGGATTTAATATCGGCGGCTACGAATTAGGTCTTTTGCCTGAGACAGATTCAAACGCTTCAAAAACAGATAATGTTTTATCATACTGGGGAGTTGATGATATAAAAAAAACATTTTCACATTTACTGGAAATCGGTGCTGTAGTTCATGAACAGCCTACAAATGTAGGAGGAGAACTTTGGGTAGCAAGTGTAAAAGATCCATGGGGAAATGTTATTGGTATCATATACAATCCGGAATTTAAAGCCCAGTAATTAATGAGAATAGGAATAGCATTAGGTGGTGGCGGTGCTCGGGGCTTTGCACATTTGGGTGTATTAAAAGCACTTGATGAGAAAGGGATTCGCCCTGACATTATTTCCGGAGTAAGTGCAGGAGCCTTAGTTGGAGCATTTATCGCTTCAGGCCATTCTCATGAAAAAACATTATCAATTCTTAAAAATAAGACTTTGATGGCTTATTCCAAATTACAGTATCCAAAATATGGCTTATTCAGTTTGGATGGATTAAAAAAGGATATTCAAAAGCATATTAAAATCAAGAAAATTGAAAATCTAAAAATCCCAATGTTCATTGCTGTATCTAACTTAAACGATGGCAGGATTGAATACATCAAGGAGGGAGATTTAACCTCCTATCTTTTAGCTTCGGCGAGTATTCCTGTTCTGTTCTCTCCTGTTGAAATTGATGGTAAGTTGTATTCGGATGGAGGGCTTTTCGATAACCTGCCTATCTCTCCTTTATTGCAAAAATGCGATGTAATTATTGCAGTAAATGTGAGTCCGCTTCATAAAATTGAAAAATTTGATAATTTGGTTCAGGTGGCCTCCCGAACTTTCCAGTTAGGAGTCCATTCAAATATTATTCGTCACAAAGAAAAATGTTCTTTATTTATAGAGCCAACCGGCTTACGTGAATATGAAATACTGAATGGAAATCATGCTCAGGATATTTTTGAATTGGGCTACAACTACACCAAAAATTTAGAAATCACTCCATTTAAATAAATGATAAACTGAAGCTTTCTCTAAACAATAAATTCAATTACATTTAAGCACTGAAAGTGATGATATTGTATTACAAATCCAATAAAAAAGCAGGCTCAAGGCCTGCTCCTTATTATATTATTTCTGAAGACTCTATTTTAAAAAGCTTCTCTAAAACTTCTTTTAACGAATCAAGCTCCGGATCAATCTCGAAAACATGAGATGGTTTCAGATAACAAACCTCTTTTTCTCTTTTAAAACGATCTTCTCCTCCTCCGGTAATATTCAACATGATGCAAGCCTTTTTATTAATATTTCCTTCCTGCACATATTTAATTAAACTAGCTACGGCTACAGCAGAAGCAGGATGAATATCATTTCCTTCTGTCTCTTCGAATATTTTGGCCGCTTCCATTGCTTCATCGTTAGTGGCTTTCAACACATCACCACCGGCATCCTTCATCGCATCAAACATCCCTCCAACAATTGAATAAGGAGGTTTTCGATTCGACAACACCTTAGCTACGATTTCTTCCACTTGTTTTCTCGCCAAATTGTCATCCAATGGCAAAATTTCTCTCGAATCTGCTTTCCATGCATCATACATCGGTAAGAATGGAGCATTCTGAGACACCATCAATTTCATTTTATTGGAACCAAAACGGCCATCTTCAATAAAGCGAAGATTAGCTTCCCAAGCAGCAATTGCACCTGTTCCACTGCCAACAGCCTGAAAATAATAATCAGGAATTTTACCTATCTCTGTTACCGCAGAAAGAACAGTAGTTCCCATTCCATCTCTTCGAGCCACATTTTTAGCTCCGCCTTCAGTAACGAAACCGTCTAACTGGCAGGCAAGATTCGATAAATGAATAGCATCAAAATAATCGCTTCCCGATTTTGTTGCAATCAATCTAACATTCTCCTTGATTGGCTCATCGAACCAAAGAGCATCAATATTATCTTCAGGAACACAAAGCAACAAAGGAATGTTATTATCGGAACAGACTCTTGCAAATGCCCGGGCAGTATTTCCCGCAGATGCAACCACTAGTATTTGTCCCGTGTCACTCAATCTTCCGCTTACCGAAAAAGCCTCGGTTTCTTTAAAAGAACAGGTTCTGAAATTTGCTCCTTTTTCGGGCCAGTATCCACTAAATGTGATATATAAATTTTCTAAACCCAAATATTTAGCCAATCCTTCACTCTTATAAGTTGCCGGAGCAGAAGATCCCTCCAATGTTCTGTGGATTGGTAACCAATCGGCAAACTTATATATCCCCAACGAACTGTCCTTAAGCTCAAGTTGCTTTTTTTGATATTTAGTTCTTATCAAGCAAGCTTTCACTTCAGCAGGAGCATCCAGAGTCCACCCTTCATCTTCAAATTTATTTCCTGTCTGCAAAGACTCAAGAATATATTCAGTAGCTCGAAAATTTATAGCCATTTTTTCATGTTTTGATTTTGAAAGCATAAAAATAGACATTTTGGATGGCTTGATAAACTTTTTTCAGCTATTTAGAAACATTTCCTCTAAGCTTCCCAATCAATTACTACGAGCAAAAAGAGGTAATCGAATTTAATTAGAGGTGACATTCAACGGGTTGACAAAAAAAAAGTAATGCTCAATTCCGACTTGCAATTGATAAGATTAATAAAAACACATTTAAACAATACTGTTTTTCATTTCACCTTTTGGAACAAAAGCTTATATTTAACAATCAGAAATTTTATATCCGAATCCTGATTTTTCAAAAGAATTAGTTTTTATATTCTTTTGAATAAAACATCAGGGAAACACATATTTTTATGACTATTAAGTGGGGAATTTTAGGTGCAGGCAGAATTGCAAAAAAGTTTGCGGAAGATTTTAAAGTTGTGAACAATGGGACAATTATAGCTGTCGCCTCAAGATCGCAAAACCGATCCAATGAATTTGCTCATGAATTTGAAATTCCGAAGGCATATTCTTCTTACGTAGAAATGGTGAAAAATTCAGATATTGATGTTGTGTACATTGCTACGCCTCACAATTTCCATTTGGAGCATGCCAGGCTTTGTCTGAACAATGGAAAATCTGTTTTGTGCGAAAAACCTGTTACAGTAAATACCGCGGAATTGGACATTCTTCAGAATCTGGCCAAAGAAAAGAATCTGTTTTTTATGGAAGCGCTATGGACCTATTACCTGCCGGCCATTATCAAGGCCATGAATTGGATTCGGGAAGGTAAAATAGGCGAAGTTAAACAAGTACAGGTAAGTTTTGGCTATACTGGTAATATGGATGAAAAAAAGCGTTTGGCAAATCCGGATTTGGCGGGTGGCGCCTTATTGGATATTGGAATATATGGTATTGCAATGGCTGAATTGGTGTTTGATGAAAAAATGGAAGACATACAGGCAATGGCTCATTTTTCTAAAACAGGAATTGATGATTACAACAGCATCCAATTAAAATATAAAAGTGGCGGAATGGCACAAATTTCAAGTTCTTTGGTCTCCGAACTTAAAAACGAGGCCGTAATTTATGGTACCAAAGGACGCATAGAAATCCCTCAATTTTGGATGGCTAAAAAAGCATTTTTAATAAGTCCTGATGAAAAATTAGAATTTATCAATAAAGAATCGCAACTTGGCTATAATCATGAGGCTTTTGCTGTAAATGAAATGCTAAAAAAAGGAGCGATTGAAAGTCCTGTAATACCTTTACTAAAAAGTAAAAGAATATTATCAATAATGGACCAGGTAAGAGAACAAATAGGTTTAAAATATCCATTCGAAAAGTAATTGTATGAATAAAAATGACATCATATTGGGCAAAGGTATCTTAGGAATTCAATTTGGTATGCTTCGTGCTGAAGTTGAAAAAATACTGGGAAACGCAGATGATGTCGGAGAATACTCCCTTTCTCCGGATGAAGTAAGCATCACTCTTTTTTATATTGACAAAGGACTTAGCTTTACATTTGAATCTATTGATCAGTACAGACTCAGCTATATCTCAGTTCTTAATGAGAAATATAGTATTTTTCAGTTTATTAAGATTGGTTTAAGTAAAAAGATGTTGTTGGCTGAATTGGAACTTTTTCAACTTGGAAAACCGGAATTTGAGGACGTTGCTTCAGAGGAATTTCCAACTCATGAATTGATATTTTTCCCAAACGAAAACCTGCACCTTTGGCTGGACAACAATCAAATTTCAGAAATTCAATTTGGCCCCTTCTTCGACGATTTTAAAACTATTGTATGGGAAGATTAATAATCTTCCTTTTTTTTTGCTGATTACTTCATGGAATTAAAACGAAACGGTTTTAAGGTGAAATACTTAATTCAATATACCGGGAATATGTTCTATTATCCCGGATATATTTGTTGCCCGCTAAAATATTTTTTATAAATTGCGCCCATATTAAAACAAGGAGCTACGGCTCCATCACAACTTTTATTACTTCCTAATCAAAAAAGTATAGCCGGTTCCGGCTAACTGCAGAAAGATGGTTTTCAATTGTTAATTGATGTATTATAGATAATCACATCACGGGTTAATTGTGTTCAATTGACTCATTTATACATAAAAGAATGAACAAACTATCTTACGAGCACGGAAGCTCGAATCTGCCTCTTTTAGGCGAAACAATTATTGAACGACTTCGCAAAACGGTTGAATTATTTGGCGATAGAGATGCCTTAATTGTTCCTTATCAAAATTACAAAGCAACATATCTTGAATTTTGGCAGCAAATAGAAGAAGTGGCAAAAGGATTGCTTGCATTTGGTGTTGAAAAAGGAGATCGGGTTGGAATATGGTCGCCGAACAGACACGAATGGGTAATTGTTCAATTTGCCACAGCTCGAATTGGTGCTATTTTGGTAAATGTTAATCCAGCTTATAAATCAGCAGAACTTAAATTTGCCCTTCGTCAATCAGAAATAAGTCTGTTAATTATGTCGGAAGGATTTCGAAAAACCAACTACTTCGAAATTATCCAAGAGGTGAGACAATCCTGCATTCATTTAAAACAAATTGTAATTTTAGATCGGGATTGGCATGCATTAATTGAGGCAGGCAAAAGAATTTCAACATCGCAAATCGAAGAAATGGAATCTCAGCTTCAGTTTGATGATCCGATCAATATTCAATACACTTCGGGAACAACAGGTTTTCCAAAAGGAGCTACTTTAACTCATCACAACATTTTGAACAACGGTTACTTTATTGGTGAGCGTTTGCATTACAATGAAACAGACCGGGTTTGTATTCCTGTACCCTTTTATCACTGCTTTGGTATGGTATTGGGCAATTTGGCATGCATTACACATGGATCTGCAATGGTGATTCCAGGTGAAGCCTTCGAAGCTGAAACCGTATTGCAAACCGTTCAGGATGAAAAGTGCACATCGCTTTACGGAGTGCCTTTGATGTTTATTGCGGAATTGGAACATCCTAATTTTGAAAAATACGATTTAAGCAGTTTACGCACCGGTATTATGGCAGGAGCATCTTGTCCTGAAAAAGCAATGCTTGAGGTTCAGGAAAAAATGAACATGAAAGAAGTAGCCATTTGTTATGGTATGACTGAAACTTCTCCTGTTTCAACCCAAACTTTTGTAAACGATGAACTTAGTAAACGGGTAGGAACGGTTGGCCGGGTTCATCCTCATCAGGAAATTAAGATTGTTGATCCGGAAACGGGAAAGATTGTAGCACGTGGAGAAGGTGGTGAATTCTGCACCCGGGGATACTCTGTAATGTTAAAATACTGGAACAACGAAGAGGCAACCAAATCGGTAATTGATGATGCCGGATGGATGCATACCGGCGATTTGGCCAGCATGGACGAGGACGGTTACGTAACCATTACGGGTAGAATAAAAGATCTGATTATTCGTGGGGGCGAGAATATTTCTCCGTTCGAAATTGAAGAATTCTTCCATTCTCACGAAAGCATTAGCGAAGTATATGTAATTGGTGTGCCCGACTACAAATACGGCGAAGTTGTAATGGCCTGGATAAAATTTAAAGAAGGAAAATCGGCCACCGAAGAAGAACTTAGAGATTATTGCAAAGGACAAATTGCCACTTACAAAATTCCTAAATATTTTAAATTCACAAGCGAATTTCCAACCACAGTAACCGGAAAAATACGTAAAGTTGAGATGAGAGATATTTCGAGTAACGAATTGGAGTTGGTTGGACGATAAAATATTCTCAATTTCAAAAAGAAACGATCCTTATGCATTTAATTGCATAAGGATTTTTTCATTTGTAGCCTTCCCTCCTCTTTTTCAGCCCTTTTAATATCATTTCCACGCAATAAAAATTCTATTTTCCCTGCAAAAAAGTTTCTTATCACTTAATTATCACAAGCTTACAGATTTCAAAACAAAAACACCACCTAAAATCATGTTTTATAACTACTTAGACAGAGTACTGGTCTCTTGATCTAATTGCTAGTTTTGCGATCTGAAAAATCAGAATAAATATATATAGATGAGCAACGTAAAATTAGGTAATCCGGCTGTAGTCGGACTTGGCGGGTTTGGATTGACAACCCTTTTATTGCAGTTTCATAACATCGGATTGTGTGGATTAGGTCCTGTTGTTGCAATGGGATTTGTTTTTGGTGGATTGGCACAGCTTATGGCTGGCATGCTCGAGCACAAAAACGGTAACAATTTCGGTTTTGCAGCATTTTCCGGTTACGGTTCGTTTTGGATTGGTTTAGGAGTTATTTGGTTGATGAATTTTTACGGAGTATACAAATCATCGACTACTGATGTTGGATATTACCTGGTAGCCTGGACCTTATTTACTGCTATTTTATGGGTAGCATCATTCTTTATTCATGCTGCAATGGCTGTCACTTTTACCACATTACTTATTGGTTTCATTCTTTTGGACTTAGGTCACTTCGGATTTCCAATTTTAGATGAGGTAGCTGGATACGAATTGATTATTTGTGCATTATGCGCCTGGTACATGATGGCTGCTATCATTATTAACGACGTTGCTGGTCGTACAATTTTGAAAGTGGGTCAGCCATGGATCAAAGCAAAATAATATTCTCTTAAATTCAACTCTTTTCGAGTAGAGTTTAACTGAACTAAAAAGAGGTAAACCGAAATTTTCTCAAATCAGATCGGTTTGCCTCTTTTTCTTTTCATTACCACAACTTGTTACCACAAAGAACAGCAAGAACTTCACGAAGTTTATTCCTTTCCTTTTTTTATTTTGTGGTTAAACCATTCTACTTTAATATCTCCTTGTGCAGGCTCACATCAAACTCCTTTACGTGATCTGGTTTACCATCATTAAAAAAGTCGGTAATATATTTTTGGCTGCAATGCTCGTCGAAGGTTTTCTGATCGTAAAACTTCTCTACAAAAGTAATTACATGCGGATTATCGATACTCTGATTTAATTCGTAACGAATGCAACCACCTTCCTGATGTGTTGGCAATAGCAAAGCATGTAAATTTTTGATTAACATATCGGCCTCTCCCTCATTCGCAATAAATCTGGCAATACACACCAACTGAGTTTCGTTTTTTCTAATTTCCATATCTGTTTTTTATGTTTTGATTCTTTCAGAATTCAAACTTAGGAAAATTTTCAGAAACGATCATCACTTCTGCCAAGAACAAAAGGCCATTGATATTGCATCAACAGCCTTTATTTTCGGGATTACCCTACACGCTTTCTGAATCGAAAAATCAATTCCATCCATTTCCGTTCCCTTTACGGTTTCTGTATTTATTTTGACAATCATTCAAACAACCATTACCGCGTTCGGTATCCGAATTTAATATCTCATTAAAATTATCCTCACTTAAAACTGTAGGCTGATAAACTACACCATAAGTACTTAACACGCGAACAAAAGCCCGTAAATGATTTCGTGAACCTCTCTGCAAATTATCATACACCAAAAGAATATCCTCATTCTCAGTTTCAGCTATCAAATCCTCCAAATCTTTAATATCCGCTTCCTCGATGAATGCACCGGCCTTTAAGGCTTCTTCTAGTGATAATTTTCCTTTTTCACTTAATTCATCATACAAAGTCTGCAAACCTGCATTATTGTACTCCCCGGCAATACCTGTTGCCGGATCTTCAATTCCGAATAAATCCAACAATGTTAATACTGCTGCAGCATGAGTTGATTCCGAACGGGTAATATTGCTGAAAATCCTTACATCATACAAATCAGCAAACAAACTGTATGTATCATAAGCCAGCAACTCTTCCTCGCGCATTAACAACAATCCCTCCTGCTCGCTTTCATCAGCAACTGTTGTATCGATACTCAATACCGTTTTCAAGTTCGCCGTAATGATATCGGTATATCCATCGGCCGATACTTCAACCAAAGGCAAATTTGCCAAAGCATCCGTTCCTGCATCCTCATTATCGCAGGCAAAAAAGCCAAAAGTCAGTGCAAAAGCGATTAAAAATTTTGTCATTCTATTTTTCATCTGTTTATAATTTTAAGTTTTTGTCAGATGGAACTTACCATATAATCATTTCCCTGTGTGTAGAAAGCTTTATACATGGACGTTTCATGATTTCTGAATTTTGGTTTCAATTTAAAAATATTTATTACCAGTTTCCACGACCTTGTCCACCTCTGCCTCTTCGGCCTTGTCCGCAGCCATTACCACAACCTCTGCCTCTTCGGCCTTTTCCTGAAATACACTGTGCATTCGGGTTTCTGTTTTGCAGGTATTGCACGCGCTGTTCAGGAGTAAGCACTGCGCTTACTGCATTGGTATGCTTCGTTAACTCTGCCTGCATTTGCTCTCTCACATTTGCTCTGTCGTTATCGCTTACAGAAGCCCTTCTTTCGGCACGCAAAGCATCCATCACTTTCAAATGATCTGCTCTCAAATCATTCAACTGCTTGTTCTGTTCAACCGTTAAATTTGAAATTTGACTGCAATCATTTACCCTGCGTCTATTCTGTGCAAAGCTATCGGCAGCAGGAATTGCAAACATGATTACCATCAATAGTAATCCTAAGTTTCTAACTAAATTTTGTGTTTTCATGATCTCTTTTTTTAATTATTTTTTTGACATACTTCTCCCGGGATGCAATACCAATTGCTTCCTAAAAAGAACAATAACTATATCATTTTATTGGTTTTTCCGACCGGGACCATTGCCACGTCCCCAACCGTTTCGTCTTCCTCTTGGCGTTTTTACATTTTCATCCTTCTGCAGTAAGCTGCTAAACAAATCGTATAGTTTGGCCTGCTGCTCTTCATTCAATTCACTCTTCATATTTAAATAAAACTGAACGGTTGTCAATTTCAACTCCTTATGCATTTCGCCTATTTCACCGGCAATATTTTTCAGCTCCAAAGTATCGCAATTCTTATTTCCCAATTGCTGTACCATATCGCTTCGCAAAGCTCTCAACTGATTCATAATCCGATTTGCATCGTGATTGTAGTTCCTGTTTAAGGATCGGAATATCATCTTCTCCTCTTCATTTAATCCCAATTGATCTTTCAGAAAACGAGTTCTGAATTCATCCGGCATCTCCACCTTATTTTCTTCCACGATCCGCTCCTGCTGCATGTGATACCAAAACGAACCAATCGTTGACAAATTAACTGCCAATAAAATTAAAGCAAACCACATCCAAATTTTATTCGCTTTATTCATGATATCCATCGTTTAAAAAGAACAATTCAATGGTTTCGTTGTCTATTTCGTTAAAATAGGGATCGATTAAATTCGATTGCTGCCTGGTTTCAGTGTCTGAAGCAAAATTTGCTCCCATAAAAATGCCCGATCCAATGGCCAGCAAAAACAATACGCCGAGTAGTGCAGGCTTCAATAATCCAATGAAAGGCTGTGCAGCTCTCCTTTGTTCTTCCCTTAAACGGTTTAGCGTTTTTGACAAAAAATAAGGATTTGCCTGCAGCGATTTCTCCTTTTCGATAACACCCATAGCCGACTGAAGTAAAATCAAGCGGTCGGAACATGAACTGCATTTCGACAAATGATTTTCCACCTGCAGCATTTCATCCTTCAAGAGTTCCTTCTCCAGATAAAAAATTAGTTTGCTATTTACTTCTTTGCATTTCATTTGTATTGTTTTTGTATTGGACACCACTCTTAAAAAAAACTTGCGCTACTTCTTAAAATTTTTATAATACCCAATGAGTTTTTTCTGCAAATTCGATTTCGCCCTAAACAGCAGCGACTCTACCGACGATTTCGAAATCTGCATCAGCTCAGCAATTTCTGCATAGCTCAATTCCTCATATTTACTCAATGTAAAAGCAATTTTCTGATTTTCTGGCAAAGAATCCAAAGCTGCATGAATCGCATTGGCATGATCTTTTTCTTCCAAAACCTTATCGGGATTCACAAAACTTGTCTTCTCCTGAACCTCTTCCTTTTTTCCCTGAAAAAAATCTTCGATGCGGCTAAAAAACTTTCTTCTTTTATTGGTCCGAATTGCATTTAAACTGCGTGTAATTGTAATTCGGTACAACCAGGTTTTCAGGCTCGACTCACTTCTAAAATCAGTTATCGAATGATAAACCTGAATAAAAACATCCTGGGCAATGTCTTCAGCATCTGTCTGATTGTGAATCATCCCCATAGCCGTATTCACCACCATTGCCTGATAGGTCTCTACAAGCTGGCGAAATGCTGTTTCGTTTCCGGATTTGAGTTGTTCAACTAACTCCTTTTCAATCATGGTAAAAATACTTCGATACTGATCATGTGAATTTAGATACTTAGACACCCGTTCGCAAATAAACTTGCGTTCTTCCCCGAAAAAATTGAAATAAGTAAATCTAAAAACTTCGATAAAGGAGGTATTTATTTATCTTTTTAGTATGTTAAGAAAAATGATTTTCATAAATTAGCGCTTTTTTATTTTAAAAATAAAACGTAACTGTGGAATCAAACACCACTATAAAAATAGGGCGTATCCGAAAAGCCAAACGAGTAGGATCATAATATATATAATTTAGCAAAATGGATTCACAGAAAGTGGACATGTTTATCATGACCTATGGAAAGTTTTTTGAAAGTCACCAGATTATTGGCGTAAGAGAAAGTTTAAAAAATGCCGATGAATCAAAATGGGCAATTGTTCAATCTATTTCATTTAAAGATCCAACAACAAGTTTAATCGTTTCCTTACTTGGCGGAACACTGGGTATCGATCGTTTCTTTTTAGGCGATACAGGATTGGGAATCGGCAAATTGGTAACATGTGGCGGCTTTGGAATCTGGACCCTTATTGATTGGTTTCTGATTATGGGCGCAGCAAAAGGAAAAAACTTGTCGAAACTTATGCAGGCACTGGCTTAATGGCAGGAAGCAGGAATCGGCTTTATATGCTGCTGATTGGAGCATGTTTAGTGGGGTATCTATGGTTATTTATCAACCTAGATAAAGAAACTTCAATATTTCCGAATGAAATAAATGTTTGTTTGTTTAAAAAAATAAGCACAATTCCCTGTCCTTCCTGCGGCTCTACAAGGTCTGTTTTATCTTTGCTTCATGGCAGGATAGAACAGGCTTTTCTTTTAAATCCTATGGGTCTTATTCTATTTTTAATAATGACGGTAAGTCCGATTTGGATCTGTATTGATTTTCTGTTTAAAAAGGATAGCTTTTTTATTTTCTACAACAAAGCAGAGCGCATCCTAAAACAAAAACCCGTTGCCATACCTCTTATCGTGTTGGTTCTCTTGAATTGGATTTGGAACATTTATAAAGACATATGATATCAACTGGTAAGTTTGCTTACGAACCAAAAGATTATGAAGCTGAAAAAGCTTCGAACAGCTATGTGATGTCGCTTGCTGCGCTGGTAGCCGGATTACCTCTTCCTATAATAAATTTGATTGCAACTTTTTTTTTTTTATTGCCAATAGAAAAGGAACCTACTTTGTTCGCTGGCACTGCACGCAGGCATTGTTATCGCAATTCTCTTTGCTATTCATAAACAGCTTTGGCTTTTGGTGGACCGCAGCAATCCTGTTTGATTCCGAACCCATTACAAACAGATACTTTTCCTATCTGATTACTGCTTTTATTTTTAATCTGGCCGAATTTATAACAACAATATATACAGCAGTAAACACACGAAAAGGAATTCATGTATCGTGGTGGTTCTATGGCAACTTAACGGATATGCTTTGTCATCCCAAAACAGAAATACCCAAAAAATTATTTTAACCCGCATTATTTCAGATTGAAAATATGAAGATCTTATTATTTCAAGCTATTACATCCATAAGTTTATTCTTTGGAATTTGGGGTTTACTTAATAACGTTCATTGGATTCCTATTTTTAAGATAGAACAAATTCAAGAAAATACGGAAGAAAAACTGAGAGAGCTCTATTGGGAGCTTTTTAATGAATATGATGCAGAAATAAAAGACATTGAAGTTCTGGCTCCTCTGGATAGTATTCTCTCCACAATTTGTACTTCTAATAACAATGACAGAACGCAAATTAAACTCCACACGAATAAGAGTGACGAAATATCTACCAGGAATCAAAATCCAGAAATATCGGAAAAAGACGTAGTGGAAAATCAGGAATTAAATTGAAACTTCAATGCAGAAGCAGAAGAAAGAATCTTCGGACGTAAAGAAAACAGGAAGAAGATTTTAATAACTTTGTATAATCGCAGCTAGATAAAAATACAATACAACAATTCAAAATTAAGTAATAATCTGTCAAGCTATTTCAGGATAAACTACTTTCCCTTGCCTAAAAGTGCTTCCCGAGCCTAAAAAGTGCTTCCCCCTGCCATAAAGTAAGTTCCCGATCCTAAAAAGTGACTTCCCTATACTCAAAAGCGACAATTTGTCGGGAAAAGCGTCTTCCCAATCCTCAAAAGTGAATTCCTTATGCACAAAAGTGATTTCCCTGTCCTAAGAAGCTTCCTCCCAATGGCAAAAAGTGCCTTCCTTTGGGAAAAAAGTAAATTTTTAGTTCAAAAAATGAATTCCTAATCATAAAAAGTAAAATACCCTGCCACATTGCGTTTTTTATGGCCTACCGATCAATTTCCACCCCTTATTAACATATCCACCATTACATTAAAACATAATTTTTAGTTCTTATGTTTTTGTTTTTTGAAATATTATACTTACTTTCAATATCGCTTAAAAAAAACATATAGATAAACAGAACAATTGACCCTGAAAAAGACATTATCATGCCAAAAAGTTTACAAAAATCTTTAGAAGAATGTAGAATACTCGTATATGGTTTATCGGGTAACGAAGCTATTAAAACACGAATTGCAGCGATTTATCCAGAAGAGCGCATTTTGAATGGAATAAAGCTTTACGAAAATACAAAATCGGCTTTCGAAAGCCAATCTGCAGAAAAAATTGAATCGACAGAAGCAAATCGTGAATTTAAAATTGTTTACGACAAAATATACGGACAATTGGTAAAGATCCGTAAAGCCGGTCGTTACTTTTTCAAAAACAGTGCTGAACTAAGCACTCTTCTTCGTTTAAACAAAGAGGTTCCGACCAATTATGCTGACTGGAAAAACCTATGTAATGAAACTCTAAATGCAGTTCTTCAGCACGTTGTAATTCAGGATAAATTGGCATTGGTTGAGTTAGGTCCTGAAGAAATTACTGAAATGGTACAGCAATTGGAAAAAATTGATGAGCTGAAAATAAAAGCGCAAAAAGAGGATGGTGAAGCTCAGGTTGCCACGGTTCGAAAACAAGAGACTTTTAACGCATTAATGATTTACTGTTCGGATTTACGTGCCTGTCTGGATCTGTTTTACGAAAGATCGGAACGCCAAACCTTAGAACAGCTTGGAATATTGGTTAAATAGAAACTACTACCACATATATATTTTGAAATGTACCCCCAATTGCTTTACAGCGGTTGGGGTTTTCGCAATAAAAAAGACGCAATAAAAACCGCGTCTTTCTGATGTCTCATTGCTTCTGTTTTCCCGAACACGAACTATGGAGGAATGGCTAAAATCTAGATTCACAGCATCGTTTTATGATTGCAAGAGTTGTAGAATCTTTATCATACACGCCATACCATCCCTGCAATTCGTGAGGAGGATCCCCTAAATAAGTATCGCCTCTTTTCCAGAATTCTCCTGGATGTGGTGGTCTTCCTTCTCCTGAATAGGACCAAAAATTTACACCTCTCACCATTCCATTATTCTTTATGGATTCATCTACTTTGTTGAAAATAAATTCGAAAAAACGATCGCGGCAATTGGTCGTTGTGTCGGGAGAAAAAGATGAACCATCGCGGGCAATTCCAAATTCTTCGAGCACTATTGGCTTTTGAAGTTTTTTAGCTGCATCTACGTGAACATCCCAATAAGAATTTACCTTTTGAAGCATTTCAGTGTATACCGAATCGCTTTGTTCGGGACTATACCAGCCCCAATTTTGTGCCCAGATGTGCATGGTTATATAATCGATATTCGAATCGTCGTTATCAATTAAAACATTAACACCGGAAACCAAATCGGCCGTATTTCCTTCGGTACCCAAACACACTAAATGATTTGAATCAAGACTTTTGATATAGGCTGAAGTGGCTCGCGTCCATTTCTGCAATTGCTTAGGCACATCGTATCCCCGAGGTTCGTTCGCCAATTGCCAGGCCATAATCACAGCATCATCTTTATAGGCTTTTCCGCTTATCGAATTAATTCTGCCAATAATGGTTTTAATATGATTCTTCATCATTTCCTGCGCCGAATCGTTGCTAAAAAACTGTTTGGAGTAGTCGGTGAACTGCTGCCACGAAGTTGGAGGCTCCTGAGGATAGGGAACTTCACCCATACCTGCCCAGCGCAGATACTGAGGAAATCCCCCACTCCAGGTCCAGAAATTACCAAGCACCATAACCGCTTTCATCTCTCTTTTTCCCATTTCGGCAAGTAGGAAATCCAATCCTTGCCATATGTCATTGTTGTACACTCCCGGAGCCGTTTGCAAGGCTGGATGGATACAGTAGCGCATAGCAGAGTCCGCTTCACTTGCAGCCAATATCCGCAAATTCGTAATCCCTAATTCCTGCATCTCATCCAATTCCCTTAGTAATCGCTGCTGATCGCCCGATTGAGGCGCTCCCAGATTCATTCCCTGCCAATAATTGGCTCCTTTAAAGCTATATTCCTTTCCCTTTAGCGTAAATCCATTGTTAGCCACTTTAACAAAGCTGGCTTCATTTTTTTGCTGACAAGCAGAAAAAACGATGAGTATGCCGGCTAATAAAAAGAGTAGAGTCTTGTTCATATTTTTTATAAGTTTATGCACCAATATTTTTTAGATGCTGTAGTTTTTCTTAGTCTGAAATTTGCTGCAAATGCCTTATTTGCAAATCGCTTTGCTGTGGCACATCATTTCCTGTCAATTCTATTGTTCGTTTTTCGCCCGGCAGTAAATCAAAGTAATTATCGGAACATCTAATATCTGAATTCTTAAAATTCAGATACAAATCGCGAACTAATTTATCGGCTGAAACTTCAATAAAGTACTTGCCTTCTTTTTCGATCAATTGTACGTCAATTTTAGCATCCGGTAAAAGTTGATCTTTTGGTTTGGCAAAATAGTACTTACCCTCAGCCAGAAGCTGATCCTCTTCTATTACTTCCATTTGCAGCGCAACCGACTTTTTATCGAATTTAGCAAGTAGATCAGCAAGACTGCTTGTGAAAAGTACCGAACTGGTATTGGCTTCCAAATCAACAGAAAGCTCTTTCTCAAACAATTGTTCTCCTTCAAAACTGATCAGATTCAGACGCAAAACACCCTTCTTCCCAACCAATAAATCTGAAACACCATAAATGGCCAGAGTATCATTTTTTGCAAAAGCAGACACCAAAACGGGTTTATATGCTTTTCGAACCATGTAATGCATGGCTTTCCATTTGTGGTAATAATCGGTACTGCTCCAACTGGCAACCGGCCAGCAATCGTTAATTTGCCAGTAAAGAGTTCCCATACAGTAAGGCATGGCCCGTCGGTGTGCCTCAATAGCGGTTTTAATTCCGCGTGCCTGCAAAACCTGACTCATGTATAGAAATTCCTCAAAATCAGTGGGTACTTTGTAATCCCAACCCATGTATTCTTTAATGCGTAAATTTCCTATTCCACTTCGCTGATGAGAAGCCATCACTTCTGATTCGATGTTGTAATCTTCCGCTAAGGTGTACTTTTTCACCGTTTCGAAATCGGGGAAAGATTGAAAACCGTATTCGCTCATGAAACGAGCTTTGTATTTGTCAAAATCCTCGAACGGATGCAATCCGTGCCACACGCCCCAGTAGTGCATATCTCCGCTTCTGCTATCGTAATCAGCATGCTTTTCGGGTTCGAATCCTGCCTGTGGTGACGATGGCCAATAGTCATCTCCATCGGTATATTCCGCAACTGCATCCGGTAAAATATCATGGAAAATATCCATGTATGCCTTTTGAATTTCTTCCCGTTGTTCTTGGTTATATAATTCTTTCCAACCCCAACCAGATTTGGAAAAATAACTCCAGGCAGTATTTATTTCGTTGTTCCCGCACCAAAGGGCAATGGATGGATGGTTGCGCAAACGCACAATATTGTCTTTGGCTTCCTGTCTCACATTTTCCAAAAATTCCTCGTTGCCCGGATACATGGAGCAGGCAAACATAAAATCCTGCCAAACCATAATGCCGTTTTTATCGCACAGATCATAGAAAATATCGTTCTCGTATGTGCCACCACCCCAAACACGAAGCATGTTCATGTTGGCATCTTTTGCATCGGCAATTACTTTTTCGTAATCGGCCTTGCTAACCCGTGGCAAAAAATTATCATTGGGAATGTAATTTGCACCTTTTGCAAATACCGCCACGCCATTCAGTTCAAAATAGAACGACTCTCCTGCCTCATCTTTTTCCCGAACCAGTTTCAGACTTCTCAATCCTGTATTTACAACATATTTAGCCATTACAGAATTGTCCTTTACCAATTGAGCTTCGAATTGATACCTATTCGGCTCACCCAATCCGTTCGACCACCACAATTTTGGGTTTTCGATATTGAATGGAACAGAAATCAAATTGCTTCCTTTTTCAATTTCAACTTGCTTACTCAGCAATTCCTTGCCTGTAGATTGATCTTTTACGATTACTTTTCCTGTAAAAGCTTCGTTTGCTTCCAGAGTAAAAGCTGCAGTCAGTTTTGCCTGCTCTTTCTTTACCGATTTTTGCTGAATGAACACATCTTTAATACGAACTTCATCCCAGGCTTTAAGCTCAATTGGACGCCAAATACCAGAAGTCACGAAACGCGGTCCCCAATCCCAACCATAATGATAACCGGCTTTACGGGTAAAAACCGACACTTTTTTGTCGCCCAACCCTCCATTTTCCGATTGATCGTTACCCGCAGGATATGTATAAGCTGATGCCTTTAATAATTCCAATCCTTTTTTAACAGGAGAATGAAAATAGATGCGTAGTTGATTCCCGCCTGCTTTTGCCAGCTTTTTGATATCGATTTCCCATTCACGAAACATATTATTAGCTTTCAACACCAACGAATCGTTAACATACACATCGGCATAAGTATCCAATCCTTTAAAATCGAGAAGCAGATTTTGCTTGTTCATTTCCTTTTCGGATAATTGAAAAAAACTGCTGTATTCCCAATCCTCTTTATCAATCCATTGCTGATTTTTCTCGTTTGTACGATAAAACGGATCTTCAATCTGTTTATTCGCAAGCAAATCGGTGTGAATGGTTCCGGGTACTGCCGCTTTTCCTGCCAACTCACCATTTACCTGATGATAAGTCCAGTTCGAGTCTAATTCCCTTGTTTCCATGTTTTGAGTTTCATTGGGTTTACATGCATTGAATAGTCCTGTAAGAAGTATCACTGTAAATAAATTCAGCCTGTAATTGTTCATTAGATGGTTGTGGTTTTGACAAAGTTTGTTCTGATTATAAATCTATTAGTTCCTACGAACGTTCATTAGAATCTACAATTTCGCTTCAAAAGGACTCGCTGGTAATTTCGCAGAATTAATTAAGTTGCAATCGGGATTGGAACTCCATGCGTAACGCACCGAAACAGGTTCTGCCACCTGATCTGATGTCAGCTTCAGTTTATTCCCTTCAATTTTTGCTTTAGCCCAATGGTAAACGCCATCTTTACCTGCAACAGCAAAACCTGTTACTTCCCTGTTATCCGAAGTTGCCAGTCCTTCATAACAATTTTCAAATTCGACTACGAGAGATGAACCCTCTGCATACATAGCCTTGTAAACAGGTCCGCAATAAGGGATGTTCTCCTTATAAACTTTGTTTCGTGCCCACAAAGCCAAACGCTTTCCAACATCCTGTTTATTTCCTGGATGGATGTTTTTAGCATCTCCTATATCAATAGCTACAGCCATTCCTGTATTTGGTAATTTAAGGGTTAAGCGCTGCGCCTCGCGAAGTTCGGCCCAACTATCGTTCACGGGTTCTGTATTTCGCTTCAAATAAGAAGCAAGCTGCACAAAAACAAAGGGAAAATCTTCTCCGCCCCATTTGCTTCTCCAGTCATTAATCATCGCAGGAAATAATTCTTCGTACTGCTTTGCTCTGCCGGCATTGCTTTCTCCCTGATACCAAATTACACCACGAAAACTATATGGAATTAAAGGATTAATCATGGCATTAAACAATACTGTTGGTTGATTGGGATCGTTTAGTTCTATTGGAATTGTTTTGATGTCTTTTAAATCATATCCGACTTTGCATTTCCAGTTTTTCGCTAATTCCATTCTAAATCCATCTTCCGATGTTAAAGCAAAATGAGAAGCTTCTCCCATAAAACCTCCGGCACCGCGATAATCGGATAAACGAATTGCAATTACATTTCTACCCGGCTTTACCAAATTGGAAGCCAGCTTGTATTGTCTGGGGACATCCCATTCCGTGCTCTCTCCCACTTTTACACCATTAAACCATGTTTCATCGGCATCGTCAGGTGCGGCAATGTGCAAAATCATTTCTTTATTTGCATTTTCTTCAGAAATACTAATGGTTTTTCTGAACCAAATACTTCCGTCTACAGATCCAATTTTAGTGCTTTCTACCATCCCCGGCAGATCCATTGGCATCCAATCTGCATCATTCAAATCAACCGAAGCAAAAATGGTATCCTTACCATTAATTCCCTTATCGGCCTCGCCTGTTTCCTGAATAAAAGCAGCGAAGTCTTTTTTGTATTTTAGTTCCAACTCTTCTTTGGATGTTGGATTTTTTTCAATTTGAAGTATTTTCTCCCGAAAATCAGCTATGCTTTTTAAAGTTGAAGCACTCGTCCATGCTTCGGCCACAGTACCTCCCCACGCAGACTGAATCAATCCAATGGGCATATTTAAATTTTCAAGCAAATCACGACCAAAAAAGTAAGCAACTGCCGAAAACTCTTTACAGCTCTCGGGAGTACATGTTTTCCATCCTTTCGATTCTATTTCTGTTTCAGGTTGAAAAGATGTATTTCGGTCAACCATAAAAAGGTGGAGGTTTGGATGATCTGCATTGGCAACCTCCTCTTCAGCATTGTTAACATGAGCCCAATTGCCTAAAAGCGGCATTTCCATATTCGATTGACCGGAACAGATCCAAACTTCGCCCACATAAACATCTTTAATTTCAAGTGTTTCATTTTTGGTTTTCACCGTCAGATGATTCGGACCACCATAAACTTCAGAATCAAGTTCAATTTTCCATTTTCCATTTTCATCTGTGACTGTTTGTTTATGCTGATCTCTGAAGAGAACAGTAATTTTTTCGTTAGCCGGAGCTTCTCCAAATACAGAAACAGGCTTATCGCGCTGAAGAACCATACCATCACCAAATAGCGGAGACAGACTTATTTCCTGAGAAAAACAGTTCACGCCTGAAAATATCAGTGCAAACAAAAAAATGACAAATTTATAGTGTTTCATATGATTATAATTTTGTGTGTTTGCCATATGGAACTCCCAAATTACACTCATCCTCCTGTGTATAAGACTTTTTACATGGTCGTTTCATATGTTTTTTAAATTTTATTATGAATTCAAAACCATGAACAAATTCCTTGAATCCAAACTATTTCTATTTACTGATAGCCTCATCTACAATTTCAGCCATTCGTTTGTATCCAGCTTTATTCGGATGAATTTTGTCCGGAAACAAATCTTCATTATCGTACATCGCAGAATGCAAATCAATCAATCTAACATCTCTTTGGGTTAAAATGGAATCGACAACAGGAATAACGCCATTTACAATAACTGAATCACGAATTCCCCAAACTTGAGCAAATGCACGTGGCGGATAACACACAAAAATCTGCATGTTTGGATTGGTGGTTTTTAGCGTATCAATCATACTCAAATAATTAGAATAGAATTCATTGCCATATTGATCCCAATTCTGAGGCTTTGAATCATTAGTTCCCAATAATATTATTGCAACATCAGCTTGGTATTGCAACGCCTCGGTAAAAGTTTTTTCTTTCCAAAGCGGGCGATCTCCTTTTTTCAGCATTGTTCTGCCACTAACACCAAAATTCTTCACCTCTTTGTTTTCACCCAGCATCACGTTCATCTGATTTGGATAAGAATCCTGATTATCTCTTCCAAATCCTTGCGTAATACTATCGCCAATACATGCAATTTTAACAACCCGCTCCTGACAGCCAAACAAACAGAAGCAACTTAGAAGACTTACAACTAGAAATTTTCTCATTTTATCTTAAAAAATTAGTTCATAATAATATTGAAACTACAAATTAAGCCCTTTTAAAAGATTTCTCACAACCATCTATCTTCGCTTTTCAGCCAATTCTGCAATTACCTGTTTCATATATTTATCACTCAATTTATACAGCAATAAAAACAGAGCAGAAAGCGCAGCGCCAATGGCTGGATAAATACTAATCATTAAGCGAATTCCTTTTAATGATTCGAAAGATTGTTCGGCATTGGCTTCGAAACCATAGGCTGACAACAACCAGCCGGTAACAGCTCCACCTAAAGTCCAGCCCATTTTTTGTGACATGGAGGAAGATGAAAATACCAAACCAGTGGCCCGCCGACCGGTTTTCCATTCCGAATAATCGGCAATATCAGCATACATCGACCAGATTAACGGCAATACAATTCCAGCTGTTATTCCAATAAAAATGTTGAGTAAGAAAATCAATCCGATCTGTTCGGGTTGTAACCAATACAGGGAAATACTTAAAAAAGATGCCAAAACCATAGCTCCGATAAAAGTATTCTTCTTTCCGATTCTTGCTGAAACCGGTTTGGCCAGCAAAACACCTATCATATTTGTAGCCAACCAAATGGTCATGTAAGCACCTGCTAATTTATCCCACTTCATTTCTCCAAGTAAAGGAATGGTTTGATCTTTGATAAAATATTTAAAATAGTACATGATACTTCCATCGCGAAGAGAATTGAAGATCAGCACAGCAATACCGGCACCAAGCATAATAAACCACTGTGCATTTTTCCCCAAATCTTTTACATCTTTCCATATGGAGGTTTTTTCCTGCAATGGCTTTACCCTCTCTTTTGTCCACAAATAGGTCATGATGAAAAAGAAAGCTGCCACAAGCGCATAAATAGCAACAGAATATTGATAACTGCCCGCTTCACTGGAACCTATTTCCCTGAAATAATCCAATAAGTAAGGAATAGAAGCCGTCATGAAGATTCCTCCGGAATACGCTCCAATAAAACGAAAAGAAGCCAGTGATGTTCGTTCATCCGGATTGCTTGTCATTACGCCCATTAGGGACGAATAAGGAACATTTATTGCCGTGTATACCATCATCATTAAGGTATAGGTTACATAGGCATATATCAATTTTCCCGACGGACCGAATTCAGGAGTTGAGAAAGTTAGAATTCCAATGATACCAAATGGAATTGCCACCCATAAAAGATAAGGTCTGAATTTTCCTTTTGATGTACTGGTTCGATCGGCAACAATTCCCATAATCGGATCGTTCAAACCATCCCACAACCGGGTTAGCAACAACATTGTACCAACCGATGCAGGAGATAACTCTACAACATCGGTATAAAATATCATAAGAAACATAGAGAATATCTTCCAAAACATGGAAGAGGCAAAGTCTCCAAAACTATATCCTATTTTTTCTTTTAAACAGATTTTATGATCCATTCTATTTGCTTTAAATGGAGATTTGAAAATAGATACTCCAAATAGATTTATACTTGCAAAAACTGTTCAACACAGCTTCCCGTTCACTTATTTTTATTATTTCTGAGGACTTAATTTCAGCAATAAAACATCGTGCCCTTTAATTTTTGCTTCAAGATTTGTATTGGTTAACCCGATATTTTTGGATGCATACAGATCATACATGGAGTAACTTTTGTATTTCTTTTCCAATTGCTTGTTGGTCAGCTGATCGTTTACCGGATGTTTCCACCAATCATAAGCAAGGAGTAATTCCTCCTTGCTCATGTTAACAAAAGCCACAGCCCATTCTTCATTGGCGAGAGGTTTCACCCATATTTCCAAATCAGGACTTTTCAGGTGGCAGTAAGCTTGAATTCCCAAAGCATCTTGATTGACAGCAATAACATTTTTGTTTTCGATTGTTTTCAATGTTTCGTGAGACATAGTGCGAAGGTCGTTTCCTAAAATCAAAGGCGAGGTCAATAAGCTCCACATGGCAAAATGTACACGATCTTCCGAATCGGTCATACCATTCCCCACCTCCATCATGTCTAAATCGTTCCAATGGCCTGGGCCAGCGTATTTCCGGAGATCTTTACGAAGATTAATAATTGGCCAGACACCTCGCGATGACCAGTTTCCATGACCGACTTCACAATCCCAGCAATTGGTAATATCACCGGTTACTCTCCACAAATGCCCAATATCCTTTGCCCATTTCCAAGGCTCATTATCGCCCCATTCGCAAATACTGAAAACAATTGGTTGTTTGCTCGCATACAAGGCATCTCTCATGGTTTCATAAGCTCCTTTTGCATTTAAATTCTCGGTATTGCACCAGTCATATTTCAAAAAATCAATTCCCCATTCGGCAAAAAGTTTGGCATCCTGATATTCAAAACCACGACTCCCGGGATAACCTGCACAGGTTTGGTTTCCGGCACATTCGTACAAACCAAATTTTAAACCTTTTGAATGCACATAGTCGACCAGAGATTTTATTCCTCCGGGAAATTTCTTTGGATCCGGAACCAGATTATTATTTTCATCTCTTTCCTTAGCCATCCATCCATCATCCAATACAATATATTCGTATCCGGCTTCTTTTAATCCCAATTCTACAAAAGCATCAGCGGTTTGCATCACCAACTGCTCATTAATATCTGTGCCAAATGTATTCCAGCTATTCCAGCCCATGGGAGGAGTTAAAGCCAAATTTTCTGCTTTCTGAGCATTCACGCAAATGCTGAACGCAATCATTATTAGTAATAAAAACAATTTTCTCATTCTGATTATTCTTTAAGTCTGCTATAACTTTCAATTAGCGCTCTGGTATTATGGTACGGACACTTCCAAAATCCTACTTTGCAATCACTGGCTACAGGTTTTCCTCCTTCATCAACCCGCCAAAACCATTCTCCCCCCTTACCATCTTTAATATTGGCTTTAACAAATGTCCATATTTGAATGGCTCTGTCCAGATACTTCTTATTTCCTGTTATTTTGTAGGTATCCACCAATCCTATAATCGCCTCGGCTTGAACCCACCAATGCTTATCTTTATCAATTACTCCATCAATTTTTTCGTAAAAAACACTGCCATCACGATCCATTCCGTCATGAATAACTTTATCGGTTACCTGAACGGCTATTGTTTCCATTTTCTCAATCCAATTCTCATCATGAATCACTCTTGCTGCATCACTAAGCAACCAAGCTGATTCAATATCATGTCCAAAGGATACTTCATTGGATTTTACTGTCCAATCCATATCAAAAAACAATTGAAACTGAAAAGTTTTTTGATTAAGAATCCGATCGTAAAATATCGACAACAAATCTTTAATACTGTTCTTCACTTCAGCATTATTCCAAACCTGATAAAGGTTGGTATAAGGTTCAATTATATGAAGGTGCGTATTCATTGACTTTGGCTCATTTGCATCTTTTTCACTCAAGCGCATATCATCCAACATCTGCCAGTCTCTGCCCAGAGCCTCAATATAACCACCAAACTCATTGTCTTTGTATTTACTTTCCAGCAAATGAAAAATATTTACAGCCTGTTTAAGACTATTTTCGTCATTGGAAGCTTTATAATATTCCGAAAAAGCATAAATGCCAAATCCTTGTGCATAAGCTTGTTTTCTATCATTCACAACCTCTCCTGCTGCATCAACAGCCCAAAACAAACCACCATTCTCATGATCCAAAAAAAAAGCAAGAATATAATCAAAAGCCCGTTTGGCTATTTCAAGATATCTCTCATTTTTACTGTGGTTATATGCGGATGAAAATGTCCATAAAATTCTTGTGTTTAGTACAACTCCCTTTGCAATCTCACTATTGACTTCACTGGTATTGGAAATTTCACTATAAAAACCACCATTATGTTTATCAATTGTACTTTCTGCCCAATAATCAAGTATATCGAACCATTCTTGTTTAATTTCACATAGGAATTGTTCCAGTGAATTATTTTTTTCTCTCATCATCAATCTATTAATCCGTTTGGGGATTCACTTTAAAATAAAACACCCTTTAAATATTCTACTTTAAATCAGGCATTTGATCTCGTGTAATCACATAAGTATTGCTAAAAGCATTCGTCCACCATGCAGCATTGGCATGTTCATGATCGGTACCCGAAAAATCTGATTCATTTGTATCATTTGTTCTTTCATAATCGTACCAAGGCATAAAATACGACCATTTAGCTCCGGCATTCCATTGTTCAGAAACATTGGCCGTGTTGCCGCACTCACTAAGAGTGATCATTTTAGTAGGATAGGTTTGCTGAATGGTATTGAATTCATCAGCAATAGAAGTCGCTTCGGCATTATTATAAATGTCTCTTCCCACGATATCCACGTAGTTGTCACCAGGATAAAAAGCATTGTCTTTTGTTTGTGTAGTCCACACCCATATCAAATTATTTAGTCCTTGAGCTTTAAAATAATCAAACATAAAAACCCAAAGTTCTTTGTAGGTATCTGCACCGTCAGTACCCCACCAAAACCAAGCTTCACCATTCGTATATTCATATGTATTACCTGCAGCTTCGTGCAATGGCCGCCAAATAACAGGGATATTTTTAGCCTGAAGTAATTTCAAATAACCAGCTATCTCTTCTAAATCAGCTTTAGCTATTGTATTTTCCCAGGTGCCATCTATTGCAACATTTGAAGCCTTAAAAGTTGTTTCTTCCGGTTTATAAGTATAATCTGCAGAACCTTCGTAGGTAGGAACAATCCAGTGCCATCCAGCACTTACGATTCCATTGTTGTTCCACCAATCCTCAACCACAGAAATGTCAGAATAATCAATCCAATTGGAAGGAGAATATGGCAAATGAACGTAATCAAAAGTTGCAATTGCAGGATATTTCCCTGTAATCTGTTTCACCCATTCGGCCTCGTTGATGTTCCAATTCACATTGGCCATTGCAGAGGAAATTATTTTTTCCCCATAGTTCTCCTTAAAAAAGGAATACAGATTTGTGGCTTCCGGGGAAGGATTATCAACTGCAAGGTCATTTGTAATATCTACAGCCTGACTTGCTGCAGTTGTAAAACTTATTGAAATTTGGGCAGAATTTACGGCTCCGTTTACTACTTTTAAAGCCAAGGCATCAATGAGCAGGGTATATTCTGTTTCAGGTTGAAGAGTTGAAAAAGTTACCGTTAAAACATTTTCTTCAGCTGTTACAGTGCTTACAACATTATTATTTAAATAAAATTTGGATTCTGAAACAACAATTAGGTTGCTTTCAAACACCAATTGCATAGCGGTTGTTTTTGTATCTACCTCTGTTGCCCCATCTTCAGGATTTGAACTTACCAAATGTGGAGGTTCAAGCACGAGTGGTTCATCCGGGGCACTTTCAGAACCGCACGAAAAAACAAAAAGTACAGATAAAGCAAGCAACATACTTCTCACTACTTGATTATATAGGAATCTTTTTTGCAGCATTATTGGTTATTTTAACCTTATTGCCAATCTTCTCTTTCGAGAAAAAGGCAATAAGGTTTATTGAACAAATAAATTCAAAATTGTGTTAAAATTTAATTATGAGCCGATAGAAACTTCTGTCGCAGTATAATCATGGCCACTAATTATCAATCCTCCCGATTGCAATGCAGTTAAAATATCAGCGGTAATGGTCAATTCAAAATCTCCGGTTATGTCGAAGTAATCCGTTCCGGCAGCTATTTCTGTCCATGAGCCATTTTTAAACGAACCTTGTGCCCCAGTCTGAACATCTACAGTTTTTACGTGAATTACATCACCAACATTTGCAGAAGCAAAGAGATCTGCGGACAATTGGATATTTCCAGACCAATCACCCGGCATAACTTGTGAGCCTGTCCAAATTGTTTCAGAAGCTGAAGCCTCGAAAGTAATAACAGACACCTTAGAAATAACCAAATTTTGCCCTTGTATTACTGCAGCGGTTTCAGACCATCCATCACTTGTATTTAATATCTGATCCAGAAATCCTTGTGTCAACTCCATCTCGTAAGATGTCTGTGCTTCATCAGTAAACTCAAGCATAGCCTGTTGTCCCCAGTTCGCATCATTTATCTGCATTTGTCCGGGAGTGCCTGAAACTGTAAAATAAAATTTCAATATCGAACCGGCTTTCACTCCATTAAAAGAAGGTTTGTAAAGACGAAATGCTCCACCAGCATCTTCCTTTGCCCATGATCCTAAATCATGAGTCTTATTCATAATCACAGTTTCGATACTGCTTACGCCAATTACTGAAATTGTATATGAAATACTTCCTGTTGCAGAAATCAAAGTTAACTCGGTTTTACCACTAGCCTTACTTGGAATAAACACATACATATTGGTTCCTTCAACAAAAGAACTAGTTGTATTGCCATCTACTTTTACTTCTGTTAATGCACTACCATTTACTACATCAATCGAGAATACTTTACCCGAATTAATCTCCGCTTCGGAATCAGGTAGTACCGGAATGTAGCAATAATCAGGACTATTTATAGTAACAGAAGAAGTGTTCACGACAGCTCCATTGATCATTGTCAGGATCAGCTCACCCGTTGTGGCCTCCATAGGAACAGTAACAGTGATACTTGTGCTGGATTCGGGAGTTACATCAACCGTTAAATCATTCGCGAAAGTAACAGATTTTACCAAATCTAAATCAGTACCAGTAATCGTGATGTCGTTATTTGCATCAACCGGGTTTGGAGTCACATCTGCTACGACTGGCTTTACCAACACAATTGCATCAGTTGAAGCACTTTTACCTGAAGCGGTATTAAGAACAACAACTCCGTCCATTGCATCATTCGGTATAACAACAGTAATACCGGTTCCATCATAGGTGAAATCTGTAATTGCAGTTCCTCCTGTAAACTGTACCGAAGTTGTTAAATCAAGATCTGCCCCCGAAATAAGTACTTCAAGTTCTGCTCTGTAACGACTTGCAGCAACAATAGTAAGTGCTGATGGAACAACCGTTGTTATGGATTCAGAACTGATTACTTCCACGCCGGAATATGCCTTCAATGTAATAGGGCCATCCTGAATATAAGCAGAGCTTACAATCTCTATTGAGGTTGAGGTAACGGATACAAAATCTTTAGCCACAACAGAAGAATCTCCGGAAAAAATTATTTCTGATACCAAATCAAGATTTGCTCCACTAATCACTACGTTTTCACCAGCCTTAACAAGCGTTGGTGAGAAACTCGTTAGAGTTGGTTGCAAAATGCTTAGTTCCAAATCTGAATAAAGTTGATTCTCATGAACATCTTCTACTATGATTTTACCGGAAACAGCCTCTTTTGGGATTTTTACAACAATTTCTTTACGAGACTGTGACACAAAATTAGCTGAATCAACACTTGCATTTCCCTGAAAAACGACCTTTACAATATTATTAAGGTAATCACCACTAATTGTAACCTCTTCTCCTTCCCGAACAGCTGTTTCTACCGGCGAAATTGATGTGATCGAATAAGGTTCTGTATAACCAATTCTTGATTTTGTGGTAATGGTTCCTCCTTTATATTTTAAAGTTACCAGACCTGGTTCAGCCTCTTGTGGCACTGTAATCGTTATTTCAGAACTACTAACTACAGTGATATTGGTTACCTCGATATTATCCGGTAAAACGACAGAGGTAATTAAGTCCAGATCCTGTCCGATAAAATGAATATCACTGCCACGTAAAACCGGGCTTGGACCAAACGAATACAGCTCAACACTTCCCCCATTATCATCGTCTTTGTCGCAAGAAACAACAAAGATGCCAGCCAATAGTGTAAAGCATATTAATGCTATACGTAATCGATTATATATATTATTTTTCATAACTAAAATTCGTTTTTGTTCGATTTTTACTCTTTACTATTAACAAGGCGAACATTATCAATCCACATTTTCAACCCGAATTCGGTAGTTGACTCATTAACAGATCCAAACCACATTATATTTAGATTCTGAAGTTCATCCAGACTTGTTATAGCACGATCTGTTTCTGATTCATCTTTGCTATATATAAAATCGGAAATTGGCATAGTTACAGTAATCCAACCATCGGTAACATAGTTCTCAGAAACGCCGTTATTGTTATAAGCTTTCCAGTGATATTGAGCATTGGCACCATCTACATTATGGCTTCCGTCATTGTCAAACCAAATTAACATTGGAGTATCATGCCATTCATGACAATAACATTCAAATTTCAATACATAATCACTAGCATCTCCCTCTGAAACAAGAGGCTGTGCATTAGGATTAATGTAGAATAGTTGAATTGCATTTGCCGGCCATGCCCAAGAACCAGTTGTTCCTTCAAAATTCACATATGATCCATCTATTCCTTCAGCGGAAGCGAAATCAGATAATCCCCAATTATTCCATGCTGTTGGATTTTCTCCATCAATAAAAATATCCGCGTCATCTCTAAAAATAAAAGATGTGCGCCCCATTCCATAATCATTTGTTACAGTAATATAACCTTTCATCGCACCTTTTGGCACAACAGCGGTAATATATTCATCGGTAAACTCAACCACCTCAGCCTGTAAGTTACCTGGAAATAAAACTTCAATATCACCTTCTTCTGTTGGGAAAAAGTAAGAACCATAAAGTGTTATTTCGGAATTATCTTTAGCCCACTCACAGCTTACTGATTTTATTTTAGGAGGAGTAATTTTAGTTGTAAAATCATAAACCAGACTTTTTCCGGAAGAAGTGGATAAAGTTATGGTATTTGTGATTTCATCAGGAATAGATCCAGGAACTGTAACTACAATAGAATGTGATGTTACATAGGTTGGATTCAATTTAGCCTGCTGATCATTAAAATAAATTGATACAACATCCTGAAGTCCTTCTCCTATTATTGCAATGGTTTGCCCCATTGAAGCACTTACGAGTAAAGAGTCCGAAGCCGCAGCTTCGGTAGGACGTATGTATTGAATGGAAGGTGTACCTCCATCATTATCATCATCATTACAGGCGGTAAAACCCAGTATTACTACAAATAGTAATGATAATATTTTTAGTATGTTTTTCATATGCTTATTTCTTTTATCATCCTTGTTTATAAGGAACTTGCCATTATTATACAATACTTTATTCAACATAATAATTGACTGCTTCGTCAAGTAGTATAGGAGCTTTTGTAGTAACCTCAGCAGGTAAACTAATGTACATTGATGAACCATTGAAAACGATATTATTAACACGTTCTCCATCCCATTCTCCATTGGCCGTAGTTTCCCATCCTATTATATAAGAATCCCGATCGTTCTCAAGAACATATTTGTCAGCAGTGGATAATCCTTCCTGATCAATACTGTTATAATCAAACACATATAACTGGTCTCTTTTCATGCTATTTAAATATTCTATAGTTGCAGTGTTATCTCTATAGTAGTAACGTTTTATATCGTACCACGAATTAGCCTCAAAAGCAAATTCCCTACGGCGCTCTTTAATTAAATCAATGTAAGTTAAAGGAGCTGAAACATTGTACCCGGCACTATGAGTATCCAATACCTTATTGATATATCCAATAGCTGCAGCATCTGATGTTGTTTCGCTTAAACCCATTGTTGCTTCGGCATAAAGAAAGTAAACATCAGAAAGTCGTTGAACGTAAATATTATTCCCTGCATCCTGATTTGTTCCAACTTGTCCTTCTGTGTCAGCAGATTTTCCAATAACATATTTTTTAATGTGAGCTAACATCCCATTCGTTGATTCTACCTGAGTATCTAAATCTTCAGGATCGCGGTAAGAGAATTGGTATGTGTATCCACCATTGGCCTTGTCCAGATTTTCATAGTAATCTCCATGGGTCATATAAGTCCATTTACGGCGGGCATCATTAGGGTGTTCTGCAAAAAGTTCCTGAAGAGAAATGGTTGGTCCCTTACCTGCTCCCCATGTTTGGTCGGCAATACGAGATCCCCGGCTCCAATTTACATTGCGTGAATTTCCATCGCCATAACTTCCTACCATGCATTGAATAGAGAAAAGAGATTCAGAACAGTTATTCGCTTCTACATCAAACATCGTAGAAAAATTATCATACAAAGCAAGGTTCGAATCTTCAATTACCTGACGGGCACATTCCTTGGCTAAGGTAAAGTATTCACTATTCCCCTCATAAGCTCCTCTTGTTACATAAACTTTTGCCAACATTCCTAAAGCTGACCATTTTGTTACGCGACCTGCTTCATCTGTTTTTGGAAGAATACCTGCAGCAAACTCAAGATCTTCACACATGAATCTGTACATACTCGATTGTGTATGTTTATTAACGTAAATATCAGCAACGTTTCCTGAAGTAATTAACTCTGTAGCATTCTCAATAATTGGCGCTTCCCCCCAGTTTTCAGCTATAAAATAATAAGCAACGGCTCTCATATAACGGGCTTCGCCAAGCGCTTTCTGTATTACATCTTCTGAAACACCGTTTTCTCGTGCAGAAGATGGCATATCATTTATAATCGAGTTGGAAAAAGATACTACCCGATACAACCCTTCCCAGCCCGTATTATTAAATTTATTACCAGCACCGACCTTATTATAATAAAACTGACCTTCAGCATCATAGGTATAATACAAATCACCTGCTAATTCGTCTCCGGCCAACCACATAAATTGGGAATGAAAATCCCACCAAACACTGCCATAAAGCGATGCGGTATTCGCCCTAACATTGGCCTCAGAAGTATAATAATTTTCTGCAACAAGTGAATCCTGTGGCACCACAGTCAGAAAATCGTCACAACCACTCATTGTCATTACAACAATCAAAAAATATATGATTTTAAATAAATTCTTCATTTTCTTCATTTTTTAGTTTAAAATCCAACATTAATACCAAAAGTATAAGTACGAGGAGTTGGATAACGTCCCATATCAATATTTTGATACAGTGCAGATTGGTTGTAAGCTCCAACTTCGGGGTCGTAACCAGAATAATTTGTCCAGGTAAAGACATTTTGTACAGTCCCATAAATTTTAGCATTATTCAGTCCTACTAACTTAAGAGCCGATTTTGGAAGGCTGTATCCAAGTGTAATATTGGATATCCTTAAATAACTGCCATCTTCAATCCAACGATTACTCATTCTGGTATTTCTGTTAAAATCGTTGGTTGACGGACGAGGAATATTTGCTTCCGGATTTAAAAGATATGCATTACCAGAACCATCGGAACCAACCTGAGCGCGATTAACAACAGCCTTTGACTGATTGTCCCAAATTGAAGTCATTCCCTCCGTTCTTACACGGGAAAAATTTAGAACATCGCCACCATAAACACCATTTATCCCAACAGATAATTCAAAGTTTTTGTAGCTGAATGTATTAGTAAATCCGAATGTAAATTCAGGATTAGGATCTCCTATTACAGTTTGGTCATTATCATCAATAACTCCATCAGAATTTAAATCCTGGAATTTAATATCTCCAACATAAACACCTGTTTTCTGATTGTATAAATTCAGATCAGAATTTCCCGGATCTTCAACCTGAACAGGAGAATTTAAGATATCTTCTTCATTGGTAAATAAACGATCGGTTTTGTATCCATAATACACTCCCATCGGTTGACCAACCATAATCGCTGTTGCTGTTTGAAATTCACTCCACCAATCCAAATTTCCATAAAGAACCTGAGAATCATCATTTAAGGCAATTACTTTATTTCTATTTACAGAGAAAACAACATCAGAAGACCATTTAAAATTATCATTCGATAAGTTTACAGTATTTAAAGAGATCTCAACTCCCTGATTTTGAGTTTCTCCTATATTAACATAAGGAGCAGCAATTCCTGAAGATTCATCTTTATCCCCCAGATAGGAAGGGATAGAAACCTGCATCAATAGATCTTTAGTTGATTTTCTGTACATATCAACCGTTAGAGAAATTCTGTTTTGAATAATTCCCATATCAATACCAGCATTGTATTGTTGTGAAGCTTCCCATTTTAATTTTGGATTGGATACATTGGCTAATCGGTAAGCTGTTCCTAAAGGAGTAGTCATGGTGTGCATCGCAGAACCATATTTATAAGTACCAATATTGCTGTTACCTACCATACCATAACCCAATCTTAACTTCAAGTTGCTAACCAATTCAGAACTTTTAAGAAATGATTCCTGCGAAACTCTCCACGCAACAGCGGCCGAAGGGAAATACCCCCATTTGTTATCTCCTCCAAACTTAGAAGATCCATCCGCACGCATGGTTGCAGTTATTAAATATCTATCATCATAATTGTAATTAAGCCGACCAAATACAGAAGAACTGGTTGCTTCATCTTTCCATCCATCATTAGATACAAAATCGCCATCTTCTGTCATTACAAAAATATCATCAGTTGTAAATCCTTGTTTAATAAACTGAGTACCTTCCCATGCATTTTTGGACATCTCAACACCTGCCATGACACTAAAACCATGTTTTTCCAGATTGAAATTGTAAGTGGCATAATTTTTCCATAACCAGTAAACAGAGTTGTCTTCGCGCTGCATCATCTTATTAAGGTTGGATTCAATTAAACCGAAATCGTAGCGTGGAATAAAACTTTTATTTTTACTACTCGATATATCATAACCAAACTCACTTCGAATATTTAGATTTTTCACTGGATCAATTGACAAATACACATTCCCCATAACACGATTTCGAGCCAATGTATTGTTTTGCATTTTGGCCAACCAAACCGGGTTATATTGAGAGGCTCCGTTAATATCACTTGGTCCGGCCCATGTGCCGTCAAAGTTATATACAGGTACCGAAGGCTGCATGGTTAAAGCCTGCATAATCACACCATCTGTACCATCCTGACGCGTTATTGTTTCATCGGTATGTGTAACAGCAAGAGACGCGCCCATTTTAAGCCATTTACGAACCTCTCCATCAACATTAAGACGTGAATTATATCGTTCAAAACCAGAACCGAATATGATACCATCCTGATTCATATAACCAACACTGGCTGCAAGTTTAAATTTTTCTGATCCAGCGGTCAATGATAGTTGATGTGATTGTAATGGTGCAGTTCTGAAAATTGCATCCTGCCAATCTGTACCTTCTCCCAAAATTGAAGGATCCTTATATGCCTCATCAACTTCATCTTGTGTAAATTCCCCAAGTTCAACCTGATATTGAGCATACTCTCTCAGGTTCATCATATCGATCTTTTTGGCAACTTTTTGAAATGCCATGTAACCTTCATAGCTAATCTTTGCCTCACCGGATTGCCCCCTTCGGGTTTGAATAATTACGACACCATTAGCCCCTGCAGCGCCATATATTGCTGTAGCTGATGCATCTTTTAATACATCCATAGAAACAATATCCGATGGCGAAATAGTAGATAAAGGATTTACCTTTGTTTGCCCACCAGTTCCACCTGCCCAAGCAAAACCACCAATTTCTGATCCTTCACCGCTAAATGGAATCCCATCAATAACATAAAGCGGTTCGTTGGAATTGTTGATTGATGAAGCCCCACGTATACGAATAGATGCTGCTCCACCTGGAGCTCCCGAGTTTTGAGTAACCTGAACTCCAGCCAGTCTACCTTTAAGCATTTGGTCGGCATTCGAAATAGTCATTCCCTTAAGCTCTTCCGTTTTAACAGAACTAACAGCTCCTGTCAAATCGCTTTTTTTCATCTTACCGTATCCTACTACCACAACTTCATCCAAGCCTTCTGTTTCAACTTCCATTTTCACATTCAACGAAGTAAGTTTAGATGCATCGATAATTTTGTCTTTAAAACCAATAAAGGAAAATACAAGAACAGTTTTCCCCTCTGGAATAGAGAAACTATAGTTTCCGTCAACATCGCTGATTGTACCTTGCGTGGTACCTTTAATTACGATGGAAACTCCCGGTAATGGGAGCATTTGATCATCTGTTATTGTCCCGGTTATTGTTTTATTTTGTCCGTAAGCCAATTGCTGTGAACAAAACAAGAAAACAATAACCAAGATTTGTAGACTCTTGTTCATAAAATATAGATTTAAATTTAAAAGGTTAAATTCATTTACACATTACACTCCGTAATTGTATTTTACTCATCATTATTTAACAGTTACAAAAACAATATAAGTGATGATACAGCGCATTATCTTGTCTTTAAACATTAGTAGGCCGGCATGGAATATAGCCTTTGGGCAGATTACCTTATCATTTTAACATATTTGTGAATCTTAGGTTCTTATCAATCAATTCGTTAATTGTATTTACAGATTGATGTGAGTGAAATTTATCTTGCGGTGAATTAATGCAATAGTCAACTAATTGATCAATAGTTGAGGTTGCCGCATGCATCCGTGTATCCGAAGAAGCATAATAGATTTTCACGCTGCCATCTTCATCAGCAATCCACCCATTCGAAAACACTACATTTGAAACATCACCTACACGCTCAGATTGCAATGGAGCAATAAAATGACCATGTGGCTTGTAAGTAATTACCCATGGCTTTTCCAGATCTGTCATAAACATGTATAAGGTATATCTTAATCCTGCCGCTGTATTCCGAACTCCGTGTGCCAGATGTAACCATCCTTTACCGGTACGGATTGGTGCCGGGCCTAATCCGTTTTTCACCTCGTAAATGGTGTGATAGGTTTTGGCATCTACAATGATTTCATTTTTCACTTCTGCATCTTCAATTGTTTCTGACAAACCAAAACCAATTCCTCCACCTTTTCCTGTATCTATAAATCCATCTTGAGGGCGGGTAAAAAATGCATACTTTCCCTCTATTAAGTGAGGAAACAACACAACGTTACGTTGTTGTCCTGAAGTCGATTTTAAATCAGCCAAACGTTCCCAAATCACTAAGTCTTTGGTTCTGGCAATACCAGCCGAAGCTACTGCACTTGAAGTATCACCATCTGGTGCGTTTGTGTCTTTACGTTCAGTACAAAACACGCCATAAATCCAACCATCATCATGTTGAGTCAAACGCATATCGTAGACATTAGTATCCTCATCTTCAGTTTGAGGCATGCTTATTGGCCGATCCCAAAATCTAAAATTATCCACCCCATTTGAACTTTCAGCAATTGCAAAAAACGATTTTCTATCGTTTCCTTCAACACGAACCACAAGAAGGTATTTATCATCTATTTTCACAGCACCCGCATTAAATGCTGCATTAAATCCGACACGCTCCATAAAAAACGGATTGGTATCTGGATTAAAATCAAACCGCCATTGCAATGGCAAATGATCTCTTGTTACAATCGGGTTTGCATACCGATTGTATATTCCATTGGTACTAAACAGCTTTTCATTCCTTCTTCCCAACAAATCTTCATGTTTTTCACGAATCAATTTTATTCGTTCTGCAAACAACTCTTTATTCATACCAAAAGTTTAATTATTTATTTTTTTCAGTTTATTAAAATCGTTCAGTAAAAGCATTTCAGGTTGATCTAAAAAATTCTTGGCATCAGTGGCTGCCGAATGATTTTCGTATGGAAAAAAGAAGTGAACCTTTGGGTCATTCCTCCAAACCATTACATAACTTAATTCTTTGCTGATTAATGAATCACCAAGAACTTTGCCTAGCTTTTTAGTAAACCACAAGGAATCATCAACATTCTCCAAACCTGTTTCTGTTAGTGCTGCCAACTTGTGCTTCTCTTTTACATAACCAATTAGTATGTGCAATTTTTTAATAGCTTCCTTTTCGCCATCCTGTATTTTTAAGTCGTAATAATTGTCCATTCCTATTACATCAACAATGTCATCACCAGGATACCATGTAAGATATTCGTCAATTGTTGTGAAATTTCGATCGGGAGAGTAAGCAACCAACATTTGAGTCAATTCTTTTTTGTTTTTTAAATAGTTTATGGTGAATCGAAACAACTCCTTAACTTCTTCTGCAGTGCAGTTTTTTGTTCCCCACCAAAACCATGTGCCATCCATTTCGTGCCACGGACGAAAAATAAAAGGCATTGCGATTCCATCATCTGTTTTCAAGGACTTGAAGAAATCAGCAACTCTATCCAATTGAATCAAAAACTCCTTGTGATGTGATCCATTGGGTAGAATATGCTTCACGACATCGTTTTCGGTATTCCATGAACTCTCTCCATTAACTACCGAAAAAGGATGCCAGCTAAACGTATTGATTCCACCCATCAAATACCCTTTTATTGCCAATCGCTTCATGTCCGAAAAAGGAACACGATCCAAATTGTGCATGTGTTGAAGTTCTATACCGCCTAATTCCCATCCGAACATAGCTGGATAATCTCCGGCAACCCGTTTCACATCCGATTCTCCATCCACATAACTCCAATTCTTTCCATAAGCCAAATCGTCCTGATGTCCAAAAAGAATTCCTTTTCCCTTCACAAATTCCAATTGTTCTGCAATTGAATTGGTGCTTTTCTCAACTGGTTTTTGGGAGCAAGCCATCAACATAGACAGACCTAAAACAGCTGTTATCTTCGGTATTATCATTGCATTATTATTTTTACATACTCTTTTTAATGGCAATTTTCTCATCTGTGCAAAATCCTCTAAATGATTACATTTCAAAATTATATCGTTTGCATACTTCAGCCAAGTATTTTTCAATCGTAAGATGATACTTTATTATCATTTCTGATAAAATTGATATACAACACCCAAAAACGAACAAAAACACCTCTTGTTCAACAGAATAACAATGCAACCAAATGACACAAAACCCGAAAACACAGCTAAAACACACAATATATTTACCAAAACTTAACTATACAATCCAAATATTCATCTTAAATAGTACAATTCCATCACTATTTATTGTACTATCACATCATTTTAAGTAGTTTTGCAAAAAATAATAAGCTATGAAAGACCATATTCACAGAGAAATAACACCTTTACAAGAGAACGATTGTTTCCTAATATTTGATAGAGAAAGAAATGCTTTTAACTTTCCAATTCACTTCCATCCTGAATTCGAAATTAACTACATACATAAAGCAAAAGGAGGAAAAAGAATCATTGGAGATCACATTGGAGAAATCCAAAACAAAGAATTAGTTATGGTTGGTCCTAATCTTTATCATGGATGGGAAAATTACAAAAACGATAATAAAGAACTCCTGCATGAAATCACAATACAATTCCCCAGAGAATTATTTGATGATAACACCCTGAATAGAAACATGCTTAAACCCATACGGGAATTGCTCAACAATGCCAACAGAGGTATTTTATTTTCAGAGGATACAACAAGAATGGTGGAACCAAAACTGATTGCTCTTAGCCAAAAAAGAGGTTTTGATAGTTATTTGGCTTTTCAATCACTATTATATGATCTGGCCATTTCCAGAGAACAACAATTGCTTACAAATATGTCATTCCACCGCCAGAGTGATTTTCATAATAGTGAAAGAATTGAACGAATCTACAAGTACATACAAGACAATTTTCAGCAAAAAATTAAACTTGAAGATGCGGCTGCTCTTGTAAACATGTCGGTAATATCATTTAGTCGTTTGATTAAGCAACGAACAGGGAAATCCTTTGTTGAATTTGTTATTGAAATTCGTTTGGGAATAGCTACCCGACTATTAATTGAAACCAGCAAGAGTATCGCGGAAATTTGTTTCGATTGTGGCTTCAACAACATTTCCAACTTCAATAGAATCTTTAAGAAAAAACAAGACTGTACTCCGTCTGAATTTAGAATGAACTTTAACGGGACTAAAAATGTGTATTAACTTAGCAGTAGTTAAGGTTTACTACAATCTTATGACTGTAAATTAATCTTACAAAAAAAGAGATCCTGCAAGCAAGATCTCTTCGATATATTATTCATGAACAAGGTTATACTCAAGCAAAATATTTATTTTCTCGGTCTGATTTGATTGAAAGCAATGTTTAACGTTTTTTGGAAATAACGAAGATTTTTAAGCTCCTTGTTATTTACCAACGACAGAGAAACACCTTCTTTACCTGCACGGGCAGTTCGACCGCTTCGGTGAGTGTAATACTCCTCTTTATCAGGCAATTCGTAATGTACCACAAAAGAAAGATCGACAATATCGATTCCCCGGGCAGCAATATCTGTTGCCACCAAAATTCGAAGGCTTTCGTTTTTAAAAGCACGCATTACCTTATCCCGTTCAATCTGCTTTAAATCGCCGTGAATGGCATCAGTTGGAATATTTTTTGCAATTAACTGCTTGGCCAAAACCTGTGCCGAAGCCTTGGTTTTACAAAACACCACTCCCCTGTTTTTTTGCTCCGATTTTAAAAACTGAATCAAGATGTTCAATTTTTCATTGTCCTCGCAGATCAGGAACTGATGCTGAATATTTTTGTTCACCACATTTCGTCCGCTCACCTCAATTTTGTGTGCGCTTGGAGAAAAATGTCTTTTAACTATCTGCATAATTTCCTGAGGCATAGTAGCCGAAAACAACCATCGGTTTTCTACACGCGAAAGGTGAGTCAAAATCTCATCCAACTGGGTTTTAAAGCCCATGCTCATCATTTCATCTGCCTCATCCAAAATTACAGTTTTTACATGGCTCAAATCAACCGCTTTCCTCTTCACCAAGTCAATTAACCGACCTGGAGTCGCAACAATAATATGAGTTGGACGACGCAAAGCACTAATTTGTCTGTCAATTTGTTCCCCGCCATAAACCGATTCAGTAAAAATCTTATCAGAGTACTTGGTAAACTTGAACAATTGCTTGGCAATTTGCTGTCCCAACTCGCGTGTCGGACAAAGAATCAAACCTTGAACCTTGTCTGATTTGGTATTGATTCTGTGCAGCAAAGGGATTCCAAAGGCTGCTGTTTTGCCAGTACCTGTTTGAGCCTGTCCAATTAAATCGGTGTTAGCTTGAAGAAGTACCGATATCACTTCTGCTTGTATTTGAGTAGGCTTAATAATATTAAGATCGTTTAATCCCTTAATAATATCTTTATTTACACCTAATTCCTTAAAGTTTTCCACAACAAATAATTTAAATAGTCCGCAAAGATAGCTTAATCAATTCAGAATTAAGAATGATGACTAAAAATACCGGGACATAAAGAATACGAAGAGTGGCATTAAGGTCGCAAAATTATTTTTGAGTTTAATTACTAGTAAAAAACGCCTCATTCCCTGCACTCATCACAGAATACAAGATTGATTCATCTTAGAATAATTCCCTGTCTTCTTCATTTTCTATTTGCATGGCATGTACCAATGTCCACTTAAACGGAAAGGACTTACTCAGGGTGTACAATACCATGATCCATGGTAAAAACCAAATCAAATTTTCAGTTAGCGAATAGGCCAGCATAGCTACAATTCCTGTTAAAGCTCCAAATAGCATTTTAAAAGAAAATGCTTTTCTAAAATATTTTAGTTTTTCTTCCAAAGTCTCAAATAAGCCAACATATTCCAATTTCTTTTTATACATCATCTCCGAAATAATAATCTCCACAATAATCAAAGCAATTCCCAATATGTTCTTCCATATCGATATATTCAAACTTTTATGAATACTTAAAATTGAATATTCACCACTAATAGCCAGAACTCCCAAAGCAAGTTCAACAATAAGAACAATAAAAAATGCTGAAACCAATCCAAATCTTGTCCACTGAACCAGTTGTTGTAAATTCTTCATAATAATAAATTGAGCAATTAATAATAGATTTAATCTTTAGTAGGAGGATAGCAATCTTAATGAATAATCGTTTCACTTAGAGCCATACTCATTAAGAAAAAATGTTTTTTTAAACTTTTTTAACACACAAACGATTACAATTCATTGATAAGAATCAACAGAGGAATTCAAATTACCCCGAAGCAAATGGATTAAAAAAATATCCAGATTGTAAAAGATGCTTCTGTTTCTGAAAAAGCAAAAGCCGTGATGCAGTTTACAATGAACTTAATCCCCATTTTAAATACAGAAAATAACAAAATGGGATGTTTCCTTTTGAATTGGACATACACATAAAATCAAATGATTTTAGGAAGCTCTCCTACCTATTCCTATTAACTGAGGAATTGAGTAATATGTGTAGAATAATTCCACGTAATTTTCAACATTCAAAATATCATATCTATTTTAGTTTTCATCATCTCACTGATAACTTACCCCTTACTGTATTAAGGCTATATCTGGCATACTTATTGGCTTTCATAAAATATTCAAATAAAACAAAATCTATTTTCACCGTTTTATCCGAACACTTTTATTTAATTAAAATTAAACACACAATGAGATTTTTAAAACCATTCAGTACAATTTCACTTGTTGCGCTTGCATTTGTTTTCATTCAATGCTCCAACGATAATGTAAAACTAACGACTCCTGTTAAAATTCGATTAACAGATTCTCCCGCACAATACGATAAGGTTAATATTGATATTCAGGCTATTCAATTTCATTCATCAAACAATGAAAATACAGAAGATGGATGGCAGGAAATGAAGTTGCTAAATGCAGGTGTATATGATCTTTTACAATTCAATAATGGCTTGGACACGCTTTTGGTTGATCAGGAAATGCCAAGTGGCACTGTTTCGCAAATGCGTTTGATTCTTGGCGCAAATAACTCAGTAGTTATTGATGGTGTTTCTTATGATTTGGATACTCCATCAGCTCAGACTTCCGGTTTGAAATTTCAGATTCACGATGATTTCTTAGCTGGAATTGAGTACAAATTGTGGATAGATTTTGATGCTGCCCGTTCTATTGTTGCAACTGGAAATGGCAAATACAAATTAAAGCCTGTAATCAGAACTTTTAACGAAGCAACAAGCGGTGCCATCTCTGGAACTATATCACCAGCTGAAGCACTTCCAACTATTCATGCAATAATCGGTTTGGATACCATCTCGACCATTGCTGAAGGAAACGGCGATTTCTTGATTAAAGGATTACAAGCAGGCACATACAAGCTTGATTTAATGCCTGTTGATGGATATACTGAAAAAGAAATTGAAGATATTGAGGTAAGCAATGATGCTGTTACAGATGCTGGAACAATAGAAATTTCAGCTAATTAAAATAAACACTACTGCTACAATTTAAAGTTGCTCTTTGATAAGGGCAACTTTTTTTATTTTTGTTTAACTAAATTGATCTTCCTATATTTAATTGAAAAGTAATAGGAATGAAATTCAAATACAAAATATCTCCAAACTTAAAACTGATTAATGAATACTATTACGGTTATTTCAAATGGGATGATTTAATACGTCACACACTAAGTACTCGTGAAGATTCTTTATTTGATGAAACCTATCATGTAATTGCCAATTTCACGCAAGCAAAAGTTATACTGAATATCAAAGATTTAGATGACTATATTGAGGAATACCAAAAGTACAGTCCAATAGCAAATAAATGTGCCATTATTGTAAGCGAATCCTATGACACCTCAATGGCTATGCTATTCGAAATCCAAGTTCGAATTCAAAATGCTAAAGTTTTTCATTCCCTTAAAGAGGCATTCGAATGGCTTGAAATAGATCCTGTTCTAATCGTGAAAGAATAAATTCCGAGTCTAAATTTATTAAAACTGATTTAAAATTACCTCTCCATCAGTCATTTAACTTGACATCCGCAATTCAATGAGTTAACTTTAACTTTACACCTGAGAATGAATTAAAATTTGTTCTAAACCACTAAGATTCCCTCCTAAGGAATTGACAATATTGGGTTATCTCCCACACCTAATTGAGTTCGTTAATTGATAAGACAATTTTTTCCCTTAAAACAAGTCTGTTTAGAAGGAAAAAATCCTGAGCTTGTGATGCAAGCCACAGCTCTTCCAATTTCAATGCAATATCAAAAAAACAGTCACCCTTTAAATCTTGAATCATGGAAGAAAAGAATGAGAGAAACGTAATTACAATGCCACGTATCGGTGATAAAGCTCCCGAGTTTAGAGCTGTTAGTACTCAGGGGAATATCCATTTCCCGAATGACTATAGTGGCTCATGGGTCATACTGTTTAGCCATCCTGCCGACTTCACTCCTGTATGTACTTCAGAATTCATGACTTTTGCAAGTATGGAAAGCCAATTTCAAGAAGCAAATTGTGAGTTAGTTGGCTTATCAATCGATGGTTTATACAGCCATATTGCATGGTTACGAACAATTAAAGAGAAAATTGAATATAAAGGGATGAAAAATATAGAAGTCAAGTTCCCTTTAATTGAAGATATTACTATGGAAGTGGCAAATAAGTACGGCATGATTCAACCTGGTGAAGACAGTACAAAAGCTGTTCGTGCTGTGTTTTTCATTGACCCTCATGGAATCATCCGTGCAATTATTTACTATCCTTTAAGCTTAGGACGAAATTTCGATGAAATCTATCGTGTAGTTATTGCACTGCAAACTGCCGACAAATTTTCGGTTGCAACCCCGGCAGATTGGCGCCCTGGCGATGAAGTAATTGTTCCTCCTGCCGGATCTTGCGGTATTGCAAAAGACCGGATGGAAAACACAGATGAAAATGTTCACTGCTATGATTGGTTCTTCTGCACAAAAAGAATTGAAAAAGAAGAAATTCTGAATGCTATTCTAAAAAAAGAAGAGCATATTCATTAAATAAAAGCAATGGTTGCACAAGTTTTTTTTCTGCAGCCATTATTCTTATTAGCTCATCAGGATATCCGCATTTGTTAATCCTAATTAACAGGCATTCTTTCATGACAAAAACCACTATATAATATTTATTTTAAAATATCTTAAGATTAAGATATATTTAGAGAAGTTAAGATGAAGAATGATTTACACCACGAAATAATTAAGTCATTACCCTACCCATATTATGTTATTGAAGTGGGCACATACAAAGTCGTAGACTCAAATGATCCGAATTTTATTGTCAATCAAGATTGTTGCGATCTTATTCTCTCCAATGCAAAGAATTACACCAAAAAAGACCATTGTAAATGTTCTGTGAATATGGTTTTGAAGGAAAAAAAAACAATAAAAACCAAACTCAAGAATATAAATATTAAAGGGGAACTCAAAAATATTTGGGTTCATGCAAGTCCAATATTCAATTCTAACCAAGAAATCACTCATGTGATTGAATATTTTATTGATATTACCGAACAAGAAATTTTACACGATGAAGTTGAGGCCAAAACACATGATCTTGAGGCCATCACTGATCTTTCAAGGCTTAACTCGGAATTAAGCGAGACAACGAACAAATACAAAGCCTTATTTGAAAACTCCCCGGAGTCTCTTTGGGAGGAGGATTTCACAGTTTTAATGCTAACCATTGAGGATCTTAAGTCTAAAGGAGTAACTGATTTCAGAAGTTATTTTGATGAGCATCCGGAATTATTAATTGAATTATCTCAGCAGGTAATTATTGTTGATGTTAACCAAGCTACCGTGAATTTATACAAAGCTAAATCAAAAGAAGATCTAATAGGAAATTTAGCAAAAACATTTATGCCAGAATCACTTTCCGTTTTTAAAGAGGAATTATTGGCTATTATCAATGGTGAAAACTCATTTAAAAAAGAGGCGAAAGTAATAACACTTGAAGGAGAAGTTGTTGATGCAATCATCAAGCTTTTCTACACCAAACATAATGATAAATTTATTGCCTATGTTTCAACAACGGATATAACAGCCCGTAAGGAATCTGAAACTGCCCTTCAAAAAAGTCAAAATATTTTCGAACTTGTAATGGATAATATTGATGCATTAGTTTACGTCTCTGATATTGAGACATACGAAATACTTTTCATGAACAAGAGAATGAAAGATAAGTTTGGTGATAATATTGGCGCGAAATGCTTTTCGACTATGCAAGCTGGTGAAACAGAACCATGCAGTTTTTGCACAAATCATTTAATTATAAATGATGGCAAACCATCCGAAATTTACAACTGGGAATTTAAAAACCCCCTTACCAATAGGTGGTACTACATTTCTGATTTAGCAATAGAGTGGATTGATGGACGAATAGTTCGCTTTGAAATTGCTACTGATATTACCAGTCTTAAAGAATCGGATATTGAGTTAAAACAAAAAAATGATGAATTCTTAAGATTAAACGCTGAACTTGAGAGAACAAATAAAGAATATGAGTTGCTGAATCTAGAATATAAAACTATTAATTCTGAGATTCTTAAAACCAATACAGAGCTTAAAAAAGCGAAAGAAAAAGCCATAGAGAGTGATCATCTAAAGTCAGCTTTTTTAGCAAATATGAGTCATGAAATACGAACTCCAATGAATACAATTATTGGTTTCTCGGATTTATTAGGTCAACCAAATCTTACTCTTGAGAGAAGACATAAATTTTTAAAATTAGTTCAGTCGAGCAGTGAACACTTACTTCGAATTATTGATGATATAATTGATGTTTCAAAACTTGAATCGAACCAACTAAAAGTGAATACGAAATCGTGTCTTTTGAACGAATTGCTTTATGAAATTAAGGAGTCTCAAAGCATGATTAAGATCGTGAAAAACAAAAATGATATTACGCTTCAATTAAACATCCCCCAAAACACTGAAAATCTAAATATAACCTGTGATCCTACCAGATTCAGACAAATTGTTTACAATCTGGTTTCCAATGCTTTTAAATACACAGAAAAAGGCTTTGTGGAAATTGGTTATTCTATATCGCATGTTGATTCGATGGTTCATTTATATGTGAAGGATACGGGTTTCGGTATTCAAGCAGAAATGTTTCAGCTGATTTTTGAGCGATTCAGACAAATTGAGAATCAACATTTACAAGAAGGAACAGGTATTGGGCTTAGTATTGTAAAAGGTTTAGTACATCTTTTAGGAGGAAAAATCTGGATTGAATCGAAGGTTAACGAAGGCAGTACATTTCATTTTACAATACCAATATCCGAACAAAGCAAACCTGTCATCGAAAAAAATGAGACTCCTCAAATCGCAAATAGTCTAAACCTTTCAGAATGTCTTGTTTATGTTGCTGAAGATGATATTTCATCTTTTCTTTTGCTTGAAGAGTTGCTGCAGACCACAGAGGTTAAATTAAAACATGCTGTGAATGGTGAAGAATTAATAAATCTTATTAATTCACACACACCCGATTTGATACTTCTTGATATTAATATGCCGGTAATAAATGGTTTTGAGGCAATGAACAAAATCAGAAAAACTCATCCATCCATTCCCGTTATTGCCCAAACAGCGTATGCTATGGTTGAAGAAAGAGAAAAATGTATTGCTGCCGGTTGTACTGATTATATTTCCAAACCAATTAACTCAAGTCTGCTATTGGAAAAAATAAGAAAATATCTGACCTTCCAAAATAATCCCCAATAGTATTATTTCATTCAAAAAAACATGCAAATTGTAATTATATAGATCAATATTTGTGCTGATCCATATTCAATAACATTTCCCGGCAATTCTTGCAAAGCTAATTTTATATGATTATAATTCTAAGTTTTTGCCATATGGAACTTACCATGAACCAATAATCATCCCCTGTGTATAGAAAGCTTTATACATGGTCGTTTCATCTGTTTATATTTTTTATTTTATGCTCAGATGGAACTCCCAAATTACACTCATTCTTCTGTGTGTAACACTTTTTACATGGTCGTTTCATATGATTATAATTTTAAACTTTTGCCATATGGAACTTACCATGCTGAAATAATCATCCCTCTGTGTGTCACAATTGCCTTTCATTGTCGTTTCATTTTAAAAAAAGTTTTGTAATTTTCGCTTCCAATTATGCTTATCAACATTATAATGAAAATGAAGAAAAATATTATAACTCTTATATGTGTGGGTTTTTGCCTGCTATCCTCTTTTACAAGCAAAGCACAAAAATACAATATTGATGTTAACCTTATTGGCTGTACTGATAGTACCGCTTATTTAGCACACTATTTTGACGGCAGAATATTTGCTGATGATACTACGCAATTAATTAATGGCAAAGGCTTATTTAGCAAAGCGAAACAATTGGATGAAGGCATTTATGTAATCTATCTTCCTTCTCAAAAGTATTTCGATCTGTTAATTGGTAAAGATCAGGAATTTGCCATATCTGCAGATCCAGTTAGCTTTATCGAAACGATTAAAATTACAGGTGCTAAAGAGAGTGAAGCATTTCATTCCTTTCAAAAATTCATGAAAGCCCAAAACGAGAATTCAAAAAAAATTCAGGAAGCGTACAAGGCAAGCAAGGACAATGAAAAAGAAAAAGAGAAATATCAGGAAGCTTTTAAACAAGCAGATGAAGATGTACGTGCATACATTCAAAAACTGAATCAGGATTACCCCAACGGAAGCTTTGTTTCCAAATTTGCACAGTTGACATTGTCTCCAAAAGTTCCCGATTTTTCAAAGGAAATTCCGGAATCGACACCTGACAGAGATCAGGAAATAAAGAAAAAATCATACTTGTACAATAAAGATCATTACTTCGATTACGTAGATTTCACTGACAACCGTTTTTTAAGAACACCTATTCTTAAAAATAAATTGGAGTTTTTTTATGAGAAAATTTTGATTCAAAGTCCGGATACAATCGTAAAAGAAGCGACTAATATTATTGAAAAATCCCGATCTGATCAGGAATTTTTCCAATACCTGGTACAATACTCTCTTAACTACGCAGTTAAAAGCAAGATTATGGGAATGGATGCGGCTTTCGTTAGTCTGGCAAAAAAATACTACCTAAGTGGAGAAGCGAATTGGGCCGATTCAACTTTACTTGCCAATATTCGCGAGCGGGTAATAAAACTTCAATACAATTTAATTGGAATGAAAGCCCAGGATCTAAAAATGGAAACGCCCGAAGGAGAGTTTGTTCGTTTGCACGAAGTAGAAGCTCCGTTCACCATTTTATATTTTTGGGAACCCGAATGTGGTCATTGCAAAACAGCAACTCCAAAATTAAAGACCGATATTTTAGATAAGTACAAACAAAAGGGTGTAAAAGTATTTGCAGTCTGCACTCAAAACGAAAAAGAAGAATGGGAAAATTTTATTGCTGATAAAAACTTATTTGATTTTATCAATTGTTACGATCCCCACTACCAGACTAACTTCAGAATTTATTACGATGTTTTTAGTACGCCAACCATATACCTGCTTGACAAGGATAAGAAAATTATTGCCAAACGGCTCGATATTGATACTCTTAAAACCTTTCTTGATCACGAGTTTGAAAATAAAACAAATTAGGCATGAGGACACTTCAAAAGGTGTCCTTTTTTGTTATTACCATATTAATTTCCTCCTTTACCCCCGATAAATTAGTACGTCATTCAATAAACAGCCTTTATTTTCGAATAGTTCGGAAAAATAATCTTTTCTACCTATACACTAAAGATATAGAGCATAAAACATAGTAGAAACTAAATTGAAAATCGTATTTTTGACAACTAATACCAAATTTAAACAGCTTAACCATATTTTTGCAGGCTGATAAAATAACTATTAAACAATTTTTTATGTGTGGATTTGTTGGAGTTTTTGATTTGAAGATGGATGCTCAAGAGCTGCGCCCTCAAATTTTAGAAATGTCAAAAAAGATTCGTCATAGAGGTCCGGATTGGTCTGGAATATTTTGTGATGAAAAAGCGATTATGTCTCATGAGAGACTATCGATTGTAGATCCTCAATCGGGAGGACAACCACTTTACAGCAAAGACGGTAATCTGGCTTTGGCTGTTAATGGTGAAATTTATAATCATCTGGAAATTCGAAATCAGATGAAAGACTCTTACGAGTTCCTGACAAAATCTGATTGCGAAGTAATTCTTGCCTTATATCAACAAAAAGGTGTCGATTTTATCGATGATTTAAATGGTATTTTTGCATTTGCCTTATACGACAAAAAGAATGATTGCTACCTTATTGGACGGGATCATATGGGAATAATCCCATTGTATCAGGGATGGGACAAGCACGGTAACTACTACGTGGCCTCCGAACTAAAAGCATTAGAAGGTTATTGCAATAAAATTGAAGAATTTCTTCCCGGAAAATTCTTATACAGCAAAGACGGCGTTGTAAAGGAATGGTATCAGCGTGACTGGAAAGATTACGAAAATGTAAAAAACAACAAAACAGATATGGCTGCTCTTCGCAAAGGATTAGAAGATGCTGTTCATCGTCAATTGATGTCTGATGTACCTTATGGAGTATTACTTTCAGGTGGTTTGGATTCATCTGTAATTTCAGCAATTGCAAAAAAATATTCCGGTAAGCGTGTTGAATCCGGTGATCAGAAGGATGCCTGGTATCCACAATTGCACTCATTTGCAATTGGATTGGTAGGTTCACCTGACTTGGCAGCCTCACGTTTAGTAGCCGATCATATCGATACGATTCACCACGAAGTAACTTTTACTGTTCAGGAAGGACTGGATGCTATCCGCGATGTGATTTATCATCTGGAGACTTACGATGTAACTACGGTTCGTGCTTCTACCCCGATGTATTTAATGTCAAGAGTAATTAAATCGATGGGAATTAAGATGGTGCTTTCCGGTGAAGGTGCTGACGAAATGTTCGGTGGATACTTGTATTTCCACAAGGCTCCTAATGCGGAAGAATTTCACAAAGAATGCATCCGAAAATTAGATAAACTTCACCTTTACGATTGTTTACGCTCGAATAAATCGATGTGTTCATGGGGTGTTGAAAGCCGTGTGCCGTTTCTGGACAAAGAATTCCTTGATATTGCAATGAGAATTAATCCGGAAGATAAAATGGCTAAAGATGGTAAAATGGAAAAATGGGTGCTGCGTAAAGCATTCGAAGACTATTTACCAGCAAGTGTAGCCTGGAGACAAAAGGAACAGTTCTCTGATGGTGTGGGTTACAGCTGGATTGATACTTTGAAAGAAGTTGCAGCCAAGAAAGTTTCTGATGAGCAATTGGCAAATGCTAAATTTCGTTTTTCTGTGAATCCTCCAATGTCAAAAGAAGAATATTACTATAGAACCATATTTGCAGAACACTTCCCTTCGGATACTGCTGCAGCCTGTGTACCATCGGTGCCATCTATTGCCTGCAGTACTCCTGAAGCTTTAGCTTGGGATGCATCGTTCCGCAACAACGCCGATCCTTCGGGAAGAGCGATTAATGCCGTTCACAACGACGCATATAAAATGAAATAAATATTTTAACAGATAATTAAATGAGGTTGTTCCAAAAGGACAACCTCTTTTTTTTATCTGTTCAACAGACCTCTTACAGCTCAAATCCTATGCCTCAAGACATCTCAGTCGAACATCGGTGCTTCAATATCAAGGATCGAAGCATCGAAATCAAGCATCGAGACACCTCAATCGAGTATTGAGGCTCCAACATCAAGCATCGAGACACCTCAATCGAGTATCGAGGCTCCAACATCAAGCATCGAAGCACCTCAATCGAGTATCGAGACACAATTTGCATCAAAAAAACCACGACTAAGCGTGCCTTGATACTCGAACGGACCTAAAAATACCACACCTCATCGTGGCTCGAGCCACCCTTTCACTCAAAAAAGACACGGCACAGCATGGTTCGAACCTCGATTGAACCCAAAAGTTTTGGCTTCGGGATCAAAAAAACTATTGTTAATAAAAGAAGAAAATCCGCGCTACCCAAAGCATAACCAAGCTTCTTCCGGTAAGGACTTCTTGCTTTACGATTGATCTGCTCTCCATTCATAAGGGCTGCATTGTTTTTATTAGTCTGTCTTGCAAAAATGTCAAGTTATGAATCAGATTCAACATCTAATTTCCAGTCTTAAAAGTTTTTTTGTTGACACAATAAAAAAAATGGATTTCCAATATTGGAATAAAGGCGACTTTCTTCCATTAATGTTTTAATTTAGCAGATTCAAATTAGAGAATTACATCCATGCTAAATAAGAAGAAAGATCACCCAAAAGAGAAACCCAGTTTGCATCCCAGAAATAAAAATCGTAACCGCTACGATTTTAAAAAACTGGTAGAAACGTGTCCGGAATTAGCTCCATTTGTTATTCTGAATAAGTACGAAGATGAATCGATTGATTTTGCGAATCCGGATGCGGTAAAAATGTTGAATAAAGCATTGCTCATGCATCATTATGGACTTAGTGATTGGGATATTCCTGAAAACTACTTGTGCCCTCCTATTCCCGGAAGAGCAGATTACATTCATCATATTGCTGATTTGCTGCAACAAAACAACTATGGTAAAATTCCTGTAGGCAATAAATTTACTTGCGTAGATATTGGCGTAGGTGCGAATTGCATTTATCCTATTATTGGAAACAATGAATACGGATGGTCTTTTATTGGTTCGGATATCGATCCTGTTGCCATTAAATCAGCAGAGAGTATTGTGGATTCCAATCCTTCACTAAAGGGGAATGTGAAATGTGTACTTCAAGAGAATCCCAAAGATTATTTTTACGGTGTTATTCCAAAAGATGAATTGGTTGATTTATCGATTTGCAACCCACCATTTCATGCATCAGCTAAAGATGCATTGGAAGGAACAATGCGCAAAACAAGAAACCTTTCCAGCGAAAAAGTAACGAAACCAAGTCTTAATTTTGCAGGACAAAGCAACGAATTGTGGTGCGATGGCGGCGAAGAACGCTTTGTTCGAAACATGATTAATCAGAGTAAGAAATTTGCAAAGTCATGTTTTTGGTTTTCTACACTCATCTCGAAAGAATCGAATCTGAAAAGTGTTTACCAAGCTCTTGAAGCGGCTAAAGCTGTTAAAGTGGAAACCTTACCAATGGGACAAGGAAACAAAAAGAGCCGGATTGTTGTCTGGACCTTTTTATCGAAAGAAGAACAACAGAAATGGAAAAATGTAAGGTGGAATAATCAAGCTGAGAAAAAAGAGAAGATTTAATAGTTCAGACCTGACTGGTTTTGGAAACCAGTCAGGTCTAAAAAGAACCCAATTTGCTCAGCCAGCTTTTTATTTAGGCTGCGGTGCGCTGCACCTTTTGCTTTTTTGATGATTTATTTCTACAAATACCATGGTGCTCTGCACCTGTTGTTTATTAAAATTTAAGCAACAGAGTTGCGCAGTCTTTGTAGGTTAATTTATACGATAGTGAATTAGGTACAGAGTACCGAAGCTCTTTCTGAATTTACTGTCTAATATTTAGATTTTGGATCGAGTCATACCCTGACATGTTCGGCTTGCTTAAAGTCAGAGCATGACGGGTATTTTTGTTTTGGGAATGCGTTAGGGATTGAAATGGAAACCCCACAGCGAGGAACGAGCGAGGAGTTGAAATGAAAAGCCCGCCCGAAGGGAACGCCCATAAAAAAGGCTGACACCCGAAAGTATCAGCCAATTAAAATCAAAACTAACTTAACTATAATGAATTGTTTTTTATAAAATCGATTACTTCATCGATGTAGGCGAAACTCATGCCAACTACCGTATCGGCAGCGCCGTAATAAACGGCAACTTTATTTCCTTCGGTTAATGCCGCACATGGGAACACGACATTTGGCACATCACCCATTAGTTCGTATGGAGCTGCAGGAGCCAATAAATATGGCTTTGTGCGAAACAATACCTTATCGGGATTTTCGAGATCGAGAAGAGCTGCTCCCATCGAATAACGGAATCCGTTGCAGGTATTAATTACCCCGTGGTAAAACATCAGCCAACCTTCGTTGGTGCGAATGGGAACTGAACCGGCTCCTATTTTAGTACACTGCCATGCACTATCGGTAAAATTTGATACCTTCATTACGCAACGGTGCTCTCCCCAATATTTCATATCGGGACTGTAGGAAATGTAAATGTCGCCGAAAGGTGTATGACCATTATCGCTTGGGCGGCTTAGCATTGCATATTTCCCATCAATTTTCTCAGGAAACAAAACGCCATTACGGTTGAAGGGTAAAAATGCGTTTTCACATTGATGATATGTCTTAAAATCGAAAGTATAAGCGATACCGATTGTTGGTCCGTTATAACCGTTGCACCAAGTAATCCAATAGCGATCTTCGATCCAGCAAACACGAGGGTCGTATTTGTAATCGGAGTCGATCATATCGGTGTTGCCCGCTATCATTTCGATAGGATCGTGATTGATGTCCCAATTGATTCCATCTTTACTGAAACCGGTAAAAATATTCATTTGAACCGATTTGTTATCGCATCGGAATACTCCGGCAAAGCCTTCCCCGAAAGGAACTACTGCACTATTAAAAATACTGTTGGATGTTGGTATGTCGTACCTTCCAATAACAGGATTTTGAGAAAATCTCCACATCACATCCTTACATCCTTCCGGCCTGTCTTCCCAAGGCATATTTGCTTTACTAGTCATTTTTGCTCATTTATTGTTTATGAATTTAATTCTATCAATATCGTTTTTAGTCTTCTTTGATTTCTTTTTTGCAATACTTATAATCTGCCGGGTAATCTTCGAGTTTTTTGTACCATGTAAAATAGAGGATAATGCTCGTAATTATAAATAATGCAACTACCCGTGATAGCGATGAGTATTTACCAATTACAAAATAGATTGGGATGAGTGGCAACATCATTTGCCATCCTGCTCCAATGGTACAGTTAAACATATCTTTAAAGAAATCGTTATTTGGTTTTGCTTCCGGTTTTTGTGCTTTCAACTTTAAGTAAACCGGGTTCCAAAATCCCCACGGACGAACACTTTCGTAAAATTTAATTAACACTTCATCGGATTCAGGTTTGGTTAGTAAACTACCAATAACCGATACTGCAAAAGAGAATAGGAAAATGTACGGGAAGGCATAAATTGGAGATACTTCGGGAAACACCAGAGGTGCCACCAACGAGGCTATTAAACCGGCAAGCATTCCATAAAAAAAACCATACCCATTAAATCTCCACCACACCCATTTTAAAAGATTAGATGCGGTATATCCGCCAAACAAAGCACCTACCAACCACTTCATAACGGTATCGATACTTTCGGCAAAAAAACCGAAGAATATTCCCATAATTACTACTGCGAATGATGCCAAATAACTCATTCGAATGTATTTCTTTTGAGAAGCATTCGGGTTGATAAATTTTTTGTAGATATCGTTTACAATGTAGGCCGGTCCGGCATTTACATTTGCCGCAAAAGTGGACATGAAGGCCGCAATTAATCCTGCCAGCAATAAACCTTTTGCACCATCCGGAATAAAATTATTCAAGGCATATGGCAAAACCATTTCAAAATCGATATTATTGCCCATCTTATTGAATTCCGGAGCCAGATAAACCAATGCCAAAGCTGCTAATCCGGCAATCATCAAATAACGGGGAACGAATAGCACCAAAGATACAATCCCACTCATTTTAGCAGCATCTTTAGGTGTTTCGGTAGAGAGTATGCGCTGCATGTCGTAACTGGGAACCGGTCCGGCAATACTCACCAATACTCCTTTAAAAATCATCATCATCATTAAAACCGAGAACATATTGTATCCGTCGATGTCAATTTTGTGGTTTACTGCAGGAATTAGATTGCTCCAATCCAAATCGAGAGTCCAGCCAAACGAAATATCCGCCCAACCTGCAGGTACTGCTGCGGCAATCTGCTCCGGCGTTACCAAGGAAACAGCAATTACACCTACCATGATGCAGGCAATAGTCATAATCACAAACTGAAATACTTCTGTAAAAACCACAGAGTACATTCCCCCTTTCACAACATACAAGGTGGTTAAGCCCATGATGATAATTGCGTACATGTTCTCCGACTTAATACTTAAACCCAAAACAGTGGCATGCAAATCCCAAGGGAAAAATGTTTGTGCAAATTTACCCACTCCAACAAATCCGTAGGTAATGAAACCGATTACACTAACAATGGCAAAAAGCACCACTATTAAATGCGAAAGTTGTGATCCCCGCCCCTCACCAAAACGGGTTTTTAACCATTCGGCTCCTGTCATTACATTCGAACGCCGTAACCAAACGGCCATGAACATCATCAGGAAAATCTGATTCCAAACCGGCCATAACCAAGGAATCCAGAGTGATTTTAAACCATACACGAACAAAATAGTAACCGTCCACATGGTTCCGGTAATGTCGAACATACCCGATGCATTGGAAACTCCAAGCATATACCATGGTATTTTATTTCCTCCCAAAAAGTAATTGGAAAGGTTCTTTGATGCCTTTTTGGATAGAAAATAACCAATAAATACGGTTAAAATAATGTATCCTACAATTATGGATAGATCGAGTATTGATAAGTTCATTTAATGAAAATTAGATTTTATTTTCATCTGCTTCGCTTTCTTCTGAATGAACAAAAGGAACAAATATTGCTGCTAACAAAGATGGAATTATAACAACAAGTATGCATATAAAAAATAACTTATAACCTAACCAATCGCTCATAAAACCACTTAACATGCCCGGCAGCATAATGCCTAGATTCATGATTCCTGTAGCAAATGCATAATGAGCCATTTTATATTTTCCGGGAGCAACTTGCTGCATCATAAACAACATTAAACCCACAAAGCCAAAACCATATACAAAGTATTCAACCACAACTGCAGATCCAATTAGAAATATACTTTCCGGGCGATAAACGGCCAATAGAGCGTAAACTATAAATTGAATATTAAAAATGCAAACCAGAGTGAATAAGGATTTTTTTAATCCTCGTGCTGAAATATAATAGCCTGCTAAAATTGAACCCAGAACAAAAGCCCCGGAACCAAATACGCCATAAATAAGACCTATCTGCGAAGTACTAAGTCCCAAACCTCCTTCTTCGATTGTTGCTTTAAAAAACAAAGGAGCTATTTTAATGGCAAAGCCTTCGGTAAATCGGTACAAGATGATAAAAGCAATAAACCAACCAATGTGTTTTTTCTGGAAAAAGGTTTTTATAACATCCCACAAGGTTTTAAATCCATCATTTAACGAAGCTACCTCACGGCTTGCATTTCCTCCTGATGGCAACATTTTAATATGATACAAAGCCAATGAAATCATGATTATTGAATAGGTGAGCATAACGGCCATCCATGCATGTAATACGCCAAAACGTTCTTCGAGGATGCCTGCTAAATAAACAAAAGCACCAGCAGTTAAGATTTTTGCAATATTATACGAAGCACCTTGCCATCCAATATATTTTGCTTGTTCTTTTCCTGATAAAACACTTAGGTAAACTCCATCGACAGCAATATCGTGGGTTGCACCACTAAAGGCTATTACAGCTAATAAAGCAATAGAATAGGTAAAGAAATTATCCAATGGCAAGGCCAATGCGACCAGAGCAAATGTAAATCCTGTTACGAGTTGGGTTGCAACAACAAAATGTTTTTTTGTTTTAAACATTTCCAATATTGGACTCCATAGTGGTTTTAATGTCCAAGGTAACATGATGAGTGAGGTCCAAAATGCAATTAACGAATCGGATATCTCAAAACTCTTAAACATAAGCACGGATGCTTGAGCAATAGCAACAAATGGTAAACCCATCGCAAAATATGCAGTGGGAATCCAAGTAGCCGGATGTTTTGGTTTGTTATTAGTTTTTGACATTTGTATTTAACAAGTGTTATTAGGTTGTAATTTTATTTTTTCAGAAAAAATTCCAGTTTTCCTCCTTCGCCTATTGTTTTGTGAGTAATGAAATAAGAGTTCTGCTTCTTTCCATTAATCATCATTTTATCAATAAACAAATCGCCTTTATTCTTACGATGTGTGAGTATTTCGAATGATTTTCCTTTGTAAAATTCCGGGTCCAGTTCAATTGTAATTTTATCGAAAACTGGACTTGTAATTGCATAATCGGTATCTCCGGGACAAACAGGATAAATTCCCATCATGCTGTAAATTACCCATGCAGATAAAGTGCCGCAATCGTCGTTGCCAGGAATGCCATCAGGAGCATTTTTGTAATAGGTATCGATTAATCGGCGAACTTCTTTTTGCGTTCTCCATTCTTCGCCCTTGGTATAGTTGAACAGGAATGGGTAATGAATATCAGGCTCGTTGGCCATGTCGAACAATCCTTCGTCGAAAACAGTTTGCAGTTTATTTACAAACTTCTTCTTTCCGCCCATTAGTTTTATTAATCCATTTACATCATGGGGAACACAAAAAGCATATTGCCATGCTGTTCCTTCATGAAAACCCGGGCTTGGTTCAAAGTTTTCGCCTTGCTTTGGATCAAAATTTGTTAAGAAATCGCCATTCTCCAGACGGGGACGAAACATTCCAAATTTGGGATCGAAATATTCTTTGTAACGAAGAGACTGATTCAGGAATTTCTTGTAATCATCCTTTTTATCAAGAGCCTTGGCGAATTGTGCCAAATTCCAATCGGCAATGTAATATTCCAAAGCATGAGAAACCGAGTTGTCAAACTCATCAACTAAAGGCACATATCCTTTTGCTAAATAATGATCAATATCCGGTCGCAGTTTGTTGTTTTTTCCTGGAGTAGTTGCCGACTTCACCATGGCAGCATATGCCGCTTCTACATCAAAATCTTTTAATCCACGCAAGTAAGAATCTACAATAACAGGAATGGCTGGATCGCCTTCCATAACGTGTGTTTCCTTACTATTCAACTCCCATTTTGGCAACCATCCGCTTTCCTTGTACATGCCGACCATGGATCGAAGCATGTCCTGTTGTTCCTGAGGATATAACAAGGCCATTAACGGATGATAATTTCGGTAAGTGTCCCACAAAGAAAATACGGTGTATCGATTGCAATCATTGGTCTCGCGAATCTCAAAAGATTCCATTGCCGGATATTGCCCGTTTACATCGTTAATAATATTTGGATGAATTTGAGTGTGGTACAATGCTGAATAGAAAATGGTTTTCTGATCTTCGGTTCCACCTTCTACTTTTACCCGGCTCAAAGTACTATTCCATTCCTGTGTAGCCTGCAATCTTGTTTTCTCAAAATCAAACTGATTCGATTCTGCATTCAAATTCATTCTTGCATTGGCAATACTTACGTATGATACTCCAACTTCTGCAATTATTTGTTCGCCGGTATTGGTGTTGAAAGTAAAGTAAGCTCCAATCTCATCGCCAAATAGTTCCTGAGTGTAGTTTTTGTAATATTTGAACTGACCATCGGTATCGCTCCATGCAGATTCGGCTTTCATTTCCGGCATTTTTTTCCAAACACCAAACTCATCGGCCTTTTTACTGAAGCGGGCCACAAAATAAACCGGACGTTCCGAACCATCATTGTAACAAAAACTTCCTGTCATTCGGGAACCTTCTATTTCCTGATTGTTTACGATCCGAACCTTTGCACCCGATTCATTGGTTAAGCCCAAACCTAAATTTAAAAGTATATTCGATTTCCCTTTTGGAAAAGTATAGCGACTGATGCCTGTTCTTTTGGTAGCACTCAATTCTGCTTTAATTCCATATTTTTCTAAATTGGTGGCATAATATCCAGGCCTTGCCTCCTGATTTTTTAGGATAGATCCGTATGTTTTATGATCTGCATTTACCTCTCCTGTTGTTGGCATCAACAAAATCACGCCCAAATCGGGACAACCAACACCACTCAGGTTTACATGTGAAAATCCGGTAAGGAAAGAATTATCCCAGGAATAAGGTGTTGACCACCAACGGGTATCTTTATCGTAGGTATTCAAATCGGATCCGGAAACATTAAAAGGAGTTACTGATACCATGCCCCGTGGTACAATTGCTCCCGGATTTGTGGTGCCAAAATTAGTAGTCCCAATAAATGGGTTTACGTAACCGGCAAATTGTGCAAAACAATTTATGCTTAGAAAAAAAAGAATCAAAATTCCTGATAAGCGCTTCATCAAATTAGGTTTTATTTAGTTGCAATAATCTAAAATAATACCGAACGGGATTCTGCCAGCCAAGCTGCTCCCGATCGGTTCTCTAATTTCTAATCTACAAGTCAAATTAAAGAGTTAGAGATTAAAAGCCGATTAATTTTAAGGTTAATCACCGGTTTCATTCATTAATCATTATAAATAATAACAAATAAGCTAAAAGTTACTCTCATAACTTCAGGCTATCAATTGTTCCCTACTATTTTTCAAATTCTCTGATTTCTATGGCCTGCCCTCCACTATTTTGCATCTTCACCTGCAAAATAGTTTTGCTATCGACCGCTTTTTTAAAGATTTTTATTTCCGTTGGATTGTCACTTAAGGATGTATTTTCTGTATCCGCATAAATGGTCGCCACATATTTTTTATCCGTATCTAAAAAGCTCAGATCTAAATCAATTTCTCTGGCATTTTCGTCGGTGATTGCACCGATGTACCAATTCGAAGCTTTCCGACGGGCAACAGCATATACATCTCCGATTTCAGCTTCCAAGACTTTGGATTCTTCGAAATCTGCCGGCAGATTCTCGAAAAACTGAAAGGCTGGCTGATTTTCGTAATTACTCACCAAATCGGAAGCCATTTGCAAGGGACTGTACAAACAAACCCATAAAGCCAATTGCTTCGCTAAGGTGGTATTTACCCTGCTATTGCCTTTGTCGTTGCTGTTCCATTTGATATATTCCTTTCGGTTTTTGTACAAAATATCGAAGGTTCCGGGCGTGTAATCAATTGGTCCGCCCAAACAACGGGTAAAAGGCAAAATCACATGATGCTCCGGCGGATTTCCTTCACTCCAGCCGTTCCACTCCATGCCTCGCGCACCTTCCCTTGTCATCATATTTGGATAAGTCCGGCTGATTCCTGTCGCTTTTATTGGTTCATGCGCATCCACCATCAAGTGATATTTAGCTGCAGTCTCCACTACTTTTCGATAATGTTGAACCATTTTTTGTCCGTGATGAAACTGTCCGTTGGGAATTGGTCCTGCATATCCTGTTTTTACAACCCGAATGCCATTATCATGCAATTTTGAAAAGGCTTTATCCATACTTTCTTCATAAAAGATATAATCTCCGCCTGTTTCGTGATGCCCTATTAGTTCAACGCCTTTTGACTTTGCATACCTCACAATTTCATCAAAATCGAAATCGCGATAAGGTGTTACCTGATCGAATGCCTTTGGTTTCCCCCAATTTTCCCAACCCGTGTTCCAACCTTCAGCTAAAACAGCCTCAATATTGTTATCGGCAGCAAAATCGATATATTTTTTCATATTTGTGGTTGTCGCACCATGAATTGGTCCAGGAGTCCATGTTTCTACTCCCAAATGCATTCCCCACCAAATGCCAACATATTTCATGGGTTGAATCCATTTCGTATCTGGAATTGCACAAGCCTCATTCAGGTTTTGAATCAAATTTGATTCAACCAAACCCGCTGCATTTTTGCAAAGCATTACTGTTCTCCATGGAGATAACAATGAATCTTTTGCTTTTACTTTTACTCCATCGGGCCAAGGCACCAAATTCGCTTGGAAATTGGTCGCACCCATATTCTTCAAAGTCATTCCCGCATAATTAGTCAGGTTCGCCTCATGAATACTCACGTAATAACCCGATTCCATTTTCACCGTAATTGGTGTATTCGCATCAGGTACTTCGCTTAATTTAGTAGTTCGGTAAAGCATTTCGTACGAATCGAAATTTGCTGGAATAGACCATGCAGTTCCATTTTGGGCAAAATTAAATTCAGTTAGTTCCTTGGTAATGTTGATACTATCTATACCATTTTGCTGAGGTATTTCATATCTGAAACCTAATCCATCATCGAATAAACGCACGTATAACTTCAAATTGTTATTTTCATGATTTTTTAAGGAAACTATTAGCTCATTGTACTTTTCGATTATATTTTCATTTGGCCCCCAAACTGGTTTCCAATTCTCATTCTTTTCATTTCTTACTACACTAAGAATCCGTAAGCCATCAGTAAACAAAGAATCTTCCCGCAATTCCATCCCTAATCTTGAATCGGAGAATATTTGATTTTGATTGGTTTGAAGCTTATAAAAAGCCTGTCCTTTCTCATTCACCTCCAGGTTGAAAACAATTTCACCATTGGGTGATACCAACTCAACGCTTTTACTCGATTCGCATGCAGAAAACAGCAAGACTGACAGCAATGCAACAATTATCATTTTATTCATAATTACTCAATCACATAAGTTTTTAATTCGGGGCCAACACCCTTTATGGTTAATTTCTTCCATTGTTTTGGTAAACATGGATTCTTTTGTTCTATTCCATTCTTCGTAAAATGTAAACCTCCAAATCCGAAAAGAACTGTTTGCAGCATACCGCCAGCTCCTGTCGCGAAATATGGATTATTACTATAAGCAGATTCGGAAAGTGCTCCAAATGGTACACGTTTATTGGGCACATAAGCTTTCTTGAAAAGTTCAAATGCTTTTTCCGGCTCACCCAATCGTGCATACAATGCGCCTAAAACAGAATAAGACATTGCCGGACCTTCCGGAGCAATCTTAGACTCATAGTATTCCAAATCTCTTCTTATTTCTTCGGGTTTAGTAACAATTTCCAACGGATAGGCCAATAAATTAACATCTGCCTGTTTAATAATCTCCCCATTGTATTCCGAATTCTCTTTGGTCACACCATCCTCAAAATAATGAAACTTTAACCCTTTGGCTGCATTAACCCAACGAGGATTGCTTTCTTTTTTGAGAATTCCGCCCGCCTCAATTGCAAACTGCAAGGCCGTTTTCGCCGATCCATTAGTAAAGGCATTATCATTGGCATGATGATAAAATTCATTCGCACCAACTACATTATTAATGGAATAACTACCATCATGATTCTGAACAGAACGACTTACCCAAAAATCAGCAACTTCTTTCAGTACCGGAAATCCAATCTCTCTCAACCACTCCTTATCTCCTGTAGTTCTGAAATAATTCCAAAAAGCGATTGCAATATCTGCTGTAATATGATGCTCGAAGGTTCCCGTTAAAGCCCAGGTTGGCGTCGCCTCTTCACCTGTATCATCCGATTCCCATGGAAACATGGCACCTGTATAACCATAATTCTGAGCCTTCTTCTTTGCCATTTCCAGTCTGTCAAATCTGTAATTCAGTAAAGATTTTGCAATCTTCTGATTGAAAACCAAAAGAGGTGGAAACATCCATATTTCAGTATCCCAGAATACATGTCCGTTATAGCCTTGAGATGATAAACCCATTGGAGCAATGCTCAAATTAGAGTCATCTCTGGCAAAAGAATACAAATGAAACAATGCCAAACGGATATCTTGCTGAGACTCCGGATCTCCTTCTATTTCAATATCACCTTTCCACAATTCAGACCAAAGTTCTTTATGACGATTAATCACGGCTTGTTTATTTCCCAGTAGCTGAAAAATAACCATTCGTTCCGATTCACTTTTCGGATCTGTAAAATTCTGCGATGTACAAACCGATCCACACCAGGCAAAATTATACTCTTCCTCTTTTTTCAAAGATTTTGAAAAGCCCAGTTCATTGGTAAAAGGATCTTTCAAATTGTGCTTTAAATCGGGTGCTTCGCCTTCAAATATAAATGCTGCACTGGTTACCAAATCGTGTTTCCCAAACGGACTCTTTGCTACAGTCTGCAATATTGGCATTCGTGCATCCAAATCTTGTAAAATCCTAAAATCAGAAGTCACATCTTTATATTCACTTGGACAAACAATTTGTCCATTCACCTTAAATCCTAATTCCTTTTGCAGGGATTTTATTTTCACGTCTACCAATCCGGAATAAGGCATTCCTCTTAATGCATAAAGCGTAAAAGATATCTCGGCATATTCTTTAAACTGACATGATGTTGCGAACGAAGCAGATTTCATATTCAGCACTTGTTTCCAATTGGAACAATTTGCAGTAGAAAGCGTGTCTTGATTGACAACTATTTCAATATTTGCAAAATTAATTCCCAACAACACTTTACTAACACCAAATTTCGATTCCTTATCGTAAACATTGTTCAGAATAATCGATTTGGTTTTTCCTGGCTCGGCTGAAGGAAGAATTCCTATTCGTCCATTTGCAACTGATATTCCTGTATAATTGGTATAATCATTTGCTTCAATCATCCAAGCTGGATTCTCCTGTGCAAATAAGCAATTTCCAAAAAATCCAAAAAGAAAAGATAACAGTAACAATTGTGCCCTAACTCGTATCATATCACTTACTTTTAGATTGATTCATCAATTTCATACAACAAAGGCCTACAAACTCATGTTTGCAAGCCTTCCGTTATATTTGATATGCTAATATCATTCTTTCTTATTTACTCATAGAATATGGAAAACTTTCTTTAGTAGTTCCTCTCACCTTATTTGGTTCTGCCGACATATTAAATTCAAGATTTCCCCCGTTTAAAATATCATTGTGTTTAATGAAATTAGCTCCATAAGACTTACCGTTTAATTGGATATCATCCACAAAAACATGATCTGATGAATTATCAGTACTTGAAATTGTAAACGTTTTTCCATTTTCCAGACTCAAAGTGATTTTATCGAAAAGCGGAGAACCAAAAACATACTCATCGGTTCCGGGACACACAGGATAAAAACCCATTGAACTGAAAACATACCATGCAGAAGTTTGTCCGTTATCCTCATCACCACAGTAACCATCGGCCTGCGGAGTGTAGAGCTTATCCATTACCTCACGAACTCTTGCCTGCGCTTTCCATGGCTGTCCTGCGAAATTGTACAAATAGATCATGTGTTGAATGGGCTGATTTCCATGTGCATAATTTCCCATGTTGGCGATCTGCATTTCCCGAATCTCATGAATTACTCCACCATAGTAAGAATCATCGAATTTAGGAGGCATCTCAAAAACACCATCCAAGGTAGAAATAAACTTTTCTTTTCCACCCATCAAGTCGATTAAGCCATTCACATCCTGAAATACCGACCATGTATAATGCAGGCTGTTTCCTTCGGTAAAAGCATCGCCCCATTTTAACGGATTGAACGGAGACTGAAAAGAACCATCCTCGTTTTTTCCTCTCATCAAGCCAGATTCTTTATCGAATACATTCTTATAATTCTGGGCTCTTTTGGCAAACAAATCTATTTCTTCCTGCGGACGACCCAATTCTTTAGCAAGCCTCCAAATACAGAAATCATCGTAAGCATACTCTAATGTTCTGGCAGCATTCTCGTTGATATTCACATCGTAAGGAACATAACCCAACTCGTTGTAATAATCGGCACCATAACGACCTACAGATGTAATCTCTTTGTTGTAACCTTTCGTATTCTTAAGAATTGCTTCGTACAATGTTTCAATATCATATCCACGAATTCCTTTTAAATAAGAATCTGCAATTAAAGATGCCGAATTCGAGCCAATCATACATCCTCTGTGACCAGGACTCGCCCACTCGGGCAACCAACCACTCTCTTTGTAAGTGTTGGCTAATCCTTCCATAATCTGAGCGTTAATATCAGGATACATTAGTGTGAAAAATGGAAAGACTGCCCGGAATGTATCCCAAAAGCCATTATCTGTAAACATATAGCCGGGCAGTACCTTACCATTGTAAGGGCTGTAATGAATTACTTCATTTTTATCGTTAATTTCATGAAACTTGCGAGGGAATAACAGCACCCTGTACAAGCAGGAATAAAATGTTTCTAACTGATCATCGGTTCCACCTTCCACTTTAATTCGGGAAAGTTCCTTTTCCCAAGCCATTTCAGCATCGCTTAACACCTTATCAAAATTTTTCGTTCCAATTTCCCGGTCCAAATTCAATTGTGCCTGCTCAGGACTTATAAAAGATGAAGCCACTTTCACATGAATTTCCTCTCCTTTTTGAGTTTTAAATCCAATGATGGCACCAACATGCTCTCCGCTTGCTTTCAGTGAATTTTCAGTTAACTGATCTCCATTCCAAGTATGTGTTAGCTCAAATTCCTTATCGAATTCGGCAACAAAGTAGTTATGGAAGTTATCAGGAACACCACCGCTATTGTTTCTGCAATAGCCGATTATTTTTCTTTCCTTCGGAAGAATTGTGACTTCAGATCCTTTAAAAAATCCGTCCAACAAAATATATGAAGATTCATTTTCAGGAAAAGTAAAGCGAAAAATAGCCGCTCGTTCTGTAGGTGTTATTTCAGCGGTAACATCATAATCCGCCAGATATACTTTATAATAATTTGGTTTCGAAACTTCAGCTTTATGTGAAAACCAAGATGCTCTTTCGTCTTCTTTAAATTTCAAATCGCCGGTAACGGCCATTAATGAAAATGCAGCATAATCGTTGATCCACGGACTTGGTTGATGGGTTTGTTTGATTCCTCTGATTTTTTTTGCATCATAGGCATAACACCAGCCATTTCCCATTTCACCGGTTTGTGGTGTCCAAAAATTCATTCCCCATGGCAATGCAACGGCTGGATAAGTATTTCCATTTGACAAAGAATAGTCAGAATCGGTTCCCATTAATGGATTTACAAAATCAACCAAATTCCGTTCCTTACCAATTTCCTTCTCTCCTCCACATGCAGCTAAAACTGCAACAAATAACAATAATAATACGTTTGCTTTCTTCATTATCATACTAGTAAACAATTGATTTAGGTCGATCTTGAATAGCTTTTCCAAAATTAGGATTTGGTGTAGCTCCCATTTCGAATGTCAGCTTTCCTCCCTTTAAAATATCTTTGTGTGTAATGAATGATTTTGTATACTCCAATCCGTTTAAAGCCGCAGACTGAATGTAAATATTTTTATCACTGTTGTTGTTTGCTTTGATGGTAAACTTTTTATTTTCAGGAAGATTTATGCTTGCTTCATCGAACAAAGGACTGCCAAACACATAAGCACCATTGCTTGGATTAACAGGATAGAATCCCATGGAAGACATTACGTACCAAGCCGACATTTGACCACAATCTTCGTTACCACATAAACCATCGGTTTTATCTGTGTACAATTCATTCATGATATACCTAACTTTATCAGCAGTTTTGAATTGCTCGCCGGCATATGCATACAAATAAGTGATGTGATGACTTGGTTCATTTCCGTGTGCATACTGACCAATTAAACCTGAAATGTCCGATGATGCTCCTTCTTCCAGTTCTGAAGAAATTGAGAACAGACTGTCCAACTTATTCAGAAATGGTTTTTCGCCTCCCAAAAGAGCAATTAATCCTTCCGGATCTTGCGGTACCAGCCACAAATATTGCCATGCGTTGCCTTCGCAATAATCATTTACACGATGTTGCGCAGAATAAGGATTGAAAGGTGTTCTCCATGAACCGTCTTTCATTTTTCCTTTCATAAACCGATCTTTCGAATCGAAATATTTAGTATATGCTTTAGCTCTCCCCGCAAAATATTTTGCATCTTCAGTTTTTCCCAGTTTTTCAGCCAGTTTACTAATTGCCCAATCACTAATCGCATATTCCATAGCACTGGCAACCGATTCATGCATCATATCACACGGAATGAAACCATATTCCTGTAACTCTTTAACGCCAGGCTCAAAATCGCCCATAGCTGTTGCTTTTACCGCTTCGTACGCTAATTCGTAATCTATCCCTTCAAATCCTTTCAAACAAGCATCTACTACAACCGGAACTGCACTGTATCCAACCATTGTATTGGTTTCGTTTCCTCTTAAATGCCAAACCGGTAATTTTCCTTGCTGTTTATAAATTGTCAGCATTGAATTAATCATATCCGGAACACGTTCCTGTTGTGTCAAGGTATATAGAGGATGAGCTGTACGATAAGTATCCCACAAAGAAAATAAGGTGTAATTTGTAAAATCAGCACTTTGGTATACTTTTTTATCAACACCTCTGTAATCTCCATTGTTATCATTAAATAAGTTAGGAGCAATTAATGTGTGATACATTGCTGTGTAGAATACTTTCTTCTTTTTAAGATCATTGGTTACAATCTCAATTTTAGACAGTTCTTTATTCCACTTTTGTTGATTCTCAGAAAGAATTTGTTGAAAATCCCATGATTTCATTTCAGCCCTACTATTCGCCAAAGCATTTTCCATGCTAACAGGAGACATTCCAAACTTGACTTGTACCTCTTCAGATGCTTCGGTCTCAAATTCAAGGCAAGCTTTTACTGCAACTCCTTTTGCAGCATCACCTTCTACTAATTTATCACCGTTATATACTTTAATATCTTTAACCGGTTTAGACAGAATCATTGCAAAATATTCTCTTTGATCTTCAGCCCATCCGGTTGAAAAACGATAACCGGCTACAATTGTATCATTTACTTTATGAAAAAATGTCTCGGTAGCAGTATCACCGTTTCCTTCTTGTAAATCAAGAATTATTTTTGCCTGATCTGATTTCGGGAATGTTATTTTATGAAGAGCCACACGTTCACTTGTGGTCATTTCAATATCTATATCATAAGTATCCAAATGTACTTTATAGTAGCCAGGTTCAACCTTTTCGGTTTTATGACTGTAATAGGAAGCATAACCATTTTCCGGATGTTCCTGTGAACCAGGATTCATTTTCACATCTCCAACAGCAGGCATAATTAAAAAATCGCCTAAATCGGCACAGCCTGTTCCACTCAAATGCAAATGAGAAAAACCTTTGACGATGCTATCTGAGTAATGATACGATGAACACCAATCCCAACCTTTATGGAAATTGCTTGGGCCAGCTTGAATGGCTCCAAAAGGCACACTCGCACCTACGAAAACATGTCCATGTCCCGCCGATCCAATTAAAGGATCAACAAATTGAATGTAGTTACCTTCGGTATCTTTTTGCTCTTTATTACTACAGGAAAATAAAGTAGTAATTGCCAGAGATAGTAGAATTAATGATTTAAGAGAATTTTGGTATAGCATCTGGTTTTTGTTCTTAAGTTTTATAATCTGCTGATATATGTTGTAGCTCAAGGCTATTTAATCTTCAATTTTAGTACACCTTTTTTCGAAAAGGCTGAAAAAAATCCTTCCCTTTTATGTAGGCGGAAGCAAACCTTATTACAGAAAACAATATTTGTTTAATTTCTAATGCAAACCAAAATAACAGTTCACACACGTACGAAATTTATCACTAATTGCAATTTAACTACTTATTTTAAGCAGGAATAATAGAGCTGCCCCCAATAAGAGCAGCTCCATTCAAAATATTTTTTTTTCTAAAAATTACTGTTCATTAATCCACCTGATTTGGCTTTTGTATTCTCAACATCCCACCAAATTTTGATATCCATACGGTCTGTTTCGATCGTATTTAATGCCGATGGCATCGAAACTTCATTTAAATTGTGTTGATTATCAGGGTAACGAACTCGTTTCACATAAGTATCGGCAGCTACAGAAGCGTTTCCACTTACTCCATCGTATGGCAGAGTTAAGTCAGGATAATCAGTTCTTCTAAAATCAGCCCAGGATTCAATTCCATTTGGAAAGTTTGCAATCCATTTCTGAGTAATAATTTGCTTCAACTGAGCTTCATTACTTCCCGTTAAATCATTTAATCCGGCAACATAAGCATCACCATCAACTGCGTCCACTCCAACAAAATCCATTGATGCTTCAACAGCTTGTTTGTATAATGCATTCGCATTGCCAGAAGTCCACCCACGAAGAGCTGCTTCAGCCTGAAGAAATAGAACCTCAGAATAATACATTACCGGACAAAACATTGCATTTTTATCTCCATCTCCTGAAAATTCCACGAATCCATTTTCCAAACGAATAGTTGCTTTACCTGTTACTTCAGCTGATGATGATGGCATACTTGCATCTAAGCCATTCTCCAAGCCTTCATAACTTGCTTTTCCAGCTTCTTCTTTAGTTAACGGTTTTCCGTCTACTTTATAAGACAACCAACGTGGTGCTCTAGGATCTTCTCCAACACTTGACTGACCATATAAATAATTCGTAAATGTTTTAGCTACCCGAATATTATCCCAATACCATGCCATCTGATGAAGATAATCATACCATCCATTGCTCCACATCGGAACGTGTGCAATATCATCATTGCTTGTCATCACTCCACCAGCAATAGCAGCTTGAGCCTCAGCCTGTGCTTTAGCTGGAGCAATATTTGAAATACGCATTGCAAGTCTTAAACGAAGTGAATTACCAAAACGTATCCATTTTGCCGCATCTCCATCATAAACTAAATCGTATGCGCCATAAAGTGCTTGTGTTTCATCATTTTTAATGCTCTTAATTGCCTCATCAAGTTTCAGAAACAAATCATCGTAAATAGCCTCCTGAGAATCGTAAGCGTTAGTTTCTGCATTACTAACACCAAAATATGGAATATCCCCATAAGTATCAGTCATACGCGACCACCAATACACCATCCAAATATTTTTAATGGCAATCTGATCATTATAAGCAGGTTTGTCGCCAAATTGTGCATCAACAGTATTCGACTCTAAATTAAATTGGGTATAATGTTCTTTCCATTGATTTCCAATCCAATCATCTTTGTATTCATATCGATCAGATACAGCCCAAGAACCTGTAGATGCCCAGTATTGCGCATAAAAGTCAGGATATAAATTAACGTTTCTCTGGTAGTTTGCAAAAACTCCCTGAACCATATCCGAAAAGAAAAATCGAGGTTCTACTTCCGTTACGGAATCTTTGGGCGTATTCATCTCCTCAAAATCATCGGTACAACCGAAGCCGATGAATATCAAGCCCAATAATAGTAATGAATTATATATTCTTTTCATCTGTATATTTTTAATTTTCAACAGGCACATGAATCTCGTAATTTGAATAACATTTCTGTTCTATCAAGGTATTTTCATTGGTTTGATTCATGATCATTAATACTTATAATTCTTAGAATCCCAAATTAAGTGAGAAACCATATGTTCTGGTTGCTGGAACCGGAGAAAAATCAAATGCCGAAGCCTCAAATCTAGAGCTGTAAGCACTTGCATCAGGAGCAGTTCCAGGTGTGTCCTTATAGAAATAGAACAAGTTTCGTCCCACTAATGAAATTCTTGCGGTTTTAATCGGATTCTTACCAATTTTACTCAAGAAACTTTGAGGTATTGAATAACCAACAGCCACCTCTTTTAATTTCATATAGGACGCATCATACACAAACTCTTCATCGATACTGGAAATTCGCCCCCAATATTTTTCAGCTGTTGCAGATGTTAAATTTACTGCTCCACTCTCTGTTAGTCCATCAACTGTATAAGGATTCCGATTATTTTCAGCTGTTCTTTTTGCAGTACCTGCTCCAACAGCTCCTTTTTCGGTAATCGAAACGATGTCGCCTCCTTGCTGAATGGAAAGTAGCGCAGACAAATACAAACCTTTGTAATCAGCCTTTAAACCAATAGATCCTGTCCAGTCTGCTTGTAAATTTCCAATCACCTCAAGCTGTTCCGTTCTCATTGGCAGTCCTTCCGAGTCTACTAATATTACACCAGCATCATTTCTGCGATATTTATACCCTTTAATATCACCCAGTTTTTCTCCCTCAATACCTACAACCATTGGGCTTCCATTAATATCCCCAAATCTGTATTCTTTTAGATCAATATCAAGCTCTTTTAATTTTGTGGTATTAGCAGCAAAATTGAAGTTCAGATCAAAGGTGAAATCCTTAGTCTTAATTGGAGTGGTTGACAACATGATTTCAACTCCTTTGTTTGAGATTTTACCAGCATTAATCAATTTCTGCTGATAACCCGCACTTTGATCCATATCAACCGGCATAATCTGATTTTGAGTATTTTCGTCATACAGGGTAAAATCAATTCCAATGCGGTTATTAAACATCCTTACATCAAAACCAAATTCTGTAGAAGAAGAAATTTCAGGTTTTAAATCTGGATTAACTAAAATACTCGGCACAGAACCTTTTAGTAAATTAAAATTACCCGTTTCAATTGTATACAACATACTTGTCATGTATGGATCTGTCGCTTTTCCAACCTGAGCCCATGAACCTCTTAATTTAGCGTATGTAATCCAACTTGGCATCTCAACCATTTCAGATAAAACTCCACTTACACTAACCGATGGATAAAAATAAGAGTTGTTATCATCTGGAAGTGTTGACGACCAATCGTTACGTGCTGTAAAATCAAGAAATAACATATTTTTATAGGCTACCTGACCAAATCCGTAAATAGACTGAACTTCTTCTTCAGAAATTGACTCACTTGAAGAAATATTAGTACCATATCCTAAAAAGTAGTTTCCTTCAGAAGGCAACTTGCCCGACTTGCTGGATAAATTCTCTGTAGTAGTATACATTTTATTACCACCTACATTTAAACTAACAGCAAAATCTTCACTTAAATCTTTATTGTAACTCAACAAAAACTCATAATTCTCTTCTTTGAAAAATCGCTCCATCGTATTGTAATCAGGGTGATTACTATATACATTATCAGCATATTTATACATAGATTGAGCATCTTCACGATAGTAATCCAAACCGTACTTTATTCTAAGTTTTAGATCAGAAGTTAATTTCATATTGGCTGCAAAATATCCAAAAGTACGGTACCTCTCATCCTGATAACTTTGCTGATCTTGCAAGAAATATGGATTACGAAAACTTGCATTCGAAGTCGTATATAACTTCTCAACATGGTTACCTCCTACCATATCATATCCAGGTTTTAAATCCTGAGTTCGGATATTCATAGGCATTTGATTAAAATATGACATATAACTATAATATCCCATCTCAGGTCTTTCCTTACCTTTGGTATTCATATAGGACACTTTTGTGTCAATATTTAACCATGGATTAATATTATAGTCAGCTCTTAAATCGAAATTCATTTTTTCTACCTTGTGTCCATCGTAAATTCCATTGGAAATATCTTTCCCAATTGATGCACGATAGGATCCATCTTCGTTCCCACCTGTAAATGAAAGGTTGTGTTTTTGACTAACGCCTGTTCTGGTAAAGTCTTCTATCCGATTAGTTTGAGCCTCATAAGGAATCATTTCTCCAGTCCAGGATTCAAGCATTTGTCCCTTCATTTCCGGTCCCCATGAAGAAGTTCCGTTTTTATCGTAAACACCTTCGGTTCCCTGACCAAATTTATCCTGCATATCAAGAAAGTAAGCTGCCTTGGAAACAGTTACACTTCCAGAATAGGCAATTCCCAGACCAGCATTTTTTTTCCCTTTTTTGGTTGTCACCAAAATAACACCATTACCGGCACGAGAGCCATAAAGAGCTGCGGCATTTGGTCCTTTCAATACAGAAACAGATTCAATATCATCTGGATTAATATCAAAAGCTGCACCTGATTTATCGACACCGCCCCAAACTCCGGCATCTTCTCCTTCTCTGGAATCATTAAAAGGAACTCCATCAACAACCCAAAGCGGAGCATTGTTACCTGTAAGGGAGCTAGCTCCACGAATTTCAATTCTTGAACTACCTCCAACACCACCACCAGACTGATTAATCTGAACTCCTGCAATTTTTCCTTCCAAAGCACTTGCTAAATTAGCATCAGCTCCTTGTGTTATTTCATCAGATTTAATATCCTGAACAGAATAACCAAGAGCCTTCTTTTCTCTTTTAATACCTAAAGCTGTTACAACAACTTCTGCCACTTCTAATGCATTCACAGTCATCACAACATTAATTACAGATTGAGAACCAACTGTAATTTCTTGTGTTTGCATACCAACAAAACTAAAAACCAGAATACTGGTTGATTCAGGAGCTGTGATCTCGAATTTTCCATCGATATCAGTTACTGTTCCAATTGTAGTACCTTTAACAACAACTGATACTCCAGGAAGTGACATTCCTGAGTCTTCAGTAACAGTACCTGTAACGAATTGCTGTGTTGCAGAAACAGATGAATTGTCGTCAAATTTGTTAACGTTTGCATTTGCCGAAAATGGAAGAACCATCATCGCGCAAAGCAAAGCAAAAATCCCAATCTTACTTCCAAGTCCTAATGGGTTAGCCAGGCTTGAATGAAGATTTCGTAAATAGCATTTCTTCATAGTTAGAATTATTAATTATACAATGAACAAAAAAAAAGTTGTTTTTTTCTGCAACCAATATTAACGCAAACGTATTAATTCACGATTAATATTGAATTAACAAGGCACATAAAATCATTAATCAAACGTTTTATGTCTGATTTACAAAACTTTACCACAAAAGGATTGTCAGGCACAATTAATTAGGTTTTTTAGCAATTCCTTATTTGTTCCCACTATTGAATGAAGTCGATTTTAGAAACAACTCATACCTATCACAATTCCACCACCTATTTACCGTTTTTTCTATTATCGAAACGAATAAATCAATTTGATTGATATCAAGCTAAAATAAGTTCACTAATTCTTCTTCCGTTTTGTGCAATGACCTTAGTCTTTTTAGGCTTTTATCTTTAAAGTCTTGGTATATTTCGATATATTTGGAAATTAACAAACTCCATAAACAATAATGAAATTTCTACTTGCATTATTTGCCTTAATTATATCTTCCCCTTCTCTTTATGCCGACCATGGTATTTATTTTAAATCCAACGAGGTTTCGAAAGAGAATCGAACTGGAATTGATATTACACACAAGAATAATATTTCATATACCAAAAGCTTCACCATTGCCTTTATGCTTTCTTTACGGGAAACGGAAACGCATTATGGGGAAATTCTATCATTAAAGGAGGAACATGGTAAAAACTTAATTCAGGTTACCTATAGAGAACCGGATTTATATGTAATCCACAATAAAAAAGAAACTAAATTTCATTGTAATTTTAATTCACTAAACCTTCTTCGAAACAGATGGATTCCATTCCAACTTGAAATTGATAGTGAAAATGGAGAGATTGCCTTAACTCTTGGGGACAATCACTTTAAAAATTCAATTCAATTTCCAAAAGCTTCTGAATTTTCATTGTCTTTGGGTGTTGTAAACAAGTATGGCTTTTTTATCGATGAAGTTCCTTCGATGTCTGTAAAAGATTTGGCCATTCATATTGACGGAACACCAAAACATCTATGGCCATTTCGAAAAGTTGCCAACAATGAACTTAAAGACATCTTATCAAGCAGAACTGCAAAACTGTACAATCCCGATTGGGTAATTGATTATCACAATCGATGGACGAAAATAAAAACTTTATCATTTCCCTCATTGCCGTCGATGGCATATGATAAAAAAAATGAGACAATTCATTTTGTTCTTAAAAATGGTACTACAAGCACCTACTCATTTAAAACAGGCACTTTAGCTACAAACAATAAAAATTCCGGTTACCCTGTATTTGAAAAATCTCAACAGCTTATTTTTGATCGTAACAATCAATTAGTTTCGTATAGTTTAAACCAAAACGATCTTTCAATTTACAATTCAGTCAATCAAAGTTGGAGTCATGTAGACAGTGTAACTAACGATCTTCCAAAGTGGTGGCATCACAACAAGCTGATTCATCCAACTAATCACCAAATAACTACTTTGTGCGGATACGGTTACTATTCCTATTCCAATTCAATTAAATCGTTTAACGAAAAAAGCAAAGTATGGACTGAGCTCAAACTTAAAGGAGATGTAATCGAACCTCGGTATTGCAGTTCGCTTGGATTTTCATCAGAAAACAGTAATGTTGTTTACTTATTTGGAGGACTGGGAAATTCGCTTGGAAAACAAATTTTAGGAAAAGAATTTTACTACGACCTTTATCGTATTGATTTTGAAAAAAATGAGATAAAAAAACTATGGAAACTACAGCAAAATGATCAATTTCAATACCTGCCCGTTAATTCATTAAAAGTAACTGAAAAAGACAGTGCCTTTTATACATTACTATTTCCTTGTCAAAAAAGCAGTACTCATCTTCGAATAGCAAAAGGATTTATTAATGATCCAAAACTATATTTTATTGGCGATAGTATACCGTACGAATTTGTTGACATCAAATCATTCGCTGATTTGTATTACTGGGAAAGTGAGAATAAATTGATTGCACTTACATCGCAGGAAACGGATGCGGAAGCTGAAACCTATGAGGTATCCATGTATTCGATAAGCTATGAACCTGGAGCAGATACAGAATTGAATATGAATAATCATTCACTTCCTTTCTCCATAAAATTATTCTATGTTTTTTTAGCCAGTACCCTTTTGTTCCTGATATTTTTAGTAAGAAGAAAAATAAGAGCTAAAATAAAAAATGAAAAATTAGAAAATGATTCCATTTTAACATTTCAGGAAAAACTACCTACTTTTGAAATTCCACAAGTAAACTCTATCCTTTTGTTTGGAGGATTTCAGGTTTTTGATAAGAAAAACAAAGATATCACCTACCGCTTTAGTCCTACTCTAAAAGAATTGTTCCTTTTAATATTATTGTATTCTCTTGAAGATGGAAAAGGAATTTCATCAAGAAGAATTCAAGAATTCCTTTGGCCTGATAAACCGGAAGATAAGGCCAAAAACAACAGAGGTGTTAATATTAAAAAATTACGTGGCATCTTAGAAGATATTCAAGGTATTGAAATTACTTTTGACAATAATTATTGGAAGATGGTACTCGAAGAGAACATTTTCTGTGATCTGGCACACATTCAGAAATGTATTAGTACCCAAATAACAAATTCAGATAGTGATAAAATAGAAGAAATTATTCAGATATTATACAGAGGTACTCTGCTTCGCGATATCATTCCTGAATGGCTGGATTCTTTTAAAGACAAAACGACCGGTACAATTGTAAGTACTCTGGAAGAATTATTAACTAAATTCGATTTTGAACCAAGCATACGTTTGTCCATTTCGAATGTTATTTTTGGATTCGATCAGATGAATGAAACTGCACTTCGGGTAAAATGCAATCTCCTTTCCATACAAGGAAAACATAGCTTGGCAATGGAGACTTATGAAAACTATATTAAACTCTATGTGAAATTATACAATGAAAAATATCAATGCTCATTTAAAGATATTGTTTCTGAAAACATAACGATTTAGAGCATAAAAAAAACCAGACTTTCGTCTGGTTTTCAAACTAATCTAAAATTCATCCTTCTTATGAAAAAAGGTTCGGAAAGAGAAACAAATTTGCTTCTCAATCCGAAGGGTAGCACACTACTACTACAAATTTTTCAATGCAAATGCATATGCTCCAATTGCAATAGCTTTACTTGCTCCAAGCTTACTGAAACAAACTGCTAAGCGAGGATTTGGATCATATTTAATCGTTTTATCTGTTCCTGGTATTTGTATATCTACTGAACAATCTGAAACAAATTCGTTAAATTCTGAATCGTTATCGATATTGTACACTTTTTGAACCAAACGAGGAAGAGATTCTCCACCTGCAGTGCAGCAATTACCATTCATTTCTTTCAAAGCAGCCGGCATATATAAATCATGAGCACCGGTTAAACCTCCACCAATAACAGCAATACCATCAGTAATGGTTAAAAGATTAGTCAAACTATCTCCTAAACATCTTCCAAACAGTTCAAATGCTTTTAGAGCTGCTTCTTGATCTGGATTATTATTATCCATAGCAACATCATAAACATCTTTTGGCATCAGTTCACAGGAATACCTGCCTTTTGCATTTTCAATAAATGTTCTTTGAATAGCCCGGGTACTTATTCCCTCTTCAGCAAATCGATCAGGAAAAATTCGTGAGCTTGTTAGCCAAACCTCTGTTGCAATAGAATTATCGCCAATAAACAATTCATTATTGTGCACTAATCCGCCACCAAATCCGGTACCCAGAGTAACACCAATTAAATTTCGATAACGCTTAGGACTATTTTCCTCTTCTAATCGCTTATTGATAGCAGGTAATACGCCTCCCAAGGCTTCACCATAGGCAAATAAATCACCATCATTATTTATAAAAACCGGTATCGAAAATTTCTCCTCCAGCATTGGTCCTAAAGCAACTCCTCCTCTAAATGCAGGAAGGTTTGGCAAATCACCAATAATACCATTTCTGTAATCGGCAGGACCAGGAAATGCAAAACTAATTGCAACAGGTTTCTCCGCAAGCAGATTCAGAACTTCCTGAAATCCGTCAACAATTGTTTTCAAACACAAATCAAGTTGATCTGCATTCGACGGCTTACAAATTGATTCAACTATTTCTTCCCCGCTTTTCATTGCCGAAAAAACAAAATTTGTTCCTCCTGCATCAAGTGTCATTACAACTCTTTTATCACTCCAAATATTCATATACTTCCTTACTTTCTTTTGTAAAACGATAATCCAAAAATGTATCCAATACACACTAGTGTAACAACAAAACCAGCCATAAGTGAGAAAACATCTGCTACAGCACCAAATATTACAGGAACAATAGCTCCACCAATAATCGCTGTCACCATCAAACCTGAAATTTCGTTACTTCTTTCAGGCATTGCATCAATTGTTATTGAAAATACCAATGGGAAAATATTAGCAAATCCCAATCCAATCACTAATATAGCCGCAAATCCCATAACCGAACTTGTTGCAATATAAAGTCCGGCAATCCCAATTAAGGACAAAAGAGTTGTGATTTTCAAAAATCTTGAAGGAGACATCCAATTCAAAATTACACCTCCCAAAAAACGACCGGTCATTAAAGCCATAAAGAAAAATAAAGTTCCCCACAAACCCAGTTCCTTAATATCAAAATTAAATTTTTCAGATAAATAGTTTGGAAGTTTAGCACTCATACTTACCTCTGAACCAACATATAAGAAAATGGCCAAAACCATAAAGAAAACATATGGATTTTTCAACAAAGCAAGTACCGATCCAAATGAAGCAGGAGATGCTGAATCATCTCTTTTCTCTTCAATAGTAACAACATATAAATAAATTGCAGCAACTAAGAGAATTCCGGAATAAATCGGAAACAAAAGTTTCCAATCCAATCCCCAATATTTTGCAGCCAACAATGGAATTAAAGCTCCTGATAAAGAACCAATTGCCTTAATAAACTGTCCGAATGACAAATTCCTGGAATACTTTCCTTCAGGTGATACATCTCTCATAATTGGATTGCCTGCAACCTGCAGCAAAGTAGCACCGGTACCTAACAGTAACAACGACCCTAATAACAAAATAAATGAAGAGAAATTGCCTAATATAGGTAACACTAAACCTACTAATGCGGCTAGCATACCAAGAAGCAATACACGCTTTTTTCCTTTTCTATCCTGATACAATCCCATCGGAACAGAAAGCAAACCAAACATGATAAATCCCATAAAGGTGACCAATCCGGCCAAAAGGTTACTCAACTCATACTCGCTTTGTAACTGACTTGTAAGTGGCCCTACAACATCACCAAATCCCATGCATAAGAAAGCCAAAAAAATTGGCCCTGATTTTAGATAATTATTCTTCATTGTTGACTTTTATTATTAACGTTCTATTAATTTAGGTTTCAATTCTATTCTTGTATTCTTATTTACTTTGCATTTGATTACTTCCTTCAGGATATCGACAGAATTTCCGGCAATAAGATCAATAGGTTGAGCAATGGAAATTACTCTTGGCATCGAATAATCAAAAATGTCAAGATTATCGAAACTCACAAAGGTGATTTCTTTTACCTTTTCAGGATAATTCATATTCATTAACCAAATAGCCGTAGCAGTAATCTGATTATTAGTAAAAACAACGACCTCAACCCCAGCTTCAATCAAGTATTTCAATTCCTTTTGAGCACTTTCTTTTATATGATTGTAATCTACAATTCGAAGTAAATTTTCGTCATACTCTAAGCCATTATCTGTTAAGGCCTGCTTGTATCCATCTATCCTGAGTTTTAAAGAATAAATATCCGGCGTAATGGACAACAGACCAATTTTTTTGGCTCCTTTATTTATTGTTTTCTGAATAGCCTCCTTCATTGGCTTTTTATTTTCAACCAAAATGTAATTGGCTGAAAATTCAGGGTCTTCCCGATCGAAGAAAACCATTGGGAAATTTTGCTTGGAAAGAGATTTTAAAACATCTCCTTTTATAAAACAAGACGCAATAATTAATCCGTCAACCTGCCTGTTTACAAACATATTAAGCAATAACTCTTCTTTTTCTTTTTTCTCATCGGTACTGCCAATTAGCAAATGATATCCTTTTTCCCAAAGCAAATCTTCAATCATTCGTCCTATTTTAGCATAAAATGGATTCGAGATATCAGGAACCAGATAGCCAATGGTATTAGTTGTACCATTCTTTAAACTCTTGGCAATTTGATTCGGTTGATAACCTACCTCTTCGATGTAATCCAATATCACTTTTTGAGTTTTTTTACTGATGTTCTTTTCATCTCCTTTTTTATTTAAAACGAATGAGACAGTAGTTTTTGAAACTCCTAAATCTTGGGCAATATCTTTAATTGATTTCTTTTTCAAAGGTTTTCGGTTTTACTAAATCGGTTTACTAAATCGGTTTATCAAAAATATGACTTTTTTTTATCATTCAAAAATAATTTTCAAAAAAGAAAATTGTGGTCTACCGACTCTTGATTTTAAAGCATTAAAAAACAACACATACACACCTACTATTAAGTAACTTACTACAATAAACAATTGCTGTAGTGTATAATTAACAGATGCAATTTTTTCATTCTTCTGATATCAAAAAAAATTGTACTTTTAAACTCTGATAAAAAATATACACACCTCCTTATTTTCTTACGAATATTTTAAGCCCCATTTTTATATGGTTTTAATTAACTTATATCAAAATCGTGCTGTCAGACAAATATGAATGAATATGAAAGATCAAAAAATTTGTGTTATTGGTTGTGGTAATTTAGGTCGCTCGATTGTTAAAGGACTTTTAAATAACGATACTTTTAGCCCGAACCATGTAACTGCAACAAGACGAAATATTGATTTAATAGCGGATTTAGTAACAGAGGGAGCTGCAATTACATCGGATAACTGTGAAGCTGTTAGAAATTCCAATATTATTTTAGTTGCCGTTAAGCCTTACAATGTTGGTAAAATAATTAAAGAGATTAAAGGTGAAATCATTGAAGGACAGCATGTACTTGTCTCTCTTGCAACCGGACTGACAACCGAAGAAATTTCAGAAATGCTGGATCATAAAATACCGGTTTTTAGAGCTATGCCAAATATTGCGGCCAATATATCTGAATCAACAACCTGTATTTGCGGCAAAAATGCTTCTCCGGAAGAAACAAAAAACATTAAAGCTGTTTTCGATTGTGTTGGAGAAAGCCTGATTATTAATGAAGAACTTATGGAGGCAGCCACCATTTTAGGTGCTTGTGGAATCGCTTTTGTGTTCCGTTTTATTCGTGCAATGATTCAAGGTGGGATTCAAATTGGTTTTGATGCCAATACCGCCAAACAAATAGTATCTCAAACAGTAAAAGGTGCTGCCGAAATGCTTCAAATTAATAATGATCATCCCGAATCGGAAATCGACAAGGTTACTACACCAAAAGGTTGTACAATTGTCGGATTAAACGAGATGGAACATCAAGGGTTTTCGTCTGCATTAATCAAAGGAATTGTAACATCTTTTCAAAAAATTGAAAAATAACAACATTAGTTCTCATTCTATTCACTTAAAAAAATAGAATGAGACTATCTTTTAATTTGTCAGCAGGAGTTTTCTTTTCAAATCAACGCCGTCAATATTCAAGTTTAAGATATAGACTCCTGAAGATAATCCATTCAGATTAAAATTAATCATACTTTCATAGCTGGAAACAACTCCTGAGCGAATTTGAGCTCCCTTTGTATCAAATACCATCCAAGTGGTTCGTAAATAAACTATTTGGCTTAGATCAACCGTAAAAACACCATCGGATGGATTTGGATAAATCCTAACTAAATCATTATAGGTGGTCGTTATTTCTTTTGATGTTGAATTTACACCACACAAATTTTCTGTGCTAAGATTTATGGTATATCTTCCTGTCCTGGCATAAGTATGACTCGGATTTTCCTCCTCTGAAACTGTTCCGTCGCCAAAATTCCAATTGTAGGTCATCCCTTCAACCGATGTATTAGTCATTTGAACCTTATTCAAATCAACCGTATAATCAAAATTTGCCACCGGAACATCCATCGCCAAAATAGAACGAACAACACTATCAGCAACCCCATTCCTTCTCACAATTAATTTAACTTGCTTACGCCCCGGATTACTGTAACTCACAACATGAGGTCCTTTTTCTATTGATGTTTGAGGAGTAGCTCCATCACCAAAATTCCAATAGAACTCATCCGGTTCACCTAATGAAATATCAGTAAAGGTAACCTGAGATTCATAACAGATACTATCCTGAGAAGCAGTAATAACTGCTCTTAATCCTTTGTATGGATCAACACCATCAAGTGTTTCCACACCTAAATTCAATGGATCCAACCAAAATTTCAATTGCTGATTCGCTTCGGAATAATTGGCCCAACTTTCTGAAAACTTCGCAAAATAATCGTATACCGGATTGTCACAATTAGCCTCTCCTCCTGTTAAATCTCCAATTAAGCGATGATTTTCATCAAATAAAGGTGATCCGGAAGATCCACCTTCTGTAGTTCCTAAATCCCATTCTAAAATCAACCAATGCGTATTCGTATCGAATGTATATTTTTTATCTGAATAAGAATCTGTTAGCGGAGCATCGTAATCAGCAGATATTTTTTTCACATCTCCTTGTGGATGATGAATACAGGTTGTGTTTGTGGGTACCCGGCCTGATCTATCCCAACCAGTGTAATAGGGAGAATAAGACGCAGGAGGCATTACAGAAAGTTCTAAAAGTGTAAAATCCAACCTGCTTGTTGTAGCCAGCAAACTCGATCCTGAAATAGATTGAGACTTAGAGCCTGTATCAGAACTGCAATCAACTGCTTCATAATTAAAGTAGAAAATAGCAACATCTGCATCTTCCTGACTATTTACAGCATGATGGGCTGTCAGTAAAAAAGGCCGTCCATCAAACCTGGTGTTATTTATCAGCGCACCCGATGCAATGTAACCACTATACAAAATATGACAGACAGATTGCTTTTCAACCTGCCATTCATCTCCTTGGGGGCAATTAATATTCACATTACAGGTTCCTGATGATTTTAGCCGGGATTCAGTTCCTTGTAACTGATTAAAAATATTTTTATAATCATGCAACACACTTCCAATCTCTATATCGGCAATAAAATCGGGATGCAAAGGTTCTATATATTCTACAGTTATTTCATCTCCCTGCAAGGGTTCAACCGAAAACCTGCCCGATTCTTTGTTGTTTTTTTCGTTGTAGGCTCCCAATATCCGGTTTGATTGCTTATTGTACACAAACATCTGACTACCTGTCGGAATTCTAAATTTTGAAAAGATCAATCCTAAAGAATATGCTCCCGGCGACGAAATTGATATCCGCCAGACTCTTCTGCCATCGTCTAAAACTTGCCATTTACCAGAATTTAAGGCATTGTAGCTTGTTGTATATCGATAAGCATATTGTGCATGCTTCAGATAACTTTTACCTTCAACCTGTTCATATGCCTTACTCATTGTTGACATCTTGAAACGAGGCAAATAAATAGTTGACAATTCCGACTTTAACTTTCCATTTTTAAATAAAGGTTCACCACCATAAGAGATTTGAGCCTTGGAGGAAACCCAAAAAAGTGTTAAGCTAATAAGTAGCCCGGATCGAATAAATTTAGAGATCATGCAGGTATATTTCAATCAATACTAATCAAAAATAACAATTAAGAAAGAAATGTCAACCTATTACCAATAAACAATTGGTATGATCCAATCTGTTTCAATAAATCTATTTCAAACCCGACAGCAAATTGCATGAAAACTAATATGATAGGCACTTAATATCATTTCCTAGTAATTCAAAATAAATAGTTAATCAACGACCTTTTTAAAGGGATTCTATATAAAGAATCTTCTTTTGAATGAAGATAATTTTATATAAATTTGAATTAAGTAAAAAACCAATTTAGCACACCAAATTATACCTCATGAATTTAACCGAACGTAATTGGTCCTCAAAAACCATTCTTATTGCAGAAGATGTAGAATCCAATTTTCTTTTTTTGGAAGAGGTAATCCGAAAAACAGGGGCTGAAGTTCTCTGGGCAAAAAACGGGGAGGATGCTATTGAAATGTTTAACTGCAATAAGGTTGACTTAATATTAATGGACATTCAAATGCCACTTATGAACGGTTTTGAGGCAACAAAAATCATCAAGAAACAAAATCCAAAAATTCCAATAATTTCGCAAACAGCATATGCAATGTCCGAAGACCGGGTTAAGAGTCTGAATGCCGGTTGTGATGATTATATTGCCAAACCAATACCAAGTCAAAAATTATTAGACTTACTTTCTGTTTACATTTAATCAGAATACACCTCACCTAAATGAAGGTTAGAGTAACATCTTTTAAAAATTTATCCTCAAGAAGACTTACTATTCGTTTCACAACTGTTCTTCTGATCTCCAATTCAATTGGTAAACTTGGATCCTGGTGAGCAAAATTAATTCTTGTTCCGGAAATAATAGAGATTTTATCGCTCTGTAAAAGATAGTGCACAATCTGATCTGCAGGCCCGTCACCCAAATCATAATCACTATTGTAATCTCCAAGAATCCGGGCAACTTTTCCAATTGTTAAAATACCCTCGGTAACTAAATTTATGCTTTCCATATAAGAAGCCGGTGGAAGTTCCGGATCCGTAATTTTCATTCCGGCAGCAAATTTTAAATTTAATTCGCGACCCAAAATTTCGGCCGTTGTTCCTCCGCAAATAATTTTTTTCCCTTTAAAATGATACACTCTCATGGCCAGCTCAGCATCCTTCTCCTTTTCGTAAGGAGGACCCGTGCAAATTAAAAGTTTACGCGGTTCCCGATAGTAGATCACACCGGCACTTGTATCATCCTTTAGCTCATCCTGATCGTTCCTGGCTGCTTTTTTCACTAACTGCAAACCCAAATTACGGGCAGATATGTAGGGAGTCGATTTTACAATATTGGTGACAAATTTTAAAGCACTTTCATGTCCCCATCCGAAAGGCAATTCCCTGCTTCCCATTCCCGACTGCATAATTCCATCGGACCAAAACAGGATGCGGTCTTCTTTTCGAGCATTAAATTCGCAAGTTCTAAGTTCTTTGCCTTGATTTTCTTCACTGTCAAGCAGAATTGTTCTCCATCCCGGATCGAAAACCTCCGAACCACGCATTACCACGCACAAGGGATTGTCGAATTCAATGATACGAGTTGTTCCATCAAATTCAATATCTATTATGGTGAAGGTTGAATAACTTACTTTTCGAACACTGCAAACAGGAAGTGTGTTCATGATTATTTCGGCAATGGTTTTTACATCTTTGTGCTCTGCTGTAAAATTCATTGCCATAGATGCAGTTAAAGTTGCCAGCACATTGGCCTTCACTCCACTTCCCATGCCATCACTTAACACGGCAATCGTTCTGTTCTCCTCTTTAATTCTCTTTGAAAGAAACACATCACCGCAAATCATTTCACCATGATGAAAGAGTTGCTGACAGTCGATATCTATATGAAATTTCTCGTCCATTATTCGCCTTTCCTTTCTTCCCCTGAAGCATGGGATTTAATGATCGAGCTTAGTAATTTTTCCGTTTTGGAAGCACTCTCACCTAATAAAAAGGCGATTTGCTGCACTGTTTGAAGATTCTCTTTAATAACTGCTCTTGCTCTGCCAATAACCTCTTCCCTCCTTACTTCAGGAGCGTATAAATCGCGAATAATACCACCAACAATTTTATTCTTTTTAATCGTAAAAACCGAAACATTAAACAACCGGTTTCCAAAATGCACATCCTTGTTTAAAATATCCTCCCCATTCAAAATTACTGTGGAAAAGAATTTATGAAAACTGATCAATTTTGTTAAATCTGCATCAACTAATCCGGGAATAATTTCATTCAGCATTCTGGTTTCTTCACCCAATAAATCAACGAAAGTTTTATTCGACTCAATCACTTTCAACCTTTCGTCGACAATTACAACACCCGATGGAAGTTTCTGCAGCATGGCCGACACCGTTTCTGAAGCTTCCTGCGCTATCATTCTTTCTTCGTTGGCAATTCTTTCCGATTCCTTTAAAGCCGCTTTTGTTTTAGTCAATTGCGAATTTGTATTTCCCAGCTCTTTAATATAGCTGTTCATATTTTTAATTGTAAAGGAAGAACACATCTCATAATTGGCCAGCCCCTGACATTTTGCAATCGCAAACTCCCTGCAAGACTCATATCCACAGGAACCACATCCCAATTGATCTTCAATTTTCCCTTTTCCCATCTCCACCAAGACTTCCAATATTTCTTCTTCTGTAGGAACAGGAAGCTCCCTTCCTTTCGATTTAAATCCCCGGGTTAAATCAAGATCACTGTATTCATCAATTTCTTGCTGCCATTTAATCTCATCAAGAGTTTTTAACCTTTTGCGCACGTAACGAATTACTTTCGACCGACGAGAAAATTTTCGGCCTCCCGGCGAAGTTCCAGGTCCCATAATACAACCTTCGCAATAAAATAAGTCAAGATGCTGATATAAATCGTGCTGAGATTTAAACTCATTGATCGACCTCAAAAAATTGTTTCTTCCCTCAGTACTTATAATCCCACCATTTAGCATGGATATATCAATATCTGCAGCCTGAAACAGACCATGACTAATTGGAAATAAACCTCCCAAACGAGCGAATGGAGGATCAAACTCTGAGAATTCAACAGAGTTTTCCGAAACTCCGTACTCTTTAAACAGCTTCCTTAATTCTACAAAACTCAAAACCGCATGAACACTTCCATCAGTTCCATTAAATGCTTTCACATCGTCTTTACTGGCAACACAGGGCGATAAAGAAACAATCTTAACATTTTTTCCATACTTTTTCCGTACTACTTTTGCCATGGCAATACCCGGCGGTACAATTGGTGCCAGATTATCAACCAGGCCGGGATGGAAATTCTCAATATTATTTACCAGAGCCGGACATTTTGTTGAGATATAATACTTTCCATGAAAATTCCTGAACAATTCCTTGTAGCGGTAAGCCACCAAATCTGCACCAAAAGCAGCTTCAACAACGTAATCAAAGCCCAAAGCTCTAATCATACCAACAAAATTCCGAAAGTCAAGAATATCATCAAACTCGCCGGAAATACTAGGATCACATATGGCAACTACAGGCTCGGTATCAGCTAACAACTGCTTAACCAAATCTTCCGAACTTCGATATTCTATCGCATTTTGAGCACAAACGGTAACACAATTTCCACAACCAATACATCTGCTTTTAATGATGTTTGCAAAATCATCCTTAATTTTAATTGCTTTGGCAGGACAAACCCGAATACACGTATAACTAAGATTACACTTATTCTTATTGGTTACAATTAATGGCATAATGAGTTTTTTAAGGATTGAAAGACTGACTGACTTAAACGAGTCCGAAAACGCCGTTTAATATTTCAACAACACTATCCGGGTCTACTTCCTCGTGCAGTTCATCTCCAATTTTTAAAATAGGTCCTTTGGCACAATTCCCTGTACACAATTCACCATGAAAGAACACCTTGTCTTTCAATTTATTTTCTTCCAAAAAGGTATTAATCGCTTTTAAAGCTTTCCCATTACCTCTCGAGAAACAGGAACTTCCCAAGCAAATGGTAATTTCGATTTTTTCGGCCATTTAGTTATTGTCTTTATGATCTGTTTCATGAGGATTGTTACTTTCTTCCAATTCACCAACAAGACTACCCACCAAATGGAAATTCAATCAACAATACCCCATGTTAAATACGGGTTATATTTCATTTTAAATATAACTAAGATCTACTTCTTTTAAAAACTTTTCCTCCAGTAGAGCAACAATATTCTTTACAACTGTTCTGCGTATCTCTAATTCCATTGGTAAATTAGGATCCTGATGTGCTACATTTATTTTTGTTCCATTAATAATAAAAATCTTATCACTTTCCAATAAAACCCGAACCAGCAGATCCGCCGGCCCCTGCCGCAATGAAGAATTTTGCTTGTAATTTTTAAGTAAGCGATATACTTTGCCCAAAGTTAAAATCCCTTCGGTAACCAAATCAATACCATTAATATGCGATATTGGCGGCAATTCCGAATCAGTAATTGTTAATTCAACATCGATGGGAGCCTGAATTTCACGAGAGATAATCCCGGCTGTTGTACCGCCACAAACCACTTTCTTACCCACAAATTCCACAACTTGTTTTGCCAACTGTGCATCCTTCGATTTTTCGTAGGGAGGTCCCGTACATATTAATAAATTTCGGGGTTCCCGAAAATAGAGCACGCCGCAGGAAGTGTCATCTTTAGGTTTGTTTCCATAATTAGCACAGGCCCGGTCAACAACTAAAGCACCCAATTGCCGGGCAGATATAAATGGTTGTCTGCGAATCAATCCTTTTACGTACACATCCAAATTATCTAAGCCCCACCCAAATGGCAATCGAGTACTTCCCATTCCCGAATTGGTAACTCCATCGGAACAAAATACAATCCGGTCTTCTTTCTGAGCCATAAACCGATACGAATACAGTACTTTCCCTTTATTCGGATCACCTGGAAGACTTAACTCTTCACAATCGGGGACAAAACTTTCCAATCCACGCAAAATAAGGCATTCAGGACTATCATAACGAATAATCCGAGTCTCCCCATCACACTCAATTTCAACAATGGTAAAAGTAGAATAACTTGCTTTTCGTTTGCTGCAAACCGGAAGAGTTTTCATAATTACTTCGGCCGCTTTACGAATATCCTTATTCACCTTCATGTAGTTCAGAATCATCGATGCCGTGAGTGTACCCAGCACATTCGCTTTAACACCACTTCCTAATCCGTCTGATAAAACAAGAATCGTTCGCCCCTCTTCTTTAATTTTGCGCGACATAAATACATCCCCGCAAATGGATTGTCCATCATAATTTTTTTGCCGGCACTCTACTTCGATGTAAAAATTGGATGACATAAATGACTATTAATCCTGTGAAAGACTGTAAAATTCGACGATGGAGTTCAGCATTTCCTCTGTTTCCGAGGCATTCTCTCCAAGTAAGTAAGCAATTTTCTGCACCGTTTCCAGATTTTTTTGATTTACAGATTTTGCTCTCGATATCACTTCTTCGCGTTGAATAAAAGGTTGCGACATGTCCCGAAGAATAGCTCCTACTATTTTGTTTTTATGAATACTGAAAAGTGTAATGTGAAACATTTTATTTTCAAAACGAATATCTCTCTCCAAATTATCAACACCAGTTGAAAGTGCCGAAGAAAACAACTTGTAAAAAGGAGCAATTTTATGCAAATCGGCATCGACTAAACCAGGAACCGCTTCGTACAATTGTTCAATCTCGGCTCCCATCATTCTGGAAAAACTAAGATTTGCCTCTATAATTTTCAATTGCTCGTTGACAATTACAACTCCCGAAGGAATTTTACGCAAAAGTGCTGACGATTTATCGTGTGCTATTTTTCGCATGTACGATACACACATATTGGGTTCGCAACGATCCTCGAGCAAAGCTCCGGCAAACTCGCGGCAACTGTTGTAACCACAACCGCCACAATTAATTTCATCCTTATCGGAATATTTCCCCACCATTGTTAAAGCTTCTTTTATACTGCTTTCAGCATGTTCTTTTCGCTCTATTGGGAGAATAGAATCAAAAGTTCTTTCAATTGAGAAATCAGTTTCCAACTGATAAGCCTGCTCTTTACCAAGCTTATTGATCACCTCCAGGCGTTTAATCGCAGTTGAATAGGACTTGCTGGTTCCCGGTCCATTAACACATCCGCCATCGCAGGCCAAAAGTTCCAAAAACATCACATTCGATTTCTTGTACTTATCCAGATCAACTAAAACGGATTGAATGTTGGTAATTCCAGAGAAAGTCATATAAACAGCATCAGTTGCAGTGGTATTGTTCTTCACCCCCATAATCATCCCTCCATCAATTGGATAAAGAACGCCTTTCCCAGCTTTTCCCGGAACAAAAACCGCTTCCTTTTCTTCCTCCGAAAATAAATAAGGATCGATATTTTCTTCTTCGAACCATTTCCTCAGATCAGAAAAAGTGAGCGCCGCATCCAACAATTCAGGAAACTGATCACTCTCGGCTTTTTTTGCAATACAAGGACCAATAAAAACAACATGAGTATCACCTCCATACCGGTTTTTAAGGTATTTGGAATGGGTTAAAAGTGGTGATAAAAACGGAGTTATGTAATTTTTATATTTTGGATAATGTTTGCAGATCATCTCAACAACCGATGGGCATGCCGAAGAAATATAAATTCCTTTATCCTGATTTTCGATGAATTCCGACACTTTTTTTGAGACCTCCTGAGCTCCCAATGCAGTTTCAGACACATGTGTAAATCCCAATGTTTTTAAAGCAGCTACAATTTGCCCGTCGGACAGATTTGGAAATTCGGTAACAAATGATGGTGCCAATGAAACAATTACTTTTTGGCTGCGCTTCAATAAACCCTTTACTTTATTTACATCGTTGCGGACTTTCTTGGCATTTACCGGGCAAATTAAGGTACAGGTTCCGCAGTAAATACAATCATCGTGGAGAATTTGGGCTGAATTATTAACTACCTTTATAGCCTTCAGTTTACATTCCCTAATGCACTTGTAACAATCCTGACAATCGTTTTGCTCCGTATAAACCGGCTTAAAAACATCCATATTATCCTCCTTGTGTTATCTGTATCGATCAACCGATAGTTTCTGCCCCTTTGACCTTTGACCTTTGACCTTTGACCTTTGACCTTTGACCTTTGACCTTTGACCTTTGACCTTTGACCTTTAGTGATACAAATCTCATAATTTATGTTTTTAATTATGGATATTCAGGACTATTCTAGAACACATCGACACTATTAATATGTATTTTAAATAGTCTGCATGTGTTTCTATTTCATTGCGAAACAAGGATTTAATCAGATTGTAATCATACAAATCAACAATACCCCTCGGTTAAAATATACTGGAATAAGCAACACGCGAACCAATCTATTAAAACCTTCATACAGCCTTTATTCATCCATACTCCCATCTTATGATATTCTGTGACTATTTTATAATCCTCCTCCAGTATTTATTCCTATTATCGGTTCACTCCGTCCTCTATTCGGTAGTTTTATCCGTCAATTTATAAGAGTATTTCACTATATAGCGAGAGAAATACACAAATTTATGAAGAAAATTCATGAATAGGTGTAGGAAATCTTTAATTGGATGAAGGAAATTCGTGAATATGTGGAGGAAATCTTTAACTGTATTAAGGAAATTCATGAATATATGAGAGAAAATTTTAACTGGATGAAGGAAATTTATAAATGTTTGTGAGAAAATTTATACTGTATTAGAGAATTCCTTTATCCGAACTTATCTTTTATTTAATTACACAGTAAAAAGATAAAGGCTGCCAATTCGAAAATCAGCAGCCTTTACATATTTTACTCTTCTATGAATTTATTTCACGGCAATGGTTTCAATTTCAATCATTGCTCCCAAAGGAAGATCTTTCACCGCAAAAGCCGCACGGGCCGGACATTCCTCTTTGTAATATTCACCGTAAACGGCATTCATCTCGGCAAAACCAGAAATGTCACTCAATAAGCAAGTCGATTTAACAACATCCTTATAGGTATAACCTGCCTCTTCAAGTATATAACCGATATTCTTCATTACCTGCTCGGTTTGCTCCTTAATGCCGCCTTCAACAAATTTTCCGGTAGTAACATCGACAGGAAGCTGTCCTGAAATGTAAAGTGTTCCGTTCGCTTCGACAGCCTGGCTGTATGGTCCGATTGCTTTTGGAGCCTTTTCTGAATTAATAGTTTTTTTCATTTTGTTTACTCTAAGTGTTTGTAAAAAAATCGCTTATTTTGCGACTTCAAAGTTAAAATAAAAATGCCTGAATGAGAATAGTAATCATAGATAATTACGACTCTTTTACCTACAATCTGGTTCATATCGTTGAGCAGTTTTGCGAACAGGTAATAGTTATGCGAAATGATGATATAGACTGGAAACAAATAAAAAAATGTGACAAACTTATTTTTTCTCCCGGTCCCGGACTACCACGAGAAGCAACAGCAATGGGTGAAATATTGGATCAATATGCCAATTCAAAACCAATACTTGGCGTTTGTCTGGGCATGCAATATATTGGCGAATACTTTGGTGCTGAATTAATCAATCTGAAGGAAATTGTTCACGGTGTGCCAAAAGCTACACTAATTGCCGACGACAACGAACTTCTGTTTAAGGATATTCCTTCGAAGTTCGATTCCGGAAGGTATCATTCCTGGGCATTATCAAAAAATAATTTCCCAGAATGCCTTCGTATTACGGCTAGCGACGAACAGGATGTGATTATGGCCATCCGCCACAAAAAATTCGATTTATGCGGTGTTCAGTTTCACCCTGAATCCATTATGACGCAATATGGCAAAGAGATTCTTAAAAATTGGATTCTCGCTTAGGCATAAAAAAACCAGCATGAAAACATACTGGTCTTATAATATCATTATGGTTTAGCGTTAAAAATTCACATCCTGCCAAGCCTGTTTCTTTTCATATTTTAAATCTGCCAAAATTGAAGATTCCACATTAATTCTGAAGTTATAGGATTGATACGCCCCAAATGGTATGGTATTGAAAGACATTTGCCAACAGTGCAGGTCACGGGTAATCGTAAATTGAGAAGAAGTTACTTCTTTTGCTGTAAAATCATACCCTGAAGAAAAACTAACCTTCCACTTTGGTGTTAAGCTAAAATTTCCATTCACACCCATTCTCTGTCCAACAGTACTTTTTGCTGTTGGTTTCGAATATGTCCATCCGTAATCAATAGAGAACGACCAGGGAATATCAAAATCAACATATCGGGTATCTCTCCAAGGTTCAGCGGACTTATCATTTTTATTGTCCTTTCCACTATCCCCCGTCAGATCTTTTGACGACAAACTAAAGCCCAAATCGATAGAGGCATTGGTTAATCGTGGCCCGAACTCATTAATTTTAATATTATTAGCATTAAGTTTATACGGATCAACGGTTGAGCGTACACTTAAATCCAATTTCTTATTAAAAAGCTTCGTTCTTCCTGACATTTGGATGTTCGACCAGTTCAACGAATCTGCAAACATATTATATGAGGTAGAAAATTTCAAGCTCTCAATAATCTTTACCTTTTTAAATTCTTCTGTTCCGGTTGAATCGTTTGCCGTACGCATTTTTGCCTCAACATTATTATCCAAACCAAAACTAATGCTACCAGATTCCTGTGCTCCTGTAGGAGTTCCATACACACTCCCCTCAAATATTGAATATTCAACATCTTTATCTGTAGCTTCGTTTCGGTAAGTTTTGTAATATTTGCTTCTGGGAATACCAATTTCAGGTGTATAACTCACACTAATACTTGGAGTCATTACGTGTCTGATAGCGGCTAATTTTGAGTTTTCGTTAAACGTATACATTCCATAAATTTTTGGACTTAAGGAAAGTGACGCACTGGTTGAATAATTGTGTGCGTATTTAAAACCCTGAATCGTATCCGTTCGAACACCACCTTCTCCATCCTTCAAGCTGGCATCCCAGCTTTTCCTGACCGATTTGGAATACAAAACACCTTGATAATTTAATGTTGGCGAAAGCGTAAGATCTTTCGTTAATTTAAAGTTCGTACTAATTGGAATACTGTGTTGATAACCATTTTGCCAATCTTTTACCAATGAAGAACTCATCAAATCTTTTTCCTTCGTATTGATTCTATTTTCCAATTTGGAAGAATAGCTCACTCCCACCTTATCATACCATTTCAAATTTGTACTTTTCCCTTTTGCCCGGAACGGGTAAATTTGTGTCATATTTAATGACATACTTGGCAAGGTAAGTGAAATTGAAGTGTCTCTGCTATTTTGCGAGTGACGAAAACTGGCATTCAAACTAAACGGACTGTCTGCCCATTTTTTACTGTACGAAATACTTGACTGCTTTTGATTATTTGTAATTTTTCTTATCGACGTTGAGTTGTTTCTATCATTATTACTGGTAGAAAAGTTAACCGAAGCAGAAAATGTTCGATACGGATTTGCCTTCGCATCTTGAGTATGATTCCAACGAATCGCGAAATCGCTCGACTCCGAAAAATCGGCCAACCCCTTATCGCCATAAGTATTGGAATGATATTCTGTAGCAACCCGGCCATTGAACCGATATCTCTTTTTATAACTCGATTCCAAATATCCACCCCATGATCCGTTGGCGAAAATATCACCAGTCACTGCCAAATCCAGATATTCATTAATGGCCCAATAATAACCTCCTCCGCGAAGATTGAATCCTCTTCGCTGCTCCTCTCCATAACTAGGCACAATAATTCCTGATGAATAGGAAGAGCTAAAAGGAAACATAGCAAAAGGCAAACCGATAGGCAAAGGCACGTCTTCCAACACCAGATAAAGAGGCCCTGAAACAATTTTATCATCCTTAATCATCTTAGCTTTTGTCATTTTCACATAAAAATGCGGATGAGGATGATCACAGGTCGTATATTTTCCATTTCTAAGATAAAAAGTCTTGTCATCGATACGCTTGGTAATTTCAGAATGAACAAATCCACCTTCCTGCTCAGTAATAATTTCATTCACCAACCCCTTGCCTGTGTCAAAATTGTATTTAAGCTCCTTACATGTAAATTCTTCAGCACCATCTTTAAACTCAGGAGTATCAATAAATGTTCCGGTTGAATCTTTTATCCCGTAAGCAAAAGCTTCTTTCTTTTCCAAGTCAAGCTCGATGTAGTATGCTCTTAACTCAATCTCACCATATTTTACAAAAGCATTCTTAGTTAAAAACACCTTTTGTCCGGTAAGGGAAAAAACAATTGTATCATCGGAATTGTATTCGATAGTCGCTTCAAAAAAAGCTTTTTTCTCCTTTTTAACAGAATCCGACACTAAAGTATCCGACGAAACTTTTAACAAAGTATCTTTTTCAGATATTTTATATTCCAATAAATGTGAAAAACTCTCACTATTCCATTCTGTAACCGGTTGATAATTACCATAATCATTAGTCGGACTAATAAACCCGAAGCTACTCAATGGAAATACTATTCCAATGAAAATAATAAAAACCCTTTGTAGTAATTTCAATTGCAATTTTTATCTGTTATTTTTGTAAAATAATCGAATTAAATGGCGCCAAGTCCGTTTGACCAAATTTAACAGTCACGCTTTCTTAGGACGCCAAAAATACAAATAAAAGTGCTATATTCCCTAATCGAAACGAACTTCAAAAACATTTTTTAAGTTCTTTTATGAAGATTTTTCTAATGAACATTATTCCAGAATATATATATCGTGGTCTAATTACAAGATCATCAGTCGTTTTATTGTTGGTATGCGCCATTGTTCTACAACCTCTTGTTGGAATATCGCAAAGCAATCATTCCAAGATCAATACTGTAGTAATTGATGCTGGTCACGGGGGAAAAGACCCTGGTGCAGTAAGCAAAATCCTTAACGAAAAGGACGTTGTTTTAAGTATTGCACTTAAATTAGGAACTTATATAGAAAAATACTTCCCTAATGTTAATGTAATTTATACGCGAAAAACTGATGTTTTTATTCCTTTGGATAGAAGATCGGAAATTGCGAACCAAAACAAAGCAGATTTATTCATATCTATTCATGCAAATGCAAATGATAATCATTCCATTAGCGGCACAGAAACCTATACATTAGGATTGCATAAAACCAAAGAAAATTTAGCGGTTGCGATGAAAGAAAATTCTGTTATGCTCTACGAAGATGATTACAGTACAAAATATGAAGGATTCGATCCAAAAAATCCTGCCTCCTATATCATCTTTAATCTATTACAAGGTATGAATAGGGAAAACAGTATTAATTTGGCAGAATTCACCGAATTTCAATTTAAAACAAGAGTGGGTCGTCACTCAAGAGGTGTTCGTGAAGCCGGATTCTGGGTTCTGAAGCAAGTTAGTATGCCATCGATATTAGTAGAAGTTGGTTTTGTCTCGAATCCTACCGAAGCTAATTACCTGAAGCATTCTGAAAATCAGGATTATCTTGCCAGTGCAATTTTCAGGGCTTTTCGCGATTACAAAACTAAAGTTGAAGAATCCAGTGTTGTTTTGGAAAGGAAAGAAGAATTAGTTTGTATCGATACAACTATTACAACGCCCGTAATTAATGAACCGGAAACAAATTCACAACTCGAATATTGCATTCAGATAAAATCTTCTACGAAACAAATACCATTAAATTCTGCGGCCTTCAATCAGCTTGAGAATATTAAAGAGCGTATGAGCGATGGAGTTTATAAATATACCGTTGGATCTACTGACAAATACAAAGAGATTGTTATTCTTCAAAAGGAAATTAGAAAAGTAATTAATGACTGTTTTGTGGTTGTATTTTACAATGGAGAACGTATTTCCCTGTCAAAAGCGAAAAAACTTCAAAAAACATAAGTAGTTTTACCATTAAATTATCCACAATCACTCAATCTGAAATTAAAATACCGAATTATGAAATTTTCAAAAGACGCAAAAATAGGACTTGTAGTTATTGGAGCAATTGTAATTTTAATTTGGGGTGTTAACTTTCTGAAAGGATTTAATTTGTTCTCCAGCGAACAAATTTTTTATGCGAGATACGAAAGGGTTGATGGATTAAAAAAATCAAGCTCAGTTACATTAAAAGGCTATAAAGTCGGACAAATTAAATCCATCAAATTTAGTGGTGCATCGGCAGATCATCTTCTGGTTGAATTTGCCATCTCTGATCAATTTAAGCTTCCTGCTAATTCTGTTGCCCGAATTGAGAGTGCAGACATCATGGGAACAAAGGAGATTAAAATTATTCCAGGCAAAGGGAAAACTCTTCTTCAATCGGGTGATACAATTAAAGGTAGTGTTGAAGGTGATTTAAAAGAACAGGTTAGCATGCAGATGTTGCCACTAAAGAAAAAGGCCGAAAAATTAATGTCTGGTGTTGATTCGGTACTTACAGTAATACAATATATATTCAATGAGGACACACGTGATAATTTGACCAGAAGCTTTGGCAGTATTCAACAAACCTTTAAAAAACTTGAAAATGCTTCCGGTACACTTGATACTATAATCACCGGACAAAAAAGTCATTTTGAAAATATTTTCGCAAATGTAGATTCAATAACAGGAAATTTAAAAGACAACAACAAAAACGTATCTACTATTCTATCCAATTTTTCAAGTATTAGTGATTCCTTATCTGCTTCAGATATTGCTCAAACCATAAACAATGCAAAAGCAACCCTTAAACAAACCAACGAAATTCTTGAAAAAATAAACTCAGGAAAAGGTTCAATGGGCTCATTAATTAATAATGATACCTTATATACAAATCTGGAAGCTGCATCAAACAGTCTAACCAATTTACTGATCGATGTAAAGAACAATCCTAAAAAATATATGCACTTTTCATTATTTGATACTGGAAAAACAGTTTATATGAATTCTGAAAAATCTCAAAAGAAAAGAGACAAAGAAAATCAAATTTACTATAAGGTTCAAATTATGTCTTCTGCCTCTCAAATACCTTTAGATGACACGGCATTTAGAGGATACAGAAAAATTGAAGAAATCTACTTTAACGGAAGGTATAAATATACAATTGGGGAAACTCAAAACTATAAGGATATTATCCGACAACTTAAAAAAATTCGTGATGATTTCCCAGATGCCTTTGTAATTAAGATAAGCCCTGAGAATTGATTTATATTTACCAAACGAAATTATAGTAAGTCAAAAGACCTTAAACCACTGAATCCCTACCTTGTAAGATCAGCTTAATAATCTGCTTAACACACGATGAGTTATGTTCATAGTAGATTGATTATAGATTGTATAATAAAGACCTTAAAGTATCGTATTCAGAAATCACTAACAACCAGAAAGTTAAACAAATATAGATGGTAAATAGCTGATTATATGACTTTTAATTAATTTCGTTTTTTTTGCGATTCTGTATCCCTTGTTTTATATATAGTAATAAATGTTTTTAAAAAGTCAATAGCTAAATAATTTTTTTTTCATTTTTTTTTTGACAATCTTGCAAAAGCAAAATATAGTGCATCCTACATTTTTAAAACACTGACACAGAAATGAATAATCATCACCTCCAGGTTTGGAATAATTGCTTGGCTGTAATAAAGGACAACGTGCCCCCAATAAGTTACAAAACATGGTTCGAACCAATCGTACCATTAAACTTGGAGAACCAGATCCTGACATTGCAAGTACCAAGTCATTTTTTCTACGAATATTTGGAGGAGCAATACATTGATATTCTAAGAAAAACACTGAGAAAAGAAATTGGCAACAGCGCTAAATTGGAATACAATGTTGTGATGGAGAATAATCACATTGCAAATTCTAAACCTTTTTCTGTTGTAGTTCCCGGGAATAATGGCACAAGCACAAAAAATCGTCCGGTTAGTATGCCTTCTGATAAGGAAGAACTAACCATTCGAAATCCTTTTGTTATTCCTGGAATTAAAAAATTACACATTGACTCGCAACTAAATCCGGATTATTCTTTTGCAAACTTTATTGAAGGAGATTGTAATAGACTTGCAAGATCAGCGGGTGTGGCTGTTTCTGAAAATCCTGGAGGTACAGCTTTTAATCCATTGGTATTGTATGGTGATTCCGGTTTAGGAAAAACCCACCTTGCTCAGGCAATCGGAATTAAAACAAAAGAATTGTATCAGGATAAAACAGTATTGTATGTAAGTGCAAACAAATTCCAAACACAATTTACTGAAGCAATCAGAAATAATAATAAGAATGACTTTCTTCATTTTTATCAAATGATTGATGTTTTAATTATTGATGATATTCAGGAATTAGCAGGGAAAGAAAAAACGCAAAATACATTTTTCCATATATTTAATCATCTTCATCAATCGGGCAAGCAGTTAATTCTTACTTCTGATAAAGCTCCTATTGAGTTGAAAGGAATGGAGAATCGTTTACTTTCCAGATTTAAATGGGGACTTTCGGCAGACCTTCAGAATCCTGATTACGAAACCAGAGTTCGGATTTTGCATCAAAAAGCATATAAAGATGGTATTGTTCTTGAAAATGAAGTAATTGAATACATCGCAAGTCATGTAACCAATAATGTTAGAGAACTGGAAGGAGCATTAATTTCATTATTAGCTCAGTCTACCTTAAATAAAAAGGAGCTTAATCTTGAATTAGCCGTTACCATTATCGACAGGTTGGTGAAAAATACCAAGCGGGAGCTTTCTATTGATTACATTCAAAAAGTAGTGTGTGATCATTTTTCGTTGCCAATTGATGTATTGCAGGTAAAAACAAGAAAAAGAGAAATTGTACAGGCCAGACAAATAGCAATGTACTTCTCGAAAACACTAACAAAAGCTTCTTTGGCTTCCATTGGCTCGCAAATTGGAAAAAAAGATCATGCTACAGTGTTACATGCCTGCAAAACAGTAAACAATTTAATTGATACTGACAGAGGTTTCAAAACTCAAATTGACGAAATTGACAAGAAACTAAAAATGTAATTTTATTACTAATTATTATATTACTACCCTAAAAGCAGATTCATTTTGAATCTGCTTTTCTAATTTTAGGTAAGATATTTTTCATTACTTTGCGCAAAAATTAAGTCTATGCTCAATCTATTATTTGCAATTCTTACTTCCACAGGAATATTTATCACCTTTAAATATCTGGAAAAATTCAAAATTGATATTCTTCCCGCTATTATCATCAACTATCTAACGGCATCTTTATGTGGTTATTTCCTGACTAATGCCACGTTCAATTTCCGCAACATTATTCAACAAGACTGGTTCAGCATATCCATACTAATTGGTATTCTTTTTATTATCGTATTCTTTATCATTGGCCGATCTACACAAAAAGCAGGCATATCAGTAACTACTTTGGCCAGTAAAATGTCCTTTGTTCTCCCCTTGTTTTTTTCCATCCTGTACTATCAGGAAGTCATTACTGCCAAAAAGATTTTCGGGATGATAATTGCAGTTAGTGCGGTATTACTCAGTATCTATAAGGAACAAGGTGATAAGATTAACCGCCGGTATATTTGGTTGCCAATACTCCTATTCTTTGGAGCCGGAACTGTTGATTCATTAGTTAAATATGTGCAACAGGAATACTTAAATTCTGGTGGAACAGAAGAGTTTTCAACTCTACTTTTTGCAATTGCAAGTATTGCAGGATTGATCACTTTATTTATTCGCAAAGATAAATTCCGCGACCTGCTTCAGCTAAAAGTTTTGGTTGGTGGAAGTATTTTGGGACTTGTAAATTTTGGCTCACTTTATTTCCTGATTGCCTCATTAAACAATTCGGGACTTGACAGTTCGGTAGTTTTCAGCATAGTAAATATTGGCATTGTAGCTTGTTCCGTATTTATTGGCTTGAGCATCTTTAGAGAAAAACTGAACAAAGTAAATATATTGGGAATACTGCTGGCATTTATTGCTATTTTTATCCTAACAAATTAATTTAACAAGTATTTTGAATAAGGAATGAGCAGCGATACTTACAAAACAATCAATCCGGCATCTGAAGGACTATACAAAGAAAAGGGAAGTAAATTCATTGCATATGCCTACCCAGTAACCAGCGAAGAGGAAATTAAAGAGTACATAGCCAATCTAAAAAAAGAATACTACGATGCCCGCCATCATTGCTATGCATATATGCTTGGCGCTGATAAATCTGAATACAGGGCGAATGATGATGGCGAACCTTCATCTACAGCAGGGAAACCTATTTTAGGGCAAATACTCTCGAATGATATTACCAACATACTTATCGTAGTTATTCGTTACTTTGGAGGAACTAAACTAGGTGTAAGCGGTTTAATACATGCATACAAAACAGCTGCTGCCGATGCAATTGCCAATACAGAAATTATTGAAAAAACTGTAAATGACATTTACGATGTTAATTTCGATTATCTGGTTATGAATGATGTAATGAAAATTATTAAAGATGATCAACCGGAACAGTTGGGGCAAGATTTCAATCTAACCTGCCAAATCACCTTAAGTATCCGCCAAAGCGAGGTTGATAAGATCATCGAAAAGTTTTCTAAAATTGATAGTGTGAAAACAGAATTTGTCAAAACCATTTAGTTCTTTCGATATCAACATTATATATAAATACATTCCTCACTTATTTTTCCGTTCAAAAAAAATGTTAATAATTAATCGATTTTTGATTTGATTTTCAGAATAATTTATACCTATATTTGTAATCTAGAATGGAGATACAACTAATTCAATCTGGAACCGCAAATAATACCAAAAGAAGTAAAGACCTTTACTCCTTCTTACACATTTTCCATTATTTATTTCGAAGAAAACATGATTTAAGGATTAATTCCCGCTTCGGCTATTTGGATAATCCTTTTCAAGAATATTTATCAAAAAACCCAACATTACTATCAATTTTAGTAATTGTTGGTTTTTTTTTGTTCAAAAAAAACAATCATATTATAAACACACTTAATTTTTAATCAATGGATAACAAAAGTTTAGTATCGATCGACGACTACACAAAAGAGGAAATCCTGGAAGTATTAGCAAGAGCTGCTGAGTTCGAAAAAAATCCTAACTGCAGCTTATTAGAGGGGAAAGTTGTTGCTTCATTGTTTTTTGAGCCATCAACCCGTACACGCTTAAGCTTCGAAACTGCAATTAGTCGCATGGGTGGAAGAATTGTTGGATTCACCGATTCTTCGTCATCAAGTGTTACTAAAGGGGAAACTTTAAAGGATACCACTAAAATGGTGAGTAACTATTGCGACCTGATTGTTATGCGTCATCCTATTGAAGGTTCGGCCCGCTACGCATCTGAAGTATCTGATGTTCCGGTAATTAATGCCGGCGATGGTGCCAATCAGCATCCATCTCAAACCATGCTCGATCTTTATTCCATCATGAAAACTCAGGGAACACTCGAAAACCTGAATATTTTTATGGTTGGCGACCTTAAATACGGTCGTACTGTTCATTCTTTGTTAATGGCACTTTCTCACTTCAATCCTACCTTCCATTTTATTGCTCCTCCCGAATTGGAAATTCCCCGTGGGTACAAAATTTTCATGGAAAAAAACAATATCAAATATTTCGAACACACCGAATTCAATGATATTATTAACGATGCCGATATTTTGTACATGACCCGTGTTCAAAAAGAACGGTTTGCGGATCCTTTGGAATATGAAAAAGTAAAAAATGTGTACATCCTAAAGAACGATATGCTTAACAATACGAAGGATAACATGAGAATTCTTCACCCGCTTCCAAGAGTAAATGAAATAGCTGTGGATGTTGATACCAATCCAAAAGCCTACTATTTTGAACAAGCTTTAAATGGTGTTTATGCCCGACAAGCTATCATAGCAAAAGCTCTTAATCTATAAATTCATACTCACGAATAAAAGCACATCATCATATGAACACAAAAAAAGAATTGCAAGTAAGCGCTATTGAAAACGGAACTGTTATCGATCACATTCCTGCTGAATATCTTTTTCAGGTAATTACCATTTTAGGATTGGACAAAAGTAAAAATTCAGTGACTTTTGGAAACAATTTGGAAAGTAAACTATTGGGAAAGAAAGCCATCATTAAAATTTCCAACAAATTTTTTGAGGATGAAGAAATCAATAAAATTTCATTAATTGCTCCGCATGCAAAACTAAATATCATTCGTGATTACAAGGTTTCAGAAAAGAAAATTGTTGAATCGCCTGAGAAAGTTATTGGTATTGCTAAATGTATGAATCCAAAATGCATTACAAATGTAGAAGCTGTAACCACTCGCTTTAAGGTGATAAATAATTCTCCTATTACCTTGAAATGTCACTATTGTGAGAAAATTACCGATCACAAAAACATCGAAATTGTATAATCGGCATTTTTTTATTTCTCAACTAAAAAGAAGTCCGTTTGGACTTCTTTTTTTGTAGAATAAATATTCATTCCCCATAGATAAAAGGATAATTGTTACCTTTATCGCCTCTAAAAAAATAAATATCCCGGAACATGATATCTTCAACAGAACAGCTTCAAAAGCTAATATTACAAGCCATTGAGAAAGGGCAAAACGGTAAAGTAAGAGCTTGTAATAAAGACCTGAATGCCATTTATTCGATTCTTAAAAAAGATCCTTTCCTGCTTTGGGATGATACTGCCATTTCCCAATTGGGAAAGGCAATTATCATGATGCTCCATTTTGATTTGATTGATGATGAAGAACAAAACATCGGGCTGGCCCATCTCTCCTATCTGTTTATTACCAGAGGAATTGAAAAAGAAGAAAATTTAGCTCCTGAAGAAGATCCGGCGGAACTTTTCCGATTAAGAAAAGATCGTGTTATTCTGATGAAAAGTTGTGATGATTCGTTTGTTGATAGTTTACAGGAATTCTATTTTGCGGATAGCAAAGCCAAGGATTTGGATGAATATAACGACCAGAGAAAAGCAGTATTAAGTCGCCTGCCCTATCTTATATTTGCTGACATACATTTAATTGAACAAGAATACCAAAACCTTAGAGATGATGTATACTTACTTGAAACAGCCAATTTTATTGAGTACGAAAACGAGATGAGTGACGAGAACTTACAGGAAGGACTTTTACTGCACAAAATTTTGTATAAACATACTTATCAGAAGTTGAAAAATGGAGAATTGAATTACTAACAGCTCCTTAAAATTAAAGGATTGTTGCATGTTATTGGAATACTTTTTACTTGAAACTTTTTTCTTATTCCTTTCCACTTGAATTCCTGACGCTTGTTACATACGACTTTAAACAAACAGAATTGTGTGAGGGATAGCAGCGGTATCCTTTTGGGAGGAACGAAAAAAAGATTTAGCGAATAGCCCGGCCCGAAGGGACACACCCAAACATAAGAAAAAGACTTTTTTATCCGCAAAACATCTAAAAGCTTATGGGTTTGCTCTTTTATTTATATCTTTCTACTTAATTTCGCAGGAAGCACAAAAATGGCTGCAATTCTTCCTGTTTCGAGTACATTTTATTTAAGCATAATGTGCATGCAATACAGCCAATTGAAACAATAAACAAAAGTTTTTATGGATATAGAAAAATACGACCTTGTTGTCTTGGGAAGTGGCCCGGCAGGTTTCTCGGCAGCAATGCGTGCCATCGATTTTAAAAAATCGGTTTGTATCATCGAGGCGAGTCATTTAGGAGGGGCCGGTATTATGAATGGTGCTTTAACTTCGAAGGCGATGTGGGAATTATCCCGGGATTTTTCAATTGCGTCATCGGTAATGAGAGGTTATCGTGCATCGGGTTTACATGTAGATTACAAAAAGGTTCAACAAACCATTATACAGGCAGCAAAACAAAAGCAATTGCAGATGCTGTCGCAAATTGAGACTTATTCGAAACCTTCGGAGACTTGTGGAAATATTACTTTAAAATACGGCTGGGGAAAATTTATCGATTCGCATACTGTTGAGGTAATTTCCAATGACAAAATAGAGCAGATTAAAGGCGATAATTTCATTATTGCAACAGGTTCACGTCCAAGACCAATGCCTGACGTTGAGATTGATAATGAGAGAATTATTGATTCGGAAGGCATAATTGATTTGAAAGAATTTCCGGAACGAATGATTATTATTGGCTCGGGAATTATTGGTTGTGAATACGCCACTATTTTTTCCAATTACAACCAAACAGAAGTACACTTATTGGATCGTCAGCATAAGGTAATTCCTTACGAGGATGATGATTTGAGTAGTTTTGTTGGGAAAAATTTAGAAAGCAACGGTGTAATTATACATCACACAGCAAACTTAAGAACAATTCGAAAACGCCCGGATTTTTTAGAAGTTGTACTGGATTATCAGGATGGTCATTCGACTGTTATAGAGGTAGATGTGGCTATTGTGGCTATTGGAAGAATACCGAACCTGGATAATATTGGTTTAGAAAATGTTGGAATCAACACTACAAATCGTGGATTTCTTGATATTAATGAAGTTTGTGCTACAGATAATTTTCAATCGTGTAATATTTTTGCTGCAGGTGATGTATCGGGGCATGCACAATTGTATTCAGTTGCCGAACTGCAGGGCAGATATATTGTTGAGGCTTTGTATGGCAATTCAGAATATCCGTTGGACTACTCAAATATGTCGACATTAATGTTCTTTAAACCCGAAGTGGCGGCTGTTGGTTTGAACGAGAAAGCCTGCCGGAAAAGTGGCATTCCATACAAAGTTGCAACCTATTCAAACTCATTGGTAAACCGTGCTGTTGCCATGCGTGCTACCGATGGATTTGTGAAAATTATTGTAAGCGATGATGGTAAGGATCGAATATTGGGTATGCGTGCTGCAGGGCCACAGGCTTCTACCCTAATTACTTCTATTGCCTACCAAATCACACAAAAAAGAACTCTGAAAGACATTCGGCAAAACGTTCATCCTCACCCAAGTATTAGTGAGGGAATTCAGGAATGTTTGCGGGTTTTTGAAGGAAAATCAATTTATAAACCCAAAGCTTTTCCCGATTTAATTAAATTGGAAAGTTGGAAACCGGAAGAAGTTTAAGCAAAAAAGACGCGATTTTCGAATCACGTCTTTTTTTTGAGTTTCTACTTTCCTCATCGTGCTAAAAATGTTTTGATATAAATCCCTGAAGATTTCGTAACTTTTAGTAAGCCCAAATCTTAAAACAAACAGCGATGAACTCAACGGAAATGATGAACATTATAATGAATGGTGATTGGCGAAATGCAGAAACAAATGATGTATGTTCTTTTTTTTGGTCGGATTCAAATCATTCAATAACGATGAAATATATTTCCGGAGAAAAAACAGGACGTAAAGATTCTCATCAATTTGTAACATTATATCATAACGCTGAGTACCTGAAAAATTGCAATCTGCTACGGTATCAGAGCAATTTGTTTACCAGTGAATTTACACTTGAATCGGAAAATGGTCCGCTATTGGTGGTTTCGAATGTTTTTGGAAAAATGACACTAATCCGGCAATAATAAAAAAACAGAAAAACCATCTTACAAGAACATACAAGATGGTTTGGTGCTATTCGATATGCTGTTAGTTTTCTATTTCTTTTATAAGCTCGAGAGCATTATCACGAATAGGCTTATATTTTGATACCCAAAGGAGATACCCAGCTACAAACGATATTACAAAAATAAATATTAACATTCCTGTTACCATAAATACAATTATCATTGGAAATTCATTTACAGTTTTAGCAAGCATTTTAAACCAATGCTCTCCACTAAACAGAAACTGCCTCGCTTCTACCAAATAAGTACTCAAATTTAGATCTGAACTAAAGAACTCCTTAGTTGCTAAAAATGTTTTTTCGCTAAGACCTAAACCTATGGCTAAGAAAAGAATTGGGGGAATACTAGCTAAATCCAAGAGATGGAATGGTCTATATCTTTTTTCTGTTTTCTTTAATAAGATCAAAGTTGGTTCGGCGTACGATATTTTTTTTATCTTCTTTTGCGCATAGGCAAAAACAAACAAAAATGTAGAGAAACCCAAGGCAATAAATACGACCTTAACAACTTGAAAAAGTCCTCCCTTTTCTATTTCAAAATAGAAGATTGGAATGTAAATAATCAAAAGAACGATGTATGTTATTTTTAAAATCTTAAAGATTTTCTGAAGATTATTATCTTCCCTTTTTAATTTATCGATAAACGATCCCATACCGTTTGTATCCTGTGAAATCTTACTGTTATTCATGCTTGCCTCCTGATAATTTAGATTTTAACTGCTCTTTAATTCTATGAATCTTCACTTTTACATTGGGCTCGGTAATGCCAATAACATCAGCAATTTCCCGCATCGAAAGACCTTCGAGCATGAGCGACATCAGTGATTTATCGATTACCGACATTTGATTTAGCTCAATTTGCAGTTGATTCAACTGAGCTTCCTGCTCGAGCTTTTCCTTTGTGCCTTCATCAAACAGAAGAGAAAGATTTTCAGTATCGACATCTACAATCATCTGCATTTGTTTGAATGCTTTTCCGGTAAAACCCAAAGAAGTATTTACTGCAATCCGATAGATCCAAGTGTTGATTGAAGCGTCACCCCTAAAAGAATCAAGGCTTTTCCAGATATTAACCAAAATATCCTGATACATATCTTTCCTATCCTCGTGATTGGGACTGTAATAGCTGCAAATCCGCCTAATTCTTTTGCCATTATCCGTGACAATATCATTAAACTTATTTTCCTTATTCACCATATTTATAGTTTGTGTACATATAGTTAGTTGGCAAGCATAACTATTAGTTACATTTTTCGAATATCTTTTTAAAAAAAATTTACTGTAATTATTACCCAACTGAGAAAACCTATTCCATTTCAAGGATTTGCTTGAGGTTTTAACGCTGAACTACCTCAGCAACAATTGCAGCAGGATCATCTAATATGGCTTGCTCTGCGCGATTCAATTCCAATTCCCGAACCAATTTCTCTTTAGTTGGGTAATAAGTTGCAAACAGCAGCATAATCATAACGGCAAAGCCCAACAAAAGCAATTCTCCGGTAAGCAAATAGGTAATAATTGCAAAAAACACTGTTCCTTCAAGCAAAGCATATTTAATGATGTTGACGACCCTATAGGATTCCATTTTAGTTTTTAATTCAGTCTCCTCTTTTGCCAGCTTTAATTTTTTGTTTGAAACTAATTTGCCTATACTAAAAGTAACAAGGAAAAATATCGGTACCAAAATCATGAAAGTCATTCGAATGACATCATCATCTCCAGTAAGTGGTCCTTGTGTTTGATTGATAAAAACGGCAAAAGATGCGAAAAACACCTGCCCTATGAGTAAAGCAACATGAATAATTGTACTCCGGCGTTGGTACTGCTGAAAATTTTGTTCTGTTTTGTTCATGTTCGTTTTGTTTGTTGCGTTGTTTACAGCATGATAAATTTTAGTGAGTAGAATCTTTATCTGGCATCCATATACGTTTTAACTGGTTTAGAATTCAACAAAACCAATAGCACAATCAGCGCGATGATCAGTGCAGTATAGGCCATAGCATAATTCAGTCCCATTGCAAAAGCCATGAATACTGTGGCAAACAAGATAAATCCAATCAAAATTCCTGAGACAATATGGAGAAGTTTCCATTTAGCAAGCAAGCCAAGATAATGCTTAAACCACCCATTATTTTAAAATGCCCGGTTTCTGATACGAAAGACTCTTTGTATACATCGGTCACAATAGGTATTGCAATGAGAATAATAGCAGCACAAAGTGTAGCTGTAAATCCTTTCTGCTGATAAAATTTTAAATTCATGATTCTTTTTTTGAATTTAGATTGTAGTTAGTGTATTTGATAAATAAATTGGTTATGTCTGCGTTTTTATTGTTTACTAACCAACCAGTTCTGTAGTACATTGAGATTTTTTCCTGTTGATTTATTTTTTGCGTTTAAGAATATTTGATCATCGCTCATTAAAAACACAAAGTTTCGAAAAGCTCAAAAATCCCGTTACATTTTTTTGTATGTTCGGCTTTTATTCGCTCCAAATTCCATTTTTAAAAAGTTGAAACCATTTTTCGATATTTTTATCATCGTATAATTCAATTGTTTTAAAAATCTCTCTGGAAAACTCAATTGAAGCAATCCCGTTTGCTGTTATTACGTTTTTATCTGTTACTGCAAATGAATTTTGATAATTTTCTTCTCCACAATAATTTGGAGCAATTCCTTTTAAATAATTCAAATCATTACTGGTGTGCTTTAAATCATTTAGTATTCCCAATTGTCCAAGATAGGTAGTCGCAGCACAAATTGCAGCAATTGATTTTCCATTTTCAAATAAGTTCTTTGTTAATTTCTCAATCTCTATATTTTCTCCTTTCTCCCAAGCCGAACCACCTGGAAGAATTAGCATATCAACATCCTTACAATTTATTTCATTAAGCGAAGTTGTTGGTTTAATTTGTAAACCACCCATTGATTTTACTGGTTTTCCATCCTTTGAGAAATAAACCAATTTAAATTGTTCGCTCTTATTTATTTCCGGGGTGAAATATGAAATTTCCCAATCAGAAAACCCATCAAATAGGAATACATATATTTTTTTAATCATTTTAATCATTTTTAAGTTTACGCAGAATTTTCTTAAGCTGACAAGCAACGGCAATCGTATCTAATTCCTGAGAAGGTCTTTTAACAACTCTCATGTGGTTTAATTTCAACACCTATTATCTTTTCAACTTCCGAATCTACAAAACAGAAACTAGCTAACAAAATATTCGTATCGAAAAATTTAAACCTACTTTTAATGCAACATAAAAAAGACTACTTTATCTTATTCTATTGAACTACAACTACCAATAGAAAAAGGAAGGTGTCATTAAAATCACTTGAAAAGGATATAAAAAAACTTTTCGCATTAAAATCATTTTTTCCGTTTCACAGTAGGGGTATTTCATTCTTCAATTGTCTTCCTGATGATTTTAAGAATAATAATGCGAAATAAGAATCATGAAAGTAAGAAATTACCTATTAATATTACTGTTAGTGCTTGCATGGAATCATGAATCCAAAGCACAATCAAATAGTAAACTGTACTCCCAAACCATTCGGGGAACCATCATTGATCATGAAACCAAACAAGGACTTATTGGAGCTAATATTGTGATTCTAAATTCCGATCCATTTAAGGGAACGGCGAGTGACATGGATGGCAATTTTATTTTAAAGCAGGTCTCCATTGGTCGAATTTCCTTACACATTAGCTGTTTAGGCTACGAGGCAAAAACCATAGCAAATATTGAAATAGGTTCGGCCAAAGAAGTTGTTCTGAAAATTGAGTTAATCGAATCGCTTACACATATCGAAGAGGTAACGGTTCATCCGAAAACTGTCAGACACGAAACTTTGAATAAAATGGCTACTGTAAGTGGCCAGGCTTTCACCGTTGAAGAAACCAGCAGGTATTCGGGATCTTTGAACGACCCTGCCCGCATGGTATCGGGCTATGCCGGTGTTTCGGGCGACGCCGAAGGCTCAAATGAAATTATTGTAAGAGGGAATTCTCCCAAGGGAATTCAATGGCGAATGGAAGGAATAGAAATACCAAATCCAAATCATTTTGCCGACGAAGAATCTACTGGTGGTGCAATTAATGCATTAAATAGCAGCATGCTAAGTAATTCTGATTTTTTTACGGGAGCCTTCACTGCCGAATACGGGAATGCCTATTCGGGAATATTTGATATTAATTTACGTTCGGGAAATAATGCAAAACACGAACAGTCCTTTGGATTTAGCACCTATGGCATCGATTTTACTGTTGAGGGGCCTTTGAAAAAAAATTACTCCGGTTCCTATTTAGCCAACTACCGCTATTCTTCACTTGAACTGCTGGATAATATCGGATTGGTAGATTTCGATGGTGTTCCCAAGTATCAGGATGGATCGTTTAAAATTGTACTCCCCACTCAAAAGGCAGGTAAATTCACTCTATTTGGTCTTTTGGGAAAAAGCAACATTCTGGCTAAGGAAGAGAATGATGAAGAAACTATTACTCTTGGGGAATACAATGTTAATTCAGATCTTACTGTAATTGGAATATCAAACCTTTTACCCATTGGCAAAAAATCGTATTTGAAAAACACTTTAGCCTACTCAGCAACCAATACTCAAAATGAATCAAGAATCTTAGGTGATGACAATACTCTGTTTGTTGCCTTAAATGAAAAATATCAACACAATTACTTTAAATATGTCAGCACATTCAACACAAAACTAAATGCTAAAAACAGTGTAAAGGCCGGAATTGAATACACCCGTTTGGGTTTTGACATCAAGAGTGTTAACGATTTTAAAAATACCGGAGCATTTACAACAGATGTAAATTCTGAAAGCAAGTCTCATTTATTCCAATCCTTTGTAAACTGGAAATACAGAATTACATCAGACTTCACTGTAGTCAGCGGAGTACATGCAAGTTATTTTAAATTGAATAATGATTACACCATTGAACCAAGGGTTGGATTGAAGTATCAGTTTTTATCCAACCAATCATTTTCCTTTGGCTTTGGTATGCATAGCAAAACAGAGAGTCTGTCTACCTATTTCATCCAATTGCATGATGAGGAAAACAATACCTACACGCCAAACGAAAATTTAAAAATGAGCAAAGCCATACACTATGTACTTGGCTATAACAATCAGTTGAACCGTAACCTGCATTTAAAAGCAGAGGCCTATTATCAGGATTTATATGACGTAGCCGTTGAAAACGACCCAAACAGTAAAATAGTACTTCAGGATATAAAAGAGGGTTTGGCAGATTTTGATTTTGTGAACAAAGGTACTGGTAAAAACTACGGTTTGGAGTTAAGTCTGGAGCGATTCTTCCATAACAATTTTTACTATTTGCTTACCGGATCTTTATACGAATCAAAATTCACTGCCTTAGATGGTATTGAACGCAATTCAAGATACAATGGAAATTATGCGGCCAATCTTCTTATTGGAAAAGAGTATAAAGTTGGACAAAATGATCAGAACAGAATTGGTTTGAATGGAAAAATAACATTCAGAGGAGGACAATATTATACACCTGTAGATTTGATGAAAAGTCAGGAGGCCGGAGAAACGGTATATCTTGCCAATAGTGAATTCAGCAAACAAGGAGATGATCTTTTTATTCTGGATGTTTCGTTCTCATACAAACTAAACCATAAAAAAACCCAGCATGAATTCAAAATTGATATTAAAAATGCAAGTAATAATCAGGCTAAAATATTGGAAAGATACAATAGTGCAACCCATAAAATAGAAGATGGTGAACAACTGTCTTTATTGCCTAGTTTGCAGTATATACTTTACTTCTAAGGCTAAATAAAACAGACTAAAACAAATAAACACCACGCAAGAATCGAAAAAACGTTCCTTGCGTGGCATTCTATTTATATATCAGACCTTTAATTAATTTACATCATAAAAAAATATTTACCTTTGTTGCTCTTAACTAGCTTAACATTGACTACAGAAGAAACAATACGATCGGAATGCATTAACAGAACAGATTTCGAAGCCTTGTTTAACGCCCACTACAGTCGTTTGTGTGCTTATGCCTATAATTTTCTGAAGGAACAGGAAGGATCGGAAGAAGTTGTTCAGGAAGTTTTTTTCAAACTCTGGATTCACCGACACGATATTCACATTGAAAATTCAATAGAATCCTATTTATACCGTGCCGTTCGAAATACCAGTCTAAATCTGATTAAACACATCAATATCCGGGAAAAATACAAGGAACACAACCAACAGGAAATCGAATATTCCGAACGTCTGGAAAATGATCCTATGAATGCTTCCGAATTGGAACTTAAAATCAGAAGCAGTATTGATCTGTTGCCCGAACAACGCAGGAAAATATTTATTCTAAGCAGATACGAGCAGCTCAAATACAAAGAGATAGCGGATAAATTGGGGATATCTGTCAAAACAGTAGAAAATCAAATGGGAAAAGCCTTGCAATTTTTACGAAAGGAATTAGCAGACTATCTCCCTCTGCTTGCACTGTTCTTCTATCATTTTTTTAACGGAGAATAGGGTTAAACACGATTACAATTGTCATACTTGTAAAGAAACAATACACCAAACAAAAGCAATACCCGATTGAGATAAATTAAATTGTTCATGAAAAACAATAACCTACATATTAGTGATACATTCCTTGCCAAATTCCTTTTGGGTGAAACCAACAAGGAAGAGCAAAGTATGGTTATTGGTTGGCTGGAAGAAAAGCACGAAAACCGCAAACATTTAGATCAATTAGAACGAGTTTGGCTGGAAAGCGGTAAATTAAATCCTCATCCAATTTCCGTTAATAAAAAAATAGCATGGACAAAGCTATCTTTTCGGTTAGATCAATATGAAAAAACCCTCTCTCCGTCTATTCAACGGTTTTCCCGATTTAGAATTGCTTTAATCAGCTCTGCAGCGGCATTCATTCTTGTTCTTTTTGGTATTTTCAATTGGTATTCCGATGATTATACTCAAACAGAAGAATTCTTACTGACCAACACCAGCCAGTCTACCCTGCAAAACAGTTTGCCTGATGGATCGGAGATTTACCTGAACCGCTTATCTCAAATTAGCTATCATACTTCAAAAGCGGGGCTGCGCATCGCAGAATTAAAAGGTGAGGCGTTCTTTCATGTAAAAAGAGATACACTACGCCCATTCATTATTCATGCAGGTATTGGCGGCGTTAAGGTATTGGGCACAAGCTTTACAATGAAGATAAAAGAAAACGGAGATATTGCCGTGGATGTAAATTCCGGCAAGGTAGAACTCTTCCGTCCGAACAAAGCAAGAACGGATACGCTGCATTTGATTTTAACCAATAACGAAGGAGGCTTAATTTCGAACCAACAGGATACCATTATCCGCCTGGCAAATAACTCTTCGGCATTTTTCTGGGTTGATAAAAGATTGTCCTTCAGAAATAAGCCATTAAAAGAAGTATTCAAAGTACTTGAATCCTGTTATCACATCACTATAAATTCAGACAATCCTAAAATAAACAATCTGTACTACTCTTCTTCATTCATTGATGAAGATCCTGAAAATGTGATTAAAGTTATCTCAAAGACATTTAACTTAACTTACAGCAGGAAAGAAAACACGTTTATAATTTCAGACCTGAAAAAGAATGAATAAAATTGCCCTGATTCTATCAATAACACTAGCCTGTATTTTCTTTAACAAGAAGGTACAGGCTCAAAACTTTCTGGAAAAGAAAATCAATCTGGAGGTGACAAATCAAAGTACAGAAACTACAATGTTTATTCTAGAGAAACTAGGTGGCTTTAACTTCTCATACGATGCAATGTTACTCGACCCAAGTAAAATGATTTCGATTAAGGGCAAGCATCAGTCTCTCGAAGAAATATTGGATGAGCTTTTTAAAGGAAGATTGACCTATAAAGTGGTTGGTTCTCATGTCATCTTACAATCGAAAAATAAGTCTGGCTGGAGCAATACTATGTGGGTTTTATCTGGTGTGATTACAGATTCAGATAGAAACCCTCTTGAAAATGCGATTGTTTATGAAGTGAATCGTCAAGCTTCATTCATTACCAATTCTAACGGAAAATACCTTTTGCATTTAGAAGGCAATCAAAATTCTGGTATCAACTTTAGCTGCAAAGGATACAAAGACACCATTGTCTATGTTCAGGCTGGTAAACAACAACTAAATATTGTTCTTAAACCATGGCAGGCACAAAGCATCTTTAAAACAGAACCTGCTTTTGCCCAAAACTTACATCCCGGAACCAAAGCAATTAATTGGGCCTATACCAATAAAGAATTACAGAATATTGGTTTAGTCAACCTAATGGTAACGAACAAAGCACTCTATATTTCCAACAACCTCAATGTAAAAGAAGTACGGTTTGTTCAGGTATCATTTATTCCCTCTTGGGGAACCAATCAATTAACAAATGGACTGGTTACAAACAAATTATCTATGAATATTATCGCCGGATATGCGGCAAATATTGAGGGGTTTGAAATTGGAAGCGTAGCCAATATCATCCGGCAGGAAATGAATGGTGTCCAAATTTCGGGAGTTGCCAACGTGGTTGGTGAAGATGTACATGGTGTTCAAGCTTCCGGTGTTGTCAACACAAATCTGGGAAACATGGATGGAGTTCAACTAGCTGGTGTAATTAACAGAGTAAAAGGCGATATAAAAGGCCTTCAAATGGGTGGAGCCATAAATACTGCTGCTGCAAAATCATTGGACAGCATCCCCTACAGAGGTTGGAATGGACAAATCAGCGGAGGAATTAATCTGCATGGTGGTGAGCGAATTAATCTGCAGGTTGGTGGTGTCTACAATCAGGCAAACTCGGTAGATGGTCTTCAAATTTCGGGCGCAATTAATCTGGTGAGAGGGACAACCAACGGGGTGCAAATATCTGGGATCTATAATCAAACCAACAAGTTGCGAGGCATACAAATTGGTCTCATCAATTTTGCCGACACCATTGAAAATGGTTTTCCGATTGGATTGGTGAATATCATTAAAAACGGCTACCACAAATGGGAGCTTTCAACCGATGAGTCGTTTTACTTTAATGCAGCCTACAAAACGGGTGGCAAAAATCTTTACAGCTTTCTAAGAATTGGAGCGGGTAAATATCTTAACGCAGCTTATGGTATTGGCTGCACAAGCAATCCCAACCGCAAATTTTCAATCAATCTGGATGTGTCTGGTTCTTCCCTTTTTAACACTGATTCTGACTATGATGCTTTTGCCGGTGATCTGTACCGCGCTCAGCTGGGTCTTACAATTAAACTGAATAAAAACATCACCCTCAGTACTGGTCCATCTTACAATTTCTGTAGTCCGGATAAAGAACAAAATCAGATTTCAAAAATTGATTTCTCCCGTAAGAACACTATGTATTTTGGAAATTATTATCTGGATAAAGCTATTGCAACACTTAAAAATCAATATTGGCTTGGCTGGCAATTCGGCCTTAGATTCTAAACATTTATAATCTGATTCAACACAAAGAGCATGAAAGGATATGGATGCACTTCTGCATTCTTCTTATTTTCTTTCCTAGGATCAATTTTTTAAAATTTTAAATAGGGGTATCTCCCACTACAATTGTCCTCCTTCTATAAGATCATAAAATCAAATTTATATTTATAGAAATGACAAAAGTAAGAATTGCATTAGCGTGCATGATACTGAGCTTAGTAAGTCCGGTTATTGCCCAAAACCACACAAAATATCAAGCTGGTTTTGTTTCTCCTATCGGAACCAATGGAACAAACTCAATCAACTACATCAACGATTATTCCTTTAACTTACTGATAGGGATTAATGGTGGTGTAAACAAAATGGAAATTGGCGGCTTAGCGAATTACAACAAAGGAAAAACAACTGGATTTCAACTTGCAGGAATTACTAATGTTACCAAAAACAAAGCAGATGGTTGTATAATTGCCGGAATCGCTAACTTGATAACTGATGATGCAAAAGGATTTCAGCTTTCTGGTGTAGGCAACATTAATTCCAGAAACTCAGATGGAGTAATGATATCTGGTGTTGCCAATATCACAAAAGAAAATGCCAAGGGATTTCAGTTGTCCACGGCAAACATCACCAAAAACAAATTAAATGGTTTGCAAATAGGAGCTTTCAACTATGCAAAAATCCTAAAAGGGAGTCAAATAGGTGTTTTTAATCTTGTTGACAGCCTTGAAAGCGGCACACCAATAGGCCTTTTCTCTATTGTAAAAGGAGGTTATTATGCACTTGAAATTTCTACCAATGATGTTATTAACGCTAATTTAAACTACAAAATGGGTGTTGAGCATTTCTATACCCTATTTACAGTTGGATTTGATCGATACAAGGGCAAAGACCTTTTTAAATACGGCACCGGCTTCGGAAGTTTGCTCCGCATTGGTCAAAGATACAAGTTATCCATTGAAGCAACATCAAACAAATTGGTATACGATAACGACTGGAGTGAATTAAATCTTTTAAACACATTGCAAACCAATTTTCATTTTCACTTTACTCCTCAATGTTCCCTCTTTGCCGGCCCTACCCTTAATGCTTACATAACCAATAAGAAAATTGGTGAACAATATGGAACAATAGACATGCCACACACGATCTACAATCATACAAGCAGTAAAAACAAATTGTTTGTATGGATTGGTTTTAATGCTGGTGTTTCATTCCAATTTTAACCGAAACGAACAAAAAAGAACCGCAATTGTAATGCGGTTCTTTTGTTTTCATGAATTATTTCTTCCTCCAAATCGTCATCTGCGATATGGTATGCTGGAATTTCCGTGACGTTTCGCGAATTACAAAAGGCACATCCTTGGGCTCATCCAACAAATCGAAATGTTCCCTCAAAATGTCCTTTAAACCATCAAGCGATGTAAAGGGTTCACCATCTTTTCGGTATCCTCCTACCCATTTATCGACTTCGGTAAATTCTTCCAGCCAAGTATAGGGTGAAGTAAGAACCAAAATTCCACCATCATTAATCCTCAAATGAATCTCTTGCAAAAACTTGATAGGATCGTACAATCTATCAATTAAATTGCCTGCAAAAACCAAATCGTATCCCTTATAAATGGTTTTTAAATTACAGGCATCAGCTTGAAAAAACTCTACGTTGTCACGAACAGAATCCAAACCATGATCCACCAATTTAATTTCTTGATAACTAGACAACTTCCCTTCTTCCTGTCGGATATACTTTAATTTTCCGGTTTCTTTCAACTGAGTTCCAATGCGAATAAAACGAGCTGAAAAATCCAATCCAGTTACCTTATCAAAATATTTTGCCAACTCGAATGTCGTTCTTCCTGTTGCACATCCAATATCCAATGCATTCCCTTTATTAAGGCCTTTTAAATGATCTTCGATAAGAGCAAGACAAGTTTTAGAATAATCTTTCACACCAAAATATTCCTCTCCATACTGGAATTCACAATATTGCGATATTAAACCATCCGTTTCATAGTAATCGGTTTCAATTTCCACCTCCTGATCTGATTCAATATAACGAAAACCAGCATGTTGGAAAAAATGCCGGCGAAAAGCGTAACGGGAATCGCGAATGGCCAGATTCCCTGTTGATATCCACGAGCCACCCTTAATCAGATTGTGCTTGGTATCGAATGTAGGCGTCGAAAAATCATCGTAAAACGGATGGATTTCGAAACCATCCAATCCTGAAATCGGCATCTCTGTCCATTGCCACACGTTTCCAATTACATCGTAAAAACCACCAGTTTCAAAATGATCCACCGGACAAGAAGAAGCATAGTACTCCAGATTAATATTCCCTGGTGCCGTTTCCCATTCCGGCTGATCTTCGATATGAAGCGAATCATGCAGACGATAATACTCAGCCTCCGTTGGCATACGCAAGGTTTTACCTGTCTTTGCAGATTTCCAATTGCAGAATGCCTTTGCTTCCAGATAATTCACCTCTACAGGCCAATTCCAAGGCATTTCAATCATCTCGAGCATAGTACGAAACTTCCATTTGGCTCCATCTTTCAGCCACCACAAAGGATGCTCACATTTTTTATACGTCACCCAGCCCCAGCCTTCTTCCGTCCACCACTCTTCCGTTTTGTATCCATCATCATCTACAAAATCTTTAAACTCCTCATTCGAAACCAAAAACTTCGATGCATGAAATGACTTTATTTTAGAATAAAATTTCCCAAACTCATTGTCCCAGCCATACAAGGCATTGTCCTTCCCTTTTCCGATTCTTACCTTTCCAGATTTAACTTTCAAAAGTTCGTTGGAAGAAGCTTTGCCCCTCTCTTCACAAATTTTAAAAAGTACACTGGGTTTTACCAAATGGATGGGCAACTGACGAATCAATACCGATGATGTTTCGATATGAATTCGCTGATGCTCTATTCCCATCATTATTACCCAAAACTGACTTTCCCAATTGATTGGAATTGTGAGTGGAAGCTCTAAAATCAGCTTCTCAATCATCTTTTTAGCTTCATTTCGATAAACCTGAGTCTCTTGCACAGTTGGCCAGTCGTAATGTTTATCATTCAAATCATCCCACGACATTTCGTCAACTCCCACAGCAAACATCGATTCAAATTTTGGATTCAATCTTTCTGTGATGATTCCTGCCAATATCAATTTATTTACAAAAAAGGTAGCTGTGTGTCCAAAATAAAAAGCCAAAGGATGGCGCAAAGGATCGGCCCGGTGAATAAATGCCTCCTGTCCGTTTAAGCAATCGTATAAGAGTTCATCCAATTCCCATGTCTTTCTAAAATAGTTGAGAATTTCTTTTCTTTTTTCTTCCGGATTCCCTTGATTCAATATTGGTGTTTTAGTCACCAATAAATCTTGATGACTCTTTGTTTCTATCATATTTTCCATAAAATTTCAGCTTTGAATATTCCATTTTCATTGCAAAATGAAGTTAATAATTATTCTTATCCATTCAAAAATCCATTGCAATGCAAGACAAATAATCAACAATAAAAAGATTGTTTTTGTTTTAAGAAATTTTAGTAATTTAATAAAGTACTAATTCTCAACACATGAACTATCTTATTTTTTTACTAATTGGACTTGTAGCCGGATGGATTGCAAGCATTTTATTAAAAGGTCGTGGTTATGGCATAATAATCAACCTGATTTTAGGTGTTATTGGTTCTTTTATAGGAGGTACAATCTTTGGTATTTTTGGGATACACTTAAATGGATTCTTTGGTTTGCTTATATCTGCAACAATAGGAGCTATTGTTCTTATTTGCGTAGTAGGCTTGTTTTCGAAGAAATAAGACTCGTGTTACAGCATTCAGCCCTAAATCCCATTTAGGGTACATTTATAAATTCAAAACATTATTTCTCGAAGAAATAGTCCGATTCTACCTTACAAATTCGAACAGCATATTTTTCATACCAATTCTCTTTGCCTCTTTCCTGTGCAATTTGATGAGCCGGATGAGCCTGCCATTTTTTAATTGCATCCAAACTTTCCCAATACGAGACTGTAATTCCAACTTCATTTCCAGCTGATTCAGCACCCAAAAAACCAGGTTGTCTTTTCGCCAATTCCATCATCGAATCGGCCATCTCATCATAAACATTATCTGCAGTAGTTTTTATCGATGAAAATACTACCGCATAGTAAGGTGTTCTTATTGTTTTAGCAATCATTTTTCTACAAAATTAGTTGTAACAATTTCCTTATTTTCCTCTCTTAGCATTTGCGAAGGCACACTATCTTTAATCACCTGACTAACTGCATTCAGCAGATTGCGTCTCACCTCTGTTTTTAACGAAATCATACTTATTTCTCTTACCTTTTTCTTGCCCTTTATCTCCTTAATCATTTCTTCCTGCTCCGAAGGAATCATTAAAGTTGATAGTTCAGGAAGGAAGGTGATTCCTCCCTTGTATTCCACAATTCTTCGTAAAGCGTCGATATTATTACTCTCATATATGAAAATTCCATTCTGATTAGGCTGAACACTACAAATATTAGTCACCTGATCCATAAAACAGTTTCCTTCCTTAAGCAACCAAACATCCGAAAAATCCAATTTACTAATATCTATTTTCTCCTGTGAATACAATTCATGTTTATCTGACACATACAAATAAAACTGCTCGTAAAATAAAGGAACCTGTTCCAAATTACTCTTTAATTTGATGGGTGTTGAAATAATTCCGGCATGAAAAATTCCTGTTTTAATTCCCTGCAAAATATCTTCAGTGATTGCCTCCTGAATCTTAATTCTAATTTTAGGATGCTTTTTATTCAACTCATCAATAAACAAAGGCACCAAAAATGGCGATAAAGTTGGGATAACGCCCAGGCAAACCTCTCCCTGAATCTCTTCAGACAATTGAATGGCAAAATCTTCCAATTGCTTCGATTCAGTCACCAAAGATTGTGCTTTTTCCAAAAAAGCGATTCCATTTAAGGTCGGTTCGACATTTTTGGTCGACCGATCGAAAAGAATAATACCCAACTCATCCTCTAAGGCCTGTATCTGCAAACTAACTGCCGGCTGCGATACGCCCATCGATTTAGCCACACCTATATAACTTCCTAAACGGCCTAAAGCCAAAGCGTATTTTAATTGTTTTAAGGTCATCCGATAACTTTTTCTTATTTGAATGATGAAGTTAATTAAATTTTCATCTAAATAATTTCAAAATTGAGATTTTAGATTTGATACAAAAAAGAAAAAAGGGAATAATAAAGTTAATCCGGCTTGAACGAACAGGAAGATAGTTTTGTACCTTTGGCAATTCATAAAAAAGTTGACAAACTTGAGAATTGATGAAGAATTTAAGTGTGCGAAAATAAATCGTCTAATCGCTTATTGCTCTTATCAGAAATCTTATTTAGCATGAAAATTGGAATTATAGGCGCAATGGAAGTCGAAGTAGTTAAACTTCGCGATCAATTGTCCAACCGAAAAGAACAGAAAAAAGGCTCCTTTGTTTTCTACACAGGTACTTTAAACAATGTTGAAATTGTTTTGCTTCAATCGGGAATTGGAAAAGTAAATGCAGCTATCGGGGCAACTTTACTCATCGACAACTTTAAACCTGATTATGTAATTAATACAGGTGCTGCGGGAGGTTTTCCCGGAGATTTAAAAGTTGGCGATATCGTTATATCCGAAGAAGTTATTCATCATGATATGGATTGTACTGTTTTTGGTTATAAAACGGGACAAGTTCCCGGAATGCCGGCAAGTTTTGCTGCCAATGAGAAATTAATCTCTTTGGCCGACAAATCGGTTCACCAATTAACCGATTTACAAACAAAAAAGGCAACTATTCTAACTGGTGATCAGTTCATGAATAATGCCGAAGCAACCAACAGAATAAAAACTTTATTCCCTACAGCCGAAGCTGTTGAAATGGAAGGTGCCGCAATTGCACAAACCTGTTACCAGTTCAATATTCCATTTGTGGTTATCCGATCTATTTCGGATATTGCAGGACAAGAGAATGCAATGGAATATCAGGAATTTGTAGAAATAGCCGCGGTAAATTCGGCCAAAATGGTGACAGAAATGGTACGCGAGTTAGGAAATCAGAAATAAAAAAAATAAAAAATGGAAAAGATACAGAGCTTTACAGTAGACCACAATAAATTGAAAAGAGGGATCTATGTATCCCGTAAAGATAAAGTTGGAGCAGAGACATTAACAAGTTTCGATATCCGAACCAAATTGCCAAACCAGGAACCGGCAATGGATATTCCGGCAATGCACACCATGGAGCATTTGGGTGCTACCTTTTTAAGAAACCATAAAGAATGGGCAGACCGCACAATCTATTTTGGTCCAATGGGATGTCGTACCGGCTTTTATGCAATTTTTAACGGTGATTTGGAATCAAAAGATATCGTAAAGGTAACTCAGGAAATGTTTGATTTTATGGCTGATTTTAACAGCGAAATTCCAGGAACAAACAAGATAGAATGTGGAAATTACATGAGCCACGATTTACCAATGGCAAAATGGGAATCAAACAAATTCAAAACTGAGGTTTTAGAGCATCTAACTGACGAGAATTTGAATTATCCTGAATAAGGAATAAAGTATATAACATTTAAAGAGACTGTTGTTCTTATCAAATGGCAGTCTCTTTTTTTTGCAAATTTCCTTATATTTAGTAATAATAAATAGCTCTTTACAATGAAGATTTCAGGATCAAGGTTTCTTATTATTACGATTTTGATATTACTAATTCCAATTTATGCAAATTGGAAGCTTATTGCGTACGGTGAAAAAACAGAAGGCATTGTAGTAAAAACAGTAGAAGAAAATACCGGCATGTTACTCTCTTTTTATTCTATTATTGCCTACGAAGCAAATCAAAAACAATTTACCTTAAAAGGTCCTGAGAATGTAGAATATCCTATAGGTAAGAAATTTCAGATTCTTCACTTACAAGAGGATCCTCAAAATGCAATTATTTTCTCAATAAAAGGATTCTATTTAAACAAATTCACTTCAACTTCGGTTGTGTTATTCGTTTTGTGGATCGCATTTTACTTAAGCTTTTCACCAAAGAGTGCAAACCGGGACTCTGAAAAACAAAAAAAGAATTCAGATAAAAAAAATTGCAGGAAAAAATTAGTTTGAGCCTATTTTCCTATCTCCCAGTATCCCAGTACGAAAACCTCTCCTTCCACTTTTCATGTTATCTCTTAGCTTTGATTTTAAACCGCAGCAAACAGGTAAGGAAAACTAAGAAAATCATAAGGAAAACTAGTAAGAATTTACTAATTTGGCAGGCTAAGATTCTATAAGTACTAATACTAAACCTAACAACGTGAAAAAGACTTTTCTTTATGTACTTGTTGCAGGTATCGGTTTAACCGCTTGCAATAGTAACAAAAGTGAGCAAAAGACTGAAAATCCGTTTTTTGCAGACTACAACACTCCTCATCAAACAGCTCCGTTTGATTTAATTAAATTTGAGCACTTCGAGCCGGCTTTCATGGAAGGCATGAAGCAAGGTCGTGCAGAAATTGATGCTATTGCCAATAATACTGAAGCACCAACTTTCGAAAATACGATCGAAGCAATGGATAAAGCCGGACAATTGCTGACTAAGGTCAGTAATGTGTTCTTTAACCTTTCGGGTTCGGATACCAATGATTCCATTCAGGCACTTTCGAAAAGATTGGCTCCTGAAATGACAAAATATGGTGCTGATATTGACCTAAACGAAAATTTATTTAAAAGAGTTAAAGCTGTTTACGAACAAAAAGATGCATTAAACTTAGACGTTGAAGCAAATACTCTTCTAGAGAAAACGTACAAAGGATTTGTTCGTGGCGGTGCTGATTTAGATGCCGGTAAAAAAGCAAAACTTCGTGTTATTGATGAAAAATTATCTTTATTAACTCTACAGTTTGGAGAGAACCAATTGGCAGAAAACAATGCGTTTGTATTGCTTATTGATAATGAAAATGATTTAGCTGGTCTTCCGGAATCTGTTAAAGCTGCTGCCGCTGAAACTGCAACTGCAAAAGGAGAAGAAGGAAAATGGGCTTTCACTTTAGACAAGCCAAGTATGCTTCCTTTTCTTCAGTACGCAGATAATCGCGATCTAAGAAAAAAAATCTACATGGGTTATGTGAACCGTTGTAATAACGACAATGAGTTCGACAACAAAAAAGTATTGTCAGAAATTGCTAACCTAAGGGTAGAAAGAGCTCAACTATTTGGATTTAAAAGTCATGCAGACTATATTCTTGCCGAGAATATGGCAAAAACTCCTGAGAAAGTATTCGAATTATTGAATAAACTATGGGATGCTGCACTTCCAAATGCAAAACTGGAAGCTGCTGAAATGCAAAAAGTGATTGACAAAGAAGGTGGTAAATTTAAACTAGCATCTTACGACTGGTGGTACTATGCTGAGAAAGTAAAGAAAGCGAAATACAATTTAGATGAGTCTGAACTTCGTCCATACTTCGAAATTAACAACGTTCGCGATGGTGCTTTCGAATTGGCTCACCGTCTTTATGGAATCAATTTCATCGAAAGAAATGATATTTCAAAATATAATAAGGATGTTCAGACCTGGGAATTGCAGGAGGCAGATGGAACTCATATTGGAATCTTCTATTTAGATTATTTCCCCAGAGCTTCGAAGCGTGGTGGTGCATGGATGAACAGCTTCCGCAAGCAATCAGGTTGGAAAACTGAAAATGCAATCACTCCAATTATTTGCAACGTATGCAACTTTACCAAGCCTGTAGGCGATCAGCCAGCTTTACTAAGTGTTGATGAGGTAGAAACTTTATTCCATGAATTTGGTCACGCTTTGCACGGATTCCTTTCAAGATGCAAATACAACACTCTTTCGGGTACTGCTGTATCCCGTGATTTTGTTGAATTGCCATCACAGGTAATGGAAAACTGGTGTTTAGAGCCGGAAATGTTGGCATTGTATGCCAAACATTACCAAACCGGAGAAGTAATTCCTGTTGAATTGGTTAAAAAAGTTCAGGATGCTGGTAAATTTAATCAAGGATTTGCTACTGTTGAATACCTTGCAGCTTCGTTGTTGGATATGAAATATCATACTTTATCTGAAGTTCAGGATATCGATGTTGCAAAATTCGAAGATGATTACTTGAAATCAATTGGCTTGATTCCTGAAATCTATCCAAGATATCGTTCTACTTACTTTGCGCACATTTTTAGTGGTGGATATTCTTCGGGATACTACGCTTACATTTGGGCTGGAGTATTGGATTCTGATGCTTTTCAGGCATTTAAGGAAACTGGTTTATTCAACAAAGAAACTGCTGCTGCTTTTCGTAATAACATTCTAGCCAAAGGTGGTACTGAAGATCCAATGGTATTGTACAAAAAATTTAGAGGTGCAGAACCAAATATTGATGCTTTATTAATCAAACGTGGTTTAAAATAATTTGTAAACTCTTAACTACAGGCTGTTTGTCTTTAGTATATTTTACAAAATCAAAAACATAAAGAATCCGGTTCACGACGTGAACCGGATTCTTTTGTATTTATAATCTCAAATTGAAAGAACAAGCTTAATAGAAAATTTTCGGTAAAAGCTAATCTTCAATTTCAGCTTTTTTAATGTACATATTCAAGACTTTTTGCTGCATCTCATCAATAGGATAACCATCGGGTTCCAAAACAAAATTCATTGCAATTCCATCCAGCATCGAGACAAGAAAGCGGGTTTCCATCTTTGGATTTTCAGTACCTTCTTTACTAAAATATTTTCTAATTATATTTAATTTCGGGCTTACGATTTCGTGCAATTCATGTTTGTACTGGTCAACAACCCCCGGCTGAAGTCTCAAAGAATAGAAAAAGCGAAAGAAATCAAGATTTTTCTCAACAGAATCGAAATAATCGTTAATAAAAAACAGTAATTCAACCTCCTGCAATTTACCATCCTGATTTGGATCTACTCCATCAAATATTAGATGTACTGCCTCAGCAACAATTGTGTGAAGCAAATTCTCCTTCGTTTCAAAAAGAGAAAATAACTTTTCCTCACTAATACCAGCTTCACTGGCAATCATAGCTCCTGTTGTCGAGAAATAACCATCCCGCACAAAAATTTCTAAAGCAATGTTTAGAATCTCTTTCTTCAATAAATCATTTGCTGGATTATTTTTCGTTGTTGCCATAACCTGAAATTTTAAGAATTAAGCCACTACTCTCTTCGTAAGTTACAACAGAATTTAGCTTAATTCCAAAAATTTTATTTTAAACAACACTGGCTTAATTTCAAAACTACCCTGCAATAAAATTATATTCAGACAAATCCAAGCAAAAAGCCATGACTTTGTATTAGTTCAATATTACTTTTTTTCTTCTGTAAAAAATAGAAACCAGAGTTCTTCAAACCTTAACAGATTTATAAATCGAGGCCGACATTGAATTTTCTTTCAAAACCATGAATATCACAAAAAAAGCGATTCCAAAATTCGCTTTACTCAACTTTTCATACTCCCTACTGATAATTTTTGTCATTTCACTCATATATTTTTTTTTCATAATTGCTTTTTAAGAATATTTACAGACGATTAGTGACAAATGGATAAATTATTGACATTAAAAAGCCATTTTATTACACTAACCAAATTTAACACTACCAATTAATGATGTACATAAAATTTAAATGATCCGGACAATTAAATCATCGATTCCAAATCATTTGAAACAGATTAAACAAAGTCCGCAGAAACTCTGTGGCATGTTATGGACAATAAAATAGGTCCATAACATCAAAAAAAATAAAAAATAGACAATTTTATGAAAAATTCAACAAAAGAAATGGAGAATGTTGCCACACTAGTTGCAAACAACCAAACCGGTGGAGATGAATTCTACGCAGAATTGCAAAAAAAAGCTCAGGATGCAGTCGCTTCAATTTTTAAATCACCATTGTATCCAATTCAATATCCTTCTCAAGGAGATTTCCTTTGGAACTGGCAAAATGGCAACAATATTTTCAACGAATCAACCTACAATTACATTAATTCAGTCGTAGCTCCCGGGGATATTACAAACACAGCTAAACTTGGAGCGTCCGGAAGTTTTCCAAACGCTTATGTTCAAGTGTTAAATTCAATTGCATACTCGTTAAACAGCAATGATCAAGGACAGTTGGATAAAGCAACTAAAAATGCTTCGACACAGGGAGGCACTGTAGTTTCTGATTACCAAACTTGTTATGGCAACATCTCTGAAGAAGATATGAAAGAAGCAAATGTAAAAACCAAACTAGACTACATTATTGGTTATATTTTTGGTAGTATTTGGAGCGGAAAAGAAGCTGCAGGCGAAAGCCCAATCAGCTATACCCAAATGACTGAGGCCAGAAACTTAAAAAAATTATTACCAAACCGGCCTGCATCAAGTGATCAGGTAATTTCAGATGTTTCTATTTATCTAAATATAATGAGTCCGGTAAATGCTTTGCAGGATACTCTGCAAAACGGTTCATGGATCCTTACATCATTAAAAAACTGCACTCAATCTCCTTCAAAAAAGAATGGAGGAATTAAAACAGTAAATCCTAATGACGGAGAAATTTCGGACAAATTCAATGTTGGGTATAGTATCAATAAATCAAAACAGGAGATTTCAAACGACTTGCAAAACAAAGGTCGTACCATTGAAATTAAAATGGAAACACATTCAGCTTCAGGAAGTGAAATGAATGTACATATTGAAGGTCAGGCCGGATTTAGCGTTGGTTCCTGGTTGAAATTCGGACTTTCAGGCGGAGGCTCATATGACATGTCGAAAGCTGAAGGAACAAGTACAGATTGTTCCGTTTCGATGAAGTGGGAAGGATATGCAATGATACCAATGGCTCCTACAGCATGGCAACAAGCTACTGAAAAAGGATGGTATTATGCTGATCCAATTTCTCAAGCTGTATCTAACGTAGAAAAGGATATTAGCGGATTTAAGTTTGTGATTAAACCGACTTTCAATATGGACACTTTTAAAAATGGTGGAAACTTTGGCATGCTAAACAACCTTTTAATTGCGAACTATCCAACAGTTGAAATAACATATCGAAATGCAAATTTCAGAAAATTCAAAGAAAGTTGGGAAGAACATTCATCGGGAAATCTGACACTTTTTGGTTTTATTAAACTAGGAAGCTTCAGCCAGGGAGTTTACAAAAGCTCATTCAAAGAAAGTTCTGACAACAGTTCATTTAAAGTTACATTCTCAGCTTCAGATGCTATTGTAAGTGTTCCTGAACTGCAGCAAAGTGCATATGCTATTGGTGGTGCAATTACAAACCCAGGCGCTTAATCAGCTGTTGTAACAAATACCTGTTTCCACTATGCAGGTAATACTATAGAAGACCTGCTTTTTAGCGGGTCTTCACATATTACATAGATTCTATACTTATCGTAAAAAAGAATATTTGTGATGACTAAATCTATAGTAAAAATACTTTTTCTTCCTCTTCTGGCATCTGTTGCTCTTTCATATCAAACGGACACATATGAAATTGCTCAGTATAACAATCTAATAAATGATACGGATACAACACTACATCCGGTATCCGAATCCCTTTACCCTATTCTTACAGATGCAATAAACAAAGGAATTGCTTCCTTCTATCAGGAACAGATAACTCTTATTCAATACCCGTCACAAGGTAGTTTAAAATGGTACTACCAAAATCTGAATGGAATATTCAATGAGGGAACTTTCAACTATGTAAGTGCACGGGTACAACCATCAGAAGATTCAAAATACTTAGCATCACTATCCCATGCAGGCGGATTTCCCAATGCTTATTCCAATCTGCTAAAGAAAATATATTATAATACAGGCGAAACGGAACAACTAAATGATTCCATTCCTAAAGGTCGCTGGGCCTTAAAGCAACTTACAAATAACACCTGTTATCCGTCAAGCGAAAATGGCGGAATGAAAACAATAAATCCAAATACCGGTGCCATTTCTGAATCATATCAGGTTGCCTATACAATCTCAAACCCAATTAATCAACTGAGAACAGAGCTGAAAAACAATCGAAAATCGATAAAAATTGAAATAAAAATAAACAATCCAAGCCCAATCAAAGTGCAGATCATTACCTACAATGAAACAACTACCGACAGTATTTTGTATTGCTTGCCTGATTCGATAACATCGCTTCTTCTCCCATTTAATGCAGGAACAATGAAAAATGGAATACTGGGAATGGAATATTACGGAATTACAATGTTCCATATCAGCCCTAAAAATTGGGAATATAAATCAAATACCGGATGGTACAATGGATTTCCGATTGCTGATGCAGTCAAAAATACGAACCCCAAGACTAAAGGATATCACTTTGCTGTGACACCCAAATATAATTTAGGCTTACTTAAAGACGGAGGCGACTTTGGTTTTATTACCAATTTATTGATTTGTGACTCTTTGGTCAGCACACTCTCAGATATTGACGAACCTATTGTAAAGGAGAACCCAAATACTTGTACCCCGTCGAACCTATTTCGAGGCAATCGGACTTCCAATGAAAATGTTGTCATCAATCTGAAAGAATCCATTTTCCCCAAATTGAGAGTTCCGATCCTTGAGCAAACAGCTACAGTTATCGGCGGCACTTTTTGTTTTCCAGGCGCAGAGAAAGTAACTCCCTGAAAAAAAAAAATTAACTGCTACCAGTTAAACAATAAACAGCTTCTATTTCTTCAAATCAGTAACCAAACGATTTATAGATATCATATCAAAATCACCAAATTTTTCAGCTTCATAATTCTTAACAAATTCCTGATTAATTAAGAATAGTTTACTGTTGTAGGTATCCTGCAGAAATGTATTTTCGCTGTGAAAATCTTCAAAACCAGTAAAATTTAACGGACAAGTCGACAATTCCCAATCATCGCCTTCGGGACTCATAAATAACAAAGGCAATCCATGCGTGCGACAGATAAAAGGCCGGGATTGATAAATTTGACACAGATCATTAATTAGAAAATTACAATCATCGGCTTCTTCATTCAGTTCCTGATACTCTTTGGGCGGGTTTGCTTTCAATTCCTGCAAGATGCTGAAATACTCCACCGGCAAAACCGAAAAATGCATACAACACTCCGAACAGCCTTTTTTGCAAGCCATTTCATCTTTATGCAGGTTGGCTAACTTCTCACTCAATTCGCTTACTTCATTTCTTAGTTCGCGATATCTTTCCAATTCGTTTTGTGCCTTGTCATTCATATTCTATCTCTTTAGGCTGGCAAAAGTAAGTAATTACGCCTTTATTCCAATTCGAAAGGCAACAGTTCTCCTAATTCTATTCTTTCCGGCCTTACAATTGCCCGGATGGGATAAACCTCCACTCCCTTTTCGCAAGCTTCTTTTAATGTTGCGGCATAATCAGGATCGATATCATATGCAGGAGCAAATTTTTCAACGTCGGATCGCTGAATCACATAAACCATCACAGCTCTTTTACCTTCTTTCTTTACCTGCATTAAAGTATTTAAGTGCTTTTTTCCCCGAGTAGTTACTGCATCGGGAAAACGTGCATACTCACCCACCTTCATGCTCACATTTTTCACTTCGATAAAGCACTCTTCGTCCTCATTCGAGGCAAAAACATCAAAGCGGCTATCACCAAATTTCACCTCTCTTTTTACGAACGAATATCCTCTTAAAGCACCAATTTCCTGATTTTTGATGGCTTCGTAAACCAATAAATTCGGAACGACTGTATTAATGCCTACCCAAGACTTGTTAATCCTGATCATTTCCCAAGTGTACCTGGTTTTACGTTTGGGATCATCAACAAAGGTCAGGTAGACCTCCGCTCCTTCTTCCAAACAGGATTTCATGCTGCCTGAGTTCGAAGTGTGAGCAACAACGATCTCTCCATTATCCAACTCAACATCAGCTAAAAATCTTTTGTATCTCTTTATTAATCGACCATGCACTAGTTTATTGGGAAAAATCATATTTATAATTTATGTTGGAAAACCAAAGATAAGCAGATTTCACCTACTTTTGTGAAATCAAAAAGATATGAATTTGAATGATGCCAACTGAAATTTCTCCAAAAATATTTATTTACAATCCTACCTGCGAAATGGCCATTGCCAACGGAACGGTTAGTTTCATGCCCAATAAAATCTTAACAAAGTTTGAGCAGGATCTGGATGTATTGCCACTATTTTTTGCTGATAAAATGGATACAGTATTGGTTCATCAATCGCCTGATCAACAATTTATTGATCTACTGACAAATGCAGGCGTAAGCTTACCAAATTTCAAACCACTAAGCGCAGCATTAGCAGACTCTGAGTTTATTAAAATGCCGAAAGACAGCCTTCATCCTTGGGGATGGAGTCCCAGAATTCATCATATTCTTAAACCATTTAAAGAGTCTTGCAGTCCTGATTTTTTAAATCAAGCCAATTCTTACTGGAAAACAGAGCATCGTGATTTGTACAGTCGCAAAAAGGCTCTGAAAATTATAAAAGAAGCAATTAATCGTTCCAAAAGCACATTATTCATTGATATAGATCAAACAGCACAAATCTGCACCAGTGTTTTAGAGGTTGAGAACCTAATGAGCAAATGGAAGCAAATTGTAATTAAAGCACCATTAAGCTCAGCAGGAAGAGGCATACAGATTCTTCGTCATGCCACTTTAAATGAATCCATTGTTCAATCGATTAAGGGGATACTTGCCTCACAATCCTATGTAATGGTTGAACCTTTTTTTAATAAATTATTCGATTTTTCGCTTCAATATTATTGCGATGGGAAAGGCAGTGTGAATTATTTGGGATTAGGATTTTTCGAAACCGATTCGAAAGGACAATACCTGAGCAATTACTTGGGCGGTGTTCCAAGCAAAATGGAAAAATTATTGACCGGGAAATACATTCATGAATTGGAGTCCTGTATGTCGGAAACTCTTGCTGATTCGGATATAGCAACCAACTATACGGGTTATTTTGGAGTTGATTGTATGTTGGTTTTGAATCGTGATGAAAAGCTAAGAATTCATCCATGCCTGGAGATTAACCTTCGGTACAACATGAGCACTTTGGCTCTTTTTCTAAACAAAAACATTCATTCCGGCTCGAAAGGCAATTTTAAAATCTTTAATCAATTCAAAGCAAGTTTCGACCAATTCCATTTGGAAATGACGACAAAACATCCACTTAAAATACAGGATGGAAAATGGGTAAATGGGTATCTGCCATTGGTAAGTCCATTTCAAAATAAAACTTTTGGTGCCTATATCTTACTTGAAAAGGAATAAAAAAAAGAGATTCCCACTACTTGTGAAAACCCCTTGTAATTCAAGTTGGCACTAATTGCAACCCGAATTAATTCATCCGTCCTGAATTTTTAATGATGATGCTCTTCCTCACCAAAATACAAATGAGAAAGCTCTTGAACTGCCTGCTTCAACTTCTCAACATATGCCAAATCTGTAGTTTGTTTAGACTTCATTGCATAAACACAAATTTCGTGCAGAACAGCCAGAAGTTTTGCATTTTTAGCCATTATTTTAGGATCATCTGAAACTTTTACCCTTTGAAACATGAAGTACTGGGTAGCAATATCCTGAATTTTATTGGCATGATCTTCCTTATTGGTGATCCATCGAACCAGTTGATTGTAGTCCACTTTTTCGGTCGATGATAATTCAGTAATCTTTTTCATGCTTTTCTCAATGGTTTCAATATCTTCCGACAACATGATGATCCGAAGAGAATCGGCATAAATTCCACAAGGAATCTCGCAATGAGCATACGATTTTGATGAAGCCCCCAGCAAGAGCATGAACAAGATTAGAAGGCCTGCTCCAATTTTTGATTGTAAAGTTTTCATGGAAATCATTATTTTTTAGTGAATATTTAAACTTCTTATTTAAAATTAGTCTAAACATTCATAATACAAAAATTTCCGGCTTTTAATTTCCAAACAAAAAACAAATTCGTGTGCATTAACCTGTAATTGCACCATCCATCGCACAGAATATCTGTGCTGTCAGCATTTTTGTTTTTCTGTACATTTAAAACTGAAGGCTAAAACAAGAAAACTACCCAATTCCGTTAAACCAATCTTTAAAGCTGCCCACCTTTTCTCTGCTCACAATCAGTTCTCTTTCAAATTCCTGCGATAAATCTACTTTAAGTCGTGAATTGGAATGAACCGAAACACCGTTTATTGAATTGATATTAACGATAAACGAGCGGCTGATCCGATAAAATTGTTCCGGATTCAGCAAATCCTGAAGTTCTTCCATTTTGTAATCAATAATGTAGCGGTTGCCTTCTTTCAACAGAATAAAAACATCTCTGCCATCGGCGTAAAAAACCGTGATATCCTCTGCCTTAAAGGACCTTAATTTTTCACCAATTTTCACCATGAAACGGGTTTTGTAATTTTTTTGGATGGTAGCCAAGGCATTACTCAACTCCTCCAAATTTTTCATCTGCCCTGCTCCGCTTAGCGATTCCCTGAAGTTCTCTAATTTTTTCAGACTGGTATACAAATGATCGAATGTTACTGGTTTTAACAGGTAATCGATACTATTCAGTTTAAATGCATTTAAAGCATATTCGTTGTAGGCAGTTGTAAAAATGATCGGCGTTTGTACCTGCACCCTATTAAATATTTCGAAGCTCAATCCATCAACCAAATGGATATCCAAAAAAATCAAATCTACTTTATTAGCAGGATTACCTAACCAGATGGTGGAATCAGTAACGGAATCGAATCGATCGATCACCTTTATTTTTGGATCGTATTTGTGCAGCAAGCGTTCCAATTTATCGGCAGCCAATACTTCATCTTCTATAATAACAACATTCATGATTAATGGGGATATGAGGTTTAGTTATTTGCTAATCTTCTAAATTAATTTTTGGAATGTAAATTTGGGTAAAATCTCCCTTTCTATCCCAAACAAGCTCTTTATTTGAATAAAAACCAATGGCTTTTTTTAGAGTCTTCATCTGCAGATTCAATTTAGGAACCGGAGTTAACCGCTCCGAAGACAAAAAATGAAATACAATGCAATCCTCATTTTCGCTCACATCAACAGCCAATTTGGTATTCAAATCAACCATTTGATAATATTCGATCATTTGCAGTACCTGCAATATAGTATTGGGAACAATATGAATATCTTTTAGAGATGATTCAATGTTCCAATTCACAATAAAGTTGTCGTTGTATTTGTTATTTCTGATGAGCAGGTACTGATCAACCTTTTGAATTTCCTCTTCAAGCGAGATAATTTCAGAGTATCTGTTCCCCAATATCCGCCGGTAAAATAAGGCCAAATGATCGATGAATTTTTCTGCCCGATCAACCTCTTTTTTCCGAATCATACTAATCACACTTTCCAGTGACTGATATAAAAAATCAGGATTAATCTTATTCTTAAACACCTGCAGTTCGAATTCAATATTTTTCCGATTCATTTCTTCTTTCTCCAGCAGAAGAGCCTTTTGCTGATCTAAAAACCGGATACTCAGATAAAAAAGATGATACAAAATACCCACTAAAGTAAATACAATGAGAAAGGAGGTCAATTCGGCTCTAAACGCACTTAATCCCAGAAAATAAATGAAATAGAGCGAAAAGAATGCGAAAACAAGAATGATTGTGATGATAAAACTCCCCATAAACAGGAAAAAGGATTTCAGCAAAACCCGTTCTTTTAAATAAGCTATCTTCTCCGTTTGGAAAATCCAAAAGCGATATACTTCGAATAAGGAAAAAGTTACAATTCCCAAAAAGAGAACCTCTTCCGGACTAAAATTATTTCCTATTTCAGAGAGTCGGTCGAATATTAATAATATCAGCAGGTAAACAAATACAGCAACCAAAGGCGGTGCAAATATCCTGTAAAACAGATGATTTAAATAGTTAGTCTTCATAATTAACAGTCCGTTATATTGGTTTTGCACCTCAACTATTTCAGTTGAGATATCAGTGGTAAACTGACTTTAAAGTGTTCATTTTTATCCAGAAGAATCGTCTCTTCGGTAAAGTAGGAATATCTCTTTCGAATATTTTCAATGCCAATTTGAAAGGATTCCGGTTGCTCCCGCAAGGGATTGATATTGTTTCGAACGCACAAATAATTCTTCTCCGAATCAATCTCCACGGCAAGCGGTGTTGTTTGCGATATCAGATTGTGCTTAATTGCATTCTCAACCAGCATCTGCACACTTAAAGGGGGAACATAGCTTTTTAAAACAGCATCAGGTAAGTTGATCTTCAGCTCGTATGCTTCCTGAAACCGAACCTCTAACAAATAATTATAGGCCTGAACAAAATCCAACTCCTTTTGCAAGGGAATTAATGCCTGATCGTTCTGCTTAAATATAAAGCGATAACTTTCGGCAAACATGCGGATAAAGCGTTCCGCTTTTTCGGTATCCTTATAAAGCAGCGAAGAAATTGTATTCAGGGAATTGAACAAAAAGTGAGGATCCAATTGAGATTTTAGTGCTTCAAACTGCAGATTTAGCTGATTGTTGATCATCTCTGCCGAGCGAATCTCCTCTTCCTTCATCTGATTGTAAGAATACACCACAAAATCCAAGAGGGAATAAACAAATACCAGAATAAAAAGAATGATCACCGTTTTAAAGAATTCATCTTTATACATCAACCAAAACTGTGCGTAAGTAAGTTCGGAACGCAGAGATATTAAAAACATTTCGGAATAAATAGTTACCAGCATCAAACCTACGGCATACAGCAAAACACATTGAATTAAAAACCGCAGCGCATGTTTTTGACGCCAGTTAAAATTCCTGTTTAAATACTGCCCGATTCCCAATGCCGAAAAGCCGGCCCACAAACCAAATATGGCGCTGGGTAAATATCCGTTGAATTTAAATTCAGCGCCAGGCAATTCGCCCACATGACCATAAAAAGCGAGCATATAGCACAAAATTCCAAGAACAGGACTGATGATAAAAAAACGTAAGTATTTATTCATTGGTGCGTATGGGATTTTAATTCTATTTAGTATAAATACCTGCTAAAGGTAAGGCAATCAGTCCGAAATCAAACTTTTACGGCTTCAATTTCGTTCCAATTGTATAATTGCATGCCGAAAACAATTAATAAGCTGTTGATCATTCTATTTAGTTGCAACAGCCGGCTTATCTGTCTTTCCGATGAGAATAAATCGCTTTCATAACTTTCCCATATTCATATTCAGAACTAATTTCCTGAGTTGCATTAATAAGAGCATCATAAACTTTCTCATTGCTTAAATCCATTTTTTGACTTGCTCTGGTCAGGAATTGCGCCAATTCGTAGTTGGAAGAAATATTTTCAGCTTTAGAAATCAGTTGCAACTGCTGTTCTACAGATAATTCTTCCTGATTTAGCAACGAATTGTAAAATCTACTTAATTCATAAGATGAAGAAATATTATCGGATGCTTTTATCAAGTAGTTAAAACGATCGGTGCCTAAGGCCTCATAACCAATCAATTCATTTAATATTTGTGTGTAGGAGTATTCTGACGATATTTCTTCAATCAATTCATTAAATTCATCCAGATTAGACCTGTTCAGCAAACCTCTCTTGATCATTGTACCAACAATTTGTGTCCTTTCATAATCGGAAGATAAGCTGTGAGTTAGTTCAATTATTTCATTCAGATTCTTTGTTGAGAGTCCGTCTGCATTCAGCAACGACTTAATAATCTGAGATTTTTCGTAATCAGACGAAAGTCCTTCCACTTCCTTAAGCAAAACAGTTAATTGTTCGTTGGTCAGCTTCTCATCATGCAGGGCCAGTTTCATTAAATTGGATTTCTCGTAATCCGATGAAATGTCATCAAAAGCACCAATAAAAAGGTTGAAGTTTTCGTTGGTTAAATCATTCAGTTTGTAAACAGATGACAGCACCTGCGACAATTCGTAGTTTGACGATAGCTCTGCCAGACTGCGAAAAAATTCAGCCGAAACTTCTGCATCTTCCAAAAATACAGGGTTGTACTTTTTAAAAATCTGAGACAACTCATAATCAGAATCAATCCGGTAAGGAAATTCCCGAAGCAAACTCTGCAGTTCCGCCTTATTCAATTTATTATTCTTCAAAAGATATTCAACCATTCTCGAACTGTAATAGTCACTGTCGGTTTGTTCCAGCTCCGATAAAAAGCCAGTGATGCCTTTCTTCTGATAAATTTTACGAACACGATTCTCCAGATCCAATCCCGAATTACGAATTACATCAGGCAATACCTTTTTCATCCATTCCCGGCCTTTTGGCTCAAAATCTACCTCCTTATTTCCTTCAAAGTATCGGTAAACAACACGTCCGTCATCCGAATTCACGTATAGCTTTCGTTTCATACCGAAACTCACCATGCTGATTTTCAGATATCCACCATCCGATATCGAAGTAATCTCTGTATAATTATCATTAAATTCGATATCACCGTTGGTCGAGATCTTAAGATTTTCAACATTCCAGTTCGAATTCCAGCTAATCGTAATTTCTTTATCGGGCTTGGCTGCAAAACCATGGTAAGCCGGAAGTAGTGTTACGGCTGCCACTAGTAGTAAAAAGAGAATAAATTTTTTCATATCGTAAGTATTAGTTGTTGTTTGCATGTATTTTGTTTATTTCCTACGATACAATATTCCGAAGAAGTAAGCAGAAAGAAAAATGAAATGAATTCAACTGTAGATTGAATGTAGTGAATTGTATTTAATACCAAATTAATATCAAAACATGCCTTATAAAATGTTTCTTTTCAGCTATATCTTCGTTAAAAAAGATGCATCGTAACATGGCTATGCTTTACTTTTTTGCCTCGATACAGCTAAAAATTAATTCATTTTAAGTAAAGTCCATTTTGAAATTAAATTGGTATAATCCTCTTCCTTTTCGGGATGCGCTGAGCAAAAACATCTCCATTCCGCACTCCAAAAAAAAATGGAGTACATCCGGCGCAAGCCAGGCTATCAAAAAAAAGTTTGGTGAGCACCTGGCACAAGCCATGCAATCAAAAAATAGTTTGGTGAGCACCTGGCACAAGCCAGACTATCAAAAAAAAGTTTGGTGATCACCTGGCGCAAGCCATGCAATCAAAAAATAGTTTGGTGAGCACCTGGCACAAGCCAGACTATCAAAAAAAAGTTTGGTGAGCATCCGGCACAAGCCGGATTTTACTTTTATCCTTCCTTTTACAGGGATAGAAAACAAAAAAGCCACCCCGAAGGATGGCTTTACATATCGTTTTTGGTATTTCTTACATGTTCATACCACCACAAACGTGAATGGTTTGTCCTGTTACGTATGAAGAAAGATCAGACCCTAAATAAACACAGGTTTTTGCAATTTCTTCGGGAGTACCGCCTCTTTTCAAAGGAATTTTACCAGCCCATTCTTTCACAACATCTTCAGGAAGTTTTCCTGTCATTTCTGTGATAATAAAGCCCGGAGCAATTGCATTGGAACGAATTCCACGGGAACCCAATTCTTTTGCTACTGATTTTGTAAAGCCAATAATACCTGCTTTAGATGCAGAATAATTTGCCTGACCAGCATTTCCGCTAACACCTACAACAGAACTCATGTTGATGATAGAACCGCTGCGTTGCTTCAACATTGTTTTTTGAGCTGCTTTGGTAAAGTTGAATACAGATTTCAAGTTCACGTTGATTACCATATCCCACTGCTCTTCGGTCATACGCATCAACAAAGTATCTTTAGTGATACCAGCGTTGTTTACTAAAATATCAATTGCACCAAATTCCGCTACAATTTCATTAACTACTCTGTCAGTATCAGCAAAATTACTTGCATCCGATGCATATCCTTTGGCTTTTACGCCATAAGAAGCAATTTCTTTTTCAGTTTCGATTGCCTGCTCATTGTAGAACAAATCAGTAAAAGCAACATTAGCACCTTGCTTTGCAAATTCGATTGCAACTGCTTTACCAATACCACGTGATGCACCGGTAATAATAGCTGTTTTTCCTTCTAATAACTTCATGAAATTCTATTTTGATTTTTTTAATTTTCAATACAATTAACCGGATTCCCCGGTTTTTAAACCTACTATTTCCAACGATTTATACTGCGATTCATCACATCATCATTCGAAAATTGAAAACAAATATAAAATATTTTCCCCTATTTTACTTTATGAATTGGGATTTTGAAACACCCTTTCGGGATTTACACCGGATTATAAAGTTCAGAAACCCGCCTGCAAAAGCCAACGAATCAAATGGGTAACTTATTAATTCCGCTGAATCAAGTCTTCTAATTTCAACAATATTTCACTGGCTTTTCCTTGAAGAAATATTTCCGTAATGTTATTGGTATAATTGGATGGTTCGGTATTGATTTCGATAATTGTCGCTCCTGCCCGCTTTGCTTCGGTAGGAATCATGGCAGCAGGCATTACCTCTCCTGTGGTTCCTATTATTAGCACCACATCGGCTTTTCGTGCGGCTTCAATTGATCTGCGGTAAGCTTCTTCAGGAATTCCTTCCCCGAAAAACACGAAATCGGGCTTCAATATTTGTTTGTCTGCCACGCATCTGGGTGGCAAAACATCCAGGTTCACTTCTTGGGGCAAATAAATTTTCTTACAATGAGGGCAAATCAATTTCTGAGAGTTTCCATGAAATTCAAGAACATTTTTCGATCCTGCCATCTGATGCAAATTATCGATATTCTGAGTTACAAGAGCCTTTAGCAGTCCTTTTGCCTCAAAATCGGCCAACACCCTATGTGCCTGATTGAATTCTGCCTTTCCAAAAAAATCATAAAAGATCGTTTTAATGACTGTCCACGATTCTTTGGGATGAGAATGAAAAAAATCCAGATCCAAACACTGCGGATCGTATCTACTCCATAAGCCCTCCGGTCCGCGAAAAGGAGGTATTCCACTCTCCACAGAAATACCGGCTCCGGTAAATGCAATCATCGATCTTGAATCGCGGATCAGTTCTGCAGCCAACTGCATGTCAGCTTTACTATTTAATTTATTTTTCATTGAAAATGTAATTAATTGTTCTTGAATCGGGCTTTAAAGTTTATTCTACAAATTATTCGGTCTCCATTCGGAATCAAATTCCCCATAAAATGATACATTTTTTATTTTTATTCGAAAAAACACAAGCCTTACGCCCTTTTATTCAATAACTTAAAAGATGTAACGATAATTTAACATTCCTGTAACATTCCTGTAATGTTAGCTTCATAACATTGTAGTACCAAAAGATGAGGAGCATGCTTCTCCTCTGTTGCAAAAGTGAAATATAAATAATTTAATAAATACAGGAACAATAGTTCTAAACTAAAATCTTAAAAAGATGAAAAAAATTCAACTGCTTCTAACCGCTGTTATTGCCGTTGCCCTTATGACTGGTTGTGGAGGCTCAGGAAAAGAAAAAGCAAAAACAACTGAGAAAGCGGAAACCATTACTGGTGCCGGTGCAACTTTCCCACAACCTTTTTACAACAAAATTTTCAAAAACTACTCCTCAGAAAAAGGTCTGTTGGTTACTTATGGTGGAATTGGATCAGGCGGAGGAATTCGTAGTTTAAAAGATGAAATTGTAGATTTTGGTGCAAGTGATGCATTTTTAGACGATAAAAAATTAGCAGAAATGCCTGGTAAAGTTCTTCACATTCCTACTTGTTTGGGTGCTGTGGTTGCGGCTTACAATCTTCCTGGTAAACCAGAATTAAAATTCACTCCTGAATTAATGGAAGGTGTTTTCATGGGGAAAATCACAAAATGGAACGATGCTAAAATTGCTGCTGTAAATCCAGGTATTAACTTGCCGGATTTGGCAATTACTGTTGTTCACCGTTCCGACGGAAGTGGTACTACTTTCATTTTTAGCGATTATATGAGCAAAGTAAGTGCCGATTGGAAAGAAAAAATTGGTACTGGAAAATCATTGCTTTGGCCGGTAGGACTTGGCGCTAAAGGAAATCCCGGAGTTGCCGGAACAATTAGCCAAACAGAAGGAGCTATTGGTTACATCGGATCGGAGTATGCATTTGCTCAGGATATTCCCGTGGCAAGTCTTCAAAATTTAGCGGGTAATTTTATTAAGCCTTCTATTGAATCGGTAAGTGCTTCGGCAAAAGGCGAAATTCCAGCCGATACACGTGTTAGTTTAACAAACACTGACGCAGCAGATGGATATCCTATTTCAAGCTTTACCTGGTTAATTATTTACAAAGAACAGAATTACAAGAACAGAAGTAAGGAACAAGCTGTTCAAACCATCAAATTGATTGAATGGGTAATTGGTTCGGATGCACAAAAAGAAACAACTAACGTGCATTATGCACCGCTTCCTGAAGCTGCTGCAGCTAAAGCAAGAGCTGTTTTGAGCGCCGTTACCTACAATGGTAAGTCTTTAAAATAACAAACTGATTAATTTCAATATAGAGCTTGCTTTCAATTTATTTTTATTTTCACAATAAAAAAGTTCTCCAGACTTAGAAGCTGTTTAAATTTATTTTTAGAAATTTTTATCGAAGAAAAAAGACTCAGAATAAGGCAAATTTGATTCGAATAGTGGTTCTATTTAAAGATAATTTAACGCAATTATGAGGTTTTTGGCTTATAAAAAAGCTAAAGGATAAATTTTTAAACAGTTTCTCAATTGAAAGCAAGCTCCTATTTAACAGGAACGGTTCAAAGCTTATGAACAGCGAAAAAATATTTCGATATCTTTTAATTGGTAGTGGCGTTTTGATAGTACTAATCGCTTTAGGAATTGTAACTACCTTATTTATTGGGGCAATCCCCTCGTTTAAAGAATTTGGTTTTGGTTTTATTTATTCCACTGAATGGAATCCAACCCAAGGAAGAGAATCGTATGGTGCTCTCCCCTTTATCATTGGAACGCTGGTTACTTCAATTCTGGCATTGCTATTAACATTTCCATTCGCCTTTTCAATTTCTTTGTTCTTAGGCGAATATTTCAGGAATGGTAAATTACCATCCTTTTTACGATCTGTAATCGATCTGTTGGCAGGAATCCCATCTGTTGTATATGGTTTATGGGGATTTTATGCTTTACGACCCATAATTACCGACTTAGGGCTAAATGCTCAGGGATTTGGAATTTTCACCTCTTCCATAATTCTGGCAATCATGATCATCCCTTACGCATCCTCTCTTGGATCGGAAGTGATCTCGATGGTTCCGGGCAACTTAAAAGAGGCAGCCTACTCCTTAGGTGCTACCCGCTTTGAGGTTGTAAAAACGGTTATCATCCCCAATGCAGGATCCGGCATATTTGCAGGATACATTCTGGCTTTGGGAAGAGCAATTGGGGAAACAATGGCAGTAACCATGCTGATTGGTAACTCCAACAAAATTCCAACAGGAATTTTCGATTTAGGAAACACCATGGCAAGTTTAATCGCCAATCAATTTGGCGAAGCCGATGGTTTAAAATATACTTCTTTGGTTGAAATAGGATTGCTCTTATTTGTAATCACAGGTATTGTAAACTACCTCGGCAAATTAATCATGAAAAAATTATCGGCTTAACCGAAATAAGATATATAGAATGAATACATCTGCTCAATTATCAAATGCTAAGCTGAAAGGACGATTGCTTAAAGACAAGCTATTCACTTATACGCTTATATTTTTGGCCTTCCTCTCAAGCGTACCTCTTTTCCTGATTCTTTTCGAGTTGATAAAAAAGGGATACAAGCAAATTAACATCAGCTTCTTTTATAAAGTTGCCCCGGACACCATGGAGGCAATGGTTGCTGTTAAAAACAATGAAATTATTCCCGGGGGTATTGCCAACGGAATAGTTGGAACACTTATTATTGTAGGCATGGCCTCATTAATAGCAATTCCGCTGGGAATTATTTGCGGCATGTATCTGGCTGAAAATTCAAAAGGAAAATTCGCAGGTATCGTTCGGTTTATTGTAGATATGCTGCAAGGTGTTCCGTCTATTGTTCTTGGAGTTATTGGATACATTTGGATCGTAAAACCAATTACCGGAGGCTTTTCCAGTCTGGCAGGAAGTGTGGCTCTTTCAATAATGATGCTGCCTTCCATTGTGCGTTCAACAGAAGAAACGCTAAAAATGATACCGGAAACTTTGAAGGAAGCAGCACTCTCCTTAGGCGTTCCTTATCACAAAACCATGCTAAGAGTCGTGTTGCCATCCGGTATTAGTGGAATTATTTCCGGTGTGATTCTTGGTATATCACGAATTGCAGGAGAAACTGCTCCCTTAATGCTAACTGCATTGGGAAGTGCCGCAATCAGCACAGATATTACAGAACCATCAAGTGCTATTCCTCTATTGATATGGGAATTTTACAACGATCCCAATCTGGTAGACATGATTTGGAGTGCATCCTTGTTCTTGTTGTTTTTGATTTTATGTTTAAACCTTACCGCTAAAGCAATCGCAAAAAGATGGAAAGTACAGTATTAGAAAAAAAGGAAGTTGAAGTAAAAATAAAAGCACAACCTAATAAAATCAACAACATGATGCAAAACCCAATAGAAAATATAGAATCTCCTATTATTAACATCGATCAACTTTCCGTTTCCTACGGCGGAGACAAATATTCCATTAACGATGTTTCTGCGGGAATTGCAAAAAACAAAATTACGGCGATTATGGGGCCATCCGGTTGTGGTAAAAGTACATTGCTTAGAGCCATTAACCGAATGCACGAATTGAATCCCGACACGCACAACAAAGGTACTGTTTATCTTGGCGAAGAAGATATTTACAAGATGAACCCTATCCTATTAAGAAGAAAGATTGGAATGGTTTTTCAACGCCCCAATCCTTTTCCGACAATGAGTATTTACGACAATGTTATTGCCGGTTATCTTTTAAATGGAATTAAATTGAAACGAAGAGAAAAGGATGAAATTGTTGAAAAATCTTTACGCGAAGTTGGTTTGTGGAGCGAGGTAAAAGATTCTCTCCACAACAAAGGAACATTTCTATCGGGAGGACAGCAGCAACGCCTTTGTATTGCCAGAGCACTTGCTTACACTCCTGAAATTATTCTTTTAGATGAACCTACATCTGCACTGGATCCGATTGCTACAGCAAAAATTGAAGACCTGCTGGTAAAATTGAAGAAAGATTTTACAATTGTATTGGTTACGCACAACATGTCGCAGGCGGCAAGAATATCCGACTATTCCATGTTTATGTATTTGGGAGAATTGGTTGAGTATGGTAAAACCAAACAAATGTTTACCATGCCAAAAGACAAACGCACCGAAGAATACCTAACCGGAAAATTTGGTTGATTTTCAACAATTTAGGAATTCTTATACTAACAATACAAATTCGCATACTATGTCAATTAAAAAAGATAAAAAATTCGATAAGCTTGATAATGATTTCGCCAAAATGCAGACACTGCTTTTTCAGCAGTTTGAAATATTGGAAGAGGTGGTTAATCATGGCTTGGATAAAATAGAAAAAGAGCTTATTGAAACGTTTAAAAAGAACGAAAATAAAATTGATCAGTTTGAGATAAAAATGAGTGACAACATCATTGAAACAATCGGTTTACAACATCCGATGGCAAGCGATTTACGCCTCTTAGTCTCGTACTTCAGAATGATTGGTCACGTAGAAAGAATTGGTGATCAACTGAATAACATCATGCGCTTTTTCCACAAAATGGAACCGCCAACAATTCATGAGAATCATAAAGATTCGGTTTTAAACATGCTGTCGATAAGCGCAGAAATGGTTAAAAAAGCATTGATCTCCTTTGAGGACGGGGATCGTGAGTATGCTATCTGGACCATTAAAAATGATGAGATCGTTGACGAAATGCAATCGAAAATTTTGAAACGAATGATTCGAAAAAATTCACCCAAAAGCAGTGAACCAACCGAAATTTTCAATCTGTTAAATTTCAACAGCATATTAGGTAATATCGAGCGAATAGCAGACAATGCAACAAATATTGCTGAAGCGTCAATTTATTACCTGCAAGGCATTGATTTACGCCATAAGGATTTGCCTGAAGAAGATCAGTAAACAACTGGTAAAATTGATGATTTACTAAAGCTCAACTTTTTTGAACAAAAACCCAGGAAAAGATTTCCAAGCATGAAAGATTTAAAGATATTAGTAGTTGATGATGAAGAGGATTTATGCGAAATCCTCCAATTCAATCTTAAGCAGGAAGGATTTGATGTAGATGTTGCCTACTCAGCAGAACAAGCATTAGTACTGGAACTTAAAACGTATGATTTCTTCCTTTTAGATATTATGATGGGAGAAATTTCAGGGCTCGAATTAGCGAAGATAATTCGAAGAAATCCTGATCTGGAAGATAAGCCAATTCTGTTTATTACTGCCAAAACAAGCGAAGCAGATAAACTGATTGGTTTTAATGCCGGTGCGGATGACTATGTATCCAAACCTTTCTCGGTAAAAGAAATAATTGCAAGAATTAATGTAATTTGCAAACGCATTTTTTCTGATTCAAAAAATGATCTGGATTTTAAGTTCGATGATTTTAAAATGATCTCAGACTCAAAAAAAGTGTGCATTAATGATAAAGATGTTGGTTTAACAAAAACGGAATACGAAATACTCCGATTGCTGATCAGTCATCAGGGAAGAATATATTCCAGAGAAGAAATAATGAGTATTATCTGGGCAAACGACAGCTTTATCGGCGACCGAACAGTAGATGTTAATGTGAGACGAATACGAAAGAAAATTGGTGAATACCACAAATTTATTAAAACGAAATCTGGCTACGGTTACTATTTTGAACCTAAAACAAACTAATGTCCCAAATTTATAAATTCATGCAAAAACCCATTCAAAAATCCGGATCAAAATACAAAAAGAGGTTGTTCTTTTTCTTCTTTATCATCGTTTTGATTTTCTCCGTTCTAATAGGAGGATTTCAATACAGTCAGGAACGATTGTACCGCCGCGAAAAATTAGAATATGCCCTTAATATTTACACGCAGCAAATTCATGAGCTCATCAGAAAAAAAGGCTTGAATGAAACTCTTAATTTTTCAGAAATAGATACCCTACGTGCTTTAATGCCCGACAAAGACATTAGAATATCAGTTATTACTGCAAAAGGTAAAGTTGTATACGATTCGTATGTAGACAATATAGAAAGACTTGATAATCATCTCAACCGCCCTGAAGTTCAAAAATCTTTGCATTCTCAAAAAGGAAGTAATATCCGTTTATCAGGTTCTACCGGACAATCCTATTACTATTATTCCAAAAACTATTATGAATATTTTGTTCGGACTGCGCTTCCAATCAACGAAAGTGTACTTAGCTTTTTAAAGGCAAACACCCTATTCTTTTACTTTCTGTTTGGCTTATTTGGTGTAACCGTAGTTTTTCTAATTTACGCCACCGAGCATTTTGGAAATTCAATTGCAAAGCTTCGGAAATTTGCCATTAATGCAGCACAAAATAGAGAAATAGATCCGAATGAGGATTTTGGAAAGACAGAATTGGGTGAAATTAGCCACCAGATTGTAAAAATTTACCGCAAACTAACCAAAACAACCGAAGCTCTTAGTCAGGAAAAAGAAAAGTTGATTATGCACCTTCAAATTGCACAGGAAGGGGTTGCTATATTTGATAAAAAGAAGAACCTGATTCTATGGAACAGCCATTTTATTGATTACATCAACTATTTGTCTCATATATCGAGTCACAACTACCAGGAACTGTTTGAACTTCCTGAATTGGTTGAAATCAACGATTTTATCGACAGAAATATCAAAGAGCTGGAAACAAATTACATCCCAAACGTTGATATTATCAGCACGAAAAAGAACATTACAATCGGACATAAAGTGTTTCTGTTTCAGGTCGTAGTTTTTCTGGACAGTAACTTCGAAATTTCTGTTAACGACATCACCAAACTGGAAAATGAGAAAACCATTAAACAGGAAATGACTCTTAATATAGCACACGAGCTGAAAACTCCTGTAACTGCTATTTCTGGTTTTCTGGAAACAATTAAGGATAATCCAACGATGGATGAAGACAAAAAAGTACAATTTATTGAACGTTCCTGTCTGCAAATTAATCGTTTATCGAATTTAATTCAGGATATCTCCTTTCTCACTAAAATTGAAGAAGCCAATGAACTATTCTCTATTGAAGATGTAAATGTGAATGAAATGGTAACAGATATGCTTACCGATTTTGAATTGAAGTTGACTGAATCGAACATGAAAATAGACCTGAATTTCCCTGAAAATCTTAAAATTAAAGGCAATTCGGAGCTGTTGGATTCAATTTTCAGAAATCTGATTGACAACTCGATAAAATATGCCGGAGAAGGTTGTAAAATCGACATTGAACATTATTTCGAAGATACGAACTACCATTACTTCTCATTTACCGATAATGGAATTGGAATTCAGGAAGAACATTTGCCACGCATATTCGAACGTTTTTATCGGGCCGATAATGGTCGTTCGAGAAAAATGGGAGGTACGGGTTTAGGCTTATCAATCGTGAAAAATGCCGTAGCCTATCACAAAGGGAGAATATTTGTTAAAAAACGCAAAGAAAAGGGGATTGAATTTTTCTTTTCGCTTAAAAAGGTAATTTGAATACAAGTATAAAAATAATAATCCGTTAGATTTTAGTAACGCAGTTGCCTGTTTTCAATATTTAACGAACAATAGCCTATTCGTTAAATGTCCCAAAATTAGAGCACTTACAAAACTTTAGTAAAAAAATACAAGCCACAGGAATTTCCTGTGGCTATTTTATTTTGGTTTGCTCACATCAAAACATTAAATTCTGATTCATTCACATTCAAACATGTTTAAACATTTCTTACTATCTTCACTTTTCGAATAAAAATTAAATAAGTATGTATAAAGCATCTGAAAACAGATATGATGATATGCCCTACCGAAGATGTGGGCAAAGTGGTTTATTACTGCCAGCAATATCTTTAGGTTTGTGGCATAATTTCGGACATGTAGATGTCTATAACGAGTTCAGAAAGATTATTTTTCATGCCTTTGACCGGGGAATTACCCATTTCGATTTGGCCAACAATTATGGACCACCTCCGGGGTCTGCCGAAGAAAATTTTGGGAAAATTCTGAACGAAGATTTGAAACAATATCGTGATGAGATAATTATTTCGACTAAAGCAGGATACAAAATGTGGTCCGGACCATATGGTGATTGGGGTTCACGAAAATATTTGGTTTCAAGTCTGGATCAAAGTTTGAAAAGAATGGGACTCGATTATGTCGATATTTTCTATTCTCATCGTCCCGATCCCAATACACCCATAGAGGAAACTATGACGGCATTGGATCATGTTGTCCGTCAGGGTAAGGCATTGTATGCTGGCATTTCAAATTACAGTGCCGATCAAACACGCGAAGCCTCAAGAATATTGCGGGAACTGGGAACTCCCTGCCTTATTCATCAACCAAAATATTCGATGTTCGAGCGTTGGGTTGAAAATGGCTTGTTAGATGTTCTGGAAGAAGATGGAATTGGTGGCATCGCTTTCTCTCCTTTGGCACAAGGAATGTTGACCAATAAATATTTGAAAGGAATTCCTGAAGGCTCGAGAGCAGCCAAATCGCATGGTTTTTTGCAAAAAGAGCAGATTACTGAAAAAGTAATAGATAAAGTAAAGGCTCTGAATGCAATTGCCGAAAAGCGAGGACAAAGTTTAGCCCAAATGGCAATTGCCTGGCTGCTAAAAGATAAACGAATTACTTCGGTTTTGGTTGGTGCAAGTTCGGTGAATCAACTCGATCAAAACATAAATTCTGTTGCAAATTTACATTTTGAAGCAATGGAATTGGAAGCTATTCAGAAAATATTGAATTAAATTTAATTGAATACTAACATTTTTTCTTAATGCTCGTAAATGCTTACTTTATACTAATAATGGACTTTGTGAATTAATAATCACAAACGAACATTTACTTATGAAACGTCCATGCCAAGGATATTTTGACACACAGGAAGATGATTATTCCAGCATGGTAAGTTCCATATGGCAAAAACTTAAAATTAAAAACATATGAAACTATTTAAACCCTTCGTAAACCTTACAAAATCAACATCAACCGGAGTTTATACTATTAATTCTGTAGTTTCTTTACCAAAAGACTATGCACTTAGTTCTATAGAGCAAGGACTTATAGAAATAGACGGAAAAAAAGTATGGTCAGTAACAGCTACTGTAACCACTTATGGTTCGTTAGAAACGGATATTGTTGAATTTGCCGTTCCTGTAAAACAAGGACCTACAGATGAAATCAAGAAAGTGAATATGATTGTTAAGCAAGCTTTATCTGGGGATTCTTCAGTAGGAAATCCTGTTGCAGACAACGGTACAGATGTGAATTATGATGATGCCGAAACAACCAACCCTTAGCTAATAGTACTTACAAAAGAATGATAAATATCGGAAACATATAATTTAGTAATCCGATTTTTATCATTCATTTTTCACCTTAAATTGCTCAATAGTTTTAATCGAATTTGGTATGAGAAAACTTGTTTTGTTATTAATCATATTTATATTTGTAGCAAAGCCCTTAGCTTTTACTCAGAATTTAGATTCTATTGACAAAAAATTAGATTCTATTTCAGACATTCATTTAAAAATTGAATTCTTAAATGAATGGACAGGCAAAAACTATCGAAAATTACCAGTTGAAGCAATTCATTATGCAGAGGAAGCTATAAAGTATGCAGAAAAATCCGAAAACCACTCAGGAGCTGGAAATGCCCTCATTCGTATTGCTTTAGTACATTTTCGTAAGGAAGACTATACTCAGTCAATATCTTTTTTTAATAAAGCTCTTGATAAATTCATACTATCCAACGATTCTCTTGGTATAAATAACACCTATTTAAACAGAGGAATCGTTTATCGAAATATGAATAAATACAATCTGGCTATTGTTGATTTATTTACTTGTATGGAATATTTCGAAAACAACAACAATACCTTTGAGCTACCCTTATCCTACAACAGTATTGGACTAATATATAAGGCTTTAAAAAAATACAACAAAGCCCTAGAATATTATTACAAGGCTGAAAAAATTTACAAAGAGCGGAATCAAATTTCTTTCTTGTATACCTCAAATACGAATATTGGCAACATACTTTCCATTCAGAATAATTTTCAAGAAGCGTTAGATTATTACAAAAAAAATCTTGATGTTTTAAAAGAGGCCCCCAATAAGTATAAACTAGCGCAAACCTATCACAACATGGGTTCTTGCTTCATGGAAATGGAGCAAGATTCAATGGCCTTGGAATATTTAAATCAAAGCTTGCTGTTAAAGAAAGAAATAGGAAATAAAAATCTAATAATATCTACCATTAATAGTCTTGCTCATGTTTTTTATGTACAAAACAACTATCAAAAAGCATTAGAATATCGTAAAAAAGCACTTGCACTTGCAATAGAGACAAAAAACATTGAATATCAGAAAGATTGCAACCGGGAGCTTTTCGCAATTTTCGCACAATTGCACCAGCCAGATAGTGCAATACACTATATATTAAATTATGAATTGCTAAAAGACAGTATTTTCAACCATGAAAATCTAAAACAAATTGCTGAGATTCAGGAAAAATATGAATCGGAGAAAAAAGAAACGCAAATTACCTTGTTGGAAAAAGAAAACAAGAGTAAAATGTGGCAGCGAAACAGTTTAATAGTATTGTTGATTTTACTGCTTGGTTACGCTATTTTTATTGTCCGTTCGTATTACAGAAATAAAAAAACACATCGATTACTGCAATTGCAAAATGAGAGGATTCAATGGCATAAAACTCTTTTAGACCGAAAAAATGAAGCCTTACTTGATTCCAACAAAACAAAAAACAGGTTGTTTCAAATTATTTCGCACGATCTGCGCTCTCCTTTAGCATCTGTATATAATATTGCTCAGTTAATCAAGATTTTTATTCAGCAAAAAAAATATCAATTGCTTGAGGAAAGCAGCAACGACATGGAAGAATGCATAAGCAATGTATTAAGTCTAACCGACAATCTTCTATCCTGGTCTTTAAATCAATCGGGTAAACTGCCCTACAAACCTGTTATTCTCTCTCTTAAACCACTTTTAGAAAATAATCTTCGAACCTATTCGAGTGTTGCGAAACAGAAAAATATCCATCTTCAATTACTACTTGAAGAGACCGTTTTTGTTTTTGCCGATCGCCAAATGCTGGATACAGTAATTCGTAACCTAATTAACAACTCACTAAAATTCACGAAATCAGGAGGTGTAATTGCGATTGGACTAAAACAAAGTGATAACTTCGTTGAACTGTGGATAAAAGATAGCGGAATAGGAATTTCTGAAGATCAAATTGCACATCTTTTTGAAATAGACCATTCTCAATCTTATATTGGAACCAACGGCGAAAAAGGAAATGGATTAGGTTTACTGCTCTGCAAGCAATTTATTGAACAAAACAAAGGAGAAATACGGGTTGAGAGCACTTTAAATTTGGGAACAACCTTCCGGGTTACAATTCCTGCTGTCGAAAATACAAATGAAATTACGACCATTCTTTCTTCAAACACAAATTCAAATTGAACCTGTTTTTTATTGCAGGTTTCCCTTCTTTAAAAATTACTTAAAAGTTAATCATACAATCGGATTAGATCTAAAATAAAAATCACTAATTTTGCAGCCTTAATAATTAAAGGAAATAAGTGTATGATTTCAGTTTCAAATTTATCTATTCAATTTGGTAAAAAACCTCTTTTTCAGGATGTTAATATAAAATTCACCCCTGGAAACTGCTACGGAGTTATTGGTGCAAATGGCGCCGGTAAGTCTACCCTAATAAAAATCATTTCTGGTGAATTGGATTCTACAACAGGATCAATATCGATGGAACCTGGTGAAAGAATGGCGGTTTTAAAGCAGAATCACTTTGAATTTGATGAATTTACAGTTCTAGATACTGTAATTATGGGTCACTCAGAATTGTGGGCTGTATTGCAGGAAAAAAATGACATTTACGCAAAACCTGATTTTTCGGAAGCTGATGGAATTAAAGCCTCGGAACTGGAAGAACAATTCGCTGAAATGGATGGCTGGAATGCTGAAAGCGGAGCCGCTGAATTATTAAGCGGTTTGGGCATTAAAGAAGCTCTTCATTATAAACTAATGAAAGAACTGAGTGGTAAGGAAAAAGTTCGTGTGTTATTGGCTCAGGCACTTTTTGGAAACCCGGATAACTTACTTCTCGATGAGCCTACCAATGATCTTGACCTTGAAACAGTAATGTGGTTGGAAAATTATCTGGCCAACTTCGAAAATACAGTTATTGTGGTATCGCATGACCGTCACTTTTTAGATTCGGTATGTACTGACATTGTTGATATCGATTTTGGAAAAGTGAAAATGTTTTCCGGTAACTACACCTTCTGGTACGAATCCAGTCAGTTAGCTGCCCGTCAGCAGGCAAATCAAAATAAGAAAGCCGAAGAGAAGAAAAAAGAACTTCAGGAATTTATTGCCCGATTCAGTGCCAATGTAGCCAAATCGAAGCAAACAACTTCCCGAAAAAAGATGATCGAAAAATTGGATATTTCGGATATTCAAGCTTCTACCCGCCGTTATCCCGGTATTATTTTTCAGCAGGAACGTGAAGCCGGAGATAAAATTTTCTCTTGCTCAGGTTTAAGTAAAAGCCTAGATGGAGAAGTTTTATTTAAAGATGTTGAATTCACAATCGAAAAAGGTGAAAAAGTGATATTCCTTTCCAGAGATCCTCGTGCAATGTCTGCCCTTTTCGATATCATTAACGGAATTGAAAAAGCCGACAGTGGTAATTATGAATGGGGAGTTACGATTACACCGGCATATTTACCACTTGACAATACTGAATTCTTTGAAGAACCAATTACACTAATCGATTGGTTAGCTCAATATTCCAGTGATACCAGTGAAGTTTATCTTCGAGGATATCTTGGCAAAATGCTTTTCTCTGGTGAAGATATTTACAAAAAAGCAAATGTTCTTTCGGGAGGTGAAAAAGTTCGCTGTATGGTTTCCCGAATGATGTTGAGAAATGCTAACCTGCTGGTTTTGGATACACCAACCAATCACTTGGATTTGGAATCGATTCAATCATTCAATAATTCGTTGATCAACTTTGGCGGCACCGTGTTGATGTCGTCTCATGATCATGAATTTATTCAAACAATTTCTACTCGTGTTATTGAATTAACTCCTAATGGAATCATTGATAAATTGATGGATTACGATGATTATATTACCAGCGATAAAATTAAAGAGCAAAGAGAAAACTTATACAATTAAGTCTAAATAAAACCTATATATCTCATCCCCCGGACATTTATTTGTTTGGGGGATTCTTTTGCCCTGTTGCTGTAATCTCAACAAATTATTATACGGATATGATACCGGTACAAGAGATCATCACAAAGTATTTATTAACTTCTTCATAATCCCATCAAGAACATTTATTATAATTATTAATTGCTAATTTATAATTGTTCTACTAACTTTGCCTCACTACCTAAACAACCCTTCATCAGTATATTTTATACACTTTTAAACACAAGTTTATGATTCCTAAAATAGAACGCGCTACAATTGTGGTGCTGGATAGCGCTGGCGTTGGTTATTTACCAGATGCTGACGAATTTGGAGATGTTGGCTCCAATACATTTGGAAATATTGCCAAACATTGTAATGGTATTAATTTACCAAATATGCAGAAACTAGGTCTTGGTAACCTTACTGACATTGTAGGTGTTGCATCATGCAACAACACAAACGGAGCCTACGGAAAAGCTGCGGAAGCTTCCAAGGGCAAAGATACAACAACCGGCCATTGGGAAATTGCCGGAGTTAAGCTGGAACGTGCTTTCCCTACCTATGCGAATGGATTTTCAGAAAAAACCATTCAATTATTTGAAGAAAGAACCGGCAGAAAAGTAATGGCTAACAAGCCTGCTTCAGGAACTGCTATTCTTGACGAATACGGAGAAGAACAAATGAAAACCGGCAACTGGATTGTATATACTTCTGCTGATCCTGTTTTTCAGATTGCTGCTCACGAAGAAATTATTCCTTTAGACGAATTGTACCGTGCCTGCGAAATTGCTTTGGAAATTTGCAGCGAACATGAACCTGTAGCACGTGTGATCGCGCGGCCATACTTGGGAAGCAGTGAAGGAAATTTTGCCAGAACAGCAAATCGTCACGATTATTCTGTTACGCCACCCGCTCCCACTGTTCTCGATCGCCTAAGTGAAAGCGGATTGGACGTTATTGGTATTGGTAAAACAAAAGATATTTTTGCCGGACAAGGAATTACCGACTCCCGCGGAACCAATAAGGATAATGTTGATGGAATCAACAAAACACTGCTTGCATTAAAAGAAGATTCAAAAGGTTTGATCTTCACGAATCTGGTCGATTTTGATATGATGTTTGGACATCGTAGAAATCCGGAAGGATACAAAGCTGCTTTGGAAGAATTTGATCGTTATCTACCCGAAATTCAGGCAAATTTAAAGGAAGATGAAATTTTAATTTTAACTGCCGATCACGGATGTGATCCCACTTACCCGGGAACTGATCACACAAGAGAGTACATTCCAATAATGGTGTTTGGTAAAAATATCAAACAAAATGTTGATTTGGGAACCAGAACCTCTTTTACAGATATTGCTGCTACCATTGAAGAACTTTTATTGGGAAATAAGGTAGAGGGCAGTTTTGCAGAAGAACTTTACAATTAAAATTCTCTTTTTATATTAGAAATAGATATATCATAAATAGAAATGCCACTTCAACGAATTGAAGTGGCATTTTTTTTTATTCGATCACGAGATTCCTGTTTTTAATTATTCTTCCAAAACTTTGAGTAAATGCTCATGAATCCCAATTTTATATCCGCGGGAAGCAAATTTTATATCGCCCGCAGGGTTTAACATCAATATCAGAGGTTTTTCAATTTTACCAGAAATACCCAACTCCTTTTTAGCCTGTATAAGCAATTCATTACTGTTATCCTTATACAGCTTGTAATTTGACGGCATGTTGCTAAAAAAGCCTTCTGAAAAGTTCTCTTTATCAATTTCCTCTGCCTGCAATACAATTATATTTCCATCCCATTCTTTGTATTTCTTTTTCACTTCCTTAAACTCTTCCATTAAATGTCGGGTTGGTTCTTTTCCCGGCTCCAGCCACATCAATACAATCGCATCCTGCTTCTCTAATGATTTAAGGGTTACTTCTTTCCCTTTATCACTGAAAACCTTCAATTTAGTATCTAAATGACCTAACACCTTATTTTCTGCCATTGGATCTCTGAATACCAAATCAATTTTAGTGGTCTGGTCTTTTAAAACTCCAAAATGATTCAAATGTGCATAAACTGTTCCGTCAGCGCCGCGTTTGCCTGTTACCAATCTGTATTTCCCAACTTCCAATTCCAGTTTTGAAGGCAAATCCGATAATTTAGAATCCCACCCATAATCAAGGCTCTCATAAATTCCATTATTTAATTTCCCAATGGTGAAATGCATATAATAAGCCGGATCAAAATCCTTTGCAGTATTATTCAACATCACAAAACCAGTAATTGGCTGATTAACTATTTGTTTTTCAAAATAAATATTCAACCATTCTTTACCATCGAAATACTGCGGTGTTTTTTCTGCTGGCTCCAAACGCGATGGAATTCCTAAACTTCTGCAAAGTGCCACAAAAAAAACATCTCTGGATTCAGCATTTGAGATTCTGAGCTCATAAACACCCTTTGGGCTAATTGGCAGGTTGTAATAATTTTCTACTTCGGTGATTTGTATTTCATCTAAAATCCATTGCTTAATTTGCTCAACTATATCAGATCGATCGCCGGTAAATTTATCTTGAAACGCCTTTTGCAAGTATCCGCGGTAAGCAATTAACCACTCATTGCTGATTCTTGGATTTAAAACACATTTCAAATAAAGCTCCTTGGAACTGTAATCTTCCAACTTGTATTTTCCGATCGTATTACTCAAATGATCTTCCAGTATTTCAGATCGCGTATCTCGCAAATCTTTATCAGTAATTAAATTAAGAAGATCAACTGCAATTGCACCATTTCCTCCAGATATTGATTCTACAAATTTCTGAATCTCTTTCCAATTCCCCTGACTTTTCTTAAAGCTGTTCCAGATCATTCCTGCATCCAAAGATTTTTCATCAGCTAATTTACAGGCAGTAATTGAATCTATAAAAGTGGTTCTATATTGCATTCGAATGCTATCTTCATAAGACAGACGCATATCATTTTGTTTCTTTTTGCTCTCATCAACCGAATAAGGATTTTGCTCAACCGGAGGAACCATATTTAAATCGGTAATCTGCTCTCCATAAAAACCACGACCCAATTCCAAACGAAGCGTATCGGTTTGACTTACACTGATTTTCCTGCCAGCATACTCCCCCTCTTTACTAGCCCAAATAAGCAGATCACCCAAACCTGTGGTGAGGAAAGATATTCCATCAGAATCTGTATTCTTACTGGCAATTGGATAAAACTCAGCATAGTTATACAATCCAAAATCTACTTTTGCATTTTCAACTGAATTACCCAATTGATCAACGACCTGCACGTAAACTTTCTTCACATCAGCATAATTCTCCACCACATTAATCTCAGTGAAATTATCTGAACGCTTTACAACTTCATAATCTCCCTCAAAATCACCAAACACTTTGGTATGCACCAGCATGGCTCTACGGGCAGGTTCGGTAAACCACCCCATATTTAAATCGGGTTCAGGCTCACAAGCACCTAAATAAGACCATTTCCCATCCGTCCAAACTTCCACCCAAGCATGATTGTCATCGCTATGCGCCCAACGTGGAGTATAGACCTGACGGGCAGGAATTCCTACCGAACGTAAGGCAGTTACAGTAAATGTTGATTCTTCACCGCATCTTCCCCATGAAGTTCTCACAATGCTTAGTGGTCCGCTTGTGCGAATATCTGTTGGAGCGTAATTAACTTTTTCGTGACACCAATGATTCACTTCCAGCACTGCCTCTTTCATCGACATACCTTTTAATATCGGTTTCAACTCTTTAAGGAAAACCCATCGGGCCGAATCTAAGTTTTCATTGTTTACACGGTATGGTAGAACAAAATGACGAAACAATTCATCCGGCACTTTTTTACCCCACTCAAAACTTTCTCTGGCCTCAAACGAAGCTTTCACTTGTTTTAGAAAAAAATCTCCATTATAATCTGCCAAATCACACAACGGCATATAGGCATATAAAAACTGTAATGCTTCATTTTCTTCAGTCGTTATATTTTCTTGAAATACTGAGAAAAGTTCATCGGATCGATTAGATGCAAATTCTTTTCTTTCTTCGAATCGCTTAGAAACTTTTGCACGAACGGCATTGTCTTGAATAAAATGTACATTGGAACAGCCCCAAAAGAGAATGAGACTAAGCAGAAGGATAGAAATTTTCCTCATTAGTAGAATAATTAGTTATAAGTCCTCGGCTTTTAGGATGTCTGCAATTTTACGAATTTTCTCGGAATCTGCCTCGTAAAATTCAAATTCAGGCACATTTTCTTCACCTCCCATGGCAATTTTAGGATTCTGATATTCCATTTTCCCTCTCACCAAAGACTTTGCTGAACAATGAAACTCTTTAGCTCCGGTATAATTTTTCAAACTCAAAATATTTTCATGATTGATACCACTTCCCGGCATGATCACTATCCGTCCACTTGCCTTTACAATCAGGTCTTTCAGTAAATATTTACCCATTACGGCAGTTTGTTCTCCTCCAGATGTGAGAATTCGATTGGTTCCCATCTCTATTAACTGCTCCAAAGCTTTAAAATGATCCTTTACCATATCAAAAGCTCTGTGAAAGGTGAAATTCATTGGTTTTGCCAAATCGATCAATTCTTTGGTTCTTTCCACATCAATGCTTCCATCCGAAAGTAAAACACCAGATACGACGCCATTTACTCCAATTTCTTTGCAGTGAATTACATCCAATTTCATACACTCAAACTCAATAGCAGAATAACAGAAATCAGCACCACGAGGTCTGATAATTACATGTACAGGAATGCTAACTGATTCTTTAGTCATTTTGATACAAGAAGCACTAGGAGTAGTTCCTCCTTCGTGAACACCAGCACATAATTCAATTCGATCAGCCCCGGATTGTTCTGCTATAATTGCTGATTGAACAGAGTAACAACATATTTCAAGTAGAGATGTTTTCATTTCATAATAGTAATAAAAAAGATTGAATCCCTATTCAATTTAAACGATCGTAAATTGTATCAGTAGACAAAAAAGAAATTAAAATATGTACAGCTTAATTCTGAGAAATCTTATTAACAACGCAATAAAATTCTCAGAGTCCAAGAGTCAAATTGAAATTGACATACAAGAGAAAAATGACTTTCTGAAAGTTCAAATTACAGATCATGACATTGGCATAGCGAGCGAAAATTTGGATAAACTTTTCCGCATCGATTTAAAATTCAAATCAACCGGAACCGTGGGTGAAAAAGGAACCGGACTGGGACTTCTTCTCTGTAAAGAATTTGCAAAAGCGAATAAAAGTACAGTTTGGGCTGAAAGCACAATTGAGAAAGGAAGTGCTTTTCACCTTCATATTCCCCGATCTAAATAAGTTGTTTAAATGCCAAAACATATAGTAATGGTTTGATTTTCGCTATAATTTAAAGATATTTGCACCTGTTAACCTAACGAGAGACTAAGCAAATATTTACTTGATGAGAGATAAGGTTCTTCAATTAGCAAAAGAAAAGAATGCTGTAATTCTTGCTCACTACTATCAAACTCCTGACATTCAGGAAATAGCCGATTTTAAAGGCGATAGTTTGGCATTAGCACAAAAGGCTTCAGAAGTTGATGCAGATATTATTTTGTTTGCGGGCGTTCATTTTATGGCAGAAACTGCTAAAATATTAAATCCAACAAGAAAAGTACTTCTGCCCGATTTAGCAGCCGGATGTTCTCTTGCTGAATCGTGCCCGGCGGATGATTTTCGTAAATTTAAAGCGCTTCACCCCGACCATATTGTTATTTCATATATCAATTGTACTGCCGAAATTAAGACTTTATCTGATGTGATTTGCACGTCAGGAAATGCAGTTCAAATTGTTGAATCCTTTCCTAAAGATCAGAAAATAATTTTTGCTCCTGATAAAAACCTTGGACGATACATAAATGAAGTAACCAGCAGACAAATGGTTCTTTGGGATGGAACCTGTGAGGTTCATGATATTCTTTCTTCAGAAAAAATCATGAAAATGAAAATCGAAAATCCTGATGCTGTACTTATTGCTCACCCAGAGTGTGCACATCCGGTATTATTACTTGCCGATTTTGTTGGATCAACAACAGCCATGCTGGATTATACAAAAAACAGCGAATCTAAAAAATTCATTGTTGCAACAGAAACGGGAATTCTTCATCAGATGCAAAAAGATTCTCCCAACAAAGAATTTTTAATTGTTCCGGCCGACGAAACCTGCTCTTGCAATGATTGTGCTTATATGAAACTGAACACAATGGAGAAGTTATACCTTGCATTAAAAAACGAACAACCTGAAATCATCTTACCTGATGATGTTATGGAAAAGGCAAAAGCACCAATTGTTCGAATGCTTGATTTATCGAGACACCTGATAAAATAGGTTTTAAAACTTACAATAGTAAAAGGGAGATCAAAATGGTCTCCCTTTCTTTTAATGTAGTAAATATTGAAATTTTAGTCTCTTATACTTTCAGGAGAAATACCTGCTAATTCACAAGCCTCTTTAAAATGCAGTTCATCCAACGCCTTGTATAAAACAGCAAAAGCCGAGTGTATCCAAACTATCGAGACAAGTACTCCTACAAACAGACAGATAAGTCCTAAAATAATGACTAGGAATGATACTATTCCCATTCCAAGAATTGTCCAAAAGTAACCTTTACTCAAATAAAAGCTAAGCTTAACAGCCTGTATTGGATCTACCTTTTTATCCATTATTAAAAAGGGAACAAAAATCAACTTGCAAACCAAATAAATTCCCGGAATAATAAGAAACAGGAAGCCTACTCCGACTATTCCAATCACCAATAAATGACTTAAAATCACAAATAGAAACTTCTTGAATCCATTCAAAATTTCTTCAAACTGAGGTTCCGTTTTTCTTGATGCTTTCAAAAACATCCAATCTACACCATAACTAAACGGAGTAACAACCAATAGGTAATAGATAAATCCGAAAAATTTGAACGATGCCAAACCGATCTTAAATGAATCGCTGTCATCCCATCCCATTTGATTAATCCCCATGGGCATATCAATTGCTCCGAAAACTATAATTGCAAGTAATAAAATTAAAAAGTAATTTTTCAGAACACTCCATCCCTCTTCAAAACAGCCTCCTACTGTTGGAAATACTTTTAAAATAAGATTCTCTTTACAATAATCTACTTTCATAAACCAAACCTGCTAATATTGATTAAATTATATCCTTTACATCTATAAATAATAACCCTCGTTAGAGAAAAAATATTTATATCATTTTAGATAAATATAGAACATATAAGGCTTGTAAAAAAACACGAACAAAAAAATAAATAAAAAAATGATAGGGTATTTTATCCATAAAGCATCATAGTAGTAGAAGCAAGAAAATACACGATCGGTTTTCTCCTATTTTTAAAATTATTATCAAATAAAATAAATCGCCATGAAAACAAAAATTAGATTTTATTTCGCAATCATTCTTTCTGCCTTTTTGTTTTTCTCTTTCAGCAATGTAATGGCAGCGGAGGGAAATAATGTAAAGAAAGAAAAAAACAAAGTACAACAGGTTATTGACACCTTAAAATACGACGTATACAAAGGCAAGGTTCAAGATGCCAAAACAAACGAACCTCTTATGTTTGCAACTATTGCTGTTAAGGGTGTTAATGTTGCTACAGTGTCGAACAGCGATGGTGAATTTCTATTGAAAATTGCTAAAGATCTTCCTGTTAGCAAAATTGAAATCACCTATATCGGATACAAAAATCTCGAAGTTTCTATTTCTTCATTAAAGGAAAAGAAAAATATATTAAAGCTGGAATCAGTTACTATTCCTTTGGATCAAATTAACATTTACCCATTAGATCCTCTTTTTTTAGTAAAAAGTATTTTGGCTAAAATCGGTCAGAATTACCCTAAAGACCCAAATATGATGAAGGGTTTTTACCGCGAGACAATTAAGAAAAACAGAAATTATGTAGCTATATCTGAGGCTGTTGTAAACGTTTACAAAGCGGGATACAGACAATTAAAAGATGATCAGGTACAAATTTACAAGGGACGCAAAAGTCAGGATGTAAAGAAAATGGATACGTTATTGTTCAAATTACAGGGCGGACCATACACATCACTACTTTTAGATGTTGTGAAAAATCCTTACAATCTTCTTTCCGATGATTTTATCGAGAACTATAATTTTTCTATCAAATCAATTACTAAAATAAATGACAAGATTCATTACGTAATTGAGTTTAAACAAAAAGAAAATATAGATATTCCATTGTATTATGGATTGCTTTATATCGAATCGACAAATTTAGCCTTGTCAAGTGCAAAATTTAGCCTGAACCTAAGCAATGAAGAGGAAGCCAGCCGAATGTTTATTAAACGGAAACCAGCAGGTGTAAAAGTAACTCCTACCTCAGCCGATTACTTAGTTAACTATACTGAAAAAGATGGCAAATGGTATTTCAATTATGCCAGAGGTGAGATTAATTTTAAATGCAACTGGAAACGTAAACTATTCAACACCAACTATAGCGCAATGACTGAAATTGCAATTACCGACCGTGATGAACAGAATATTGTGCGCTTTAAAGGAGACGATAAATTTAGAGCAAATCAGATCATGGTTGAAGAAGTAAGCAACTTTGCTGATGCTAATTTCTGGGGAGAATACAATACCATTGAACCAGATCAGTCCATTGAGTCGGCAATTCGGAAATTGAAAAGAAAAGCCAGATAATGAAATTTTGAATTCAAAACATACTTGAGTTAGTTATCCTACAAGCATTAGCAACTGAATTCAAAACAAAAAAAGAACCGTTCACTCATGCTTGGGGAAACATGAGAATATTCAGAACGGTTCTTTCATCAATAATAATAATAATATTGCAGATCTTTCCTCTAACGATTGAAAAATCCTAACTTAGAAAGGATTACAAGCTTTTTAAAATACGGGAAGAGATACGAAAATGCCGGAAGATACAGATACTACACTTAAACATATACAAAGAGGTAATTTACAGGAGTTTGAAAAATTATTCAGAGCATATTACCCTTTACTATGTCATTACGCGCTGCGTTTTGTGAAAGACACAAATCAGGCTGAAGAAATTGTTCAGGAATTGTTTTGTCAGTTATGGGAAAACAGAAAAAATTTAAAAATTCACACTTCATTAAAAGCGTACCTTTACAAAGCAACTTATTTTAATAGTCTGCAGGTATTACGAAAAAGAGGTGTTAAAACACAGTACGAAGAATACATTAAAAACAACAAACCAAAAAGCTCATTACCAATAGATTCGGTTGAAGAAAAAGAAATTTACAACATTGTAAACACAACTCTTGCAAATTTGCCCGATCGTTGCAGTAAAATATTTAAAATGAGTAGGTTTGAAGGCCTAAAATATCAGGAAATTGCCGATAAATTATCAATTTCGGTTAAAACTGTTGAAGCAAATATGGGAAAGGCATTAAAAGCCTTCCGAAAAAATTTAAAAGATTACGTTGGAATTATTGTGCTATAAACAAAATGAAAGAAAATACATCACATAAAATAGAGTGGGAAATCATTTCGAAATACCTTAGTGGAGAGATGAATGCAGAGGAAAAATTGGCATTTGAAAAGTTGATTGATTCCAATCCTACGTATGCAGAAATTGTATCTGCATCCGATAAAGATTTGGATCTAATTCAAGAGGTTAACGAAATTCAACAACAATTTAATGTTGATGTTGCCTGGTCGGCAGTAAAATCCAATTTAAGCGATCTTAAAAAGGCAAATACCACCAAGGTAATTCCCTTATTTTCGCTCCAAAACACTAAAAAACTTATACAGATTGCAGCCATGCTAATTATTGCCATTGGCCTTGGATTTGCATCATATCATATTTACAATGACAAATTTGCTCCTTACCAAAGTATTTCATCAGAATTAAATGAAAGTGGTAAATCCATTATATTGGCTGATGGTTCTATTGTAACACTTAATGGCAAATCGGAATTGGTTTACGAAAGATCATTTGCAGGAAAAGAAAGAAGGGTAAAATTAACCGGGGAAGCGTTTTTCTCAATTGCTAAAAATCCTGATAAACCATTCATCATCTCAGTGGGCAATGCTGAAATTAAAGTTTTAGGTACCTCCTTCAACGTGAATGCTTCCAATAAACATGTTGAAGTTTTGGTTGAATCGGGTAAGGTTCAATTCTCACTTGCAAAAGAACCTGATAATAAAATTATTCTGGAAAAGGGCGATTTTGGAGTTTTACAGGAAGATTTTCTGGAAAAAAGAACACAAAACGATGAAAACTATCTTTCCTGGAAAACTCAGTTGATGGTGTTTAAAGCGATGAGTTTACAAGATGTATCTAAGGTTATTAACCGAACCTATCAGGTTAACATTCAATTTAACGACACAGCAATTCAAAATTTACCGATCACCACATCATTTAATAAAACACCACTTAATGACGTTCTGGAAAACTTATGCCGGCCACATAACCTGACATATGAGAAGAGTGGTTCTCAAATTACGATAAAAAAAGAACTGAAATAATTTATTTCTAAAATGAAAAGAAGAAAAACATATCCGATTTTAGTACAAAGCATCATTTTAAATGCTCTGCTTTTACTTATGGTATGTTTCACTCAAAAAGTCAACGCACAGAATTCGCTCTTACAAAACAAAATTTCAGTTGATCTTTCGGAACTAAGCATTAATGATGCCTTGGATTCTATTGCGACAAAAAACAATTGCTATTTCACTTATAATTCTAATTTATTTACAAATAAAAAGAAGCTTAGTTTAAAAGCTGATGAAGTTGAATTTGAAATTTTACTGAGAAAAATAGTGCAGGATACCAGCCTTACCTTTCAAGTAGTAAACAGGCATATTATCATTGTTCCCACAAAATACAAAACAGATAAACCTCTTACTTCAACTATGATTCCTTACATTTCGTACCGAAACATTAGTGGTAAAGTAACAAATCAATCGGCTAAAATATCTCTGCCATACGCAAGTATTGGTATTAGAGGCAAACATATTGGCACAATTAGTAATCAGGATGGGGAATTTGCCCTTACACTTTCATCGGAAAATAGTAAAGACACGCTTGTTGTATCCTATGTTGGATTTAAAAATTTCGAAATCCCTGTTTCAGATATCTCAAATACCAAACTTCAAATTAAACTAAAAGAGGATTTTATTTCGCTTCAGGAAGTGGTGATTCGAAACAACGACCCCAAATCAATACTAAAAGCTGCTGTCAACAGAATAGAAATCAATTATCCGCAAAACGCTTCCAATCTTACCTCGTTCTATCGGGAATCTGTGCATAAAAACAGTAAGTATATGATTTACCTTGAATCTGTTTTGGAAATTTACAAAAATCCTTACGTCGAAAATGAGCTGACAGATAGAGTGAAAATATTTAAGAGCCGCAAAATTTATGATGTATCCCGTTTGGATACCATATCATTTCGATTAAAAGGAGGCATTCAAGGCTGTTTGATGTTGGACATTGTAAAAAACCGCCCCGAATTTCTTGATCCTGAATTTATGGATCTATACACCTACCGTTTATCCGATATCAGTACATTCAACAATAAATCTGTTTATATTATTGATTTTAAGCCTAAACAACACATAAGCCAGCCTCTTTTAGAAGGAAAACTCATTATTGAAACCAGAAGTTTAGCAATTATTGGTGCAGAATTTGGCTATAATCAAGATCGATTATCCGAACTTTCCGACCGATTTATTAGTAAGGGAAATCCAAAAACAAAAGTAAGACCTACGCTGGTTTTATACTCCGTAAACTATCGTAATATAGATGGAAAGTATTTCTTGAATCACACACTTGGGAATTTAAAATTTAAAGTGAAGAACAAAAGAAAATTGTTTTCACAAACTTTCTCTACAACTTTCGAAATGGCAACAACAAAATTAGACACTATCAATGTTAGAAAATTTAAGCATCGCGAAACAATCGCGCCAACAACAATTCTTTCCACTGAAAAACTAAGTTACGATCCAAAGTTCTGGGGCAACCAGACATTTATTAAACCCGAAGACAATATTAAAGAAGCTATCAAAAGAATCAGCAGCAGTATGCAACAAGTTGCAATGGATACAAGCAAATCTGAATAGAATTTAAATTATCAATGACATACATTTGTCCTAACTGCAAAAGAAAATTATCGGGTCCAAACCAATATCACTCGTGCTTTATTACCGATAAAGAGACTCATTTACAAAAAATGAGTCCGGATACTTCAGAATTATTTGAAGCACTTCTATCCTATCTGATAACATTCGAAAAGCTTGAAATTATTTATTTAAAGACCTGTATTCAATGTAAGACAGGTGCAACTTTTTTATCCATATACACAAAAAAAAATCATCTGATATTGGAGTTTCAACTGCTACGGGAAGAAGATCAATTTCCAATTTATCTGTGCAAACGAATATCTAAAAACCGCGTACTTCACCGCATTGCCCTTGGCGGATTATCCGAGTTTGATCAACAACTAAAAAACTGGCTGAAGGAAGCTTATCAAACCATCAGGAAATAACCGCATCTTGTTATAATACTTCCTATGGAAACAAAATATTCTAAAAGTCTTCCTATTTTTGTATTTCTTTACAAAAAAATAATAAATCAGTAACTTCATTAAATGGGAAGTCGAATAAAAAAAATAATACAAAATTCAATTGGAATACTAATTGGTTCCGTATTCCTGTTTCTCACTTTGCGTGAAAAACCAATGGCTCCGGTATGGGAAAGCTTAGCAAATGCTGACTATTTTTTTATACTGCTTAGCTTCGTATGTTTATTCATCATTTTTTACCTGCGGGCCTTGCGTTGGAAGCTGCTTATTGAAGAATCCGGAGAAAAACCAAAATCGGATAAAGTACTAACCTCGGTACTGCTTGGCTACTTCGTGAATAGTTTCACTCCAAAATTAGGAGAAATAATTCGTTGCACATCTCTGCAAAAAACAACTAACGTTCCGGTTTCTGTATCTATGGGAAGCGTTATGGCCGAACGGGCTTACGATTTACTGATTTTGGGTCTTGGTGTGTTTGCTGTATTCTGGATTGAACTGGATCGTTTACAAGGAATTATGGACTCTACTATTGGTGGAATTTCTCATATTTACGGCTACCGCTATTTGTATGTAATTCCAATTTCCATACTTGTTCTTTTTATCCTTTTCTTAGTTAGCTTACGCAGAATAAAAAAATCAGAGCGGCGTCCAGTAAAAAAGATCGTTGAATTCTTACAAAGTATGTTTCTATCGCTTAAGCAAGGCTTGCTTCTTAAGAAAAGATTCCAGTTTATTGTATTAACATTACTAATCTGGACAATGCTCGTTGTCTTAAATTACATCTATCTGCTTTGTTTGCCTGAAACATCAGGATACTCATTCAGTTTTGCAATTGTGATTCTGTTTATTGGCGGAATCGGCTGGGCTTTGCCAAGTCCCGGAGGAATTGGAACAACTCATTTCTTACTTCTGCAGTTATTCCTTGCCTTTCAATTGGATCCAAATGCGGGAATCAGCTTTGGAATTCTTTCCAATGGATTAACATTTATTGGTACCATTGTAATTGGTGGTTACGGCTATTTCAGATATTGGACAGAAACCAAAACTTTGGAAAAAGCAGCAAAAGCATAAATGATATTCCCTTTTAGCAACAAGCTTCTTAGGAATTCAACAAAACCATATTTTACACCTATCTTTGCACGATAAAATCATCTGAATACAAAAAATGAAATTTAGTCAATATAGTTTTTCCCCCGATATTAAAAGAAATCTAGAAGGTTTGGGTTTTAACAGACCTACCGACATTCAATTTAAAGCCATTCCTCCAATTGTACGAGGAGAAGATGTGCTTGCCATTGCACAAACCGGAACAGGAAAAACAGCTGCATTTGCGATTCCTATTATCGATAAGCTGCACAAAGCTAAGAATAACAAAAGCAGCAACGGCATTAAATGTGTTGTAATGGTTCCTACCCGCGAGCTCGCCATTCAAATTACCGAAGTTTTTCAAAAAATTGGAAAGCATACCAAAGTAACAAGTTTTTGTGTGTTCGGAGGTGTTGAACAAGCTCCTCAAATTGCAAGTTTACAAGGTGGAATCGACGTATTAATTACAACGCCCGGCAGAATGTTCGATTTAACCAGTCAGGGATTTATTCAGCTTGATAAGGTAGAAACTCTGGTTTTGGATGAAGCCGATCATATGTTGGATTTAGGTTTTATAAAAGACATTCAGGATTTGATTCGTTTTCTTCCAAGGAATCGTCAAACCTTATTTTTTTCAGCGACCATTACACCCAAAATTAAAAAACTGGCTTATTCGTTGGTTCGAAGTGCAATTCGTATTCAAATTTCACCTAAAGATCCTGTATCCAAGAACGTAGAGCATGGTGTTGCTTTTGTGAAAATGGATGATAAACGTTTCTTTTTGGAACGAATGATTAAGGAACATCAGGAAAGTAAAATACTGGTTTTTGTGCGAACCAAAGTAAGAGCGGAACGTGTTCACAAAGCCATGGAACGTGTAGGAATAGAAACACAAACCATTCATGGAGACCGCGAACAGGATGATCGTTTAATTGCCTTAAATGCTTTTAAAACGGGAAAAGTCAAAATCTTGATCGCAACAGATGTTAGTGCACGTGGTATCGACATTCCCAATGTTGATTATGTGGTAAATTACGACATGCCCGATGTTGCCGAAAATTACGTTCACCGTGTGGGTAGAACCGGACGTGGTGTTCAAAAAGGTTTGGCCATTTCTTTCTGCGACCCAACAGATGAAAAACAATTATTAGCTGAAATTGAAGAGTTTACCGGCACCGAAATTCAGGTAATGGACATATCCAAAGGAGAATACACTGCAACTATCGACTTTTCTGAAGATTACTCGAAAAGCTTGAAAGAACTAATGGATGAAGCAGAAGATTTTCTGCAAAATCCGAAAAAGAAAAGTGTGAAAAAGAAAACTCCTGCGAAAAAGACAGCGAAAAAGAAAAAAAAGTAAGCAATACGAAATAAATAAAACCTCAAAACCAAAATGGATTTGAGGTTCTTTTTTTAAGGATAAACTCTATACCTGCCAACAATAAATAAGCCTGATTCTTTGCATTTCGGCAAAAATCGAAATATATTCGTTCCTCTTAATCTAAATCAATCAACTATGCAATCACTAATATCTCCCGAAAGCAATTTAACCTTGTTTTTCGTGATAGCCGGAGCTGCAGCTTTTGGTCTTTATTCCGAACACAAAAAATGGTTTGGCAAACTATCCGGAATTTTAGTTACCATGATATCCATGTCGCTGCTTGCAATGGCTGGTGTGGTACCGGTAGCATCCAATCCAACAATTAAAGTGGATGTATACGATATGGTATTCTCCTATTTTATCCCCATTTCTATTCCCATGCTGCTGTTCAGTTCCAACATTCTTAAAATTGTAAAAGAGAGCGGAAAACTATTGGTGGCCTATATTTTGGGTGCTATTGGAATTGTACTGGGATGCTTTATTGCATTTTGGCTGATTGATTTAGGTCCGGATTCTGGAAACACAGCAGGTGTAATTGCCGCGACTCTTATTGGTGGAAGTGTAAATTTTATTGCTGCTGCCGAGATCTTAAATTTCAGCACCAATCCATTATTTACGGCAACTATAGCTGTTGATAATTTTGTATCGAATTTGTATACACTATTTCTGTTCCTTACTCCTTCTCTCCTGTTCTTATCCCGCTTTTTTGTGAAACCTAAGAAAGAAAATGAAGAGGAATCTGCCACATCATCCGACAAAGCACAATTCCCAATGAGTTTGGAGCGGGTAGCCGTTTCTGTATTTATTGCTGCCTTAATTGCCGGATTGGGAAACCTTCTTTCTCCCTATCTTCAAGACTTATTGCACACAAAATTAAACCTTAGCATATTGGTGATTACAGTTTTAGCAGTGCTTGCAGCTAACCTGTTTCCAAAGAGACTAAAACCATTGGAAGACACAGCCTTTTCGCTTGGTTTGTGGATGATGTACATCTTTTTGGCGGTAATTGGTGCAGCTACCAATATGACACAAATATTTAGCATTGGCCCTGCTGTATTGGGATTTTACCTAACCATTATGCTCTTCCATTTTCTGTTTATGCTCGCTGTAGCCAAACTCTTTAAACTGGATGTTTACGAGGTGGTAATTTCATCGGCAGCAAACATTATGGGGCCATCGGTTGCTGCTCCAATGGCAGCATCTATGGGACAAAAGAAGCTGGTTACACCCGGAATTCTGGTTGGTATTTTGGGTTACATCATCGGTACCTTTATTGGTGTTTCCATTGCCTTATATTTAAGCTAGATCGAATCAAAAAATATAAACAAAATGGCTTTGTACAATTGCAAAGCCATTTTTATTGATTAAATACAAGCACAAAATCAACACCGAAGCCCTCCAGTTTCGGTGTTTTTATATCTCGCTCACAGCAGAATATATCCGAGCAAAGAATTACTTCCAGTTCACTTCCTTTTATTGTTCCAAATTGTACATGGAATCAACTTCGCACTAAAGCGAAGAGTACATTTTGATATCCAAAGTCCTTCCGCTTCTTGCGGATGGTTCTCCAAGCTGCTTGCTAATACCTTCGCAGTAATGCGAGCTGGGTTAATGATAAGAATAATACCTTAGCATTGATGTGAAGCAAGTGTTTTGATGAGAAAAAGACCTCCGCATTAGAGCGAAAGGAGTTTTACGTAGGAAAAATAGCCTTCGCATTGGAGCGAAAGGGGTTTTATGAAGAAAAAAAAGCCTTCGTCCGAGTGCGAAGGGCACTTCATGATGAAAAGAAAGCCTTCGCTCCGGGTAAATTGATACTTTTTCATGCAGGACACTTCTCAACTTTATCAAAATCTGAGGGTCTCACTGCAAGTGAGGCTCTCAGCAAAAGATACAAGAGTATCACCATAATTTAATTGGGCTCCTCACCTAAGGTGGGAGCACTAGGTTTATCCAAAAAAATCAACTTTTTTCATTTTATGATACGTGTCCACCCCTATTTAATTGTCTATTGTTTAGAAAGAGGTTAAATTCCCCTTTTAAAGAAAATTGCATGCACAAATCAGTCTATTAGTAATTAAATGGAACACGCGCTAAAAACCCAACAGTTCGAAAACCTGACGGAAACAAGAATAGAACAACTTTTTAAAGAACACTATTCTGTTTTAACGGCTTACGCCAATAAATTCCTATCCGATTTAGATGATTCAAGGGAAATTGTTCAGGATGTTTTTGTTCATCTGTTCGATAATCGGGAATCTGTAAAAATTCATACTTCAGCCAAGGCACATTTGTTTACTTCGGTTCGAAATGCTTGCCTAAATACCATCAAACAAAGAAAAAACCATGCCACTCATCATGAGAACATCAAATATTTAAGTTCTGGTTTTAGCTTGGAAGCTGATAAAATATTAGAACAGACAGAATTAGAATACGCCCTCTTTAAAGCAATTGATGAATTGCCTGAGCAATGCCAGCGAATATTTAAGCTGAACCGAATAGAGGGTTTCACCAATCAGGAGATTGCAGATCAGTTAGGACTTTCGAAACGTACTGTCGAAACGCAAATCTCGAAAGCTCTAAAAAGCTTACGGATAACAATTGGCCCAATGCTGGTATCACTGCTTATTGTTTACCTATTGAACGCACTGAAATAAATTTTTATTTTTTTTGAATTCAAGTACGTGTGCGGTCATTCTTATTTGTCATACCATTAGAAACAGCAAAATGAAACAAAACAATCAACATATCGATGAGCAGCTTTTAAAGGCCATTTTAGAGGAAACTTCTTCTGATCAGGACAAGCAGGAATTCCAAAAGTGGATACAGGCTGATTCTGCAAACAAAGATACCTTTCTTAAAATGCAGAAAATCTGGAAATCGAGCAAAGGAATTGAAGTGTTCCAAAAAATTGATGAAACAGCTGATTGGAAAATCATAAAAGCGAAATCGGGAAAAACAGTTAAACTGAAAAAAGTAAACCTGTTTATGCAATATGCAGCCACTGTTCTTGTCTTGCTCTCACTTAGTTTGGTTTACCTGTATCAGACAACACCAGGCTTTGGTAAATACGCAGAATACAAAAGCCTGCAAACAAAAAATAAAATTGTATTGGCTGACGGAACAGAAGTCTTTTTAAACAAGGAGAGTAAAATCATATATCCAAAATATTTCAATTCAAAAGTAAGAAATGTAGAGATGGAAGGAGAAGCCTACTTTCAAGTGAAGCCCGATCCGACCAAACCATTTATAATCAAATCCGGAAATGCAATTATTGAAGTACTTGGTACCAGCTTCAATGTTAAAAATGAAATGGATGGAACAACTATTGTAAGTGTGAATTCTGGAAAAGTCAGTCTGAAAAATCAGAAAACGCAGGAAATAGTTTATCTAATCAAAGGAGAAAAAGGAATCATTCAAAAACGTAAGGTAAGCGAATCGAAGAACGAAGAATTAAATTTCAATTCATGGAAAACCAATGTTCTTACATTCAAGGACACGCCAGTTGCGAAAGTTTTCAGTGATCTTGAGAATTATTACGGTGTAAAAATCACAAACAGGAGTGCTAAATTAGATACACTCACCTACACCAATTCTTTTTCGAATGCGCCTATCAACAAAGTAATTGACGAATTGGAACTTGTTTTAAAAGTTCATATTACGAAAAAGGGAAATCATCTCACCATTACTGATGATAAAAACTAATTCTAAAATTTAAACCAATGAGAAACAGAATCGTTTTATTCGCTTTTATCCTGCTTGCAGGCATAAGTATAACAAAAGCACAAAATACAGTAATAAAAGCCAATTTATTAAGTCCGCTGGTGCGCACAGGATCATTTTTTATAGAACACAAGCTGAACGACAACAGCAGTATTCAATTGGGACTTTTGTACACAGGGAATACCTGGGACGACACCAAAGTAAGAGGTTGGGGAATTACTCCTGAATACCGCTTTTATCTTTCAGATTCGCCGACACCAAAAGGATTTTTCGTAGCGCCTTACGCTCGTTATCTGCATTACAACTTGGAGAATGAAGTAAATGATGAAGCCACCTTAAACGGATTGGGTGCCGGTTTAATTATTGGCCAGCAGTATATTTTTAAGAAAAGAGTAAGCTTCGAATGGTTTTTTGGACCGGGTTACACAAGCGCTAATGTTGATGCAAAATCAGGCACCGAAGAAGACTTTGATACCGGCAACTGGGATGGCTTTACGTTAAGAGCCGGACTTACCTTAGGAATTGCTTTCTAGAATTAAAATTCAAACGGAAACATCAAAAAGATAATTATGCTGAAAAGACAGAAAACGAATTTATTTTTATGAATAATTCGACGAAAAGTATAAATAAGCATATTGTATAATTATTAAAATAGAAAAATGAAGAAGTTTTTATTTATTGCGGTTATCGCATTTGGATTTATTTTTGAATCACAAGCTCAAACCGTTCAGTACAAAGTTATTACTTCTGTAGAATCAATTGTGCCTATGGGAATTGGACGTTCCCGGTTAATTGAAGAAAAAGACACCATTAATGCTGCCGATTTCACCACAGAAAGAACTGATGGTAAAAAAAGTAAGCAGAAAGATGTAAAACGTTCCGATGCGAAAGTTGACAAATTTGCGGAAACAAAATTATTAAATTTTTATAGTATCGCAGGTATCAATTTTCAAAACATTGCTTCAAACGATGCGTTAACCTCATCGAAAATAAACCAGCTTAGTACCGAGGGATGGGAACTTGTTTTTGTAACTAGTGGCGTTGAAAGTGACAGTGGTAAAGGCGATGGAAACGGAATCTATATTACCAGATATATATTTAAAAAAGTAATTTAATTCTTAACGATAAGTTTACGAACTGCTCCTTTTTGGAGTTATTTCAAATTAAAAAAGGAAGCCTTCGGGCTTCCCTTTGTCGTTTATAATAACATATTGTAAATTTGACAAATATTCATTTCGAACCGACAATCTTCATGAGAAAATTATTAATTCTATTTTCTTTCCTCCTTCTCTCCTCTTCAGCGTTCTGTCAGGAGCATTTAATGTCTAAGCAATTAGAGTTTCCAAACGTTGCCTATCCTCTTCATGAATTATTGAACGAAATAAGTAAACAAACCGGTGCTGAATTTAGCTATACCAGCGAATTAAATACAAATCAATACATTGAACTTCCCGCCTTAACAGGAAACCTTAAATATTTCCTGAACGAAATTATTGATACAAAAGCATTTAAAATTATCAACCAAAAGAATAAAATCTTTTTAATTGGCATTCCTCCATCAGAACGAAAATACAGCATCAGCGGATTCATAACCGACTCCAAAACAGGTGAATCTCTTATCAACGCAAGTGTTGTTAATTTAGAAAATTACACAGGTACTATTAGCAACAACTTTGGCTTTTATAGTTTTTCTCTCAATCAAAAAGCATACAAACTACAAATTTCCTATGTTGGCTATCAAGATGCTGTCATTAGCATATTCCCCAAACAAGATACCAGTATTAACATAGCCTTAGAGCCAAAAACCATTCTTAATGAAATTAAAGTCGTTGCTGATAAAAAAGGCAATAACATCAATCATCAATTTGTAAGCAGCAATACGATAACTTCCGATAAATTCTGTAATTCAGGAATTTTAGGTGAAAATGATTTGTTTCAGAATCTAATCCAATTTCCCGGTGTTCAGTCCTCAAACGAAGGTCTTGGAGGGTTTATCGTACGAAACGGTTCGCCTGCTCAGAATTTAATTCTTCTCGATGATGTTCCCGTTTACTATTCCTCGCATTTGTTCGGCTTATTTTCCGTTTTTAATCCTGATGCCATTAACCATGTAAAACTGATAAAAGGAGGTTTCCCCGCACATTACGGAGGTCGTGTTTCTTCCGTTCTCGATATTCGTATGAAAGATGGGAATTCGAAAAAACTGGGCGGCGATTTTAGTATTGGACTTTTAACAGCCAAATTTAACCTGCATGGTCCAATTAAAAAGGACAAAACAACATTCAACCTTTCGGTTCGGCGCTCCTATCTCGATTTACTGCTAAAAGGCATTTTAAAACTAGCTGACAGCGATGTGACCGGCGGTTACTATTTTGGCGATTTAAATTTTAAGCTCACACATAAATTCTCTCAACGCGACAAGATTTTCTTCAGCACCTATTGGGGCGGCGATTTAATTAATGTAAAAAATACGGAACAGTTAACAGCCACATCAAAAGAGAAAACCGAAAATAAAGTTGGTTGGGGTAATTTCACAAATTCTCTTCGCTGGAACCACATTTACAGCAACCACCTTTTCGGAAATACTTCTTTGATACTAAGCAGATATACCTTTTTAGTTAAGGATAAGAAATCCGTGCAAAATGAAGGTGAAGGTTTTAAAGAAAACTACAATTATCAATTTAGATCAGGCATTCGTGATTTCACACTTAAATCGGAATTCGATTGGATTCCCGACTCGAAACATTATCTGAAATTTGGAATGGAAAGCTCACTGCATCACACCAAACCCGGCAGCGAACTGTACCGAAACAGCAATCAAAACGAACAAAATACATACAACGATCAAATTATAAGCTCAAAAGAATTAATCCTGTTTGGTGAATGTCAAATTCAGTTCGGAAAAAAATTCCTTGTAAATATGGGATCCCGATGGAGTAGCTTTATTGTAGAAGGAACCTACTACTCTACCGTAGAGCCGAGGTTTAGTGCTCAATATTATTTGCATCCCAAATGGACTGTAACAGGAAGCTTTTCGCAGATGACTCAATACCTCCATCTGGTTACAACCAGTTCACTTAGTCTGCCTACCGATCTTTGGTTGCCCGTAACAAGTAAAATTAAACCCATCGATTCCTTTCAATATACCGGAGGAACCAATTATTCTTTCTCTAAATCAGTAAAGTTAACCGCTGAATATTACCACAAATTATCCCGTAATGTTTTAGAATTCAGCGATGCATATTTTTTTCAGAATGTGAGTGCCGACTGGGAAAATATAGTAGAAGCTGGAAAATCGTGGAGCAATGGTTTAGAGCTTAATCTGAGTAAAACCAATGGTAAAACTACGGGAAATATGGCGTACACATTTTCCAAATCTTTTGTGAAATATCCTGAAATAAATGGTGGCAAAACATTTGCTTCCCCTTACGATCGCCGTCACGATTTCTCAGTCTTACTAAATCAAAAATTAAGCAAGAAAGTCGATTTTTCCGTTGCATGGGTTTATGGAAGCGGTTTGCCTGCAACTCTTTCTTCAACGAATATAAGTACGGTTTCACCCTATAATCCAGGAGAAATTTCTTCAACGCCAATTTTTTCTCACAGAAATGGGTTTAGATTACCGGATTATCACAGAATGGATTTCTCAATCAATTTTAGAAAATTCAAGAAACATGGAATAAGAACATGGAATATTAGTATTAACAATGTGTACAACAGGAAAAATGCCAACTACGTTTCCATAAGCGAAACTCAAAACGAATTTGGCACCACCAGTTACAGCTTAAAGCAAATTAGTCTGTTCGCTTTTTTGCCAAGTGTAAGTTATTCCTATAAATTTTAAGAAAAGCTATTATGACACGTCCATAACAGGCTATATGACAATTAAAAATAAATTATAAACACATGAAACGTCCATGTATAAAGCTTTCTACACACAGGGAAATGATTATATGGTAAGTTCCATCTGAAAAAAACTTAAAATTATAAACAGATGAAATATCAATTACTTTTTCTCAATATTTGCCTGCTTTTTTTGCATTTTTCCTGCGAAGAAGAGTTGCAGGTTCCCATTCCTGAAGAAGAACCAAAACTAGTTATCAATTCGCTGCTTGGAGTAGATAGTTTACTCCGGGTTCATGTAAGCAAAAGTTCAGTTTTTCAGGAACAATCCATCAATACTTTTTTGTCTGATGCCAACATCATCATAAAAGAAAACAATCAGTTGTTAGGGAAAATGATACATGAAAACGATGGGTGGTACTCCTTAAATTCATCTGTAGTAAAAGCTGGTAATTCCTATCAAATTGAAGTTTCGTACCCTGATTTAGGAACGGCTGCATCTGAAACCAAAACATTACAAAAAGTTGCTATAACAAATCTTTCTTATCAGATTAAGGAAGAAAACAAACTGGAATTTACTTTTAAATTTGACGATGCAGCATTGCAGGAAAACTACTACATGATTTTACTGAAAGCATATAATGGAACTTCTTTCTCAGATATAGATTTCTATAGCAATAACATTATTTTCAATGGCAATTTATCCGAAAATTCAATTGGAATACAGCAAAATATGCTTCGTGGCAGCCACACATTCTCCGATGAAAATATTAACGGAGAAACCAACAGCATTTCAATATATACTTTCAATGAATTATTTAATGATTCAGAAATAAATCAGAAATACAAATTGGAATTGTACCACATTACATCCGATTACTTCAAGTATGAACGATCATTAACCGCTTATTACAATCGTGACGACTTACCCTTTTACAAGAAGGTAAACCTTCATTCCAATGTTAGTTGCGGCTATGGAATCTTCACTTCTTATGCTATTGATTCAAAAACAATTGCTGTTCAGTAAACAACAAATCCATTCAGCTCTGATCATTGACGAATAAGTATTTTAATAGCCATATTTACTGAAAAAACACGTATTTTTATTTTTTCACAAAAATACCGCTAAAAATGATTCGCTATATCCTTATCCTTTTTACTGTTTTTCTTTTAAGTATTGCTTCTTTATTCGCTCAGGAAAACTACGAATGGAGTACCGCGAAAAATGGTGAAGGCTTCAACTCTTTTCTGCTGCGAAACCACATATCTCCCATTAACGATTTAGAAAAATTTAAGGATTTGAATCAAGGACGATTTACCAAAAATGGTGATTTAATTGCCGGTGAAAAATATAAACTACCGTTTCTTTATTCAACGCATTTAGCCTCCCTATTAGGCGAAGATCATCGGAATGTAAAACTGGTTGATAATTCAATGAGTGGAGCTGTTCTTTATTTAGTGGCCGGACATGGAGGTCCTGATCCTGGTGCTGTAGGCACTATTTCGGGTCACAAAATCACAGAAGACGAATATGCATATGATATTGTACTAAGAATGGGTGAAGAGCTTCTGTCGCATGGAGCCAAAGTGCATTTCATCATTCAAGATCCGAATGATGGTATTAGAGATGCAGATTACCTAAAACCCGATAAAGATGAACGTTGCTATCCTTCACAGAAAATACCCAGAAAACATACGCCACGATTAAAACAAAGAGCTGCAGCCATCAATTTATTAGCACAAAATGAAAATAAATCGGCCTACCAACGATTAATTATCCTCCATCTTGACTCCAGGAGTAAAGGAAACAGCACTGATGTGTATTTTTATCATCATGCAGTAAGCAGGAAAGGAAAGGATTTAGCACTTACTTTACTGCAAAAAATGAAAGATAAGTATAATGAATTCCAACCTAACCGGGGTTATGAAGGAACCGTTGGTACAAGAAGATTATACATGTTGCAAACAACAACTCCACCCGCGGTATTTATTGAATTAGGCAATATCAATAACTACAACGATCAAATGCGATTTATAAAAGCAGAAAACCGACAAGCCTTAGCCATGTGGTTGTGCGAAGGAATACAAGAGAATTATCTAAAATTAAAAATGAAGTAAGAACAGAAAAAAGAATCAATTATTTGTTTCATCTGTTTCTAATTTTATTGTTACGATCAGATGAAACTTACCATTTGTAAATCATGCTTGTTTGTATACTGATGATAGTTTACTCATGGTCGTTTCATTTTACTTAATTACACATAACTCTTATGTGTAAACTTTAAGGTAATAGGTTCAACTAAATTATGAAAGTCTTCATACGAAAGCATAAGAAGCTCTGTATGTGTTCCTGCGTTAAACACGATATCATCGTCTTCAACTAAACTTTCAGCCACATAAACCTCCAAATTGTATAAATTACCAAATGGAGGCATAGCTCCCACTTCACATTGTGGAAATATATTTTTAAAATCTTGCTCATGCGCCAGCTCTACTTTTTTACAATCCAGCATTTGTTTTAATAAATCAAAGTCAATCAAATAAGATGCAGGCAGTACAGCCATACATATCCTTCCATCCACTCTGATCATTACTGTTTTTGCAAGCATTTTACCCGGAATATGAGCCGATGCAGCAATTTGCTGGGCGGTGTAGGCCGATGAATGCCGAATCGTTACATATTTAATATGTCGCTCATCTAAATACTCTTTTAATTTACGAATAGGCATAATATTTGGATCTAATAGTTAAAAATATCCACTCTACAGAAGGTCTTTACAACCTTTAATTGGCAGTGCCAATTGGGTTTTGATTTCCGGTTCTTACTTCCACCCCACATATTTGAGAATAAAGGGAGTACTATTCAATTTACGAAAAAAAAAGCGGTAAGTAAAGAGATATAGCATTCTGATTAAGTATTTATAATCATTTTTCATTGCTGTTACGAGTTCCAAATTACTGAACTACGAAAAATATCGTATTAAAATTTTGTAATACGACAAGTTTCGTATATCTTTATCTACGAAATTAATCGTATAACGGAAATCACCACAATAATATGCCACAGAAGATTAAGCCAACCGAAGCAGAATTAGAAATATTACAAGTTCTATGGACCTATGGGCCCTCGAATGTCCGGTTTGTAAATGACAAATTGAAATCAGAAAGAAATGTTGGCTACACAACTACTCTTAAAATTATGCAAATAATGACTGAGAAAGGGATACTCGAACGCGATATAAAATCAAAAACCCATATCTACAAAGCTGTTGTTGAAGAAAAGGAAACTAAAAATCAGTTAATCGATAAGTTTATATCCACTCTTTTTGGTGGATCTACTTCTGGAATGGTTCTTCAGGCTTTGGGCAATCAAAAATGCTCAACGAAGGAATTAAATGAGATAAAAAAATTAATTGATAACATCGAAAATCCGAATCAAAATGGAACTGATAAATAATTTCGATTTATACGAATTGAGTCATGCTATTGGCTGGTCTTTAATTCATTCTGTATGGCAGACTGCAGTAATTGGGGGGATTATTTGGTTGATATTTCGATTTATCTCAAAAGACAATGCAAGAATTCGATATGCTTTGTCGGGCTTAGGACTCCTACTAATTTGTGTTGCATCAGCAATTACATTCTGCCGATACATACCATCAAATACCAGTACCTCTTTAGTTGATTTTACAGCTCTACTGGGAACTTCAGACATCATTCCGCAAGAAGAATCATTCCTTACCAAACTGTGGACACAAATCCAAATTCAATTGGAAAACTCATTTCCCTATCTGGTTAAAATCTGGATGATTGGAATGCTCTTTCTCTCCATTAATCTTATTTTAAAATACATTTATACCTTAAAACTAAAAAAACACTTAACCTATCCTTTACGGCCTAACTATAAGTCGATTGCTGATCGATTGGTGACAAAATACAATCTCAAACAAAACATTTTATTTAAGGAGTCGGGCCTGCTCGAGATACCTTCTGTAATTGGATATTTTAAACCAGTTGTACTTCTTCCGGTTTCCATGCTAAGTGGAATCCCCGAAAATCAATTGGAAATTATCATAGCACATGAATTGGCACATATTCGCAGGCACGATTATCTGCTGCAATTCATTCAAGGAATTATTGAACTTATATTCTTTTATCATCCTGTAGTTTGGTGGCTATCTTCTGTGGTAAATGCCGAAAGAGAGCACATTTGTGACGATCTGGCGGTTAAGGTTTGTGGTGAATCCTTAACTCTTATTAAAGCATTAAATAATATGGAAGCAATCAGAAAAAAACAGTATGAATTGGTATTAGGTTTTTCCGGTAAAAAAGGAAAAGTATTGAATCGGATTAAACGTATTCTTAGACCTAAAGCCTCAACCAATCCAAGAAGAGAACGATTTGTACTAAGCGGCGTATTTACGCTCCTATTTGCCGGCTTGTTCTTAATTTCAAATTTTGCAATTTCAGGGAATACAGATTATCAAAAAGCATTTTTTTCGAAGATTAACATTCTGGACAAAACTGCAGATCAATCTGATAAGTCAATTCAGAATGAAGAACTTCCGCTTGATCTAATCAATGCAAAATCCGATCAAAAAAAGAAAAAAGAGGCAAAAAAACAAACAGAAATAGCTGCAACTGAGATTGAGCTTGAAGAAGTAACTGAGGTAGAAAAAATAGAACTATCGGAAATGCCTCCGATGCCTGTTATGCCAACTATGCCTACACTACCTCCTGCTGTAGAAATGCCTTTTAATTCTTTTGATGCTCCTGAATTTAGTTTCCCAAAAGATTCTGTAAAATCAGACAAATGGGTAAAATTGAAGGCCGATGAGATCATAAAAGAACAACGTAAGAACATCCAACAACAACTGGAAAAAATTGAGTCACCGGAGTTTCAGGAAAAAATGAATCAGCAAATTAAAGAAAGTAAGACGAGAATTCAGGAAGATATTAAGAGAGTTAATTCTGATGAATATCGCAAAGAATTGGAAGAGAGAATAAAAAATAATCCAACAAGTTCATTTAATCAAGATTCTACTACCCCCTCACGATGGGGCAAAAAAGGTCATATAAGGCCTACTTTAGGCAATATAGGTAATCCAGGCGTTACTCAATTTAGCTCATTATCATCTGGAGTCACTAATAAACACCCTCTTATTCTTTTAGATGGGAAAAAGATCACTCAAGAACAAATGGATAAAATTTCACCAAATGAATTTGCTTCAATAAGTGTTCTGAAAGATGATTCGGCAATTAAATTGTACGGCAAGGAAGCTAAAAATGGAGTAATTCTAATCACCAGTAAATCAGAAAACATAACTAAAAAAGGAGAATCTGATTCAATTAATACTGATGATATTATGGTACTGGGATATAGCTATATGAAAAATCCAGGTACTACATTTGTTGGTAATGGTTATACCAGTGAAAATGGAGTAAATGCTCAAGGTGCAAAACGTAAATATCCTCTATTTGTTGTTGATGGGAAAAAATTAGCAAATGCAGACTCAAGGGGACTTGATGAAAATAATATTGAAAGTATAAATGTAATTAAAGGTGAACAAGCGACAGCCAAGTATGGCAAAGAAGCTATTAACGGAGTAATCGAAATCACCAGTAAATCAAATAATCAAAAAAATACTTCTGCTGTTAAGCTTAATTTAGGAGATACAATCAATCCTCCTTTATTCATTCTTGATGGGAACAAAATTTCTTCAGAAGCAGCCACAAAAGTTCATCCCGATGACATTAAAAATATTAACATATTAAAAGGCAAAGAAGCAATAAAGAAATACGGAGAAAGTGCTAAAAACGGGGCTATTGAAATCAATTCCAAAGGTTTAAATTTTAAAGATCCTATCAAAATTGATAATGCCATATATGTAGTTGATGGAAAAAAGCTTTCAAAAAAAGAATCGGAAAAAATTAAGCCTGACGATATTGAAAGTATTAATGTACTAAAAGGTAAACCAGCAATAGAAAAATATGGAAAGAAAGGGAAAAATGGAGTCGTCGAAATCACCAGCAAAACGAATAACAAGCAAGCTGTAAAAATGAAGTTAGGTTCAATAAAAAACCCTCCACTTTTTATTGTTGATGGAAAAATAACAGCAGCAAAAAAAGTTGAAGAAATAAATTCCAATGATATTGAAAACATTAATGTGCTAAAAGGTGAGCAGGCAATTGAAAAATACGGTGAAGAAGCTAAAAACGGTGTCATTGTAATTACTCTAAAAACCAAATTCTCCAACTTAAACTCTTCGCTCAATTTCTTGGAAAATACGGATAAAAATGAACCTCTTTATATTATAAATGGTGAAAGAATATCAGAAGAAAAAATGAAAAATATCGATCCTAACAGCATTGATTACATTACCGTTTTGAAAGATGAAAATGCCACAAGTCAATATGGAAAAGAAGCTAAAAACGGGGCCGTAGTTATTCGATTAAAAGAATAAACGTCAAAAAATAGTTTTTGAAGGACCACATTTCACGAATGTGGTCTTTTGTATTTAACACAATAAAGTTTTAAAATCAGGCATTTGCAGGCAAAATATCAAATTCGTATATTAACTGAAAACCACGTAATTAAAATACTAAGCCGATGCTCTTTTTGCTTGTCATATTCATTTCATATGTTTTGGTGTGGATCACCTCCCAATTCAGCAAATACCTCATGAAATTTACTAAAAATGATCATTTGCGTTTTGCTTATGGAATCGGCTTCATTACTGTCGGGGCAATGCATATACTTGTTCCAAATCTTTTTGAGCATATATTCGCTGCTATTTCCAACTCAACTTACGAAATAATTAATATTTTAGGATTTGTTCTGATTATTTGTGGTGTTGGTCTTTTGAGCAGAAGAGTTCATAAAGAAGCTGCAATACTTCTCATTGTGTTGATGCTTATTTTCATCCCTCTAAGTATAATTATGCTTACCCGTTATGTTCCGGGTCCATTAGGCATAGAATATGAGCCGGTATTGGGATATTTAAGGATTCTTGCCTTCGCACTCTTAATTTGGTTTTTAATTAAAGCGTGTGAACTTTCGCCAAGAAGAAAATATAACAAAACAAAATACGACCGGAATATCTAATCGTCGTTTTTATTTTTTACAGTTCACGCATTTTTTCATAACTTGATTGTTGCCTAAAAATAGTGCAATGCCATTAATTTCCATCAAATAAATAAAACGATGAGCTATTTTATCCGTTTAAGTACGCATTTTAAATTTGAAGATGCCATTGACCGTGTGACCAGAGCGCTTCAAACCGAAGGATTTGGCATATTAACCGATATTGATGTGAAAGCTACTTTAAAAGAAAAACTGGACGTCAATTTCAAGAAATACCGGATTCTAGGTGCTTGTAACCCATCTTTTGCCTACAAAGCTTTTCAGGTTGAAGATCAAATCGGCATAATGATGCCTTGTAATGTAACTGTTATTGAACAAGATAATGGTCATGTCGATATTTCAATTATGGACCCAACAGCGACTTTTAATGTCATTGAAAACGAGGCATTACAACCTTTTGCTCACGAACTAAAAAGCAGACTGGAACGCTGTTTAACTTATCTTGAAGAATAAACTCCAAATGAGTTTTTCACTTTATTACTTGTTTCACTTTCAAAAATTACCTCATGAAACACTTACTTTTTCCCATTTTTATTCTTTTATATTTTACCTCCTTTTCTCAAAATTCAGGTACAGACAATACTATTTTACCACATCGCTTATTCGATTTTTGGCTGGGAGAATGGGACGTGTTCACCAATGATGAACTTGTAGGTCACAACACCATTAGTTTGCTGCAAAATGGCAACCTACTGCAGGAAAATTGGGTGTCGGAAAAAGAAAATTTTACAGGTACGAGCTACAGCTTTTACAATGAAAAAATTGATAAATGGCAACAAATTTGGATTGATAAAAATGGCAATAATCTGCTTTTGAAAGGAAATTTTGACAATGGAAAAATGGTTTTATCAAGCAGTACCGACTCCAATATGGGAGAAGACCAGTCTCTTCATCGAATTAGCTGGATCGTAATGCCAAACGGCGATGTAAAGCAAATTTGGGAATCGACCATTGACGATGGTGAAATTTGGAGCATTCAGTTTGAAGGAGTCTATAAAAAGAAGAAATAATCTTAATAGAACTTCCCTTTTTCATCACGCATGGGTACAAATCGAACAGGTAAATCAATCTGTTTGCTTATTTTCCCATTTTCTTTTTTTAGAAGAACCAACTTCTTCACATTCTTCTTACCTACAGGAATTACCAATCGTCCGCGTTCTGCCAGTTGAGCAATTAAAACTTCGGGAATTGCTGTAGGTGAACAAGTCACAATAATTCCATCGAATGGAGCCATATCTGCCAACCCCTGATGTCCATCCCGACAAAAGGTCTTCACATTTTCATACTCTAAAGAATCCAGAACAAAAGAGGCTCTTTTATGCAGTGATTCAACAATTTCTATGGAATAAACTTCAGCACATATTTCACCCAGTATGGCCGCCTGATATCCGGATCCTGTACCAATTTCCAAAACCCGGCTTTTCGAACTCAATTCGAGAAGTTGACTCATGTAAGCAACTATATAAGGTTGTGAAATGCTTTGTCCTTCCCCAATAGGCAAAGGACGATCCTGATACGCGAAACGCTTTAAGCTTGCCGGAACAAATAAATGTCTTTCCACTTTTTCCATCGCGCCGATAACAAGAGCATCATTCACACCTCTTTTAATAATCTGTTCGATGACCATGTTTTCCCGAAGTTTCTCAAATTCCATCTTTTGCCGATTAGCAACTTCACGATATCTTCCTAATGAAACAATCAATAGTATAAGGCAGAAGTTTTTCATGATTCAAATTCCCTATTTAATTAAAGTTACGACATTACAGCTAAAAATGAGGAATAAAAAATACCCTATAATCCCTTACTTAAACAGTAAATAATAAAGGCCAAATGCGAATTGGAAAACAAATTTTAGTAATTTAAATTCCATATTTCATAATTAAAATGTTTCCCATGAGATCAATCATCGTTATCCTTTTCATATCAGTAAGTAATTTTTTTTATTTAAGTGCACAAGACAGTATCGCCTTGCACTATTCAAAATCACTATCGACCAAGCAAATACAAAACGATATTGTAACACTATCCTCCGATAATATGGAAGGCAGAGACACTGGAAGTAAAGGACAAAAGCTTGCGGCTCAGTACATCTGCCAGCAATTCATAAATGCAGGTGTAAACAATCCTAAAGGAAACAAGGACCGTTCGGGATATTTTCAGAATTTCGCCATCTACAAAAACGAGCAAGCTGATGCTGAAATTCAGATCGTTGGTAAAGTATTTAAAAATTACGAAGACATTCTGATATCAGGATTCACCAATTATTCAAATGATAGCTTGGATCTTGTTTTTTTGGGAACTGCTCCTGACACAAGTTATATAAACAAAGATTATTCTAACAAGGCTGTTCTCTTCCTGAGCACAAATCTGTATGCTGCAGCCATAAAATCGAATGATATTGCGGTGGCTTCCAAAGCCAAATTGATACTGTTTTGCAATCCAAATCAAAACAATCAATACAAAGAGTTACTTGATAAGAAAAAGATAATATCTCCAAAAGGAATGGTTCTAAAATCGGAAATTAATAACAATTTTAATCCGTTTGACTCCATCGGCTCTTCCAAATCCTTTACCCAATATAAAAACAGAATGCACACCTATCAGGGTGCAATCTCGAATCCGGTTGCCTGTGCACTTCTTCAAATCAAACCCAAAAGATTAAAACAGATTTTAGAGACAAAAAAAATGAATAAAACAGAACAGAAAATCTGTAAATTCACTTTTAATTTTGACCTAAAATACAAGGAAGTAAATACTGAAAATGTGTTCGCTTATCTGCCTGGAACCAATAAAAAGGAAGAAGTTTTAGTTATTTCTGCTCATTACGATCATGTTGGGAAAAAAGATGGTGAAATATTCAATGGAGCGAATGATAATGCATCAGGAACTGCTGCAATCATAGAAATTGCACGAAAATTTCAGGAAGCCAGCGATAAGGGGCATAAAACAAAACGAAGCATCCTTTTTGCTGCATTTACAGGAGAAGAAAAAGGTTTGTGCGGATCGAAATATTTTGTAGACAACCCACCGTTTCCCTTATCGAATATTGTTGGAAATTTAAATTTGGATATGCTGGGCCGACACGATGAATTTAATGATACCACAGATTATATTTACCTTTTGGGAACCAATCATCTCAAGCCCAAATTGAAAGTCATATCCGATAGTATAAATCAGATTAGTACAAAGTTACGTCTTGATTACAGATACGATATGCCTGATAATTTTCTCTATCAAGCCTCGGATCAAGCATCCTTTGTGAAACATGGCATTCCCGCTGTTTTTTATTTTAACGGCTTGCACAAAGACTATCATCAAGCAAGAGACACAGCCGAAAAGATCGATTTCCAAGCTATAAACAAAGTATCCCAATTAGTGTTTTTAACTGCCTGGGAACTGGCAAATGAAAAATAAACACAACTTTTAATTCTTGTATTTAGGATGAAAAAAAATCATAGTATGATTATTTAATTTTAAACAAGACAGAACATAAAATCAATTTTTACGTATGTTTGTATTGTTACAATTGATTTACCTAATTACATCATTATGAGACGTCATTATTTTTTCATTATACTTTTCGTTATTGGAAGTTTTTCATGTGCAAAAGACAACGAACATTCCGGTTATATTGATGAAAACCAGGCACTACTGGAAAATTTAAACGAAGTTGATGGAAGACAACATACCTACAACTATGATTTTGAATTATTAGAATTCCGCGAAAAAGTGGACTATTTTGCTCCTGTGAGTTTTTCGGAAGCTCTATCCAGCATTCCTTCAGTCATGAGAGATAAAATTAACCTGATATCGCAAAGCGATTTGCCGTTTACAGTTGCTCAGCAAGAAGCAAATATTGTGACTTCATGGAATGCCTTTAATAAATTGGTGTTTCAGGTTCAATTTTCTTATTTGGAGAATGATTCGAGCTATCAAACCAATTTTAAAGATTTCTTTATCATCTCTATTACTCAATATCCTGAAGATCCCTTCGCAGATGAACAAGCCACATTAGCAATGGAAGAAAATATTACGGGTTATGAAAAATTAGTTTTGGAAGGAACTCATCCTTTGTATTACAAACCTGCATCAGGAAGCTGGCCCAGAATGTTTGACTATTATAAATTCATTGAAGAGGACAAACTGATGGATAAGGAGTCGACAGGCTCATCACAATATTACACCTGGTACAACGGCTTGATCTATAAAATAGGATTTAATATGGATGTGAGTACTACTGACCATGAAGCCATAATTCGAAAAATAATATTAGGAAGTTAACATACAAAAAGGACAGCCACCGCTGTCCTTTCTTATTTATTCAAATCTCTTTTACAGCTTGTTGCCAGTGCCGGATCAGATAATGCCTTCTCGAGTTTAAGTTGATCTTTGGAGGATTCGTACAACAGATTGTACACTTCTCTAATTGAAAGGCTTTCCTCTCTTCTTTCCAGTAAAATTAACTCATCCCCTTTCCTTACTTCACCTTCTTCAATCACACGAATATAAATACCCGGAAAACCAGCATCAATAAACTGGCGAACCATGCTGTCACAATCAAACCGATGATTTAGTTTGTAACACGGTTGCCGGGGCTGGGTAACCTGAACCTTGGCATTTCCTATTTGCAAAACATCACCAATTTTAATGTCTCCTTCATCCAAATCAGAAATGGTTAAATTTTCACCAAACATTCCAAAATTCCAATCCAAATTTGGGAATTTATCTTTCCAAAAGGCGTAATGCTTTTCAGAATACCAGTAACAGGCTTTATCAGCACCTCCATGATATCGTCTGTCAATCACCGAATCATTAACAACATCTTCTTTACCAAGAAAAATTGCCTGATCAACAGCATATTTATATATGCCTGTTTTTTCAATTTTTCCGTGATAATTAATTTCTACGCTTTCGCCAATATTTGTGGAAACGACTTTCATTGTTTGATTTTAAATATCATTGTGCAACGATTACTTTTTATGGGATTTCGGTACAGCACATTCCAATCTGCCTCATCCGATAAGTTGTTGTCGCAAAAAGTAAAACCTTGATTTTATTTCCCTGACAGAGCTAGGTAAATTAAGGAACTGCTGTATTAAAACCTGCATTTTTTTTTATTATTCGTATTGTTCCGGTTTTACCGAAATGGTAAATAAATAAACACCCGACTTGTCCTTATAGTAATAATTCACTTTCACTTTATTGTCTCTCATGCTCTGCATGTCGGGATTTGTTTTTACGTAATTGGTAATGGTCGGCTCCAAGTAAGTTTTTAGTTCTTCAATGTTTACTGAATCCTTATTCATACCAATAAGAGTGTAATTGTATTGAAAAACATTGTCGGGCAATGCAACTGCATTGTCAAGCCTGGTAGCATTATCAACCATAATCGGGCACGATTTATTAAGTTCGCCTGCCGTTTCCATTAATGCTTTATCGAATGTTGTTTTCCGAAATAATCCTGCTAAACTTTCCCCTCCAAATTGTCCAATGGCATAAAAAATTGCAAATGCCACAGCAAATGCGATCCAATATGTAAGCCCTTTCCTTTTCTTCGATTTTGGCAGCTCCTTAGACGATTCAATGGCTTCGGTAGTGCACACGGCTTGTTTGTATTCATCAAATGATTGATCTGAATTACGAATTTTCCAATCGGAGTAATTGTTTTCGAGCTTTTTATTGCACTTTGTACAAAAAGTCATGTACTCCGATTTAAGATCATTTAAGTGTCCGCAATTGTTACATTTCAAATAATGCATGGCATTCTAATTTAATTATACTTCCTGAATATTTTTTTAAACTCAATATCAAAACAATCTGCCGGTACAAATAGGCTTAATTGAAGCCATTATAATTTCTTAATCTGCACCTTACGAAAATCAATCGGATAACCTTCATACTGCAATAAAATACGACCTTTCGAAACCGAAGATTCGACTCCCTCGTTTACCAGTTTGCCATTAAGCTCCTGTTTAATTTTACCATTTACCACTGTAACAACAGCAGTATTCCATTCTCCAATTGCATTGCTTGCATCTGTAAAACGTTTGGCAACCACACTTCGGCCAGGTTCTGTTTGCACTCCATTAATTCGAAGAGTAACATTCTGAAGAAAAATAAAATCTCCTGTCGCACCTTCCTTTACCTGAAACTGTACTCCCTTAGGCCACAAGGTATCACGGCTTTCCTTTGGAACCAAATAAGTGATTCCGCTGTTTTTTTTGTTGCTTTTTCTTACAAATGTTGAATCGGTATTCCACCGGAATTCTACGCATAATTGAAAATTATCAAATGATTGCTCAGACATTAGGTAACCTGCCTTGTTACCATACAAACGAATCATCTGCTGATCGACAGCAAAAAGTTCTGAGGCATTCTCATGTTTTCCCGATTCAGGTTCATAGGCATACCATCCCAATAAATCCTTTTGGTTAAAAAGTTCGATGCTTGATTGCGCTTTGGTAAGGTTCGGAATCAGTACCAAACTGAAAATTAATAGTCGATAAATACAAGTCATTAAAATAAATTTATAGTCTGTTAAAAATATTTGTTTTTCGTGATATTCTTTGATAATTCCGGAATTAATTGCGGCATGGTCTTTTATTATTTTTTAATCAATCCCTTCATTTTCTATCCGATAAATTTTGCCCCGGCAATTCCAATTCCCGCACCCAATATCAACGAAAACAGTATCATTGGAACAATTGCTTTTTTGTCTTTTGGGTAAACAACAATCATAACCGGTATGGCGGTCAGTAAAGCGATAATCATTCCTGTCATCCATGCAGTTAATCCCCAATTCACAAATGGAATAATTAATCCAAGTGCGAAATAGTGTACAAAAGCTGAGATAGTATCCCGCTTATCAAGTTTCTGAATCATCATTGGAATAATGTCGATCAAACCAGCTGTAAGACCAATACCTATTGCTATCAAAAAATCATTCATTTCGTTATTTGTTTCGTTTTACTGTTTTTAATTCCCTAAATAAATTACTGTCCAATTTTGCTTTTTAATTTCAAGTTTAATTTTTAAAAATTGTTCTGCAAACTTTTTTGACTCCAAACGCCTGTCAATTATTGATATAGTTTCATCATTATATTGGGCTTTATTAGTCCAATTGTACGAACCATAAATCACTTTTTCAAAATCAATTATGCAAAACTTATTCTGCATTAATTTACTGAACTTATATCAAAATAGGTTCCAACTAGCGCTATCTGCCAAATGCACTATATCCTTTGTTAACAAAGGAAATTTTATACTTTAATCAAATTGTTTATAAACAATAAATTGTTATGATAATTCTCAATCTCTTCAGTTTCATACTTTTTCAGTACCATATTTTTAAGTTTAATCTTAATTTCTCTTCCGTTAGAATTTACATTAAAAACTAAGAACTTATTATTCAAAAATAAATCTTGAACATTCGAGTTTGTAAATATTGAATTTACAATGTTCGGATTATTGCTCCTGACTGAAAACGTTTTATTAAAAATTGGGTTTCCTGAATTAATTCTGTCTTTTGAAAATATCCGATCCATTAATTCACGTTGCCAAAAGTGAAGATAAAAATCTGACCGAACAGTTTTCTTAATAGTTAAGATTAATCCAGTTTGAGCTACTAATTCCTCTGGCTGGCTAAACAGATATGAAAATGTTTGATTAATAACAATTTTACTATTATCAAGTTCTTTCTCAATATTTATTGTAAGATACTGTAATGCTCCACCAGAGTCAATATCCAATTTAGTTGGAATTTTTAGGCTAGCACCAACCCCACTTGAAAAATCCTTGAAATTATTTAGTATTTCTGTTTTTATAACCTCTCTCATATTTTGTATTGATTCTTCATCCTTCTAATGTTTGCTAAACATATGTTGGCATGAAACGTTGCGCATTTTCAAACACAAATTCACCATCCAGATACTCTATTGATTAAATGTTATTTCGTTCAAGCACACCACTATCTTCGCAATGTTTTATGTCAGCTTGTTAGCAACTGGTTTTTTAGTCCAATTTATCAAATAATCTAGTTTTCATACTTCCTGCTAATACTGAATATGGATAATTTGATGAATTTAAATTGTATCCAATAATCAAGTATCCTTTTACATTTTCCTCTTCTTCAATTTGACCTACAATGTCATTTATAATTCCATCTCTTGTTTCTTTATCTGTATCTTTATATGGGTAGCCAACAAGTATATATTTTCTTCTTTCAGGTCCAAAATGCATAAATAAATAATTGTGTTTTTTTTCACACTCATCATTTATGACCATGCCCATTAATTGCTTTAGTTTCTTTTCATATTCAATTTGGTTTTCTTTTGGCTGATTCAATAAAATAAATGAGGAAACTAACCAGTTTTTAGAACTCGACTCAATTTTCGTTAAAAGGTCAGACCAATATTCTGTTTTTTGTAATGTTGGCTTCTCTACTTTAACATTTCTATGTTTTCCAATAAAATATGGGTCTAGTTCTTTTGATTTTAAAGTCAAATCTATGTGAAAATTCTCATCAAACTCAGTTTCCCCAATATTAAAACCATTATCCAAATAGAAACCAAATAAATCCATTTCATCACCTTGAAAATTAACATGAGCTTCAAATTCTCTTCTGCGTGATAGATAATGTATTTTTTCAGCTTGTGTAGTCAAAACCTCAAAAATAATTTCTAGGTCTGTATAGCTTATTGATGGTGCAAGTTCGCTTAGTTTATGAGATATAATGTTAGCAGATATCAGTTTCTTTAAATTACAGCCAATAAAACCTAGATTTGAAAGTGTTACCCCTAATGGAACATAAAATCTAATTTTTGAGCTATCAATATTATTTACGGTTCCTGATTTAGTTTTTAATTTATGAAGTTTAGGATTTTCTTTTAAAAAATTCCGGAAACGAATTGCTTGTTCGGAAGGCTCTACAACTAATTCCTTCATAGTTTTAAAAAGACGTTCTGGAGCACCTCTCTTGGCAGGAGGAGATATCGCTCCAGACTTACACTCAATAATTATAGCAAACTCTTCAATTAGTACTAATAAATCATTCTCATATAATTTATCATCATCGTTCCGTTTCCATAAACTTCCCTTGAATACTTGTGCTTTTGGGAATGATTTTCTCATTAAATTTTCGACCTTTTCTTCCAAATATTTGCCTTTAACTGAAAGATACTGCTTCTTTATTTTTGAATTTTCTGTTATAAAAGATTCAAGAATATCTAATGCAATATGACTAAACATATGTGGTATTATAGAAAAATATTTTTCTTCGTCTGTCTTAATAAACGGTTTTAAATGAACAGGATTATCTAAAAATATAAAATCCCTGTTTATCTCAGACAACTCACCTAATTGGTAACTTAGTTTATCTAAAATGTTTGAAATCTCGATTTCCGATATTTTATCTGATAAATAGTTAGACACCTCTGTAATACTATGAGAATAGACATCAGACAAAGAATAATCTGAATGTGCTAAAAACATTGTCTTAAGATTTTTAATATTCTTGCCTACACGAGTCCAAATTTCTTCTCTTTGAGTAGCATTTGTTTTAACGACATGTGGAAATGCTTCTTCATATTTAGTGAAAACACCATCACATTTTTTAGGTATTATAAAACTACGTGTTTTTTTAAGGTGATTATTTAATTTATTTTCATTCAATTCAATAATTCCTGATAATAAATCTAACATATGACTTGGTATAAAGCCAATACTATCTTTAAACACAGTCTCTACAAGATTTGCTAATTCTAAGGTGATTTCATCCATTTGATGAACATACGCCCAGTTTCTAACTGCTAATGTATGTACCATCATTTCTGTCCTAAGTACTATAGCACTTATATCCTCTTGACTTGATGCTTTCTCTACTAATTTAAAATAACTTGCAGACTGGGATTTATTTAGATTTTTTATAGTTGATTCAAAATCAGTTATTTTTTCATTTAGTGGTTTTGCAGAGATAACTTTCTCTGTCATCAATGCGACGCATTGTAATATTTCTAGATAAAAAGGAGGGAAATCAAGAAAACCGTCTATTGCTTCTCTATCAATTCCTTCTTCATGCTTCCCAAAATAATAAGCACAAAATGAGCAAAGATATAATGAATTGTATGCCTTAAAATATCCGATTAGATTTTCATATTCTTTTTCATATTCTTCCTTTGATTTATTCCCAATTTCAATAATTATTTCTAATCTCTTTTCAAAGGGAATATCTTCAGGAAAAGGATTTTCAATTCTTACGAATTCCTGTTTTACAACTTCATATGGTTTGTAAACCTTCTTGTTAATCTTTGCGTTTTTCTTTTTTTTCCTTTTCCTACTAACAGGCATTTCATTTTTTTTTATGATTAGGAGATTTCCTTACTTATTTCTTCTAAATAAAGCCATGGGCTTTATTTCATCTACATCTAGATAAATAAGGTGTAATTACCACCCCTTATAGAGCAATAAAAACACTTTTCTCATTTTCACCTTCCGAATCTACGAAACTCAAACTAGCTAACAAAACATTTATATCGCAAAATTTACAACTGCTTTTCAAGCAACATAAAAAGACATATATTCCCACAAATAAAAAACCCGGCTCTTTAAAAGAGTCGGGTAAACTTTACATTTACTTTTGTTACATCTGTTCTACACAAATATTTATTTTTTAAGCTACATTATTCCTTTTAAAATATTCAGAAATGATATAATCTGATAATTCATTCCCCCGATGATCCCAACCATAAATTCGGTTGTCAGTCATATGATGAGACAATATACATATCAGATAACCTTTTTCTGCATCAAAAAAATATTCAAATCCCCAGGGAGAGAATTTATAATACTCATTGTTATACGGCTTACTTGTTTTAAAACGCCCTTTTGTTTCTGATGATTGATGAGTTTCACCACACAAATTATAAAAATATTGTTTTTGTATTTCAGATAAGTTTGTATACATCTTATTGTTATTTAAAATGTTAACGGTGAATGGTTCTACGAAATACTTTGAGTAAAGTTTCCAATTTTACAGAAACACTACTAATTATTTCTTTTCCTTCTGTTGTATTATTTTTTCGTTTCCTCGATCAGCCCATGGAATTAAGGGCGATTGGTAATAGTTGATGTTCATGTACCCAAAACGTTCTTTCTGTTTTCCCAAACGAATCCTATACTCGTCCCAGCTTTTGTTGGTGTTCTTCGACCATCCTAATTCGGCGTAGCCCGGCAATCTTGGGAAAACAAGGTATTCAATGTCATCCATTGTTTCAATCGTTTCTCCCCATAATGGTGCTTCAATTCCTACAATATTTTCTTTACTGATGCCTTCCGCAAAGTTTTCAATGCTCCACTCGTAAGCCTTTTTCACATCCACATAACCCGCCCAATGCAAGCCTAACGGACAAATGGAATCGTATTGCATGTCGAGGTAAGCACGGTTGGCCGGCGACATAATGATTTTTACATTTTGATTTACGGCCTTTATTGCATTATCTGGCTTGGTTTGCCAAAATTGAGCCAGAGAGTTTTCTTCCAATTCGGCAGCAGCCACATCGGCCCACCCAATCATTTTTTTCTTGTGACTGCTTACAATTTTCTGCACCCGATTCACAAAGCTGATGTAATCTTTCTTTTTGGTTGCATTCGACTCGTCGCCGCCAATGTGGATGTATTCACCTGGTGTAAGGGCTGCCAATTCGCCAATCACATCATCAATAAATTTGTAGGTGATTTCCTTATCGGTGGCCAACGTACTAAAACCAACATTGGTGCCGGTGTACAAATCGGTAACCTTGTTATTGGCATTTAAACAGGCGTAGGAAGCCAAAGCAGCATTGGTGTGCCCTGGCATATCAATCTCGGGGATAACAGTTATAAATCTTTCCTGTGCATAGTTTACAATTTCGCAGTACTGATTCTGAGTGTAAAACCCACCTTTTTCGCCGTCAACCTGTGTACTTCCGCCATGAGTTGTTAAATTGGGCCACGACTTGATTTCGATTCTCCAGCCCTGATCATCGGTAAGGTGCAGATGCAGCACATTCATTTTGTATGCTGCAATCAAATCAATAAACCGCTTTACATCTTCAACTCCAAAAAAATGACGTGCCACATCCAGCATTGCTCCACGATACTGGTAATTTGGTGCATCCTGAATAATACCGCTGGCCAGTTCCCAAGGCCCTGCTTGTACACTATCCAATTCTATTTTTGCCGGCAGCAGTTGTCTGATGGTTTGCACTCCCCGAAACAATCCGGCTGGCTGATGCGCTTCCAGAACAACTCTTTTTTCAGTAATCTTTAATGTGTACGCTTCATCACCGGAAATAGTATCATCCGACAGAATCAGAACAATTCCTTTTTTATCTGCCGGATTTGTTACTCTTTTCACTTCGGTAGTAAATCCCGTTGACGGAGCAATCAGCTTTGCCAAATAATTTGCTACTTGTTGGCTGCCCTCCTGCTTTTCCTGCACATAAATTTTTGTTTTCGCAGTCCAGTCGAAAGAGCTGCCCGTTGCAAGAAGACTGGCAGGCTGAGGAATTAAATTTTCTTTTGCCAAATCCTTAGGAGTTGGTTTTTTGCATGAAAAAAGCAAGAGTGAAACAAGCAAAGCTTGTATCAGGAGAATTCGTTTGTTCATAAAAATGATGCTTAAAAGTTTGTTTCGCTTGTAAAAATAAGCGGATACCAAATTAACATCAAAACTCATCTTTTAAAATATATTTGAAATTTAATTCATTTTAAATTGGCAATGCATTCTATTCCTCGGTATTGTTTTTTGTAAAATCTTCGCGGGCATCTTCTACATTATCCATTTCAGGCCCTTGCTCAATCTTTCTCCAGTCGATGGTTTTATGGTATTTCTTCATCGACAGTTCGGCATCATAAATCCGGTTATCGTGAAGTTCCAATGTATAGGGCGTAAAATCGGGTTTATCCGTAAAAAAATCCTGTAATAACGAACCGGTTAGGTCGAAATGATTCACATAGGGAACATTTAAAATATTGTATATGGTTTTCAATATAGCTCCAAAATTGGCATGAGTATGCGAAACATATCCATGCTTTACATACGGCCCTGCCATCATCAAAACAGAACGGTGAGCATCAATATGATCCACTCCTCCCTGAGGATCATCTTCGGTGATAATTACGAGCATATCTTTCCAGTATTTTGTCCGCGATAAAAAATGCAGTACACGGCCAACAGCCAAATCATTGTCGACCATATACGACTGGCGGTACGGATATCCTTGTTCGGCATTAGGACTTGCACCATGATCGTTGGGAATCATCATGGTGATGAAAGGAGGCATTTCGTCGTTGCTGTCTATCCATTTCTTCGTAAATTCCAATTCGAACTGATCCATTCGGTATTGATCGGGAATGGACGTGTTGTAACCGGCATAATTATGACTGGTTCTTGTGAACAAGGCATTTTGCATGGGAATCATTACGCCATGAGCAGCACCTGTATTGGTATCGTACCATGCCTCGCGTTCGTGCCCGCTTTCGTTGGCCTGTCCGAAATTGTAGAATTCTATCTGCTGTCGTTCCAAGGCCTCCCAAAGTCCGCCTATTTCAGCATAATCTTCCGGATCTACACTTCCGATTGTTTTCGGAAAGCGTCGTCCTTCGGCTTTCGAAAAAGGCATAGCTGTTTTGTCTGTACTGGCATTGGATTCGACCCATTCATTGGGAATTACCCCAACCAACCAATGATGACCATGTACGGATGCATCGCTGTCGCAATAGTAATTGTCTGAAAAAGAAAATTGTTTGGCCGCTTTTATGTGATTGGGTGAAATACGCAGATTGGGAAACTGATTTTGAAGAGAGTCGGGCAATGTGTAAGTATTGTTAGTACCATACCGTGCCAATGTACTGTCGCCGGCAGCAACTTTCAACTGACCGAAAATCTCATCGTAGGTTCTGTTTTCCTTGGTGATATACACCACATGTTTAATCGGACTTTGGCGCAATCCGGGCAATTCAGGCAGAGGGTTTTTTCCATCCTCTTCAATAGTTGTTTCAATAAATGTATTATCGATCGATTGTTTGGTATAGCGGGCCAGTTCATCAACGCCGGGCACCTGTACTTTTTGAAAACTCCCCAACTGAATTTCACTCACCGAACTGCCCTGAACAGGCGGTACAAAACCGACCCCACCATTGGGACCTGCTCCCCAACCCCGGCAGGTAATGATGTAAATATTTTTTTCGTCGTTCGACAACTCCACTCTGGTTGGTCCCCAGCCCGAAGGAATTAAACCTTTGGTTGTTTTGCCCGGCACATCGATTACAGCAACGGCATTAAATCCCAAAAGGGCAACATACAGGGTCTTTTCATCTTTGGTCATTGTAATTCCAAATGGCAGCAAACCTCTAAGCTTATCAATACGTTGATCAACCTGAATAGGGATATGTCCGACTATTTTTTGGCTGGTATGATCTATTATTGTAATGTTATCGTTGGTGGCATTGGTTACATAGGCAAATTGTTTTCCCACAGCAATTGAGTTCGGACTTGCACCACCAACAACTTCGGCATCTTCTACTGTTTCTCCAATTAAATATCCTGTTTTAAATTTATTAATTACCTCATTTTTTTCCAGATCAATTGTAAACACACTCATGGCATCAGGATGATTCGGACTGCCCAGACCTGGAATCTGTTTGCCTTCTACCAATGTTCCATGAACCGATTCGGGTGTATTGTTTCCGTAAGGATGGTGCGAAATCAAAAGGTTTTGAATGTTTTCGGGTGTTGCTCCTGTAATAAGAGGGTAAGAATACATCCCCACATTGGCAACCAAAGCTTGTTTTTTGTCGGGACTTAAAGCAATGCCGAAAGGTTGGCGGCCAACCTTAACCGAAGCAGTTAGCTTTTTAGTGGCCAAATCGACACGAACCATTCTGAAATTAGCCCTGTCCAATACCAGCAATTCGTTTTTATCGGGATTCATCATCAAATCGGATGTAAAACTATCCTGATAATCTGTGCCATTCACTTTCCCATTCAATGAAATATCATCTGTCTTTTTCAGTTTCTCAACATCATAAATAACTACATCGCCTTTGTCTCCTCCGCTTAAATACACATATTTTGAATCGAGGGAAAAAGCAACACCTAAAAATGAACCTTTGGATAAAGGAGAAGGTATTTTTCCTTCGTAATCAGGTATTCGCTGTGCTGTTACCTGCATTAAATCGATAATCGTGATGACACCATTGTGCAGGGTTACGGCTTTTTTTCCATCTGGTGAGATTGCCATTCCATACGGATCGTTGGTGATGGGGATAACTTCACCTGCAGGAGTCACATAGCGACCACTTGGAAGCACCGACACTCCTTCTTTGTCAATCTTACAAAATTGATCTTTCCCCGGCACTTGTAATATTTTTACTGTTTTCACAGAATTTTTGCACCCAATAAACAGTACGATAAGAATTGCAGCCGTAAAAAATTTAAAATTCATGGAATTGTATTGAATGATGAAAAATGTTAGAAATAGATTCAGCTATAAACCTATAGAATATATGCCTCACAATTCAAAAAACAAGATTAAATTCTGATCAATTTTACATTAACTTTTCACATAACATTACTTTTTGTGTAAGGCTATTTTAGGACGAGACATATACCGCAAAAAAAGAGCGTTGAAAAAAAAATCAACGCTCCTTATTGTGATTATACCAATTTAATTTCAAAATAGACTTTAATTAAAATGAATTAATTTTTAGCTGTATCGAGGCGAAAAAGTAAAGCATAGCCATGTTACGATGCATCTTTTTTAACGAAGATATAGCTGAAAAGAAACATTTTATAAGGCATGTTTTGATGTTAATTTGGTATTGATACCCTTATCGATACTAAACTTATCTCCGTTTTTTATTTGTACTCCTCTTTTTTCTTTTTGTAATAGTTCTGCATAATATAGAAAGCCTTTTTCTTGGCTCCCGACTCCGAAACCAATCCTTTTCTGTTCCAGCCATCCTGCACATCGGGCAACTGGCGGAGTGGTGTCATAAAATCGACCAAAATCCATGGTGTTAATCCAACTACACCTTCAATTTTATCGAACATGGCCAAATTCTCCTGATACATATACTCCTGATATTCTTCACTCCAACGCGTTTCCTTATCGGCATGAAATCCTTCCAAAGCACCACCGCCAAACTCACTAATAATTACCGGCTTATTGTATTCTATTGTGAAGCGTTTGTTCCGGCAGGTTTCAGGCGATCCGCCGTACCATCCCTGATATTCATTAAAACTTACAATATCAAAAACTTCGGCAATCGGATCACTCACTTTGTAATTATCACCGGCCAGTCCATCTTCCCAACCATCTTTTTTGCAGGCCGCACTCAACAAACGGGTACTGTCCAACGAACGCACATGTGAAGCCACTTCTCTTAAAAAGTGATTTCGCGCTTCGCCGGGTACCGTTTCATTTGCAATGGACCAGATTATGGTGGCCGCTCTGTTTTTGTCTCTTCTGATTAACTCGGCATATTGAGTTTCCGCCTTTTTCAAAACCTCTTCACTCTTCCAGTCGATTCCCCAATACAATGGCAATTCTTCCCAAAGTAAAATTCCCATTTCATCGGCCAGACGAACAATATTTTCCTGATGCGGGTAATGTGCCAAGCGGGCAAAATTACAATCCATTTCCTTTGCCCAACCCAACAACAGCTTTGCATCATCCATTGAGTGCGCCCTATCTCTTCGAACCGGATTTTCATCATGAATGGAAACGCCGCGAAGAAAAACCGGCTTCCCATTTAACAGGATTTCTTTTCCCTGTGTTTCTACAGTTCTAAAGCCAATTCTATCGGTAAGCTCATCTTCTCCGGCAACCAGTTTTACATCGTAAAGCTTAGGATTTTCGGGCGACCACAAGCTCATCTTTTTTGAGCTAAATGCAAACTCGCCTCTTCCCTCTTTGTTTATGGAAACTTCGGTAACCACTCCTAATTCCTTAATTTCAATTTTTGCCTTGTCAGGATAATCACTGCCGGCAAGCTGAACAGAACCTTTCACCACACGCGTTTTTTTATTCAACGATTCCTTTTGCAAAACCAGTGTGTAATCATCGATATAGGTTTGAGGAACCTCCACAATTTTCACATCGCGGGTAATTCCTCCATGATTGTACCAATCGGTTACCATGGCTGGAATATAATCCTTCTCACGTCGGTTACTAACTCCTAAAATCAAAAAATTATCCTGCTCTTTTAGCAAATCGGTTACCTCAAAACTAAAGGGAGTAAATCCACCTTCGTGCACACCCAATTTTTTCCCATTAAATGAAAAGGTAGTTTTATAGTTTGCTGCCCCCACATATATAAATATTCTGGAGTTTTTATGCTTGGGCTGGTAATCGAAGGTTTTTCGGAACCAAATACTTCCTTCGTAATAATACAGCTCTTTTTTTTGCGAATTCCAGGAACCGGGAACCCATAAAGTTTGTGCGTCATCAAAACTGTACTCCACCCTATCGCTCTTCGATTTTGCTTTGCTGTTTTTATACAAAGGACTAAAACCAATCTGCCCGGTTTCATACTGATCCAAAATGTATTTCCATTTTCCGTTTAGACTTTGATTTGTTCTGCCGTTTACATTTGTAAGAAATGCCTCCTGCGCAAATAAATTACCGCCCCCAAACAACAGGCCAATAACTATTACCGATATAAATTTCGTGATTCTCATAATTGTATCGTTTAATGATTTCTAATCCAGAAAATATTCAATTCTGCTTTTAAAATCCGTGTAATGAATGTACTTCTCGTTTACCATCCACAACAAAACTGTTTTATCGCCTTTTTTCATGTTTTTAGGAACAATAGGACGAACATTATCATATTTCGAATGCTGCGTAATTGGAGTTACTTCCCAGGTTTTACCAAAATCTGAAGTGACTCTTTTCTCAATTTCAAAAACTCCGTTCACATTTCTCGATAAATAAATTGTATTAGGCTTTAATGGATGAAAAGTTAAACCCGCAGAATAATGCGGTTCCCGTTCCGTTTTTCCTTCGGGTGTTTGAGGAAACCATTTCCCCGAATTACAAATCTCATTATCGACCCATTCCCCTTTTATATATTGAGCGTAGTGATATAAATGTTCCGTTTCTTTCGGATAACAAGCATATAAAATAACCGGATTCCCTTTTTTATCAGCTGTAACATCGTAAACCCAAGCTCTTCCAGTTTCTTTTGTTGCCTTATAAACTACTGTTGCTTCTTTAGGCTCAAAAGGAATCTGATTTAAATCACAAATTTTTGTTCCATCAGCTCTCCAGAATGCACCCTTTTCGTAACAAGCGTAATAAACAGAATTGGTTGGTTCTTTTCGCGGATGTCCATCGGTAAATATGATGTGAATTTTAGATTTCCCATCGGAATAGTAGCGAACATAGGGGCGATTGTCATCGTTAAATGGTTGGTTCGTAATAAAAACCTGAGCCGGATTAAAAGTTTCGCCATTATCATCCGACCACATCATGTTGGGTTTAAATCCTGTCCAACGTCCAAAACAAAACAATCTGTTCTTTTCCTTTTTTAAAGCGATCGGGTTTGCATAAGTAACACACTTTCGCGGATACAACTTAAACTGCTCCTCGCTAAACACCTCTTTAAAGGAAGTTGCTCCAAAATCTTTTGAATCTCCTGTTGCCGACAATTTATTCATGCGCACAGCCTGATCGAAATGCTTGGTATAAAACATCAGCACATCTTTGTTGTTCAACTCAATAAAAGAAGGATTGGCATGATCGTCTCTATCCAATTTCGGACTTACCGTTTGAATGTAACTCGTTTTAGTTTCCAGATTCAAAGTCGCAGCTTCAATCGATCCATCGGAAGTGACCCAACCAGTTACAATTTCAGCCTTTCCATTGTGTTTGTAAATTGCTCCAGGTGCAGAAAACCAACACCAGGCACCGTCATTTGTCAATGTATTTTGTTGTCCTAAAACCAGGCTTGACATAAATAAGAAGCAGATGACCGCGAAAACTTTATTTTTCATCATTCTAATAACTATTTTAATTTGAAAATCATTCATTCTTCCAATTTGAAAAACTCAAATTATTTGTGCGTTCAATAATCCTTATTACAAATGAAACGATTCCTAGCATTTTGTTTATCTTTAACATTGCTTTAACGGTACTTATAACGGTTAACGTTAAGTCTAAAGCATTGTAAAACCAACCATTACAAACCAAACCCGAAAACAGAAAATTCTTCTTCAATGAATATCTCTTTAGATAACAAGCGGCTTATTATTGCAAAAATCAGGAATAGCAAAACATTTTCCAAAGCTCCGACAAGTAGTTCTTTGCTTTCCTATCTATTCGAAGAAACAATAAAAGGCACCGATCTAAAAGAAAAATTAATTGAAATAGAATTCTTTGGAGAATCAAAGAATACAGAAAAAAGCAGTCCCCGGGTTCGGGTTAATGTTTATAATCTGAGAAAAAAAATTGCCCGGTATTACGAAAACGAAGGCAAAGAAGATGACTGCAGACTGAACATTGAAAAAGGTCAGTATCAATTGATGTTTTCAATGAAAAAAACCAAAGAAACCGCAGCGAATAAGCTAAAGCTTTCTAAGTACATTCCTTATTTGATGCTATTGGTTGTTGTATTGCTGTTTGTTATTAGTAAAATACCTCAAAAACCGCCAATTTTATGGAATTCATTTATAGAGGATGAAACCAAACCGAAGCTAATTATAGGAGATGCATTTGGCGTTATGGGCAATACGGCAACCGGTGCATTTGGTTGGAACCGTGATTATACAATCAACAGCATTGAGGAATTCTATCAGTTCTGCGACAACAACCCAAAGCTTAAAAACGAACTTTCTCCTGCCAATTACACGTACATGACTGGTATGGGAGCTATTACCAGCCAAAAAATCACCTCCTTATTCGACAAGTACAATACTGATTTTAACATTCATTTTTCAAGCCAAACTTCCATTGCTGATTTAAAAGATGGAAATACAATTTACGCGGGCCCAATTAAAAATAACAATTCGTTCATCCATTTTTTTAATGAAGCCAACCAATACTACAAAATTAAGGATTCCAAGCTATATTTTTCGGAACACCCAAGCATAAAGGACACCACATTTAATTTATTCACCGAAGGACTCGTATCTGAATATTCAATTGTGTCTAAATACAAAGGTCCGAATAATCACGATCAATTTGTTTTCTTTTCGGATCATGATATTGGAGTTTGTTCAACAGTAGAATATTTCACAAATATCGACTCCTTGCAAAAATTCACAGCATCCTATTTGGGAAATTCAAACTACTTTACTGCCGTTTTTATGGCGAAAGGCAAAAGCAGAACCAATACCGATTTAAAACTGCTGTTGGTTACCACAGAATAAAAATAACATCCGAATTGAAACATCATTTTACATCTGCAATTCATCGAATAATCGTAAATTTATTTTTCACAATCAATAAAATATAAATCATGAAAAAAACAAGTCTTCTCTTGTTACTTATTAGTGTGTATTCGTTCAATATATTTGGTCAGAATAACATTATTCCTCTTTGGCCGAATGAGATGCCAAACCACAAAGTTTCAAATGAAACAGAAGTTATAAATGCAACAGATGTTGTTCGGATTTCGAAAGTACAAACGCCGACAATAGAAGTATTCACTCCTGCCAAAAAAAACACAAACGGTCAGGCTGTTCTTATTTGCCCTGGTGGCGGGTATCGAATTTTAGCATACGATTCGGAAGGTACCGACATGGCAAAATGGTTAAATTCAAAAGGAATTACAGCCTTTGTTCTAAAATACCGCTTGCCGGATTCCCAATCGGTTATTGAAAGTTACAAAGCCCCCTTACAAGATGCGATGAGAGCTTTAAGAACCATCCGGTTTAATGCTGAAAAGTACAACATCAATAAAAATGAAATAGGCGTAATGGGCTTTTCTGCCGGCGGACACCTGGCTTCAACACTTGGCACACATTATAATGAATTGATGTACCCTGCAGCTGACGATATTGATTTAGAAAGTGCCCGTCCCGATTTTATGGCACTCATCTATCCTGTAATCAGTATGAAAGAAGGTATTACACATCAGGGATCGAAGCGAAATTTATTGGGGGAAAATCCAACTGAAAAATTAGTCGATAAATTCTCCAACGACTTACAGGTTACCAGCGATACACCACCTGCTTTTCTTATTCATGCATCAGATGACAATGGAGTGCCTGTAAAAAACAGCTTATTGATGTACGAAAGCTTAATCAGCAATGGAGTTTCTGCAGAAATGCATATCTTCTCAACCGGAGGCCACGGCTTTTCTTTTGGTTTCAATAAAGGGCATGTCAGCTCCTGGACCGATTTATTTTACACCTGGAGCAAATCAATCAAAAAGTAAGTGAAACGATTTTCGCAGCAAAGCTCTGTCTGAAGTGGAAATTTCAGACAGAGCTTTGTTCTTTATTGGCAATTGCATAAAAAAAGCAATGCTACATTCTTACGAATACAACATTGCTCACTCTATCCAATATAAAAAAGTACTAAATCACAACTTCATACAAAATTGGGTTCAGTAAAAAAATACTTATTTAATGCTTACAACAATAGGTGAACTCAATTCATCAGCCTGACTTTTCATCAGATTTTCAAAATTTTCCTGTTCTGCCCACTTTTTATTTTCCAACTCCCAGGTAGCAAAAAAGTAGTGCGTTACACTGCTGTTATTACTAATTTTCTGAGTTACAAAGTGAGTCAAACCAACCGGTTGGTTGAAACGACTTCCGTTGCTTACCGCTTCGCTCAAAACAGGAGCATCACCAACTCTTACTTTACTATCCGATGGAAATAAAACTCCCATTGCCAAATAGTCATTGTTCATTGATTGAATATCGTGGGTTGCAATTGCCTCGAATTGATTGTTTGCAACAAACGAAAATGGTTTCTTTTCTTTTAAGTAACTGGTTACAATCCCAACAGCCAATTCGGCTTCTTTATCCAATCCGCCTACGCTAACATCACTCTGAAACCAATATTTACCAGCCCAAACAGTAATTTTCTCTTGTGCACTTAGGCTTTTGCCATCTACATTCCAACCACTGTAATTCAATTCGAAAATGGAACGAACCGGTCCTTTTGTTACCAGTTGAAATTCGAACCGATCAGTTGATCCCAAACGGTATAAGGAATCCTGATGAAACAAGGCCAAACCACCTGCTCCTAAAGATGGACCAACGTGTAAAATATCCATTCCCCAACTGCTTAGTTCGTGGTAACTAACACTTTCTTTGGTTCCGATATTATCCATTATCATTTCAGGCTGAAGCTTTCCGAATAAATCCTTTGCATTTCTACAATCGAAATAATCACGAAAACCCATTACATCATTTTCCCAACTCACACTTTCGGCCTGATAACTTATCGGAACTCCGGTAAATCCTTTGGGAGAAACAGCCTGATCCACACCTTTAAATCCACCTTCAATGGAACCAACTCCCAACCGAACATTAGTGCGAATAGTATATTCAGGCATCTCTGATTTAGCAACAAAAGTAATTTTCATGTTTTTCACCTCGTTTGCTTCAAAATCACAAACCAAAGCCAGTTCATCCCATTTTCCATCCCGGTCTAAATCATCAACCTGCGAAGGGATTGTAATTCCTTTTTCATCAGTAACAACAGGAATCTTCTCATTAGGAATTTCTCCTGTTAATTTCTGAATTTCCACCCTGCTAATCACAACAGGAGCATCTTTTCGGGTCTGACTTGTATTGTTCTTTAACTGAAGAACAGGAGACGAAGTACATGCACTTAAAAAGCTTGCTAAAACGGCAATAACAAAACAATATCTCTTCATTTTACAAAAATTTAGATCTTAAAAACCAATACACTGGATGAAAAAAAAAGAATAAGAAGAGTTTTGATCCACTTCTCAGCGACATTCAAATTCCCCCTCTTACTCTTTCACACAACTAACTAATAATCTAACTTATCTCACTATTATTTTTCGTTCGATGGTTTACCGATGGTTGCCAAAATACCACCATCAACATAAACAACATGTCCGTTTACAAAATCGGATGCTTTTGATGCAAGGAATACTGCTGTTCCACCCAAATCTTCAGGATCTCCCCAACGGGCAGCAGGTGTTCTGTTAATAATAAACTCGTTAAAAGGATGACCGTCTTCGCGGATAGCTGCTGTTTGTGATGTTGCAAAATATCCAGGTCCGATTCCATTGGTCTGAATACCAAATTTTGCCCACTCGGTAGCCATATTCTTAGTCAACATCTTCAAACCTCCTTTTGCCGATGCATAAGCACAAACGTCGTTACGTCCCAACTCACTCATCATTGAACAAATATTGATGATTTTACCTTCGCGGCGCTCAATCATTTTACGTCCAACATATTTACCCATGATGAAAGGACCAACCAAGTCGATATCAATTACCTTACGGTAATCTTTCACTTCCATATCCTGCATTGGTACACGCATAATGATACCAGCATTGTTTACCAAAATTCCAATTGGCCCAACTTCTGCCTCTATTTGGTCAACACCCGCAATTACAGCAGCCTCATCGGTTACATCAAAAATATAACCTTTACAATCAATGCCTTTTTTTGCGTAATCAGCAATTCCGCGATCCAGATTTTCTTTCGAAATATCATTTACAACAATCTGAGCACCTGCTTCAGCCAAGGCTGTAGCGATAGCCATTCCAATACCATGAGTAGCTCCGGTTACCAAAGCAACCTTGCCGTCCAACTTAAATAAATCTAAAATCATAACTTATATCTTAATTATATACAACCTATTTTATACTAACGCAATTCATCCGGCTGACAAATATCCATATCGCCGTAATTCAGATTTTCGCCGCCCATTCCCCAAATAAATGTGTAGTTACTTGTTCCTGCTGCCGAGTGAATCGACCATGTAGGCGAGAAAACAGCTTCTTCATTTGCCATCCAAATGTGACGGGTTTCTTTAGGATCGCCCATAAAATGACAAATAGCCTGTCCTTTTGGTACTTCAAAATAGAAGTAAGCCTCCATTCTTCTGCTGTGAGTATGCGCCGGCATTGTGTTCCAAACACTTCCAGGATGCAACTCAGTCATTCCCATTTGCAGCTGATTGGTTTTAATTGTATCAGAAACAATTAATTTGCGCAATGTTCTGCGGTTTGAATTTTCAGCTTCGCCCAATTCGATAACAATAGCATCTTCGAGTCCAACTTTTACATTTGGAAAAATCTCGTGTGCCGGAGCCGAGTTTAAATAAAAATGAGCAGGAGAAGCCGCATCTGTACTTGCAAAAATGATTTCCTTATTTCCTTTTCCCAGATAAAGAGCTTCTTTGTAATCCAATTCATAAACTGCACCGTCAACACTTACGCTTCCTTTACCACCAACATTTACAATACCCAATTCTCTTCTTTCCAAAAAGTAATCAGCCTTTAAAGGATCTATTGATTCCAATGTCAAAGCTTCTTTTACAGGAACTGCACCACCTACAATAATTCTATCGTACTGAGAGTAAGTCAAATTAATGCTTCCTTCTTCCATTAAATTCTGAACCAAATACTCATCTCTTAATCGACTAGTATCGTAACTCTTCGCATCAGCAGGATGAGTTGCATATCTTTCTTCGTATTTTAAACCCATGGTCTTTATTTTATAAATTAGTACAATCTTTTTTTGATATTTATGTCCGGCAGGATTTTACCCGTTTGCCTAATACAAAGTAATAAAATGTAATTGATCTGTGCAATCGATTGTCTGTTTTTATTTTTTCTTAACTAAAAACACAAGCAGCACCAAAGCATCAAACCATCAGTAAACATTGATTACCAACACTATTTTAACAAGCAAAAAAATAATAAGTCAAACCAAATATTGTGCAATCGATTACCCTTTGTTGCACTTTTATTACACGAATGTAAAAATAATATGCATCTTTGTATTGGATTAAAGCCTGCATAAGCAGAATATGAAACGTCCATGTATAAAGCTTTCTGCACACAGGGAAATGATTATCTCAGCATGGTAAGTTCCATATGGCAAAAACACACTATTATAATCACATGAAAAAAGAGAGTCACACAACAATACACGATATCGCAAGAGCTTTAAATATATCTGGTTCTACTGTATCCAGGGCTCTCAACGATAATTCCAGAATTAGTGACAAAACCAAAAAAGCCGTTCGCGACATGGCCAGGCAACTCGGCTACCAACCCAATGCCTTAGCATCTAATTTGCGCACCAGTTGCACAAACACCATTGGTGTTATTATTCCCCGAATCAGCAGATACTTCTTTTCTTCGGCAATTACCGGTATCGAGGAATTGGCGCGAACCAGAGGCTACAATGTAATTATTTGTCAATCGAACGATCAGGAAGCCAGAGAAGCCGATTGTGTGCAAACTCTTTTTGCCAGCAGGGTTGATGGTGTGATTTCATCGATAGCCATAAACACCGAAAACTTTGAGCATTACAAAACCTTCACCGACAGAAACATCCCTTTGGTGTTTTTCGACCGGGTTTGCGACGAGCTGGAAACCAGCCAGGTGGTGGTTGATGACTTTAAAGGTGGCTTTATTGCTGCCGAACACCTTATTTCGAAAGGATGCAAACGAATTGCCCACATTGGCGGGCCACAGCATTTAAACATTTACATTAACCGTTTGCAGGGATACTTAAAAGCACTACGCAAGCACAATTTCGAAATTGAAGAAGAACTGATTATTGAAAGTCTGTTAACCCGCGAAGACGGCAAAGCATGCGCAAAAAAATTGCTGGACTCGCCCAGGCGTCCGGATGCTATATTTGCGGCCAACGATATTTCGGCACTCAGCATTATTCTTTACGCCAAAGAAATAGGACTTCGAATTCCTGAAGATCTGGCTGTTGTGGGATTCAGCAACGAACCCTTCTCCGAATATGTTAGCCCTTCGCTAACCACCATCGAGCAATCGGGCTTTGATGTTGGCACCAAAGCAACCGAATTGCTGCTCGATATCATCACCAACAAAAGCGGAAATCATCAGGAAACCATTGTATTGCCGGTAAAACTGATTGAGAGAGAATCGAGCAACCGCTAAATTATAATTTCCAATCCCCTGAAATGTCATTGCATTTTTTCGGGACTGCCCGCCCGATTTGCGGAGAGTCATTCCGAGTTTGGGGATTGCCCGCCCGATTTGCTGAGACTCATTCCGAGTTGGGGGATTATCCGCCCGATTTGCGGAGACTCATTCCGGGTTGGGGCATTGTCCGCCCGATTTGCAGAGACTCATTCCGGGTTGGGGCATTATCCGCCAGAAATTGTGGAAAATCATTCCGAATTGAAGAACTCCTCGCCCAAAATACTGAGCCTTCGCCCACCAATAAACATCCTTACTTCCAAATAAATATGCTCTCTGCAATTTTAACAGGCGGGTTGTGAGTGGGAAATGTAGGATATTTTAAAACAATGTAATACTTAACAATATTTTGTGACAACATAATAAAGCTTTATATTTGGTTTAGTCTTACCCCTAAACTACTGTATCATGTTATCCAAAATTACTACCATCATTGCATTTGCAATAATTCTGACGAGCTGCGTTTCCCAATCTGATTACGACAAATTAAAAGCTGAACATGAACATTTAAAAACTCAACTTGAAGAATGTGAGAACGGAGCTGAAAAAATAATTGCAAAAGTAGAACAAGCTTACGCTGAAAAAAATTATTCTTTAGCCAAAGAAAATATACTTAAACTATATAAAGAGCACCCCGAATCCCCAAAAAACAAAGAATTCGAACTCATACGTAATAAAATAGAGAAACTTCAATTAGCAATTGAAAAGAAGAAAGAGGCCGAATTGCTGGCTGAGAAAATGAAAAAGGAAGTTGAAGAAAAAGAAAGATACAGACTTGCTAATCTTAATAATACTGGTGCCTGGGAAATAAACCACTTTGTCGATGAATTTGGTGAGCCAACAAAAAATGGTTACATCACTGGAAAATCACTTATAAGAGGAACATTCAGTAACACCGCAACACAAGATTCTGAATTAAATGCTTATTTTTTAATCTCTGATGCAAGTAACATATCATTAAAGTTATTTGAATATGCTGGTAACAACCCTGTTAAAGCATACTCATCTGATTATTACAGCGTACTTGTTCAAGATAAAGACAAAAAACGTTACAAATTAAATGCCATCAATTATGAATCTGACAGATTAACTTTTAGCAAAGAACACTCCTGGATACTCCACAGTATTTTTAAAAAAGGTGGATCTGTTAAATTCAAAATAATAGAAGAAGATACACCTACAACATACTACGAATTCACAATTGACAAAACAGATTTTTACGAAAATGCATATAGAAAATTGAGAGAATCCTAAGCCCAAGATCATTTTTCAATGACAACAAAAGCCTAAAAATGTGAATTGTTAGGCTTTTGTAATTCTTATACCCATTTTATTTAAGGATTGTACAAATCGGGATTGAAAAAATTCATGATGGATTGAATCATTTGAATTTTTACGTTTGCCTTTTTATGATCGGGCTGCAGATCGGTAACCCGAATATAGGCACTTAAGGCTTTGGGCAACTCCCCCAACTGGTGGTGCATCTCTCCCAGCTTAAAAAGCACCTCGATATTTTGCGGCTCTGCCAAAGCGAGCTCCTTGTATTTTTCCAAAGCAGAGCGAAAGTCCCCTTCGCTTTCGAGCTTTATGGCATCTAACTGTATATTTTCAATATCCCTATTCATTGTTCTTGTTATTTAAGTACTAAAAGCAATGTAAACCCAGTGTGTTTGTATGAGGCAAATGTAAGGAAATTTGAATTTGTTTGGATTAATTGTGTGCATCTTATCGGTAAAGAAACAGTTATTTGTAATTTAGCGACACTAAAACGCTACAAGTATGACAAAACAACACTGGAAACCCGGAACCATGGTTTATCCCTTGCCTGCCGTAATGGTAAGCTGTGGCAGCACGCCCGAAAATTACAACATCATCACCATTGCCTGGACAGGAACCATTTGCTCCGATCCGGCCATGTGTTACATATCTGTTCGCAAGAACCGTCACTCTTACAACATCATTAAAGAAAGTGGCGAATTTGTAATCAACCTTACCACTAAAGATTTGGCCTACGCCACCGATTGGTGCGGTGTAAAATCGGGTAAGGATTTCGACAAATTCAAGGAAATGAAACTTACTCCCGGTAAATCGAAAGAAATTTCTGCTCCCATTATCGAGGAATCGCCATTGAGCATAGAGTGCAAGGTGACTAAAATAGTAGAATTGGGTTCGCACGATATGTTTATGGCCGAAGTGGTAAATGTGCAAGCCGATGAACGATACATCAACGAAAAAGGGGAATTCTCGCTGGCCAAATCAGGACCATTGGTTTACTCGCACGGCCACTACTTCGAATTGGGAGAGTTAATCGGTCGATTCGGCTACTCGGTAATGAAAAAGAAAACTAAGGAAAAAATTAAAAAGTCGAAAGGTCTTGAATAGTCTGTAAAGGTCTAAAAGTCGAAGGTCAAAAAGTCCAAAGGTCGAAAGCTAAAAGGCAAAAGAGATTATTACCTCATAATTTATAACTCTTAACTAATAACTAACAAAAAACCGGCTCAAAAGGCCGGTTTTCTTATTTTGTTTTGTGGTCGCTTATCGAATCCGATCCATCGAGCGGATTAAAGCCTCATCTTTACCAATTTCGCGAATTGCCAAATAGCTTAGCACCAATGCAACCAAAGGAAATGCGTTGATTAAGCTGTAGGTTGTAATGGCATTTAGTTCTGTTGCCTGACTGCTTATGCTGTAATAGATCAATCCCATTGCACCAATCATGCAAATCATATTAAACACGGTTAAACGAATCTGCAGCATTCTTTTCTTGAATAAGAAAATAGTAACAAAACTAATTAAAGCAATAATGCTTAACAAAATGGCAACCGGCATGGCATTAAAAACTGCTGGTTCCCCTTCCTGCAAAGCTGGAATTCCACGGTATAAAAATTCATACACTGCACCCGATGCATCTACCAATTCCGCTAGCGGAAAAAAGAACATCACTGCAATTAAAATAAAACTCCCTAACAGGTATAAAGACTGAATTCTTTGTATCATCGTATTTTTATTTTTTTTGTACAAATTTAAACTTAAATACAAAAGCAGCAAACTTTCGTTTACTGCTTTTTACCATCACTACTTAATACTAACTAATCACACTAGTAAAAAATACACTTGCCCTGCAGAATTACCCCTAATCACAAAGCAAATTTTCTATCCGCTTTTGCAGCAAGTTAAATCTGCAAAATTTAAGCAGGCTATTAACCTTTTCGTTTTTAACGACATGTGATCACTTTAACAGACAAACTGTTAAACTGCCTTGCATCAAATGTACTTTTCAAATTATTCACAAAACGATGGGCCACTTTATCGTCCTCATTAAAAATCAGTAACAATCAAACTATTATCCTAATTTTATGCCAACAGCATAATATCAACTAGATTACACGCACTTAATGTTTTTTTTAACAAGAATTAACTGAGCGTTTACAGGCATAAAAAAAAACGCCTGACGAATCAAGCGGTTCCGAATATCTCAATTAAATACTTTAGTTATTTCCAAGAATTAAAGGCATTCCATCTTTTCCACTTCCAATTACCACAACTTTTGTATTTGGCGATTCAGAAAGCTTTATGGTAGCTTCAATACCTCTCATTTTCAAAAGAGCATCGGTCAAACTACTATTGATAATTTTATTGGCTACAGCCTCACCATCAGCAGCAATTCGTTTTCTTTCCGCTTCACTTTTTTCTCTGTCCAGTCTAAACGTATATGCAAGAGCCTCTTGTTCCTGCTGCAATTTGCTTTCAATAGCTGTTTTAATTTTCGCAGGAAGATTTATGGAACGAATCAACAAGGCTTTCATCTGTATGTTATTCTTCGAAAGAACTAATGAAGTTTCCTGAATAATAGCATCTTCAACTTCTTTTCTCATCGTCGAATAAATTTCTTCCGCATTATACCTTCCGGCAACTTGTCTAACCGAAGAACGAACTTCCGGTACAACCAATTGGTTGATATAATCCTTGCCAAAAATCTCGTGCAAATATCCAATTTTATCGTACTCCGGATTAAATCGAACAGATACATCAATATTTAGCGACAAACCACTTTTATCCAAAACATCCATGGTTTCTTCACTTTTCTGTTCACGAACTACATAAACATTCATTTTATTCCAAGGAGCAATAATATGGAAACCAGGTTGAGCAACATGCTCTTTATCTAATCCTCCGGAAAATTTACGGAAAATAACTCCACGTTCACCTGGTTGCAATGTAACGAACATACTTGATCCTGATAAGATCAAAATTACGGCCAAAACACCTAGAACAATTAAAAAATAAGGTTGTTTCTTCATGATTTTGTATTTCAATTATATTTCTAATTCCTGTTAAATGTACTACAATTATGTCAGATCTAGAAAATTATAGCAAGCGTAATTTTGAAAAGTACATCTCTTAGCAAAAGAAAACATTTCGTTAGTTTGCAGATTGATTTTTTTTACATATTTTCGGCTCTTTACTCTTGTAAATTTTAAAAATCATGGAAAAAATTAAATCATCAGAATTAATAATAAATCCTGACGGAAGTGTTTTTCACTTGCACCTTAAACCGGAACATCTTGCCGATACTGTAATTTTAGTTGGAGATCCCGGACGTGTTGAATTGGTTGCCAGTTATTTTGATCGTGTGGAATGTACGATATCAAACCGCGAGTTTGTAACAAAAACCGGAAGCTATAACGGGAAAAGGTTTTCAGTACTTTCAACAGGAATTGGCACCGACAATATAGACATCGTAGTGAACGAATTAGATGCTTTGGTAAATATCGATTTGGAAACACGCACTCCAAAAAAAGAACACACAACTTTAAATTTAGTTAGAATTGGTACCTCAGGAGCTTTACAGGGAAATATTCCTGTTGATTCCTTTCTGCTGTCAAACAAATCGATAGGCTTTGACGGGATGCTGAATTTTTATGCAGACAGAGATTCTGTATCCGAACTGGATTTTGAAGAAGCATTTAAGAAGTTTGTTAATTGGGATCAAAAATTAGCTTCTCCATATGTGGTACCAGCTTCAAAAAGTCTGCTGGACATTTTGGATGGCGCCGACATGACAAGAGGTGTTACTATCTCTGCAAATGGATTTTACGGACCTCAAGGCAGAGTTCTTCGCCTTCAGACATTGGATCCTGATTTGAATGATAAAATCGAAAAATTCGAATACAAAGGAGAGAAAATCACCAATTACGAAATGGAAAGTTCTGCAATATTCGGACTTTCTGCAATGTTAGGACATGAGTCGGTTGCTGTTTGTGCAATAATTGCGAATAGAATCACTAAAGATGCCAGTAAAGACTATCATCCAACGATAAAAAAACTAATTCAAACCGTTTTAGACCGACTAAGCAAATAGCTTTTATCCTTATTATCAAAAACTTAACCCGCAAGATTGCTTTTCCTTGCGGGTTTTACTATATTTAGTGAGGACAAAATCTATTATTATGAATAAGAATAAGTTAGAAGCTCTATTATCCTTACTGGACGATCCAGATAAAGAAATTCATAAAAGTATCGAAAAAGAACTAATAGAGTTACCGGTTAGTATAATCTCGCAACTGGAAGATTCTTGGCTGGAATCAAAGAGTCCTCTCTTTCAGGAAAGACTGGAAATGGTAATCAACAAAATTCAGTTTAAGACCGTTAAGAAAGAGCTTATCGCATGGAGTTCCAATAAAAACCCAAACTTAATAGAAGGTGCTATTTTGGTAAATAAGAGTTACAATCCAAATCTGTTAATAGATCCTATCCGAAAAAGTATTCAAAAAATAAAAGACGATGTAAGCTTAGAAATAAACGATCATCTTACCGCATTGGAAAAAATTAAGATTCTAAATCATTTTTTCTACAACATATACAACTATCAGGCTCTCTCACCCAATCAACCCACAAATTGGGATGGTGATATCAGTACTGTATTATCACAAAAACACGGTAATTATATAATAATTGCAATTATTTATGCCGGTATTGCTCAGGAACTAAACATTCCCGTATATGGAATCAATCTTCCCGGCAGTGTTTTACTTTGTTATAAAGATGAATCATCTGTCAAATCAAATATAGAAAACACCAATTCAATTCTGTTTTACATCAATCCTATTGATAAAGGAACAGTTTTTGGACAGAAGGATTTACATCATATCATCAAAGCTAAAAACATCGTAAACAGACCCCAATTCTACAAATTAGCATCCAACACAAGTATGATTAAAAGATTGGTTCAACACGAAATTAATGTGTACAAAAAACTGAATCTGAATAGCTTCATACCCAATTTCAAAGAATTATTTAGATCCATATAAAAAAAGCCCGTTTCATTAAGAAACGGGCTTTTCACTGATTTATACTTTATTACTTTGCGTAATTGATAGCTCTTGTTTCTCTAATTACGGTAATCTTAACCTGACCAGGATAAGTCATTTCATCCTGAATTTTCTGAGCAATATCCAAGGACAATGTTTCAGCTTCTTTATCAGAAACTTTATCACTGCCTACAATTACTCTCAATTCTCTACCTGCCTGAATAGCATATGTTTTAAGCACACCAGGGTGTGACAATGCCAAGTTCTCAAGATCTTTCAATCTCTTAATATATGACTCAACAACTTCCCGTCTTGCTCCAGGACGTGCACCTGAAATAGCATCACAAGCCTGAATAATCGGAGAGATCATCGATGTCATTTCAATCTCATCGTGGTGAGCACCAATAGCATTACAGATATCCGGCTTCTCTTTGTACTTTTCGGCCAATTTCATACCCAAAATTGCATGTGGCAATTCCGGCTCTTCATCCGGCACCTTTCCAATATCATGCAACAGACCGGCACGTTTCGCTCTTTTTGCATTCAAACCAAGCTCAGTTGCCATAATTGCACAAAGATTAGCTGTTTCTCTGGAGTGCTGCAATAAATTTTGTCCGTAAGATGAACGATACTTCATTTTACCAACCAAACGAATCAATTCGGGATGCAATCCATGAACACCCAAATCAATTGCAGTACGTTTTCCAGTCTCAATGATTTCTTCTTCAATCTGCTTGCGAACTTTATTAACAACCTCTTCAATTCTTGCCGGGTGAATACGACCATCGGTAACTAATTGATGCAGCGCCAATCTGGCAATCTCGCGTCTTACAGGATCAAAACCAGAAAGAACAATAGCTTCAGGAGTATCATCGACAATTATTTCAATACCTGTAGCTGCTTCCAAAGCACGAATGTTCCGACCTTCACGACCAATAATTCTACCTTTTATTTCATCCGATTCAATATGAAAAATTGTAACTGAATTTTCAATTGCAGTTTCAGTAGCTACTCGTTGGATCGTTTTCACAACCACTTTTTTAGCTTCCATATTAGCGGTCATCTTGGCCTCTTCCATGATTTCGTTCACGTAAGACATGGCCTCGGTTTTCGCTACATCACGCATAGAATCGATTAACTGAGTTTTAGCCTCTTCCCCGGATAAGCCGGAAATTTTTTCCAACTGCTCTATTTGCTGCTTTTTTGCCTTCTCCAACTCATCTGATTTTCTTTCTACCAAATCAATTTGAACGGTCAAATTATCACGAACGATATCAACCTCTTTCTTCTTGCGTTGAAATTCATCTATTCGTTGATTTAAAGCATTTTCCCTTTGTTTGTATTTAGTCTCAGCAGCAAGTAATTTGTTATTTCTTGAGTTAATTTGTTTCTCATGCTCTGTTTTCAATTGGAAAAATTTCTCTTTTGCCTGAAGAATCTTATCTTTTTTGATCACTTCTGCTTCCGATTGTGCATCCCTAATTATTGAGCTGCTCCTGGCTTTAAGAGTCTTTTGCAAAACAAAGTAAGAAACGATGCCACCACCAACAAATGCAATGGATCCTATTATTATTATTTCAATCATATCATAGAATATTAAGTCAGTATTATTATATATATAAAATGCAACCCGCACTATCACTCAGGCTTACAACAATAACGTTCAATAGTCTTCTCCTGTCTTACCATAAGATACAAGAAAAATGACTACAAAACATTAAAATTGCGATCAGCTTAAGAAATAATGCGGGTTACAACTTTCCTACTAAGAATGTAAACTACTCTTTATCTAAAAATTCTCTTAACTCCTGTTCCATTGCCTTGACCTCTTCAAGAACCGGGGAAACATCAGTTTTATTTTCAGCTTCAATAACCTTAATTACGTACTGTAACGAAGCCATTGCTAAAAAATCCTGAGTATCTTTATCTTTATATCGTTGTTTGTATTGCAATACTTTTTCATTAATCATTTTTGCAGCTTTCCGGATAACCTCTTCCTGATTACGATCTATCTTCAAAGGATAAAACCGATCCGCTACATTAACTCTTATTGAAAGTTTTTCGTCCATAAACAAATTCTACCTGTTTAAAAGAGCAATACATTTATCAATCTCCCGCACAATTCGGTTAATTTTAACCTTAGCCTCCTGCGAATCGCCGCTATTCGCAGCAAATGTTTTGGCTAACTTTAATGTATTGTATTGATGGTCGAGTTCTTCCCTTTCCCTTTTCAGGATTTCAACCTTTTCCATGAGCTCCAGTTTCTCATGAATTAAAGATTCTTTCTCCTGTTTAGATTTCCGGTACAACAAAATAAGTTCCGAAATTTGTCCTTTTAAACTATTCAGTACTTCGTTTGGCTCTTGATCCATCATTAAAATTTTTCTTTTACAAAATTAACATTGCTGAGAAGATTATCAAATATATTAGTTTGTATTTTGTAAATCATTTCAGAAAAAATAGGTTTTTTTGTAGTTTTGATAATCCTTTCACAAAACCAGCATTTATAATATGAAGATAACCAGAACATACACGATTCTCACACTATTGGCACTACTATTTTTATTTTCTAAACAAATATACTCTCAGAGTATAATATTCCCTCAAAATTATTTTCGGTCACCCGTTGATTTTGACATAACATTATCAGGTAACTTTGCAGAACTCCGGAACAACCATTTTCATTCCGGTATCGATATTAGAACATTTACAACTGGTAAAAAAGTACATGCGGTTGCTGATGGTTTCGTGAGCAGAATCAAAATATCCTCAGGAGGTTATGGAAAAGCAATTTATATCGATCATCCAAATGGGTACACCTCTGTTTTCGCACATCTTGATCATTTCAACAAAGATATTGAAGAATTTGTCAAGTCTTACCAATATCAAAACAACACTTTCGAATTTGATTTGAATATCAGTAAAGATGAAATATTGGTTAAAAAAGGTACTGTAATTGCATTTTCAGGAAATACAGGTTCATCTGCCGGACCGCATTTGCATTTCGAAATAAGAGATACGAAATCTGAACATCCGCTTAATCCGTTACTTTTTGGTTTCAAAATAAAGGATACTACTCCTCCAAAAATATTCAATTTTTATGCCTATCCTCTCGATTCTGCAAGCAATGTAAATGGTTTTAACAGCAGACAAAGGTTTCCGGTTACTTTCTATAATAAAGCATTTCATTTAAAAAGCGATCCTAAACTGAAGTTATTAGGAAATATTGGTTTTGCTCTTGAAACAAATGACTATATGGATAATACATGGGGAAAGTGTGGCATTTTCGACATGAAAATGAAAATAAATGACACATTAATCTCAAGTTATTCTTTTGAAGAGTTCTCTTTTGACGAATCAACCTATATCAACAGTCACCTTGATTACGAATTAAATGTATCTCATAATAAACGTATTCATAAAACTTTTAAAGAGCCAAATAATCAACTTAGTATTTATTCGAAGATGAAAAACAATGGGATCTTTCTGTTTAAAAAGAACACTGATTACAAAATTGACTTTCTTGTTTCCGATGCAAATCTGAATAAAAGCAATCTTAGAATTTACGCAGCAGGAAACGAAATCGAAAAGATTTTTCCGAAAGGTGATTTTGATGTGCTAATGAACTATGATAGAGAAAACACTTTCAAAAAAGAAAACATAGAAGTGAAATTTCCTAAGAACAGTTTCTATTCAAACATTCCATTTACCTATTCCTTCGAACAGGATTCAAACTATCTTTCGGATATTCACTGCATCTGCAATGAAAACGTTCCTGTACACAACTATTACACAATCTCAATAAAACCAAAATCCATTCCTAAGGGAAAATCCGATAAGCTTCTTATAGCCCGAATAGATAAAAAAGGAGAAATAACAAACGAAGGGGGAATTTATTTCAATTCTTCAGTAAAAACGAAGTCTAGATATTTCGGAAAATTTGCCGTGAGCATAGACACAATTCCTCCTACAATTAAACCAATTACCAATTTTAGTCTTAAATCCCTAAACGGACAAAAATCAATCAGATTTGCCATAAAAGATGACCTTGCGGGGATAAAATCATACGAAGGATCAATTGATGGTAAGTGGGTGCTATTTGAATATGACGCTAAAAATGATCTTTTATTTTATGTTTTTGACAGTAAAAGATTAGCTCCAAATAAAAATCATCAATTACAAGTAAAGGTGACAGATCAAGTTCAAAACCAGAAAATATTTACAAGCAATTTTATCTGGTAATTCAATTTATATAATCTATAAAGCTTCCCCTTTATAACAAATACATTTCAGACACGATCAAAAGACCGATAAATCAGGACTTTTATCATTTTTATCTACTGTTTTTTTTCTATTTTTGTATCACCGAAAACGGTTTAATTCAGTATTGAATACATTTAAAATAGTTAAACATGAAAAAGATTTTTGTAGTTGCGGCTCTTCTAATGTTGGTGTCTGCTTTTTCAACTCCAAGTGCCAGAGCATGTACAAATTACCTGATAACCCGTGGAGCTTCCACCGATGGTTCTAATATGATTACCTATGCGGCAGATTCGCATGTATTATATGGAGAACTATATTTTCGTCCTGCTGCGGATTGGGCAGAAGGAACAATGATGGATGTTTACGAATGGGACACAGGAAAATTACTTGGTCAAATACCGCAAGTTCCGCATACATATTCTGTAGTTGGTAACATGAACGAATTTCAAGTAGCAGTTGGGGAAACCACTTACGGAGGACGTTCTGAACTAGGATCACAAGAAGGAGCTATAATTGATTACGGAAGTCTTATCTATCTAGCTCTTCAGAGATCAAAAAACGCGCGTGAAGCGATTAAAGTAATGACCGGGCTTGTTGACACCTATGGCTATTATAGTTCTGGTGAGTCATTTTCAATTTCTGATGCTAACGAAGTTTGGATTTTAGAGATGATTGGTAAAGGAAATGGCGAAAAAGGTGCTGTTTGGGTAGCTCGTATGATTCCTGACGGTTATGTTAGCGGTCACGCTAATCAAGCTAGAATTACAACTTTCCCATTAGAAGGTACAACGTCTATCTCTTCGGATAAAATCGATAAAATTTTTAATCCTGAAGTTCAAAATGTTTACGCAAAAGATGTTATCTCATTTGCAAAAGAAAAAGGATACTATCCTAAGGAAGGAAAAAATAAAGATTTTAGCTTTTCAGACACCTATGCTCCTGTTGATTTTGGCGGTGCCAGATTTTGTGAAATTAGAGTATGGTCTTTCTTTAATGATGTAAAAGAAGGAATGGACCAATATTTTGACTATTGCAAGGGTAAGATTGAACACGACGATAAAGGCTATGCTACCAACAGAATGCCTTTATGGATTAAACCGGATCACAAAATCAATGTACTTGAGGTAATGGATTTTATGAGAAATCACCTAGAAGGTACTGATTTAGATATGTCAAAAGATATGGGCGCAGGTCCTTACGGAAATCCATACAGATGGAGACCTTTAACCTGGAAGGTAGATGGTGTTACCTATTGTAATGAACGTGCTACTGCTACTCAACAAACTGGTTTCTCTTTTGTTGCTCAAAGCCGAAACTGGTTACCTGATGCCGTTGGTGGAATTAACTGGTTTGGTGTTGATGATGCATCTTCATCAGTTTATTTCCCTGTATATTGTGGAATTACAAGAGTCCCTGCAACATTTGCCGTTGGAAATGGAAAAATGATGGACTTCACAAGTAAATCTGCATTTTGGGTATTCAATCAGGTTAGTAATTTCGCCTATACCCGCTATAATGAAATACATCCTGAAATTGCAGTCAAACAAAAGGCTTTAGAGACGAAGTATCTTGCTTTCACCAATATTATTGATCTCGCTGCTGAAGGAATGTTTAAGAAAAATAAAGCAACAGCAGTTGAATTCTTAACAGATTTTTCTTGTAATCAAGGAAATAATCTTGTAGCAGAATGGAAAGATTTTTATGGCTACCTTTTTGCAAAATTTATGGATGGAAACATCAAAGAAAAAGACGGGAACAATCAAAACCCAAAAGTTAAACAACCTGGATATAGCGAAGAGTTTTACAAAACTATTGTGAAAACAACAGGTGACAAGCTTAAAGTTGTTGGTGATGCTCATTAATACCAACCTATAAATAATAAAAAGAGGCTGTTTCGTAGTTATTACAACAGCCTCTTTTTTTTTGTGCCTGAAAAATTATTTAAAACCTATAATAACCAGGCATATTTAATTAGTATCTAATCTTAGATATTCATCATGAAGCAAAAAGAAAAAATAACTTCATTAGAATGTTTTTATAATTTTTTTTATTAATTTCGCGTCGAATTCGTGCGTAATCTCTGACATGGTAACAGATGAATATGTTTACATTGCGCTCGTGAACTTTAACAAATTAAGACAATGGATTTAATTAAAATTGCAGAAGAAGCTTTCGCTACAGGTGTTCAAAATCCTGAATTCAAAGCAGGGGATACTATTAGTGTTTCTTACAAAATTAAAGAGGGAAACAAAGAAAGAATCCAGATTTTTAGAGGTGTTGTTATTCAGATTAAAGGTACTGGCACAACTAAAACTTTCACAATCAGAAAAATGTCTGGTAACGTAGGTGTTGAAAGAATTATTCCACTTTGTTCTCCATTCATCGATAAAATTGAAGTGAACAAAAGAGGTCGTGTCAGAAGAGCAAGAATTTTCTATCTACGTGCACTTACAGGTAAAAAAGCAAGAATCAAAGAAAGAAGATTCTAATTTACCTCTTTCCAAAAAATATAAAAGCTTTCCAAAATTGGAAAGCTTTTTTTTATGTCTGTTAATTTAAATGTATTTAATTTTTTCAGAGGTTAAGGATTATACAAATCCGGCATTTCACCATTGGTGATAATCTTTTCCCGATTACTTCCATCAGTATCCATGATCCAAATACTCTTTTGGCCTTCATTATCATTGGCGACATTCATAAAAACGATTTTACCTCCTGTTTCAGTATATCTGGACTGAAGATCATTTGTCCCTGCTGTTTTATCATCCCCTGACAAATCTGTAAATGTAGTGCCATCAGTAGTCACGCTATAAATTTTAGCATTTAATTGTCTGCCATTATCATATTCATTCAATGAATCCAAAGAAAAGATCACTTTCGTACCATCCGGTGAGAAGTGAGGGCTGGAAATCGTTCCTTCCAAATTCGGTACTAGTAAAAATAAATTCGTTCCATCAGGATCCATTAAATAAATTTCATTATCGTATGGCTTCTCTCCTTGCGTAAGAACAGCAATTTTTTCTTTTGATACATTATTGAAATGAGCACTCCAATCACATGATTTAAAATGACGATTCACAGGAGCATTGGCAATTTTAGTTTCTCCTGTCCCATTATAATTTATGGTGTAAAGATCGCCATAATGCCCATAAAGAATTTGATCTCCCTCCGGAGACCAAACAAAACCAGTCCCGCTATTGTGATAACCAGCCACGGCTTTATCATTAGTTACTTTTACAACATTCTCACCTTTGGTATCCATAGTATAAATATGGTATTCACCGGATTTATTAGAAGCATATGCGATTAATTCTTCATTTGGCGAAATTCGAGGCGAAACTTCGCTTCCCCCATCATTAGTTAGTCGAACCAGATGATTTTTTGCTAAATCCCACGAGTAAATATCTCTGGATTCCAGAGTATCTTTAACAAACAAATACCCATTCTTAGGAAAGTTTTCTGTTCTAAACTTCCAGTCACGGCCTTTAGTTTCCTGTCTTGCTCTATTGCTAACATCAACTTTCCAACGGTAATTCGTTTCAAATTTTAAGTTCTTAGCCACAAAAGTAGTATCCATAATACTTTCAGCAATAGTATCTCCTTTAAACTGACCATCCTCATAAAGAATAACATTAAAAAATAAGGTATCGCCTTTTTCCGTTTTCCCATTATTCCATACCAGCTTCACCTCTGTCTGCAGATTAGCAGTGGCATCCAAGGGCAAAGCATAAACAGGCTCAGCAGGAGCGGCTGTTTCCGGAGGAGCAATTCCCATAACCACCTGCATAACCAATTCTTTTCCTTCCTGAACCTTAACGGGTATGCTTACGGCAGTATAGCCTTCTTTTTTAGCATTGACAGTTACATCTCCAACTTTAACTTCATTCAGATTGAAATGCCCATCTGAGTTTGTTGTTACAGCTGTAGTCCCTGGATTGGTTGTAATACTAACTCCTTCCATCGGCAAACTTCCAGCCTCCTCGGAAGTTGTTACAGTACCACTCACCGAACCGAATAATTCCGGATCAACAGTACTTTCATTACAAGAAAAAATAATTAAAGGCAGACACAGTAAAATAAAATGCCTGAAGAGTAGGTAGAATTGTCGCATATATATTGTCAATTTTATTTTTTTAAATTAATAATTATCTCCTTGTAAAACAACCGAATCTTGAGCAACAATCAGATTATCCTGATAAATTAACAATTTAGCCATTAACTTATCACCTTTGCTAAGACTTATTCTTGATTCAGAAAGAGACGAAATGCTCTTATCTAAAACGGTAAAGATTCCTTTCTGGATGGTTTTGGTGTCTCCTGCACGCTCTTTTTTTGTCACCTCAAAAATATATCTTAATGTTAAAGAATTATGCCCAACATTTTGAACATTTGCCTTTAACAAGTAGCTATGAACCTCACTTTCCATTACAATCCAAGCTTTAACAGGCAATTGTCCCATAACCCCTACAATATTTAAAACAAGGCACATAACAATCGAAACAATGAGTCTTGCATGCATTCCTAATTAGCTTTGATATTGTAAATCTAAATTTATTTAATATTTAGCAACGAACCAATACAGAGTCCGTTAAATTACTATAATAACTTCAAAAAAAAGTACCTATTCCCTAAATTATCTTAAAAAAAAGGGATGCCCGTAGAAGGACATCCCATCAAATTAAACCTGCTCTGTATTCACAAACCACTTTTTATTATTACATTCATACCAGTTCCAACCTGATTTACGATCATTCCGTTATTTGCCAATCCTGAATCAATCTCTACTTGGTTGTCATTACCAGCCTGAGTAATTTCAAAGCTCTTATTATTCCCAATAACTTCTTGTTGCAATGAATTGTTATCACCATATTGATGAACGCTAATGGAAATGTTTTTCCCTTGAAGTAAGGATTCAACAAGGTTTCTATCACCTGATTGTAATATTTCCAAGAGATTAGAATCCCCTTTTTGTATTGCCTTAATCAAATTCTCCATTCCTACTTGCTGAATAATGGCCAACTGTTTCTGACTAAATTGATGAACCATCAATCCGTTTTCATTTCCTGATTGGATTGCCAAAACTTTGGTTTCAGCATTTATGGCATCAACAGCACCATAATTTAATTGGTTTAGAATCTGATCCTCAACATTATAATTTTGTCCTACTAGATTACCGAAGCTAAATACGAACAGAGCAAACCATAAATATTTTCGAATAATTACAGACATAAAAAGGTTTGTGAAAATTATTAGAGGAAAAAAATCCCGCTTCGGCGGGATTTTTTTTTAATTAAATATTTTGTAATTATGGAGTTACAAAGATAGTTCCTGCATTTCCTTGCTGAGTTACTGCGAAGTTATCATTACCATCCTGAATAACTAAACCAAAATGACTGTTACCAACCTGCTCAAGGAATGAAGTATTATCGTCACCAAACTGATAGGTTAAACCTGTATTATCATCACCAGTTTGAATAATTGTTGCACTATTTCTAGCTCCATCAATCTGACCTATTACTGCAACGTTACGATCACCTTCCTGAAGGATATCCGCTAAACTTTCTTCCTGATCAACCTGAAAAACCCATCCACGGTTATTATCACCTCTTTGCTCAACAGCAGCGTCAGAACCAGATCCGCCAAATTGTCCAACAAATGCGAAGTTATGCTCACCTTTTTGAAATACATCAGCACTATTCATTGTTCCGCCAATTTGATCAACGATCGCAGTGTTACCATGATCTTTCTGAACAACTTTTGCTGTATTCTTAGTACCCCACAATTGAGAAACATAAGCTGTTTGATGATCACCAAATTGCTTCACTGTAGCTTTGTCTTTACTACCGAATTTTTGAGTTACATCAGCAAAGTTTCTGTAACCATCCTGCAATACATTTACTTTACCTTTAGACTCACCAATCTGCTCAACAAATGCCCAGTTACGAGAACCAATTTGAGTTGTTTTAGCGTCATTATGATCTCCACCAATTTGAACAGTTCTTGCGCCATTGGCCCAGCCGTTTTGATTTATAGAAGCCTCATTATCAACTCCTCCTCCTTGGAAAGTTGAAGCTTGATTGAAATAACCATTCTGATGAATAGCAACATTATTAGAATAACCACCTAATTGTGTAGTAGCAGCTCTATTAAATGCTCTTAACTGAGTGATTGAAGCATTATTAAAACTTCCTCCGAACTGAGTTGTAGTTGCCAAGTTACGGAAACCCCACTGGTTAATATATGCATGGTTGTGATGTCCGCCTACTTGTAAAGTACTTGCCTGGTTAGCTCTTCCTACCTGAAGAATTTCTGCTGTTGACATGTAAGTGTACATTTGAGAAATAGAAGCAGAATTCAACATTCCAAATTGAGCTACCACAGCGGAACTTAGAGCACCCATTTGATAGACACTACTATTATTAAATGCACCCCACTGTAATACGTCTGCAGAATTACCAAAGCTACCTTGCTCTATTGAAGAATAGTTTCCTAATCCCATTTGCGTTGCAACTGCAGAGTTCAAAAATCCAGACTGCAAAACATTAGACATATTGAAAAGACCAGACTGGCTAACAGCTGCAGAATTCAACATTCCCATTTGCATAATTTCTGACATGTTACCAAGTCCCATTTGATCTACAACAGCAGAATTAAAAAAACCTACCTGATCAACGTAAGAAACATTAAAAGTACCATCCTGAGTTACATCAGCACTGTTTCCAACAAGAAACTGATCGATGCTTGAGTAATTAGCAAGCCCTGTTTGATCAACAGTTGCACCATTCCATAGTCCTAGTTGATTTACATCACTGCCATTAAACCAGCCAACCTGAGTTACGCCAGCAGTGTTCAGCCAACCTGTCTGGTTGACATTCGAATTGTTTACCTGTGCAAATGCAGAAGATACTGCAAAAACAACAGCTACAAATAAAAATAAAAATTTTTTCATGGTTGAATTTTTTAAAGGTTTAAAGTGAATTAATTTTAAAAATCAATTTTAAAGGTTTAAGAGCTCTGACTGATCTAATAATGCACTTATAGCATCCTTCGATCTTTTTATCTAAATTAAGCAAAAGCCTTTCCAATCACTCGTGTTTTTACACAAACGTCACTGATTCAGTGATTAAACCAAGTCTCTTTTATGCTAATCTTTATTCATTCTAAAAAAGAATAAGAAAACTTAAACAAAAGTTTAAGGAGTCTTAAATACAGGAAATTAAAAAACCGTCAAAATCGAATAAAAATCCAATTTTGACGGTCTTAAATACTATAAATCAATCAAATATTCTGACTACTAATTAGAAACCATTATACTGACTAACAGTGGCTGAATTTCCATTTCCATATTGAGAAATAAATGAAGAGTGACCATTACCATTTTGGTAAACACTTACGGAGTTGTTACTTCCCACTTGTTCTGTGTAAGATACATTTTCAAAACCAACCTGAGTTGTTAATGCTACATTATTTTCTCCATACGCCTGAATAGAAACAGCTTCGTTGTCATCACCATATTGCTGAATTAAAGCATAACTATTATCCACTTCATATTGACCAATTCCTGCTGCGTTACCATTACCAACCTGAATGATACGTGCAAAAGTATTACCTGTTGCAAACTGTTCAATATATGCATAGTTTTCGTTACCCACTTGTGCAACACTTGCATAACTACCAGAATTTTCTACCTGCAGAATTTCAGCCTCATTAAATTTACCATCTTGTCCAATATATGCATTATTAAATGAACCGTTAATCTGAGATATTACTGCATCATTTCCTTTTCCATACTGCTCTACATACGCGGTATTAGACCAACCATTCAATTGGTATACAGAAGCTTCATTCTTCCTGCCACTTTGTGTAACTACAGCGGTATTAAATAAACCTCCATCTTGAAGAATTTCTGCACTATTCCTTCCTCCTTGCTGAGAAATTACACCTTTATTAAATGCTCCGTCAAGTTGTGTAACAGTTGCTGCATTTTTACGTCCTACTTGATTAATGGCTGCAGAGTTAAAAGCACCACCATCCTGCTCAGTTACTGCAACATTATTTTTTCCAAGTTGCTTAACGATAGATTTATTAAAAGATCCTCCATTCTGAAAAGCATATGCTTCATTGGACTTGCCTTCCTGATTCACATCAATTTTATTTAAAATCCCACCTACTTGTTTTGTCCAGGCAAGGTTATTTTTACCTTTTTGCATAACAACTGAACTATTTCCTGCTCCAAAAAACTGATCAACATATGCGTCATTCTTAGATCCAACCTGAGAAATTTCAGCATTATTGTTACGTCCCATGAATTGATTAACAAGACCATTGTTAGCAAATCCCCGTTGAACCACAAGTGCTGAATTTTTAGTTGTAAATGTTTGATAAATATTCGCATTGTTCAAAACACCCCATTGACTTATGGTTGCCTTATCATATTGACCACCTGTTTGCAATACATTAGCCGAATTTAAAAATCCAAACTGGAATACATCAGCAGTTTCATGATAACTTAAAAATTGACTGATAACAGACATGTTGAAAAATCCGAATTGATCTACATCTGCCTTATTGTAACTTCCCCAAAGTTGAGAAACATAAGATGCATTAAATCCCAATTGATTAACCTCTGCAAGGTTGTAATTCCCAACTTGTAAAGCTTTTGAGAAATTAGTCATGGTCTGAGTAGCATAATACTCATTTCCTTCACCATACTGATCTAAAAATGACATATTTAGAAACCCATACTGCTTAACTTCAGCAATATTAGCTTCCCCATTTTGGTAAATGTCATTAATATTTAGAACCCCTACTTGCTCTACTGTGGATAAATTGTCATTCCCAACTTGGTTCACGTCGGAGTGGTTAACTTGGGCAAATGAAACTACCCCAGTACATAGTACTACTAAAAAGATGAATAAAATCTTTTTCATGGTTTATAAATTTTTAAGGTTTAAAGTGAATAGATCAGGTCTCCCTGATTTAAAAGTTTTACTAATTTGGTTGTTGGTTGATTTTTACTTGATAATTTATGTTTTATCGTTTTAAATTCTATTTAAATGTAAAGAGATCTATTGAATATATATTATTAGATTACATCAAACATCAAATTAATATGATGAATATGATGAAGAAATTGATGAAGACAAACTAAAGTTTTAAATTCAACATAAATAGTTAATTAAAATTAAACAAAAACACACAAGTATCTATATTACAATATTTTACATTCAACAAGTCACGAACTCCACAAATTAAAAAAAGGCCGGATAAATATCCGGCCCTGTTAATAACTTGTTACTATTTTATTCAGCAGAAATAAACTGACTCACTGCTTTTTCTGTATTTTTTCTTTTCTATTTTTCTTCTTCTTATTTCTATCCCAAATCTTATCAAAATAGAAGTTTAAGCCGATTTTCCCTTCCCAAAAATAATCATTAAAATTTCCTTGTTTTAATCCATCTATATTATCATTAAATATGTAATGATTCAACACAGAGAAATTCAAACCAATATGATCATTAAATAAAAATTCTACACCAACTCCATATAATGCCTGAGTATATATAGAATTTGAAAGATCTACAGTATAGATAGATTTTTCATGTTCTGAAAAAACACCTAAGCCACCTTCAATATAAGGAGTCCAATCTTTATAAGGCAATAAACGATATTTAGCCGTTATATCCAGAGAATTATAAGTTCTTTGAAAATAATTTGTGGTTGCAAGATCTCCCCGGCTAAAATTAAGTCCAAACTGCAATGCTTTTTGAGTATCGTACAATAAAGACACTCCAGCCATGGCTTCCATCTCCGTATGCTTATAATCTCCCATATACAACCATGATCCACCATTAAAACCTAAACCAAATTTACGACGGCGTGGAGTAATTAACTGATCAAAGAAATCAGCTCCCTGATTATCCTCTTTTCCTTCAACATATTTTGTTATTACATCTGAATTAACATCTTCTGGATTCTTCAAATCCCAAAGTCCTTCGATAACACCTTCGATAATCAATGACTCAACGGCTTTCTCTATAGCTTCTTTCACAGCCATTTCAGATGGTTCATTATAGGTGAAACCAACCTCAGCTTCAAGCAGACGTTTAAACTTCACATACCGAAAGATACTAGCGTCCAATTTTTGAGAAAGAATCATTTTTGAAGTGTACACAGTCTTTAGAATTCGACCATTACTTGTTGAAATAGCACGAAGATAAACAGTTACCCTGTCTTGCCGATACTGACCAGATGCACCAGCACCAAAATACTTTAATCCAGCACCGCCAGTCAAAACATTAGCATCGTAACTAATAACGCCACCTTCCAGTACCAAACCAGCAAACAAAAGTGGCGGCAATAATTGAGAACTTTCATTTTGACCGGCATAATTTGCACGACTTGACCGTATAATTTTTCGCTCATTCAGTAGATTAGATAAGCCTTCTCTTTCAATAGGAATAAACCAACCCGATTCTTCAATTGCTTTTAAAAGTATTGATGTGGTTCCCTGAGTAACAGCGGTCGACCAATTGGCTCCATTATCAGAAGGCTTATATTGTCCGGTCTGATCACGAAATTTATATACTGCAGCAACAATCTTTTCTTTTGGCTCGGGTAAGTTAACCAAACTTTTCCTTGCCGGTGTTTCCGCTCCAATTTCTGCTCTTTGCTCACTTAAAGGCTGATTAAAATATGGAACACATCCATTAATGAGAGGTAGTAAAATTAAAATACTATAGTAGTAGCGTATACATTTAAACATATATAGGGAATTAGCGAGTAACTATTTATTAATAACTGGGAATAACAATATTCGTAAAATTTCCGTTTGTAATATCACTGACATTCACAGTAACACCACTGGCATCTTCGGAAATATCAACCTTGTAATTCCCTAGATTATACGAACCGGTTTCAAGCTGATTATTATCTCCAAAAATAGAGTTAACCAATTTACTTGATAGTTGATTCAAAATTTGTCGGTTCAGGTTATCTTGAAAATCATTCAACGGATCTTTATTTAATGCACTATCCGCATTTGGATCTTCAATTCTATTTTGCTGAGTCGCAGAATTCAATAACCAATTGTAATTGTACTGATCACCCCCAAAAGATGAATTTATTGGTTTATACACAAAATCCTGAGCCATAGATTCGGTTGGCAATAACAAACTCAGAAAAGACAAGACAAATACAATTTTTATAATATTCATGGTTCACAGTTTAAAGTTCAAAACATTCCCGTTCCCTGTTGATCTTCATCTTCAAGCTGGGCATTCATTTTTTCATAATTATTTAAATATTGCACCGCCATTTGGTTTGCGTATTGGGACATTTGTTCCAACACTTCATAGCGTGGCTGCACTCTTTGTTTAAATACTTCATTATCATTTACCAAAACAATAATCTGAGTTGCTAAGCCCGGTAAAACCATTTCTTTAATAGTAATGGTGAAATTTTTTGCTTTTTGAGGCGCAACCCAGACGGAAAAAAACATATCATAGAAATCACGTCCTACTTTGGTCATTGTTTCATCCATAACCAAACCATCAACTTCCATCTCGGAACCTACATTTTCGTAAGCCGTATTCTTTTCAACAATATCATCAAGTGTTTGTTGAAGAATCTTTAATGTTTTTATTGAGTCACTCACATCTTCTGTTTCCTGTCCCTTCATTTCCGGGAGTGAAACAAAAAACATAAAAAAAAAGATTAATAGTAAAACCCTATAAAAATATCTCATTTGAATTTCAATAAAATCAATGATTATCACAACATAAATATATCATTTCTAAATTTAATATCATAGCAATACCAAATTCAATAGACTTCTCTTAAGGAATCTTAACTTTTGTTAACCAGTTAATAATAATTAAACTTCAACGCTCTAATATTCAACCTATTAATTTTAAAATTTCGGACATCGAATTGCACGTATCCTTCTTTTCTTTCTTAAAAAATGAGTCCCCGAACAAGAAGATTTTGCCTTTCCCAATAAATAGCTAAGCGATATCTCGTGAGCTCCTGAATTTGTTTTCACCAAATTAGACACCACATAATCATAGGAATAGCCAATTCTAAGTTTATCAGTTTGGTAACCAATCAAAATAATGAATGCATCAAAATCGAAGGAAAGATTATGACGAAACCAAGCACCAACAACCCAGCTATTTCTGGATAAATACATTCCATAATTTATTTGTTCGAAATCCAATTGTCGTTGATACAATATATTTGGGGAAATAGTAAAATTACTCTTCACTAATCCACGGGAATAACCCATGGGAATATTTGCCCCTGCATGTACAGTATATTTGCGCGGTAAAACTGCTGTATTCTGTTCTGAATTAAATGCCTCGTTGGGTTCTGAGAGATGATCAATTACACCTCCAAAATAAAGACTCTTATAATTTACGATGATCCCCATCGAAAAATCCCAATACGATTTACTCAAACTGTTTGGCTGAACTTCTCTGGAAGGATAAATTACTCCGTATAACGGATCTATCATATCAGAAAAAACAAATGAATCCCAATCCAATTTCCGCTGAATATACCCAGCCTTGAATCCAACATTCATTGATAAATTTCGATTTATATCCAATGAGTATGAATACATTCCTGAAGCTGTTGTTGTTTTAATTGCTCCTTGTCCCTGATTATCCTGAAGAATCAATATCCCAAGTCCGCCTTTCATTAAATCAACAAATTGATCATAGGAAGCACTATATGTGACAAAAGGACGATTATTCTGCGGCCATTGATTCCGATATGACAATCCTAAAATTGGAACATACTCTGATCCGGCAAACGCAGGATTAAGATAAAGTCTATTTGCGTAAAATTGAGAGAACTCAACGTCCTGAGCCTTGACCAGTGAAGTCCAAAGTAAACAACAGATGATATAAATAAATCTCCATTTTACCATTTTATCGAATTAAAGAAACATTACCATCCTGACGAGCTTTCCCATTAACAATCAGGATCCAAACATATACTCCCACATTTGCTTTCTTTCCTTTATAGGTACCATCCCAGCCCTGACCCAAATCAGTAAATGTGTAGATTAGTTCACCCCAACGGTTGTATATAAACATCTCTATATCTTCACCTGCAACATCACCTGTGATTGATGGTCCAAAAGTATCATTAACACCATTTCCGTCAGGGGTAAAAGCATTTGGAACAAATATCCGATACCTATCGACATAAACCATAATAGAATCCATCCCAATACAACCGTTCATATCCGTATATTCCAGAAAATATTTTCCTTCTTCAGTAACTGTATAGGTTGAAGTTGCAACACCGTCCTGCCAGAGGTAGTTGCCAGGCAGGAACCGAATATCTATTGAGGGAGATAATATTTTTGATTCGGTGTAAAATATTGTCGTATCCATCCCTAAATCAAAAAATGGCTTGTCATGAACGGTAAAATCAATCACCGAGGCATTAGCACATCCATTTTCTATTTTAGCGAAATAACTTTCACCGGAACGAATTGTAGTTTTAAGCGGATTTAAAACAGGAATGAGTAAATCAACATCTTCATACCAACTCACTGTAACAGATGCACCGGATGTTACCTGATTATTAAGCGCAGTCAGATCGTAATCAACAGCCTCTCCTGTTCCCTGAACACCCTCACACAATTCTATACTTATATCATTTGCTTCCGGCAATGGGTCGACTAAGAAATTTAATCGTCCGGTATTTTCACAAGAACTCACATTAGTGGCAAGGGCATAATATGAACTTTGATTAAAGACTGTTACACCCGGAGGATTCGAGACAGGAATATTCAATTGGTCATCTTCGAACCATTGCACATTTGCAACAGGATCGTTACTCACCTGCAAATTATAATCGGTAAGGTTTATTCCAGACAATGAGGAAGACCCGAAACTATCTTCACAAACCACCTCGTTTACAGTTGTGGTTTGCGGTAAAGATAAAATATCAAATGATAGTTCTGCAAAATTCTCGCAGACACCATTCCAAACTCTGGCGTAATATACATCTCCATCTGAAACCAGAACATTTTGAGTATTTAAAACAGGATTAGAATAAGTTGCTTCAGAATACCAAATAATTGTACTTGTTACTGATGAAGTAAGATTAGATCCATAATTATTCAAATTTTCACCCCTCACCTGCCCGGAATTGAAAACATCTTCACATAAGGAGACTTGATAGTTTTGAGCATCGGGCAATGCATTAATTGTAAAGTCAATTCTTCCTACATTACTCTCCACGCCAAAACTTACACGAACAAAAAAACTATCTCCGTTAGAAATGGCTGTGTTCATAGGATTTGGAACCGGCAAACTCAAGGCTATATCAAAAAACCATTCTTTAACCGTTCCCGGATCATTGTTTACTGCCGACTCTAATTTAGAAAGATCGTAGGATGTCAATGAACCACTTCCCGTTATATCTTCACATAATTCTACCTGCAAATCATTTGCTTCGGGCAAATTTCGAACGGTAAATGTTAAAACTGCAGAGTTTTGACAACTACTATCATCCACCAAGGCATAATAATTGTCTCCTGCCATAACACTTACATTATTGGGAGTTAGCACGGGAATTGTTTGCAAAGCATCTTCATACCACAATATTGAATTGCTTGAAATAATTGAATTATAAGCCAATAAATTTATCCCTGTGGCCAGACCTGTTCCAAAAGTATCTTCCCAAACCTCAACAGTTTGATTGACAGCAACGGGTAGAGAATTAACTGTATAAGTAACTGCAGCAACATTCGTATTAAATGCATCACTTACTAATGCAAAAAAACGATCTCCATTTGCAGCAATTACATTTGCAGGATCTAGAATTGCGTTCGTCGGTAATCCATTGGGTTCTGTTGGCCAATCACTGTACCATGCAAAAGCATCTCCATTCCCCTCATTAATCTGATTTTCAAGCAAACTTAAATCAACCAAGGTATTGCCTGTTCCAGAAACATCTTCACAAACAACAGGAAAAACATTTCTGGCAATCGGTGTGTTTACCACTGAAAAATAAACAGTTGCATCATTCGAACAAACTCCGTTTGATACAAGGACATAAAAAACATCACCATCCGCAACATCTTGGTTTGTTGGATCAGGAACCAAATTTGTAAGACCGGCATCTAAATACCAATCAATTGAGTTTGATTGCCCTCCAAGTATCATATTATTGTAAAAACTTAAATCTACACCAAGAGAAATCATAGATCCGGGCACATCTTCAAATTCAACAGCACTTTGGTTATTCGCAATTGGTGAGGAAAGAACTGTATAGGTAACTGTGGCCGTATTCGACTCGCCGGCACTTTGAACAAGAACATAAAACACCTGCCCATTGGTTACACTTACATTTGAAGGGTTTACCACAGGAGTTAACAATGCAGCATCGGTAAACCAACTTACACTACTGGTTGTTCCCCCATTAATGGCACCATTAAGCAACAACAAATCAATATTAGATGCTGTTCCACTTCCCAACAGATCCTCGCACACATCTATAGCCAAATCATTTGCAATTGGCGATGATCGCACTGTGAACCGGATACTTCCGCTATTCAAACAGGATCCATTATCAATATAAGCGTAAAAAACATCCTGATCATTCACAATAAGATTAGTTGGATTTACGATTGGATTTGTTAAACTTGCATCAAAATACCATACGATATTATTTGCTCCGGCAACCTGTATATTATAGGATGTTAAATCAATGCCAGAAGCTGTTCCCGAACCAAAACTATCTTCCCAAATTTGAGATGAGACATCATTCCCCTCAGGAAGTGTATCGATAGTGTAAGTAACAGTGGCAATACTTGTCTCGGTACCTGTTGATACCTGAGCATAAAACACTTCACCATTGGTAACAATCCTATTGTTAGAATTTATTACCGGCTGTGTTAAAGCAAGGTCATGAAACCATGTTACAGTGAAACCATTATTATTTGTGATTGCTGCTTCGAGCAATGTTAAGTCGATATTGGAAACAATACCCGTATTATAATTATCCTCACAAAGAGTAATATTTTGATCCAAAGCTTTCGGTAAGGAGTTTACCGTATAAGTTACCACAGCAACATTGCTGCAAAAACCATCATTCACCTCAACCCAGAATTGTTGTCCGTTGCTAACAGTTACATTGGTGGCATCAGGCACAACCGATGTTAGGGTAGCATCAGAATACCAGATGAAAGTTGCTCCAGCCAAACTACTTACAGCACCTTCCAAAATAGTCAAATCTACACCTGTTGCAATTCCCGTACCTTGAACATCCTCCCAAACAGATTGCGATTGATCATTAACTGTTGGCAAAGAGCGTATTGATACAGCTTGAGTCACATTATCTGTTCCTCCTGAAATCAGGTTAACTTCTAAATTAACATTGTAGGTGTTTGCTGTTCCGTAAATATGATTTACTGTGAAAGGACTGGTATTAGAAGTTAATACAGTTCCATCTCCAAAATTCCAGGTTGCACTTGAAATATTTGCCAGATCGGAACTGATTGTAAACTCAGTATTGTCTCCCATACAGTCAAACTGATAGGCAAACTCAAGAGTGAAAATGCTAGTCACAAAATTTGGCAAACCTAACCGACATCTTCTTCCTGATAAATTTTTCGAATCAGCAACAAAATTTGCTCCAGCTCCAACTACATCCGGATTATTAATAACATCCAAATTAAGACTTCCGGTTGTGCCGTCAGTATTCGTTTTGGCCATGTAAATTCTATTATCCGGAGCCAACTGCAATGCACCGTACAGCCACGATCCGTTTCCGATGATTTGAGCAGACCCATTTATTGTGGCCTGATCATTAGATGAAATATTAAACTGATACAAATTACCACCTAAAAATGAACTTAAATATAAAAATTCACCCGAAGGAGAAAATTCAATACCATAAGGAGTGCTGTAATTATTCAGTTGAATTGGATTTGAAACAACTCCTGAAGCAGTATTAAAATCGAACAACTCAGCCCGATCCTGAGTATAAATAGCAACAGCCAATTTCGATCCGTCCGAGGAAGTTTTCATATAGCCAATAGCAGATTTCCGATCACTATTATGTCGTACTCCAACTGTACTAATTACAGGAGTTGAAATACCTGTAGCTGTAAATTGATAAGCATAAAAATCCCGACTGTCCCATGGATGCATAAGAACCCAAAAATCAGTACCATTAGCATGTTTCACCGCGGTTACTTTTTCGCAAACTTCACTTCCATACAATACCGTATTTTTAACGGTTACAGCCCCAAGTCCACCATTTTGCGATAAATCAACAATCGAGTAATTTAAACCATTTCGAAGAGCATTTTGATGAGCATCAACAGTAAATATATAGTAGAGTATCGCACTTCCTGGTTGCTGTACAATTATTGAAGATTGGGTTGCTGAAGAATTGCCATCCAAACCTGTTCCATTAGTCATTACTGCATGGGTTTTATTATACACAGTAACTCCATCCGTATAAAATAACAGGTCTCCTTGCACTGTACAAACAGTTGAACAACCTTCCTCTGTATTTAGACTGCCATTAGTTAACGCAACGGAAGGGGTTACATTAAAATCCAAACCTGCATTTTCACCAAAATACCATATCCCAGCCTGTCCCTGACTAAATGCTAAATTTGAAGACAAAAAGAGATAAAAAAGTACTATTTGAAATACAGATTTCATACTTGACAGATATTAAAAAAAGGAAAAAAAACAAGTTGTTTAAGATTACTTAAGTATTGATTTTCTTACACTTACATGCAATTTACGAAATATATCCAATCAATTAATCAGATGTTGATTGTAATTAAATAAAAATCAGGTAATCTTTCCATGAATCATGAATAATTACCTGATTATTAATATTAGTTAAACGGCATTGGTCAAAAAAATTAACTAAGGCCTAAGTAATCAAAGAGTTTTGACTTAACTGTTGTAGTCAATGGTCGTTTCCCATTAAGAATATAAGACAAATACACATCTGTTACACCAATAATCTTGGCAACTTTCTTCTTCTTGTCATCAAGAATTCTGAGTCTGTCTTTAATTCTAACTAAATCATCCTGAACTTCCTGCTTCATAACTTCAGTTTTATAATTTAACAATTGAGATTAAGGTTTCTTTTTAAAAATTTGAACCGGAAACAAATGAAAGTTTCACTTGCTTCCGTGGTTCAAATTCAATTTTTGTAAATTTTTTAATCAATCTACATGGTTGGTTGAAAAGTGAATAGAGCAAAACATCAGTTCGGACTATAATCAAGACCGGAACCAATAGCTTTTTTTAAGTCGAATAAACGAAGTTGCTTCTGCAGCAGTTCGTAATTCATATAGAGTGCTTTTCGGTTTTCCAATTTGGAATTCTGATCCTCACGGTCAACCGTAATCACAACTTTGGTTTCCTTAAAATTATCATTAATGTATTTTAGCATATCTAAATTGGATAAAGCCTTTAGAGGCAAAATCACCAAATCAATTGTCGTCTGATTTAAAATAATTTCCATCTCGACTGGATCATCGGCAAAATAAGCTCTGGCATCTAAGCTCTGAATGTATTCTTTCAGCTCATCAATAAGTGATCTATTTTCTTTGACAAATAGGATATTCATAGGTTCATCTGATGAAGGAATAATTTTCAATGAGTTGCCTTCCAATATTAACAAATCCATACACTAATAATTGATAATAACACACTTGCTATATCAATCGGCATACCACAAAACATAAACTACAACAATACAGATAGTTGAACTAAATATCAAGGATAAGATTACATCAAAAATATTATCCGTTTACGGATACGAATGTTTAAGGAAACTAAAACCATCACCTTAACTACCTGATTTGCTTGCAAACAAATCATTTTCCAATATTTTATCCATTATCGGATATAATAAAAATCGGATATAATAGGAAACTTGGAAGGTTTTGATTCTATATACCTTTGCTAAGAAATGGAGGTAACTGCAAGTGCGCTTCTCCAATATTGGAGGGAAAAAAATATCTGATTGGAATCAGATATTAAACTTCAATTTTATATTTTTTTATTCGCCTATCGAGAGATTGCCAGGTAATATTTAGAAGGTCGGCAGCTTTAGATTTATTATTATTTGATCTTTCCAGTGCTTTACGAATGCAATCCATCTCAACCAATTCCAGATCCAGATTTTCATCCGTGGAAAAATCAATTTTTCGTTTTTCTTCTCTCGGATGAGTAAGTTGAAAATGCGATAAGCTTAATCGATTCATATCACAAATAATCACCGCTCTTTCAACCATATTTTTTAGTTCCCGCACGTTACCGGGAAATTCATAAGAAAGCAGTCGTCTAACAACGGCGCCATCAATCTCACTGATGTTTTTCCCCATTACGCGGTTAAAATATTTCACAAAATAATCCAGGAGTAAGGGAATGTCCTCTTTCCTGTTTCGCAAAGGCTCCAAATGGATAATAAATGAACTAATCCTGTGATACAGATCCAGACGAAATCCCTTTTCGGAATGAAGTCCTTCAATGTTTTGATTCGTGGCAGCAATAATTCTTGTGTCAAACGGAATTTCGATATTGGAACCAACTTTCATGATTTTCCGATCTTCTAAAACTCTTAAAAATTTGGTTTGAAGATTAAGTTGCATATCACCAATTTCATCCAAAAAAAGAGTCCCTTTATTAGCAGCTTCGAACCATCCTACTTTGGATGCGGAAGCCCCGGTAAACGCACCTTTAGTGTGTCCGAAAAATTCACTTTCAAAAAGTGACTCAGGAATCGCACTGCAGTTTACTGCATAAAAATAATTCTCCTTTCTACTACTTAGATAATGAATAGCTCTGGCAACCAACTCCTTACCTGTTCCGCTTTCGCCCGTTATGAGCACCGAAGTATTCTCAGTTTTAGCAACTTTTCCAATAAGATTAATTAAATTCTTCATTTGAGGACTATCCCCGATGATTTCATACCCCATTGCTTTTTGAAACTCTTCTGAAATAATCGAATAGTTTCGTTTAACTTCTACTAAATTTTTCTTTAGATGAACAAACTTTTTGGTTCGTTCGATTGCACTTTCGACATCACGCAAGCGAAATGGTTTTGTGAAAAAATCTGAGGCTCCCAAACGCATCGAATGAATAACAGAATCCATTTCACTGTAACCACTAATCATGATCACTTCAATTTCAGGAAAATCGTGCTTCACTTTCTCCAGAACATCCAAACCATTCATTTCAGGCAAATTGACATCAATAATAGCTATATGGATCTCGTTTTTATCCATAATATCGAAAGCTTCTGAAGGGCTTCCTGCTTTAAATACTCTAAAATTAGGATCAATTAAAAATTCTTCCAATTCATCACGAACCAGCTTCTCATCATCTAAAATCAATATTCTTAAATTACTTACAGACACCATATTAAGTAGACTTTACTGATGATTAATTATTTTCAAATTTGATTGTTTCTTTTGAATTCTCGAATTCAAAAGGCAATATCAATTTCATTTCCGTGAATTCGTTCTTTTTACTGTTAACTGTAATTTGCCCATTCATCTTCTGCACAATTCCTTTGCTAATGTACAACCCGAGTCCTGAGCCAATACCTGATTGTTTGGTCGTAAAAAATGGTTCGAAAATATAATTGATGTTATCCGGATCAATTCCACAGCCATTATCCTTAATTGCTATTACTACATTTTTATTCACTAACTCAGCAGTAATTTTTATCCATTCAACTTTTTTCTTTGCATCTGAAGCTTGTTGTCTGTACTCAATAGATTCGTAAGCATTGTTTAATATATCAACAATTACCTTCTGAAACTTATACTTATTACCTGTTACGTATAAATCATCAGAACATGCATCAAACGAAATCTCAACAGTTCGTGTCTTATATTGTTTCTTAATCAGGTTTAAAGAATCATGAACAAGACTTTTCACATCAATTAGCTCTTGGGTATTTTCCTTTTGAGAGGAGTTATAGATACCAATTTGAGACAAATACTTCTTGATACGATCTATGTCGGCAAATACTTGCGAACATTTTTCCCTGATGTACTCCTCATCAATATTATTCGTCGATAAGCGCAAAAGAATATTATCCATAATCATCGAAATTCCTGTTAAGGGCTGATTGATTTCATTCACCATTGAGCCTGCCATTTTTCCAAGGGATTCAAGCTCCGATTTCTTCAACAATAACTGACGATGAAAATCATTGATTCTAAGCTCTTTTTCAACTTTCTCTTTTAGCTTATTGGTTTTATCTTCAAATTCCTGCTCCTGTCGCTTCAAACCGGTTATAATATCCTTATACTCAACAGAATTATTTTCAACTTCACCATTTGTAACTATTTCCATCATTATGCCACGCACACCTTTTTCATTATTTACCAAGGTAGAATGGGCTGCTAAAACAATTCGTTTCAATGCGTGCTTTTTGGTAACAATCGACAATAATTCAAATACAAAGCCTTTTTTAGAACTCGCCAGATTCAATATTTTTTTAATTTTCTTAGTGTCCTCTCCCTTAAAAAACTGGGTGAACTCTATTCCCTTAGAGTCTTTTAATTCTTTACACTCCAAAAATTTACATGCATAATCATTCAAATAGCTGATTTGTTTTTTTGCATTCAACTCGAAAATAGCCTTGTCACTGTATGCATCATTTTCAAGACTTAAACTCTCTTTAAATGTCAACTCCAAAGCTTTCTTCTGAGAAATATCCGAAACAAGACCATACAGATGAAATATTTCCTCTACTTCACGGTATTCACTGTACATCTCAATTTTGAAATGTTTAATCTCTCCGTTGTTATAAATATACCGATGTTCAAATTCAATTTTTTGATTTTTTTCAGGAAGATTCAAAAGCATGCGTTCAATTGCCTCCTTATCATCAATATGTGTTTTCAATTTAATTTCCTCAAAAATATTTTCTTTATCAATAGACGAAAAATCATAGAGTCGCAAAAATTCATCAGAACCCCGAATAATTTTAGAATAAGAATCCCATTCAAAACTTCCTATTTTGGCTTTCTTTTGAATCCTCCTTAAAACACTTTCTTTCTTAACTAATGTATCTTTTAATTGTTTCCGTTCCGAAACATCACGGCCAATTGCCAAATAATGAGTATCATCGAATTCTATCTCCTTAAAAACAGTCCATTCCAGGCAAACATTATTTCCGATAGAATTTATGATCTGCCCCTCAAAAGTTGTGAGTTTTTTCTTGCCATTCAGCTTCTCAATTCCCTGAATCAATTGCTCCCGCAAAACTAAATTAACAGAAGCCAAAGAATCTCTGGAAATACCATCTAAGGTATAATTGAAAAAATCTGTAAATGCCTTGTTTGCAAATTCCACCCTATGGAGGCTATCCATTTTCAAAATGAGTTCCGATTGTCCTTCCAAAATAGATCGGTAATTGGATGCCAGATTTCGTAAACGTCCCTCCAACAAATCCTTCTCGTTAAGAGCAACAGTTAACTTCTTATTCTGAGATTCAACCAATCTTCGGTTTGTATATAATTCCAAAAATATATTGATCTTATTAATTAAGATCGCGTTATCAAATGGTTTCATAATAAAGTCAACACCACCGCATTCATATGCTTTTGATTCACTTTGTTTATCCAAAAATATTGCTGTTAAAAAAATTATCGGAGTTGATTTATTCATATGACCACTTCGAATTTTTTGAGCCAGTAAAAATCCATCCATCTGTGGCATTTGAACGTCAAGAATGATAAGAGCATACTCCTTATTCTCGATATCCTGCAAAGCTTTTATTGGTGATTGAATTAACTCTAAACCAACATGCAGCTTCCCTAACAAGGCTTTTAGTAATTCCAAGTTTTCGGCACGGTCATCAACAATCAATAATTGGGGAGTAAAATCCAATTCCATAGGTTTTGAGTTAGTGGTCCACACACTTTAAAAGAAAAAAAATACCCTCACAGGGCACTATTTATTTCATACTAAGGTTGTTTAATCAAAATTAAAACTAATGTACCAAAATATCAACCTCTTTATGATTAAAGGTAACTTAATCTCCTTAGGAATACATATAACAGCGACTAACTATCCGAAAACGGCTACTAAGAGTTTGATAATTTGCGATTTGAAAATGAATTGAGAGTAGCCCGAAAGCTTGGAAAAGTGAACAGAAACCCTGCATTTAAAAGACGTTCAGGTACAACTCGCTGACCTGAAAGAAGAACATTTGCACCTTCCCAAAAAAGGACTCTGAGAATTAATGCTGGAACATGGAAAAATGCAGGTCTATTAAAAAAAGAACTAAGTGTTTTGGTATAGTCCCGATTCGTAATTAATTCAGGTGCAGTTAGATTGTACGCTCCTTCTGTTTCCTCATTTAAAATAACATAAGAATAGGCATTAATAAGATCTTTTATATGAATAAACGGAAATGCCTGACTTCCATTTCCCAATTTACCGCCTAAGGCATATCGAAATATGGGCAGAGCTTTTGCCAAAGCTCCTCCTTTGTCACTCAAAACAACACCTAATCTAAAAATAACAGTTCGAACATCTTGCATTTTTATCTCATTAGCAGCCTTTTCCCAATCAATACAAAGTTCACCCAAGAAATCATTCGAAAAATTTTTACTATACTCGTTGTGTGTATGTTTGTTGTCGTAAATACCAACTGCTGAAGTTGAAATGAATAGCTTTGGTTTAATTTCCATCAAAGCAATAGCACTATTAAGATTTTTGGTTGTAGTAATCCGACTATTGCGCAGAACCTGTTTATTTTTGGAATTCCATCTGCAAATTACCGGGGCACCAGAAAGGTGAATTATGACTTCACAATACTTAATAAATTCAGAAAGATCCTGAACATTATCATAAAGAAGTTTTCTTGGAATCAAAAGAATATCAGCATTAAGATCATCTGCCAATTTTTCTGTTAAATGAGAACCAATTAAACCAGATCCTCCGGTAATTCCAATCTTCATTTTTTTGGATTTAAATGATAAAACTTGAAAAATCGCCCTCCAAAAATGTTCGCAATTCGTTTGTAGTAATCCTCACCTTAATTTTCCCTCCCATAACATAAGAGATATTTCCAGTTTCTTCGGAAACCGTAATTACATGAGAGTCGGTTGCCTGAGCCATTCCAATCGCCGCCCGATGTCTTAACCCAAGGCTTCCCGGAATATTTGTATCATCCGTAACAGGCAATATACAGCGTGCCGCAAGTATTCTACTATTTGACCAAATCACAGCACCATCATGAAGAGGTGAATTCTTAAAAAATATGGTTTCTAAAAGGTTTTTGGATACTCTTGCTTTCAAAATCTGCCCTGTATCTGCATAACTTTGCAAATCCATGTTTTTTGCGATTACAATGAGAGCACCCGTTTTCGTTTTTGACATGTGTTCACACGCGCTAACGACTGATCTGATTTCGATATCCGGAATTCCTCTTTCATCAAGAGCGAACCAATTATTCAATGTAAATTTTTGACTTAAGTTGTATTTAGTTCCAAGTAAAAGAAAAAATCTCCTGATTTCAGGTTGAAATACAACAATTAATGCAATTACACCAACCCCCATAAACTGACCAAGAATACCACTTAGCAATTCCATGTTAAGTGCCCGAACCAACAACCACATTAGGTAAAAGAGAGACAACCCAACAAATATGTTGATGGCAACAGTCCCCTTAATTAACATGTAAATCTGATAAAGTAGGAAGGCTACTAATAATATATCAAGAATATCAAAAAGTCCAAGTGTAATAAATGCTGTGGTCATTTTTTTCTATTAAATTCAGTATGTTAACAAAATTACAATTTTATTGGACATATTACTGCAATGAGGATTTGATCTTTGAATACAGCTTTACGCATTCAACAGCTTCTTTCACATCGTGTACTCTCAGAATATCTGCTCCCTGATCCAATGCCATCATATTCAGCGCAGTAGTGCCATTCAAACTCGTAGACGGATTCCCACCTAAAAACTTATAAATCATCGATTTACGCGACACCCCAACCAATATCGGCAAGTTCAGCTGATTAAATTCCTGTAAATTAGCTATAATTTCATAATTGTGATCCAACGTTTTCCCGAATCCGAATCCGGGATCAATAATAATGTCTTTGGCTCCGAATTCATTCAAACTTTTAATTTGCGATCGAAAAAAAGCAAGCATGTCATTCATTAAATGATGATAAAGCGGATTTTGCTGCATTGTTTGGGGCGTTCCCTTGATATGCATCATGATATATGGAACTTTTAGTTCTCCAATAACAGAGAACATTTTATCATCCATGGTTCCTCCTGAGATATCATTAATAATGCAAGCTCCAAAATCGGCGACAGTTCTTTTAGCTACTTCTGCTCTAAATGTATCGATAGATAATATCACATTGGGGAATTCCTTTCGAATACATTCTACTGCCGGAAGCATTCTGAGAATTTCCTCCTCAGCTGAAACATCTACAGCACCAGGACGTGTGGAGTAAGCCCCAAGATCAATAATTTCAGCTCCTTCAAACAGAATTTGCTCGCTTCGTTTCAAAATGGCTGTTTTGTTAAGATAAGAACCTCCATCATAAAATGAGTCGGGAGTGAGATTCAGAATCCCCATAACCAAAGGCTTTTCAAAATTTATTGACCGATCCCCGCACTTAATAGAAAGATTATCGCTGTTAAAACAATTTGTTTTATAATTTTGCATCACCGTTTTTTTGAACAAATTCCGAAGCAAAAGTAAAATAAAATACCATGGTTTAAGCTATTTTCTTACTTTTACAAAGGAAATTTCTAACACAAATTATGAATAAAACAGACCAACAGTACAATTCGGTTATTAAAATCTGTACGGATATCTTCACAAAAAAAATGCACGATTACGGAACCGCCTGGAGAATTCTTCGTCCAAGTTCCATAACCGATCAAATATACATTAAAGCACAACGAATTAGAAGTCTTGAAACCAAAGGGGTAAGCAAAATCGAAGATAATATTCGAGATGAGTTTATCGGAATTGTAAACTATGCCATTATGGGCATTATACAGCTGGAACTTGGCCCCTCTGAAAATGAGCTCCCCAACGAAAAAGCTCTTGAGTTGTATTCAAAATATTTTGCTGAGGCTAAAGAATTAATGGAAGCCAAAAATCACGATTACGATGAAGCCTGGCGAAGTATGAGGGTAAGCTCTTATACCGACTTAATCCTGATGAAAATTAACAGAACCAAACAAATTGAAGATCTGCAGGGAAAAACATTAATATCGGAAGGTATTGATGCCAACTATTTCGATATGATTAACTACGCAGTTTTTGGTTTAATTAAAATTGAGTTCGAAAACGCCTAATAAGATTCCCTGTATTATGAGAGTATTACAATTTGTAAGTCGTCTTTTTGTTGGTCTTATTTTTATTTTCTCCGGATTTGTAAAAGCTGTTGACCCAATGGGATCAACCTTCAAATTCACAGATTATTTTCTGGCCTTTGGTATGGATGCTTTAAAGGAGTTTTCCTTTCCTCTTGCAATTCTTTTATCTGCTCTCGAATTTACCGTTGGAATGGCCTTAATTTTCAACAGTAGAAAAAATATTACTGCTTGGTTGGCACTCCTGTTTATGCTTTTTTTCACACCTCTTACATTTGTTTTAGCAATTAGTAATCCGGTAACCGACTGCGGATGTTTTGGAGATGCATTGGTTCTTAGCAATTGGGAAACTTTCTGGAAAAACATTGTAATTCTTGCTTTCACTTTAGTGATCTTTTTGAGGAGGAAAAAAGATGAAAATCAGCATCCGGTTTGGGAACAAAATTTACTGATTGGATTCGCCCTTGTTGTTTCTATATGGATATCAACCTACTCATATTGTCATTTGCCTATTATCGATTTTAGACCGTACCACATCGGCACCAATATTTCTGATGGAATGAAAATTCCGGATGGAGCACCTGCTGATGAATACCGAAGTCTTTTTAAGTATCAAAAAGATGACGTGGTAAAAGAATTTGACGAAACCAATTATCCCTGGCAGGATACAACCTGGAAATATGTAGATTCTGAACAAATAAAAATAAAAGAAGGATACACTCCTCCGATTCATGATTTTTCAATCTCGAATGAAACAGATGGAGATATTACCAATATGGTTTTATCCGACAATGGATATACTTTCCTTTTGGTTTCGAAAAATCTTAGTGAAATCAACGAAAGTGCCTTACTAAAAATTAAAGAACTTGCATTTTACGCTCTCGAAAACAACATACAGTTTATTGGACTGACTGCCTCGGGTGAAGATGCTATGCAAGGCTTTAAAACTACTAATGAATTGCCCTTTGAATTTTACAATACAGATGAAATCCAATTAAAAACAATCATTCGTTCGAATCCAGGTTTGCTTTTACTTAAAAAAGGAACTATTCTTGACAAATGGCATTTTAGAGATTTTCCCGAAGCAAATCAACTTCAGGGCGATCTTGCAGCCTACTCTATTACAAAACATCAAACACTAAATATCAATCTATTAATTATTAGTATTACATCAACTTTGCTATTGCTTCTTGTTCTTTTCAATTTGATAAGAATTCGATTTGCAGAAGCAAAAAACAGATTACGATTATGAGAAAGAAAATTGTTGCAGGAAACTGGAAAATGAATAATACACTTGAAGAAGGTATTGTATTGGCGGGACAAATCAATGATTTAGTTGAAAAGACTGAACTTAATGGTGTAGATGTTGTTATTGGTGCTCCTTTTATTCACCTAACTGAAGTAAATAAACTTGTTGGCGATAAAATTGGTGTTGCTGCTCAAAACTGTGCAGATGAAGTTAGCGGAGCTTATACCGGTGAAATTTCGGCTTCGATGATTAAATCGACAGGAAGTAAATACGTAATTCTAGGTCACTCAGAACGCAGAGAATACTACGGTGAAACCAGTGAGAAGTTAGTTAAAAAAGTAGCTCTAAGTCTTGCTAATGGTTTAACTCCAATTTTCTGTTTTGGTGAGGTTTTGGAAGAACGTCAGTCAGAAAAACATTTTGATGTTGTAAAAAGCCAGATTGCAGAAGGATTATTCCATTTATCAGCAGAAGAATTTGGAAAAATTGTTTTGGCTTACGAACCAGTTTGGGCTATTGGAACAGGAGTAACTGCTTCTTCAGCTCAGGCACAGGAAATGCACGCATTTATCCGTAAGACTTTGGTAGCTCAATACGGACAAGAAGTTGCAGATAATACATCTATCCTTTACGGTGGCAGCTGTAAGCCTTCCAATGCTAAAGAATTATTCGAAAACCCTGATGTAGACGGAGGTTTAATTGGTGGAGCTTCTCTTAATGCAGAAGATTTCATGGGAATTATTACCGCTTTTTAATAGCGTAAATACATATAATTAAAGCCGATACACTTGTGTCGGCTTTTGTTTTTTGATCAGGATTAAATTAACTTGTTGCCTTATATTATTAGACAAATAAAATGGATTATATCGAACTGAAATGTCAGATCCAACCTTTCTCGGAAGAAATTGCAGAAATATTAATTGCAGAACTTGGCGAGTTGGATTACGAGAGTTTTACACAAAGTGAAGATGCTGTTGAAGCATACATACAGGCACCTCTGTTTGATATGAAAGAGGTAGAGCAACTTAGTATTAATCAGTTGCCGAATGCTCCTTTTAAATTGAGCTACTCGAACAAAACAATTGAATCTCAGGATTGGAACGCACTTTGGGAATCCAATTTCAGTCCCGTTATCATCTCAGATCAGGTAGTGATCAGAGCCTCTTTCCATACCGACACTCCAAAAGTTCCTTACGATATCGTAATTGATCCAAAAATGTCGTTTGGAACAGGACACCACTCTACCACTTCGTTAATGGTTCAGAGCATTCTTGAATTGGATTTGGAAGGGAAATCAGTCTTGGATATGGGCTGTGGCACCAGTCTGCTTGCAATTTTGGCATCGAAACGAAATGCTGCAAAAGTTGATGCTATCGACATCGACGAATGGCCGTACACCAACTCACTGGAAAATATCAAAAACAATAAGGCTGAAAATGTGTCCGTTTTTTTGGGTGATGTGGCTTTATTGGAAGGAAAACAATATGATGTTGTTTTGGCTAATATCAATAGAAATATCTTGCTTAATGACATGAAACATTACGTTGCCTGTCTTCCGCAAAACGGAGAATTGGTGATGAGTGGATTTTATACTGAAGATTTAAAGCACATTAAAGAGGAAGCTGAAAAGAACAATTTAGAATACATCAGCCACAAAGTTGATTTAAATTGGGTTGCTGTTCATTTCTCAAAAAAATAAAACACAATATTTTGCCGGTATCTGTTATTTTATAAAGAAGACAGAGAACCGGCATTTTACTTTCCTGATCTCATCAAATTTGTTAAATTGCCTTCGCAAATATATCCATACCCGAAACTTCATTTACAATGAATAAGCTTCTCTTCTCCTTTCTTCTTTTTTTTGGAATAGTGATTTCAACCCAATCCGTTTTAGCACAAAGTATCAAGTCATTTTCCCATGACTCAATCATCTTTCAAGATGAATTTTTGAAATTCATGGATCATCCAACCAAAAAAAAAGAAAGCAAAGAGTTTAAAGAGAAATTCCCCACTTTCTGGTTTTCGCCGGAAATGACAAAAGATAGACGACAGAACGTCTACCAAATATGTGATATTTTCCTGTCGAGAAAAGCAAGATCATTTCCTGATTTTTACAACTATTTCGAAACACTGATGTTGTTTCAGCAACAAAATCGCGAAGAAAAGGATTATTCCAATTGGGAGAAGGGATTAATACAGCAAATCAGTGATAAAAAGAATAAGTTAAGTGCTACACAAGACTTTCTGATTCAGACACAAAATCTTTTAAAGGATACAATAATAAATGAATCGTACGCTACCAAATGGAAATGTGAGAATGCAAAATTCAAATTCTTGTTCGATAAAGTATTAAGTATTCAATTCGATCAGGCAGACCTATATTGCATCGCACAACGCGACAGTTCCTGCATATACAATACAAGCGGAATATATCATCCGTTTGAAAAAATCTGGAATGGAAACAAAGGAAAAGTAACATGGGCCAGAGCGGGGAAAAGCGATACAGAAGAATACGCTGTATTTGATTTTTACACTGTTGACACCCAAAAATCATCTTTCCAGGTTGATACTGTTAGCTACTACAACAAGGAACTTTTTGATGATAAAATTGAGGGCAGTCTCTCTGAGAAGATGAACTCAGTAAAAGATCCATCTTTGGCAATCTACCCTCGTTTTGAATCCTTTGAAAAAGAAATCGAGATTAAAAATCTATTCGAAAATCTTAATTACAAAGGAGGTATTGCCATTCATGGGGCAAAATTTTTGGGAAAAGGAAGTCCCGAAATCCCATCTGTAATTGAGTTATCCAGACATGACACCTTATTTTTACGGGCACGATCGGAACACTTTTCGTTTAACAACAATCGGGTTGTTGGCAAAGATACCGAAATTGAAATCCTGATCGATACCTGTCAAATCTATCATCCCGGGCTGTTATTTCAATACTTCCCCGACAAAAAGGAAGTCAATTTAATCCGCGAAGGAGAAGGAATTGCCTTGAGTCCCTACTTTAACACCTATCACAATCTGATTATGGATTTTGGAATGTTGATATGGAAAATGGATGAAAACCTAATGCACTTTGGAAGTATGAAAGGCGCTACCAGTCGTCAGGCACACTTCGAGTCGATGAATTATTTTAGTCTCAACCGATTCATGAAGATTCAGGGCATGGATCAGGAAAATCCGCTGGTTTTATTGCGTAAATATGCCGATTATTCTTACGTAGAAACATTTACGGCAATGGAATATGCCAACTTCATTAAAAAACCGGTTAACTATGTACGCCAGCAAATTATTGGCTTATCGTTTCAAGGCTTTGTAATCTACAATAGAAACACCGATGAAGTTACATTACAACAACGCCTTACCGATTACATTAAATCGGGAATGGGCCGACAAGATTACGACGTAATTCGATTTACGACACAAACGGAAAATAATGAAGATGATGCTACTCTTCGAATGGGGAGTTACAATTTGGATATTAACGGTGTAAAACACATTGCTGTAAGTGATTCACAAAATGTGGTGATCTTTCCGAAGCATCAGAAAATAACACTTAAAAAGAATCGTGATTTCCAGTTCGACGGAAAAATAATGGCTGGTTTACTGGATATGTATGGAAAGGATTTTAATTTCTCTTACGAAAAGTTCAAAATTGACCTTGACCTGATTGATTCCCTGCAAATAAACATTGTAACTGACTCACTATCTACCTATGGCAGAAGATACACAACACAATTGGGAAGTGTGCTGGAAAAAATAACAGGGAATTTATTAATTGATGATCCCAACAATAAGTCGGGATTGAAGAACTACGCTGAATATCCGATTTTTAATAGTTCTGATTCTTGTTTTGTATACTACGACAGCAAAAAAATTCAGGATGGAGCTTATAAAAAGGAAGACTTCTACTTCAAGGTTGATCCATACACAATCAACAATATAAACGACTTTAAAAAGGAAGACATTTCGTTAAAAGGAACTTTTGTTTCCGACAGCATATTCCCAACATTTAGAGAAACTCTAAGTATTAATGATGATAATTCGCTGGGATTCTACCACGTAACACCTAAAGAAGGACTGCCTGTTTATGGGAAAGGAACTTTTACTGATACGATACACCTTTCTAATGAAGGATTAATTGGTGATGGAACACTAAACTACCTTACCTCTATTACAAAATCTGAAAAATTGGTATTCAGACCGGAAATTATGACCACTCAGGCCGAAAGTTTCGAATTAAAGGAACTGGCTTCGCATATGAACAATCCTGAGGTAAACGGCGAGAAAATTTTTGCAACATGGTATCCGTACAAAGAAGAACTTTATGTGAAGAGTACGGCCTTACCTATCGACATGTATAAAAAGCTGGCAACTCTTGCCGGAACGCTGAAAATTACTCCAACAGAAATTACAGGAATTGGTGATATGGAATTGGTTAATGCGGAACTTCAATCGGATTATTTCACCTATACACCTAAAACAATTGTTGCAGATACAGCTGTTTTTAAACTGAAAAACACAGATACAGAAGGCTATGCTTTCGAAAGTAAAGATGTTAGAGCACATATCGACTTTATCAGCAGAACCGGGCAATTTACAAGCACAACAGGAGGAAGCAACAGTGAGTTTCCATCGAACAAATACATGGCCTACATCAATAGTTTTGGTTGGGAAATGGATCAACAGGAGCTTTTGTTCGGAAATAAGGATGAAAACACTTTGGCTGCCTTATGGCAACAGGATAAAATGGAAAGTTTACCAAAAACAGCCTATAACAAATTTATTTCTACAAGTCTGAAACAGGATTCCCTGAGTTTTCTAACCCCATTGGCACGATACAGTTCCACAGACCATACAATTAAAGCAAAATATGTAAGCGATCTGGCGGTTGCTGATGCAAAAATATATCCCGACAAGGGAGATGTGAACATTGAAAAAGGAGGACTAATGCAAACACTTCGAAACTCGAAAATACTTGCCGACACCCTTAATTCATATCATAATATTTTTAATGCCACCATTAATGTTCACAGCAAAAACTCCTATTCCGGATCGGGTAGTTACACCTACGTGGATGCGGAAGAAGGTGAGCAGGAACTGGTTTTTGATGTAATAGATGTGGATAGTCTCGGACAAACCATTGCCATGGGAAATTTGCCGGAAGAAAAATCGTTTAGCTTAAGTCCAGACTTTGACTACAAAGGAAAAGTAAGACTGGAAGCACGTGAGAAATCACTTTTCTTTAATGGTCAGACCAAAATTCACAACAAATGTGAAAGCATTGGCGACAATTGGCTTGATTTCAATTCACAGATTGATCCGAAAGAAGTTTATATTCCCGTTGATTTGCACGTAACTGATGATGAAAGCCTGATGCTTTACAATAGCTTTTTCTTAACGAATGATTCCATTCATATCTATTCATCGTTTTTATCACGCAGAATATTTTACACCGATAACGTGCTTTTGGAAGCAAGAGGATTCTTAACCTACAAGCCTAATTTGCAGGCCTATCAAATTGCACCAAAAGACAAATTGCAAGACATGGACGCAACCGGAAGTATCCTTTCTTTCTATCCAGGCAATTGTAATATGAGAGGAGAAGGTTTAATTAATTTAGGTGCCGAACTTGGGCAAATAAAACAGATTTCAACCGGTGCAATTGAGCACGATTTATCGAGTGATATCGTAACTCTTGATTTGATTTTTGGGGTGGATTTCTTCATGAACGATCAGGCCATGAAGATTATGGAAGCAGCTTTTAATCAGGCCAATTTAAAACGTACGAACATCAACAAACAGAACTATACCAGAAAACTCGCTGAAATAATGGGTCGCAAAAGAGCCGAATTAGCCGTGCGCGAAATGGACGACAACGGCACTTTTAAAAATTTACCCAATGAACTGCTGCATACTATTTATTTCAACAATCTTGATTTTATATGGGATAAGGAAGCCAAGGCCTATCAATCAATTGGAGAAATTGGAATTGGAAATATTAATGACAAGCAAATCAATAAAAGCATAAAAGGTAAAATTGAGCTGGATAAAAAACGAAGTGGTAACCGTCTTACTATGTATCTTGAAATTGATAAATCAACATGGTTCTTTTTCGAATATTACCATGGAGTAATGTTTGTAAGATCATCGAACGAGGAATTCAATACCATACTGCACGAAACAAAAGAAGATAAACGTGAATTTAAAGATCCGTTAAAGAAAAATCCTTATTCATATATTATCTGTCCGCGATCTCAGAAAACGAAATTCCTGAAACAATTTAATTTGTAGATAACATTGTAGAGGCGCAAAATCTCGCGCCTCTACCAATCAACAATTATTCAATAATTTCCTTTACACGGCCAACCTGCCCATCTTCAAGCATTACCTTTATGCCATGCGGATGCAAATGCGAATTGGTTAATAATTTTTTCACAACCCCTTCTGTCAGCTTTCCTGATCGCTGATCTGCTTTCAGCACAATTCGAACCTCAAGTCCTGGATGAATATCTGCCCTCTTTGTTCCGTCTTTCATTTCAATATTTTTTTTTAATTTATCGCCATTACAAATATACAGGCTTTTGGGAATTTTGTATTCTCAATTGGGTAAATCATTGGTTGTACAAACAAGACATGTTTTGTTTTAGCATCATTTCAAACAAAATTCAATTCCATTATTACAATCATTCTAAAGAGTATCTCCTACACTTCTTTATTAAATTCAGTTTACCAAAACAAGAAAAAACCGTGTGCCTTTTAACAATCAGACAGTTAACAGCTATTTTTTCAACAATCAAACAATCAGAATAAATAATACACTAAATATAATTAATCCCATATTGTAATATTTTTATATATTTACATGAACATAACACAAAAACCAATTACATTTCACAATTAGGCAAAAGAATGAACACCACTAATCATCAGTCCGTAAAAGCAAGGTTCTCATTTAACGGTCATATCTTTTTCTCTTACACCAAACTAAGCTTCCAAAAGAATCTTTTTAGTTTTGCCGTGCCTGTTATTCTTATTCCAATATTAATCATATCCAATTCTCTAAATCTTTACTGTGCACATAGAGATGAAGCGAACTACGAAATGTTTTTTTTCTTATCGATCCTTGTAATCAGCCTTGTTCTTACGATTGTTACAATTTTTAAATATAAAGAGACTAAAACAATGGATGGCAAAGAGTTTTCATTCCGTGAAATAAAAATGATCCGCATTAGGGAATCGAGAACGAATGCCAAATTAGCCTTTGAATTCACCAATGGCGTAAAGCATAAAATGTCAATTAAAAAAGACGATGCGTACTCCAATTTTTTCAAGAATCTAACCTATGCCAACGTAACAATTTCCACAACTAAAAATTAGCAAATCTGAACGATCATTCGCTGACGAAAAATACCCATTCTCTAAATCTGCTCGTATTAGCTGGGATTGATTGCTATGAAAACAAAAAAATGATTAATTTTATCTAAGCAGATAAATAGTCCTTAGTCAATCATCATATGCAAAAACATCAGTTCCTAAATAGAGATTTAAGTTGGTTATCCTTCAATAAAAGAGTATTACTCGAGGCTTCGAATACAAGCCTTCCACTATACGAGAGAATCAAATTTTTAGCTATTTATTCATCAAACCTCGATGAGTTTTATCGTGTGCGCCTGGGAACCTACAAACGGTTTACCGAATTGCCTGCCGAAGACAAAGATATTCTGAGAGAAAATCCTGATGCTATATTGAAAAATATCAACGCTGAAGTTGACCGTCAGCAGAATGAATTTGGAAATATTTTTACGCAGGAAATTATTCCGGCATTGGAGGAAGAAGACATTGTTCTAATACGAGATCAAACCTTATGCGATGAGCATCATCAGTTCGTAAAAAATTTTTTTCTTGATAATTTGTTGCCTCATGTTCAACCTATACTATTATTAAAAAAGCAGATTCAGCCATTTCTTCAAAATAACGTGATTTATATTGCGGTTAAATTGTTTAAAAAAAGCAAAAAAGAAGAGGAAGACAGAGCTCCTAAATCCCGTCGTTCCCGATATGCGATTATAAAAGTTCCTAGTCATCGTTTCCCTCGCTTTATTGAATTGCCTGATAAGGATGGTAAACACTTCATCATGTTTTTAGACGACATTATTAAACTTCGCATGAAGCTATTGTTTCCTGGTTACAAGATTGATTCCAGCTACAGTTTTAAGCTTAGCCGCGATGCGGATTTGCTGATTGAAGATGAATATTCAGGCGATTTAATTAAAATAATTGAGAACAGTTTGAAAAAACGGGAAACAGGTTCTCCTTCACGCTTTTTATATGATGCGTCGATCCCTAAGGATTTTCTGAAATTTTTAAAAGACTCCTTTAACCTGCAAAACAATGACATGGTAAAAGGAGCCCGATATCATAATTTTCAGGATTTTTTTGGTTTTCCAAATCCAAAATATCCTGAACTGGAAGCGGAATCGTTTCACCCATTAAAGGTGGATGATTTGCAGGGTAATAAATCTGTTTTTAAAACCATTCGGGTAAAAGATCAGATTCTTCATTTTCCTTATCAGTCGTACGAATATGTAATTCGATTTTTAAACGAAGCTGCAGTCGATCCGAAAGTTGTAGAAATTAAAGCGACTCAATATCGGGTTGCTGATAATTCGGCCGTTGTAAATGCATTAATTAACGCAGCATTAAACGGTAAAAAAGTGACTGTTTTTGTTGAAGTTAAAGCCCGCTTCGATGAAGAAGCCAATCTTAGATCGGCAAATGAAATGCGAAAAGCCGGCGTAAAAATTATTGACAGTATTCCCGGCCTAAAAGTTCATGCCAAACTAGCTTTGGTATTGCGTAAAGGGGATAAAAAAGATTATGCCTTTTTAAGTACAGGAAATTTCAACGAGAAAACAGCTAAAATTTATTCAGACCACGGTTTACTGACTTCGAATGAAGTAATAATCACTGAATTAAAACAACTCTTCGATTATCTTGAAAACCAAACTGAAGGATATGAGTTTAGAAAACTTTTGGTTGGACGATTTAACTTGAGAAGAAGCTTACTTGAATTAATTGATCAGGAAATTCAGAATGTAAAAAAAGGACACAAAGGCTATATCATTCTGAAAATGAATGGCCTTCAGGAACGTGATATGATCACCAAATTATATGAAGCCAGTGAAAATGGAGTGAAAATTGACCTTATTATTCGGGGAATTTGTTGTCTGAAACCAAACAAAACATACGCAAAAAACATTCGGATTATTCGTATTGTCGATCAATTTCTGGAGCACGGAAGAATCTTCTATTTTCATAATTTGGGAGAAGAACTTTTGTATCTGTCATCGGCCGATTGGATGAATCGAAATTTACACCGACGAATTGAATGTGCTTTTCCGATTCAGGATAAGAAAATAAAAAAAGAACTGATTGATATTTTAAATATACAACTTAATGATAATATTAGTGCCCGAATATTAGACGGAAAGTTGAACAACCTGCCCATTCCAATCAATGGGAAAGTAAAGAAAATTCAATCGCAGAAGGAAATTTTCGCTTACTTAAACAAAAAAGAAACAGCGAGCAAATCGAGAAAAAACCGAGCCGCGAAAGATTCCGTGTAAGCTTGCATTATTCTAATCCAAACTAAACCCAATGAAACAACTTATTCTTGTAAGACATGCTAAAACAGAAGTTATTCGATACGACATTTCAGACTATCAGCGTAGCTTGGTTAATAAAGGCATAAATGATTCCAAATTGATTGCCAACAAGCTGCTTTTAAAGAATATTATTCCTGATTTGATAATTTCAAGTCCGGCTAACAGGGCTATTGAGACTACTTTGCTTTTTGCAGATGTGTTACAATATCCAATCGATAGGATTGAACAGATTGATGACTTGTATGATGGTTTTACAACCAATCAATTTCTAGGCTTACTCGATAAATTGGGAAAAGAGAATGAAACAGTTATGGTGGTTGGGCACAACCCCAGCATTGAATATTTAGCTTTTAACCTAACTGAAGAATTCTATCACAATGTTCCAACCTGCACAGTAATTGGTATCGATTTTCAAATTGACAAATGGTCCGATATTGAGGTTAGAACAGGCAAATTGGCTTTTTACGAGTATCCAAAGAAGTATAAGGAGGCGAAGTAGGTGAAATATTTTAAAATTGATTATTACAAGAACACTATGATTCTCTATTTCAAAATACTTACATCAATTTTAATAATTCAATTATTACTAGCTTGTTCATATTCTTCAAATATTTCTGTTGCGGATAGTATATGGATAAAATTTGCCACAGCTATTGAAGCAGGTAATTTAGAATTTTTAGTGAATAATTCACTTGATACAATTCAATGCGTTGATTGTATTCCTGAGAATAATAATGGAAAAGAGTTCTTTAAATCAAAAATTATTTATCAAGATTATCTTGATAAATTAATGAACTTAGACAGCCTAACGAATAAGAAATTTTCAACATTTATGAATAGTTAACTATAATATTAAATGGAAATTAGCTCCTGAAAGAGCATATGGATTAGCATTCTCTTTTGCCAAAAAAAATTGAAAAATTCTATTTTGATGGAATGTTCACAATATCATAAATAAATAGGTAAACACTTAAATTACACCTTCAGAATTTTCTGCCACAATAAAAATATTGATCAATTACTGCTTCCCAAAAATAATCTGTCCCTGATTATCCAAAATTAATTTGCCATCAACAACTTCCTGAGATTGTGGATCTTTAAAACCTTTAATTAATGGCGTTTTTCCTTGAGTGGCCAATGATTTTATTTGGGCTTCGCTCAGTTTTTTATTCATAAATACAAAAGGAACAATAAACTTGCAGCCGTTTCGGTAGTTGGAACAACCATAGGCAGCATTCCCCTTTAAGAGTGTACCCGTTTTACAAACCGGGCAAGTCCATGCTTCAGCTTCCTCGGCTATAAATTCGATACTGAAATCGGGTGTTAAGCCTAGTTGTCCATTTTGCTTTTTCCCATCAATTTCGAATCCCTTAATTTTGGGCGTTATTTTTTTCAGCACCAATGCCTCAACCTGCTTGTCGGTTAATTTCTTTCCTTCAAATTCGAAAGGAATGAGAATTTTACATCCATTTCCCCAATTGGAGCATCCCCAGGCATTATTGCCTTTTAAAATCTTCCCTTCTCCGCATTTAGGACAAGTTAATTCCTTCTTGGTTGCTGGTTTTACCTTCGCTTTTTTCTTTTCTTTTTCTTTTTCCTTCTCCTCATCAATCACTTCAATTTGACTGATGTTTTTCCGCGATTTTACGTCCCAGACAATTCCTACAACCATATTTTTCAGTTCGGCCATAAACTGATTCACTTCGTAGTTGCCCAGTTCAATTTCCCGAAGTTTCTTTTCCCATTGTCCGGTTAGTTCTGCCGATTTCAGCAGTTCATTCTGAATCGTATCAATTAACTGAATGCCGGTAACGGTGGCCTCAAGTCGTTTCTTGTCTCTTTTAATGTACTTTCTTTTAAACAGAGTCTCAATAATATTCGCCCGGGTAGAAGGACGGCCAATTCCATTTTCTTTCATTAAATCCCTTAATTCGTCATCATCAACCTGTTTTCCTGCAGTTTCCATGGCACGAAGCAATGTTGCTTCCGAATAATATTTTGGAGCTTGTGTCTGCTTCTCAGCCAAATCGGGAGTATGTTCTCCGCTCTCCCCTTTTACAAAATTAGGAAGAATAACTCCATCGCCAATATTACCGTCTTTAGCATATAAAACTCGCCATCCTGGTTCCAAAATCTGTTTCCCTGTTGCTTTAAAATCTATGGTGGTCACCTTTCCCAAAACGGTGGTATTACTCACTTTACAATCTGGATAGAATACCGAAATAAACCGTCGGGTAACAATGTCGTAAACCTGTTTCTCATCATACGACAAAGTCCCCGGCACAACTCCTGTAGGAATAATGGCATGGTGATCGGTCACCTTTTTATCATCAAAAACTTTCTTCGATTTTTTAATTTTGGCTTTTAAAAGAGGTTCGGTAAATTCACTAAACGATGTTAGTTTTTGAAGTATCCCGGGGATCTTTTTATACAAATCATCTGTAAGGTAAGTTGTATCAACTCTTGGGTAAGTGGTTAGTTTCTTCTCGTACAAACTTTGAATCATTCGCAGCGTATCTTCTGCCGAAAAACCCAGTTTACGGTTACAATCTACCTGCAGTGAGGTTAAATCATATAATCTGGGGGGGAGTTCTGTTCCACTCTTTTTCTCAACAGAAACAATTTCGAATGGCTCCGAATTAATTTTATCAAGAAACTCAACTCCTTGCTCTTTTTGTTCAAACCGACCATGAGTTGCCGCAAAACTCACATCACGATAAGTGGTTTTTAGCTCCCAATAAGTTTGAGGAATAAAATTATCAATCTCTTTTTGGCGATTTACAATTAGAGCCAAGGTAGGTGTTTGTACCCGGCCTATTGAAAGTACCGACTTTCCATTCGCGTATTTTAGCGTGTAAAGTCGTGTTGCATTAATCCCCAATAACCAGTCGCCAATCGATCTTGATGATCCTGCAGCATATAATTTATCGAACTCCTTGCTGTCACGTAAATTATTAAACCCCTCGCGAATAGCCTCTTCGGTTAAAGATGAAATCCAAAGTCTTTTAACGGGAACCTTACACTTAGCTTTGTGCAAAACCCACCGTTGAATCACTTCCCCTTCTATCCCGGCATCACCGCAGTTTATCACTTCGGTAGCATTGGCAATTAACTTTTTAAGAATATCAAATTGTTTCTGAACTCCTTTATCGGGAATAACCCGAATTCCAAAACGCGGAGGAATAATTGGCAAATCATTTAAATGCCAGTATTTCCAATTTAGATCGTATTCATGAGGTTCTTTCAAGCCGCACAGATGACCAAAAGTCCACGATATTTGATATCCGTTTCCTTCGTAATATCCATCTTTTTTACTTTTGGCACCTAGTATTAGGGCAATTTCACGTGCTACACTTGGTTTCTCAGCTATACAAACTATCATGCTTTACTCCTCTTGTTTTAAGGCTATATATTCTTGAATATTTTACAAAAAATCAGATTCCTGATTCTAAGGAACCAAACAATTTATTCTGTAATATAATTTTTATTTCTTTCTTTCCCGCTTCATCCACTTTTCAACCATCATAAACAATTCCATTTTTGAAACTGGTTTCATAATAAAATCGTCCATACCTGCTTCAGCAGATTTCACATGGTCATCCGAAAAAGCATTTGCTGTCATAGCAATAATCGGCCTGTCGAACCCATTCTCCCGCAATGCAACGGTTGCCTGATAACCATCTATTATTGGCATTTGCAAATCCATAAACACCATTAGAACAGATTCTTTATTTTTCTGATAAAAATCAAGAGCCTCCCGACCATTTTTCACCCAATCGGTAGGAATATTATCCATTTCCAACAAACGGGATATAATTTTACCATTCACAAAATCGTCCTCTACCAACAGTATTCTTCCATTACCAAACTCAGGCTTTTCTTCGTCCATTATTTATATTTTCTCTGTAAATATGTATTGTTTTATCCAATTATCATATTAAATCACTAAAACAAGTATTTAAATTCGATAGAAAGAATATCATCTTCAATTGAATGGCTAAAATTAGCAGTAATTACCATTAATTTATAAGGTGCGAGCCAAATTCCTCCTCCATAACCATGGTGCCATTTACTAGAACTCTCATTATCAACCCAAACCTTGCCAAAATCATTAAAACCCAAAATACCCACTTCTCCTCCCAAGAAATAAGATTTAAAACTAGCAATCCGAAATCTCAAATCAGTGTTTTGAAATACAATATCATCTCCTGCGAATCGATCCTGACGATATCCTCTTAAATTTGATTTTAAACCTAATTTATTCGCCTGATAAAATGAATATCCACTGCTGTTATGACTGGCACCGGCGCGCAATGCCAATATTGTTCTTTGAGGTCTGCCAAAACTAACATACATTCGCATATCAGTCTCCATTTTATGAAAATTATTATCATTCCTCTCCAATCCCTTATAGTATTTCCAACTTGATGACCAATAAATTCCTCTTGAAGGAAGTACCGTATCATCCCGTGAATCCCACAAATAATTAATACTAAGCCCTAAATATCTTCTGGTATTAAAATCGGATAAAGGATTCAAATCATTGTCAGGATTGGTAAAATCGGTTACAAAACGATCCGGTGTAGCTTTCATCTCCAGCTGCTGATAAAACGAACCAATTGTAATAGAGTGCTTCTCTCCAATTTGTTGTCTTAATTGCGGATGAATAAAAAACTGAGCCATTCTGATCCTATTATAAGCATCATCATCGATTTTTGAATTTTCTGTTTCATTTCCCAATCCGTAAAAGTACCCCTGAAAATTAGGAGTATTGTAATGAATATCTGTCAGAAAATCAGTTTTTCGAAACACTTGCTTAAACTCACCGAAATATTTTAACTCTACTGATGGATATGCAAATGCATAATTAACAATGAATTTATGGAATGATCCGTATGGCTCTTTCTTAAACCCCTGATTTTTAACATTTACACCTGCTCCCAAAACCAAACCATCGTCACTAATGAAATTAAGGTTCGCTCCAGGACTTACAACATTATACTTAAATGCTTTTCTATCGTATGAATTTACTTCAGAACTTTTCCCGAATCTCTTTTTGTAAGCTCCATCTCCCTTAATACTGGTTTTTGATTTATCGTAAATAAACAGATTTTGTTTCTCTGTATCTGCCAGTTTAAACTTATCTTTTCCTTTTCCTCCGATAATCCGAAGTTTCACTCCATTCTTGTTATTTCCACTCACCTCAAACTTATCTTTTCCATCGAGTCCAAAAATTCTCACCTCATTGGTTTCATCCTTACTAAAAGTTCTGCGATACAAAAGTTCCTTTTTATTCCCCTTACTACTCAACCGATAACTTTCAACAATCAATTTTCCATTTTCAATCCAGTTGATCTCAAAACTCTCGCTATCATTCGTACCTACTATATCAACTTCTTTTGCCAAAAATTCATAAAACTCCTCTGCCAATGCTGGTAACTGATCTCTTCGAGCCTTTAGTTTTTGTGTAATTTCGTCACCCGAAATTGCATAGACTTCCCTTGGCAAACCTTTAACTGATTCTTGAATAATACTATCACTTAATTTGCTTTGAAGTTCCTTTGCCATTTCAATCCAATCATTTCTGTCCTTGGATTGTAAAAAGTTTCGATCAAAATAACGGGCATTAAAACCCAGTCCAACTACATTTTCTACAATTGAATCGAATGATTGAAATTTAGGCATAGCCCATTTTCTTCGAATCAACCAGGGAATTGCTCCATCGCTAAAGAAAAAAACTTGATCGCGGTCTCTTGGGATTGGCCTCGCAATTGTTTTGCCGCCTTTTTTGAAAGTAGCCCATCTCCACTGATCATCATGCCGATCCCAGTCATTTAAAAAAATATCGAATAAACGGGCACGCAGCACAGCTGTTTCATCGATCTGAAGGTCTGAATTTTTGAATCTCTTTTTGAGCAGCTTATCTGTTCCTAAAATATCATGGGAGTTCCCAAAATTATCCATATCAGATACATTGCCATTGGGACGCTCCTCGAAAAGGAACAGTTCATTCTTAAATCCATCCTGGTAGATTCCAAAGCGAGGATCATCGGGAACGTAAACAATTTTTGGATTGGTATGATAAACCCCAACAGCCTTTGCCATTTTGGGAATGGCTAAAGCTGCATACGGATAGGATTCTGAAATTCCATCCTGAACAATTTTGGCAACAAAGGTTCCTTCCAATCCAGGAGGAATTGCTTTCCCGGTATACTTTTCTACCGACCGTAACACATATTGTTTCCCATCTTTGGCTTCTAATCGTAAAGATCTGGTTTGCTGTCCTCCTCCTCTTTTCAAAATTTTCAGTCCGCCTTTTTCTGTTGCGATATCAAAAACCAAAACTGAGATAGGAGTAGCCCAATCTTTTCGGTAGTTCTGCCCTAAAATTTTCGTTTTTAATTTTCCATCTGTTTCATAAAACGTACTTGCAGCAACCGATATGGTACTATCCGAATAATCAATCTCTTTGTATCTGTTAATTAGATCTTCCTTAGAAGGAACATGCTTAGTATATAGTTTTTCCCGAAATGCCAAATGAGGCACTCCCTCTCCTTCAGCTCCCACCGACCAAAACTCCAGCCAAACCTCATCGTTTGAGTAAAAATTGATTCGTGAGAAACCAACCTCACGAATGGCTGCATCCATTTTATTTTTTGACACATAGTCGCTCTTGCTTCCCGAACCTGAAACAACAAAAAAGGAATCATTCTTTTTAACGAACTGCAAACTATTATCGTGAGCAGCAACAACAACAATATTGTCGTATCCCATTCCAACTTTTCGGGACATATACCTCATTTGCTTGTAAAAAGGGTAGGCAAAATCCTGCGGTGTACCAAAAAGTTTCCGATACAACTCCACAGGACCTGGAAAAGCAAAATTTCCTCCATGCTTTCCTGCACTGTACATAGGATGATGCGAAGCAAAAACAATTTTCTTATTCTTATTCCTCTTTATGGCATCATTTAATAGAATTAAAAAATCTTCATTGCTTTCCAGATCACACTCCGCCTCCGGTTTATCTCCTAAATGAAGCCACCATTGTGAATCTACAATCAGTAAAACCACTTCATCCGTTAAGTCTATCTCTACCGGGCCGGGACAACCTCCCGAAGGAAGAAAAACATCTCCCCGATCCAAATAATCCTCAATAAATGTCTCTGTATTCAGTAAAGCTTCCCAACCATGACGTCGTCCCTCGTTCCATTCTTTTTCCCCAGGAATAAAAATAAGTTCTCCTTTAAAATCCTTTATAGAACTTAACAGCTTCACTAAATCAGGATTCTCTGAGTCTATGTCCTCCATTTCATCCTCTAAATAACCCTTCGGGAAAGTGTTGCCTAAAAATACGAGTGTCCCTTTCTTCCCAACTTCATTCATTTGACCTTTTAGCATGTCGATATTTGAATCAACAACAGTAGCTTCGCCAACATCACCAATAAAAAAAATGGAATGATCGAGCAATTTGGATGCAGGAGCTTCCGGCAACTTAGTATTTTGAGCAAATACAGTGTTTATTGAAATAAAAACACCGATATATAGTAAAATCCTCTTCATCGCATTATCAAAATTAAGATACAATTACATTCATTAATTGCAATTTATTTATGGTAGCTGAACCTGTAAATATTCGCAGCTCTACCTTTTCCTTCATTAGAAATATACATAGTCCCGTCAGGAGAAAAACAGATTCCTTCCGGCTGTCTGAACCTCTTACGTTTCAATTTCACAATAGCCAAAACATCGCCTTCCGGATTAAGCACCAGCAGTAATTTACCAACGGATCCTAACACATACAAGTTATTGGTAATAGGATGCATTGCCACCGCCGATGGTTGAAATGTAAAATCTCCTTGTGATGGATTAATGCTTTCCAACAATGTCATTGAAAAACTTGTATATCCGTCAAAATCAAGAATTTTCCTTATTTGTTCCTGATCAATTAAAAAAGCAGGAGAATCGGACAACTTATTCGTATTGAGTGAATACTTATAAATTGCTCTTTTCCCTTTAAAATTATTATTAATGCCCGGATTTCCTTTGCATGCAATAAGAAGACTATTACTTATCGGATCGAAACCCAAACCTTCTGTATCGTTTCCTGCATTTAACTGTGTTTTCGTTTTCACGGATAAAATATCCTCATTTTTCATATGATCAACTGTAAAAATGTTTCCATCTGACCGCAATACAAAAACCTGATCGCCTACCACTTCTATGCCTTCATAATCTCCCGATTTACCAAACACATATTTTTTTGTAATCTCTCTCTTCTTTAAACTGTACTTGTAAATAGTTCCTTTCTCATCGTTCACACAAAGCAAACTGTGATTATTATAATAAGATAATCCAGAAATCTCCCTTAACTCATCTTTCAAATCATATTTCTCATCAGCATCCATTATAGAGTAAGGAAATTGATAGGTAGAATCCAATTCATACACCATCTTTAAATCAGTAGATTTCTCCTTACACGATTCAAAAAAGACTAGAAAACTTAGAAGAACAACATCGAATATTAAAAATCTGTTCATTATTTGAGAGTATCTTTTGCGGATTTAATTAGGAATCTAAAATTACATAAATAAGGTTCAATTCCCAACAAAAAAGAGGGAACCAAGGCATTATTATAAGATTTTCAAATCGTTTTCCACTATAATGACTATATTTATTCATTGCAATTTCATTTAATCAACATTAGAAAAAAGAAGAGAAATGAATATCATCCATGAAGCGGAAACATTTGTTACTAATTTAATCGAAAGTACCCACCAACCGATCTATACCTATCACAATTTGGAACACACTCAAAATGTGGTTAAACAGGCAAAAAAAATTGGTTTGGAAACAGGATTATCTCCCGACGAAATGGAAATTCTCATTTTAGCAGCCTGGTTTCATGACACCGGTTACTATGAAAATTTTGCTGAACATGAAGAAATAAGTGCTGCGTATGCGATAAAATTTCTCGAAGAAAAAAATTACCCTGAAGAAAAAATCAAACAAATAACTAAAGCTATTTTTCACACAAAGATGCCACATCTTCCTTGTGATGAAAAAGTATGTAATGTGCTTTGTGATGCCGACCTGCACCACTTATCGACAAAGAATTACATAAAAACATCCGAAAAGCTGAGAGAAGAAAGAAGTGGAATTCTTCATCACGACATTCATCCTAAATTGTATTGGGAAGAAACCTTACGTTTTTTAAAAGATCATCATTATCATACCAGTTACGGCAAAAAAACTTTGTCTAAAAAGAAAGAGGTGAATTATCAAAAGGTAGTTGAGAAAGTCGCTGGTTTTCAGACTAAAGAAATAAAGAAACTTACCGAAATGGTAAGCAAACTGGAGCAGCAAAACACAAAGCTAAAAACTCCGCAACGTGGCATTGAAACCATGTTTAAGGTAACTTCAAGAAATCAGATTAATTTAAGCTCCATTGCCGATAAAAAAGCCAATTTAATGATTTCTGTCAATTCAATCATCATCTCTGCAATCTTCTTTATTTTCAAAAATATAATGGATGTTCCTCATTTCATTATCCCTTGTATTATTCTTTTGATAGTATGTTTGTTCACCATTACTTATTCTGTATTGGCAACCCGGCCTATTGTTACATCAGGAACATTCTCGCAGGAAGACATCAAAAAGAAGAGAGTAAATTTGATGTTTTTTGGAAATTTCCACAAAATGGCTCTTACCGATTATTCAGACGCATTAAAAGGAATGATGTCGGATTACGATGACCTGTACGATAGTTTAATAAGAGACCAGTATTTTCTGGGGAAAGTTTTGGGTAGAAAATATCGTTTTTTACGAATTTCTTATACCATATTTATGTTTGGCCTCATCTTTTCTGTTCTAACATTTATTCTGGCTGCAATTTACCAGCCTATGGTTTGGTAAATTTTTCTTGCAAAATAATCCCTGAAAAGAAATACATAAGCTAACTTTACGGCATCATGTTTTTTTACTTGTGAACGCTTATGAACTTATTTTATACACCAGATATCCAGAATCAATTTTATCAATTGGATGAGATTGAATCAAAACACTGCATTAGAGTACTTCGGTTAAAAGAAGAAGATATTATTCATCTGATTGATGGTAAAGGCTCTCTTTACAAAGCAAAAATAATTGATGCTCATCCTAAAAGATGCACTGTTGAATGTATTGAAACTCAAACGGAATTTGGGAAACTGAATTACAAGTTACACATTGCTCTGGCGCCTACAAAAAATATGGATAGAACAGAATGGTTCATGGAAAAATGTACCGAAATTGGTATTCATGAATTCACTCCTCTCCTATGTCAGCACTCCGAGAGGAAAGTAGTGAAACATGAACGTTTGTTCAAAGTAATTACCTCTGCGGTTAAACAATCGCTTAAAGCTTACCATCCAATTTTAAATGAACAAACCAAATTTTCCGATTTGGTAACTTCCCCATTCGATGGAGAAAAATACATAGCCCATTGCAATGAAGGTGAAAAAATTCATCTAAAAAACCTTTATCAGGCAAAACAAAATGCATTAATCTTAATTGGCCCCGAAGGAGATTTCAGTATTGAAGAAGTAAATCTGGCTAAAGAAAATGGCTTTAAAGAGATCAGTCTGGGAAAAAGCCGTTTGAGAACAGAAACTGCTGGAGTTGTAGCGTGTAGTATCATTAGTTTAGAAAACCAATAATAATTTGATGAGTAAAATAATTCATATCGCATTTTTTTTGCTCATTAGTTTGTGCTCCTTTTCACAAAACACAACGGTTCGAATTGGGTTACTTAAATACAATGGCGGTGGTGACTGGTACGCAAATCCAGGATCATTACCCAATCTCATCGAATTTTGCAATCACAATAACATTGCAAGCATCTATAAAGATGCCAACACTGTTGAAGTGGGAAGTCCGGAGCTATTCTCCTATCCATTTGTTCACTTAACAGGACACGGAAATATTGTTTTGAACAATCAGGAAGTTACAAATTTAAGGAAGTATCTTGAAGGTGGAGGCTTTCTTCATGTTGATGACAATTATGGCTTAAATGCCTATTTCAGACGCGAGATAAAAAAGGTGTTTCCGAACGAAGAACTGATTGAGTTACCCTTTTCTCATCCAATTTATCATCAAGTGTACGAATTCCCAAACGGACTACCGAAAATACATGAACACGATGGGAAACCTCCTCAGGGCTTTGGTATTTTTCACAAAGGCAGATTGGTTTGTTTTTACACTTACGAAACCGATTTAGGTGATGGCTGGGAAGATCCTTCTGTTCACAACGATACAGAAATCAATCATCAAAAAGCACTAAAGATGGGTGCAAATATTATTTCTTACTCCTTCAGTAATTAGAATTATTCTTAATTACCTTATTCTCTTCCCATGAACGAATCTTCCTCCTCTTTTGGTTTGAATTTTCCTTAACAAAATGATATCTTATACTGATATTACATTGTTTTCAGTTACTTAAGATATTTACTATGGCAAAAACAACGAAAGGAATTATTGGAATTCTAACAGGTGGTGGTGATGTTCCCGGGTTAAATCCCGCTATTCGTGCTGTCACCATTAGAGCAATTCGAGAAGGTTATCAGGTAATCGGCATTCGTAAAGGATGGAGAGGCTTAATAGATATTGTACGTGATAAAAAAGCAGATAACAGTGAAAACTTTATTACTCTAACCGAAGAACTGGTAAACAAAGTAGGTAGAACCGGTGGCACATTTCTTCACACTTCCAGAGTAAATCCTTCAAAAACTTCAAGAGATAGAATTCCAACTCATCTAAAAGAAAAATACAATAATGATGTTAATGATTTAACAGAAGAAGTTCTTGCCAATTTGGGTTTTCTGAACATTGACTATTTAATTCCAATTGGAGGCGACGACACGTTAAGTTATGGGGTTCGTTTATACAAGGAAGGTTTTAAAGTAATCGCCATTCCCAAAACAATGGATAACGATGTTCCTGGTACTGATTACTGTATTGGATTTAGTACTTGTATTACACGTACTATTTCTTTAACTCACAGCCTAAGAACATCTGCCGGATCGCATGAAAGATTACTTGTATTGGAAGTTTTTGGCCGTTACGCAGGATTCACAGCAATTCTGCCAACACTTGCAGGTGCCGCAAATAGATGCGTAATTCCGGAACACAATTTTGACATGGAACGACTCACTGAGTTAATGATACAGGATCGCTTCTCGAATCCAAGTCATTATTCGGTTGTGTTAATTTCTGAAGGAGCAAGTTTCTTGGGCGAGGATATGATTTTTCAGGATGATATTCGGGATGATTACGGACATAGAAAATTAGGTGGCATTGGTGACCGCGTGTCCGAACATCTAAAACTGTTATCTCCTAAATTCAATAATTCCAAACCAATTAACGTGATCAATCAAAAATTAGGATACATGGTTCGTTGTGGCGATCCTGATGCTATTGATTCAATAGTTCCTATGGCATTTGGAAATCTGGCATTGGATTTAATCATTAAAGGAGTTCATGGCAGATTAATAACACTCCGCAATGGAAGATATGATAATGCTCCGATAGATATTGTAACCAGTTCTAAAAAATTGGTAGATGTTGACCGATATTACAATGTTGATAGATTAAGACCAAAATACAACAGCTTCGAAATGCAGCCATTATTTTTAATGACCGGATTGTAAGAAAAAAATGTTTAGTATATTTGAGAAACCTTTCCCTAGCGAAAGGTTTCTGCTTCTATTAGAATATCCAAACCATTTTTTGAATCCACTTCAGAATTTATTTTTTCACTATTAATTTTATTATGCTGGAATATAACATTTTAGGCATTCAATTACTTGAATGGATTGGCTATGCTGCCTCGGTATTGGTTTTGATTTCTTTAACAATGACCTCAATTGTAAAATTGAGATGGTACAATTTGACTGGAGCTATTCTTTTTTCTGCTTACGGATTTCTAATTGGCTCCTTACCTGTTGGAATCATGAATTTTCTTATTGTTTGCGCAAACCTGTACAATCTGCAAAAAATGTATAAGCGAAAAGAAGACTTTAAAATCATTGAAATAAAAGAAAATGACGAGCTGTTAACGCATTTTCTTGACTTTTATAAAAAGGACATTAAGTGTTTCTTTCCGGATTATAAAATGGAAAAAGGCCAATTAGGAATGTTTGTACTAAGAGATATGGCAGTTGCAGGAATTTTTATCGGATCTAAAGATCAAACAGAACTAAGAATTGAATTGGATTATGCATTACCTCAGTACCGCGACTTTAAAGTTGGTGCTTATTTGTACAATCAATTAAGTGATATTTTACACAAACACGATATCAATTCCGTTTATTTCGACACGGGAATGAATCTAAAATATATGGAGAAAATGGGATTCGAAGCATCCAATAAAGATGGCAATTCCATCATGCAAAAATCACTAAAAAAATCCTCTTAATAACGTAAGCCCAAATGTTAAAATATAACATTTGGGCTTTTTTTATTCTTCTAATTTACCGGCATCTTCGGAGCCATTATCTTTTTTTCGTCCTGCTTCATTCAAGGCTTTATTCAAAATCCATTCAATTTGTCCATTCGTACTACGAAATTCATCAACAGCCCACTTTTCCAACTTTTTGTACATCTCAGGATCAAGACGCAGAACAAATGATTTCTTTTTTGCCATAGTTAATCAATTATTGATACAAAGTTCCGGTATTTACAACAGGAGTTACATCTTTATCGGAACAAAGCACTACCATCAAATTACTAACCATTGTTGCTTTTTTATCCTCATCAAGATCAACAATGTTTTTTTGTGCCAATTGGTCCAATGCCATATCAACCATGCTAACAGCACCTTCAACAATTTTAAAACGTGCAGCAACCACTGCCGTTGCCTGCTGACGGCGCAACATTGCTCCGGCAATTTCAGAAGCGTACGCAAGATAGTTAATTCTTGCTTCCATCACTTCTATTCCGGCTATTTCCAATCGATCTGTCAATTCACTTTCCAATAATTCACTTACATTATTTCCTCCCGAACGCAATGTAATTTCAGCCTGTTCATCCTCAAAATTATCGTACGGATACGATCCTGCCATATGTCGAATAGCAGCCTCAGACTGAATACTCACAAAATGCTCAAAGTTATCTACATCAAAAGCAGCTTTGTAAGTATCTCTTACTCTCCAAACCAAAACAACTCCAATCATAATTGGGTTTCCAATTTTGTCATTTACCTTTATAGGATCACTATCCAGATTTCGGGCTCTCAAACTCACTTTCTTTTTTACCATAAATGGATTTACCCAAAAGAAACCATTAGTCATTATGGTTCCTTTATATGCTCCAAACAGCACCAAAACAGAGGTCTCATTTGGATTAACGATTGTAAACCCAGGGATAAAAGCTATTATCAAAGGAATAAAAATAACGAAAAATGGGTTCCTTACCATTACCAATCCTACTATGCCTATTACCAGCATAGCCAGAACAATGAAAACCATTAAAAATCCTGGTTTTGCAGAATAACTCTTTTCTTCTCTCATAATAATTTAATTTGATATCATTTTGATATCAAATATACATCTTTATTTAGAAATTGGAAATTTTAGAACAAAAAAAAACCGGAGTACAAATACTCCGGCTATTTCTTAGTTTAATGCTATTTCTGCAATATCTGGAAATTTCAGATTCACATTTTTCGTGGACTGACGAAATCCCAAAATACGATGAAGAAGATTTGATTGAGACTTCACTTTGAATCTGTCCAGATATTCAACTAGTTCAACAGATTCGAAAACATCAGAATTTGCAATCCGATCCATTAGTGAAATCATTTCTTGTCCTGTATTTTTACGGTCTAAATTTAAAAGAGTATAAACATCATTCATAGGCAAATAATATTTCTATTTTCCTATTAACGCTTAAAATTTCAATTTAGTATTTCACTTTAAAAAAGACTGAAAAACTTACATTCCTCAGTCAATTCATTTTAATAAAAACATTCAGGTACTAAAAAGTAAGACTCATATTTCTTTCTTCAATTGTTTTCCGCATGTTGATTAATGCATATCTCATCCGCCCCAGAGCGGTATTGATACTAACATCAGTATGTTCGGCAATCTCCTTGAAACTTAAACCTTTATAATGCCTCAAAATAACAACTTCCCTTTGATCCTCAGGAAGTTCATCAACCAATTTGCGAACATCATCATGAATCTGATTTTGAATAAGTTCATCTTCATAGTTTCCTTCACAATATTTGGAAGAATTGAAAATATCCAATTCATAATCATCTTTAGAAAAAGTATTGTTCTGCTTCTCCTTTCTAAAATGATCAATAATTAAATTGTGAGCTATTCGCAGCACCCAAGCCAAAAATTTCCCATTGTCTTGATATTTCCCCATACGGAGCGATCGGATTACCTTAATAAAGGTATCCTGAAATAAATCTTCGGAAAGCTGATGATTTTTTACGATTAGATAGATATACGTATATACTCTGTCCCTATGTCGGGTTACTAGAGTATCAATACTATCATCATTACCATCAATGAATTGCTTAACGAGATCATAATCAGTAGGATTAATCTTTCTCAATTTCACAGCTATTTAATAAAACAGTGTAAAAATTATTCTATAAGCAATGTCTCCTTTATTATTGATGGTTAATAAATATCCTTAATAACATGCAATAAACTAATTTTTGATGAGATTTGAAAATGTTTAGAAGTTAAATATCTTTGTAGATTCGATTTTAGTAAACATACACGAAACCTAATCTGGGATCGAATTACAAATATGGCGGACAAGAATTCAGAAAAATACATTTATATAAAAGGGGCAAAAGTTCATAATCTAAAGAACATCGACCTTAAGATTCCCAGAAATAAGTTTATTGTAATCACAGGGCTTTCTGGATCAGGGAAATCATCATTGGCATTTGATACACTTTACGCTGAAGGGCAACGAAGGTATGTGGAGAGCTTATCGTCCTATGCAAGACAATTTTTAGGACGGATTGACAAGCCTGAGGTTGATTTTATTAAAGGAATACCTCCTGCCATCGCAATTGAACAGAAGGTAAATACCCGTAATCCGCGCTCAACTGTTGGTACTTCAACCGAGATTTACGATTATCTTAAACTTCTTTTCGCAAGAATAGGGAGAACATACTCACCCATTTCAAATACCCGCGTAAAGAGGCACTCTATTACTGATGTTGTGAAGTATATACTTAGTCAGAAAGAAGGTGTTCCGGTCATGATTTTAGCGGAAATGCACAATGGCGACCGAAGTAAAAAAGAGCAGTTGGAAGTTTTATCTCAACAAGGGTTTTCAAGAGTAGAAAGTAAAGGTGAAATCCATAAGATTTTTGAAGTAATTGAAAATCCTGATCTTCTTCAAAAAAATGTGCCGATTCATATCGTTATTGACAGAATAAGGGTCTCTTCAGATGAGGATACTCAGAATAGAATAGCTGATTCTCTGCAAACAGCATTTTACGAAGGAAAAGGAGAATGTTTGCTTTCTATTGATGGCAGTACAGATTACCAATCTTTCTCGAATCGTTTCGAGGCAGATGGAATCATATTTGAAGATCCCAATGTTCACACATTCAGCTTCAATAATCCACTTGGTGCGTGTCCAACCTGCGAAGGCTTTGGAAAGGTAATTGGTATTGATGAGGATCTGGTTATTCCTAACAAAACACTTAGCATCTACGACGATGCTGTTGTTTGCTGGAAGGGTGAAAAAATGCAGGAATGGAAAAATAAATTAATCTATTCTGCCGATAAGTTTGATTTTCCCATACATCGCTCCTATTTTGAATTAAGTGAAGAAGAAAAACTTTTACTATGGACCGGCAACAAGCACTTTAAAGGTTTAAATGATTTTTTCAAATATCTGGAAGCAAAACAATATAAGATTCAATACCGGGTCATGTTATCTCGCTACAGAGGAAAAACAGTTTGTCCCGACTGTAGAGGAACCCGGTTAAAAAAAGAGGCCGGCTATGTAAAAGTGAATGATAAAAACATTCAGGACTTGGTGTTAATGCCATTGAATGAGCTCAACGATTTTTTTCAGAATTTAAATTTGGATAAAACCGATGAGAAAATAGCCAGTCGCTTACTTGTAGATATTAAAAACCGCATTAATTTTCTATCGGATGTTGGATTGGGTTACCTAACTCTTAATCGATTGTCCAGCAGTCTGTCCGGCGGAGAATCGCAACGAATTAATTTAGCAACGTCATTAGGGAGCAGCCTTGTTGGTTCCCTTTACATTCTGGATGAACCAAGTATCGGACTTCATTCGCGGGACACCGAATTGCTCATTAAAGTTTTGAGGGAATTGCGCGATTTGGGAAATACGGTTATCGTTGTTGAGCACGATGAAGATATTATTTTGGCTGCTGATGAACTTATCGATATCGGGCCATATGCCGGCCGGCTTGGCGGAGAAGTCGTATTCCAAGGAAATCTTAATCAATTACAAGAGTCTTCGGAAAGTTTAACTTCTCAATACATATCCCGAAAAATGATGATTCCTGTGCCTGCCACACGAAAAAAATGGAATAATTACATTGAAATAATTGGTGCAAGAGAAAATAATCTAAAAGGCTTAAATATTAAATTTCCTTTAAATATCATGTCAGTAATTACCGGCGTGAGTGGATCCGGAAAATCTTCTTTGGTAAAGACAATCTTGTATCCCGCATTAAAGAAACATTACGGTGGGTACTCTGATAAAAGTGGCCATTTTGATGCTCTTAAAGGCGATCTTCATCTTATTAAAGATATCGAGTTTGTCGATCAAAATCCAATTGGAAAATCATCCCGATCGAATCCTGTTACCTACTTAAAGGCATATGACGAGATCCGAAAACTATTCGCCGATCAAAAAGCATCACGGTATAGTGGTTTTAAACCTTCACATTTTTCCTTTAATATTGATGGAGGCAGATGTGATGAATGTCAGGGGGAAGGAATAATTAAGGTTGAAATGCAGTTTATGGCTGATATTTACCTGCAATGCGAAAGTTGCCAGGGAAAAAGATTCAAAGATGATATTTTGCAAATTCGATACAATCAAAAAAACATCCATGACGTATTGGAAATGACTGTAAACGAATCGGTTGAATTCTTTTCTAAAGGTAAGAGCACAACAGAAAAGAAAATTGTTCAGCGATTACAACCACTGGTTGATGTAGGATTAGGTTACGTGAAATTAGGGCAATCATCAAGCACTTTAAGTGGTGGTGAGAGTCAAAGAGTAAAACTAGCTTCTTTTTTAGCGAAAGAAAAAGCCGAACCTTGCCTGTTTGTTTTTGATGAACCGACAACCGGATTGCATTTTCATGATATTCATAAATTAATGGATGCATTTAATGCCCTTATATCAAGAGGACATACGCTAATTATTATTGAACACAATATGGAAATTATTAAATGTGCCGATTGGTTAATTGATTTAGGACCTGAAGGTGGAATTAATGGAGGACAGATTGTTTTTGAGGGAATTCCCGAAGATGCTATTCATTGTTCAGAGTCCTATACAGGGCAATATTTAAAAGAAAAACTAACTAAAATAGGTTCCTAAAAGGAACCTATTTCTTTATAATTTCATCCCAAATAAAATGGAAACACAACCGTTTTCCAATTCTAAACCAGGGTTTTCCTCTTCCACAAAATCCAAAGATATGATTAGTGTTTTAGCCTCATCCAATTCGAAATCAAAAAAATCAGTGTAATTACTTTCCTCGTTATCAAAAATCAGATTCAGATCCGAGTCGGTAATTTTAAAATGTATTGTTGGCATATTATCTTCACAACCAACTACTATACGATATTTTTGTCCGCTAAAAAAGGCTTTATGTAATTCAACTTCCTCGTCTTGATTTAGTACTACACCATTGTAATTACCATCATGAATATAATTTTCAAGTTTAGGTTTACAATGTTCTTTTGCAAAATCCCTGCACTGAGAAAATACAAGATTAACAGAAAAGTAAAATACAAGTAAGGCCGACAGTAAATAATACTTCATATTAGAAATGCTGTATGTGTAATTCTTAAATTATTTTCACACTAATGAACTAAATAATCCCTCATATCATCTATTTTTGCAACTAATTGTACAAATACCAATTCATCAACAGAATCAATAAAATCAGCCCCCTCTTCCGTGTCTGAAGCTTTAATACTCATTTCAAATAATTTTTCAAGTTGCAATACATCCTGATAAATGGGTTTAATAATTGGATCAGCCTGATTGTCCCGCAATACCGTTTTTATACTTTCAAGAGACAATTTTTGATCTAAAATCTGTTTGATTAATTCCTCATGTGATTCCTCATGTGATTTCTCATGTGATTTCTCATTTGGATTAACACTTTGAGTCGCTATATACATGCACTCCACCCATCCTCCGATCAACATCAAAGCAGCCAGCGAATACCTGTCCTGCTCACGTAATTGCTGATTCGATTCCATATAAATCTCCGATACAATATCAACAATCAGCTCCTTATTTGTTACATTACTTTCCAGCAAACGAATCTTGTCCTGTCCAACTGTTCTAAGAATCCCTAATGATTCTGCGAGACTCCTGGATACATTCATATACTCAATTGAGATCTGATATTGTTCATTCAAACTTGCATAGCTTAAATCAGCGCAATAAACCCCTAGTGCTATTGCTCTTGAAGGGCTTGTTGAATATCCCGGCAAATTCTCCATATCATTCAGCAAATCTTCCCTAAAATGAACTCCTGATTTTTTAATTAATAATGAAATTTCAATTGGACTGGGAAGTACAAAGAAAATTCTCTTCATCTTATCCGTATTTTCCTGCATCAACTGATACTCCAGCACTTCCCCCTCAGATACCTTCTCCTTATTTTTTGAAGAAAACAAATTACATGAATTGAACAGTAGTATAATTCCAAAACCCCAAATAATTTTTCTCATCGAACCCATTCTGAAGATTAACATCTATCTTTCAACGAACTTAAATTACAATTTTTCAAGAATATAACATCTATTTTTCAAGAATATTTCACCATACAAAATGAAATGGGGAAAGAGTATTTTGTCTTTAAAATGAATATTCCACACACAAACCTACTCAGCTCCTACCACTCAACATAAAATTATTGCTTAATTTCTTCTTATAAAATCAGCATATAAATAGCAATTTTTGACTTTTTATGAAAAAAGTGCAATTCAAAGCTATCCTTTCAATTATTAAGTCCCAATCAATTAGTCTTAAATCAGACTTAGATTAATTAAAATTCAATAAGTAAACAGATGATATTGTGAGGGGATAAAACAAATAAAAATTACTAGTTTTGCATCGAATAAATGAACAATTTAATGAGCAATATTAGCAAAAAGGATTTACGCAACTCCATAATCTTAGGACTTAGCTCTTTGGATAATAAAGTGGTACTCGATTCAATCAATCAATTACGTGAAGAAGGAAAACCAGAAGATATTACACCTCTGCTAGATCTGATGATTTCGAATTCCAATAAGGAAATACAATCATCAATCCATAATTTTCTTGCTGATCTAAAAAATCAGGATTCGGATAAAATTATTATAGAGGCAATCGCTAATGAAAAGTATCTGACAATTCGAAAAATTCTAGTTTCAATTTGCTGGGAAACCAGTATTGATTTCTCAAAATACATCTCAACTTTTGTTGATTTGTTAATTGTGTCGGATTTTGAGACTTCCTTTGAAGCATTTACTGTAATAGAAAATCTTACAGAAAAAATCTCAGAAGAATGTAAGCCTGTGGAGATGGCGAAACTTAAGGATGCTATTTCAGAAGCATCTCCCGAAAAAAAGGGAATCATTCATGAAGCAATTCATATAATAGATCAACTATAGAAAAAGAAAAAGCCGCTTTAAAAGCGGCTTTTATCTTTTATACTAAAACGTCCTTTTCATTATTTGAAAAGTACTTCATAAACTGTGCTCTTTCATACAAACCAGGATCTTGAATACTGCCATAATTAAGACTGCCACGAAATTCATCAACAGTTTTAAATCCTTTTTTGGTCATCCAATTGGTTAAATCTCCCAATATATTGGTAATTTGATCGAAACCATGCTCATATACAGTAGAACAAATCTGTACTGTTTTAGCACCTGCCAACAATTGCTTTATTGCAGCCTCGCCATTATGAATCCCTGTTGAAGCCGAAATATCAATTCCTTTAATTTTATCAGACAACATACCAACCCAACGAAGAGATTTGCGAATATCACCTGCAGAGCTTAAAACCTCAGCACTTGTAATTTTCATTTTCTCAATATCAATATCAGGCTCATAAAAACGATTAAACAACACCAACGCATCTGCTCCATCGGCATTTAAACGATTAGCAACAGAAAATAAATTGGTGAAATAAATTCCAATTTTCATTGATATTGGAATATGCACTTCCTTTTTAACTGCGTTAAATATATTGTAATATAAATTTTCGTATTCTGCAGAACTCATGTTTCTATCGCTTGGAACGATAAACACATTTAGCTCAATAGCATCTGCTCCGGCTTTTTCAATTTCTTTCGCAAAAGAAGTCCAATCCGATGAAGAGACACAATTAATACTTGCAATTACAGGAATCGAAACAGCTTTCTTTGCTTCCTTGATAAGAGTCAAATAATTTGAAACAGAATTTCCTTTGATGTAAGTCTGAATATAATCTTCAGCTTCAGGATAACTTGTATTTGCAGGATCCTTACCCAGCAAATGTTTAGCTTCGTTGCGAATTTGTTCTTCGAATAAAGACTTTAAAACAACTGCTCCAGCACCTTTTTCTTCAATAATTTTTATTTTTCTTACAGAACTTGTAAGTCCGGAACTGCTAACAATTAAAGGATTCTTTAATTGCAATCCCATATAAGTGGTTTTAAGATTAATCATGTTATTTGATTTTTTAATATTTTTCAATCGGTAACGAACAAATATAGTAAATTCAAAAGAGAAATTTACAAGCTTAGTACTGACTTAAATCATTAAAATCCTCAGAATTTAATATCTCGATCCGAATATAGTGCTTCCTACCCGAATCATGGTACTTCCCTCACTTATTGCCAGCATATAATCACCCGACATACCCATTGAAATTTCTTTAAATTCATCTCTATCTATAAAGAAATCTGATTTTAAACTTTCAAATATGGATTTAAGATTCCCAAACTCATTTCTGATCTTAATTTCATTATTCGTATAGGTAGCCATTCCCATTACACCAACAATTTGAATCGATTTTAATGATTTAAAATCTTCAGAAGTAAACAGTTCTTTTGCCTCATCAATAGTAAGACCAAATTTAGTTTCCTCCGAAGCAATATGAAACTGCAATAAGCATTTAATAACTCTGTTGTTCTTCTCTGCCTGCTTATTAATTTCTTTCAGTAATTTAATGCTGTCAACGGCATGAATAAGCTGTATGAACGGCGCTATATACTTCACCTTATTGGTCTGAAGATGACCAATGAAATGCCATTCTATATCCTTAGGAAGTTCGTTATATTTTTGTACCAATTCCTGTGGTTTATTTTCACCAAAAACCCGGTAACCACCTTCGTAGGCTTCTATTATATCCTCTTGGGGTTTCGTTTTCGACACCGCTACCAATTTTACATTAGCAGGAATTTTTTCGAGAATTGTATTTATGTTTTGGGATATGCTCATAGCAAATTGCAGATTTTAAATTTCTGATTCAAAATTACAACTTTTATGGGTTTTGATGTGTTGTTTGGAATTTTAATTGTTTTCTGATAAAATAAAACCAACTCCATGCACATTTTCAATTTTTATGGTAGAATCCAATTTTAAGTGCTTCCTTAGTTTAGTAATAAAAACATCCAGGCTTCGTCCCATAAAATAATCATTTTCGCCCCAAACGTTTACCAAGATATCTTCTCTTCGCAACACGTTATTTTTATTTTGCAGTAATAGATACAAAACATCACCCTCCTTTTGGGTAATACGGGAAATCTCCCCCTTTAAAGTCAAAGTAAGATTTGCATGATCGTATACAAATTTCCCCACATTAAATATTTGTTCTTTTATTTCTGGAGCTGTATTTACACGCTTTAGAACCGCATTAATTCTCCGTACTAACTCATCTTCATCAAAGGGTTTCGTGATATAATCATCTCCACCCAAATCAAAACCCTTCAATTTATCTTCCTTTAGCGATTTCGCAGTTAAAAAGATAATGGGAACCTCTTGATTAATTTCACGAATCTTTTTCCCCAGAGTAAAACCATCCATTTTTGGCATCATGCAATCCAATAAACAAAGGTCAAACCTAGAATTAGAGAAAGACTCAAATCCTTTCTCCCCATCTCGGGCTAAACTTACCGAAAAGCCCTCCATTTTTAGAAATTCATTTAAAACAAGACCCAAATTAGGATCATCCTCAACTAGCAATATATTTTTAGAATTGGTCATAAAACAATTTTAGATGGATGGCAAAACAATAGTAAAGGTACTACCAGAGTTTCTTTTGCTCAAAACATTTATTGAGCCTTTATGGGAATCAATGATCATTTTTGAATAGGACAAACCAATACCAAAACCTTTCACATCATGTAAGTCGCCGGTTGAAGCTCTGTAATACCTGTCAAATACATGCTTCTGTTCCTCTTTAGTCATTCCAATTCCCTTATCGGATACCGCTATATAAAGATGTCCATTCATGTTTTTAGTCTCAACTTCTATTTCTGGTTTAGATTCTGAATACTTCACCGCATTATCCAGAAGATTCAACAATACATTTTGAAGCAAATCTTTATCGCCGCAAACCATATCATTTTCAGCATTCAACTTGTATATTATGCTCCCTTCCCGCTCTGCCAGTTGAACAGAAATACAATCGGAACACTCCTTTAACAAGGAGTGTAAATTCATTTGATCCGAATTTAACTGCAATTCTCCCCGTTCCATGCAAGCCAGTTTCAACAACTGTTCTACTTGACTTTTTAAACGATTGTTCTCCGAAAAGATCATGCTTGAATAATGAACTACTTGATTGGGATCGCCATGAACCTTATTTCGTTTTAACATTCCACTGGCCAGCGAAATTGTTGCCATTGGTGTCTTAAACTCGTGTGCTATATTATTAATCAGATCAGTAGTTCGACCCAAAATCTTTTTATCATTGATCAATGAAAAAACGGTTATCCCGAAGAATGTACAAAGAATTAAAATGAGAATTAATGAGCAAATAAACATACTTCCCATACTATCCATTAAATTTTGCTCTCTTTTTTGGAAATAGACATTTAATATTGCCTTATCGTGACTTAATGCTTTCCGCAAACTGTAGTAGAAACATTTGCTTTTAGGTTGTTCATCAGCAGTACTTAATACTTCAATGGTATACGGCGATTGAATCTGATAATTTTTAAATTGCTGATGAATAATTGAATCCAGGCGACTCACCTCCATCTTCAAAAGTTCACTATCCGAAGCATTGTATTTCGATTTAGACATGCATTCGCGCATTTTCTCACAACTTTCCTGATCTTTTGTAAACTCATTGACAGACTCATGCAAGGCCAAACCAACCCGATGATTGAATTGTTCTTCATTTAAGCTTCTGGCTCTACTTATCCATCGAATTTGAATTAAAAGAAGAAGTAGCAGAACAATTATTGATATAACAATAAATATCTGGATTCTATAAATCTTAAATTTTCGAATTATATTTTTAAACAACAAACCCATAGACTAATACTCCCTTAACATCCTTTAGCCTTTTCACAGGCCCAAAACCTCATATTTGCGTTAAATTATCTTTAAACAGAACCACTATCCGTATCAAATTTGCCTTATTCCAAGTCTTTTTATTTGGTAGAAATTTCTAAGAATAAATTTAAATAGCTTCTTATATTTTATGATCTTTTCACAATCCAAAATTAGCTTAAATTTTAAGAGTTTTTGATGCTTTAACAATTCATTAACAAGAGATAAAAAGATCTTTTACGTTCTTGTAATATCCAATTAAAAATTAGACTAAAACGGATTAATTAACATTTAAATTAAAAAACATGAAAAAGTTATTATTTGGACTCCTATTTGTATTTGCAATAAATGTAGTAAGTTTTGCTGCTCAACCAGTAATTTCAATCTTTGATAATGAAATTTCTTTGTCTCAGAATCAAGATCAAAAACAGGATCAGGAGAAGAAAAAAGTTGAAAAGAAAAAATGTGAAAAAGACTGTACAAAAGCCTGCTGTACCAAAGACGCTAAAGCTGAAAAATGTGATAAGGCAAAAAAATGCACAAAGGAAGCTAAAGCAGAAAAATGTGAAAAAGACTGTAAAAAAGCTTGTTGTACTAAAGAAGCTAAGGCAGAAACTAAATGTCCTAAAGACTGCAAAAAAGAATGTTGTAAAAAATCATAAGGATATCTTCGATATCTGTAGACCCTTCGATATAATTGAAGGGTTTTTTTATGCAGTTTGGTACAGTTTATGTTCCTGTTCATAAAATTAATTCAATAAAATATAAACTGTTTTACGATGAAAAATCTGTTATTTTTATTTATTGGTGTTTTCGGTTTTTCCGGAGTATTTTCCCAAAATGTAGAAAGATACATGGAATATCATGATAATGGAAGAACTCTGATATTGCAGGGGGAATATGAAAAAGCCATCCATTACTTAGACACTGCCATTACTATTATGCCTTACTATTCCACCATTTTTCAAGATCGAGGATACGCAAAAATGCAATTAAAAAAATACGACGAAGCAATTCTTGATTTTGACCATGTGCTGAGTAAAAAACCTTATCTGTCAGAAGTACGACTGCAAAGAGGCATGGCACTTTACCACTTAAATCGTTTGAACGAATCAGAATCTGATTTAATTGAAGTTTTAAACAGCAATCCAAATAAAAGCCGGGAGGCAATTATTTATCTTGACAACATTCAAAAGGAACGGGAAATAACAGCACAACAAAATTATGATGCGATGTTGCAATCAATGCGATTTCAAGTTGAAAATGAACGAATTTACCGGGCCCGCCATCGGGAAGAAGTGATCTGGAATACAGTCGTTCCTTTAGCATTCTGGACTACCGTATTTTTAACCTGGTAAATCCAGATCTGTCTTGATTGACTTTCTTTTGAATGAAATTGATTTTCCCATAAAACGAGATTTATTATAACCAGGCAGGTCTGTATCTTCCATTTTTAAACGAACCTTTTCCAGACTTTCCACAGAACCAACAACAGTTAACACATCACCCAACCGAAGTCGTGTGTATCCAGTTGAAATTAAGGTATTGTTATTACGTTTGGTGGCCAAAATAATAACATCGGTAGGAATTTGTAAATCCCTTAAAGTGATGCCATGCAATTCTTTATTTTGCATTTCAATGTCCACAGTATCCTGATCTTTCTCCATACCAAGCAACAATGAGGTGGCAATTGGTGATCGCACCAGGTGATCCATTAAGCTTACCATCACTGTAGAAGGTTCAACAATCAGAGCTCCCAACTCGTGGAATTTACTTACATAACTCCTCTCATTTACCCGAACAACAATATCCCGGGTACCAAAATGCTCGTAGGCTAATTCGCAAAACTTAAGATTATCCTCATCCTGATTCAACAGTACTATCGCATCTGCTTTATCGGCTTCGAGCTTTTTTAATTCTGGCAAACTTAATTCTTTCACATAAGTTACATCTACCCCATGGTATTCCAACCTGGCTCTCTCCTCATTACGGGTTACTAATTTAACGGCCCAGCCGTGTTCCATTAGTTGACGTGCTAAAGCAAGTGATTGTCCCTCCAAACCAAAAATAATAGCTTTCTGAATTTTATTTTCGTGCAATAACTCTCTTTTCTTATGACTTTCACCGACCAACAATATTGACCACTTAAAAAGAGGTGGCCCCAAAATTTGATTCAATACAATTACTGCAATTAAGATCGTAGAAAACTCCGATCCCCATTCGGGATATTTAACTGAAACAACTTCAACCAATCCGATAGCAACACCAGCCTGAGTAACATATGGCATCCAGGAAATACGATTAAAACGCATCGGATCCCCGCCCAATGAGCCTCCAATAAAAGCACCAACAGCCATGCTTATTAAACGAATCGTAAAAAATAAAAGAGCAATTGCCCATGTATCTTTTAAAATATCTATTGAAATAGAAGCTCCTGTAAGTGTAAAGAAAACTACATAAACAAAAGGAACGATCATCTGAATTATCTTTACAAATTCTCTGCGAAACTTACCAAAATTGACAACAACAAAACTTCCAATGATACATACCAATAGTGGCTCAATATACAAATCGAACCCAAAATAAATCTGACTGTTTTTATGCACAAAATGTGCTAACAAATAGATACTATAACCAAACAGCAGAAGTAAAAAAGACTTCATCCATGTAACTAATCTTAACTCAAGAACAAGATTCATAAGCGTGCCAAGCAAAAAACCCAGTAAAAGGGAAAGGCATAACTCTCCTATCAATATAATCAACAACCAAATATCAAAAGGAATATCTGAGATTAAAGCATCTGCTACGGCGAAACAAATGGTAAATAAAATGATTACCAAAACATCTTTTACTACCGTTACACCAATAGCCGTTTGTGTAAATGGTCCCTTGGCTCTCATTTCGTTTATTACTGCAATTGCAGAAACAGGTGATCTTGCAACAAAAATAACTCCTATAAGCATCACGATTGCCAATTTCATATTAAAACCTGCATCCTTTAAAAAAGGAATGTGATCAGACAAAAGCATAACAGCAATACCACTCAATACGAAGGTGAAAAACAATTGCCCAAAAGTCATCCATTTAATACTTTTCATTCTTCCCTTCAACTCCTTTACGTAAAGCTCAGCCCCAGCTACAAAAGCGATAAAAGAAAGAGAAATTTCATTAATGAAATACAGCTTAGATATAGCTGGCTTAGGAATTAGATTTAATACAAAAGGCCCGGAAATAATACCGATAAATAAAAGACCGGTTATTACCGGCAATTTTACTTTTGGAAAATATTTTGAAATCCGATTAGCCGCTGTTGCAACGATCAGGAATCCCGCAATAAATACAATTATTTCAAGGTAATTATTCATTCAATTAGATTAAGGTTAAAGAGATACTTTCATTTATCTATTGCACTTCCGCTTAGCATTTTAATTACTAAACTTAGACTGAAATCCATTTCCAATTAGAACACTGAAAATTTTCACAAGTTTCCTTTTTTAAGATACAGAATTATATCAATCAAAGCAATGGAGTAAGTTGATTAGCCATTTATTTGGAGAAAAATTAGAATGCCAGATCATTCAAATAATGCTGATTGATACTAAAAACAGGTTTACTATTCTGATTCTAGTTCACCAACATTTAAATTGTTCATATCCGAACAGCGACTGTACGATACCCAACACGATTAAGACTATATAAAAATAGCTCAGAAACACTTCACATACTGACATACAAACAATTAGAGTTAATGGCACAAATACTGATATATGAAGAGTGTGAAACCACTATGATTCAATACGGATCATAATTCTATTAATAATCAGACAATTAACGAATTAACCAACTCAGATGAAAAAATATAGTTATATATGGATTTTCCTTTTTTTAGGCATAGAACTAATGTCCTGTTCATTGAGTATGGCAGAATCATATGAACTTAAAGAAATTGAGGCTATTCTAAAGGAAACCAAAACATTGTGCTCTGAAGACAATGGCATGCTTTGGGGAAGAACTCTCGATGTTCCAATTCTTTTGGTCGATAAAGAAAATGGAAGAATCTACTCAAATAACAATAGTAAAAAGTTAGGCTTAACCTCCTATAATGAAATTTACACCGGTATTCTCCCAAATTTTGTTGATGTGATAAAAGGACCCGCTAAAATTGGCAATAAAATTTGGGCCATCATCCCCCTTCCATTGCCCGAAGATAAAGTTGAAAGACAATGTATTATTCTTCATGAAGCTTTTCATTGTGTGCAACCTGAAATGGATTTGAAACCCGAACCCTATAACAACAACCATATGGACGAAATGGAAGCTCGTTTTTGGTTGAAACTGGAGTGGAAAGCTCTTGAGTTAGCATTGCAAAGCCAAGGAGAAAATAAAAAACAAGCGATTACTGATGCTCTCTGTTTTCGACAATACCGCAGAGCATTGTATGGCAAATGTGACGGCTGTGAAAATCGATTTGAGATTCATGAAGGCATGGCCGAATATACAGCTCAAAAATTATGCAGAAACGATAAAGATTTGAAAACCTATTTGCAAAATAAGCTGCATACAATGTGGGAATCTCCATCTTTTGTAAACTGCTTCGCTTATTTTTCCGGGCCCGTTTATGCATACCTTCTTGACGAAACGGAAACTAACTGGAGAACACACTTAGGTGCCAAAGATGATATCGCAGTGATGGTTCAATCGGCCTATGAAATTTCCTTACCATTCGATATTTATATGGAGGCAGAGGAAAGATCTGTGCTTTACAACGGCGCCCAGATAATGGGCGAAGAACTGGATCGTGAGCTTGCATTATAAAAATACTTTATCAAGCTTTCAATTAAGAAATCAGATACCGGACAACTTAATTAAGCTGCCCGGTTTTTTCTATTTACTTTGGTTTGTACTTTCCGTATCTTTAAATACTAAATGAAAATATCATGGATATATTATTGGATCAAGGTTGGAGCGAAATAGACAGTAAATTGGTAAAAAACTATGTTCTCCCAAATTTTATCGAAGCTATCAACTTTATAAATTTAGTAGCTTCAGAAGCAGAAAATTTGGATCACCATCCAGATATTAAACTGTACAATTATAAAAATGTACGCCTAATTTTAACCACCCACTCTAAGGGTAAAATCACAAAAAAAGACATTCTTCTTGCCAATAGTATCGACAAAGTTTTTGATTCGATGAAAGTCTTTTAGGTGATCACAAGACCTTTGTTGTAAGTCCCCAATACTTGCATTCCTTTTGTATAAGCTGATATTTTATCCAACGCATCCCTAAACTGCCGGGGGCCCTGAAATTCCAAATCGACATGAAAAAAATATTGCCAGTTGATACCTGGAATTGGCAGAGATTGAATTTTTGAGAGATTAATGTTCTCCTTGGCAAAACAATCCAGAATATAAGACAAGCTCCCCGGTTTATGACTGGTGCTAAAGTATAAGGATGCTTTATTATACCCTCCGTTTGGAACAACATCTTTCTGTCTCTTTAAAATAAAAAACCGGGTTTGATTGTCTTTTATGCTTTCAATTTCCTCAGCTATAATTTCCAAACCATACAATTCTGCCGGATAATCACCGGCAATAGCTCCTACACCCATCAATTGATTGTCTCTAACATTCTTCGCACTTAAGGCCGTATCCTCCATTTCCACCAATTTAATATTTGGATAATCGTGAAAGAAAGCACGACACTGATGAATTGCCATTGGATGGGAATGAACTTCTCTTAAATCTTCAATTTTCTGCCCGGGCAAAGCCATTAAATTTTGCTTAATTCTCAGAAATATCTCCCCTTCAATTACAAGACCGGAATCCTGAAGGAGCCCGTAATTTTGAAGAATACTTCCGGCAATCGAATTTTCAATCGCCATAATTCCTCCATCGCATACTGATTCGTCTTGAATTAATTCAACAAGTGTGGCGAAATTACCGGCAGGAATAATTTCAACATCTTCTCCGTAATAAGCATTAGCAGCCAAATGGTGAAAACACCCTTCAACTCCTTGAATTACAATTTTTCTTTTCTCCATGGTTATAGTTAGATTTTACATCACAAAAAAGAGTCCCAAATAATCAGGACTCTTTATGAATAATATTACATTTTATTTCATTAGAATCCTGTTCCTCTCTCCGTTAAAAAAGAAAAAAAGAAAAAACCAAATCTTAAAAAATACTGTTTTCATCTGTTTATAATTTTAAGTTTTTGTCAGATGGAACTTCCCATATAATCATTTCCCTGTGTATAGAAAGCTTTATACATGGACGTTTCATATAGTCAAAAAAAAAGAGCCCTTACAGAGGCTCATCATCAATTAAATAGTACGTGAATCCTCTTCTAACAACAGCTGCTAAAAAAGAAAAATCGCCCGATATGCATATTATTATTCATACTTTCTGTACTAATTCTTTTCAAAGGTAAAAAAATATTTCATACAACCTGACAATTATCATTCTCATGCACAAAGTTCTCAATTTTACCATATAGCAACTAAATTATTCTTTTCAACACCCGCACTATCCACTTTCAATCGTAAATTTTAACAGATCAATAACAAGCAAATCTGTTCTTTCTCAATCAATAATAGTATATTTAATACTTCAATGTCTTTATATATAGAAAATGAAATTTAGATACCAATTATTACTACTTGCTTCGCTTATTGTTTCAATAAAATCAGTCCGCGCTCAGGAAATTAAATCCCACAATTTTAATGAGTTGGAACCTATTCTCCATTATCAGAATGATACCACTTACGTGATTAACTTTTGGGCGATGTGGTGCAAACCATGTGTTGAAGAACTTCCTGAATTTGAAGATATCCGTAAAGATTATACAGATAAAAAGGTAAAAGTAATACTGGTTAGTCTCGATTTTGGAAAAAATACAGAAGATCGCTTAGCCGGCTTTTTAAAGAAGAAAAATATAAATGCGGAAGTTGTTTTGCTTGACGATCCGGATGCTGACAACTGGATTGGAAAAGTGGCTAAAGATTGGGATGGTGCTCTTCCTGCAACCCTTATCTATAAAAAAGATGAAAGAATAGTTTTCACCCGCCAAATTTCATACGACGAATTGGTGAGGTCAATTGATAAATTAAATAATCAAGCGAATTAAAATTTATAATTATGAAGAAAATACTGATTTTGGGTCTGTTTATACTGGCCGCGATGGGAATACAGGCTCAAGGCTACCAGATAGGTGACGAAGCGAAAGATTTTAAACTGAAAAATGTTGATGGAAAACAGATTTCGCTCGCAGATTACAAGGATGCCAAAGGATTCATTGTAATTTTCACATGTAATCATTGTCCGTATGCTGTAGCCTACGAAGACAGGATTATCGAAATTGACAAAAAATACAAGGAAAAAGGATTCCCTGTAATTGCGATCAACCCCAATGATCCGGAATTGTACGAAAGCGATTCTTTCGACAATATGATTGTACGGGCAAAGGAAAAAGGATTTACATTCCCTTATCTGATGGATGAAACGCAGGAAGTATTTAAACGATTTGGCGCAACCAAAACTCCTCACGTTTTTATTTTAAGCAATAAGAGCGGAGAATACACAGTGGAATATATTGGTGCGATCGATAACAATTACAAAGACGCATCTCAGGTTACAAGCAGATATGTTGAGGATGCAGTAGATGCACTCTTACAAAATAAAAAACCGGAAATTACTTCAACAAAAGCTATAGGCTGCGGCATTAAAACCAAAGGATAAAGAAAGTATCAAGGAAAAAGATCCAGGCATCAAATGATGCCTGGATCTTTTCTAAAATTCTAATCTGTTGAATTGAATCAAGTTTATTCGGCAATTTTTAAAGAGAGCTTTCCAACCACCCTACCCGTTTCACTGTACTGGTGGGCCTTTGCTACATCAATTAAATCGTAAGATTTATCGATGTGAGTTTTTAAAAGACCTGCATCAACAAAATCAGCTAATAGCTCGAGATCTTTCTTACTTTCCTGTACAAATATGTTCTTCATTTTTTTGGAACTAAGCAGGTTATGAATAGACCCGAGCAAAAGAATATTGAAAGTAGGGAGAGTTGTCACAAAAATACCTCCCCGCTGCAAAATGTGTTTTACTTTTGAATATTCCTGATTTCCTACCACGTCGAAAAAAATGTCGTACTCTTCCTGAAGCGAAACAATATCCTGTTCCATATAGTCAACAACCTGGTCAGCACCTAAATCTTTTGCAAACTGCACATTTCTGTTGCTGCAAACTCCTGTAACTTTACAGCCATAAGCTTTTGCAATTTGAAGCGCAAAAGCCCCAACACCTCCCGAGCAACCATTCACCATTACATTCATTCCTTTCCGAATTCCCCCCATATCCCGAAGTGCCTGCAGAGCTGTTAATCCTGCCAAAGGCAATGTTGCAGCCTCTTCAAAATTCATGTTTTGCGGTTTTAATGCCAGATGACTTGCAGTGGTAGCTACATATTCAGCATACGCACCATTCTTTGCAATGTCAATTTTCCCAAACACCTCATCGCCAACCCGAAAGAACTGAACATTTTTACCAATCTCAACAACCCGACCGGCTATATCGCCTCCTAAAATACAGGGTAATTTCTTTCTCATGAACAGTTTTAAGCTGCCTTTGCGGATTTTCCAATCCACCGGATTTACTGATGAAGCATAAACCTCAACCAAAACCTGTGTGTTATTTATCTGCGGACGAGAAAGATTGGCGATCTCCAAAACATCAGGCGTCCCGTATTTTTTCATTACTACCGCTTTCATGTGTCTAAAATTTGTTTAAAGATGTCACATGGAACTCCCAAATTACACCCATTCTCCTGTGTGCAATACCTTTTACATGGTCGTTTCATACCCTAAAAGCTTAACGATTCAAGACTCTCATAATGAATTCCTTGTGCGTAAATCAAGTTACAACAAGTTTCCAATATTTTCAAAAGAAAAAGGCTTACCCGTAAGGATAAGCCCAGTCTATATTACAAATACATTTTATTTCATATCGTCCCAATCGCCATCAAACAGGACTTTATCCAATGATCTCCGATTTCTTTTATGGGATTCCAACCCCCTGATATTTTCGGGCAATTGCATTGGATCACCCAAATAACCAACGGCAATCATAGTTACAATATCAAATTCGTCAGGAATTTCGAATATTTCACGAGCCTTTTCAGCGCTAAAACCAGCCATTTGATGCATATACAGCCCCATACCCGTTGCTTGAGCAGACATATTTCCAATGGCCAAACCCAAATCATGACGTGCATGATGATTTTCTTTTTGATTCTGAGCAAACTTTGTTGAAGCAAGTGTCAAAATAATCATAGGTGCAGTTTTCACCCACATCTGATTAAACTCAACCAAACAAGACAAGAGTTGATCATACCGCTCCGGATAATCTTTTGTTGCGTAAATAAAGCGCCACGGTTGTTCATTAAAACAAGACGCTGCAAATGATGCAGCCTCGAATAATTTTTCAATTTTTTCAGCTTCAATTTCCTGATCCGAAAAGGCTCTTGGACTCCATCGTTTGTCAATCAATTCATGAATTTTCGCACTCATTTCTCTATAGATTTGTAGTGAATAAATGTCCTAGCATCAGTAAAACGAGGATACAGAAGTAGGTACTGGTAAAAAAATTATACTCCTTTGAAGATAAGTATATTTTAACAAAAATTAAGGACTTGCTTGTATTTTATTGTCTACCTTTGGTGCTAATTTATAATCAATGAACCACTTATAAAAAACTGAATGAAAGCAAGTGTATATTTGTTGATTCCTCTGTTACTATTCATGCTGTTGGTAGACATTTATACCTACCGTGGTGTGAAACCTCTGATTGCCAGAATAAAATATTCGCTGGCAAAACAATCATTAACCATCCTGTTTTGGGGCATTTCGGTTTTTATTTTTGCTGGTTTTGCCTTATTCATGTTCGGGATTAAATATGTGCAGCGATCTGAAACCTATGTCTATGTTGGATACCTGATAGCTGGTTTTTCATTGTTCTACATTCCAAAGTTTGTATTTATACTTTTCGTTCTATTAAAAGATATACTAGGGGCGATTGCAGGAATCATTAATTGGTTCGGGGAGAGAAAGAAAAAAAGTGTACCACAATTTAATTCGAAGAGAAAAATGGAGAGATCTGAATTTTTATATCAAATGGGGTTGATTTTAGCAGCCATCCCGTTTGCATCCATTTTATATGGTGTAACCAAAGGGAAATTTAACTACCGGGTGATGCGGGAAAAGATCAGTTTCGATCATCTTCCAAAATCATTTAAAGGAATTAAAATTGTCCAAATATCAGACATGCATCTGGGCAGTTTCAATAAGAATTTTGAGAAAATTGCCAAGGCAGTTGAACTGATCAACGAACAGGAACCGGACTTGATTCTATTCACTGGCGATTTGGTAAATAACTTTGCCGAAGAAACAGAAGGATGGGCTCCGGTATTGTCCAAAATGAATGCAAAAATTGGAAAATATTCCATCATGGGAAATCACGACTACGGCGATTATTCGTATTGGAAATCTCCTGTCGAAAAAGCCGAAAATTTACAGGCAATTAAGAATTTCCATAAAGATATGGGCTTTAAGCTGCTTCTGAACGAATCGGAAACCATATCAGTTAATGGGGAAGAAATTGCACTGGTTGGTGTCGAAAATTGGGGGAAACCTCCTTTTCCGCAACACGGCGATTTACAAAAAGCAATCAACGGATCAGCCAATATCCCCTTTAAAATTTTGATGAGTCACGATCCTTCGCATTGGGATGCGCAGGTTCTGGATACCGATATCGCTCTTACCTTCTCAGGTCATACGCATGGCATGCAGTTTGGACTCGAACGGGCAGGCATAAAATGGAGTCCGGTGCAGTACAAATATCCTCGCTGGGGCGGATTGTATCAGCAAGGGGATCAATACCTTTATGTAAACCGTGGTTTTGGTTACATCGGATTTCCCGGCCGAATTGGTATGCCTCCGGAAATTACTTTGGTGGAACTAACCTAATGGAATGCTGATTACAATGAATTTATGATTTAAACAGATTCTAAAATTATACATGAGGATACGCACTTGCGTATCCTTTTTTAATTCTACACCTCATCCCCAACCCTTCTCCTGATGGTGAAGGGAGAACAAAACGCGCAAAAAAAACCAATGACAATACATTTTTATTTTGTACATTTAACAGACTTAGTGATTTGATACACTGACCGTTCCAAACACCCCTTATTACATACTGTCAAGATTTTCGGATTACTACCTTCATTTCTTACTACGAACTAAACATTTTTTCTATGAACGAATTCAAGAAATTTATAGCCAAAGGAAATGTACTTGAAATGGCTGTCGGTCTGATTATGGCTCTTTACTTTGGGGCCATTGTAAAATCATTGGTAAATGATATTATTATGCCTCCGGTAGGAATTGTATTAGGCGGAGTTGATTTCTCTGATCTGAAAATAATTCTGCAGTCGGCTGTTCTGGAATCGGCACCCGGTGCCGGCGATACTGTTGGCGAGGTAGCAATTGCTTATGGTTTGTTTATTAATGCAATTATTACCTTCCTGATTGTTGCCTTCGCTATTTTTATGCTTGTAAAATCATTCAATAAAATGAAAGAGAAAATGGAAAAGAAAGCAGAAGAAGCACCTGCGGCACCAGCCGCTCCAAGCAAAGAGGAAGTACTGTTAACAGAAATACGCGATCTGCTAAAAAATAAATAACTGAACCAAAACAGAAAGGACTCGAAAGAGTCCTTTTTTTGTGCCCTGTTTTTCGACTTGCCTGTTCTATTATCGGACTACTGCTAGTCCAGGTATCGGACTACTACTAGTCCGGGTATCGGACTACTACTAGTCTGGGTATCGGACTACTACTAGTCCGGGTGTCGGACTACTACTAGTCGTACACCATTTAAATTTGAAAATGATAATCGGTATTATTCCAGGAACAAAGTAGTAGGTGCGAATATCCAGGCAAAATAAAAGCCAATCCGGTAAGAATTGGCTTTCATTACAATCAATAAAACAATTAGCTAACAGGTACCAGATCGACTAGCAAGCGTCCTGTTTTAATATTTTTACTATTCTTTTGTGCTGCTCTCACCTCTACCTGAAAACTACCTGTTTTCAGGGTTTCAGGCACAAAAAACAACAATTCAGAGGGTTTGTTTTTCACCACATTACCTACTTTAGTTACTGTACCCTCAGCGGCGATAAAAAAGATTCCCTGATTGGCATCTTCCTCGTCGAACTTTAAAAATGATCCTTTTAGGGAAGCAATCTGGCCCGGACTAAAGGTCTCGTTCACGGCTTTGGTTTTTAAATCGGCGAACTGCTGAATCACTGGTTGTGCGTGAGAAATTTCCACCTTACGCAATTCGATATTGCCAACTGCATCGGTCAAACGCGGACCTGCATTCAGGTTTAAACGAATGGCGTGACGCTTTTTGTCGAAACCATCGCTCTCGTTAGCAAATACTCCCGATATGCTTGGGTATACCTTAAACAACTCGGTGTTTACATTGTTACCACTTGCCACGGCCTGCACCACAGCATAACTAAATTCTTCGATTACCGATAAGGCTTCGGCCTTGGTTACGGTAGAGCCTTTGCCAATCATCTGTTCTACTATTTGTTCGGTAGTAACCGTTTCGTTATCGGTTACCATGCCCATGTAATCATCTGGATCATCGGTTAGATGATTAGGAATTAATCCATACCTTAGTACCATAATTTTAAAAAATTATATAAAAGGGACAGGGCCCGTTGGCTGCATTTCCTACCGGCGAAAGTTGAAGATGCTCGGCCAAGGGGTTGCCTGTTTTTTTGCATTGTTAAAAGGCGGCTATTTGTTGCCAAACCCCCTCCCCACGTAACAAAAACAGACTGAAATTATTTAATTATCCCCACATATCAAAACCATAATTGGTAAAGCAGACCCATTTTTATGCTAACAACCACACATCTACTTAAGGCACTCTTCTTATTTACTGGGCTTTAAGATTAAATGTAAAAAATGTTAAATTTATCAGATTCTATAAATACAACACAACAACCACACAGCATGCAAACCTGCATTTATTCCTGACAAACAGATTAAAACCGGCAACAAGAATGTTTTTGCCAATACACACACTAAAACCATTCAAAGCTCACATACCCGCCTGGAAAATCTCACCAACTTATTTATATTGATAATGAATAAGCAACCCTACTTTTCTGTTTTTATTTTATGCTTACTTTTAGAGGGCAACTATAAAAAACAAATGGGATTTACTCTCATTATTCGACTCAAAATATTAGTCAAATAAAGAACCCAATTGATGACATATTTAGTGATTCATCATAATATGTGTACATTACTGCCCGATATGGGTCGGTAAATACACTTTTCA